>JACRJO010000022.1 GCA_016219985.1 Sphingobacteriales bacterium | reverse complement strand
GAAATTCCGTTTCTTAGATGAATTGCTCGCAACTCTTGGCTCGTAACTCGCAGCTTTACTTAAGAAAGCCTTTCAGCAATGAGAGGCTTTTTTGTTTTCTGGCGGTTAAGCCCCTGGCTGTGAAGCTACGAGGTATGAGCTGCGAGCCACGAGACTTACCGGATAGTACCAGTCCTAAACCAGCGGGCTCAGGAAATTCCATTTCTTAGATGAATTGCCCGTTGCTCACAGCTCGCAACTCGTAGCTCATAGCTCACCGCTCGCAGCTTTCTCTCTAATCCAGCAAGTAAAGAAAATTCCTTTTCTTACGTGAATTGCTCGCAACTCGTAGCTCACCGCTCACAGCTCGCCGCTCACAGCTTTCTCCCTCCAACTTGCTTTTCTCCCCGCTATTCCCAATCTTTGCCCTCCATGAATAAAAAGGAACGGATCATATTATTTCTCCTCGCTGCAATTAATTTCACCCATATCCTCGACTTCATGATCATGATGCCACTGGGGAATTACCTGATGCCGCATTTCAGTATCTCTCCCCGGCAATTCAGCCTCCTCCTCGCTTCCTATCCTATCAGCTCCTTTATTTCCGGGATATGGATGGCCTTCCTGGCTGATAAATTTGAACGGAAAAGCCTACTGCTCTTTACCTATGGCGGCTTTATCATCGGTACCGCAGCCTGTGGCTTTGCCCGGTCCTATGAATTACTCCTTGTATCAAGGATCGTGGCGGGTATTTTCGGGGGGATCATCGGCGGACAGGTGCTTTCCATGATCGGGGATCTTTTTGCTTATGAACGCAGGGGGGCCGCCATGGGAGCCGTGATGAGCGCCTTTGCCGTGGCTTCTTCTGTCGGGGTGACTTTTTCTTTATACCTGGTTGATATTTTTAAGGACGACTGGCATGTTCCCTTCCTCTTTGTAGCCCTGCTCGCTGTGCTGATCTGGCCTCTCTGTTATTTCCAGCTACCACAGCTGCGGGACCATCTGAAGACCGGTAAGGCCGGAGAGAGGAGAGGCAAACAATTATTCGCAACATTGACTGCCAGATCCACCGGGCTGGCCCTGTTGTTCTCAGGACTGATGATGATGGGCCATTTCCTGATCATCCCCTTTATTAATCCCTATATGGAATTTAATAAAGGATACCCCCGTTCCGTTACGCCCCTGATCTACCTCGTGGGCGGGGTGGCTTCTTTTATCGCGGCGGTTTACCTGGGACGGTTGTCTGACCGTATTGGGAAACTAAAAGTCTTTGTCTATTGCGTACCCCTTTCCTTTGTCATGGTAATCCTGATCACCAACCTGCCCTCACTTCCCTTTTCGGTGGTGCTGGGCTTTTTCGCGATCTGGTTTGCCCTGGCAACCGGCCGGGCCGTTACCTCCCAAACCCTTGTGAGTAATGTAACCGGATCGGCCAACCGGGGCAGCTTTATGAGCCTCAACAGCAGCGTACAGCACCTGGGTACCGGCGCAGCCGCCCTGATATCAGGGTTCATCGTATCGGAAGATCCGCACCGGAAACTACTGCACTATGAATGGGTGGGTTACCTGTCCGTAACCGTTTTGTTTTTAGGATTGCTGCTCGGTTATTATTTGTTTAAAGGGACTGATCCTAAGAAACCAGCCGGATCATAATACCCGGTACACGGGGTATTGCAGGTGCGCCGGTTCAAACCAGGGGGAATGCTGGTAAACAAAATTCAACTGGGCCCTTCCGTCCCTGGCAAAAGCTGTATCGGCGGCACGACGCTGATCCATCTTTGCCTGTAGCTCCGGGTTCTTTTTCAGGTAATCCGCCGCAATATCTTCAAAGGCATACGCGGAATAACCTTCTTTTTGTCCCAATATGGCGTCAAAAAAATTCCAGGCAAAATACGAATCTTCACCGGTTGGTTCCAGCGTCTCCACCAGGAAACGGTTGGCCACCTGGTTCAGCGGGATATACCAGTCACCTTTCCGGAAAGCCAGCCGTTTTATTGTTGTCGCGGTTTTTACCTCGCTGTTCAGGTGGTGCATTTCATACTGCCGGGGTTGTGTTTTATAATCCGTGATCTGGCAGGCCTCCACTTCCATCACCGTATCTTTTTTAAAAGCGGTCATCTGCACTTTATTCAGCTGCAGCAGTTCAATCACTTTCCACCAGCCCTGCGGGATGATATAGGCTTTGGGCTTTTTAATAAATTCTTTCGCGGGGAAATAGTTAAACAGTTTTACTGTTTTTTCATAGGGTTTTGTACGGTCATAGTACAGGCGGGGGAAACCGGAGATCTCACTGGGTTTGCGGCCGGACTCAAATCCCCTGTAGCGGATCTCCCGGAATTTCGATTTATCCAGCGACCAGGCAATAGGAAATTCCGGGCTTGTTTTTACGTTTTGTTTTGTTTGCTCCCGCAGTTCCCGGATCTTTTCACTGTGTGCGGCGGTAAATTCAATAAAAGACTGCAACAGGGCATAAGTTGATTTTACCCGTTGTTCATAGGGTTTCAGCATATGGGTTTCGGGTACAAAGCTGAATGTATGCCAAAGTGCAGCGTAGCCACTGGCATACCGGGGACTGTCCCAGTATTCCGGCCAGCCATTCTCCGGGGTATCACCCCATACGTTCACATACGGTACAAGGTCAAATCCTTTTTCTTTCATTAATCCATAAAGCGCGGGTTCAAATTCTTTATTTAAATAATCGCCCATCAGCCCGCCGAGTTTGGTGGACTGCGTGGTCAGCAGGGTCATGATATGCTGGTAATCCGCGCCGTTGCTTACATGATTATCCACCAGTACATCCGGGTCAAGCAGGTGAAATATTTCAGTAAAAACCCGGGCTTCCTTAGAATCACATTTGATCGCATCCCGGTTCAGGTCGAGGTTCTGCGAATTTCCCCGGAAGCCAAATTCCTCCGGCCCGTTCTGGTCCACCCGGTAATTAGCACTGCGGTTGAGGCAGCCCCCGATATTGTAAACCGGGATAAAGGCCAGCACCACCTGATCAGGGATCTTGTATTTGCCAATGACAATATCCCGGGCCAGCAGCATACTCGCGTCAATACCATCCGGCTCGCCGGGGTGAATACCATTGTTGACAAGAATGATCCGCTTATTGTTCTTCCGTATATGCTCAAAGTTATAATCACCGTTATTCGCCAGGACTACGAGGTGCAGGGGGAAGCCGGCATCCGTCATACCCATGGTCAGCATTTTCACCTTGCCTGATTTTTCATCCAGCTTTTTCCACCAATCGATAATTTCCGCATAGGGCGGTGTTTGCTTTCCTCCGGATTGCTCAAAACGGGTGGTAATATTCTGGGCTGCTGCCGGCAGGAAAGATTGCAGCAGGAATACTGCGGCAGGGAATAGTTTTCTCATATATAAAATACAATGAGGTGAACAGAATTTTAATTGCTAAAAGGGATGGGGTTTCCTTACCTATAAAGATAATAAAGGGGAAGACGTAAAGCAGGCGCTGGGGAAAATAGTCGATAGCCCCTGCAAAAAGGTATTGGCCACGAAATCACACGAAAGGACACGAAATGAATGAATGTTGCTGCGTAACAGTTAAGCCACGGATCACACAGATCTGCACGGATTTTATCCGTGTTAATCCGTGAAATCCCTGCTACCGGACAGGCAGGCGCGGCCTGTATTCTTGTATTTTTTCGTGTGATTTTGTGGCTACCTGTATTTGCCGCGGGCAAAAAATCCGTCTTAATCCGTGCAATTTGTGGCCTGTATTCTTGTATTTTTTTCGTGTGCTTTGGTGTGATTTCGTGGCTATCTGTATTTGCCGCAAACAAAAAATCCGTGTTAATTCGTGCAACCCCTGCCTACTCGCCTCGGGCGAAGCAGGCTCGCCCGTGGCGAAGCAGGCCGGACAGGCAGGGGTGGCCTGTATTCTTATATTTTTTCGTGTACTTTGGTGTGATTTCGTGGCCATCTGTATTTGCCGCAAACAAAAAATCCGTGTTAATTCGTGGCCACTGTATTTTTGCCTCAAGAAAAAAAAGGCACCCCTCTTCAGGAATGCCCTTTTAAAAAATATTCAGCAACAGCTTACTTGGCAGTACCAACTTTCTTAGCCAGCTTGCTCTTCAGGTTCGCTGCTTTATTCTTATGAATAACACCGCGCTTGGCCAGTTTGTCAATCATGCTGGCAACAGCAGGGAATTGTTCACCCATTTCCTTGGCACCGGCCGCTTTCAGGTCACGGATCGCATTACGGGTAGTCTTTCCGTAATATTTATTTCTGTCACGACGTTTAGCCGCCTGGCGGGCATCCTTTTTCGTTGCGCTGTGGTTAGCCATCTATAATTTGATTTAAGGAGTGCAAAGGTAGGGGCGCGGCTCGTTTCCACCAAATTTAGACCTGATTAATTGTAAAATTAAGCCTGCGGGAGAACCTTTGACCGCGATCCGGGTTATGGTTGGTAACTGGCTGAAATTCACGGTCTAATAATCCCGGAAGCCTGGCTTTTCTTTTACTGCTGATGCCGCCCCGGTTTTCCCTTTTTTTCAGCGATATTTGTGGCCCAATTTTCACCCGTATTTTAATACCTCTTTCATGAAGGATTTTTCCTATATCACCAACTCTCACCCGGAGTACATTGAAAACCTTTACCGTGATTTTATAAAAGACCCGGCCAGTATTGACCCGGAACTGAAAAAATTTTTCGAGGGCTTCGATTTTGCAATGAGCAGCGGGGGAGGGATCAATGGGAAACCGGCCGGTACGGGTGCGGTGCAAGAGGTAAGGCCCGGACTGAACTGGCTCAAAGAATTAAGCGCCTACCGGCTGATCCTGGGATACCGCAACAAGGCACACCTGATCGCTAAAACAAACCCGATCCGTCCGCGGAAAGACCGGGGCGCCCATATTGAGCTTTCCTTTTACGGGTTATCGGAAGCGGATCTCGATAACGAATTCCAGGCCGGTAACCTGATCGGGCTCGGAACAACCGCGCTGAAGAATATCCTGGCCCACCTGGAAAAATGTTACGCTTCCAGCGTTGGGGTAGAGTTCAAATATATCAGCGATCCCCAAAAAGTGGATTGGCTGACCCGCGAGATCGAACAAACCATGCTGGAACCCCTGCCCCTCGATAAAAAAAGAAGGGCGCTGGAAAAACTGAACCAGGGGGTGATGTTTGAAAAATTCCTGCACACAAAATACGTGGGTCAAAAACGGTTTTCCCTGGAAGGGGGCGAGACAACCATTGCGGCCCTCGATGCCATTATCAGCGCTGCCGCCGACCAGGATGTACACGAAGTGGTGATCGGGATGGCCCACCGCGGCCAGCTGAATATACTGGCCAATATCATGGGCAAGACCTATGAACAGATCTTCAGTGAATTTGAGGGAACCGCCAAAGTGGATCAAACCATGGGCAGCGGGGACGTGAAATACCATATGGGGTACGGAAGTGAAGTGGAAACGCTGAATCACAAACTCATCCGGTTAAAACTGATGCCCAATCCTTCCCACCTGGAAGCCGTGAACCCGGTGGTGGTGGGATTTGCGAGGGCGAAGGCGGATGTGATGTATCACAGCGATTTTGACCGCATTCTTCCCATTTTAATCCACGGGGATGCCTCCGTGGCCGGGCAGGGTATTGTTTACGAAGTGCTGCAGATGAGTTACCTGAGGGGTTATTATACCGGGGGCACCATTCACTATGTGATCAATAACCAGATCGGCTTTACCACGGATTTTGATGATGCCCGGAGTTCGGATTATTGCACGTCCCTTGCAGCCGCCATACAGGCGCCCGTATTCCATGTGAACGGGGACGACCCCGAAGCGGTGATCAAGTGCGCGGAAATAGCCACCCGCTACCGCCAGGAATTTAACGGGGATGTATTCATCGATATGGTTTGTTACCGCCGCCATGGACACAATGAAGGCGATGATCCGAAATTCACACAACCTCATTTATATGCGCTGATCGATAAACACCCCAACCCGAGGGAGGTTTATGTCAAATTCCTGCTGGAAAACGGCAGCCCGGATGCACAGGAACTGGCCAAAGAAATGGAAAAGAAATTCTGGTCCGACCTGCAGGAAAGACTGGATGAAGTGAAACAGAACCCGCTTCCCTATCATTACCAGGCCCCTGAACTGGAATGGAAAAAACTACGGAGGGCAGCCGTGACGGACTTTGACAGTTCCCCGGTAACCAGTATCTCCGGTGAAAATTTCAAGACTGTATTTGATGCGATCATGACCTGGCCCGAAGGATTTAAACCCCTGCGCAAAGTGGAGAAGATCCTGCAGGATAAAATCAAACTATTCGAAACTGAACAGAAAGTGGACTGGGCCACCGGCGAATTAATGGCCTATGGCAGCCTGCTGCTCGAAGGGAAGGATGTACGGATGAGCGGGCAGGATGTACGCCGCGGTACGTTCTCGCACCGCCATGCGGCTTTGCGGGATGAGAACAACGATAAACCGTATAACCGTTTATCCCGGATTCCCGGGGCCAATGGTAAATTCAGGATCTATAATTCCCTGCTGAGCGAATATGGCGTGCTGGGATTTGAATATGGGTATGCATTAGCCAACCCTAATGCCCTGGTTATCTGGGAAGCGCAGTTTGGCGATTTTGCCAACGGCGCACAAACTATGATCGATCAGTTTATCGCGGCCGGCGAACAGAAATGGAACCGGATGAATGGTGTCACCCTGTTGCTGCCGCATGGATACGAAGGGCAGGGACCGGAGCACAGCAGTGCCAGGCTGGAACGGTTTTTACAACTCTGCGCGGAACTGAATATCGTGGTGACGAATATCACGACAGCCGCCAATCTTTTCCATGCGTTAAGAAGACAGCAGGCCTGGCCTTTCCGGAAACCGCTGATCAATTTTTCGCCCAAAGCGAATCTTCGTCACGTGGGGGCTTATTCCCGGGTGGAAGAATTTACCAGTGGCGGATTCAGGGAACTGATCGATGATGCAGCCGCCGATCCGGCATTGGTGAAGAAGGTCCTGTTCTGCAGTGGTAAAATGTATTTCGACCTGGCCGAAAGGCAGCAAAAAGAAAACCGGAAAGATGTGGCGGTCATCCGGCTGGAACAATTATACCCGCTTCCGCATAAACAGTTAGAGAACCTGTATAAGAAATACCATAAAGCTACCTGGTTCTGGGTGCAGGAAGAACCCCTGAACATGGGCGCTGCCTCCTTTCTCAAAATGAACCTGACCAGCCTGAATTACGGGGTGATCAGCCGGCAGCCTTCAGCATCAACGGCTACGGGATATAACAAGATCCACCTGCAGGAGCAGGCCGAGATCATTGAAACCGCATTTAGTATCTGATTGAATACATAAGATTATGATTGAAATAAAAGTACCAACTATTGGAGAATCGATCAGCGAAGTCACCCTGCTGAAATGGGTGAAGAAGGATGGCGAGTATGTTGACCGGGATGATGTGATTGCTGAACTGGAGAGTGAGAAAGCCACTTTTGAAGTGAATGCTGAAAAAGCAGGTGTCTTGAGGACCGCGGCTGCAGAAGGCGATTCCCTGAAGATCGGGGACTTGCTCGCCCGCATTGACGAGAATGCGGAGAAGCCTGCCGGTAAAGCTGCTGAACCTGCCCCGGCAAAACAGGAAGCGGTTCCGTCCGCTGCCCCGGTTACTGCTGTGCCCAATGACCTGCCTGCTGAGGCAGGTATTAAAGCCACCCCGGTAGCTTCTGCAATTATCGCTGATAAAAAAGTGGATCCAAAGTCGGTAACCCCTTCGGGTCCGATGGGTAAGATACTGAAGGATGATGTGCTGGCAGCTTTATCTGCCCCGGGTAAAAAAGCTTTTGCGGGAACAGAACTTTACAGCCGGAATGTTCGCGTGGAAAAAATGAGCAACCTGCGGAAAACCATTTCCCGCCGGCTGGTGGAAGCGAAGAATACCACGGCCATGCTCACTACCTTTAATGAAGCGGATATGACCGCTATCATGGATATCCGGGGAAAATACAAGGATAAGTTTAAGGAGATACATGGTGTGGGACTCGGCTTTATGAGTTTTTTTGCGAAAGCCTGCGCCCTTGCCCTGGGAGAGTGGCCTTCGGTCAATGCTTCGATTGACGGCGACCAGCTCCTTTATCACGACTATGCCGATATCAGCATCGCGGTGAGTACGCCCCGTGGGTTAACGGTGCCGGTTATACGCAATGTGGAAAGCATGAGCATGGCCGATGTGGAACGCAAAGTGGTGGAACTGGCGGGCCGGGCCCGGGACAGCAAGCTGACCACCGAGGAGCTGACAGGCGGAACCTTTACGATCACGAACGGGGGCGTATTTGGTTCGCTGATGAGCACCCCGATCATCAATATTCCCCAGAGCGCCATCCTCGGTATGCACAAGATCCAGGACCGGGCCATGGTGATCAACGGCCAGGTGCAGATCCGGCCGATGATGTATATCGCCCTGAGCTATGACCACCGGGTCATTGACGGGCGGGAATCCGTGGGCTTCCTGGTACGGGTAAAGGAATTGCTGGAAAACCCGGAACAGCTGCTGATCGGTAAAGACCCGGTAAAGACATTACTGGAATTATAATTTAAATTCTCCTAATCACTGTAGGACTGCAGCCTTGCGGTCCTTTTTTGTTTTCTTTGCACCATGAGCCGCTGGCATTCCTATATCAATTCCGCCCTTACCATACTGGACGGGTATGCCGGTGAAGAGCCATTTGCCGCTTACCTGAAAAAATATTTCGCGACCAATAAAAAATACGGATCAAAAGACCGGAAACAAATCGCCCACCTGGGATATTGTTATTTCCGGGCCGGCCATGCTTTGCCGGATCTGCCGGTGGAAGAAAGAATACTGATGGCTTTGTTTTTATGCAGCGGGGAACCCGATCAGTTGCTGGCCAACCTGCGGCCGGAATGGAATGAAAAAACGTTAGGGGGCGTAAAAGATAAATTGCGTTTTCTGGGCCTGGAAGAATCTTTACATCGCTTTTTTCCCTGGATACAGGAGCTGAGTGAGGGGGTGGATGCAGAAGCATTCAGCAAGTCCTTCCTGGTACAACCGGACCTGTTTATCCGGATCCGGCCGGGCTGCCTGGAAAAAGTAAAAGCAAAGCTTGATTCCGCGCAGGTAAAATATGAAAGCCTGCCGGATTCCTGTTTCTCTTTTCCCCCTGGTACGCGGCTGGAGGATTGGCTGGAAACAAACAGGGAGGCGGTGATACAGGATTATAATTCCCAGCGGGTCGGGGAGTTGCTTCGCCTTATCCTGCAGAAAGAAGGGCCTGCCATCAGGACCGTTTGGGACTGCTGTGCAGCAAGTGGCGGAAAGTCGATGATGGCCTCCGATATATTGGGAAACATTACCCTGACCGTTTCTGATATCAGGGAAAGTATCCTGCATAACCTGGAGAAACGGCTGGCAGCAGCGGGGATCCGTCATTATAAGCGGATAGTGGCCGATCTTTCCCAAAAGGATCCTTTTCCCGCCAGCGAAAAATTTGACCTGGTCATTGCTGATGTTCCCTGCAGCGGCAGCGGCACCTGGAGCCGTACCCCGGAACAATTGTATTATTTCAGGGAAGAAAAAATAACAGGGTACCAGCAGCTCCAGCAACGGATCGTTTCCACCGTACTGCCCCATGTAAAAGCAGGCGGCTATTTCCTGTATATCACCTGTTCTGTTTTTAAAAAGGAAAATGAGGAAATGGTGAACTTCATTACTGCTAACCCGGGTTATTCCATTGTAAAAAAAGAAGTACTGACCGGCTATGATAAGAAAGCCGATACCATGTTTGCCTGTCTTCTGAGAAGAAAATTATAGTTTAATCAGCGCCGATGTCCCCAGTAATTTCTGACCATTGAACACACTGATATAATAGTTGCCGGCTGCTAAACCGCTGATGGGTAATTCAATTGTTTTCCTGCCACTTCCCTTTGTGTTTTCCTGCTGCAATACCAGGCTGCCTTTGGCATCATAGACCCTCACCGGCATATCCGCAATGGCATAGGATGTTTCAATGACCAGGCTCACGGTACTGCCGCCGGCCGGATTGGGCAGGAGTGTTATTTTTTCCTTCAGCGGATCCGTATTGCCGGTACCGGTGGCAAAACAACCTGCGGCTACTGTAGCGTTTGCCGTATCGATATAAACGGCAGTCAGGCTGGCGGCGGCTGTATCCACGACCTGGCGAACCCGGTAGGAAACAGTTCCGGCATTCAAACCGGCCAGTGAATTTGTAAATTGGTAATTGTGGATGGTCAATATATTTCCAGCCTGGGGACTGAGTTCTCCCACTTTGCTGTAGCTGGTTTCTCCGGGCGCCATTCTTTCGATCTCGTATTTCATGGCCTGCACATCCTTGCTGGTCCAGCTGAGGGTGGCTGTACAGGAATTTACTGTTGCATTGGAACTGGCGTATTCGGTCAGCAGGTTGGTAAAAGCCAGTTTCATGTTGGGAATACCGTAACCGATGCGGTCATCCGGCGTCGCGTACTTACTGGCTGACTGTTTCAGTGCCTGCAGGATCTTCATATTGTTGTATTCCGGGAAGGCCTGCCAGAGGCAGGTACCCAGGCCGGCCATATTCGGGCAGGCGAAGGATGTACCGTTGGCAGCGCTGATCGTATTGCCCGTGTTTTGTACCAGTGCGGCTACTCCCACAGATGCCAGGTCGGGTTTGACCTGCCCGTCGCCGGAAGGACCATAACTGGAAAAACCTCCAACAGCGCCGGAAGTGGCGACGGCGCCTACGGCCACCACACTGTCCCCGTCGGAAGGGGTAACCAGGAAATGCCAGGCATTGCCACCTTCATTTCCCGCAGAATTAAAAACGAGCAATCCTTTTTTTGCGGCCATATCGGCGCCTTTGGCAGCTATAGTGGTATTACCATCCATCTGGCTGTAGGTATAATTGAAGGCCGCATCGTCAAAGTCATAATAGCCGAGGGAGGAAGAAATGATATCCGCCCCGGCACTATCGGCCCTTTCTGCCCCGCAGACCCAGTTGTGTTCTTCAATAGGATATTCCGTCGCCACATCTTCGGTCCGGAATAAATAGAAACTGGCCTTGGGGGCTTTGCCAATAAACTGGCCGGGAATATTTCCCACGATGGTGGAAAGGCATTGCATCCCGTGGGGATGGTCCTCGGTTACACTGGCTTCACGCGCCACGAAATCCCAGGTGCCCAGTATCTGTCCGTTTGCATTGGCGCTGTCAAATGCTTTCAGCGAGGTATAGTTGAAAAAACCCCCGTCCAGCATGGCCACCTGCATGCCCTGGCCCCTCATGCCGATATTGTGTAAAAACTCCCCGTTGTGCAGGTGTATCTCGTTATAGGAGCCGGACCCGTAATTGAAATAATCCCCGGTCAATCCTTCCCCTCTTTGGGTTAACAACGGAAAGGGAACCTGTTCTTCTTCCACGGTAAACTTATTGCGGGTGCTCACTCTTTCATTAACCGCCGTTTTGGCGGCAAGCCCGCTGACGCTTTGTACAAAAGGCAGGGCATTAATAGCCGTGATGGCATTCGGGTCTGTGGTCTGAATGGAAACAGCATTGAGCCATTTCGATACATTCAGGATGGTTACATTGGGTATATTCCGGATCTGCGTGATATAGGAGGGCGTCACCGGCAGGTCGGCACTATCTATGGCGATACTGTAACGGGTTCTTCTGTCCAGGGCCCGCGGGGAGAGATAGGCGGCGGGGTTGGCTAAACTGAACCCGGAATTGCCTTTGTCCCGGAGCTTTACAATAAACCGGGTGTACTGGGCCTGCCCGTCCCATGCAGTCCATACAAATACGAAACCCAGGAGTAAAAATTTCTTCATGGTATACCGGCTTTTTTTGGCCCGATCAAATGTAAGTATAACGCGTATATTAATTGTGGTCCACCATCCACATGGTTATCCCGAATCCCGTTTTATAGGGGCCGCCGGCCCCGCCGGGGTTGGGCTGGTATTCCCACAATTCATATTCGCGGTAGATCAGCCCGATATTTTTGGAATATTTTTCAACGGATCTCGACTTCGCTGCATAGGCGGTAGGGGTGGTGATCGGTACATTAAATGATTCATCAATTTGTTCCACGCTGAATACATCCGCATAGTTGAAACCACCGAAGGAGAAAGAGCCGGCATCCCCGTCATAATAATAATCCCAGTCTTCCATGCTGTCATCATTACTGAAGTTGAAGAGGGGACCATAAGGATCTGCAGGAAGGTATTTGTTTCCCTTCCAGCTGAAACCGTTGCGGAGGGGCAGGTGCATCTTGATGAAACGGAGATTGTCTTCCACTACTTCCAGCTGGTCTGCGAGGGGCGTAATGAAATATGAACCGGCAGGCTGCCAGGGCTGCGTTCCGGTTGAATCACTGAGGAACCGGTAAACGCGGTAACCGGGTCTCCCGAGATTGTCCGTGATCATGGTATCAATCAGGTGTTTCACCTGGTATTTATGAATCTCGCTGCTGCGGCCAAAATTGGTAAATACCATGGAATCCAGCCGGTAGGTAATAAATTTTTTGGCAGTGAGCGGCAGGTAATCAGACAGGGGCGCTGAGGTGAAATTTTCTTTTTCGCTGCAGGAAAAAAGGGCTGTGCTGATGAAGGCCAGCAGGCACAGGCGAACAGGGTAGAAAATTCTCATAAGTGGTTTTTCTTTGTTCACGGATACAAAAATTAATGTCTAAAATTACAAACAAAATGCGGGGAAACGAAGCCTCCCGGGGTATAACGTTGTTTTTGGGGGGTTATTGCCTGAAAATCAGTCTTTAGTCGTTAGTCGTTAGTCTTTAGTCGTTAGACAGTAGCCTTTGGCGATAGCCAATTTTTGATAAAGGGAGTTGAAAGCCGGTAAAAGGGGTTGAAATACCGTATAGCAAGAACCTTATTGTAAAGGTCAGGCTCCTGAATTGAAGCTCAGGTTTTAAATATTTCCCAAATGGAACAAATTGTTCAGGCTGATCGGTATCTCGGCTACTAACTACTAACTACTAACTACTAACTACCGACTGAATAATCCCTCCCCCGATCACATCATCCCCCTCATAAAATACGGCACTCTGTCCCGGGGCGATGCCTTTGGCATTTTCATAAAAGCGAACCTTCATGGTCCCGTTTTCCGGGTTCAGGGTGGACAGGCTGCCTTTGTCCTTGTAACGGATTTTGGTAACCGCTTCCATACCCGGGCTTACCTGGTCATATTTAATCAGGTTGAGCTTGCCGACAGTCATCTCCTGTTGTTCGAGGTCCTCTTCGTCACCCAGCATCACCGTATTGTTATCGGGATCGATCCGGGTAACAAATACCGGTTTCCCAAAAGCGATTTCAAGGCCTTTTCGTTGCCCGATCGTATAAAAGGGGTAGCCTTTGTGTTGTCCTAATATTTTCCCGTTTTTGTCAATGAAATTTCCGCCGGCCACCCGTTCTTCGAGCCCGGCCACCCGGCGTTTTAAAAAGCCACGGTAATCATTATCGGGCACAAAACAGATCTCGTAACTCTCATGTTTTTTGGCTAATTCCGGGTAGCCGAATTCAAGCGCCATCTGCCGGATCTCCGTTTTGCGATAGGGGCCCAGGGGCAATAAAGTGCGGCGCAGAAGGTCCTGCTGCAGTCCCCATAAAACATAGCTCTGGTCCTTGGTTTCGTCAACCGCTTTGCTGATCACATACCGGCCATTGTCCTGTTGCCTTACCTTGGCATAATGCCCCGTCGCAATAAATTCACATCCCAGGGCATCCGCTCTTTTTAACAGGGCCCTCCACTTGATATGGGTATTACAAAGCACACAGGGATTGGGGGTTCTCCCGGCGAGGTACTCCTCCACAAAGTTCTCGATCACAAAATCCCCGAATTCCTCGCGGATATCGAGGATATAATGGGCAAACCCATGTTCCACTGCGGCCTGGCGGGCATCATTGAATGAATCCAGGTTGCAGCAGCCTGTTTCCTTTTTGCTGCCCCCGCTGGCGGCGTAATCCCAGGTTTTCATGGTAATCCCCACCACTTCATAGCCTTCCTTATTGAGCATAAGGGCCGTAACGGTACTGTCAATACCGCCGCTCATCGCCACCAATACTTTTCCTTTACGGCTCATAATAATTGATATTATCCTTCCTTTATTTGTCGCGGGAAGGCAAGCTGCAAATATACAAGGAAAGGCCGGGTTGGGGGTTTTCGAATTAGGTAAATCCCTAATGAGCTGGCTGCCTGTATGTTTAGCCCTTTTGTATTAACTTCCCCCTGATTTCAACCTGCATAACCATGAAGAAACTGCTTTTTCTTTCGCTGCTGTTTATGACTGTCAGCGCCGGCGCCCAGGACCTGGGTTATTATTTACCACAAAACCTGGCTTACAACCCGGCTATCCCCAAACCTGCGGATGTGATTTACCATGAAGTGGGGGAGTGGCATGTTACCCATGACCGGCTGGTCAGTTATATGAAGGCGGTGGCGGCCGCGGCCCCCGACCGGGTGAAACTGGAAGAGATGGGGCTGACTTTTGAAAAACGGCCCCAGGTATTGCTGATCATTACGTCCCAAAAGAACCAGGCCCGCCTGGAACAGATCCGGCAGCAGCATGTGCAGCTGACCGATCCCGCGCAATCCGGTTCATTGAATACGGATGATATGCCCGTCGTGGTATGGATCGGTCATTCGATTCATGGGAATGAACCCAGCGGGGCCAATGCCAGTATGCTTACTGCTTACTACCTCGCTGCCGCCCAGGGAAAGGAAATAGAAGAGTTGCTGGATCATGTCGTGATACTCCTTGATCCTTCCTTCAACCCGGATGGACTACAGCGGTTTTCCACCTGGGCCAACCAGCACCGGGGTAAGAACCTGGTGAGCGATCCGAATTCAAGAGAGTTCAATGAAGTATGGCCGGGCGGGCGTTACAACCATTACTGGTTTGACCTGAACCGTGACTGGTTACCCGCCGTGCACCCGGAAAGCCAGCACCGCTTACAATGGTTTCATTTGTGGAAACCGAATATCCTGACCGACCACCATGAACAGGGCAGCAATGCGAGTTTCTTTTTTCAGCCGGGAGTGCCTTCCCGGGTTAACCCGCTGACCCCGGATAAAAACCAGGAGCTGACCGGGAAACTCGGCCGCTTCCATGCACAGTTCCTTGATAAGATCGGGTCTCTCTATTTTTCCAAAGAGAGCTATGATGATTTTTATTACGGGAAAGGCTCTACCTATCCCGATGTAAACGGGGCCGTGGGTATTTTATTCGAACAGGGTTCTTCCCGCGGTCACCTGCAGGAAACCAGCAACGGTTTGTTAAGCTTCCCCTTCACGATAAAGAACCAGTTTGTGACGGCATTATCCACGCTGGAAGGGGCTAAGACATTGCGAAAAGAATTCCTGGACTACCAGCGTGATTTTTACAAACAGGCCGCTGCCCGCGCTGCAGCCTGCCCGGTAAAGGGATATGTATTCGGGGATAAAAATGACAGGTCCCGGACCCGGCTCTTTGTGGAAATGCTGAAGCGGCACCAGGTCGAAGTGCATAACCTGCCGGAGAACTGGAAGGACAGTGTGTTTGAAAAAGGAACCGCGTACATGATTTCGCTGAACCAGCCGCAGCACAGCCTGATCCGGGGGATATTCGAGAAGACACTCGGGTACAAGGACAGTATTTTTTATGATATCACTTCCTGGACGATGCCCCTTGCTTTCGGATTGCCCTGCCGCGAACTTACCGGTCCATTTGTAATGGGAGAAAAAGCGGAGCTGGCTTCGTTACCGGTGCAGGCAGTGAACGGGGGGCAGAGTGAATATGCTTATTTTATGCAATGGGAAGAATTATATGCTCCCGCGGCATTGAATGAATTATTACAGGCCGGTTATATTGTAAAAGTGGCAACCAGCAGTTTTGAGACAACTGTGGGCAACGGGACGAGGAAGTTTAACGCGGGTACGATCATTATCCCGGTGAAAATGCAAAAGGCCAGCAGCGCAGAGTTATATGCCAAACTGAGTGCAGTTACTGAAAAGTACAAAGTCAGTACCTGTGCAGCCGGTACGGGCTATGCGATTAACGGTCCGTCACTGGGGAGCGGCCGCCAGGTCACGGTTACCAAACCATCCATCGCGATGATCACCGGCCCCGCTGTGAATGCGCTGGATGCCGGAGAGATCTGGTATTTACTGGACCAGCGGATGAACATGACCGCCACACACCTCGAGCCGGCCGTATTTAACCGGGTTGAACTGAACCGGTATAATACCCTGATCATGGTGGGAGGAAATTATAATGAACTCAATAAAGACAAACTAAAAGCATGGGTACAGTCCGGCGGAACCCTGATCCTTACAGAGGAAGCCGTTAGCTGGGCAGCACAAAACGGGATCACGGATACTAAACTGAAAAAAGCCAGGTCCCCGGTTGACAGCACGCAGCGGCTCAGCTACGCGGAAAGGGAACAAACAGACGGGGCCCAGCAGGTATTCGGGGCCATCTTTGCGGCGGATGCGGATCTCACCCACCCACTGGCCTTCGGGTATAACCAGAAAACGGTCAGCCTCTTCAAGGGCAATAAAGTATTTATGGAAAAAAGTAAGAACCCTTATGCCACGCCATTCTATTATGGAGCCAATCCCCTGCAGAGCGGCTGGCTGAGCAAGGAAAATGCGGAAGCGATCCGGAACTCGGCGGCCGTGGTTGTTTCGGTTGTGGGCAATGGCCGGGTGATCAATATCGCAGATAATCCCAATTTCCGGGCATTCTGGCTGGGAGGTGCAAAGTTGTTTATGAATGCGATCTTTTTTGGAAGGATCATTGATGCGGCCAGTGCCCGGACTGAGGAGTAATAGTAATTTTATTCACATTTGCCCGGAGGGCTTACCCGGGCTGAAGATGACTGTCCAAATAATCTTATTTTCGCTGTCCTAATAATTTACGTCACATTAAAATTTGAGCACTATGATTAAAATGCAGGTTATCGGAAATCTCGGGAAAGACTGTGTGGTAAACACCGTTAATGGGAAAAATGTTATCAACTTCACCGTGGCCCATACGGAAAAGTACAAGGACAGCCAGGGCAACCAGCAGGAAAAAACAACCTGGGTGGATTGCGCTTACTGGAGCGACCGTACCGCAGTGGCCCAGTACCTCACCAAGGGTAAACAGGTTTACGTGGAAGGCCAGCCCGAAGCTAGGTCATTCCAGCGCAACGATGGTACACCCGGCTCTTCTCTTTCACTGCGTGTAAGGGATATCCAGCTCCTGGGCGGAAGGGGTGAAACAGCCGGCGGCGCTTCTTCTTACCAGCCCTCCGCTTCTTCTTCCCCGGCCGTTGGTAATGCATCTTCTGCCAATGATATTACGGAACCGGTGGATGATTTACCGTTCTGAGTAAAAAGTAATTTTAAAACGGATGGGTTGTAGCCGGAAAGGGTACAACCCATTTTTATTACTGGTTATTAATTATTGGCTTCGCAGGGATTATCATAACACAGATATACGCAGTCGTTTTTTCAATAGCAGGATTAATTCTGCCAATAATGACCCTTCCCGCTTTCTACTAATAAATAATCAATTAATCAATAACCAGGAATCCAACCCTCATCAATAAAGTACATCCATCCCCTCCAGTTCCTATCTTTGCGCCATGGCAGAAACAAGATTTTCTTACGAACAATTATACCTTTTCGCAGAATCCGTTTTTAAAAAAATCGGTTGTTCTTCCGAACATGCTGCTACCGCCACAAAGGCCCTATTGTCCGCTGACCTGCGCGGTATCGATTCGCACGGGATCGCCCGGCTGAGCGGTTATGTGCGGTTATGGGAAGCTAAAAGAGTGAATGCAACGCCGGGCATTAAAATCATTCATGAAACGCCATCCACTGCGGTGGTGGACGGGGACAGCGGCCTGGGCCTGGTGGTCGCGCCTTTTGCGATGAAGGTCGCCATCGAAAAAGCGAAACAGGCAGGCACCGGATGGGTGAGTGTGCAGCACAGCAATCATTTCGGTATTGCGGGTTACCATGCCATGATGGCCCTGGAACATGATATGATCGGGCTGGCCATGACCAATGCCAGTCCGCTGGTGGCGCCCACTTTCTCCATTGACAAAATGCTTGGCACCAACCCGATTTGCGTGGCAGCGCCTGCGGGGAATGAGCCGGCCTTTGTGGCCGACCTGGCCACCACCACGGCCGCGAATGGCAAGCTGGAAATATTACAAAGAAAGAATGCGGATACCCCGGCGGGCTGGGTGCAGGATGCGGAAGGAAATCCTTCCAATGATGCGAATATCCTGAAAAAAGGAGGAGCCTTATTACCGCTGGGTGGTGACCGTGAGCATGGCTCGCATAAAGGGTATGCACTGGGGGCGGTGGTGGATATTTTTTCAGCCTTACTCAGCGGGGCCAACTATGCACCCTGGGTGCCGCCTTTTCCCGCTTATGTGCCCATGCCGGCACAGCAACCCGGTAAAGGCATCGGGCATTTTCTCGGCGCTATGCGGATCGATGCTTTTCGTCCCGCCGGGGAATTCAAAGCGGCGATGGATCACTGGATCCGGGGGTTCCGTTCCTGCCGCACCATACCGGGTGAGGAGAAGGTATTGGTACCGGGTGATCCTGAACGTGAGTACGAGGCAGAGAGAAGAATGAATGGGATTCCATTGCTGGATCCGGTGGTGAAAGATTTACAGGCGCTTTCTGAAAAATTTTTAGTAGAATTGCCCTGAACATTTTTATTTCAATATGCGCGCCTTATCCTTTGGTATTCTCTTGCTGTCAGCAGCTTTAGGGATCAGTTCTTGTCAGAAAGAAATTGATCCTGGGCCGGATAACCGGCTTAATTCAGACAGTACCTACCTTAGTAAATTTTTTTACCTGGATACCACATTGCCCGCGGGTAATGATACCACATGGGCCATATCGTATGAGTATGATGCGCAGAAAAGACCTTCAAAAATGATAGAATGGGATTACAGTTCGGGCATCGCCGAGGAAGCCTATACAACTGTATACCGGTATTACGGGAATGATACATTGCCGGTCAACCTGAAATCATATAGTATCTGGTATGACTCAACGATTAATTATTTCAGGTATAGTAATGGTTTTATTGTCTATGATTCATTGGTTAACTATGACGGGGCAAATAATGCTGTATTCAATGAATCTGTAATCACCTGTTTGCCTGCTGGTAACGGCAGGTATCTTTACAAGGAAAGGTTTAATCCGGATCCGGTCACTGGATATCCTCCCGCGGAAACTGTTGATAGTGTGATCTTTGCCAGGACCCTTGTCAATGGTAATGTAGTAGCGGGGGTTGATTCAATATGGAGTGCAGGTGTCTTTAATGACAAGAGAGTTTTCCAGTGCAGTTTTGATCAGCATAATAACCCCTTCCGGAGGTTGGCATCCTGGTACAATGGATATTTTTCGCGGCGTTTTGGTATTGACGGGGCGCACGTAAACAACCCGGTTATGTTCAAGGAATCCTTTGACGTATTGGGTACCTGGATTTATAATACGAGCTACGATTATAATACGGACCGGTATCCAGTAATTGCCCGGGTTAGCTGGACGGGTAACTGGGTGCAATTAGATTATAATAAGATCGTCATGAAATATGTCAAGCTTTGATCTCCAATGGGTCATTAATATACTTACAGTAGTTAGTACGCGGTTACCCGAATTCCGGAAACCAAATGTAAAATGACCGGCCTTGCCGGTTGAATTATTGGGTATATCAGGTATCTTTGCCGCCGCTTACAGAATCATCATCCTGCAATTTATGGGAGGGGGGAAGGCTGAACAAAGCCGGTACCACTATGCCTGTAAGCGAAGAGCCGGGGGAGAAAGTTTCACCGGTAACGTTAAAAAAACAGTAAGATGAAAGTAATGAAATTTGGCGGCACCAGTGTGGGCAAACCGGAGCGGATGCATCATATCGCCGGGCTGGTGACGAAGGAAACAGAACCCGTGATCGTGGTTTTGTCCGCTTTATCCGGGACCACCAATGCCCTGGTGGAGATCGGTGATTTTATTGCCCGCGGCGACCGCAACGGCGCCCGACAGGCAATTGATAAACTC
Source organism: Sphingobacteriales bacterium (assembly GCA_016219985.1). Lineage (GTDB taxonomy): Bacteria > Bacteroidota > Bacteroidia > Chitinophagales > Chitinophagaceae > JJ008. Next base: position 317,580 of record JACRJO010000022.1, on the reverse strand, counting down.
GAAGCGCATTACCAGTCATTCATCAGTGAACTGGTAAAGAAAGAAGAGACGCTGGCGAAGGCGAAGGCAATCATTGCTGAGCATTTTGAGTTCCTGAACATCATCCTGAAGATCTCTTTCAGCGAAGCCTTGAGCAAGGATATCCTGGCGCAGGGAGAATTGCTGTCCACCAAACTGTTCTGCACCTATTTGGAGGAAATGGGAATCAGCCACATGCTGTTGCCGGCGCTGGAGTTTATGTCGATCGATAATTATGATGAACCCCAGATCGGGAGTATCAAGGTCAAACTGACCCAGATCCTGCAGCAGAACAAAGAAAAAAAATTATTTGTGACACAGGGTTATATCTGCCGCAATGCCCGCGGTGAAGTGGACAACCTGAAAAGGGGGGGCAGTGATTATTCCGCTTCCCTGATCGCTGCCGCGATCGGCGCTTCGGTTTGCGAGATCTGGACAGATATCGACGGCATGCACAACAATGATCCGCGGGTGGTGAAGAAAACGGTGCCGGTGGAACAAATGAGTTTTGATGAGGCGGCCGAGCTCGCTTATTTCGGGGCCAAGATCCTGCACCCGGCATCTATCTGGCCTGCACAAACCTATAAGATCCCGGTAAGGCTCCTGAATACCATGCAGCCCGAAGCAAAGGGTACCCTGATCACCGAGGAAGCCGGCAGCGTGGGGGTAAAAGCCGTGGCAGCCAAGGACAATATCATTGCCATCCGCATCAAGAGCAGCCGCATGTTACTGGCCTATGGTTTCCTGCGTAAGATCTTCGAGGTATTTGAAAAATACCGCACCCCGATTGATATGATTACTACATCGGAAGTAGCGGTTTCCCTGACCATCGACAGCGATGCTAACCTGAAGGATATCCTCAAGGAACTGGAGCCCTTCGGTACGGTTGAGGTGGACAGGGACCAGGTCATTATTTCGGTAGTGGGTAATGAAATTTCGCAGACAGAGGATATTATCAAAAAACTCTTCGGGTCCATCGTAAATATCCCGGTACGGATGGTGAGTTATGGCGGTAGTCCCCATAATATTTCCCTCCTGATCGCCGCAGCGCACAAAAAGCAAATCCTGCAGCAACTGAACAAGGGGATGTTCGGGTTGGAGTAAAACCAGTAAGATTTAATCCAGGGAAGGGCTGTACAGGATTTGTACAGCCTTTTATTTTATGGCCGCTCTTCATCCTCGTCGCCCCGCAATGTATAAATGGCAATGGCCCCGTTTCCGCCATTGAACCCGCCAAAAAATGGGGTCCTGATTACTTTGATGATCCCGATATCGCTGCTGTTCAGCATTTCGAGATAAGAAGCCGTGACCGGGATCTCATCCACATAGATACCCGGGACCTGGCCTCTCAGCAGGGGGATACGAACACCGTTCCGGGAAGTGCAGACCTGTAAACCGGCAACCTGCCCCAGCAGCCAGTTCAGGATATTGGTATAAACAGCAATACCCGGAACAGCCCGGATATCAAAAATGCGGCCTTCTTCGGATTTAAACAGCCCGGAGCAATACAATTCATTCAGTATTTGATCCGGTGATTTTACGGGTTTTGTTTCTTTGTAAGACTGTGCCCTTGTAAGGCTGATGCAGAAAGCCAGCGGCAATAAGAGAAATAGTTTTTTCATAACCGGTTCCTCCTCTCGTAAGTTACGATGAAAGGCTGTTAGCAGGGAGTTAATTCCGGTGAAGAAGAATATCAAATCTTTATTCCCGCTGTCAGTTTTTGATGTTCAACCCCGTTGGGGTTGCTGTGTTACCGGGCCCATAACCACCGGCTGTACCGGTGGTTATAATAGTTTAAGCCCTCCGGGCTTTTCCCTCCCTGGAATCAGCCAGTATGCCCCCAATAAACATCCCGGTAATAAAATGGTTTCTCTGCCAGGCCGAAATAGCCATGTTAACGGATCTGTTTTCACTGGTCGGGTGGGGTCTGTAATAGATTAAATCCCCGGATTTCTTATTCTCCCAAGTCAAACATTCCCCGAATAGTGAATAACCATTTCTGCCGGCTTTATAGGCCGGTTGAACAGAATGAGCTTGCGACCCCGAAGGGGTCGAACAATAATGGCCCCTGTTGCAAACAGGGGTTTGCAGGTATAAAGCTGGCACAACCCCAACGGGGTTGAACTAAAAATAACACAACAGTCATTTTTATCAAATTCATCCGTCGTTTTAAAAGCCTGTAGTCACAAGTTATTCGAATAGTTAGAATTGTTTAAGCTGGGCATTGTGCCCTTAATGAAGTCAAACATTTCCCGAATAATAAATAACCATTTCTGCCGGCTTTATAAGCCAGTTGAACAGAATGAGCTTGCGACCCCGAGGGGGTCGAACAATAATGGCACCTGTTGCAAACAGGGGTTTGCTGGCATAAAGCTGACACAACCCCAACGGGGTTGAACAAAAACATCAGAACAAGTATTTTTCATCAAATTCAATCCGCTGCTCCAACAGAAGCCGCTTGTATTCATCGCGGAAGGCTTCTTTTTTGTGATGTACTTTCTGATTTCGTATATAGGCTATGATGTTATCCCGGTCCCTGTCCCCACAGGTAAATGCTCCATAACCGTCCTGCCAGCCTTTAAAAAGAGGAAAATTTCCAGATGCTTTCAACCAGAAACTGCTGGAAACTTTAATGTCTTTAATAAAATTACTCAGCGAAACGGATGGGTGAAGGTCGGTCAGCAGGTGGATATGATCAGGCATACTGTTTACCTGGTAAAGCCTGCATTGCTTTTTGTTGACAATGCCCCACAGGTATTTATACAAAGATTCTTCCCGGTCCTCCCGGATGGCTGGCTCCCGGAATTTGGTTCCGAAAACGATATGGTAATAGATTTGCCGGTATGAACTCATAAGGATAAGGGCCATTTATGGTACACGGCCAAATCTAAGGACTTTGTGGTATCGGAAAGGGGGTTGTCCCACCCCCGGGGCAAAAAAAAGCCGCTCCTTCCGGAACGGCTCCTTGCATGAAGTTGGTATTTGCTTAAATGATCAGCAGCGCATCCCCATAACTGAAGAAGCGGTACTTGTCTTTGATCGCTTTTTTATAGGCTTCCATGGCCAGTTCATAACCGGCAAAAGCGCAGGTCATGATCAGCAGGCTGGTCTTGGGTAAATGGAAATTGGTAACCAGCGAGTCCGCAATATTGAAATCATAGGGCGGGTGGATGAACATATTGGTCCATCCCTCGGAAGGTTTCAGCAGTTTCTGCGCGGTAAAGGAGGATTCCAGCGCCCGCATGGTGGTGGTACCCACGGAGCAAACGCGGTGGCCGTATTCCTTAGCCCTGTTCACCACTTTACAGGCCGTTTCGTCAATATTATAATATTCCGCATCCATTTTATGTTTACTCAGGTCTTCCACTTCAATGGGGCGGAATGTACCCAGGCCGGTATGCAGGGTTACTTCGGCAAAGCGGATGCCTTTGATCTCAAGCCGTTTGATCAGTTCGCGGCTGAAGTGCAGGCCGGCGGTGGGGGCGGCTACAGCACCTTCGTGCTTTGCATAGACGGTCTGGTAACGTTCTTTATCTTCTTCGTCCGGTTTCCGCTTGATATATTTGGGCAGGGGTGTTTCACCCAATTTTTCCAGTTGCGCCCTGAATTCTTCTTCGGAACCATCCCAGAGGAAGCGGATGGTACGGCCGCGGCTGGTGGTATTGTCGATCACTTCTGCCACCAGGTCTTCCTGGTCGCCGAAATAGAGTTTATTGCCTACACGGATCTTTCTTGCGGGATCAACGATCACATCCCAGAGGCGGTTGGGTTTATTCAGTTCCCGGAGCAGGAAAACCTCGATTTTGGCGCCGGTCTTTTCTTTGCGCCCGTACATACGGGCCGGGAATACTTTGGTATTGTTCACGACAAAACAATCCTTGTCGTCAAAATAATCCATGATATCGCGGAAATACTTGTTCTCGATCTCCCCGGTATGGCGGTGGACCACCATCATACGGGAATCTTCACGTCTTTTGGTAGGGGTTTGGGCAATGAGGTTCAGGGGAAGGTCAAATCGGAATTGTGAAAGCTTCATGAGTGTTTGGGTTTAGTACAAAAAGTCTCATGACGCAAACCGGGCAATATGCCGGGGCTCTTCCTAACCGGCCTTACGGCGCCGGGTTTGGTCAAAGCGACTGTTATAATCCGCCTCGGTATCTTCCTTTGGCGGCGGGCAAAATTACGATTTTTTCATCATATAAGGGCCTAATTTTTGGGGGGAGGGCCGGGGCTAACTTTTAGCAGCCCGGACTTGCTGGCCCCTGATTTTTATGCTTTTATTGAAAACCGGCATCTTACATTTGTTAATCACAAAACCGGCGCCCCGGAATACCAGCCTTTATGAAGCGATTTACCTTATGCCTTTTTTCCGCCTTATCTGTTTTATTAGTACAGGCGCAGTCAACTGCAAAAGAAAAAAAATACCCCAGTATTTTATGGGAGATTACCGGGAACGGAAGGGCGAAACCCTCTTACCTGATCGGCACCATGCATGTCAGCAGTAAAATGGCCTTTAACCTGCCGGATTCTTTTTATACCGCGGTGAGAAATGCAGCGGTAGTGGCCCTGGAAACCAACCCGGAGACCTGGCAGGAGGATATGAGCAAATACGACCTGGGAGAGGGGAATACCGGGTACGGAGGATGGAATACCGAAGTCAGTACGCCCGAAGACTACCTGAGCATCAATACCCTTAAATTCTACAAATACGATTCTAAAATTGAGCGCTCCCTGTTCAGCAATCCCTCCACCATCAACAACCTGTTGTACCGGAGTTATGGGAATGAATCCGCCGACTTCGAGGAAGATACCTACCTGGATATGTATATCTACCAGTGCGGGAAGAAATGGGGAAAGAAAGTATCAGGAGTGGAGGATTACGGGGAAAGCATGCGGCTGATGGCGGAAGCCTATAAAGACGCGGCAAAGGATAAAACGAGGAAGGAGAGAAGTTACGGGGATATGGATGAGGAATATTCCGCCGATAAACTGCAGGAGGCTTATCGCAAAGGAGACCTGGATCTGCTGGATTCGATCAACCGGTATAACAGTTTTTCCGCTGCTTTTGATGAAAAATTTCTTTACCGCCGGAATGAGATCCAGGCGCATTCCATTGATTCAATTATTAAATCAGGCAGCATTCTTTTTGTCGGGGTGGGCGCCGCCCATTTGCCCGGTGACCGGGGTGTGATTGAACTGCTCAGGGCAAAAGGATACAAACTCCGCCCCGTAAAAATGGGTGAGCGTGCCAGTAAGACCAAGGACCTGGTGGACAAGATCCGGGTCCCGGTCAGTTTTAGAACCGTAGAGGCGGATGACGGATTTTACAAAGTGGATATCCCGGGTAAGTTTTACAAACTGGGGGAAGACGTGTCGCTCGGCCAGCAGCAATATGCCGATATGGCCAATGGCAGTTATTATATGGTTACCCGGATTATGACCAATGCCTGGATGTGGAACCATACAACCGGTGACGTGCTGAAAAAAGTGGACAGCCTGCTCTATGAGAACGTGCCGGGAAAGATCATTTCCAAAACCGCGCTGACCCGGAACGGGTACAAGGGTTTTGATATCACCAACCGGACCCGCCGGGGCGACCTGCAGCGCTACCATATTTTTGTAACGCCTTTTGAAGTGCTGTTTTTTAAAATGAGCGGCAACGGGGATTATGTGAAAGAAGGGGAGGAAGCCAAACGGTTCTTCGGCAGTATCCAGTTGAAAGAATACAAGAACGGCGTGGAAGGCCAGCCGGGCTGGAAAAAGTATGCTCCCTCCTGGGGAGGATTCGCCATTGACCTGCCGCATCTGCCCTATATCGGTAACGACGGAAGCTGGATATTCGATGCTGCGGACAAAACATCCGGCACGCAGTACCGCGTTATCCGCAGTGATATCCATAATTACGGGTTTGCCGAAGAAGATACGTTTGACCTGGGCCTGATGGAAGAAAGTTTCATGTCCTCGGAATTTATCGATTCTTCCCTGTACCGGAAGCAAACCCGCTTCAATGGTTACCCGGCCCTGGATGCCGGCTACCGGGATAAGCAGGGTTCCCTGTACAAGGTCCGTTACCTGATCCGGGGGCCACACTATTATACCCTGGTGGCTCATGGCAAAGAGGACCTGCCGGTCATGCAGCAATTCCTGAATTCATTCGAGATCAAGCCTTTTCTGTACGGGACTTCGCGGGCTGAAAAGGACACGGCCCTTTACTTCAGCGTGCACACACCCGTTTTCCCGGTAAACAAAAAAATAAAACTGGATATTCCCCGCTACAATTTTATGGGGGGGCAGGATGAGGAGGAGGAGCCGGAGGACCAGTTGCTCGAAAGCGGCGCCTTCCGCAGCAAACTGGTGGCCCATGACAGCACCGGGGAAAAAATCTATGTCTCCTTCTACCGGTCCTCCCGTTATTTTTATTCCAAAGACAGCAGCCGGCTGAACCGCGATACCGGGATGTATTACCGGGGCGATTCCTCCTGGATCATCCGGCAATACCGGAAATCGGTTCTGCCGGGCAATACCCGGGTGTGGGAAAGCGTGATAACGGATACGGGCAGCAGCCGGAGTATCTGGTATAAAGTGTATTATAAGGACGGGGTAACCTTTACCCTGGCCACCCAGGGAGATACCCTGACCCCACCCAGTGATTTTGTAAAACAGTTCTACGCATCCTTTACCCCGGCTGATACCTTAAAGGGCATCAACCCATTTACCAAAAAATCGCAGTTGTTTTTTGATGACCTGGGCAGCAGCGACAGTGTGCGGCATAAGAAAGCGGTTACACATATCCGGGATATCTACCTGGATTCTTCTGATCTGCCTTCCCTCAAAAAGGCTATTGGGGCATTGAACTGGGAGGAAAAAAAATACCTGCAGACAAAAAAATACCTGGTCATTAAGCTGGCGGGGATTAAAACGAATGCGGCGGCAGATTACCTGAAAGAACTCTGCGATGCGCTGGGTGATACGGTACAGCTGGTTTACCCGGTGCTGGAGGGACTGCTGCAGCACCGGACGGCTTATGCGTACAGCGTATTCCGTTCCATCGTGGCTACTGAACCACCGGTGCTGGATTTCAGCAGCAGCGGGGACTATTTTTCATCACCGTCTTATTTCTCCATAGCGGAAGGCGGCGAATACAAAGTGGCCGATGGCCGCTTCCTCGATGAACTGTCGGATTCCCTGCCGCTGACAAAAACCATTTTACCCGACCTGCTGCCCCTGCTGAACCTCGAAGACTATAAACCGTCAATTATGAAATTGCTGGGCGAAATGGCGGACAGCAATATGGTAAAGCCAGCCGATTATGAAACCTATTTCAGCAAGTTCCTGCTCGAAGCCAAACAGGAGCTGAAAAAACAATCCATTGCAGAGAAAAAACTGGCCATTCAGAAAGCGGAGGAAAGCAGGGATGATAAAAGGGAATCTCATTCGTATGAGGATAATAAGGATGAGGGCAATGATGACCTGAGCCTGTATGCGGCCCTGCTGATCCCTTTCTGGGATAGCCGCCCCGCCGTGCAGCCCCTGGTTAACCAGATGCTGGGGTCGAATGATAAAAAGCTTAAGTACAATACGCTTTTGCAATTGCTGAAAACAAACCGTCCGTACCCGGATACCCTGCCCCGGTATTTTGCGGGACTGGATGAATACCGGTATGAGTTATACCGGGACCTGAAAGAGCTGAAGAAGCTGGATAAATTCCCGGTCATGTATAATAATCACCTTGACCTGGGACGGAGCGCCCTGTTAGCCGGGAAGTCATACGATAAACCCGATTCCCTGGTCTATGCGGACCGTTTGCCGGCTGTGTATGGTGGAAAGAAAGGGTTCATGTATTTCTTTACATATAAGAGTAAGAAAGATGACCTGAACTGGAAACTGGGAGTGGTGGGGCTGGTGCCGGAGAATCCCCGCGATTTTGAATTTGAAGATTCCGTAAGGAAAAACGGGCCGAGATATGTTAACGAATATTTCCGGTGGCCGGTTTACAACCGCTACGATTTTACCGGGTTTATCGACGTGAAAGTAAATCCCGGGGAAGGCATAAAAATCCAGTTACAGAAAGAACTGAAGAAGCTGCTGTATGCCCGGCGTAAAAGCGCCAGGGAGTTTTATGAGAGCGGCACCCGGGATGTTGAGGAGGAACGGGAGCCTGATTAAAGGGCTGTTTCCGTAAAGCCCCCCGGAATGGAGGCGATCAGTTTTTTCGTGTAATCCGATGCAGGGTGCCCGTAAATTTCATCGGCGGGCCCGGATTCCTCGATCCGGCCTTTATTCATTACCATGATCCGGTCGCTGATATAGCGGACCACCGAGAGGTCATGGGAGATAAAGATCACGGTAAAGCCAAATTCTTTTTTCAACTCATTGAGCAGGTTCAGCACCTGTGCCTGCACACTTACGTCTAATGCGGATACAGATTCATCACATACAATAAAGGAGGGGTTCAGGGCCAGTGCCCGCGCAATCACGATCCGTTGCCGCTGGCCACCACTGAACTCATGCGGGTACCGGTTAAAATGTTCCGGCCGCAGGTTCACTTTTTCCAGCAGTTCAGTCACTTTATCTTTCCGTTCTTTTTCTGTGGAAAGGAGCCGGTGTACTTTCAGGGGTTCGGCAATTGCGGAGCCGATCGTTAACCGGGGATTCAGCGAGGAGTAAGGATCCTGGAAAATGATCTGGATCTCTTTTCGCAGAGCATGCAGCGCTGTTCTTTTCCGGGCAGTAAGATCGGACTGGTTATAAATGATCTTGCCGGCAGTCGGTTCAATCAGCCGCAACAGGGTCCGGCCCAGGGTGGTTTTACCGCAGCCACTCTCGCCCACCAGTCCCAGGGTTTCTCCCTTGTACAGGTCAAAGCTCAGGTCATCCACTGCCTTTGTATACCGCAGGGGCTTGCCCAGGAAGTTTTTTTGTACCGGGAACCAGACAGAAAGATGTTCAGCCTTCATCAGTACTTCTTGCGGAAGGGCTGAGGAAGAAAGACCCGGGGCTGCCGTTTTTACTGCCGGGATATCCGGGTTGGTTTTCGGCTCCAGGAAGTCCGAAACGACGGGCAGCCGTTCGCCCCGCCGGTGATTCACCGGGCGGCAGGCCAGCAGGGCCCTGGTATAAGGATGCTGTGGCCGGGTAAAAATAGTTTTCACATTATCCTGCTCCACGATCTCTCCTTTGTACATCACGACGGCCCGGTCGGCAATTTCAGCCACTACGCCCAGGTCATGCGTGATGAAAATGACTCCCATGCCTGACTGCTGCTGGAGTTCTTTAATGAGTTGCAGGATGGTTTTTTGAACCGTTACATCCAGGGCCGTGGTCGGTTCATCACAGATCAGCAGGGAAGGTTCGCAGCACATAGCCATGGCGATCATCACCCGTTGTTTCTGTCCGCCGCTGAGCTGGTGCGGGTACCGTTTAAATACACCCCCCGGATCCGGGAGCTTTACTTTTTCAAACCAGGCAATGGTTTGCCGGCGGGCAGCGGCCCTCGTTATTTTTTTATGCTGCAGGATGGCTTCCATTACCTGGTTACCGCAACTGAGTACCGGGTTCAGCGAGGTCATGGGTTCCTGGAAGATCATGGCAATCTTGTTGCCGCGGATATCCTGCATACCGTAGCGGTCCCTTTTCAGCAGGCTGGTAACCGTATTCCCTTCTTCTGAAAATAAAATTTCACCGGCCGTATAAAGGGCGGGCGGCGATGGCAGCAATTGCAGGATGGAAAGAGAAGTAACGGATTTGCCGGATCCGGATTCTCCCACAAGGGCGAGGATCTCACCGCGGTTCACCGTGAAACTGATATTCTTTAATGCATGCGTAACCCCTGATTCTGCCGTAAAATCAACACTCAGGTTTTTTATACAGAGAAGGGGATGCATCAGGGTTGAATCACTTTTATCCGAAGCGACCGGGAAGGTGTCGGGTAATAGGCCATGCACACCGCACAGGGCTGTTCCTTTTCATTATCAATTGTGAAATAAAAAGTGTCGCCCTGTTTCAGCGTGGAGGGAAAATTACAGGGATTGCCCAGCCTGAACACATCGGAATAGGTTTTCCCGGTCACATCATCCTTCCAGGAAGGAACGATCAGGGCCGTATCGATCTTTCCCTCCAGCAGGCCGATGGTATAATTCATACAGATACCGGCCACTTCCAGCTTGCCTTTGTAGACCCGGTCTTTGTTTTTTTTGTTACAGGTTTCCGCTGAAACGGAAAGCAGGAAAATGCTGCTGAGCAGGAGTAGGAGTCGCATGGTTTTTGTTTTTTAGAATTTAAGGTGACGGACGGTATGCCCGTCATTGATCAGTTGCTTGAGGGAGTCGATCCCTATTTTCAAATGATTTTCTACAAAACTGGCAGTAACTTTCTTATCGCTTTCCTCTGTTTTCACTCCTTCGGGTATCATGGGCTGGTCGCTGACCAGCAGCAGGGCGCCCGTGGGGATCTTGTTATAGAAACCAACGGTAAAAATGGTGGCGGTTTCCATATCAATGGCGTAGGCCCTTACTTTCTGCAGGTATTCTTTAAAAGGTTCGTCGTGTTCCCAGACACGGCGGTTGGTGGTGTACACGGTTCCGGTCCAGTAATCCACTTCATAATCGCGGATGGTGGTGGATACGGCTTTTTGCAGGGCGAAGGCCGGCAGGGCAGGCACTTCAGCGGGGAAGTAGTCGTTGGAGGTACCTTCGCCCCGTATCGCGGCGATGGGCAGAATCAGGTCCCCGATCTTATTTCTTTTTTTCAGGCCCCCGCATTTTCCCAGGAACAATACCGCTTTGGGGTTAATCGCCGTCAGCAGGTCCATAATGGTGGCCGCCGTAGGGCTGCCCATTCCGAAGTTGATAATGGTGATCCGGTTGGCCGTGGCGCACTGCATGGGCTTATCTTCCCCGATCACTTTGACATTATTCCATTCGGCAAACATGTGTACATAATTGCTGAAATTGGTCAGCAGTACATAATCCCCAAAATTCGCTAACTGCTCCCCGGTATAACGGGGCAACCAGTTGTGTACAATTTCTTCTTTTGTCTTCATACCAGCGAATTTAAACAATTACCGGGACTGTATCGTCCTTTGATGATTCCCTGTAAAAGTTAGGACCGGCTATAGTACATTTGATTCATGATTTCCATCCAATACCCCGAACCGGCTTTCCGGGTGAAAGAGGAGGGGGGTAAAAAATTTATTTTTGACCCGATCCGGAAAAAATGGCTGTTGCTGACACCCGAGGAATGGGTGCGGCAGAATCTTGTCAGCTACCTGGTGCAGGTGATGGGTTACCCATCTTCCCTGATCGCGCTGGAAAAGGAAATTCAGCTGGGGGAGCGGATCAAGCGGTTTGATATACTGGTGTACAATAAAGCGCACCAGCCCTGGCTGATGGTGGAATGCAAGGCGCCGGAAGTAAAACTGGATGAGCCGGTACTGCAACAGGTACTTCGCTATCACCTCGGGGTACCCGTAAATTACCTGGTGATCACCAATGGCAATACCACTCATGGATGGGTGAAAGATGAAAGCGGGCTCCGGCTGATCAGTGAACTGCCTTTGATGCAATAAAAAAACCGCCGCCGCGGTTTTTATTTTTTTTTATTACCGGCCGGTTATTTTTTGAAAATGGCTTCATCCACCGGTACATTCAGTTCCACTTTATCATAGTTCACTTCCTGGAATACCTGCCCGTTGGCCTGCTGGCTGCGGGTGCAGGCAAATTTCAGTCCCCCGAAATCTTTATAGTTGGAATAAAAAGTGCTGATCTCGACTTCCTGTCCCTGTATTTCCCGTGTACCAACGGACTTGATCAGCAGGTAATCGCTGGTGCTGATATAATAATTGCTCACTTTGCCATCATCCTTGCTGGTCAGTTTGAGGTTGAATACTTTCACACCCTCCGTTTCTTCCTGTCCAACGAGTTCCAGCTGGTGGCCGCGGTTCTTATAATCCATCAGGTTGCTGGCCACAAAAGTTTGCGTTTTATATTCATTCAGTTCAGCTCCTGTTACATCGGTGGCCTCTGTGGCGCCGGCAAAAGGATTGATCTTCCAGCCGCTTCCGTTAAAATAGACATTCACTACGGATTGTCCCATTACATCCACATCCACCCGCAGGGCCTTGCCATTGATCACCTGTACGGTCAGGGGCAGATCATTGCCCTGCGTGGAAACGACGCCCGTTATTTTCTGGGTAGTTACTTTGTTGAAGGAATCCAGTCCCCCGAGGGCCGCATTGTATTTCTGTATGATCTCCTCCACGGTCTGTGCCTGTGCGGACAGAACAGCCATGCTCAGCAGGGCCAAAAAAAAATGTTTCATGGTTTATGATTTTTTGTTATGCGAATGTAGGAAATCAGGGTCTCCCGCCGTAGTACTTACCGTCAACCGGCGGTTTTCAGGGGTAAACGGTCGGGGAGTTAGTTAGTAGTTGGTAGTCTTTAGTCGGTAGTCTTTAGTCGGTAGTTAATGGCCGGCCTTCAGCAACTTTTTTAGTATAACAATCTGCCCCCAGGTGATAGTGGGTATACTCAATGACCCCGGTGAGGTTCCGGTAATAAGTACCGTATTTCTCATCAGCGAAGGTTTCGGTCAGTTTGTTGTCGGGCAGTTGCTCAACAAGGCGGGCCTGCCTCGCCGTGACGATACTGAAGGCGGGTTAATGGCCGGCTTGCAGCAACTTTTTTAGTATAACAATCTGCCCCAGGTGATAGTGGGTATGCTCAATGACCCCGGTGAGGTTCCGGTAATAAGTACCATATTTCTCATCAACGAAGGTTTCGGTCAGCTTGTTGTCGGGCAGTTGCTCAACCAGTCGGGCAAACCGTTCCGCATCCGCCCGGGTTTGATCCAGCAGTTTATTCCAGTCTTCGGCTGACTGAACAGGCGGGTGGTCAAAACTGTATTTATCCTTTGCATTCAGTGCTTCTCCTTCGAGGACCTTGCAGACGGCGCTTACATAATAATTTATATGGTAAACAAGGGCCACGATGGTATTAAAAGAATCCAGCTTTTTGTTTGCCTGCTGCCAGTCAAGCCCCGCCAGGGCATCCTGCAGGTTAGAGGCGGTCCAGTTGCCACCGGTTTGGACCGCCCTGAACTGTTTCGCTATTTGTTTTGTCAGGCTCATATTCCAGGATTTATTTTATTGCAAAATTATGGACTTCAGTTACCCCGGTCAGCACTGTTCTCTCCGCACGCAAAGCTAAACATTACCGGGAACCGGCATATTAACTAAACGGCTGAAGGCAATACTGAATTTTTCCAGCTCTTCTTTAGTACGGCTGTCGGTGATCTCTCCATCTTCATTTATTTTCCCCTTTATACCGGGGATTAAAAGAGTGGTTTCGGCTGTAAACCTGGCCATCACTGTTTTCATGATCAGTTTTAATTCTTCCTGTCCTTTCTGCCCGTGGGCGGAAGCGGTGATCAGGCCGGTTGGCTTACCGGAAAACAGGGTGGTGGAGACGCACCACTCAATTGCATTCTTCAGTCCGCTGGGAATGCTGAATACATATTCGGGGGTGCAGATGATGATGCCGTCTGCTTTTTCAATCTCCTGCCGGAAGTGTTTGATCTCCTCCGGCGGATTATCCGCCGAGAGGTCCGGGTCGAAATGGGGAAGGGTCTTCAGGTCCCTGCAGATAGTTAGTTCAAACTGCCCCGCTGTCAGCCGGGCGAAATAGTCGATAAGGCGTTGGTTGGCGGATTGCCGGGCCGCGCTTCCGATGATGACAAATATGTGTCGTTTTTTGTGCATTGTTAAGGTGGGCGATTCTATGGATGGGTTTTGCGATCCGGCGTTATGCCGTCACATCAGCCTGGATTGTTAATGAGTAAAGTTAACAAAGAAGAAAATATGGTTTGTAAACGAGCTGTATTCGTCAGCCGGAACAACAGCGGAGCGGCAATATATCGACGAGAGCATATTCCACAGTCAGCATTGTAGAAAATCTTGTTTGGCTGATATTTTTATAGGATATTTAAAATTTCTTCAGGTAACCTAGAATCACTTAATACTTCATTAGTCTTGAAAGTGAAATTGGCAAACGACCTATATGTTGGGCCTCTCTGGTTTAATAAAAAGTCAATTTTTGTTACCGCAGATTCTTTGTCATATTCAATATTGTTTTCATCTGCCATTACTCCAATATCCCAGATGCCGAAATCAGGTCTTGGATATTCTAATCTATTTTGTAAATCTTGCCGCCTTTTTTTTAAGTTTTCATAGATATTCTCCGCAGAGTTTTCCAGTAATATTACGTATGGTTTTTTTACGGAAAGATAATTTTTGAAATTTTCATGGAAGGGAACTCCGGGACCTGCAGCAATAATCAAATTGTCTGGTAAGTAGGTTAGGTCACTAATGATTTTCTTTTCCCTGCTTAATATTTCAGAAAGCGCATTTCCCCTTCCAAGTTGATAAAAAATATTCGAAATACTACCGTCAAAGTCTTCGGAGATTACCTTATCGGTGTCGTACGGTTTTCTCGTACAATCTGGTATGCATTCCTTGATCTTTTTGATCAAAGAAGTTTTTCCAGTTGTTGAAAAGCCTATTAGGATTATTTGGTTCATAAAATCGAGCCCAACGTATGTGTTTCCGAATATACAAACTGCCGCCTGCTTTTACAACTCAAATTATCAGCCGGGGCTTTAGCTAAGGTGCTTTTTTTAGCATTGCGATAATGGGTCAAAAAAAATCCCGCCACAAAGCGGCGGGATTGGTATAAGCAATTGGTCTGGCTTTATATACTATTACGGGAAGATACCCAGTTCTGCATAAGCAGTAGCCACTTTATTGATCGCCACTACATAAGCGGCGGTCCGCATATCGGGGATATCGGGATTGGATTTCCAGACATCCATGATCTCGCGGGTGGCATTTATCATGGTTTCTTCGAGACCGCTGTACACCAGGTCCACTTCATCCGGTCCGTGCATGATCATATCACGGGCATTGCCTTTTACTTTCTTCCCGCTGAGTTCCTCGATCTGGCCGAGGATATGCGTATTCATGTTCTCGGTAAAGCGTTTTTCGAGGCGGCCATAGCGTACATGGCTCAGGTTCTTCAGCCATTCGAAATAGGAAACCGTCACCCCGCCGGCGTTCAGGTACATATCCGGTACCACGATGATTCCGCGCTGGGCGAATATTTCATCGGCCTCGGGTGACAACGGGCCATTGGCGGCCTCGCCGATCAGTTTGGCTTTTACATGCGGGGCGTTTTTCCCATCGATCACATTCTCCAGCGCGGCCGGGATCAGGATATCGCATTCCATTTCGAGGGCTTCCCCTGTTTTGGCGAAATTAGTGGCGCCGGGATAGTTCAGGATGGAGCCGGTTTTTTTCCGGTGCTGGAATACCGCATCCACATCCAGCCCCTCCTTGTTCCAGATGGCTCCTTCATATTCAGCCAGCGCAATGATCTTTGCACCCGCATCCTGGAAGAATTTAGCGGAATGGTATCCCACATTACCCAGTCCCTGCACGATCACATTTTTCCCTTCCACACCGGTTTCCAGTCCGAGCTTCTTCATGATATCTGCCATATTGCAGACTTCGCGGATCCCGAAGAATACCCCGAGCCCGGTGGCTTCGCGGCGGCCCCGTACACCTCCCTGCGAGATGGGCTTACCGGTCACGCAACCGGCGGCATCAATCTCACCCGGATGCATAGCCGTATACGTATCGAGGATCCAGGACATTTCCCGTTCGCCGGTCCCGTAATCAGGAGCGGGTACATCCGTGCCCGGCCCGATAAAGTTCTTGCGGATCAGTTCGGCCGTATAGCGGCGGGTGATCTTTTCCAGTTCGTAGGGAGAATATTTTTTCGGATCGATCTTGATACCCCCCTTGGCGCCGCCAAAAGGCACATCCACGATGGTGCATTTATAGGTCATCAGCGCGGCCAGGGCCATCACTTCATCCTGGTTTACTTCGGCGGCAAAGCGGATCCCTCCTTTACACGGGGTCTTGTGATGGGAGTGCTGTACCCGGTAGGCTTCGATCACTTCAACGGTCCCGTCATCTCTCTTGATGGGGAAACGGATCTGGTAAACTGCATTACACTGGCGGATCTGCTCCAGGACGCCTTTGTCCCATTTCGTGAATTTGGCCGCCTTGTCGAAACTTTTTTCCACCGCGCCAAAAAAACTGTACTTGTGTGACATGATTTCTTTTTTAGGTTATAGCAATCGTTCGTTATTTTTTATAAAAGTCTGCGGCCTGTAAAAGGGGGCTTTTACAGGCCGCGGGTAATCGTTTTAGTTGGAATCTTTTTCCAGGCGGGATATTTTTTTATCCAGCCGGGCCACATACAAGATGAGCCCTGTGAGGATGGTCAGCACCACGGCCACTACCACGTAGATCCTCCCGTTGCTGCGCATGGTATCCGCCATTTGTACGGGTTTGTCCTGGGCCAGGCTCAGCAGGGAGAGGAGCAGGGCCGGGAAAAGCAGGGATATCTTTCTGATTATTTTCATGCTGACATCTTTTTTTCGTTCAGTAATTGGAGGCGGATCTTCAGGGTGGTGATCCAGACCCCGAGGAGGGTCCAGCCGATTACGGCGGGGTAAAACACCATCCTCATGGAACCGCTGATATCATTCTTAACATCAAGGGCCGGGTTGCCCTCGTTGCCCGGGTGCAGGCTCGGCAGAATCCGCGGCAGGATCCAGATGGAAGGGAATAATATCGCGTAGGCAAATATGTTATACACGGCACCGATCCGGGCTTTCTTATCCATATCCTGGATCGAATCCCGGAGGATCAGGTAGGCGAAATATACTAATAAGGCGATGGCGGCGCCGATCAGTTTGGGATCCCGGGCAATGGTGCTGAAGGAATTGGCGGCCGCCTTATTCGGATCGGCCCAGGTATAGGAAGCCCAGATGGCCCCGGTAATATAACCCAGGAGTCCGAAGACGATACCCATTACCGCATACTGCCGGGCATAAATATCATATTTGATTTTGAAACTGCGCAGGTAGCGGATGGAATTGACCACGGACACGGTAAAGAGGATCATCATGGCAAACCACATGCAAACATGGAAATAAAGATTCCGGATGGTTTCCTGCAGGAGGGGCAGATGGGGAACATTCCCCAGGAAGCCGGCAATAAAAGTGTACACAAGCAATACCACACTTGTGATCTTCCACCAGGATTTGTGCATATAGTTTTTTACGTTGGTCATCGGTAAGGCCATTCTCAGGATATGGCCGGATAAAGTGAGGCAAAATTAAGGTGCTCCCGGTAAAAGCCGGTAAAATTTTCTTCACCTCTTTATATGATTAAAAACAGGTGAAAACCGCGGTCTTTGGATTAAAACCGGCGCCCGTATCAGTCTTTCCAAAGAAAGGGAAATAGAATGACGGCCAGCAGGATGATCAGGGCATCAAGCGCCACCAGCATCAGTACCGTGCTGGCAGGGATGGTCAGCAGGGGGGAAAAAGCGGCACTTGATAAACGCATCAGGAGGATCAGCTGGGGTATGATGATCGGGAAACCCAGGACGGCCATGATAGCGGCATTCTGCTGCGCTTTGGCTGCGATCGCAGCCAGGAAACTGAAAACCAGGCTGAGACTCCAGCCCCCGAGTAAAACCAACCCGATAAAAGGTCCCGCCTTTTGTATAGGGTTGCCGAGGAACATCGTGAAAAGCAAGAGGCTGAGCAGGCTCATCACCAGCATCAGCAGGGAATTGAACAGCAGTTTGGCGAGTACAAAAGCAGTGGGACTGGCCACGGAATAAAAATAGAGCATCCGTCCCTTGCTTTCCTGCAGAAAACTCTTGGCCACCGCATTGATACAAATGAATAGCTGGATCACCCAGAACAACCCGTTCCAGACCCGGCTCTCGGGATCATCCAATGCCATAAAAAGCACAAAGATGGTGGCACCTATATAGAGCAGGATGCCATAAAAACTGTACTGCTGCCGGACTTCGAGGAGCAGGTCTTTTTTAAAAAGGGTCAGTATATGCCGGAATGTGCTGATAAAATGAGTTTGCGGGCAAAAATAGGATTTACCACTGCTTCGTTTTGGTTTATTATTCTAATTTTCCAAAAAAAGGGTATGAAAAACAATCTTCTTTCCCGCCCCGCCGTCCTGGTCTGCCTCTTACTATTTTCCCAACTGATGGATTCCTGCCAGTCCTCCCGTTCCGCCAGTTCTTCCAAAATGCTGCGGTTTAATTATGAAAACGGGAAAGGCTACGATTACGAAATGGAAATGCTGTTTGAGCAGAAGATATTGGAGACCCCGGTGAAGATCGGGATGAATACTTATTATTCACTCGACGTGGAGGCGGATGACGGAACCGTGAAAACCCTGGCTGCCCGTTATGAGCGGTTTAGGATGGACATGGACGTAGTGGGGATGAAACTGAACGTGGATACGGAAAAGCCGGAGGATACCGCCGGTGTGGCCGGCGACAAACTGGCGATGCTGGGCCGTGTTTTCCGGGCCGTGCGGGGGAAGAGTTTTACCATGAAAGTGGATGCGGAAGGGAAAGTACTGGAAGTAAAAGGTTTCCGCGAAATGACGGAATCCATCGTCTCCTCCCTTGGGCTGGACCCCGAAAAAGAAAAAGAGACCCGGGAAAAATTGAAACAGCAGTTTGGCCAGCAATTCAATGACCAGAAAGTGCGGGAGCAGTTTGAACGGTTCTTTTATATTTTCCCCGCCAAAGAAGTGAAAGTGGGTGACAGCTGGGAAAAGAGCAGTCAGGCGTCGGGCCTTTATTCGGGGAACCTGCATTCAACCTATACTGTTGTTGAAATAGAGGGCGATATGGTGACCCTCGAAGAAAAAACCAGGATTACTTCCGAAAATGAAAACGGGGACATACCGGGTGAACAAACAGGCACTCTTATCGTAGACAGCCGCAACGGGTTAGTGGTAAAGGCCGGCCTGCAACTAAATATGACCATCGCCGGCAGTATCCCGGTAAACATCAAAACCAGGATCCGGGGAAAGGCCCGGTAAGAGCGCTCCTTATTTTTCGTGGTAACATTTGCGGCAGCGCGGTTCGTAAGCATCCGTGGCTCCTAACATCACCTGGTCCTCATTGGGAATTTTCCGGTAGGAATAATTGGCGATGCTGCCGCATTTCATACAGATCGCATGGAGCTTGGTCACGTAATCGGCCTTCGCCATGATAAAGGGCATTTGCCCGAAGGGTTTACCGAGGTAATCCATATCCAGCCCCGCAACGATCACCCGGATGCCGCGGAAGGCCAGCTCATCACATACATTGGCGATCTCTTCGTCAAAGAACTGGGCTTCATCGATCCCGATTACATCCGCATCCGCTGCCATCAGCAATATTTTCTGGGAATTATCAATCGGGGTGGAGTGGATGGCCTGTGCGTCATGCGATACGATCTTTACCTCGTCATAACGGATATCAATCGCGGGTTTAAATATTTCCACTTTCTGGTTGGCGATCTTTACGCGTTTCAGCCGGCGGATCAGTTCCTCCGTTTTTCCGCTGAACATGGAGCCGCAGATCACTTCAATGCTGCCGCGCCGCTCGCCGCTGGTATTGGGTTCAATAAACATTGTTAAGATTTAACCGGGCTGTTTTGCAAATGATTTTATTGGCAAACTGTTTGTAACTTTAAAGTGTCCGGTGTTGCCGGCGCCAAATATAATTGAATGGAACGAATCGAAATCCTGATCAATAAATTAAAAGAGCAGTTTGAGAAAAACGCCGATCCGGCAGTGCTGCTGGGCACCGTCCAGTTGCTCCAGCTGGAACTGACCCGGGTCAGGCCGGTAGCTCCCCAGGGACTGGGTACGGCCAAAGTGGCTGTCCTGCTTCCCGTCACCCCGATCCGGCCGGAAACAGACCTTCTGGCCGGCTATGAAAAATATATTCCTCCGCCGGCGGCCACTGCACCGGTAAGGGAAACAAAAGAAACCCTGCTGGTGGAAAATGACAACCTGGCCCTGCTGAAAAAAAACGGCCAGCTGGATATGGTCTTTGACCCGATGAAGGAAATCCCGACACTTTCCCAGCAGGCCAGGGGCAAGGAAGTGAATGATAATACGGATCTGTCCGAGTCATTAAACGACCGGCTGAAACAGGGGGAGACCGAATTGATGGAAATCCTGAAGGAAACGCCGGTCAAGGATCTGCGCAAGGCCATCGGCATCAATGACCGGTTTGTATTCATCAATGAATTATTCCGGGGGGATGAGAATATGTATGAACGGAGTATCCGGACCATCAATAATTTTAATATCTACGCGGAAGCGGAATACTGGATCAGCCGGGAGCTGAAAGTAAAGCTGGGCTGGGATTCCGGGACCCCCACGGTCCTCCATTTCGATCAATTGGTCAGGAGGCGTTTTTCCTGAATAAACTGAATGATCTTCCCGGTTGCTCCCCGGTGCGATTGCACAAAGGTTCCCGCTGCATTACTCCGGTACTGGTATTCCTTTTCATCATCGGACAGGGTTTCGAGCAACAGCCTGAGTATACGGCCATCCATTTTGTCATCCGTAAAAGATACCCCACCGCCGGATTTTACGAGCCCCACAGCTTCTGAATATTTCTGGTAATAAGGACCGAATAACACCAGTTTATTATAGACCGCTGCTTCCAGTACATTGTGCACCCCGTTTTTGGTCATTCCGCCTCCCACATAGGTCAGCCAGCCATAATTATAAAGCCGCGACAGCATACCGATATTATCAATGACCAGGACAGTTGCCTCCGGGGCCGCACCGTTTTGCAATTGAGAATACCTCACCGAATCCGGGAAAAGTTTTTGAATACCGGCGAGGTGTTTTTCGCTGATCTCATGCGGGGCGATGATCAGTTTCATCCCCGGATCCTGCAGGTCCCCGAAGGCGCGGGCCAGGACGGCCTCGTCCTCGGGCCAGGTGCTCCCCGCCACCAGGGTTCTCTTATTCCCGGTAAAATCAGCCACAACCGGGATTGGTTCAAATTTTTCCGCGATGGCGATCACCCGGTCAAAACGGGTATCCCCGGAAACCGTGCAGATGGAGGAAAGCCCGATCTGTTTAATGAGTTCCGCGGATTCCGGGTTCTGCACAAAAAGCTGGTCAAACCGGGATAGCATTTTTCGCTGCAGGCCGCCATACCAGGAAAAAAAGCTCATGTCTTTCCGGAAAAGGGCCGATACCAGCAATAAAGGGATATTCCGGTATTTTATTTTTTTTAAATAATAGTACCAGAATTCATACTTCACAAAAATGACCAGGCGGGGCTGTACAATTTCCAGGAAGCGCCGGGCATTTACAGGGCCATCGGCCGGTAAATAAAAGACCCAGTCGGCCCCGGTATAATTTTTCCGGACTTCATAGCCGGAGGGTGAAAAAAACGTCAGCAGGAAGCGATGGTCCGGGTACTGCTCTTTCATCTTTTCCAGCAGGGGACGGCCCTGTTCAAATTCGCCCAGGGAGGCGCAATGCATCCAGATGGTCTTAGTGCCGGCCGGGATTGCTGCGGCTAAGCGGCTGAAAATATCCTTTCTGCCCTGCACCCATTTGGCGGCCTTGGCATTGAAAAGCGAGGCCGTGTAAATACCGGCTTTGTAAAGCAGGAGGAAAATATTGTAGATGAAAACGGCCAAGTTGCTGGGGTTGAACTGGTGCCAAAAGTAATGTCAATCGTGCAAACTACCTGTATTTTACTATTTTTGCGGCTCTTAAGCAGCATAAAATCATACGATGCGACAAATTCAAATGGTAGACACCCGTACCCAGTATCATCATATCAAGGAGGAAGTGGATAAGGCGGTACTGGAGGTGATGGAAAGTTCAGCCTTTATCAATGGTAAACCCGTACAGGAATTTGCCGGTCATCTTTCGGCATACCTCGGTGCAAAATTTACGATTCCCTGCGCCAATGGTACCGATGCCCTGCAGATTGCCATGATGGCCCTGGATCTTCAGCCCGGTGATGAAGTGATCACACCTTCCTTTACCTATATCGCGACTACGGAAGTGATCGCCCTGCTGAAGCTGAAACCGGTGTTCGTGGAAGTGGATCCCCAAACTTTTTGTATCGATCCGGCTGCCATTGAAAAAGCTATTACGCCCCGGACCAAAGCGATCGTTCCTGTACATCTCTACGGGCATGCGGCGCCGATGGAAGAGATCATGGCCCTTGCGAAGAAACACCGGCTTTATGTAATTGAAGACAATGCCCAGGCCATCGGTTGTGACTATACCTTCGCTGACGGTTCAGTAAAAAAGACGGGAACCATCGGGGATATCGGCTGTACTTCCTTTTACCCTTCCAAGAACCTGGGGGCTTTTGGCGACGGCGGTGCCATTTTTACCAATGATGAAGCGCTGAGTGTAAAACTGCGGATGATCGCCAACCACGGGCAGCAAAAAAGGTACTACCATGAGATGGTGGGTTGTAACAGCCGGCTGGATACCATCCAGGCGGCCATCCTGGATATCAAACTGAAACACCTCGATGAATATATTGCGGCGAGGCGGGCTGCGGCTGATTTTTATGACAAAGCCTTTGCGGGTCATCCGAAGATCACCGTTCCTTACCGCGCTTCTTATTCTCATCATGTATTCCACCAGTACACGCTGATCCTCGAAGGAGTTGACCGCGACGCCCTGTCACAATACCTCGCCGCGCAGCAGGTCCCCTCCATGATCTATTACCCGGTACCCGGTCACAAACAAAAGATGTTTGAGCAATTCGGTTCCGGTTCGCAGGTACTGCCGGTTACAGACTGGCTGACAGAGCGGGTGATCTCCCTGCCCATCCATACTGAACTGGACGGGGAACAACTGACTTTTATCACGCAGCAGGTGCTGGCCTTTATCAATCAATAAAGAACTCAATCTTATACCTTTACTAAACCATTAAAACGTGTATCAGGAATTAGTAGATAAAAAAGTAAAATTAGCCGTCATCGGGCTGGGTTATGTGGGATTGCCCATTGCCCTGGAATTTGCCCGTAAAATTTCCGTGATCGGTTTTGATATCAGCGCCCGTCGTATTGAGATGATGAAGCAGGGAATCGATCCCAGCAATGAACTGGAGAAGGAAGCCTTTGATGGCTGTGATATTACGTTTACAGATTCCCTGGATGTATTACGGGAAGCGAAGTTTTTTATCGTAGCCGTCCCAACACCGGTGGACGAGCACAATGTGCCGGACCTGACCCCTGTGCAACGGGCTTCTGAAACCGTGGGTAAAGTGATCAAGAAAGGGGATTATGTGGTGTTTGAATCCACGGTATATCCCGGTTGTACCGAGGAGGACTGTCTTCCCATCATGGAAAAATTATCCGGGCTGAAGAATATAGTTGATTTCAAACTGGGGTACTCGCCCGAGCGGATCAACCCGGGCGATAAACTGCATACCCTGGCCACCATTGTGAAAGTGGTATCGGGTTGTGATACGGAATCATTGGAAGAAATCGCCAAAACCTATGAGCTGGTGGTTAAGGCGGGTGTGCACCGCGCTTCTTCCATCAAAGTGGCCGAAGCTGCCAAGATCATTGAGAACACGCAAAGGGACCTGAACATTGCCCTGATGAATGAGCTCTCCCTGATCTTTGATAAAATGAACATCAACACGTATGAAGTGCTGGAAGCGGCAGGCACCAAGTGGAACTTCCTGAAATTCCAGCCGGGCCTGGTGGGAGGCCACTGTATTGGCGTGGATCCCTATTACCTGACCTATAAAGCCAAGGAGCTCGGGTATCACTCCGAAGTGATCCTGGCCGGGCGGAGCATCAATGACAATATGGGGAAATACGTGGCAAAGAAAGTGATCCAGCATATCATTAAGAATAACGGGGATGTAAAGGCCGCCAAAGTGCTGATCAAGGGAGCTACGTTCAAGGAAGATGTGAGCGATATCCGCAATTCCAAAGTGCGGGATGTGGTGAATGCCCTGAAAGAATATTTTGTAAACGTGGAAGTGGAAGACCCGCATGCGGATTCTGCAGAACTCGAGCATGAATACGGGTTTGGCCTGGTGGATACGATTGCCAATGATTATGACGCGGTGATTATACCGGTGCCGCACCGGCAATACATGGACCTGGACGAAAATTATTATGCCGGCATTACCAAGCCCCACGCGATGGTGGCCGACCTGAAAGGAATTTACCGGAACAAGATTACTAACCGAACCTACTGGAGCCTGTAATATGCCATTCATCGAAACCGATTTTCCGGGATTGCTCATCTTTGAACCCAGGGTCTTTGAAGACAGCCGGGGCTATTTCTTTGAGTCCTTTAACGACCGGATTTTTCGTGAACAGGGGATCGGCAGTCAATGGGTACAGGACAACCAGTCCGGCTCCAATTACGGGGTGATCCGGGGATTGCATTACCAGCTTCCCCCCAATGCACAAACCAAACTGGTGCGGGTGCTGCACGGGGAGATCCTGGATGTGGTGGTGGATATCCGGAAAGGTTCCCCATCTTATGGAAAAGTATTCAGTCTTGTGTTGTCTTCGGATAATAAGAAACAGCTGCTGGTCCCGAAAGGGTTCGCCCATGGGTTCTCGGTATTAAGTGAGAAAGCGGAAGTCTTATATAAATGCGATGGCTTTTACGGAAAGGAGAGTGAGGGCGGGATTATTTACAACGATCCTGCATTGAATATTGACTGGCGCATCCCGGCCGGGCTTGCCATCATCTCTGAAAAAGACAAATTACTGCCCTTGCTGTCCGGCTGTAAAAACAGTTTTGTATATAACCCCTGATGGAAAAAAAGCCTGTCATACTGGTAACCGGTGCCAATGGCCAGTTGGGCAAGGAACTGAAACGGCTGGAAACCGCCTTCCCGGATTTCAAATTCATTTTTTTATCAAGGGAAGACCTGCCCATTCATCATTTTGAGCTGGTCCGTAATTTTTTTAAAGGCTACCAGCCGCAATACCTGGTCAACTGCGCCGCCTACACGGCCGTTGACAAAGCTGAATCGGAAAAAGACCTGGCCTTCCAGGTGAACGGCGAAGCTGTGGGAGTACTGGCCGCTGTTTGTAAGGAATACAATACACGGTTCGTCCATATTTCCACCGACTATGTTTTTGACGGGAACGGGAAGACGCCTTATACAACCGGTTCTCCCACCAACCCGCAAAGCGTTTATGGCGCTTCCAAACTGGAAGGGGAACAGCAGGCCCTCTTGTACAATCCCGGTTCCATCATCATCCGGACCTCCTGGGTTTATTCTGAATTCGGAAAGAATTTTGTGAAAACCATACTTCGCCTGCTGGGCGAAAAGGAAGTACTGAACGTGGTAAACGATCAGTTGGGTTCCCCGACCTATGCGGCGGACCTGGCCCGGGTTATCCTGGATATTATTGCATCGGGTAAATGGATACCCGGCATCTATCATTACAGCAACGAAGGGGTCATCAGCTGGTATGAATTCGCGACGGCCATCAAAGAACTCAGCAGAAGCACCTGCCGGATCCACCCGGTTTCTTCGGCGCAATATCCCACGGCGGCCAAAAGACCCGCTTATTCCGTATTGGATACGTCAAAACTCAGGGAGACTTATTCCGTCCCTTCGCGGAACTGGAAGGAAAGCCTGGCCGCCTGTATGGCCCGGCTATAATCCCGGGACAATTTTTCAGGAAAACAACTTTTTTAAACCCCGGCAGGCAATGCAGGTCTGACCGGCTGCTACCTTTTTAGGCGGCAGGCCATTTACCAGCCGTGTTTTCGGCTTCGGGTGTTGAAATTCAGCTGCAAAGGGAACCTTTGGCGATTTTACAACGTTTCAAAGAGGCGATTGGAGGAGAGATATATGGGTTTCAGCCCGGAATTGATACATTTGTGAGAGAGAATATCGGGGAGCCGGGACAGGCTTGGTAATAATTACCTGATTAATGCGTTATAAACCAATCTTGTACTTCCTGGTTCCTGAACCCTGTATGAAAGCACCCGATAACATAACAAATACCGGCCTGCATCTGAAAATTGCAGTGTGCCTGATGGGGGCTTTTCTATGGAGGGGTATCGCTTATGCACAAATACAGAACTGTCCTCCCAATATCAATTTTAACACGGGTACTATTTCATCCTGGTCAGCCCGGACGGGGCTGGTAGGCGGTACCGCTTTGCAATACCCGGTCCCGAATACGGGAGTCAGTACAATCCCGGAATATAACCTGACCAATACAGGTATCCAGGTTATTTCGGCCCAGGGAACGGATCCCTATGGAAGTTTTCCCCTGATCCCGACGGTTAACGGTTATGCGTATGGGCATTCTGTAAAAATGGGTTCCACCGCCACTTCCTGGGATCTTCGTAATGCCTCTCCGGGTACCGGCGGTAACCCGGGCGGATTTATACGGGCGATCACTTATGCGATTAGTGTCCCCCCCGGACCGGCTTCCACTCCCTATACCATGACCTATGCTTATGCCATGGTACTGGAAAACGGTACACATAATTCCAATGAACAGCCCCTATTCAGGGCGACCCTGAGCACGGAAGACAGTGTGATCACCTGCGCCTCGCCAAAATATTACCTCCCGACTTTCAATGATGGGGGAAGTGGCGGATCAGGATCTACAGGCGCCACACTGGATACAGCAACCGCGCTGGCCAATGGTTTTTCGCTCAGCCCGCTTCCTTTTCTCACTCATACCGGGCAAAACAATACCAACGGCACCCTGCTGTACGACGTTTGGACCAAGGGCTGGACCGAAGTCACTTTTGATTTATCCGCTTTCCGGGGTCAGCAGGTAAACCTGACTTTTGAGACCGTTAACTGTTCACCCGGGGGACATTTCGCCTATGCCTATGTGGCGGTCCGCAATACCTGCGCGGGCTTAGAGATCAGTGGAAACCCCGTGGCCTGCACCAACAGCACCCTGACCTATTCTATACCTGCGTTGGCGGGGGCCTTATATAACTGGACGGTACCCCCGGGCTGGACCATTAATTCAGGTGCCAATTCGAATATCCTTACTGTAACAGCCGGCAGTGCGGCGGGTTATATCATTGCCCGGGAGATCAACGGTTGTGCCGATCTCCTCGATTCGCTGGCCGTTACAGCCACGCCTCCTACGGCCGCAGGGCAGGTCAGTTCAGACAA
This sequence comes from Sphingobacteriales bacterium, assembly GCA_016219985.1. Taxonomy (GTDB): domain Bacteria; phylum Bacteroidota; class Bacteroidia; order Chitinophagales; family Chitinophagaceae; genus JJ008. The sequence continues at coordinate 290,491 of JACRJO010000022.1, read as the reverse complement.
TACGGTTTGTTCTGGTGTGAACAGCAGCTTCCTTACATTGGGCGGTCAGACCGGAAATGTGCTGAACTGGATTTCATCCACGGACGGGGTGAGCTGGAGTAATATTGCGAATACTGCTCTTAGTTATACGGCGCAAAATCTTACCGTGACCACCCGTTACAAAGCAATCGTGCAAAATGGCACGGCCTGCCGCGTGGATACAAGCACCGCGGCTATAGTTACTGTCGACCCCAAATCTGCGGGAGGGGTCATCAGTCCGGCCAATACCAATATCTGCCTGGGTCAGAATGCAGATAACCTGCTAACCCTTACCGGGCACAGCGGCAGTATTCTCAACTGGCAGGTTTCTTTCGATAATACAAACTGGGCAGGTTTAGTGCCAGCCTATACCTCGCCGGTTTACCAGGCCAACGGGGTAAACAGTACCCGGTATTACCGGTCCATCCTGAAAAGCGGGGTATGCCCGGCCGACACCAGCACTGTGGCCGCGATCAATTTTATTAATGTTCCCTATCCCTCCGCCAATACGGTCCCGGATTCCGTCACGATCTGTTACGGGAAATCCACCACGCTGAAGGCGACTATTGCTGTGGGTACTAATTATACCTGGTCCAACGCCAGCACCCTGTCCAACCAGGGTTCCGGAACGGTGACCAGTCTCCCGCAGGTCATCAATGCGGTAGCTTCGCCCCGCAATTCCACGGATTATATTTTTTCAGTTACGAATGCAGGCTGTCCCAATATTTTAAAAGATACATTCCGTGTTGTGGTAAAACCAAGGATCGTTGTATTTGCCGGGAATGATACGGCTGTTGTAGCCAACCAGCCCCTGCAACTGGAAGCCGTTGTGAGCGACCCGGCCGCTGCGAATTTTAGCTGGACTCCCGGGACCGGTCTCAATTTTACCAATATTTACAACCCGGTCGCCACCCTGAACCCGGAAATGGGTACATCCATAACGTACCTGGTCCGGGCCACGAATCCGGAAGGATGTTTCGGGGAGGATGATATCAAAGTAACCATTTTTAAAACCGGCCCGGATATTTTCGTTCCCACGGCTTTTACCCCGAATCATGACGGGCTCAACGATATTGTTTATCCCATTTGCGTGGGAATAAAACAACTGGAATTCTTCCGGGTCTTCAACCGCTGGGGACAATTGGTATTCAGCACCAACCGGATCGGGCAGGGCTGGGATGGCCGGGTCAATGGCCTGCTGCAGGATACCAATAACTTCGTATTTATGGTACAGGGAACCGATTATACCGGTAAAACCATTTTCAAAAAAGGAAATATTACACTGATCCGTTAGCGGATCTTTCCATGATACCCATTACTTCAAATTACGACAAAACCCGCTGGTTAGGCGGGTTTTGTGATTTTCTAAGTTGACCCATAAGGATTCGAACCTTAAATGACTGAACCAAAATCAGTAGTGTTACCATTACACCATGGGTCAATCTTCAGAACTTGCCGAAGAGTCCAAAATTGCTTTTGGGAGTGCAAAAATAGGGCTATATGCCTTTTCTCCCAAATGGTTTTTGAAAGAAATTATAGAATTGATCAGAATTTGACGCCCTCTTTCTCTTCCCTCACTTTCAGCTCCTTAATCTTATCCAGGGCCCGGGCCACCACATCGCACATAATGGTGTACAGGGCGCCGGGTTTTGCATTCTCATAGATATAATCCAGGGCCTGGTCCTCATTGGGGATGGTCAGTACAGGAATAACCGGGTTTACCTTATTGATTCCCTCTTTCAGGAGTTCAATGATCTCCCCGGCAGTACGTCCCCGGAGGTTTTTGTCGCAACGGATGATAATCTCATCAAAATAGGCGGCCGAGATCTCTCCCAGTTCCCGGATATCCTCATCCCGCCGGTCGCCGGTACCGCTGATCACCCCCACTTTTACTGGGTAATCCAGTTTACTGACAAAATCGCAAAGCAGGCGCAGCCCATGGGGGTTATGGGCAAAATCGGCCAGCATCGTGAAATTCCTGAAATGGAAAAAGTTTAACCGCCCCGGGGTCAGGTTTTCACTCGGGATAAAGGTCAGCAAACCGGTCCGGATATCATCAATGTTGATATCGCGGTATAAATAGGCCGCTAAAACGGCCGGCAGGCAGTTGTTGATATTATGTACCGCTTTTCCTTCAAAGGTCAGGGGAACCTCCCGGGCCGGCAGCACCCGGATCTTCCAGTTGCCTTTCATAATACTGATATACCCGTTTTCATAGACACAGGCCAGCCCGTGTGCGGCACAATGTTCCTTGATCCGGGGATTGTTTTCATCCATACTGAAGAGCGCCATATTGCATTTCAGGTCATTCTTCATTTTATAGACCAGGTCATCATCCGCATTCAGTACGGCATAGCCATGCGGGAATACCGTTTCCGGCACCACGGCTTTTACCTTGGCCATTTGTTCTACGGAGTTGATCCCGCCCAGCCCGATATGATCCGCCGCCACATTGGTTACAACGGCCACTTCACAGTTTTGAAAAGCGAGGCCTGCTTTCAGGATCCCTCCCCGAGCGCATTCGAGCACGGCAAAATCAACGGTCGGGTCCTTCAGTACAAACTGGGAAGAAACCGGCCCGGTGCAATCCCCTTTCATCATAAGCTGGTTCTGGATATACACCCCGTCACTTGTCGTGTACCCCGTTTTTTTACCGGCGCTCTTGGCAATATGGGCGATCAGCCTTGTCGTGGTGGTTTTTCCATTGGTCCCGGTTACCGCGATGATTGGGATTCGGCCCGCACTGCCCCGGGGGAATAACATATCCACGACCGGTTCGGCCACATTGCGGGGCAATCCTTCGGCAGGTTCAATATGCATCCGGAAACCGGGTGCCGCATTTACTTCAAGGATCGCTCCCCCGTTTTCAGCTACGGGTGTGCGCAGGTCCGTGGCCATGACATCGATCCCGCAGATATCAAGCCCGATGATTTTGGCAATCCGCTCAAACATAAAAATATTCGCCGGGTGCACTTCATCCGTTACATCGGTGGACGTACCACCTGTAGAGAGGTTGGCGGTTGGTTTTAATAAAACCCGTTCGCCGGCAGCGGGGATATGCTGCAGGGTGATATTCGCGTCATCCAGCATTTTCTGGGTGAACTGGTCCACGGTGATCTGGGTCAGTACTTTTTCATGACCATATCCGCGCCGCGGATCTTTATTGGTTTCATCGATCAGCCATTGGATATCGTGAACGCCGTCACCCACCACCGAAGCCGGCGTTCGGAGCGCCGCACAGATGAATTTATAATTGATCACGAGGCACCGGAAATCATAGCCGGTGATAAAACGTTCCACAATAACATTTCGGCCATATTCCTTAGCCGCTTCCAAAGCCCGGATAGCCTGTTCGCGGTTCGTGATATTGGTGGTATTGCCCTTGCCATGATTGCCATCTATGGGTTTTATCACCAAGGGGTAGCCAAATTTTTCAATCGCCGCATCCAGTCCTTCTTCGCTTCGGACCACCGTACCCCGGGGTACCGGGATCTCGGCGGCTTCGAGGAGCATCTTGGTTTCTTCCTTATTGCAGGCAATGTCCACCGCGATATTGGACGTGGTGGAAGCGATCGTGGCCCGGATCCTTTTCTGGTTAACGCCATATCCTAATTGTACCAGGCTTTGTTTATTCAGCCGGATAAAGGGAATACCACGCTTGGCCGCTTCTTCCACGATGCAACCGGTGGAAGGCCCCAGCCGCGTGTCCTCGCGGATCTCCCGCATTTGCTGAATATCATCAGCAAGATCATAGTCAGCCCCGTCGATCAATGCCTGGGCAATGCGAACTGCGGCTTTGGCTGCATAAACGCCGGCATCCTCTTCCATATAACTGAACACGACATAATAAACTCCTTCTCTTTCTCCTTCGGGTGTGCGGGTTCTTCCAAAACCGGTATCCATCCCGGCCAGGGTCTGTATTTCGAGAGCGATATGTTCCACCACATGTCCCATCCAGGTGCCTTCATCCACCCGCTGGAAAAAACCACCCGCGGTGCCGACACTGCAACGGTGCGAATAAAGGCTGGGGAGTAATTGCTCCAGCCGCTCCCGGAAGCCCGGGATCTTGTTCGTCGGCATATTCTCTTTTTCTTCCAGGTCCAGTTTCATCTGGATGAGTTTATTCCGCCGCACACTCCAGTAATTGGGTCCTTTCAGCACTTTGATCTCAAGTATTCTCATAAACAAAAAGTTGAACCTTCAATATAGGTGATTTTGATTAGGTGACCAACAGCTCCTGCCATCCATCATAAACGATATTTTACTTTGTCCTTTTCTGTACATTTAGGAACTAAAATCAACTATATGCCTGTCAGCAGCCGCCGCCGTTTTTTGCATAAAGCCGGGTTATTTTCCGCCACTGCATTGCTTAGTTCTCTTGCCAGGCCGGCCTGGAGCAGGAACCTGGAATCAGCCCTTGACCAGGCAGCCGGTATTTCCCCGGAAGACCTCGCGGGTGATGAGGATTTCTGGTATTATATCCAGCAGTCTTTTACGGTATCGCCCTCGCTGATCAATCTCAACAACGGCGGGGTATCGCCTGCGCCCAAAACCGTGCAGGATGCCATGAAGCGGTATTATGATCTCTGCAATGAAGCGCCGAGTTATTATATGTGGCGGGTGCTTGACCAGGGCCGGGAACCCTTGCGGAGAAACCTCGCGAAGCTGGCCGGTTGTTCGCCGGAGGAGATCGCGATGAACCGGAATTCATCGGAAGGACTGGAGACAGTGATCTTTGGTCTGCCGTTAAAAGCCGGGGATGAGGTGGTGGCCGCCAAACAGGATTATCCCAATATGATCAATGCCTATAAGCAACGGGAACAACGCGAAGGCATAAAAATGGTCTGGATCAGCCTGGAACTGCCAAGCGAAGACGAAAATTACCTGGTCAGCCAGTATGTGAATGCGTTTACGCCGAAAACCAAAGTGGTTCATATCACGCACGTGATCAACTGGAACGGGCAGATATTGCCTGTGAAGAAAATAGCGGCGGAAGCGCACAAACGGGGCATAGAAGTGGTGGTGGACGGGGCGCATAGCTTTGCCCATTTTGATTTTAAAATACCCGATCTCGATGCCGATTATTTTGCAGCCAGCCTGCACAAATGGCTGTATGCGCCGATCGGAACGGGTTTGTTATATGTCCGGAAAGAAAAGATCAAAACCCTCTACCCCCTGTTCGCGGTTGATAACCCGTTGAAAGACGATATCCGGAAATTTGAGGCCCTGGGCACGCGACCCTTTTATATTGAACAGGCGATCGGCAAAGCCATCGAGTTTCATGAAATGATCGGGAGCGAGCGGAAAGAAAAGAGGCTGCATTACCTGAAGAATTACTGGATGGAAAAAGTAAAGGGACTACCGAAAGTGAAACTGAATACTTCCCTGCGGCCGGAATGGGGCTGTGCGATCGGGAACCTGGGTATAGAAGGGACCAAGCCCGGTGAACTGGATACGTTCCTGCTGGATAAATTCAAAGTGCATACGGTAGCCATTACCTGGGAGAATATCGTGGGGGTCAGGATCACGCCGAATGTGTACACGACCACCAAACAGCTGGATGTGCTGGTGGAAGGTATCCGGGCTATTTTAAATACAAAATGATAAATTTGTGCCAGGCCAACTACTAATCAGCCTGTCCGGCCCGCTTCGCAGCGAGGCGAGCAGGCAGGCTACAAACTACAGACTACTAACTACAAACTACCAACTTATTTGTCGCCTCTCACCAACCGCAAAATCAATTTAGTCCAGGCTACCTCTATCAACATGATCGATATGGTGGGCATTGGTCCCTTCGTGGTGATGCCCTTTGTGGTGGCGCAGTTCAATACCGGTTTATTTATCTGGGCCTGGTTATTCGGGGCCTTTACCGCTTTTGCCGATGCCATGATCTGGAGCGAACTGGGGGCAAAGTACCCGCTGGCCGGGGGCACCTATAATTTTCACCGCATTGCATTCGGGGAAAAGGGAGGAAGGCTGATGAGTTTTTTATTCGTCTGGCAAACCTCCATCCAGGCCCCGCTGGTGGTGGCTTCGGCGGCCATTGGTTTTGCGCAATACCTGACCTACCTGGTTCCGCTGGAGTCCTGGCAGCAAAAAATGGTGTCTGGCGGACTGGTCATTCTGGTTTTTATTTTGCTTTACCGGAAAATTGAAACGATCGGGAAAATATCGGTGATCATGGGCAGCGTCGTGGTGCTCACGATCACCTGGATCATTATCAGCGGGCTGCTGGCGCAGCAGCATCCCGTGAAGATTCTGCCGGCGGGCAATGAATCTTTTTTTACCCTCGCATTCTGGGCTGCTGTGGGACAGGCATCGGTTAAAACCGTGTATGCCTACCTCGGGTATTATAATGTTTGTCACCTGGGCGGTGAGATAAAAAATCCCGGGACCAATATCCCGCGCAGTATTTTTATTTCCATCTTCGGGATTTCGGTTTTATACCTGCTGATGAACATCAGTGTGATGGGGGTGATGCCCTGGCAGTCGGTAAGGGAGGATGATAAATACCTGGTGAGTACATTTATGCAAATCATCTATGGACCGAAGGCCGGGATCCTGGTTACTGTACTTATTCTTTGTATCGCCTTTTCTTCCCTGTTTGCCGTGGTACTGGGTTATTCCCGGGTGCCCTATGCGGCGGCAGCAGATGGTAATTTCTTTACGGTGTTTTCAAAGCTACACCCCACCAAAAATTTTCCCTATGTCTCGCTTGCTGTTCTCTGCGGGCTCGGGCTACTGTTCAGTTTACTGTTCCGGCTTTCTGATGTGATCAGTTCCATCCTGGCCATGCGGATCCTGGTACAGTTTATCGGGCAGGGAGTGGGTGTATTCCTGTTGCGGGAAAGAGATGGCAGTAGGGATCTCCCGTTTAAAATGTGGGCCTACCCGCTCCCGGTACTGGTTTCGGTGCTGGTCTGGCTTTTCTTATTTATTTCCACCGGTTGGTTTGCGCTATGGGGCAGTTTGATTGCGCTGGCAGGGGTTTTGGCATATTATATCAAGTCCCGGTATTTTGCAAATCTCCCGGTTCAGCCCTGAACGGGTGTACCGGCATTAGTTTTCCCCTTTTCCACAAACCGCCCGTTTCTGTTCCTCCTTATTTTATTTTTCTGTTACATTTGTTTGAATCAAATCCCGATGAATGAGCAGTCCCAGAGGAAAACTGATTGCCATTGGAGGCGCCGAGGATAAAGGCACCGAAATGGAAAGTGGTGAGCTCCGCCGCCACAACCTGAATTTTTTTGAACTCGGCATTCTCCGCCGCCTGGTGGAAGAAGCCGGCGGGGTGAATGCCCGTATCGAAGTCATTACCACGGCCTCCACGATCCCATATGAAGTAGGGGAGAATTACCTGAACGCTTTTGGAAAGATCGGTTGCACGAATATCGGCCTCCTGCATATCCGCAACCGGCAGGACACCCTGATCGGGGATTACCTGGAAAGGATCCGGGTTTGTGATGCCGTCATGTTTTCCGGGGGCAACCAGTTGCGCCTGAGTGTAACGGACGGGGGCACTGATTTTCTCACATTGCTGAAGAAACGCTACCAGGAAGATCAACATTTTATCATCGCCGGTACTTCCGCCGGCGCCATGGCCATGAGCAGTACGATGATCTATGAAGGCAATGCGACCCGGGCGCACCTGAAGGGGGAAGTGAAGCTCACGACCGGGCTCGGGTTTATGAGCAATGTGATCATTGATTCTCATTTTGAAAAAAGAGGACGCTTTGGCCGCCTGGCCCAGGCCGTGGCTGCTAATCCCGGTTGCATCGGGATCGGCCTCGGGGAAGATACAGGCATGCTTGTAACAGCGGGCAACCGGATGGAAGCCATTGGGAGCGGGCTGGTGGTGATCGTGGACGGGCACGATATCCGGCATTGCAATATCGCGGATATACCGGATGGCAACCCGATCAGTATCGAAAACCTGAAAGTTCATTTCTGCGAAAAAGGGAATGGCTTTCTCATCAATGAACGGCAATACCTTCCGGAAGCCAGTGATGGATCGGTGATCAGGAAGCAGGTGGATGTAGAGTAGGTGAATGGGGAAATGGTGAATGGGGGCCTTCTAAGGATCATCTGGAATGGGAGGGGCATTTCGTATTCTTCGGGTAGGCTATTAGGAGTTGGTAGCCGATAGTCGTTAGTCGATAGTCGTTAGTCGGGTATGTGAAAACCTATATGATCTATTGCGGTCTGTGTGGTGAATAGTGAATGGGGGGCTTCTGAGAAATATCCGGGAATTGAAAGTATTTCGTATTCTTTGGGGAACCGGCGGTTGGAATGAGGCTTCGAAATAAAATAGATTCTTCCCGCTTTAAGTTTTTTACTCCCACCTGCGCTAAAGCTTCGGTGGGCAGGTTTGACTTTTATTGCGGACTGTTAATGAACCGTGAATTGGAACTTATAATTACTTTATCTAACTTTAATGCAACTGTTTTCGCTTGATTTCTCTCCTGTAAAAAAATAATATGAAACGGATTGCCGCCTTGTTCGTCTTTATGGTTCTCAGCCTCGCCTTTATCCCGCAAAAGAAGACCCGGGTAATTTTTTTTGGTGATTCCATTACTGAACTGGGCGTAAAGCCCGGTGGTTATGTGACCCGGGTGGACAGCTTGTGCAGGGTCGAAGGCAAAGAAGCACAGTTTGACTTTATCGGTTCCGGTATCAGTGGTAACAAGATCTATGATCTCTACCTGCGGCTGGAAGAAGATGTGCTGGCTAAAAACCCCGATGTGGTGGTAATCTATGTGGGCGTTAACGATGTATGGCACAAGTCCCTCCTCGGTACCGGTACGGACCCCGATAAGTTTGAAAAGTTTTATTCCGCGATCCTGAAAAAGCTGAAGGACCGGAACATTAAAGCCATTCTCTGTACCCCCGCAGTCGTGGGGGAGAAGACGGATATGAGCAACCCGCTGGACGGTGACCTGAACCGGTACAGCAATATCATCCGGGATATCGCGAAGAAAAATAGCCTGCCCCTGGTGGACCTGCGTAAAAAATTCCAGGATTACGAAAAGGAAAACAACCCGGAGAATAAAGAAAAGGAGATACTTACCTACGACCGGGTGCACATGAATGCAAAGGGCAACCAGTTCCTGGCCGATGCCATGTGGACTGCCATCAAATCACTGAATTAATTTCTGTAACAGGAGGCTGAGTTCCTGGTGTTTGTCCAGCGTCATTACATGGGTGCCTCCGTCTATGCAGTAGTCCGCTTTCACATACCGGAATGGCAGCAGTTTGTCCGCTGTACCATGGATATGCACCAGGTTGGAAGGGACGATACTGTTTTCCCACCGAAGGATGGCCCCGATGGCCCAGCGGACAAAATCCATATCCGATTCCCGTATAATCTGGTGCAGGAGTTTCTTCTCCTCCGGAGTGGTTCCTCCTAAAATTGCGCTGGCCTGCAAGGTGAGTTTTTTAGATAAAGAGGCGGGACTCCACTTGTACAACGGCAGGTATTTGCCCATTCTGAAATACCCGGGAAATTCCGTTTTTGTTTTAATGCTGGACAGGATTATGACTCTTGCTGACGGATCAGCCTTGGCCATTTCGGTAGCCAGCATCCCCCCAAAGGAAATTCCGGCGATGACCGGGGATTCGTCCCGTACCTGGTCTTTCAGGCGAAGTGCATAGTGGGGCAGGGTTTCCTTTTTTTCCGGGGTTATCCAACCGAGGAAAACAGGCTCACAAAAAGAAAGATCCAGAAAAGAGAAGATTCGTTTATCTGCACCCAGTCCACTTATGAAATAGGCTTTCTTCAAGAAATAATTATATAACCTGGACGAGATAATAATTCTTTTTCCCTTTCTGCACCAGGATATATTTATCGTGCAGGAGCAGGGATGATTCCACATTGAATTCAATTCCTTCCACTTTCTTCCGGTTCACGCTGATTCCGCCACCCTGTACCAGTTTACGGGCTTCGCCTTTGCTGGACAGGATACCTGTTTCAGCCAGGAAGGAAACGATGTCAATACCTGCTGTAATTTTATCTTTTTCGTAGTCCATTTTTACCAAACCATCCAGGCTTTCCAGGTCTTCCTTACTCAGGGTTTCAGCAGGTGCATGCTGGTTGTCAAAAACTTTCTTTGTGGTTTCCACCGCTTTTTCAAATTCTTCCTTGCCATGTACAAAGCTGGTGATCTCCTGCGCCAGTGTTTTTTGCAGTACACGGGCAGATGGATTCATTTTATGTTCGTGGATCAGCATGTCAATAGCGTCCCTTGTCAGAAAGGTGAAGATCCGGATCCACTTCTCCGCATCGGTATCACTGGCATTCAGCCAGAACTGGTAAAACTGGTACGGCGAGGTCCGGGCTGGGTCCAGCCAAACATTCCCGCTTTCGGTTTTTCCGAACTTGCCGCCATCCGCTTTTGTGATCAGGGGGTTGGTAAAGACGAAGGCTTCGCCTCCGCTTTTACGACGGATCAGTTCGGTACCCGTGGTCATATTGCCCCACTGGTCGCTGCCGCCCATCTGCAGTTTGCAATGCTTATGCTGGTAAAGCCAGTAAAAATCATAGCCCTGCATCAGCTGGTAGGCGAACTCGGTATAACTGATCCCGGTTTCCCCTTCAATTCTTTTTTTCACGCTGTCTTTGGCCATCATGTAGTTTACGGTAATATGTTTTCCTGCATCGCGTAAGAAATCAATAAAAGAAATGGATTTGAACCAGTCGTAATTATTGGCCATCTCCGCCGCATTCGGCAGGGCAGGATTGAAATCGAGAAATTTTTCCAGTTGTGCTTTTACCCCGGCCACATTCTTTTGCAGCGTTTCTTCACTCAGTAAATTTCTTTCCTCACTTTTCCCGCTGGGATCGCCCACCATACCGGTGGCGCCACCCACCAGGGCAATCGGTTTATGGCCGGCTTTCTGGAAATGGACCAGCAGGAGGATCGGGACAAGACTACCGATATGCAGGCTGTCTGCAGTCGGGTCAAAACCGATATAACCGGTGGTCATTTCCCTGTTTAACTGTTCTTCGGTTCCCGGCATTATGTCCTGGATCATGCCTCTCCATCTTAATTCTTCGATCAGGTTCATTTTCTAAGTAATTGATTTACAGTTTTTGGTATACCAGATATCCATTTAATCCTGCAAAAGTAAGGCAGATTGGAATTCCTGCCCCCTAAAGGCAATATTCATGTAAAATATTCGTTTTCAATGATTAGTCTTTTGCCACCACAAAGCTATGATTTTAACGGGCCAAAGATTAATTTTACAAGCCAACCGTACATACTGAAAACTTGTCTTAATCCATTGCTTATTTGAAAATTCAATGAATGAAAACGAACCGCTTATACCTGACCCTGTTTGCCACCACCATACTGTTTCAGGTAACTCACTCTCAATTCCGGAAATACTCTAATGAATTTCTGAATATCGGGGCCGGCGCACGTGGCCTGGCCATGGGAAGCGCCCAGGTGGCCACGGTGAATGACGGAACAGCCGGGTACTGGAACCCGGCCGGGCTGGTGGCCGTCAGGGACCATCCCCAGGTGAACCTGATGCATGCAGAATACTTTGCCGGCATCGGTAAATATGATTATGCCAGCATAGCTTTTCCAACGGCGGGGAATAAACGCACGATTGGGGTTACCGGTTTGCGCTTTGCCGTGGATGATATCATGAACACCCTGTTCCTGGTGGAACCTGACGGGTCAATTAATTACAACAATATCCAGTCTTTTTCTTCGGCCGATTATGCATTTATCTTTTCGTATGCACAGAAACTCAAAGAAAGAGAAAATAAGAAAGTGAACTTCGGCGTGAATGCGAAAGTGATTCACCGCAGCGTGGGCAAATTTGCGAAAGCCTGGGGTTTTGGCCTCGATGCCGGGCTGCAGATCCACAGCGGGCGCTGGCGTTTCGGCATTGCCGGCCGGGATATCACCAGCACTTTCAATGCATGGTCCTTCAGCTTCACCGAAAAGGAAAAAGAAGTTTTATACCTGACCCATAACGAGATCCCCGTAAAATCCACGGAACTGACAGCTCCCCGGCTGGTGCTGGGGATTGCCCGGGAATTTAAGCTGGGACAGAAATCAAGTTTACTGGCAGAGGCCAATATCGACCTGACTTTCGACGGCCAGCGGAACACCCTGATCAGTGCGGATCCTGTGAGTGCAGATCCCAAACTGGGACTCGAGCTTAATATCAATAATGTTTTCTTCCTGCGCGGGGGGATCAATAATTTCCAAAAAGCCCTTTATGACGGCGATACCGTGAACCAGAAGCGGGTTTGGATCTATCAGCCCAGTGCGGGGGCCGGTTTCCGGATCCAGAATGTAGCAGTGGATTATGCATTTACCAATCTGGCCAACCAGACCAATCCGTTGTTTACCCATGTTTTTTCCCTGCGGTTAAACCTGGTGGGAAATAGAAAAGAACAATAAAATCTGTAGTACCCGATAAACTTTACTTCCATGAAAAGATTTTTACTTCTGTTATTTGTTTTTACCGGTCTTGCTGCGGAATCGCAGACCTACAATAACGAGTGGATCGACTATTCCAGGACCTATTATAAATTTAAAGTAGCCGTCAACGGGGTGTACCGGATCAGTCAGCCCGTACTGGCTTCCCTCGGCATCGGCAGTACCCCTGTCCAGGATTTCCAGTTATGGAGGAAGGGAAAGCAGGTCCCGCTGTACACCACTGTGCAGGCAGGTACAATGGGGGCGGGTGATTACCTGGAGTTCTGGGGCGAAATGAATGACGGAAGGTCGGATAATGAATTGTACCGTAACCCGGATTTCCAGTTGAATGATAAATGGAGCCTGGAAACAGATACGGCTGCGTATTTTCTTACGATCAACCCCGGGGGAAATAACCTGCGCCTCGTTCCTGCAGCCAATACATTACCTTCTGCTTTACCGGCAGAGCCCTATTTTATTTATACGGAAGGCCGTTATTACAGGAATAAAATGAACCCCGGCTATGCAGCCGTGGTGGGAGAATACGTGTATTCCTCTTCTTATGACCAGGGTGAAGGATGGACTTCCGCCGATATTGGTACCGGCGGCACTCTTTTGGAGAACATGACAAACCTGTTTCCCTATACCGGGTCCGGTGCACCGGCCCCGGTATTAAAGATCAATGCATCGGGAAATGCCCTGAACCCGCGGCAGGTTGAAGTAAAAGTGAACGGGACCGTTGTATCTACGGAAACAATGGATTTCTTCGACTACAAAAAACTGGTAATTCCCGTGACCCCGTCCCTTATCGGGGGAGGTGCTGCAACGGTGGCGGTAAAAAACCTGGCAACTGTCGCGAACGACAGGATGGTGGTTGCCCGTACCGAACTGGTGTATCCCCGGCAGTTCAACCTGAATGGGAGTATTAACTTCATGTTTGAATTGCCCGCCAACCCGGCCGGGAATTATTTAGAGATCAGCAATTTTGGTCATGGGGGTGTTTCGCCCGTATTATATGATCTCACAAACGGGAAAAGATACCTGGGTGATATTTCCACCCCTTCCTACGTTAAAATAGCCCTGGAACCTTCTGCAACCGACCGGAAACTCTTACTGGTCAGTCAGGCGGCATCGGCTCCTGTTTACGCAGTGACCTCCCTGCAGCCCCGGAATTTTATTAACTACCTGGCCCCGGCCAACCAGGGGGATTACCTGATTATATCGCACCCGTACTTATTTACTTCCGCATCCGGTTCTAACCCGGTGGAAGATTATAAAAATTACCGGAGTTCCGCAGCAGGGGGAGGCCACAATGCAAAGGTTTACCTCGTGGATGAAATAATTGACCAGTTCGGGCTGGGGGTCAAAAAAAGCCCCGGTGCACTCCGGGATTTTATTTTGTGGGCAAGGGCCAAATACAATTCCCCGGTCAGGAATATTCTGCTCGTTGGCAAGGGATTGAATTATGTCCAGTACCGGAGTGCAGAAAGCGCGGCAGATGTTGAGAAACTTTCTTTTATCCCTACTTTTGGATACCCTGCTTCGGATAACCTGCTGGCCTGTGACCCGGGAGGCGATGGGATTCCCAAAGTTTCCATCGGCCGTATCTCTGCCATTAACGGGGACGAAGTGGCCGTCTACCTGAATAAAGTGATACAATATGAACAACAGCAGTCTTTTTCTTCCCCGCTGATTGCGGATAAAGCCTGGATGAAAAATGTAGTACATGTGATCGGGGCGGCTGACGGTTCCCTGGGAGCCATCCTGACAGCCGATATGGACCGGTATAAAGCCATCGTGAGAGACACTTTTTACGGGGCAAATGTCAATACCTTCAGCAAAGTTTCTTCCGCACCGGTTGAACAGGCCAGCAGTGAACGGCTTTACCAGTTATTCGAACAGGGGATAGGGCTGCTCACCTATTTTGGTCACTCTTCCGCCACCACCCTCGAATTTAACCTGGACAACCCGGATCAGTATAACAATAACGGGAAATACCCGGTAACCATTGTAATGGGATGTAATGCGGGAAATTTCTTTAATTACAATCCCCTCCGGTTCATTACAAAAGAAACGCTTTCTGAAAAATTTGTATTGGCCAACCAGCGGGGGTCCATCGCTTTTATTGCCAGTACCCACTTTGGGATCGTGCATTACCTCGATATCATGAATACGAAGACCATGGCAGCGGCGTCCGTATCAAAGTACGGCGGAACGCTGGGTGAGATCATGAGGGAATCCATCACCCAGGTGTATAACCTGACCACCCAGAATGATTATTATGCCCGTTTCCATACTGAACAGACAACCTTGCATGGCGATCCGGCTATCCGCCTGGATGCTTCCACCGGCAAACCGGATTATGCGATCGAAGAACCGCTGGTTAAAGTGAACCCCTCGTTCATTTCTGTGGCGGAAACGCATTTTAATGTGGATGCCAAATTTGTAAACCTCGGGAAAGCGATCAATAAGAATATCGTGGTGGAAGTGAAACGGACCTATCCCAACCTTACCACGGAAGTGATCCGGAGGGATACCATTCCCGGTATCAGGTATATCGATTCACTGTCTTATTCTATAGATATAGTAGCCACCCGGGATAAGGGATTAAACCGGATTTCCATTTGCCTCGATGCGGACAATGATGTGGATGAATTGTATGAAACCAATAATTGCATCACCAGGGATGTGTTTATTTACGAAGACGAGGCCAGGCCGGTCTATCCGTATAACTATGCCATTATCAATAATCCGGCGATAAAACTGGTGGCTTCCACGGCAAACCCCTTCGGAAGCCTGAAGCAGTACACTATGGAAATGGATACCACCGAATTTTTTAATTCACCGGCAAAAATAACCCGGACCATCAGCTCTTCTGGTGGTGTGCTGGAATTCACGCCCGGGGTTAGCCTGCTCGACAGCGCTGTTTATTATTGGAGAGTGGCGCCGGTACCTGCCAGCGGCCAGCCTGCCTGGAATAAAGCCTCCTTCATTTACCTGGATAACAACGGCCCCAACAGCAGTGACCTGGGCTATAACCAGTCCGATTTTTACCAGTTCACCAAATCCAAGTATGAACGGATCGTGATGGATTCCGCAACACGCCGGTTGAAATTCGGACCGGTCACCCATAACCTGTTTGTGCGCCAGGGCACCTGGGTTACCAGCGGGGCCACGCAGGAAGCTTCACTGGCTATATCAATTGACGGGCTTTCTTCTATCCGCCTGATGTGCTGGTTCTCTTCCATTGTATTTAATGTGTTTGACCCCATTTCTTTCCGCCCCTGGCAGAACCATACTGTGGTGCCGAATACTTATCCGTCTTCCCTGGGGCAGGGATTGTATAACAGTACAGATAATAACTGTTTCGGGAGCACCAAGTGGTTTAATTTCGAATACCGGTACACCGATACCTCCAGCCGGCGGAAGATGATGGATTTTATGCGGGATGTGGTCCCGGACGGATATTATGTGGCAGTGCGGAACTTTACCCTGAACCCGGTCTTTGGATTCCCTAATGCCTGGGCAGCAGACTGGGCCGCGGATGAAGCGATTCATGGCCCGGGACAATCACTTTATCATTATCTAAAAAATGCGGGGCTCTCCTCGATTGACTCTTTTTACCGGGCAAGGCCCTGGGCGCTGATCTATAAGAAAAATGATCCTTCCTTTACCCCGAAATGGTTGATGGGAGAAGGTATGTATGATAACCCTACCTTGTCGGCCGATTGCCCGACCCGTGATACGGTTGGCTTTGTAACATCACCAGTTTTCGGCCCTGCCAAAGCCTGGAAGCAACTGAAGTGGAGAGGGAACAGCGATGCCGTGGGCGATACTGCGACCGTGGATATCGTGGGTATTACACCGGAAGGAAATGAGCAAACCCTTTTCAGCGGGCTGACGACCGCCCAGCAGGATTTTGATGTTTCCTCCGTTGATGCGGAATCATACCCATACCTGAAACTGAAAATGCGTTCCCTCGATAACGTGGGCTTTACACCTTACCAGCTCCGTTACTGGCGAATCACGTATGTGCCGGTACCCGAAGGGGCGGTAGCCCCCAACCTGTACCTGTCTGTAAAGGACACGGTAGAGGTCGGCGAACCATATTATTTCAAGATCGGGTTTAAGAATGTAAGTGAAATGGCATTCGACAGCCTGAAGATAAAGATGGTTATTACCGACAAGAACAATGTGCCGCATATCGTCCCGATGCCAAGGAGAAGACCCCTGCCGGTAAATGATACCCTGCAGATCGGGGCCGTGGTGGGTACGGGTGGTATACCCGGTCCGAACACGGTCTTCATCGAGGCTAACCCGGATAATGACCAGCTGGAGCAGCATCATTTCAACAATTTCGCCTTCCGCAATCTTTACGTGAAGCCGGATAGCCTGAATCCGATCATGGATGTGACTTTTGACGGGATGCATATCCTCAACCGGGATATTGTATCATCGAAGCCGGATATTATCGTGAAGTTAAAGGATGAAGCAAAATGGATGGCCCTCGACGATACCACCCTGCTGACCCTGCAGGTGCGTTATCCCAATGGCAGCCTGCGGCGTTTCTATTTCAATAATGACACCCTGCAGTTTATCCCGGCCGGGCAGACGCCTGTTACTGATAATACGGCGACCCTCAATTTCAAACCCTATTTTCAGCAGGACGGGGAATATGAAATGATCATCAGCGGGAAGGATAAAAGCAATAACGAAGCCGGTGCGATCGAGTACCGGGTTTTATTCGAAGTGATCAACAAACCGATGATCTCGAATATGCTCAATTACCCGAACCCCTTCACCAGTTCCACCGCCTTTGTGTTTACCATCACGGGTAATGAAGTGCCGCAGAATATCAAGATCGAGATCATGACGGTTACCGGGAAGATCGTACGGGAGATCACGAAGGATGAACTGGGTCCCCTGCGGATCGGCCGGAATATTACCGAATTCAAATGGGATGGTACCGATCAGTACGGGCAGAAACTGGCCAACGGTATCTACCTGTACCGGGTGATCACCAACCTGAACGGCAAAGCACTGGATAAGTATAAAGCCCAGGGAGATGACACGAATAAATATTTCAACAAAGGGTATGGTAAAATGTACCTGATGCGGTAGAAAATATTCCGAAAAACGAAAAGTCCCGCCCCGGCGGGACTTTTTTATACGCAGTATATAAGCGAGTTTTGCGTCCTGAATGATACCGTTTTTAAAAACCTGGATAAAAAAGCGTTTCGCCGGCCGGATATACCGGAAAGCAATAGCTGTATCCGCCCGGGAAGGCCTGCACGAATGGGTGCGGCAGTTGGGAAGGACGCCTCCAAAGCGGCTCCGGGAAGCCTCCTATGATATTTTTACCTACCATGGGGAAGACGGGATCATTGGTTATTTACTGAGCCGCCTTTCCGGGGTGCCGTCTGTTTTTGCGGATATCGGGTCGGGAGACTGCATCAAAAGTAATTGCGCCAGCCTCGCCGTTCATGAGGGATGGAAGGGCTGTTTCCTGGATATACAGGCAGCGCAACTGGAAGTGGGCAAACGGTTTTACCGGTCACAGGCGGGAAAAGGAGAAGAAATCCGGTTCCTCCAGGCTTGCGTAACCCCTGAAAATGTAAACGGACTTTTATCCGGCGCGGGATTAACCGGTGAAATAGGATTGCTCTCCATTGATATTGACGGCAATGATTTCTGGATATGGAAGGCGATCGGGGTGATACGCCCCCGGATCGTGGTGATCGAAGCCAAAGTGGAATTCGGGATACCCAACCGGGTGGTTCCGTATGCAAGGAGCAATCATCATTCAGCCGATAAAATGTATAACGGGGCATCGGTGGAAGCAATGAAGGAGCTGGGACGGCAAAAAGGATACAAACTCGCCGGGGCCAATAAACAGGGCTATAACCTGTTTTTTGTGCAGGAGCAGGAACCCGTACCGGGGGAGCAGGTGGAAGATATCCTGTCAGACCCCGAAACCCTGCAATCCTTTTATCCTCCATCTTTTTTTTCAAAACATCAATTTAGTAAAGCATAATTCTGACTATGGCCAAGATCGGTATCAATATAGCAACCGGAAGCCTGCAGCAAAACGAAATGATCGTGGGTATCGATCTCGGGACCACCAACAGCCTGGTGGCTATCATTCACCCGGAGACCCGGCAGCCGGTGGTATTAAAGGAGCATGATGGCCTTTCCCTGGTACCCTCCATTGTGCATTTTGGGGAACAGGGCCAGGTAACAGTGGGCGACGAAGCCAAAAAATTCCTGGTGAGCGAACCGCAGCATACTATTTTTTCTGTGAAGCGGCTGATGGGCAAATCCTACAATGATATAAAAGATCATTCCGGTTTTTTCAGTTATAAGGTGATTGATGATAATACGGAGAGCCTGGTGAAAATCCAGGTGGGCTCCACTTTTTATTCCCCGGTGGAACTGTCATCTTTTATATTGAAGGAATTAAAGACAAGGGCTGAGCATATTTTAAAAACGCCGGTAACACGGGCCGTCATCACCGTGCCGGCTTACTTCAACGATGCGCAACGGCAGGCCACCCGGGATGCCGGTAAACTGGCCGGTCTCGATGTATTGCGGATCGTGAACGAGCCGACAGCGGCCAGTCTTGCCTATGGAATGGGCCTGAGCAGGGAGGAGGTAAAGACCATTGCGGTGTATGACCTGGGTGGAGGTACTTTTGATATTTCTGTGCTGCGCATCAATAACGGGATTTTTGAAGTGTTGTCAACCAACGGGGATACCTATCTTGGCGGGGATGATTTCGACCGCGAAATTGTGAAATACTGGGCGAAAGAAGCGGGACTGACCGATGAAGAATTGCGGATGCACAGAACCCTGGCGCAGGAATTAAGATTGCTGGCAGAAGAGGCTAAAATAAAACTCAGCGACTCCGGTACATTCACCGGCACAGTGGCCGGGCAGGAATTCAGTCTTACCCGTGAGCAGCTGGAAGAACTGATCCGTCCCCTGGTGGAACGTACTGTTCAATGCTGCCGGAATGCCATGAAGGACGCGGAACTGGCCGTTTCGGCCATAGATGAAGTAGTGATGGTGGGCGGCTCCACCCGTGTACCATTGGTTAAAAAAACGGTCAGCGATTTCTTCAATAAAAAAGTGCATGACTCCCTGAACCCGGATGAAGTAGTGGCCCTGGGGGCAGCCGTGCAGGCCGATATCCTTGCTGGTAACAACAAAGAACTGCTTTTGCTGGATATCACCCCCCTTTCGCTCGGTATTGAAACCATGGGCGGGTTGATGGATGTCCTGGTCCACCGTAATTCCAAGATCCCTTCCAAGGCCGGGCGGCAATATACCACGCAGAAAGACGGGCAGGGAAGTATGCGGATCTCCGTGTTCCAGGGAGAAAGAGACCTCGTGAAAGATAACCGCAAACTGGCGGAGTTTAACCTCACCGGGATACCCGGTATGCCGGCCGGTTTGGCCAAAGTAGAAGTTTCCTTCCTGGTAAATGCGGACGGGATCCTGACCGTGAAAGCAAAAGAACTGAGAAGCGGCGTGGAGCAGAGCATTGAAGTAAAACCCCAGTACGGGTTGACCGATGCAGAAGTGGAGAAAATGCTGATGGACTCCATCGCCCATGCAAAAGAAGATATACAACTGCGGGCCCTGGTGGAGGCTCAAACAGAGGCCCGTCAGCTGATTGATACCACGGGCCAGTTCATTAACCGGAATAAAGCCTTTCTTACCGAAGAAGAAATAAACCAGACACAGACCGCGATGGATATGCTGGGAGCCCTGATCCCCCGGGCCGCCAAGGATGAGATCCGGGCGGGGATAGAAAAATTAAACGAACTCTCACGTCCTTATGCGGAGCGGCTGATGGACCAGGCCATCAGTAAAGCAATGAAAGGAAAAAATATTACGGAGTAGCCAGCAGGTATCGTTTGTTTTCAAATATTTTTTTTTGCAGCAGTTGCGGACTGACCGGGCTGCTGTTTTTATTTTCCTTATCCACTAAAACGAGTATCCGCCTGTTTTGCCAGGTGAGAGGCGGCCCGCCGCCTGAAAGGAAAAGATCCATTTCCCGGCTGCGTTCTTGTATTTCAGGCGTGTTGTAAGGATGCGATACCCAGGCATTCGCGCCTGAGTAGGCATTCGTCATATACATGACAAGCGGGGCATTGCCGGTTAACAGGTCTTGCGGTCTTCCCGTTTTTTGCAGGTAAGCCAGGATCTCCCGGGTTTCCGGCCCGATATGTGATTCTGATTCTTGTGTATTCTGATCCTTCAGCAGGGTCCAGGTCCAGGTAATATTATCGGAAAAAATCAGGAACAGCAGTACTGCAATCACGGGTTTGCGCCAGCGGTATTTCCATTCTTCCAGCAACCAGGTAATAAATGGTAAGGCCAGGAAGAACAACCCCGCCCAGGTATAACCGCGGGTGAAATGGAGCGGCTGCATGGGTTTTATAAACCATTCATGTTTGGACAAGAAAAAACTGATCAGCGCCCAGCAGAGGAACAAACGCTGCTGCGGGAGGCTGAACAATCCCCGCTTTTTATGCTCCCGTATTCCCAACAGGGCCAGTACCCCGATCAGGGCATAGGCCGGGATCGCCACCCGGAGACTGTAGGTCCAGCTCGCACTATACTGCTCAAACAATTGCCTGTGTTCCGGGAACCCGTTCAGGTAATACAGGTAATACCATAAATGGAAAGCTGTGATCAGCAGGTGACCCGCTAAATAATAAAGAGGTACTGTTTTCTGCCTGGATACAAACCGCTCCAATAAGAGCCAGCCATTCATGATCAGCAGGTATTCTATGCCGGTGAAAGGATGGGAGACGGATAGTAACAGGGCTGTGCCAATACCAGCGATCCATTTTTGCCGCAGTAACAGGTATATATTCAGCAGGAAAAGAAAGTGATAAAAAGCCTCCATCGGAATAAACAGGTTACGTCCCCAGTTAAGTCCCCACCAGCCCCAGGCCGGATCTGCCAGGTGGGAAGCGATTTCCCAGGAAGAAGCCTGTACACCCGGTAAAAAGATCCAGGCAGCCAGCCCGGCAAGCGATAGCAGGCCTCCTCCCCAGGTAAATAATAACCCGGGCCATAACAGGCTTTTCTCTTTGCCCAGCAATTGCCGCAGGATAAGAAGGCCGGTGTATACCGTCAGAAAAGCCATCAACAACCCGAACAGGGACAGGCAAAGACCGGGATCCGCCCCCAGGCGCAGCAAGAAGGAAAAAACTAAGGTTACGGGCTGAAAGTAAATACGGGGAGAAGCCGGGTCGCCATCGAAAGGATTGGAATAAAAAATGGAAAAATTGCCCTGGTCCTGGTATTGCCGTGCATAGGACATGTACAGCACATTTTCATTGACGGTAAAACCGGTAGCATGAAGCCCGGGTGCGTTAAAAAAATAGTGGTGCAGCAGGAACAGCAACACAGGCGTTGTCAGCAGGAGGGCGAAAATTGCTGTTTTTTTCTTCATGTGCTCGGTACACCGGGTTTTCGGGTAAGTTGGTAGAGGCCTGCCAGAGCCAGCAGTACAAACATACTGATCATCCCCCAGATGGCTTTTATGACAGGCAGTGGCTGGTAGGTGAACGTTACTATATGTTTTCCGCCCGGAAGATCTACCCGCATAAAACTAATATTGACTTTTTCAATTTTGGCAGGCTTGCCATCAATAGCGGCTTTCCAGAAATGATGATTGTTTTGTGACAGGAT
The DNA here is from genome assembly GCA_016219985.1 of Sphingobacteriales bacterium. Classification (GTDB taxonomy): domain Bacteria; phylum Bacteroidota; class Bacteroidia; order Chitinophagales; family Chitinophagaceae; genus JJ008. The sequence goes on along the minus strand of JACRJO010000022.1, from coordinate 268,331 downwards.
CAGCCAGCCTCCGCAACTGTCCCTGGTTTCAATCAGGAACTTGTTGGCATGTATTTCCAGTACCCGCGCTGTGCCGGGTGGCGGACATTCCACCGTGTTGAAGAACAGGCTGTCTGTCACCCCGGTACCACATTTATTTTCATAAAAAGAAGGGGACGATTCAGTCCCGTAGTTTTTAAAATTTGTTAAGGTGGTCCCATGGTGTACAATATAAGTGACAGGGTTGGAAGCCACACAGTCATAAACATCCCGGTTTTTGATCAGTTCCTCCATTTGCCATAAAAAGCTTGGGTTGTTGGTACTTGTGCAGATTGCTGGCTTCTTGTTATAAAAACCGGTAAGCGAAAATTCGTCGTAATGTGCATACATATCCCTGCTGTTTTCCGCCAGGGAGCCGGTCAGCCTTTCTGCCGGAAAACCTTCCGGCTGTTGCCGGATAAAAGCATTTAGTTTTTTGGGTGAATGACTGCTGACAAAACTGACCGGTAAAACAAACTGGGCCAGGATAATCCCGTTGCCGATCCATAAGAAGGAGAAGAAACGGATGCTCCGTTTTTTTAACCAAAGGAAGAAACCCGCCAGGAACAGGAGCTGGACCAGGCCGTTAAAGATCAGAGTGTCACTTAGCCGGATCTTTTCCAATATGGTTTTGAAGGAACCGCTTCGGGCGCCTGAAAAAAAGAAATTGAAATCGGGGAAGCCGTTTTGCACCAGTGTTGTGACGGTTACAACTAAAATAACAGCCGAAAGGATCAGCAATTCCTTTTTAAAAAATCCCGGGTTAGTGCCGGGTTGCGCTTTTTGGAGCAGTTGCTTCAACCCGGGCGCGGTGAGCAACAGGATGGACAATAGCAGGAATAAGCGCAGTTGCGCCGGATGCCGGAATGTGTTCATCAGGGGCAGGTAATCAAAGCAGAATTTTCTCAGGGGTGTTAGGTCTCCCAGGCTGAACAAAAGGGCAAAGACTCCCAAACAAAGCAACAATATATTTCTCCGGTTGAGGACGGGCGGGAAACGGAAGAGCAGCAGCAGGGGCAGTAAACCTATATAAACGTTCCTTAAACTGACATCGGTACCGGATCGGATATCCGCGGCACTGATCGCGGAAGGGAAAAGTAAGGAACGGAAATGGACCCAGTCATAGGAATTAATCACCGAATCATTATAAGAGATGCCGTTTCCCCGCTGGTAATAGGGCAGGAGGTTGATGTAGGAAAGAAGGGCCGGCAGGGATAAAACAGTAACTACAAACAGCAACAGCAGGTGAGACAACAGGAATGGCTTCCAGTCAGCCAGCCGGAAATTTTTTTCCCTGGAATGCTCAATGATCCTGATTAGGAAGAGCCCGGCCAGGATATAAACCGTTACGATGAGAAAAGATGGATACCCCGCGGTAAACAGCAGGTACAGGCTCCCGGCTGTTTTAATTGCCGCGGCATAGCTTCCCGATTTCAATAACAGGGTATAATAGTGAATTACAAAGGGAATAAATGCGGCTGATGCCAGCCAGTTGATCAGTTGCCCGCTGAGCATAAAACCACTCAGCATATATGAAACCGCAATGAGCAGGGAACTGGTATCATGCCCCGTCAGCCGGCGGGTTAGTTTATACATACCTGCCCCGGCCAGGAAAATATAAAGCAGGTTTTCGTAATGAAACAGGGTGAGGTCATAGCGGCCAATAAGAGAAAAAATCCAGACCACCGGGTTCCAGGCACCGCTCTGCATATCCCCGGATACCGGGTAGCCCATATAAATATAAGGGCTCCAGAAAGGCCATTCCCCGTTGCGGATGGCTTCACTGATGCTGTACCGGTAGGGAAGAAAATAATGAATGGCGTCATTCTTTACACTGAAAATACCAAAGGTCAGCGGCCAGTAAGCCAGCAGGCAGACCAACAGGAGCAAAAAGTAATTTTTGTATTGAACCCTGCTCAGCGGGGAAGGGAAGCCGGTATTTAAGGGGTAGCTGACGGGGTTCATGGCTTTAAAATTGATAAAAAATCAGCAAACCTTCTCCTGTTTTTCCTCCGGGGTAAGTTGGATGAATAGCTGGGAGGTTTTGGCAAAGGGTCTTCGCAGAAAGTCAACGATGGCGAAAAGACCGCTGAGTGGTGCGAATAGCCAATGAAAGATAACAGGATCCTGTGCCGATGTATGAATGATCTTCTTCCGGCTGAGAGTGGTAATGATACTGAAGGCCCAGAAGGGAGCGCCTTGCGTGTATTGAAGTTTTTTGATACGAAGACCAGCCTGCGCAGCAACCAGTCGGAAACTTTTCTCTGAAAAAATCACCCAATGACGGGGACAATGAAGCCCGCCCCAGTATGTTTTCCGGAATAACCGGGCATCCCAACTGTCGGTATTCGGGGTTTTAACCAGCAAAATACCCCCGGGATGCAACAGGGAGGCGGCTTTCTTCAAAACAAGCAGGGGATGCTCCACATGCTCGACCAGGTTGAGCATCAGGACCAGGTGAAACTTCCGGTCGGTTTCAAATTCTTCCACCCTGCCCTGGAAATAAGCATGGCCTTTTTTTTCCGCTGTTTCTTTGGCTTTTTCATCGAGATCGGCAACCTGGGTGAAGCCGATCCGGCTGTCCGTTTTTTTCAAAACATCCAGTATCCAGCCCGTGCCTCCGCCCACATCCAAAACATCTATTTTCTCTGCCGGGAGATCTTGCAATATTTTCCGGAGAAAGCGTTTGTCAAGCCACTCTTTAATACGGGTAACGATATTGCCGGAACCGCTGACAAAGGAATAATAATTGGTTGGATAGATCTGCTTCAGCCTTTCCACCGGAACCGGGTCTATAAAAAAAGTGCCGCAATGACCGCAATGGTAATACGTAAATTCTTCTTCCCCGGTTGAAAAATATTCATAGTCCCTGGCTTTGGCCCAGGCCAGTGCCGGCCCTTGCCGGCAAACCGGGCAATATAGTGGTGGATGGCTCAACGGGCTTTAAGCAGGGTTTTGAAAACAGTGCTGTAAGTAGTTTTGGAAGCGCGGATGATTGCCGCGGTCTTTTCATCCTCGTGGAGAAAATCTTCAATTTCTTTCATCCTTGTATAGGAAGCCTGCGGATCCCAGTGATGGATCATGTGCCGGGTAAAACCGGCGGCCCCAAAACTGCTGCTTAACAGGGTATGGCAAAAAATCCGGCTCAGTTTCCCGTGCGGGGTCCTGCGAAAATCCGAGGTAGCCCTGGCCAGTTCGTCACGGTGTTCCAGCAGCTGCCGTATGGTTGCAAAGAATGGAAAGAAAATGCCGAAACCCAGTATCCAGGCAAGGGCGGTCACCCAATTGCCGGTAAGAAAAGCGGCTGCCAGTAAAACAGCATGCAATACAAACCCCGCCAGCAGCATGGTACGGCTTTCTCTTTTCTGTTCCTGGCTTAGTACTTCAATCTTTTCTTTTGTCAGGATCGTGCGGAGCAGGTGAATCCCCGTCAGTGTTTCCAGGATAAAAAGCCCGGATAAATGATTGAAGTAGGAGATCTCAGTATCGGATGGAGTGCCCAGGTAAAGATGATGCTGCCAGTGGATCTTCCGGTATGATTTCAGGGACAGGCCAAAGGGCAGGCAGAGAAAAACAGTAGCCAGCCGGTCATTGGTCTTTTTATCCGGGTGAATATTATAATGACTGGCTTCATGGGCAAAAAGTGCAATATAAGCGGCACAGTAGCCGGTCAGCAACCCGCCTGCAGGGATCAGCAGCCACCAGGGCAGCGAATACACACGGTGCAGTACGATGACCAGGGCGCTGATGAGAAACAGGAAAAAATAACCCCTGGCAATATCAAAAAAAACAAGGGAGTAACGGGGTGTAAGCTGCCCCCGGAAGACAGCATAACTGGTTCCAGCTTTGTTAACGACCTGCTCAAAAGAGATTCCTTCCAGGTTATTCTTCATATGATAAAAGCAAAACTATGTAAAGAAGGGATTATTCGGTTGCCCCTTTTTTCCATATGGCGATGATGCTCTTTCCAAACAGGTGAAAAAGCAGTTTGTCTGTTATCCTGGATACAGGGACCAGCCAGCGGTCCCAGAACAAGACCTGCCGGATACCGGGATATTTCTGGTGGAGGATTGCCTTATTTGCCAATGCTGCGAGGTAGCCGAAGCTGTCGTAGTACCGGCAGCGAATGAGTTGCAGGGAGGCCGGCGCCAGTTTGCCGAGGGAACTGCGGGTGTACCGCCGGTAATGCCCGATGGCTTTATCAAAGGGACTGTATAAATGAGGAAAGGCGGGGGAGAGCACAAGGAGATATCCCCCGGGATTCAGCAAGGCCGCTGCTTTGGATAATTCTTCCCGGTCTGTTTTGATATGTTCCAGTACATCGATATAAATGATCGTATCAAACTTTTCATCCAGGATATCAATGGTACCGGTCTGCACCCTGCAGGGGGCTGGTAAGCTGCCGTCTTTTATTTTTGTTTGTAAAACCTCACTCATCGAAGCATCCGGCTCGAGCAGCAACCAGTCGCCGGCTTTCCCGTTATAAAGCAATTGGGTAGTGGCGCCCAAACCCGCACCAACTTCGAGCACGCGACCGCTGATACAGGGAATGAGCTGCGCGGCAAAATACTTTTTCCAGTTGTGCGCCTGCAGAAACAGGATCAGTTCATTTCCCTCGTATTGATAAGACCCGGTTGCCATTTACCCGATGATTTCTGTTTTCCCTGTATAATCTGTATAATGTTTGGCCGGTATGAATTTCCGTTGGGATTGCGCGGAGAGATAAAGAAAAATGGTGAAGAGGGAAAGCAGGAAACTCTGCAGCAGGATGATCAGCATGGCAGAGGTAACCGTGGAGGTCCAGCCGGGGATGGCCCGGTTCGTCAGGGTCTTTATTCCGAGTAACACAAAAATGATCAGCAGGGAAATGCCGATCAGGGCCAGGGAAAATAGGAGTAAGCGGCTTGCTATGATCTCAATAAAAACAGCAATGGCTCCCAGGCCATGCAGCAGCAGGGGCGTAAAACCCATTTTAGAATGGCCGGCATATCGTTTGCCGCGGTGAGTATCTGCCGGCAGGTAGGGGAGTCCGGTCTTGATGATGCCCCCGGCGATATGGCTCCATATCTCACTGTAGTAAACCAGTTTGTTCAGCAGGGGGGCCGGCAGGATCAGGAAATTCCCGAAATTGATCCGGCGTCCGGTCAGTACCCGGAATACCAGTTTGTAAATGGTATAAAATACCCGGAAGCGTTTACTTTCTGACCGGGATCTGCGGCGGGCAAAAATGATTTTCCCGGGATTTCGTATTGACGTGTTTACCAGGAGAACAGCATCCTCCGGCCGGTCTTCCCCGTCGCTGTCCATCACCAGTACTTTATCGCAAGTCATATTGTCCTTGATATAAGCCAACCCGATGGCGATGGCCTTCTGGTGACCAATATTCCGTAACAGGTGCAGTATTTTTACCGGTAATCCCGGTACCGGGCGGATGGAAAGTTCATCCCCTGAGCCATCATCCAGGAGCAGTACGGAAAACTGTTGTCCCGGCAACACTTTAAATGCAGTTGCCAGTTCATGGAGCAGGCGGTTGGCCGGTTCGCCATCATTGTAAACCGGGATCAATATGATGATATTTTCTGGCATGAGAACGGGCTAAAGATACAATCAAAAGAAAGAATAACGGAAGCGGGCCGTTAAATAAACCGGTCCTTTAATCGCAGGAAATAGGATTCAAAATAGCGGAAGCTCAGCCAGCTGATCGCGATGGCGGACAGGGTGGTGGAAAGCGCAACGGCAAAGGAAAGAAAATGCCCCTGCAGGGTAGCCGAAAATGCGGCCGTGATCGCAGGCGCCAGCAGGATATGCACGGGCCAGTGAAAAATATAAAAGCCATAGGATATCCTTCCGAAAAAGCGCAAGGGGGAAAAGGAAAACACCCGGTTGAGCAGCCGGTTTTCACCGCTCACCGCTTCATTGACCAATAAGCCGAAAACCATGGCAAAAGTGGTATAGCCCGCGATGGCCAGGTAGGGAAAAGAAAACTCGTTATCGCGGTTGATGAAATAGAACACAAAATTCAATGCCGCGAAGAGCAGTACGATCAGCGGCATATAATTTTTGAGAAACCGCGGGTTGATCCGTTGGAATAAGGCGATCATACTGCCAATACAGATACCATCGATCCGGGTGAATGTGTACAGGTTGAAATAAGCCAGGTCGGCCACCTGGTTGTTCCATAGCCAGATCCGCAGCCCGATCACGCCCGCCAGTAAAACGGACAGGGCAACCAGTAACCGGGAGGGTTTTCTTAACAGCAGGATGACGAGGGGCCAGGCCAGGTAGAATTGTTCTTCCACGGCCAGCGACCAGAAATGATTCAGGGTATTGTACTGGTCAGGATTTTTAAAAATATATAACCAGTTCTGCAGATAGGTCCAGAGCCAGACCTGGTTGTCCGTATAATATTTTACATCAAAGGAGCGGTTAACCGCCGGCAGGATCAGCAGGAAGAGAACCAGTGCCAGGTAATACAGGGGGAAGATGCGGAGCACCCGCCGGACATAAAAGTTTTTCAGGTAACCCGGTTTCCCCAATGTTTTCAGCAGGATATCCGTGATCAGGAAACCAGAAAGCACAAAGAACAGGTCCACACCCAGCCAGCCGAAAAAGAAATAACGAATAAATCCGAAATTATGGTAAACGACCACCAGCAGGATAGCCAGCCCCCGCAGGCCGTCCAGTGCAGGATAATAGTGCCTGTTCGTTTGTTCGGGGTTCATCGGCTCACCGGGTTAGAAGTTAGTCTTTCAAAGATAGTCTTCTGAGCAGATACTTGCCAATCATGTCAAATTCCAGGTTGACGGTGTCCCCGGGTTCCAGTCCTTTCATATTCGTGTGGTCAAATGTGTAAGGAATAATGGCCGTTTTAAAATGTTTCCTTTTTACATCAAAAGCGGTCAGGCTGATCCCGTTTACACAAATGGAACCTTTTTCAATGATCAGTTCTGCAAATTTCCCCGGGAATTCAAATTCAAATTCCCAGCTCCCGTCTTTTCCCGTTTTTTTAATACAGGTTCCCCGGGCATCCACATGTCCCTGCACCAGGTGTCCGTCGAGGCGGCCGTTCATGGGCAGGCAGCGCTCCAGGTTGACCAGGGATCCTTCTTTCCAGTCGCCCAGGTTAGATTTTTTCAGGGTTTCCTCGATGGCGGTGACCCGGTGCCGGTTGTCCCTGGTTTCTTCCACTGTCAGGCAAACCCCGCTATGGCATACACTCTGGTCGGTTTTGAGCTGGTCCGAGAGGGGGGATTCGATCCAGAAACTCCTGTTGGAGCCATTGGAAATGACCTCTTTAACAAGGCCTGTGCACTCTACTATACCTGTAAACATAGGAGCAAGTTAAATCATTTCTATTTTCATTTCTTCATTTCAAAATTCCCGCCTATCTTTGCCATCCTAAAAAAATACCGGGGGGGGTATCAAAATTATGCTGATCATCGACTCAAAAGATTGCGAAAACATTGACAAGGCGTTAAAGAAATACAAGAAGAAATTCGAGAAATCGAAAGTTCTCCTGCAATTACGCGAACGCCAGAGTTTTACCAAGCCTTCTGTAAAGCGCAGGGGCGAAGTGCTGAAAGCCATCTACAAGCAGCAGCTTGCGAGCGGCAAGTTTGACGTTTAAGCGCTGCGGATATTATACTGAGGAGATAGCTGCAAAGTTTTATAGCTTTGTAGCTGTCTTTTTTTATGCCTGTAAATGAACGCCCGCTCATACAATCCTTCCTGGATTACCTCAAATTCGAGAAAAGGTATTCTGTGCATACCCTAGTCTCTTATACAACCGACCTGGTCGATTTTTTTGATTTCCTGGAAATGCAATACGGGATCCGGGGCCTGGGGGAGATCCAGCCGGCCATCGTGCGCAGCTGGCTGGCCTCGCTGAAAGAAAAAGGTCTTGGATCCGCCAGCCTGAACCGCAAAATATCCACCCTGAAATCCTTTTTTAAATTCCAGTTAAAGACCGGGGTGATAGAACAATCGCCCATGGCCCAGGTGATCAGTCCCAAAATGGGCAAGCGCTTACCGGTTTTTGTCAAGGAGGAGGAGGTGAAAATGCTGTCGCTGTCCCTGGACCGTTCGGTGGAAGACTGGAAGAGCCTGAATGCCAAAATGCTGGTTTCGATCTTTTATGCCACCGGGATGCGGCTGAGCGAACTGACCGGGCTGAAGGAGGGCCAGGTTGATTTTGAGCGGCAGCAGATCAAGGTGCTGGGCAAGGGCAATAAGGAAAGGGTGATCCCGGTAAGTCCCGGGATTATCGCAATGATCCGGGATTACCAGCAATTGAAAAAGAAAGAATTTGAGCAGTCCGGGGAGACCCTGCTGGTAACGGAAAAAGGAAAAAAACTGTATCCCCGTTATGCCTGGGAACTCGTAAACCGGGTGCTGGGGGAGGCCAGTACACTGGATAAAAAGAGCCCGCACGTACTCCGGCACAGTTTTGCCACCCACCTGATGAACCATGGGGCCGATCTCAATGCCGTTAAGGAATTACTGGGCCACAGCAGCCTGGCCGCCACCCAGGTCTACACCCACAATACCATCGAAAAACTGAAGGATATTCATAAGAAAGCCCACCCCCGGGGCTGATTTTTTGGGGTCCATACACAATAAAATTTAGGAGTTTTTTTGTTGGATTGCGACCGCTTTTTTTGTAACTTGAATACGATATAAGAACCGAACCCTCGCGAAAAATCTTCTAGAAAAGTTCTTTATTTATTGTTTCACAGTTTAAAAATGATGACCATGAACGTAAAAATTCAAACTGTTCATTTCAACGCTGACAGCAAGTTGATGGAGTATGTAAACCGAAAACTGGAAAAGCTGCCGGTGTTCAGCGATCGCATCATCCAGGTAAATGTGTTTTTGAAATTAGACAACGTGGTTCATTCCATTAAAGACAAAATTGCCGAAATCAGGGTGCATGTACCCCGTCACAACTTTTTTGTGAAATCAACCAGTAAATCATTTGAAGAATCCTTTGACAGCGCTTTCGAATCCCTCGTAAGCCAGATAAAAAGAAAAAAAGAAAAACAAGCCGCTTAATCTGTTCTGAGGCTGTACCCAAAAAAAGGTACAGCCTTTTTTTATTGGTTTACCCCGGAGAATGGGAGGCCTTTTCCCGGATACTCCCGGTTCCCGGTATTCCTTTTCGTACAGTTCCTTTTTTATTTCCTGATTTTCAGGAGAAAAATCCCTCATAAAATTTTTGCAATATCCAAATTCCCTTACCTTTGCCTTCCCAAAAAATGGGGTAGCTCTTTATTGCCTGACCCGGCGACTTATCCAGCAGTGCCGGTAACAAAAAATCGCCACCTTAGCTCAGCTGGTAGAGCAACTGATTTGTAATCAGTAGGTCGCCAGTTCGATCCTGGCAGGTGGCTCCAGGCGGGCAAGTAGCCAAGTGGCCAACGGCAACAGACTGTAAATCTGTCCTCTTCGGAGTTCGGTGGTTCGAATCCATCCTTGCCCACATCGTCCTACGTAGCCTGACTGCCGTCAGGCAGGCTTTAGCGAAGTAGGGCAGCGTCCTCCCCCAGCTTCAGCTAAGGAGGACGGCCTCTAAAACAATAGAGGTGTTAAGAGATAAAGTAGTTCTTAGAGACAAACCCACCTTCGCTAAAGCTTCGGTGGGTAAATGCGGGAGTAGCTCATTTGGTAGAGCGGTAGCCTTCCAAGCTTCAGGTGGCCGGTTCGAGCCCGGTCTCCCGCTCCAAAAGTTTGTAGTTACGGGTTTGTAGTTCAACTCCAAACCACAAGCCAGGAACTACAAACGGGATTGCCGTTGTAGCTCAGTGGTAGAGCACTTCCTTGGTAAGGAAGAGGTCTGGGGTTCAATTCCCCATAACGGCTCAGCTGTTAAGAGAATAAAAGATTAATAACCAATGTGTTGAAAAGATGGCCAGCGGTGCGATTACTAATGGCTTCCTGATAAAAAAACAATAATTGTAAAACACAACTTTAAAACCGATAACAATGTCAAAAGAGACCTTCAAGCGGGACAAACCCCACGTTAACGTTGGTACCATCGGACACATTGACCATGGTAAAACAACCTTGACTGCTGCCATCACTACCATTCTGGCTACAAAAGGGATGGCCACAGCAAAAAAATATGATGAAATCGATGCTGCTCCTGAGGAAAAAGAAAGGGGTATCACCATCAATACAGCTCACGTTGAGTACCAGACGGCTAACCGTCACTATGCTCACGTTGACTGTCCCGGTCACGCTGACTATGTTAAAAACATGATCACCGGTGCTGCCCAGATGGACGGCGCGATCTTGGTGGTAGCTGCTACAGACGGTCCCATGCCGCAAACCAAAGAGCACATCCTGCTGGCCCGCCAGGTGGGTGTACCCAAGATTGTGGTGTTTATGAATAAAGTTGACCTGGTTGATGACCCCGAACTGCTGGAACTGGTGGAAATGGAAATCCGTGACCTCCTGACTTTCTATGGTTTTGATGGCGCCAACACACCCATCATCAAGGGTTCTGCTATTAAAGCGCTGGAAGGTGATGCTGAAGCGGTAAAACAGGTGGAAGAACTGATGGAAGCTGTGGATACTTATATCCCGCTGCCTCCCCGCCCGGTTGATCAGCCGTTCCTGATGTCTGTGGAAGACGTGTTCTCTATCACCGGTCGTGGTACTGTTGCCACCGGTCGTATCGAAAGAGGCCGTATTAAAGTGGGTGAGCCGGTTGAGATCGTAGGTCTGATCCCTGAGCCCCTGACTTCAACCGTAACAGGTGTGGAAATGTTCCGCAAACTGCTGGATGAAGGTGAGGCAGGTGACAACGCCGGTCTGCTGCTCCGTGGTATTGAGAAAACCCAGATCCGTCGTGGTATGGTTATCGTAAAACCCGGTTCCATCACTCCGCACACAGAATTCAAAGCTGAAGTTTACGTACTGAGCAAAGAAGAAGGCGGCCGTCATACCCCGTTCTTCCAGAAATACCGTCCCCAGTTCTATTTCCGTACGACTGACGTAACCGGAGAAGTGGAACTGAATGCGGGTACCGAGATGGTGATGCCTGGTGATAACACTTCCCTGAATGTAAAACTGATCCAGCCCATCGCGATGGAGAAAGGATTGAAGTTTGCGATCCGTGAAGGTGGCCGTACCGTAGGTGCCGGTCAGGTTACAGAGATCATTAAATAAGATAAGCGAGGAGCCTGACTGCCGGCCTGCTTCGTCCTCTTTGCCGAGAGGCGGGAAAACCGGTACGAGCTTTTAGCTTTGAGCCGAAAGGCATTGCGGGGTATTTCCTACCTTTGCAACATAAGATACTAAAAGCTGTTAGCCTGGCGCTAATAGCTTTTAGCTTTCTACGGGCATAGTCCCGACGAGGCAAAGCCTGTCGGGATGCAGACAAGCTTCGCTTCGTCTGCATTCAATAGCAGAATAGTCCCGGAAAACCGGGATTAATGGAAGTTCTTAAATAAAGTATTAAAAACGGGCATAGTTCAATGGCAGAATAGCGGTCTCCAAAACCGTTGATGGGAGTTCGAATCTCTCTGCCCGTGCAAACAGTTTTTTATGAACAAGATCACGACGTATTTAAAAGAGAGCTATAAAGAGCTGACCGAAAAAGTATCCTGGCCTACCTGGCCGCAGTTACAGCAATCCACCATGATTGTACTGGCAGCAACGATCGTCATTACGTTTATCGTACTGGCCATGGATACGGTCATTGGTAACAGCCTGAAGTTCATCTACAAACAACTTTTCTAATGGAAACAACTCCCAATACAGAAAATGTACAGCAGCAGGAGACCAAATGGTATGTGCTGCGGGTGATCAGCGGCAAGGAGAAAAAAGTGAAGGAATACCTGGACAAGGAAATTTCCCGGGGCGGCTGGAGCGAAATCGTGAAACAGGTCTTCCTGCCCGTGGAGAAAGTGTACAAGGTGGCCAGTGGCAAGAAAGTGATGCGGGAAAGAAACTATTATCCCGGGTATGTGATGATCGAGATCGCCGAAGGAAAATTAAGCGACGACCTGAAGGATGTGATCAAGAATACCACCAATGTGATCCATTTCCTGGGTAAGGAAAATCCCATCGCCCTCCGGAAAGCGGAAGTGAACAAGATGCTGGGTAAGATGGATGAGATGGCGGAAGTGGGCGGTATCAGCATGAGCGAACCCTTTATCGTGGGCGAAACCATCAAGATTATTGAAGGGCCGTTCAACGATTTCAACGGGGTGATCGAGGAAGTGAATGACGAGAAAAAGAAACTGAAAGTGACCGTAAAGATATTTGGCCGTTCTACCCCGGTGGAACTCAATTACATGCAGGTGGAAAAGATCAGCTAAGCCTGCCGGAAAAAAATGAAAAAGCCATCTGCCCCGCGGATGGCTTTTTCATTGCCTGTGGGCATGAAAAAAAACCCGAAACCCTTTGCCGGAACGGGTTTTACCCTTACCTTTGCAACCCCAATTAGTTCTTTAGAAGTATCCCGGTATTCCGGGTGAAGAGGAATTTGGGAGACCAAGTAGACAAATCGAAAGGTCGCTAGAACCAATAAATCAAAGAAAATGGCAAAAGAAATCTCCGGCTTTGTAAAGCTGCAGTGCAAGGGTGGCCAGGCCAACCCCGCACCTCCGATCGGTCCTGCGCTGGGTTCCAAGGGTATTAATATCATGGAATTCTGCAAACAGTTCAATGCAAGAACACAGGACAAAATGGGAAAAGTTCTCCCTGTATTAATTACTGTTTATTCTGACAAGAGTTTTGATTTCGTGATCAAAACCCCTCCCGCAGCTATTCAGCTGATGGAAGCCGCTAAAATTCAAAAGGGTTCCAAGGAAAGCAACCGGGCCAAGGTAGGTAAAGTAAACTGGGACCAGGTAAAGGCAATTGCAGAAGACAAAATGCCCGACCTGAACTGTTTTACGATCGAAAGCGCTATGAAAATGGTAGCCGGTACCGCCCGCAGTATGGGACTTAACGTGGAAGGTAAAGCTCCCTGGGAAAATTAATCCCTGATCCCCGGGAAGGGGACTTTTTGAAATCCTTAAAAGAAATTAAAATGGCATTCATCAGTAAAAAAAGAAAAGTTGCCGATACCAAGGTTGACGCAAACAAAGCATATTCATTAAAAGAAGCCTCCACCCTGGTGAAAAATATCACCACCTGTAAGTTCGATGCTTCTGTGGACCTGCACATCCGCCTGGGTGTGGATCCTAAAAAAGCGGACCAGGCTATCCGCGGTACTGTTAATTTACCGCACGGAACCGGTAAGACAAAAAGAGTACTGGTACTCTGCACCCCCGATAAGGAAGCCGAGGCAAAAGCTGCCGGTGCCGACTACGTGGGACTGGAAGAATTCGTCACCAAGATCGAAGGCGGTTGGGTGGATATCGATGTGATCATCGCCACTCCTTCTGTAATGCCCAAGATCGGTAAACTGGGTAAAGTACTCGGCCCCCGTAACCTGATGCCGAACCCCAAGACCGGTACGGTGACCAACGACGTGGCCAATGCCATCAATGATGTAAAAGGCGGTAAGATCGCTTTCAAAGTGGATAAAGTGGGTATCATCCATGCCTCTATCGGCCGGGTTAGTTTTACCCCCGAGAAGATCGCGGAGAACAGCCAGGAACTGCTGAACGCCATCATCAAGGCGAAACCCTCTTCCGCAAAAGGTATTTACCTGAGAGGGATCAGCATGGCCAGCACAATGAGTCCTGGTATCGCGATTGACACCAAAGCATTTGTTCACTAAGGCCTCCCCAACCCCTCCGAAGGAAGGGCTAATGAAGCCTCCGATTAATTGACCAGTCAAAACATTTATAAAATGACAAAAGATCAAAAAAACGAAGTGATTGAGCTGCTGAAAGGCAAGTTCTCTCAATATAATAACTTCTACGTTGCCGATACCGAATCACTGACGGTAGCCCAGGTGGGTAAACTGCGCCGGGCCTGCTTCAGCAAGCAGGTGGAAATGAAAGTGGCCAAGAATACGCTGATCAAAAAGGCGCTCGAGTCACTGGACAGTGAAAAGTATGCCGGTGTTTATGATTCCCTGCATAAAGTAACAGCCCTGATGTTCTCCGAGAACCCCAAAGAACCGGCGCTGATCATCAGTTCTTTCCGCAAGGAAAGCAACGGGGAAAAGCCGGTACTGAAAGCGGCGTTCATCAACGGGGATATATACATGGGTGATAACAACCTGAAGGCCCTCACGCAGATCAAGACCAAGAATGAACTCATTGGTGAGGTTATTGGCCTGTTGCAGTCACCGGCGAAACGGGTACTGGCAGCTTTATTGCACCACCACGAGCAAAAAGCCGGCGCTGTGGAAGCAGCTGCGGCAGAGTAAGGAGTATATAGTGACGAGTTGCGGGCGGCGAGCTGCAAGGGTCTGAAGCCCGGTCATCCCTGCTCCAACCGGAACTTTACGATAAAACAATTTTTTTAAAAACCGCCGTCGGATCCCTTAACTGGAAATGAAGACGGTAAAAATTCAAACAAAATGGCAGACGTAAAAGCATTAGCAGAAAGCCTGGTAGGCTTAACAGTAAAAGAAGTACAGGAATTAGCTGATTTCCTGAAAACAGAGTATGGTATCGAACCCGCAGCTGCTGCAGTTGTAGTAGCGAGTGGCGACGGTGGCGGAGCCGCTGCTGCTGAAGAAAAAACTTCCTTCAACGTGGTACTGAAGAACGGGGGTGCTTCCAAACTGAACGTGGTTAAGATCGTTAAAGATCTGACTGGTCTCGGTCTGAAAGAAGCAAAAGACCTGGTTGACGGTGCACCGAAGAACATCAAAGAAGGTATTTCTAAAGCAGAAGCTGAAGAGATTGCCAACAAGCTGAAAGAAGCCGGCGCCGATGTGGAGATCGCTTAATTTCAACTGACTGTATAGTAAAAAGGGTGTCTTAAACGACATCCTTTTTTTTTGCTTATTCCAACAAAATGGCCTCCAGGCCTGCAGTTTCAATGCCAGACATTTTATACCGACGAGACATTAAAATTACATGGATCGGCCGGTGCTAATGTCTGTCGGTATAATACCCGGAATAATCACTGCAAAACTAATGTCTGAAAGGTATTAGTTCAACTCATTCGGGGTTGAGGGCATATCGTGTCGCCACACCCCGGGTTATCAATTGTTCAACCCCTTTGGGTTGCAGGAACATTTGCAGGTTCATTGAATCTTTGATATTGTTATCAATTCGCAAGGTGATTGCCAGAGCAGGCTGTTTAGCCTGAAGGGTTGAATTTTCTGCTAATCCGGGGTGGGGCCCGGGGTTAGGGAGTACAAACATCCTGCGATCCCAACAGGATTGAACTTTACAAAAAGTCAGTCATCTTTACGATATAACAGTTTTTTATTCTGTAACGAGGTAAGGAGCAATCTGCTCATAAATTTCATCCGTAACGGCCATTACCTGTTTCAGCTCCTCCTTTCTCCGGAATGGACCGTGCTCTTTCCGGTAAGCCAGCAAAGCATTGATAAGATTCCATTTCAGGTAGGGGTGAACCTTTAATTCTTCTGCCGTTGCGGTATTGATATTTATTTTCCGGAGCGTCATCACTTCTAACCGCAGGTAAGGTTGTATTCTCCGGAATACTGAATCCGACAATCCGAATGTTTCAGCCACCTGGTTAATTGAATAAAAGCCGCCCAGTTTTCCCCTGAAATGGATAATCCGCTGTGCCAGCTTTGACCCAATGCCGGGAAGGGCAATAAACGAAGCGGTATCGGCCGAATTGATCTCAACCGTTGCCGGCCCTGTTGCAGGGGCCGGTCTTTCAGTAAACATTCTGTCATTCGCCCGGGAAGCTGTTGCTGCCGGCCTTTCTTCTGCGATTCGGATATAGGGCCGGAGCCTTTCGTATTCGTCGGGAAACAGGCCATAAATCCGCTGCAGGTCCTCCGGTTTACGGAACCGCCCGCCTTTCGAAAGAAAGTTCAGGATCGTTTTTATCGTTTTTTCCCGTAGTCCGAGTTCTTGCCAACCATCAGGGGAAATTGTATTCGGATTGAATTCAAAGAGCCTGCCTTCCGGTCGTTTCTGCCTGTAATTTTCTGCCCGGTCGTATGGATATTGCCGGCTGTTTTCCTCCGGGTAAGCGCGGCCAGGGTCTGCCTGTTTTTTTTCCAGCCTTTTCATCGCCGCGATCCAGGCTGTATCCGCTGTGCTGGTCCGGGATGAAGCACGGCGGCCTGGCAGGAAAGAGGGCAGGCAAAAAGCCAGGGCAACGAGCAAAAGGATCAAGAAGACCCCGATCCTTTCCTTACGGCTCAGGGTGAAATAATCGCTGATCCATTCCTTGTGTTTCATGCCACGATTTTAGCCAAAAGCAGGGTACCCGGAAGGGGCTAAACACCCTGATTTACCGGGTTTTTGGCCGGGTTATTGTGAGCAAAGTTTTCTTGGTTGAGAATATATAATCCCTACCTTTGCAATCCTTTATTTTGGCCAAATATAATTTGACATCCCAAATCATGTGTAAGTAGCTGAATTTCATGGACTTTCGTTTTTTCTAAAATGAGAGCATGGAGGTGATTGGTATGTCCTCAACGTTGTAAAACCGGTTTTACGCATATGTCTTCAACAAAAGTGAACTCAAGAGTGGATTTCGGTAAAATCAAGCACCTGGCTGAGACACCTGATCTTCTTGAAGTACAGATTCAATCGTTCAAAGAATTTTTCCAGTTAGAAACCACCCCGGATAAGCGAAACATCGAGGGGTTGTTCCGTGTGTTTAAAGACAATTTTCCCATCACGGACACCCGGAATATTTTCGTCCTGGAATTCCTGGATTATTTCATTGATCCCCCCCGGTACACCATCGAAGAGTGTATGGAAAGAGGACTCACCTATGCGGTGCCCCTGAAAGCGAAACTGCGTTTAAGCTGTAACGATGAGGAGCACGTGGATTTCCAGACCATTGTACAGGACGTGTTCCTGGGCAATATTCCCTATATGACACCCCGCGGTACCTTCGTGATCAACGGGGCTGAGCGGGTGGTGGTTTCCCAGCTGCACCGTTCACCCGGTGTATTCTTCGGTCAGTCGGTTCACCCGAATGGTACCAAGATCTACTCCGCCCGTGTGATTCCTTTCAAAGGCGCCTGGATGGAGTTTGCCACGGACATCAACAACGTGATGTACGCCTATATCGACCGGAAGAAGAAATTCCCGGTTACCACTTTATTGCGCTCCATTGGTTACGAAACAGACAAGGATATCCTGGAACTCTTCGGGATGGCCGATGAGGTGAAAGCCGATAAAAAGACCCTGGGTAAATATGTGGGCAAGCGCCTCGCCGCCCGTGTACTCCGCACCTGGGTGGAGGATTTCGTGGATGAGGATACCGGTGAAGTGGTGTCTATTGAAAGAAACGAGATTGTGATGGAAAGGGATACCGTGCTGGATGAAGAAGCCATTGAGACCATTTCCGGTATGGAAGTGTCCAGTGTGTTCGTGCAGCGCGAAGATGTGGGTGGCGACTACGCGATCATCTACAATACCCTGAACAAGGATACCTCCAACAGTGAGCTGGAAGCGGTGCAGTTTATCTACCGCCAGCTGCGTGGTGCGGATGCCCCCGATAATGAAACCGCCCGCGGCATCATTGATAAATTATTTTTCAGCGACAAGCGTTATGATCTCGGCGAAGTAGGCCGTTACAAGATCAACCGCAAACTGAACGTGGACCTGCCGCTGGACAAGAAAACACTGACCAAAGAGGATATCATCCTCATCATTAAATACCTCGTACGCCTGACCAACGGGAAGGCCGAGATCGATGATATCGATCACCTGAGCAACCGCCGGGTAAGGACCGTGGGTGAACAACTGTACGCCCAGTTCGGTGTGGGCCTGGCCCGTATGGCCCGGACCATCCGCGAGCGGATGAACGTACGCGATAACGAGGTGTTTACCCCGGTTGACCTGATCAACGCCCGGACACTGTCTTCTGTGATCAATTCCTTCTTCGGAACCTCCCAGTTGTCCCAGTTCCTTGATCAGACCAACCCCTTGTCAGAGATCACCCACAAACGCCGTATCTCCGCACTCGGGCCGGGTGGTCTGAGCCGGGAGCGCGCCGGTTTCGAGGTGCGTGACGTACACTACTCACACTACGGACGTCTTTGTACCATTGAAACACCGGAAGGACCGAATATCGGTCTGATCTCCACCCTTTGCGTACACGCCAAGATCAATGATATGGGCTTTATCGAAACACCTTACCGTAAGGTGCATGAAGGTAAAGTGAACATGAAAGAACTGAGCTTCCTGAGTGCGGAGGAAGAAGACCTGGCCAAGATCGCCCAGGCCAATACCCCGCTGGATGAAAAAGGAAATTTCCGCGAAGAGAAGATCGTCAGCCGGGAGACTGGTGACTTCCCGATCCTCGACAGGAATGATGTGGAATATATGGACGTGGCGCCGAACCAGATCGTGGGACTGAGCGCTTCGCTGATCCCCTTCCTGGAGCACGATGACGCCAACCGCGCACTGATGGGATCCAACATGCAACGCCAGGCCGTGCCGCTGCTGCGCCCGGATGTACCCATCGTAGGTACCGGTCTCGAAGGTAAAGCCGCCCGTGATGCGAGGATCCAGATTCACTCTGACGGGGAAGGTGTGGTTGAATTTGTGGATGCAAACGAAATTCATGTTCGTTATGACCGGGATGCGTCAGAGAAACTGGTCAGCTTTGAGGATGACCTGCGTATCTACCGCCTTACCAAATTCATCAAAACCAACCAGGAAACCTGTATTAACCTTTGCCCCGCGGTGAAGAAGGGACAAAAGGTGAAGAAAGGCGACTTCCTGACCGAGGGTTATGCCACGCAGAATGGTGAACTGGCGCTAGGGAAGAACCTGAAAGTGGCCTTTATGCCCTGGAAGGGTTACAACTTTGAGGATGCGATCGTAATCAGCGAAAGAGTAGTAAAAGAAGATATGTTTACCTCCGTTCACATTTCAGAATATGAACTGGAAGTACGCGATACCAAACTCGGAGAGGAAGAACTGACCCCGGATATCCCCAACGTTTCAGAAGAAGCCACCAAAGACCTCGATGAAAACGGTATTATCCGCATCGGCGCCCAGGTGAAGGAAGGTGATATCCTGATCGGTAAGATCACTCCGAAAGGAGAGAGCGACCCCACACCGGAAGAGAAACTGCTCCGTGCGATCTTCGGTGATAAGGCCGGTGATGCCAAAGACGCTTCCCTGAAAGCCCCGAACGGGGTGGAAGGGGTGGTGATCGGTAAGAAATTATTCCAGCGTGCCAAGAAAGATAAGAACGCCAAGGTGAGAGAGAAGGCCGCGATCGAGAAGCTGGAAAAAATGCACGAGAAGAACGAGACCGACCTGATGGAAGTGCTGCTGGAGAAACTGACGACCCTGCTGAAAGATCATGTATCTGCCACCGTGAGCAACAACTTCGGTGAAGTACAGATCGGCAAAGGGGCCCGGTTTACCGAGAAGAACCTGCGCGGGCTGGATTATGCCAATATCAACCCGCTGGGCTGGACCGGTGATAAAAAAGTGGACGACCAGATCAACACCCTGCTGCACAACTACAATATCAAGTTCAACGAAGAACTGGGCCGTTACAAACGCGAAAAATTCAACATCAGCATCGGGGATGAATTACCCGCCGGTGTATTGAAACTCGCGAAAGTGTACCTCGCGGTGAAGCGGAAACTGAAAGTGGGGGATAAGATGGCCGGTCGTCACGGTAACAAGGGGATCGTGGCCAAGATAGTCCGCCAGGAAGATATGCCCTTCCTCGAAGACGGAACGCCCGTGGATGTGGTGCTGAACCCGCTGGGGGTACCGAGCCGTATGAACCTCGGCCAGATCTATGAAACGATCCTGGGCTGGACCGGTCAGAAACTCGGGTTGAAATTTGCCACGCCCATCTTTGACGGGGCTTCCGTGGATGAGATCGCTTCCTATTGTAAGGATGCAAATATCCCGATGCACGGTCACACCTATCTCTATGACGGGGAGACCGGCGAACGCTTCCACCAGAAAGCAACCGTGGGTATTATCTACGTGATCAAACTGCACCACATGGTGGATGACAAGATGCACGCCCGCTCCATCGGGCCGTACAGTCTCATCACCCAGCAGCCGCTCGGTGGTAAAGCCCAGTTCGGTGGTCAGCGTTTCGGTGAGATGGAAGTGTGGGCCCTCGAAGCCTACGGCGCTTCCAATATTCTCCAGGAATTACTGACGATCAAATCGGATGATATCATCGGTCGTGCCAAGACCTACGAGTCTATCGTGAAGGGTGAAAACGTGCCGAGAGCAGGTGTACCGGAATCGTTCAACGTACTGGTGCATGAGCTGAGAGGTCTGGGTCTGGATCTGAAATTTGAATAAGCGTAAGCAAGCTACGAGTTACGAGCCAAGAGCTACGGACTCCTTTTGGAAATGACATTAAATATTTAGAGGCGGGCTCGCCGCCCGCAACTAACAGCTAAAAGCTAAATAAATATGGCTATCAGAAAAGAAAATCGTCCTAAAGCGGCTTTTTCACAAATCACAATCGGGCTTGCCTCTCCGGATACCATCCTCGAGAGAAGCTATGGTGAGATATTAAAGCCTGAAACGATCAACTACCGTACCTATAAACCGGAAAGAGACGGTTTGTTTTGCGAACGGATCTTCGGTCCGGTAAAGGACTACGAATGCGCCTGCGGTAAATACAAGCGTATCCGTTATAAAGGTATTGTCTGCGATCGTTGCGGGGTGGAAGTGACAGAGAAGAAAGTCCGCCGCGAAAGGATGGGACATATCAAGCTGGTAGTGCCGGTCGTGCATATCTGGTATTTCAAATCACTGCCGAACAAGATCGGTTATCTGCTGGGGGTGAGCTCTAAGAAATTAGAGACCATTGTGTATTATGAGCGTTTCGTGGTGATCCAGTCCGGTATCCGTGCCGATAAAGGGCAGAATGTGGGTGACCTGCTGACAGAAGAAGAATACCTCGACATCCTGGATACTTTACCCAAGGACAACCAGTACCTGCCGGATGATGATCCCAACAAGTTCATCGCCAAGATGGGTGCCGAGGCTGTACATGATATGCTGGCCCGTATTGATCTTGACCAGTTGTCTTTTGACCTGAGAAATGCAGCGGCTACTGAAACCTCACAGCAACGTAAGGCCGACGCCCTGAAGCGGCTGAGTGTGGTGGAAGCGTTCCGCGATGCCAATACAAGGATCACCAACCGCCCGGAGTGGATGGTGATGCAATATATCCCGGTGATCCCGCCGGAACTGCGTCCCCTTGTTCCCCTGGATGGAGGCCGTTTCGCGTCTTCTGACCTGAATGACCTGTATCGCCGGGTGATTATCCGGAACAACCGCCTGAAAAGATTATTAGAGATCAAAGCGCCCGAGGTCATCCTTCGTAATGAAAAAAGGATGCTGCAGGAAGCGGTGGATTCCCTGTTTGATAACAGCCGTAAGTCCAATGCCGTTAAAGCGGAAGGCGGCCGCGCCCTGAAATCCCTCAGCGATGTGCTGAAAGGTAAACAGGGACGTTTCCGTCAGAACCTGCTTGGTAAACGGGTTGACTATTCCGGTCGTTCTGTAATCGTGGTAGGACCCGAACTGAAACTGCATGAGTGCGGCCTCCCGAAAGATATGGCGGCCGAATTATTCAAGCCGTTCATCATCCGTAAACTGATTGAAAGAGGTATCGTAAAAACCGTGAAGTCTGCCCGTAAACTGGTGGATAAGAAGGAAGCGGTGGTTTGGGATATCCTGGAAAATATCCTGAAAGGTCACCCGGTTATGCTTAACCGTGCCCCGACGCTGCACCGCTTGTCCATCCAGGCGTTCCAGCCCAAACTGATCGAAGGAAAAGCGATCCAGCTGCACCCGCTCGTAACGACAGCGTTCAACGCCGACTTCGACGGTGACCAGATGGCGGTACACGTGCCCCTGAGCCATGCCGCGATCCTGGAAGCCCAGCTGCTGATGCTTGCTTCCCATAATATCCTCAACCCGCAGAATGGTACGCCGATCACCCTGCCTTCACAGGACATGGTACTGGGTCTGTATTATATTACCAAGGGGAAGAAGACAACAACGGCTGAAACCGTTCGCGGCGAAGGAAAAGTATTTTATTCTGCAGAGGAAGTGATCATTGCTTACAATGAAAAAGTAGTGGACCTGCATGCCTGGATCAAGGTGAAAGCCAATATCCGGAACGCAGACGGCCTGCTGGAACATAAACTGATCGAAACCACGGTTGGCCGTGTGCTCTTCAACCAGCACGTACCGGCGGAAGTAGGTTTTGTAAATGCCCTGCTGACCAAGAAGAACCTCCGCGAGATCATCGGTGATATCATCAAGATCACCAATGTTCCGAAGACCGCGAAGTTCCTCGATGATATCAAGCAGCTTGGTTTCCGTACAGCCTTCCAGGGTGGTCTCTCCTTCAGCATTAATGACCTGATCATCCCCGATGTGAAGGAAGAACTGCTGGATAACGCGAAGAGCGAGGTAGATGAGGTATGGGACAGCTACAATATGGGGCTGATCACCAATAACGAACGATACAACCAGATCGTGGATATCTGGAGCCGGGTCGATACCCGGATCACAGAAACCCTGATCCGTGAACTGAGCAGCGACAAGCAGGGATTCAACTCCGTGTACATGATGCTGGACTCCGGGGCCCGGGGTTCCAAACAGCAGATCAAGCAGCTCGCTGGTATCCGGGGATTGATGGCCAAGCCGAGAAAATCCGGTTCTACCGGATCGGAGATCATCGAGAACCCGATCCTTTCCAACTTCAAGGGAGGTCTGAACGTATTGGATTACTTTATCTCTACCCACGGTGCCCGTAAAGGTCTGGCCGATACGGCCCTGAAAACAGCCGATGCCGGTTACCTGACCCGTCGTCTTGTGGATGTGGCCCAGGATGTGGTGATCACAGAAGAAGATTGCGGAACACTGCGTGGTATTGCCACGTCCGCATTAAAAGATAATGAGGATATTATCGAACCGTTGAGCGACAGGCTGGCCGGGCGTACTTCCCTGCATGATGTGTATGACCCGATCAATGATATGCTGATCGTCGGAGCGGGTGAAGAGATCAATATTGATATTGCCCGGAAGATCGAGGAAGCCGGTATCGAAACCGTGGAGATCCGTTCTGTACTGACCTGCGAAAGCAAGAGAGGGGTATGTGTGAAATGTTATGGGAAGAACCTGGCCTCCGGAAATATTGCACAGAAAGGAGATGCGGTAGGTATTATTGCCGCCCAGTCCATCGGTGAACCGGGTACCCAGCTGACCCTCCGTACCTTCCACGTGGGTGGTGTGGCCGGATCCGCTTCAGTGGAATCCACCTTACTGGCCAAGTTTGATGGTACCGTCCAGTTCGATGGTCTGCGTACGGTAACCGTTGAAAATAATGAAGGAGCCAAATCCCAGGTGGTAATCGGGCGTACCGGTGAGGTTCGTATCATTGATACCAAGAACGACCGCCTGCTGATCACCAATAATATTCCCTATGGCGCCACCCTGAATGTGAAGGATGGCCAGAAGGTCAGCAAAGGAGAAATTCTCTGCACCTGGGATCCGTTCAACAATGTCATCATGGCGGAGATCAACGGGTTGGTGAAATTTGAAAATGTACTGGATGGGATCACTTACCGGGAAGAGGCCGATGAACAAACCGGTCACCGGGAAAAAGTGGTCATTGAGACCCGTGATAAAACCAAGATTCCTTCTATCGTCGTTGAAGGCAAAGAGAAGAAATCGTATAACCTGCCCACCGGAAGCCATATCATCATGGATGAAGGCGATGAGGTGAAAGCCGGCCAGGTGATCGTGAAGATCCCGCGTATCCTCGGTAAGCTGAGGGATATCACCGGGGGTCTGCCCCGTGTAACCGAGCTGTTCGAAGCCCGGAACCCGAGCAACCCGGCCGTGGTATCTGAGATTGATGGTGTGGTGATCATGGGTGCGATCAAGCGGGGTAACCGGGAGATCATTATTGAAGCCAAAGATGGGGTGCAGAAGAAATACCTGGTTCCGCTGACCCGCCAGATCCTGGCACAGGATGGCGACTTTGTAAAAGCCGGCGCTTCCCTGAGTGACGGGCAGATCGCTCCGTTCGATATTCTTTCCATCAAGGGCCCGTTTGCCGTACAGGAGTACGTGGTGAACGAGATCCAGGAAGTCTATCGTTTACAGGGGGTGAAGATCAATGACAAGCACATTGAAGTGATCGTGCGCCAGATGATGCGCAAGGTGAATATCGTGGATCCGGGTGATACCCGCTTCCTGGAAGATGACCTGACGGATAAATTCGATTTCGTGGAAGAGAACGATTTCATCTTCGATAAAAAAGTGGTAACCGAGGTTGGTGACAGTGCGCACCTGCGTGCCGGCCAGATCGTAAGTTTGCGTGAAGTAAGGGAAGAGAATTCCATCCTTCGCCGGAACGACAAGAAACTGGTGGAATACCGCGATGCCAAACCGGCGACTTCTTCGCCGACCCTGCTGGGTATCACGAAAGCTTCACTGGGTGTGCCGAGCTGGATTTCAGCCGCTTCCTTCCAGGAAACCACCAAAGTGTTGTCTTCTGCAGCCATCAACGGTAAAACTGATGATATGCTGGGGCTGAAAGAGAACGTAATTACCGGTCACCCGATTCCGGCTGGTACAGGGCTGCGTGAGTTTGAGAGCATGATCGTGGGCAGCAAAGAGGAGTATGAACTGCTGCAGACTACCCGCGAAGCCATGTCTTTCGACGAGGAAGAATAAGACGAAACGGATTAAATGATTCATTATAAGGAGTAAGTTATCTTACTCCTTTTTCACTGGTAAAGGGCCCTGTTAAGGCTTTCATAAAGTAACTGATTCCTTATATTTGCCCGCCTATTCGTAGTTATTTTGTAAAATGAACGGGATGAAAAATGGTTTGTTGATATGGAATGCTGTCCTGACCCTGGGCTGTGGTTATCTTTTATATGCTCATTTCACGGGCAATAAGACCGATAAACGGTCTTCATCGGTAAACGGGAAGATCACGGATGCCGACAAGGGTAAATTCAGGATCGCTTATTTTGAGATGGATTCACTGGCCGCCAATTTTGATATGGTCAGGGAGCTTAAATCGGAGATGCTGAAGAGGGAAGAAGCCATTAACAGTGAAATGGAAAAATTGTCCCGGAACCTGCAGCAGAAATTCAACTTTTACCAGCAGCAGGCCAATTCCGGCACCTTAACCCAGGAGCAATCAGAAGCCGCCAGCCGGGATATGAAGAACCTGGATGATGAAATGAAGAACAGGAAACAGGCCCTGGATTCCGATTACAGTGATTTTGTGATGCGCCGGCAAAACGAGATCAAATCAAAAATAGAGGCCTTCCTGAAAGAGTATAACAAGACCCGGGATTATTCCTATATCGTCTCCTATGAACAGGGGTTGTTTTATTACAAGGATACCGCGTATAATATTACGGCGGATGTGGTGAAGGGGTTGAATACCTATTATAAAAACAAAAAGAACTGATCATACGAAGAGCCCCGGAAGGGGCTTTTCCCTATCCTTTTTTCCAATCGAAATATTGCGTTATTTTGAGGTATGGCAGATTTCAAAAAACTCTTTGATGGGTTTTCCTCCCTGAAGGCAGGCATCATCGGTGATGTGATGCTGGATACCTATATGTGGGGGAAAGTGGACCGTATTTCACCGGAAGCCCCGGTACCCGTGGTGGCCCTGCAGCATAAGGAGTACCGGATCGGGGGTGCCGGGAATGTGGCGCTGAACTGCCGTTCCCTGGGTGCAAAAGCCACCGTACTTTCTGTTACTGGCGATGATGCGGATGGCTTAACCCTGAAGAACCTTTTTGAATCGAAGGGGATCGATACTTCTTTTATGCTGGCGGGCTCCGGCCGGATCACCACCAATAAAATGAGGATCATCAGCCGCAGCCAGCAAATGATGCGGCTGGATGCGGAAGTGACCCGGGACCTGGATGCAGCTGAAGAAACCCTGTTCCTGCAGAAAGTGGAATCTTACCTGCAGCAGGAGCACCCCGATATCATTATCCTCGAAGATTATAATAAAGGCGTGCTGACGGAGAAAATAATCCGGCAGGTGATCGCCTGGTGCAGAGAGAAAGGAATCCTTGTCGCGGTGGATCCCAAGCGCCGTAATTTCTTTGCGTATACCGGTGTTGATATTTTCAAGCCCAACCTGAAGGAAGTAAAAGAAGCCCTTAACCTTACGGCGGAAGGTGTGAATGAGCACCTGCTTCATACGATCCATGCAGAACTTGTTCGTCTCCTGCAGCATTCCATTTCCTTTATCACCCTTTCAGAAAAAGGGGTCTTTTACCAGCGGGGAGAAGTGGGGCATATCATTCCCTCGCATATCCGGAATATTGCGGATGTATCAGGGGCAGGAGATACTGTCATTGCCGTGGCTTCCCTTGTTTATGCCGCCACCCGGGACGTACGCCTGATGGCCGAGACCGCCAATATTGCGGGAGGGCTTGTATGTGAAGAGGTCGGGACAGCCGCGATTGATAAAGAGAAGCTGCTCCACGAATGTGAATTACTCCTCCCGTGATCCTTTTTTCATATCCTCCATGGCCTTCTTCAGGATGGAATCAAAATTGATCAGCATTTCAAACCCGATCTTGGCGAGCGCAAATACCAGGATAAACCCTTTCCCGAGATTAAGGCCCAGGAACAGGCTGCCCAGTATAACGGTAAACTGCTGAATAAAGATTCTTCCATAGGGCTGGAACATGATGATCGCCATCGGCTGGGTCTTGTAATCACCGTTCAGGAGAAAGGGAATAAAACTCCTGGCGAGGTAGCCGATAATAAAAGCCAGCAGCATATAGCCGGTCTCTGTATTGATATAGGTGTACCATTTAAAGAAAAAATGAAACATACCGGCCCCGGGCGGGTTGATATGCGCGGTCTCCGAGAAAATGCTGGTTTGTACCGCGGCAAATAAACCAAAATGCAGCATAAAGAATACGATAAAAAAAAGACCGCTCACTTTTGTGCTGCTCCCGGCATTGTACCAGTCGTCCTTCCCCCGGGCCAGGGTAGCCACTCCTAATTTCAGTGCCGTCATGATACCGGCGATCATCGTCTCCATGGCATAGACAATAAAGGCTTCCGTTGCATTCCAGCCCAGGAACCATACCCCATAAACGGGGAAAAGATTGGCTGCGATCAGCAGGAGATCGGGGCCGGTGAGTTTATTTCTGAACATGAGGCCTGTTGTTTCGGTGACAAAATACCTAATTTCGTTTGTACTAAAATACCCAATACCCCGTATGGCCGTATATGCAATCGTAATCCACGGGGGAGCCGGCACCATCCGGCCCTCTTCGATGACCCCTGAAATAGAGAAAGTTTATAAGCAGGGGCTGCAGGAAGCCCTGCAGGCGGGGTACTCCCTGCTGGAAAAAGGAGGCTCGTCCCTCGAAGCGGTAAAGGCAGCCGTGATGTCACTGGAAGATTGCGTCCTGTTCAATGCCGGCCGGGGATCGGTCTTTGCCAAAGACGGCAGCCAGGAAATGGACGCTTCCATTATGGATGGCACTACCCTGATGGCGGGCGCGGTAGCCGCGGTCCGGAATATCCGGAACCCGGTGGAACTGGCGTATACGGTTATGATGAAAAGCCAGCACGTCATGCTGAACGGGAAGGGGGCTTATGATTTTGCCCTTGCGCAAGGAATAAAAACAGAGCCGGCTGAATATTTTCATACGCCTCACCGGTATAAACAATGGGTACGGATGCAGGGCTCGGAAGAAACAGCGCTGGATCATTCTGTACCGCCAGAAGAAGGACCCTCCTCCGCAGAAATTACGGAGGGTAAAAAATTCGGAACCGTCGGGGCGGTGGCCGTGGATCAATTGGGAAATATTGCAGCGGCCACCAGTACCGGGGGCATGACGAATAAACAATGGGGAAGGGTGGGGGATAGTCCTATTATTGGCGCCGGCACCTATGCGAATAATAAAACCTGTGCCATCAGCTGTACCGGCCATGGGGAACCCTTTATCCGGGCGGTAACAGCCTATGATGTGAGTTGCCTGATGGAATACCGGGGGCTCAGCCTGCAGGAAGCGATGCACCTGGTGGTGCATGATAAACTCCTGAAGATCGATGGGGAAGGCGGGATGATCGGCGTGGATGCGAAAGGGAATACGGCGATGCTGTTCAACAGTGAAGGGATGTACCGGGCGATGAGGAACAGCAATGGGCAGGAGGAAATAGCGATCTACCAATAAAATTGCCGGGCATTCCATTACATTTGCGCCAATGAAAAAATATGCAGTTATCGTAGCCGGTGGTTCAGGGATACGGATGGGAGGGGCGCTTCCCAAACAATTCCTGTTGCTGAAAGATAAACCGGTTCTTTATTATACGCTGAAGACCTTCCTCGAAGCATACGAAGACCTGCAGATCATCCTGGTGCTGCCGGTGGATTATACGGATATGGGACAGGAGATCATTGATGCGTATTTTGACAAGGACCGTATCCGGATCACGGCCGGGGGAGATACCCGTTTCCAGTCTGTCAAGAACGGGCTGGCACTGGTGGAGGAGGAATCCGTGGTCTTTATCCATGACGGGGTCCGTTGTTTGCTTACCAAAGACCTGGTCCATCGATGTTACCAGCAGGCGGCTGTTTCGGGAACGGCCATTCCCGCTATTCCTTCCAGGGACAGCATCCGTTTGCTAACCGATGAAGGGAATGCCGCATTGGACCGCAACCGGGTAATGCTGATCCAGACACCCCAGACCTTTCACAGTAAAATTATTGTGCCCGCCTTCCAGATCGATTACAAGGATAAGTTTACCGATGAGGCCACCGTAGCGGAGGCCTATGGGATCAAGGTATCGTTGGTCCCGGGTGAGGAAGAGAATATTAAGATCACAAAGCCTGCCGATATATTGATCGCGGAACAAATTCTTGCCGGACGAACCGCCTGATTATTTTTTAATCCATTTCAGGTAAAAGGGAAGCCGGTTGATCTTCAGGGCAGGGTAGATCTCCTGTACGGCGCCGAAACTGCTGTAAAAAAAAGCGAGGTTGCGGATATCGGATCCTTCAAAATCCAGCAACAGGGGCTGGCCGGCATAATCACGGATAAATGCATCGATCAGGGCATGGGAGGCGCCGATCGTTTTTCCATTGGGATGGTTCCCCACCAGGATATAATAAGACCTGTTATGCGAAAAGAAAAATACGGCGGAGGCGAGCAGTTCATCCCCAAGCGTTATGCCATAGGTAACAGCCCTTTTTTGTTCCTGCAGCAGCCGGAATAATTCCCGGAAGCGGTTTATATTTTCTTCCACTTCTTTATCATGCAACTGCATTTGCTGTACCGCCAGCGTGATTATCTTTTCGACAGCCGTATTTTGCTGGACCAGGCAGCCGGCCTGCCGGGCTTTTTTGATATTGCGCCGGGTGTTATCCCGGTATTGGCTGACCAGTTTTTCGTAGGGAAGGTTCAGGTCCAGCACATAATTATCCCGGAGCAGGGAAAACAACCCGGGAGCCGTCGCCCGGTTTCCGCTGTTCAGGTAAATATCAATATACCTGAATGCGGCAGGAATGGATTGCAGGAAATCACGGATATCCTGTTCTGCCAGCTTATTTCCGAATATCCCCAACTGGGCGGCCAGAAAGGGCTGGTATAAATAACGGATCCCGTATTTCCGGTTCCAGGTCAGCGGCATCACCGCTTCGTAATCGTTTAAGACCAGGGCCTCCCAATGTTTGGCCATGGTATCGAGGTAAAAAGAGTACGCATAGATAAGACCGTTAGAAGCCTGTTCGATACAGGCATCCCATTTCTTCCGGTCGATCTGCGGATGGGTAAGATATTGTATGGTGTTCCCGGGCTGCATCAGAAATCAAGCTGTCGTTCCAGTTTCCGGAAACTGAAATTGGAAATATCAATACTGAAGGAGATCTTTTTCCAGAACCGTTCTTTTTTAGGAATGGTAGACTGGTAATACTCTTTATACACGCTGCTGTATACCAGGGGTACATAAATATTCACGGTTTCCTTCAACAGGGGAATCTGCAGGCCGGCATCAAAAAGAAAGCGGTCGGTGCTGGCGCCGGTTTCCCAGGCTTCTGCATGGGTGCCGATATCGAAGAATATTTTCAGGGGTATTTTAACCGGCAGTAAACTCAATGGGTTGATTGAAGAAGGAACCGTAGTACTGAAATTGGCAGCAGTCAGCCAGTTGTCCGTACGACCCACTTTTTCTGCTAACAGGTCAGTTCTGACTTTAAAGGACCCATCCCTTTCCATGATCTGCTGGCTGGCCAGCCCGTCAAATTCATTGCGGCCGATAAAGTAATCGCTGTAGGTATAGTCCTCATAGCCATTGGCGCCGGTCAGGTTCAGGTGATAACGGTCCGTGGCAAATTGCTTGCTGATGGTTTTGGCGCCGGTGTAAAAGAACTTGCCGGCGAAAAAGCGGAGGCTGAGTCCTCCTTCTCTTGCATAATTAAAGAAGTAGTTGCCGGTGAAAGCAGCCCGGACAAAATCTTTTCCCTGCTCCAGTTTCATTTCCCCCCTGTAGGGATACAGGACGCGGTTGTTTTCAATCACGAGTTTCAACTGGTTCAGGACCCGGTCTTCCCGGGTTGTACGGTATTTGGAAAGAGCAACAGTGTCCTGCCCGATGATCACCGTGTCTTTGTAAAACTGCAGTTGGTCTTCATTGATCAGGTAGGATTTAAACTGTATATACCGGTTGAATGCTGATCTCGCTTTTTTTTCTGCCAGGGTCAGCCGAATACCAGGAACCCATTTTGTAAAGTGCAGGAAAGGATCCGGGTTATCACTGATGAATGCCCGGGCCCGGTCAACAAACCGGTCTCCGCTGAAGCGGGAGGCGCTGATGCCGATATCCACCTTACGGAAAAAAGACCTGGGGTAGCTGCTGTAATTGACAAAGCCAATACCGTTCAGTGATTTACTGTTTAATCCGTACAGTGGTACGAGGAGAAACTGAAATTTGCCGGGCGGAAAACGGAGATTGGTCAGCATTGCGCCCACCATCAGTTTATCGTAATTGTTCAGTCCGAAGGCGGGCAGCGCTGTAACCACTGATTTTTTGGCTGATAACTTACCAATCAACAAATTCGGGATTATGGAAAAAGGGCCTTGAAAAGCCAGCCCTTTTTTCTGAACATCCGGCAGGTTTCCCTTTGTATCAAGAAGGGCAAAAGCGCTGTCCAGGTTTTTACCACTGCTGCTTTCGAGTATTTTTTTCAGATCTGCCGGTTGGGGATGTTTGAATTGCCATTGGGTAAAATAGGCCTGCATGGCTTTGCGGAAGGTTTCCGGGCCCATTTCTTTTTCCAGCCATTCCATCCATTTGGCTGTTTTATGATAGGCAATCAGTGCGTAATTCGTTTCAGTAAATTCAGCAGCTGCGGTGTTGATGGGCTGGTCCTTTATTTCTGCCACCTGGGTTTCCAGCATACTTTGTTCAGCCGTTTGCCGGAAATGATGGTTTTTCCCCTGCTGGTAGCGGTATTCATAATAAGAATTGATACCCTCGTCCATCCAGGGATAGTCCCGCTCATTGCTGCCCAATATGCCATAGAACCAGTTATGCCCCACTTCATGGGCAATAGTATAATCCAGTTCACGCGGATCCGTAACAGGGGATATTACGGTGATGGTCGGGTACTCCATGCCACCGCCAAAACTTTCGGGCCCCTGCACCACACTGACAATGGAGTAGGGGTACTCTCCCACTTGCGAGGAATAATGCCGGATGGCGTCCTTTGCGAACCCGGGACTCTGTTTCCAGTTTTCCTTTCCGGCGGGGGTATAATACGTGTACACATCCACGATACGACCCGATGCCAGCCGGCAGGTATCCGTGTTCACGATAAAACGCTTATCGGCAAACCAGGCAAAGTCGTGAATATTGTTTTGCTTGTAGGTCAGGATTTTGATTTCCTTTTCCGAGTCCGGGTACAACTGGAAACTGGTCTTTAGCTGCCCCCCGGCTGTTTTCGTTTTTTGTTTAACGGGTTCCCAGGTGTAACCGGCCCTTGTTTTCAGCCATTCTTTTTCCCCGGGATTTTGTAATTCGCCCGTTGCGGCTACCACGTAGTTTTTGGGCACAGTGATATTCACCTCGAAGTTGCCAAACTCACTGTAAAATTCACCCTGGTCCAGGTAGGGCATGGGGTGCCAGCCTTTGTTATCGTATACGGCCGGTTTGGGATACCACTGTGTCAGCTGGTAGCTCTGGCCATCGTGGCCCCCGCGGGAAAAATTAAAGGGCAGTTTCACATGAAAGGGGGTGCTGATGATCGTTTTTTGTCCCGGTGCCAGGGGTTGGGGTAAAACCAGTTTAACGATATCAATGTGTTCGGGGTGATCCTCCAGTTGAGCCCTGTTGCCATCCGCTTTAAAATCCAGTTTGTTGATATACCCTTTCTCTTCTGGTTTGGAAAAATAAAACCGGGTATTCCCGTTTTCCAGCAGTTGTTCGCTGAAAGCGGTTTTGTCATTTTTATAAGCATTCGGCCAGAGATGGATCCAGATAAAGTGAAGCGTGTCGGGAGAATTGTTGATGTATTCCATCTTTTCAAAACCGGTCAGGCTGTGTTCCTTGTCGTCAAGGGAAACATCAATGGTATAATTGACCTGCTGTTGCCAGTAGTTCAGTTGCCCGCCGGCAGTTGGTTGCTGGCAGTTGGGCTTCACAAGAAGGCCGGTAAATATAAGAAGGAGGAGTACTTTCTTCAATGGGATATACAGTTTCTCAAAAATAGCGCTTTCTGGGGCGGAATACAAGTGCCGGAAGCCAAAAGTAAAACCTGCCACCTGAGCTTTGACGCAGGGAGGAAAAAAATCAAAATTCAAAAGCTTCCAGGCCGGACATACTTTAAGAGCTGCTGCCCCTGCTGATTTTCGACTGCTGTTATCGTTCTGCGGCTAATGGCTATCGACTAACGGCTAATAGCTTTTGGCATGTAATTGTAACCTGAATTTGTTTTATCATATAGTTTTGGTTTGAGCGCTGAAACAGGATGGGTACAATGGGTGGAGCACTTTTTAAAGCGGGGAAACTCTGTAAGGAAACATAGAACCAACGGCTTACGCATAGGCCTTCTAAGGGACAGTTATCCATATGCTTCCTATGTGGTAAAACCTTTCGTAACGAAATTCCGTATATGCCCCTGCTATATCTTAAAAACCCGCAGTGCAGCTCACAACTCGCAGCTCATAACTCGTGGCTCGCAGCTCACACCTAACACCTACTTCCCCTTTCCCTTGAAGATGATCCTCACCGTATGAATCATGATCTTAAAATCCAGGATCAGCGAGATGTTCTCGATATACAGCAGGTCGAATTTGCTGCGTTCGATCATCTGCTCCACATTTTCAGCATAACCAAACTGCACCATCCCCCAGCTGCTAAGACCGGGTTTTACTTTCAGCAGGTATTTATAGAAGGGATAGCGGGCAATGATCTGGTCGATATAGTACCTTCTTTCGGGTCTTGGACCTACCAGGCTCATTTCCCCGATCAGGATATTCCAGAGCTGCGGCAGTTCATCCAGGCGCCACTTGCGCATTACTCTTCCCCAGCGGGTAATGCGGGGATCGTTGACGGAAGAGAGGGCCGGCCCGGCTTTCTCCGCATCTTTCATCATGGAGCGGAACTTATATAATGTAAAGGGCCTGCCTTTATATCCTATTCTTTCCTGTGAATAGAAGACAGGGCCTTTGGAAGAGAGTTTTACCCGGATGGCCACATAGAGCAGGAAGGGGGAGAGGAGCAGCAGGCCAAAGAGGGCGGCACATACATCAATCAGTCTTTTTATATTCTGTTCCCATTGCAGCATCAGGCCGGTTTGCAGGTCGATCAGGGCGGCGCCCATTACGTTGCTGGTTTTTACGGAACCGGAAAGGATATCGAGGGTGTTGGGCCGGATTTTCACTTCCACATCTTTTTCACTCAGCCGGTTGATGATATTTTCGAGCAGGGATTGTTCGGTTTTTTCCAGGGCCAGCACCACCAGCCTGATCTGGTGACTGTCGATGATCTGCTCCAGTTCATCCACGGTGCCCAGCTTGGGCAGGAGTTTATGGATCCCGTTTTTGCCATTGCTGTCGGGGGTTACAAAACCGGTATAGCGGTAGCCTCCGTCGTGCAGGTTGGGCTCCGTTTCCCGGAAAATGCGGATGGCGTTATCCTGGCTGCCGATCATCAGGGTATTAAAAAACACTTTCCCGCTGAGCAGCTGTCGTTTTACTTTTCGCAGGATGAGCCAGCGGCCGGTAAAAGTGAGAAGGAAATGAATGCCCAGCAACACAAAAAAAGCATAGTAGAAATAAGTATAGCTGTTTTGCGGGTCATGGTCATTGAATACAAATACGGCGAATAATGCAATGGACCCGATCAGGCTGCAGACAAAGGTCAGCGTGAATTCTGCCAGCCTTGATTTTTTATAGAGATAGTTATAGGTGCCGGCAAGGGTGTACAGGATGAGCCAGCCGGCCGGCACTACCAGCAGGATATAGGTCCAGGAAATCTTGCTGATGGGATAGGCCCCGGCATCATTCAGCATCCAGCTGCGCCAGGTATAATAGCAGAGCCAGGCCAGGGCAGCAGTCAGATAATCTGCCGCCACATAGATCCCCAGCGATATTTGTTTGCCGGACTGCATTAATGGGATATCACATTGTTGCCGATCTTTTCCAGGATCTGGTGGGCCACATCCATTGCCATCAAACCATCCATTTCGGATACCAGGGTTTTGCTGTTGTTCAGGATCGCATTCCTGAATTCCTCGAGTTCCATTTTGATGGCATTTACCTCGGGAATAACGGGATTTGCCATGGCAATGGTCTTTTTCCCCGAGGGGGTTTCAATGTCAAAGGCGAATACATTTCCGTCACCCGGCTCTTTCAGTTTGATGATCTCTGTTTTTTTGTTCAGGAAATCAATCCCGATATAGGAATCTTTCTGGAAGAGGCGGATCTTCCGCATTTTTTTCATGGAAATGCGGCTGCTGGTCAGGTTGGCCACACAACCGTTGTGGAATTCGATCCGTACGTTGGCGATATCCGGTGTTTCGGTCATCACCCCCACACCGCTCGCGGATATGCTTTTTACATCACTCTTCACAATACTGAGGATGATGTCGATATCATGGATCATCAGGTCGAGGATCACACTCACCTCGGTACCCCGCGGACTGAACTGGGCCAGGCGGTGCACTTCGATAAACATGGGTTTTAGATCCATGTCTTTTACAGCGAGATAGGCCGGGTTAAAGCGTTCCACATGACCTACCTGGAATTTGACTCCGGATTCAGCGACCAGCTTGACCAGCTGGCGGGCTTCCTCCATAGTATGGGCAAGCGGCTTTTCGACAAATACATGTTTTCCTTTTTTAATCGCTTTTTCGCACCATTCAAAATGTGAATCAGTGGG
Organism: Sphingobacteriales bacterium; assembly: GCA_016219985.1. Lineage (GTDB taxonomy): Bacteria > Bacteroidota > Bacteroidia > Chitinophagales > Chitinophagaceae > JJ008. The sequence continues at coordinate 232,833 of JACRJO010000022.1, read as the reverse complement.
GGTCACCACATCAATGGCATCACAGGAATCCATCAGGGCCTCGGGGTCCAGGAAACGGGGCAGCTGGTATTTTTCCGCCACTTCTTTCGCGGTCTCATCATGCGGATCATAAAATCCGACTATCTCCACGCCGGGGATCTCTTTCCAGTTATTCAGGTGAAATTTTCCAAGGTGGCCAACGCCAAAAACACCAATCGTAAGCATATCGGGTAATTAATCCTGCAAAGATAAAGATTGGCTGTTGCCGGGGCCTGATAGTTATAAACAGTTGTCAGTTCAGCAGGGGAGATTGCTGCACATATGCCGGGTGGTAAATGAAAACGCAGGTGCCGTTTTTAATGCTGTTGATAATGGGCCTGGAAAGCGGCAGGGGTACAGCCGGGCAACCCTGGCTGCGGCCGATATATCCCTGGGCACTGGCCAGTCCTTCGTTTACATAAGGTGCGCCATGGATCACGATACCCCGCTGGTAGGCTTTGTCGTTGATCCCTCTTTCCAGTCCGTCTAATTTCAGGGAATAACCGTTATGGCCTTCGTAGGTTTCGCGGGTAATATAAAAACCCGGGCTGCTTTTATAGGAGGACGGGTCATTGGAAAAGGAAAGGGCGAGCTCGCGGCCGGTGTTTCTGCCGTGCGCCACCAGGGTATTAAAAAGCACTTTGTACTGATGGAGGTCGATGATGAACAATCTTTTTTGATTGCTGGGCCGGGAGAAATCGATAATGGAAATGACGGAGTCGTTGAGCAGCTTCCCTTCATTGACCAGTTTGTCAAATCCTTTTTTCGCATATTCAAATGCATCCTGGCTCAGCCCCCTCAGGTTCAGGTGCAGGCTGTCATAAACGGATTTTAGTTCCGGCATTAAATACAGGGAATCCGGGTTACTGCGGACGGAGGAGTCGCCGGGGTTCAGCAGCATGCGGGTGGTATGGCTGGCCGACCTGGCAAAACCAACAGATAAATGCAGGATCCCGATAACGAGTGAGGAAATAAAAAGATAAAGACCACGGAGGCGTTTTTTCATAGCTATTGTATTAACCGGTGCCCTTCAGGGAGACAGTTGCTGATTAGACGCCGGAACGGGTTTTTTATTGCCCGGGGCCGCTTAACCCTGGTCAATAAAGTGCGGTAAAATTTCCGGCCAGGGGAAATCTTTATTTTATAGGCATTCCGGGGCCGATTATTAACTAAACTTTATGAGAAAGGGGGCCGCCCGCTGGTTTCAGGCATAGTTCCACCCGCCCTCCTTTAACCATAAAACCTTCGTCTCTCACAACTCGCAGCTCGAGGCTTACAACTCACGGCTCTCAGCTATTTACCCCATAGGAATACTAATTATCACTTCGCAACCCTGCCCGGGTGCGGTCCGTAATTTAAATTCCCCGGAAAATGCTTTTGCACGGCGGCGGATATTTTCCAGGCCAATTCCTTTCCGGCGGATGCCGGGGTCAAAGCCCACGCCGTTATCGCTGATCCGGAAAATCAGCATTGATTTTTTCTCCTTGAGGCTGATCTTTATTTCACTGGCCTGAGAGTATTTGATGATATTATTCAGCTGCTCCTGTAAGATGCGGTACAGGTTGGTCCGGAGTTCCGGGTCTATCTGCCGTTCTTTTATGTCTTTTATATCAAGACTGATATGCAGCTTATTCCCCGGGAGCGTATCCAGCAGGGACCTGAATATTTCTTCGAGGGACAATTCACGGCTCGAAGCGGGAGCCAGCTGATGGGACAGTTTCCGGATCTCCTGGATGGCTTCCCGTATATGACTTTCACATTTTTGTAATTCGGATGACGGTTGGGAGGAAATTTCTTTCTGCTTCTCCATTCCAAAGGACAGGTACAACAGGGAAGCGGCCAGCAACTGGTTAACATTGTCATGCAATTCCATGCCAATCTGGTTCCATTCTTTTTCCTGGGCATCAATGACCGCTTTCTCAATTCGTGAAGCAAACTCAATTTCCTGGGTAATATCTGACATGGAGCCAATCATTCTTTCCGGTTCTCCTTTTTCATTATACATAACAAAGGCCCTGTCCTTTACATATTTGTAACTGCCGTCCGCACAGCGGAACCGGTAGTCGAACTGTATGAACTCTTTTTGCCTGAGAAAAGCATTATTAAGCGCATACTGTACCCGGTCAAAATCATCCGGGTGAATATTCTTTTCCCACCACTGTTCTTTACTATTAATGCTGCTGACCTGATATCCGAATGTTTTGGACAGTCCCTGGTTATAAATGATCTCCCCCGTGGCGATATGCCAGTCCCAGATGGTATCACTCGAGGCCCGGGTCAGCAGGTCATACCGTTCGAGCGCTTCTGCCCTGGCCACTTCGGCCTCTTTCCGTTTCGTGATATCCGAGCGGATCGTGATGAACTGGAACGGTTTCCCCTCTTCATTAAGAAACGGTACAATGGTCGTGTCCACCCAATGAAAGGAGCCGTTTTTGGCCTTGTTCCGGAACTCACCTCTCCATACCTTTCCCTGCAAAACGGTATCCCAGAGATGCCGGTAATACTCTTTACTGTGATAGCCCGACCTCAGCAGGTTGTGCCCCCTGCCTTTCAGTTCTTCCATGCTGTAGCCCGTGGTTTGCAAGAAATTATCATTAGCAAACTGGATATTTCCTGCCGCATCCGATACATCCACGATGGAAGACTGGTTAAGCGCATAGATATAATCCTTTACCTGTTTTTCAGCCCTTTTTCTTTCCTGCTCATTTTCGACGGCCTGCAGGGCAAAAGAAAGTTCCCGGGTTACATCCCTGAGCAGTTCAATTTCTTCCGGGTTAAAATAATCTTTGCCGGGGGCATAAAGCGTAAAGACCGAGTATATCCTGCCCGCTTTTTTTACCGGCAGGGAAATCAGGGACCGGAATCCTCTTTCCAGGGCCAGCTCTTTCCAGGGGGCCATTTGAGGATCATTTTCGATATCGTTGCAGAATACAACTTTATCTTCCCGCAGGGACCTGCCGGTCGGCCCCCTTCCTTCGGGAATATCTTCTACCGAGATAGGACGGATTTTACGGAGAAATCCGTCTTCCTTCCCCGAATGCACGAGGGGTATGACCTTTTTTGAGTCTTCATCCACCTTACCCAGCCAGGCCATTTTGAAATGGCCGTATTCAACGGCAATGCGGCAGGTTTCTCGCAAAATCTCCTCTTCATCCTTTGCGTGAATGATCATCTGGTTAATATGGCTGATAAATGCATAGAGGCGATTGGCCTTGTTTAGTTGTTCTTCCGTTTCTTTCAGCACGGAAACATCCATGTAGGTTCCCAATACCCCGATGATCTCTCCCTGCGAATCACGCAGCGGTATCTTACTGGTGAGGATGGTAATGGTATGCCCGTCCGGCGTGGTTTGTTTTTCTTCGGTATTGATTTTTGGAATTCCTGTTTGGATGACCTGCAGGTCGTCCTTCCGGTATAATTCCGCCTGTTCTTTCCAGGTCATCCGGTAATCGTCTTTCCCGATCAGGTCCATGGGGGTTTTGTACCCGGCATCCCGGGCGAATATTTCATTGCAGCCCATGTAAACAAGGTTACTATCTTTCCAGAATACCCGCACCGGGATGGTTCTGATGATGTCTTCCGTCATTTGCCTGGAAGAATGCAGCGCTTCTTCCATCATTTTATGCTCGGTAATATCGGTGGTAAAGCCATGCCATACTACAGCGCCGTCATTTTCCCGCTGGGGCACGGCGTTGCTGTAGAGAGTGCGGACCGTTCCATCCTTTCGCCGGATGCGGAATTCATGCTGCCAGGGGATGAGGTATTTGGCAGATTCTGCAAGCGAAGCGAGTATGCCCGGGTTATCATCGGGGTGATGCATGTCAAAAATAGCGGAAGCATCCCTGCATGCTTCAGCCGGGCTTATTTCATAAATTTCGTTACTGGCTTCACTGAGATAGGGGAAGCAGGTGCTGCCGTCCGGGTTCTGACGGTACTGGAAGATAACACCCGGAACACTGGCCGCGATCTTGTTGATACGTTCCAGGGCTTCCCGTTGTTTTATTTCCGCTTGTTTCCGGGCCGTGATGTCCTGGGTCGTTCCGATTGACAATACCGGTTCTCCCTGCGGGTTGTAAATCGTTTCACATTGTTCGTGGAGGTGTTTGATCCTGTTCCCGTCCAGTATAATCCGGTGTTCAATATCATAGCGGGTGTGGTTTTTGACGGAATCGGAGTACATCTGGTTAACAAATTTCCGGTCATCAGGGTGCACCAGTGACAGGAATGTTTCGTAGCTGTGGGGTGTTTCGCCGGGGTTCACTTCAAATATCCGGTAATTCTCTTCGGACCAGCTGAGTTTGTTCTGTGTATGATCCAGTTCCCAGCTCCCGATATGGGCGACCCGCTGGGCTTCATTCAGGCTCGATTCGCTTTTTCGCAGGGCCGCTTCTGTTTTTTTGAGATCGGTAATATCCATCAGGGTTACGAGCATGTCTTCTGCCAATGCATTCCCGGAGACGAGTACAGTACGGCTTTCCCCGCTCTTGCAGGTGACGGCGAATTCCTGCTGATCTGTTATGCCATGCATCCCGGCCGCCTGCTGCCATTTCCCTTTCCAGGTATCAAGGTTTTTTCCCTGGCAGTCCTTGTCCGGGCAGGTAAGTATCCACCATTCTTCAAAGGTGGAAAAGTCACGGCGGCCATAACCAAATATTTTTTCGAATGAATGATTATAGTTTAAAAGTGTACCGCTTTTGTCGATATAGACCATAGGTACGGTAGCCGAATGAAACAGGCTTTCGAACAGGGCCCTGTTTTTCTGGACTTCCTGGTTCCGCTCTTCCAGCGTATCGAGCATGCTGTCAAATTCCTTTGCCAGGGTTGCGGCTTCATCCCTGCCGGTGAGCCTGGACCGGGCAGTTGAATCCCCTTTACTTACTATGTTAATTGTATCCTGGACTGCATACAGTCTGCGTGTGATCCGGATCCCCATCCACCAGGCTATGACTGTTCCGATGCAGATGGCCAAAAGGGCATACAGGATACCGCTGAGGGTGATGCCGGCTAACTGTTTACCTGCTTTTTCCTGGCTGAGACCTACCCGTATCCAGCCAACCTGCCTTCCTCCTAACATCGCCGGGGCTGCAACATCCACCAGGTCCGGTCCTTTGCTGATCACCGTCAGTTTTTTATCCTGCGGAAGATCCAGTAAATACTGCCCCGCCTTTGTACGATCCGTATGCCCCAGTATATGACCATTAATATCCGTTAGGATCGCATAGGCGAGTTCCGGGTACCGCTTCTGGGCATCTACGAGTTCCTGCAACCCGGCAATATCATTGGCAGCAAGCCATTCTGCAGCGGAGGTGGAGAGACTCTGGGAAAGGGCGATCGCATGTTCCTCCTGCTGCTGCCGGAGTACTTTACGCTGGCGGCTGACCAGGTCCGCAATAAAGAGTGTCATAAGGATGGCATGTACCAGTGCCACTCCCAGTATCAGCTGTCCCCGCAATGATCCAAAGAAAAAATGCACGGTCTTTTTTGTTCTCATAATGATTCAATTTTATGAACCTCTTTCTCAAACCGGCGGATATAGGTTTCGACAACGGAATAATCTGCATCCGTGGCAGCCCTGAAATACAAGGTCTCCATCCCGGAAAGAACTTTTCTGCCTTCTTCTGTACCGGGGAGAGCGGATAAATGATCCTGCAGTTGTTTACTGATTTCCGTTGGTATGTCATTCCTGATCATGACTGAATTACTGATAAGGCTTTCTGTTTCCCAGATGGCTTCCAGTTCGGCACTTTCTGCCGGATGGTCTTTTTGAAAAGCTCTCCAGGGTGGGGGCCAGGTAGCGCCTGCAGCCGTTTTTTTCAGGTAAACGTTCATAATGGAGGATTCCTGCGAACCGACAAAGAGGCTTTTGATCTCCGTCCGGACATCTACACCATGCACATGCAGGTAATATTCAGGCATGATGCAGGCCGCCAGGGCAGTCCGGGAAGGGTAACTGACCGCTTTTCCCCGCAGGTCTCCGGGAACCCTGATCCCTCCATCTTTCCGGACAATAAAGATGCCTTTAAAATCAGCCGGATCACCAGCGATGGCAATAACCCGGTAGCCGGCTTTCATGGCCTTGAGGGTTTGCAGCGGGTTGGGCAAAAGGATCTCAGGCTGACGGGCTCCTATTTTTTTTTCATACCGTTGATAGTCTCTCGAAGCTTCGAGAATAAATTGAATGCCGTTCATTCTTTTGTTCAGGTAATCCATAAGCGGCTGGTAGGCAGTAATCATTTTGGCCGGGTTATACAGGGGGTGTACCGCAAAGTGCAGGACGGTGGAAGGCTCACCCGGGGCTTTGTTCCCGTAGACCGGTCCCATTGGTTTATTCTGATGCCGGCAACCGGCTGAAAAAAACAGCAGGCATAACAATACCGTCCGGGTGATAAGCAACCTCATCCTTGTAAGCAGCCTGTTTTGGAGGTAAACAGTTGCATCGCCCCAGGCTGCTGGTTCGGGGAAGCGCTGATCTCCATTTTGCAAAAGATGTACTCTACCAGGGCAACCGGGTTGCCAGGATGCAACGGGGAATGGAGGGTAGCTGGATGGCATGGATACCATGCATAAACATTATATTTTAAAATAACGGGTTTTTAGAGGGAATAACCATGATTTTCTGTTGGTATCAGCATGATTTAAACCCAATTGTACAAAAAAAGACAAGGCTACTATCGAAAGACCCCTGTTTGGAAAGCGGGGAATATATCCGTGGCCCTGACCCGGTACCAGGAGATAACCGGGTCAGACTGAGGTTGGAGGTTAGGGGGGCTTCCTGTTTGCGCCGGAGGTGGGGACATACCAGGGGTTTAAAAAGCAATGTTTCTTTCCTGGCCGCTCTTTCAGGAACTGCGGGAAAGTACCGCCGGTCCCGGATCGCTTGCAGTTGAGCGGTAAAGATATGTTGTGGTATTGTACCTGGTTCACCCGAAACAGACGGCAGAATGGAGATTACTGTAAACAGGCTGAAGTGAAACAATCTGTATCTGCGGATTCAATGGTATAAAAGCAAAATCGATCTCAGGAGGATGGGGGAAGGATCCTTGCGCCCATATTTGCCAGCTGCAGGAGCGAGGAAATACGGATTTCATCTGCGGATAAGCTGCCTACCAGTGGGTTGCTGATATTGCATGCGCCGGTGGCATCAGGGTCCAGTAAAACCTCTAATCCTTCCATGATGGCCTCCCTTGCCGTGGTAGAAACACAGCCATGGGTATAGAAACCTGTAATTAATACGGTGCTGGCTTTAATTTTTTTCAGCCAGTGGCCTATATCACTCCCGGTAAACGCCCCATAAACATTTTTTATAAACTCTGTTTCTTCGCCAAAGCCTGTTTGCGGGCCGAATCCCTGATAGTACTCAGCGCCCCAGGTACCGGGGACGAATGCGGGAGATTCATTTGGCTTATTAAAATGTCTCACCCAGGCAACCGGGGAAGCCTTTTGCCTGGCTTCTTCAACTCTCTTCCTGATTGCCTCAACCGCCTTTATATGATTGGGCACCGGTCTTTTACCATTTTCCGAAAACTCATTTTGAGCGTCAATTACTATTAATACCTGCATGATTCCTGTTTTAAGATCAGGGCGCAAAATAGTTTTTGTCCTACACCCGGGCAATCCAATTCTTGCTGAACTATCCGGGTTTAAACTTTTGCAGTGTTTGATTAGTATTCGAAAGGCAAACAGGGCTATGCCCGCGGCTGTCACAGCGTGGTTTTCAGTATCAGGCACAGCCGGGATGGTAATTACAGAACCTGGCAGAGGGTCAATCTGATCAGAAGGATTCCGGCAATAGTGAAATAGCTGCTTGCTGAAACCTACTGCTGCCCGAGTATACTCTGCTCCCATCCAATCATTGCCTGTTTGCGAACTTTCCCGGAGTGATAATTACCCAGTGTACCATCTTTGGCAATTATGCGATGGCAGGGGATAAGGTACAGAATACTGTTTTTGCCAACCGCAGAGCCGACACATCTAACGGTGTCAGGCCGGCCAATCATTGTTGCCACCTGCTGAAAAGTGGCGACTGCGCCAAACGGTATTTTCACCAATGCTTCCCATACTTTTACCTGGAAATCCGTTCCCTGGATCAATAACTGAAGTTTTTCGGGGTGTACTTTTTCCTGCCGGAATATTTTCCGGATATACTCCTGTGTAATGTCCGGTTTATGTATCAGCCTGGCGAACCGCCATTGCTGTGAAAATAGTTCAAATTCAAGGCGGCTTTTCTCTTCGTCAATAAACTTTAACGCGCAAATTCCCTTTTCTGTCACTGCAATGAAACAAAGACCGAAGGGGGAGACATGGTAGCCATAAAATATTTCCATTCCCTTGCCGGCAGACTTGAACTGTTGCGGGCTTACTCCTTCTATGCTCAGGAATAAATCGTGCACCCTCGACTGGCTGGATAACCCGGCAAGTTCAGCCGCTTCAATCATGTTTCCGGTGGCAGAAATTTTTCCCCGTAAATAGTCCAGGGTAAGATATTGAACAAATTTTTTCGGGCTGATACCCACCCAGTCGGTAAAGAGCCGCTGAAAATGAAAGGGGCTCAGGTGAATCTTCCGGGCAATCTCATCCAGGTCGGGTTGTTCCCTGAAGCAATCTGTTAAAAAACTTATTGCTTTTTCAATTCTGTAATAATTATAAAGCTTGTCAGCCATTGACGCAGGTTGGTTACAAATTTCAATGTAAAGGGGGTATCCGTCAATCCAAATCTTGCTTTTTCCTGTTTCCGGGTAAAGGGCGGCACCCTTGGTTTCCGGTTGCCTGTTTAAAGGTATGCTGAAGGGTGCGAAATTTTTGTCCCCACAATGGAGTGGGGGGGGATGACAGGTCTCTCATACTGCTGTGGAGATAGGCGGTATCCTACCCCATCCGGAATTGGCCGGCAATATTTTTGGGGTGGCTTAAGAGGGCCAGGATTCTTTCCCGGGCGGATCGGGCGGGGTCTGAAAAACGTTATATCGGGTTGATTGCCATAAATAGCTTCTTTTACCCGATCACTTTTCTTGCTGAATTCAAAAAACTGCTGCGACTTTACAGTCCTTTACAGGGATTGATGTAGCAAAATAAATCACCCGTATCATAGTAGAAATGCCTGGGTCATCCGATCCTGTTCTGCAGCAGGTATTTTGTATTTTGCAGCAACTGCTTTCCATTCGTTAACAGCATTTTTCACCTGCGTTATTATTTGATTTGCTTTGGCAGGAGTAAGCCGAAAATATTCGGACACGTCCAAAGCCAGATCCAGGCTCAGAGAATTGTCATTGTCCGAAATATTCAGGTGCAATCCTTTCCCATATTCGTTTGGGTTGACATCGTAAGCCGGGGACAAAGACCACCCGGCATTCGTCAGAAGAAAGCCATGATTTCTTAAATGATCATCCGTATTCTTTACACAAATGCTGAATACAATTCTTCTCCATAATTCTTCGAGGTCCCGATCCGCAGATGCTCCATTCCTGGTGATGAATTCAACCAGTTCCAGGTAGCTTGCCCCGGCCGATTTTTCTCCATCGGTATACCCTAATAAGGTCATGGCGGAAGCAAAATGAATCCGCTCATCTTTTTCAGTCCTGTCGAATCGTTTGGTGAGGTAAGTATGATACCGGCTATTAAATCGCCGGACCATTCCCTGTGCAATATTGAGTCCGGCTTTTTGAGCCAGTTCATTCACCACCATTTCCCAGGCACCGGTATCCTTATCATCCATTTTGCTCGGGAATTTTGCGATCCATAAACCTCCTTCCGGGTCTATAACGCTTGCTTTAGGCCTGGCACCACCTAAGGAAGACCCTGGCGCAATCAGCATGTTTACCCATTTGAGAAATTCAGGATCATGTATATTGTCATCTTCAAATTTCAGGCTTGCATCTTCCAGTTCTCTCAGCGAAGCCCAGGGTGGGGCGGCCATTTCCTTATTATCATTCAGGAATGGACCTTTTTCATCTGTTTTAAACCGTAATGCTCCCATTCTATGGCCATCAAAGACACCCAGCAAATAATCCGACTCCATTAATTCCCTGGCAGTTCTTTTTTCCATTCTCGCCATTGCAGCCTCTCTTCGTTGCATTAAAACCCGGCCCCATCTGTCAGGGCATGAATCCAGAAAAACTCCAAAACTCACTTTTTCATCCCGCGGATAATATGCGCCCGAGTATAATTGCAGATCCGGATCGAGCATTTGGGTAAACCCTGATTTCAACCAATCGGGTACATATTCAAATGAGAATACTTCTTTGCCCTTTCCCTGGGTAACTGTCAGCGTGCCCATTCGTCCCGGGCCTGTCAAACCCTGCCAATGAGCATAGACCAATATTTCCTTTTTTTCAGTTTTTGCCATGGGCGATTCTATTTTGATTTCTTAGGCGCCCTTTCTTTTACTATCATACCTGCATCCTGAAGCTTTCTGCCCAGCTTGTCATCCTCGGCAAGCCGGAGCAGATCTTTTTCCAGACCCAATACGAAAAGAACCTGGGCATAGGAGCTCATGGCAACTCCGGGATGGCCCTTTTCAATTGCCAGCAGGGTAGGGCGGCTTAAATTAGCCCGTTCGGAAACCTGTGCTGCACTAAGCTTCCTGCGAAGCCTCGCCAGCTTTATATTTTCGCCCAATTCCTGCAGAATCCGTTTAATCTGGGGTAGTAGAATCGCTTTCTTTCTTTCCATAACGATAAGTATTATTTACAAATATATGCTATTTTGTAAATAATAATTTACACTATGCTTTATTATCGAAATTATGATTTAACATATTGAAAATGAATGAATTACATAATAATTAATTTTGATATTTTATAAATCAAAATTAAATCAGAGGGACACCAAATTGAGTGCCTAAGTAAGATAACCATTCTCGGGTCTCATATCGGGCTGCAATCCTTACTGGCCGCATATTACATAAACATTGGAGGGACTTAATGGTCAGATTAGCGGCCATAAAGCCAGGAAGGCTTTCAGGACTTATTTCAAGGCTGGTAAGATGAAAAAAGCATTGATGATCGGGAAATCTGGGATATTGGTCTGGGTAATAGACTAAACTAAAATGTTGTCAGGCAGATCGTAAACAGCAAGACCCGCTCCCAGTGCAGGTCTTTATCTTGTTAAATGCGGACCGGACGGGACTCGAACCCGTCCCCACAATGGAATGCGGAAGACAGGGCTCTCATTCTGCTGCGGAGATAGGCGATATCCTACCCCATCCGGAATTGGTCGACAATATTTTTGGGGTGGTTTAAGAGGGCCAGGATTCTTTCCCGGGTGGCTTTTTTCAGATTTTTTTCCCTTTTTAGGGCCACTGTTTTGGCATCCATCTCTTCCACATAAACCATTTTCCAGGGAGCCTTACTTGAGGTATATACTGATTCAAGATTGTTGTGCTGTTGCAATCGCAAAGCTGGATTTGATGTATATCCCTTATAGAAGGAGCCATCCGATTCGCTTTGAAGTATGTAAACATAATGAGGCATAAAACAAAAAAGGCTCTGATCAATCAGAACCTTTCTGCGGACCGGACGGGACTCGAACCCGCGACCTCCGCCGTGACAGGGCGGCATTCTAACCAACTGAACTACCGATCCAAAAACGTATGTATAAATAATATACTAATCTAAAAGAACTGGGCGGACCGGACGGGACTCGAACCCGTCCCCACATTGCTGTGGGGATGACAGGGCGGCATTCTAACCATCCCCACAGCAATGTGGGGAGAACTACCGATCCGTTTCCATCAAATGAGCTCCGGGAACCTCATTTTTCAGGACGGCAAAGATAGGCCTGCAATCTTTTTCAACCAAAAGTTTTTCTATTAATTATCCACCTGTGGTTCAGTCCTTTGCCATCCGGCACTTATTCTCATATTATCCTTAATTTAGCCCCCTTATAATTAGCCTATGCCTTCGGATAAAAACCGGCAGTTTATTGACTTTGAGAAGCCCATCAAGGACCTCCTGGAAGAGATCGATGACCTGAAACAGAAAGCGGAGAAAAGCAAGGTGGACTACAGCGAAGTGATTGGCAAGCTGGAGACCAGTGTGATTGAAAAAAGAAAGGAGATCACCCGGAGCCTGACTAGCTGGCAACGGGTACAACTGAGCCGTCACCCCGACCGGCCCTATACCCTGAAGTATATTGAGAAAATGACCACAAATTTTGTGGAACTCTATGGCGACAGGAATGTAAAAGATGATAAAGCCATGGTAGGCGGATTTGCTTCCCTCGATGGAGAAACGGTAATGATCATCGGCCAGCAGAAAGGAATCAATACCAAGATGCGGCAGCACCGGAATTTCGGGATGGCCAACCCGGAGGGGTACCGGAAGGCTCTGCGACTGATGCGGCTGGCGGAAAAATTCAACAAACCGGTCATCACCCTGATCGATACTCCCGGTGCCTACCCGGGTCTCGAAGCTGAGGAAAGGGGCCAGGGAGAGGCCATTGCCCGGAATATTTATGAGATGATCCGGCTCAAAGTACCTGTCATCTGTGTCATCATCGGTGAAGGTGCCAGCGGCGGGGCCCTTGGCATTGGGGTGGGCGACAGGGTTTTTATGATGGAAAACTCCTGGTACACCGTCATATCTCCCGAAAACTGTAGCGCAATATTATGGAGAAGCTGGGCTCAGAAAGAAGTAGCCGCTGAACAATTACGGCTGACCGCGGATAAGATGCTGGGTTTTGGCCTGATCGACGGGATAATCCCCGAACCACCCGGCGGAGCCCACTGGGATTATAACGAAGCTGCACAGATCCTAAAAAATCACCTGCTCCCCGTGATCAGGGAACTGAAACAGCAGACCGCAGAGCAACGGGTCAATAACCGGATTGAAAAGTTCGGGAAGATGGGATTTTGGGAAGAGGCTTGAAGTTGAAGGTTCAGAGTTCAGAGTTGAGAGTTGAGAGTTGAAGGTGGAGGGTTTATAGTAGCACAAATAATAATTATAATAAAAAATGTCACTCAGGAAAAAATTTACCGGAACAGGAATCGCCATTGTTACCCCGTTTCATGACAACGGGACAATTGATTGGGACAGTTTTAAACAACTGATCAATTTCTGGATCGATGGCAAGGTGGAATACCTGGTGGCGCTGGGTACCACCGGGGAGAGCGCTACCGTGCATGGTGCGGAAAAGCAGGAAGTTTTTTCCTTTGTGAAAAAAGAAGTGGCCGGCCGGGTACCCCTGGTGGCCGGTATTGGCGGGAACGACACTCATGAAGTGATCAAAGGGTTCCGGGAATTTGATCTTTCCGGTTATGATGCGATACTCTCGGTGAGTCCTTACTATAATAAACCCAACCAGGAGGGGATCTTCCAGCATTATAAGGCACTGGATGCAGCCACCCCGCTGCCCATCATTATGTATAATGTGCCAGGCCGGACCGGTCAGAGTGTGACTGCGGAAACGCAGCTCCGGATCGCCCGGGAATGCAAAAACATATTTGCCACCAAGGAAGCCAGCGGCAATTTTGACCTGGTCAACCAGCTCATCAAAAACAAACCTGATGATTTTATGGTCATCAGTGGCGACGACCCCATCACCCTGCAGATGATCGCGGGCGGGGCCGAGGGACTGATCTCCGTGGTGGCCAATGCCTACCCCAGGGATTATTCCGACATGGTCCGGTTATGCCTGGCCGGAAAATTTGAAGAAGCGCAAAAACTGCATTCCAAATACCTTGATATTATTGCTTCCATGTTTGCCGAAGGCAGCCCCAGCGGGGTAAAAGCCTACCTGAGCGAAATGGGGCTCTGCCGGAATAACTTCCGCTTACCGGTATGGAAAGTAAGTGAGAAACACCATGCAAGGATAAAGGAGCTGATGAAGACGGTGTAAGGCTGATTGCTAATCATTCTCATCCCTGAAATATCCGAAGATGATGAATCCTTTTTTTACAGGGGCATAGGTCATGATCATTTCATCATTGCAAATCCTGACAATTTTCAGAAATTCACTGAACGGGGTATCGCTGGTAAAATCTGTAATGATCACCATGGTCGAATCATGAGTGTATTTCATTTTCCGTGTTTCATAGAGAATGAGATCAAACTTTTTTCTGTTCAGTTCAATATTGCCAGTCAGGGTCAGGCGTATTTTTTTCTTTTTGGCAGCCAGCTCCCATACATGCTTTTCTGTAAAAACAACAGGGGTTCCCCTGTCTTTCGGGAATACGAGAGAATAGCTGACAAACTCCTTTCCTGTATAGCTAAACAACTGGCAGAGGGTTATTGAGCTGAACAGGATGATCACCGGTAGTAAAGTCCATATCAGTATACGGGCTGTTTTCATATTATTGTAGAGCAGAGCGGGCCCTATTTCCATACAGAAAAAATAAAAGCCTAATTTTAAGAATGCGCTACCTGTCTTTAATCATACTTTGTTTGGTTTCATCTATTTCCATCTCTGCCCAGTACCGGGTTAGGGTGGAGATGGCATCGGTTGCACCGGTTAACGCGGATGATTCTTTATATATCGCCGGCTCATTCAACGGGTGGCGTCCCGGTGACCCGCGTTTCAGTTTCAAAGCTGGCGGCTCCCTGATCATCAACCTGCCGGCCGGCTCCTATGAGTATAAGATCACCCGCGGCAGCTGGGACAAAGTGGAATGTAAAGCCGGCGGTGCGGGTATTGCCAACCGGGTGCTGAAAGTGGAATCTGATACAACGGTCCGGCTGACGGTGGAGGAATGGGCCGACCAGGTTCCGCCAAAACCAAGGGTAAGTACGGCCGGTGCGAATGTACGGATACTGGATACTGCCTTTTATTTTCCCCAGTTAAAAAGGACCAGGCGCGTGTGGATCTATCTGCCGCCCGGTTATTCAGAAGGGAAAAAATACCCGGTGCTGTACATGCAGGATGGACAGAATGTATTTGAGGATACAAGCTCCTACTCCGGTGAATGGGGCGTGGACGAATACCTGGATACCGCGAAGGCCGGCGAATGCATTGTGGTGGCGGTTGATCATGGAGGGGCAAAACGGCTCAATGAATACAATCCATATACCAGTGAACGTTTCGGCGCCGGCGAGGGGGATGCGTATGTGGATTTTATTGTTAAGACCCTGAAGCCCTTTATTGATAAGAAGTATCAAACGGCCCGGGGCCGGCGTCATACATTTATTACCGGCAGTTCAATGGGCGGACTTATTTCGATGTATGCTGTCCTGAAATATCCAAAAGTCTTTGGCGGAGCCGGTGTTTTTTCGCCGGCATTCTGGGTGGCGCCGGAGATTAACCGGGCCATTAAAAAGCGGGGAAAGAAATTTAAGGGGAAATTGTATCTCTATGCCGGCATGCAGGAAGGGGAGACGATGGTACCGCTGATGCTGAAGGCTTTTGAGAAACTGACCGCCGTTTCAAAAGCTGAAATCGCTGTGATTATACGAAATGAAGGGATGCATAATGAAGCGCGCTGGAGGGTGGAGTTTCCGTTGTTTTATCAATGGCTGATGGGGAGTCAAAATTCAAAAGTAAAAAGTCAAAAACCTAAAGCGGGAAATGCCTTAGTGATTTGAATATCTATAAGAGGGGAAAATGCGAATACGCAAATCCAGTCACAAGGAAATTCCAAACTTTCAGCCTGGTATTTTTACTTTTTGACTTCCTTACACTTCGTAACAAACCCCTTCTAACGCCAGTTCCGCTTCCGCAAAAACCTCCTTTGCTTCTTTTTCAAATTCTTCCAGTGTATCATACTTGCTGCTGAAATGCCCGATCAGCAATTTTTTTACCCCGGCTTTCAGGGCGATGGTCGCGGCCTGCTTGGTGGTGGAATGGAAGCGCAGTTCAGCCCGGTCGCGCAGGTTATCGAGATAGGTGGTCTCGTGGTAGATCATATCAAAGCCATCAATATGGGGTAAAAGCGCTTCGTCGTATTTGGTATCGGCGCAGAAAGCATAGCGTTTACCAGGTTCAGCGGCTACGGTCACGGATTCATTTTTTACCAGGGTTCCGTCTTTTTGGGTATAATCCTCCCCCCTTGTAAGCCGGTCGTAAAACACCGCCGGGATCCCGTATTCCTTCGCTTTTTCGGGGAGCAGTTTCCGGGGCGTTTTTTTTTGGGTGAAGGAGAAACCATAGCATTCCACCCGGTGGTTGGTGGGAAAACAGCGGACAGTCAATTTGTCGTTGTCCAGCAGGACGGCCGCTTCGGTAATATGGTGAATATGCAGGGGAAAACAAAGCTGGGTATCGGCCACTTTAAGCTGGATCTCGATAATATCACGCAGGGGGGCAGGGCCGAAAATATGCAGGACCTGCTGGTGCCCCAGGAGACTAAGCGAATTGATCAGCCCGATCAACCCAAAATAATGGTCGCCGTGCAGGTGGGAGATAAAAATATGCGAAATCCGGCTCCGGCGGATCTTGTAATTGATCAGCTGGATCTGGGTGCCCTCGCCGCAGTCCACCAGGTAATTGGTCCCGTCCAGGGTAACCACCTGGCTGGTAGGGTGACGGTCAAAGGCTGGAACGGCAGAGTTATTTCCAAGGATCGTGACGGCAAACATGAAATGGTGAGTGGTTTTTATATGTAATTATTTGAAAAGACCGGATTGGCTGGCGCTTAGCTGCACTGCCCCTTAAAAACCCCCTTCATCCATCATTTCCCGCTCGATTTCCTCCATTTGCACGATATCCCAGGCCTCACTTTCAGTAGGGGTTACATTCATCAGCTCCAGCAAACCGTTATTATCGAGGAATTCCTCTACCTGTTTCTGCAATTCGCAAATGACAAAAGAAGCGCTGTTTTCGTAAAATTTCTGCTGAATATAGACCAGTTTTTCCGCGGCAACCGTATCCAGTTCTTTCACGTTTTTAAGAATCAATACCAGGTTTTTGACCTGCCTGTCTGCCGGCCCGGCCTCTTTTTCCAGGTAAGGGAGCAAACATTCGCCTATTTCGTCTGTCATAGTAGCAGACAAAACCGGGTCAATTACAGTGATGGCATAAAATTTCTCTTTGGTATCCGTTTTGACATTCATGGTTCTGGGTTTTAATTATTGCTCCTGTCCGTTTTCCCGGGGCTGCTGCAATGTAAAAACTTGGGTTTTTCCCACAACTTAAATTATCAACAGACCGTTTATAAGTACGGAAGAACAGGAACCAAATTTATTCGTTAATATTGTATCACAACTAATTATCTAAAAATGGATAATAATTTTTCAACCCAGGTAAAGGAGATCATCTCATTCAGCAGGGAGGAGGCATTAAGGCTGGGGAATGATTTTATTGGTACCGAGCACCTGTTGCTGGGCCTGATCCGCGAGGGAGATAATGCCGCCGTGCGTATCCTGAAAAGCTTTAACGTGGACCTGTATGAGCTGCGAAAGGAAATAGAACTGGCGGTGAAGGATAAGACCGGAAAGAATATCGCCAATATCAACAGCCTGCCGCTGACCAAGCAGGCAGAGAAAGTGATCCGGGTTACCGTACTCGAAGCGAAAGCCCTGAAAAGCGCCACCGTGGAGACCGAACACCTGATGCTTTCTATTCTCAAGAATAAGGAAAATATAGCGACCCAGATATTAAACCAGTTTGATGTGGATTATGATCTTTTCCGGCAGGAGCTGGGCATCGTAAAATCAAACGATCCCCGGGCTGAATTCCAGGATGAGAATGACGATGACTTTGATGAAGAAAAAAAGTATTCCCAGCCCAAGGGGGGAAGCAAGCAGGCCGGTACTGCCAAGAGCAAGACACCGGTACTTGATAATTTCGGCCGGGATATCACCAAGATGGCGGAACTCGGGGCCCTGGATCCTATTGTGGGACGTGAGTCAGAAATTGAGCGGGTTTCCCAGATTTTATCCCGCCGCAAAAAGAATAACCCGATCCTGATCGGCGAACCCGGTGTGGGTAAGACGGCCATTGTGGAAGGACTGGCCCTGCGTATTGTGCAGCGGAAAGTATCCCGGGTATTGTTTGACAAACGCGTGATCTCGCTAGACCTGGCCGCCCTCGTGGCCGGTACCAAGTATCGCGGCCAGTTTGAAGAAAGGATGAAAGCCATCATGAACGAACTGGAAAAAAACCGGGATGTGATCCTGTTCATCGATGAGCTGCATACGATCGTGGGAGCCGGTGGCGCGAGTGGTTCATTAGATGCGAGCAATATATTTAAACCGGCGCTGGCCCGGGGCGAACTCCAGTGCATTGGCGCTTCCACCCTGGACGAATACCGGATGTATATTGAGAAAGACGGGGCGCTTGACCGCCGATTCCAGAAGGTAATGGTGGATCCGCCCAGCGTGGATGATACGATCCAGATCCTCAACAATATCAAATCCAAATACGAGGAATACCACAATGTGAACTATGACCAGGAAGCGATCGATGCTTGTGTGAAACTGAGTGACCGCTATGTGACGGACCGGCTATTACCGGATAAAGCCATCGATGTGATGGATGAAGTGGGCGCCCGCGTGCACCTGAAAAACATCAATGTGCCGCAGACCATCGTGGACCTCGAGAAGAAGATCGAGGACGTGAAGAACGAGAAGAACAAAGTGGTGAAGAGCCAGAAATTTGAAGAGGCCGCTTCCCTCCGTGATACGGAAAAAAGATTACAGGAAGACCTGGAAAAAGCGAAAGCAGAGTGGGAGGAGGAAAGCAAACACAAGCGCTACCCGATCGGGGAAGAACAAATTGCGGAAGTAGTGAGTATGATGACCGGCATACCGGTGAAGCGGATGGTACAGGCCGAAACGGAGAAACTGCGCAAGATGGCCGATGATATGCGGGGTATGGTGATTGGCCAGGACGAGGCCATCCTGAAAGTAGTAAAAGCGATTCAGCGGAACCGGGTGGGCCTGAAAGACCCCAAGAAACCCATTGGTACGTTTATCTTCCTCGGGCCAACCGGGGTGGGTAAAACCGAACTGGCCCGTTCGCTGGCCCGCCAGATGTTTGATTCGGATGATACCCTGATCCGGATCGATATGAGTGAATACATGGAAAAATTCACGGTGAGCCGCCTGATCGGCGCTCCTCCCGGTTATGTGGGATACGAAGAAGGCGGTCAGCTTACCGAAAAAGTTCGCCGCAAGCCTTACAGTGTGATCCTGCTGGATGAGATTGAAAAAGCACACCCGGATATTTATAATATCCTGCTGCAGGTGCTTGACGACGGGCAGCTGACGGACGGGCTTGGCCGGAAAGTGGATTTCAAAAATACCCTGATCATCATGACCTCCAATATCGGGGTGCGCCAGCTGAAAGATTTTGGGGCAGGGGTGGGCTTTGCCACGGCCTCCCGGATCGAGAATGAAGACGAAGCCAATAAAGCTGTGATCGAAAAAGCCCTGAAGAAAACCTTCTCTCCCGAATTCCTGAACCGGATCGACGATGTGGTGATCTTTAACAGCCTGAGCAAGGAAAATATCTTCAACATCATTGATATCCTGATGAAGGGCGTGATGAAAAGACTGGCCAATCTTGGCTTCAGCCTGGAGCTGACATTACCGGCCAAGACCTTCCTGGCGGATAAAGGATATGACTCCCAGTTTGGGGCCAGGCCGCTGCACCGGGCCATCCAGAAATACCTGGAAGATCCCCTGGCGGAAGAGATCCTGAGCATGCATGTGAAAGCGGGAGATGTGCTGGTTGCGGATGTGGATGCTGACAATACCCGCCTGTCTTTCACCTTCAAAAGCAAAACCGAGGAGCCCTCCAAGGCGTAGAGAAAGAATAATCATTTTAAACGGGCTGTGTCAAAAGAAGATACAGCCCGTTTTATTTACATTTGCCCGGAGTATGCCCGGGAAAAAAATTATCATAACAATCGATGGATGGTCCAGCTGCGGAAAGAGCACCCTGGCCAAACGGCTCGCCAAAGAGCTGGGTTATGTGTATGTGGATAGTGGCGCCATGTACCGGGCCATTACCCTCTATTTTATCCGGAACAATGTGGATATTGAGAATAAGACGGAAATAAACGAAGCGCTCCGGAATATTAACCTGGAGTTTGTAGTTAATTCCGGGGCCCAGCGCAGCGAGATGTTCCTGAACGGGGAGAATGTGGAATACCTGATCCGGGATCTGCTGATCGCAGAAAAGGTCAGTGATGTGGCGGCGATCAGGGAGGTCCGTGAATTTGCGGTGGCCCAGCAACAAAAAATGGGGAAAAAAAAAGGGATTGTCATGGATGGCCGGGATATTGGTACCGTGGTATTCCCCAAAGCCGAACTGAAGATATTTATGACGGCTGATAATACCGTACGGGTGGAAAGGCGCTTCAAAGAACTCTATGCCAAAAATCCCAATATTACGATTGAAGAAGTAAAGAATAACCTCGAGATGCGGGATTATATCGACTCCCACCGGGAAATAAGCCCGCTCCGAAAAGCCGGGGATGCGCTGGAACTGGACAACACCCATCTCACAGAGGATCAGCAGTTCAGGAAAGCGCTGGAATGGGCACAGTTACGCAAGAAAAAATAAAAAAGACGGCCAGGTCTTGTATTTATCCGGATGTTGTATTAATTTAAGAGTTCAATATTCCCCGATTCTATTCAATTCCTCCCGGGAAACCCCCATAATGATTGATTTCCGCTGAATCCTCATTCATTGAATGCCACAGGTCCGCTCCATGGAGAGCTGCTGGTTAAACTGTATTATACAGTAAGGCCAGGGATTTATTCACCATTAAATAACCTGGGCATGAAAAAGATTATCCTGTTATTCCTGGTTTTTTTCTTCATCGCGATGAAGAAAAACCTGCACGCACAATGCGACCTGAAAGATGTAGTCATCAGCATCCAGAGTACCAGCCAGGCTGGCGCGGATTGCCAGGCGACCTTTAACCTGAATTTGAAACTAAAAAATAACGGTGGCAATAAAACGGTAGTTATCCAGGCCTGGAAGGAGGCGGATTATCCCAATTTCTGGGGGGTAAATTGTTCCAACAACCATTCGCCACAGGGCAATGATCTGCGGCTGAACGGCACGGGGCCTTTTCCTTTCCTGAATATCGCTTTTGATATCGCCACGCAAACCGTTATTGGTTCCGCCTCCTACCCGGGTGGCGGGGTCACCCTTGGATCCGGGTATACCATCGCGGTCGGTACAGTTGATGCGCAGGGGTATTACCCGATCACACTCAGTAACCTCGTGGTAACTGTTCCCAACCAGCAATGCGGGAACGGGGTTACGATCAAAGCCGATGTATGGTCCTCCCAGGGAGCGCTTAATTCCCAGTGGACCCCGCATTGTGTGATCTGTAATAATATCTACGCATTTAATTACCCGGTTGTAACCGGCCAGTTAAACTGCCTGGTCCCGAGAGGCTATTTTGTACGTATACAGAATATTAATACCGCCCAGACCATTGTCTCTTCCTGGAGGGCATACCGGGATGAGAACAGCAACGGCTTGCTGGATCTGACAGACCCGCTGGTGGACGACCAGAGTGCCAACCTGCAAACCATTGCGGCAGGCGGGGCCTATGTTTCCGGCTTTATTCCCTATACCGGCAATACTGTACCTCCTGCTATTAATAAAACCCTGATCATTGAAGTCATCACGCAGGGGCTGGGCAATTTTCAGTATGCCCTGGCCGCCAATGGTTGTTCCCCGTTACCGGTCCATTTCAAATCCTTTACAGCCACCCGTAGCAGGGATTTTGTGAACCTGAAATGGGAGACCCTGACCGAGCAGCAATCGGCTTCCTTTGTACTTGAACGGATGACAGGAATGGGCGGATGGCAAACGGTAGCGCTTATTCCTTCCCGTGCACCGGGTGGTAACAGTCAGGAGCCGCTTCAATACCAGTATACCGATCAGAATACCTATAAGGGTATCAGCCAGTACCGGATCCGCCAGGTTGATTTTGACGGCCTGTCGAGGTACAGTGAGGTCCGGGCGGTGAGAGGAGAAGCCCAACCGGTCAGGTTAACCATCTATCCCAATCCGAGCCAGGATGGAAGCGTGACCGTGGTTTTTGATGACCAGCAAACGACCCGGGATCTGACACTGCTCGATATGAGCGGAAAGATTATCCGCCGGTTACCGGCTGTCACCAATAATAATATCGTACTCCAAAATCTTTCAACGGGTATATACAGCCTTAAAGTGGTTGCCACAGGAACGGGAGAGCAAACCGTTCAGAAGATTGTGGTGAACAGAAGATAATGCTCAGGGTTTTTAATTAAATCCTACGGGGATGGCTTTTTGGCCGTCCCCCCTTTTTTTAAAGTCATACACGGGTATTGGTTCATTAATTAAATTTGTACAAACCGGATTTTTTGAAGAATTCCACTTACAAACTCCTCCAGCCCTTTATCATGCTGCATATCATTGTAGTCACGGGTATCCTGGGCTATATGATCATTGAAGGAGCTTCTTTTTTTGATGCGATCTACATGACCACGATTACGATCACTACGGTGGGGTACGGGGAAACGATCCCGCTCTCCCATGCAGGAAGGGCTTTTACCATGTTCCTGCTGATCACCAGCTGGCTGACGTATGCCTTTGTCATCACCCGGATTACACAGTTTGTGATCAGCGGGGAGCTGAACCAGTATTTTAAAAACCGAAAACTTATGCGAGATATTTCCCGGTTACAGGATCATGTCATTGTTTGCGGGTATGGCCGGAACGGTAACCAGGCCGCCAATATCCTCACGGCCCATAATGTCCCCTTTATCGTGGTGGAAAAGGATGAACACCTGATTCAGCGGGTGGATGCGGAAGGAGCAGGGATCATCCGGCTGGAAGGAGATGCCACGGATGATGATGTGTTGCGGGCAGCGGGGGTGGAAAGGGCCCGGGCTTTGATCACCACCCTTCCCCTCGATGCGCAGAATGTGTTTATTGTTTTATCCGCCCGCTCGCTGAACCCCCGGCTCAAAATTATCAGCCGGGCTTCCGAGTCCACTTCGGTGGCCAAATTGAAAAAAGCCGGGGCGGATAATGTGATTATGCCGGATTTTATCGGGGGCACCCATATGGCCACCCTGATCTCCAAGCCGGATGTGGTGGAGTTCATCGATTTCCTGTCCGGCGAACAGGGGCATTCGATTCATATGGAATCGGTGAGTTTTGATGATCTCCCGCTTTCCTTAAAGGATAAATCCCTGCACGACGTAATGGGCTGGAAGAAGACCGGTGTCAATTGTATTGGTATAAAAGATAAGGACGGCAACTTCCTGATCAATCCCCCGGAAGATACCTATATCACCCCTGGTATGCGGGTGATCGTATTGGGCACGATCGAACAGATCCGTGAAATGAAGGGGAACCTTCAATCCTGACAGAAGGATTGTAAACTAAAAAGCCCCTCTGGTAAAGGGGCTTTCGTTATTTCAGTGTTTGCCTATTGTTTTCTTTTAACGCCCAGCAGTTCTACTTCAAAAATAAGCGTGGAGCCGCCCGGGATATCCCTGTTATCATAAGCCCCGTATCCCAGGGCATAGGGGATATAGAATTTATACTTGGAACCCACGGTCATCAGCTGAAGACCTTCTGTCCAGCCGGCAATGACATGGTTGAGCGGGAAGGTGATGGGTTCCCCGCGGTCATACGAATTGTCAAAGCCTTTTCCATCGATAAACGTACCCCTGTAATGACAGGTTACGCTGTCCTCCTTATTAGGTCTTTCCCCGGTTCCTTCCCGGAGTACTTCATACTGCAGCCCGCTGGGAGTGGTCTTCACCTCAGGTCTTTTTTTGTTATTGGCGAGATAGGCCTCCCCGGCAAGGATCGTCCCTTTTGATTTTTCCTGCTGCAGGCGGTTCATGTAATTATTCATACACATGTTGGCTGCATTGTTATCAAGCAGGGTTTTCTTGTTGCCCAGCACATCATTAATAGCTTTGGAGACCAGGGCGGTGTTCAGCTTTTTAACTCCCTGCTCTTTATAAAAATTAGCCACACTGATCCCCACGGCGTAGCTGGCGGAATCATCCATTGTCTTCAGTACCGGCAGGGCGGGTTTGGCTGCCGGCCTGGCCGGTTTGGTCACACCGGGTTGTGCAAATACGGAAAGTCCTGCAGCAACCAGGAACATTGATAAGATTGTTTTTTTCATGTACGATTTATTAGGGGCCAAAAATACAGTTTGCGGGCTAAACCCGGTAGCCTCTCTTCATTTAATTTAAGGGGATGAGACAGGTGGTTACAACCAGGTTACTTTGTCAGGGAAGCGGGCTGCATAGCCCTGTACCAGGTTACGGATAAAACTGTTCTCCCGGTAATTCGTAAGCATTTCTTTTAAGGTTTCCAGGTTGTCTGCGGGGCTGTCCGCCGGGATATATCCCATCCCATAGAAGATGCCTTCCTCGACCAGGATGCAGGAGCGGTCATCCCCGCTGAGTCCTTTATCAATGATGGCGAAAGAGGGGCGGGATTTCAGGGAGGCGACGGCCTGTTCCACCCGCTGATTATAGGACAAAGGTTTTTCCTTTTGTTCACAGGCGCCCCGGCAGCTTCCTTCTTCCATACCTCCGCAGGGGCCATTGTCCTTTTGCAGGAAACAAAGTTTGGGGCATAGCTGAAAATCCCGGATCAGTTTACGGATCATGGCATGACCGTCCACGATATAGTGAAAGGTACAGACGGGGTTCAGCCGCTTGCGGTTCTTATCAATCCCCAGCCGCAGGTAGCCGTTCTGGTCTTCAAAAAGATAAATGCCATAGACATCTTCCCATCTTTTCTGCGAGGAATTGAAAACGGGCCATCTTTTTTTGATCTCGGCGGATTCCAGGATACAGGCCATCAGTTCCGTGCCGCAGGGCTGGTAACTGATGCGGTGCACATGCTGCATGAAATTCTGTTTCTGCCGGCTTTGTGAATTATTGCTGAAATGACTGTTGACCCGGTACCGGATATTATTGGCCTTGCCCACATATACGATCTTCCCTTTTTCATTATGAAAATAATATACGCCGGGTGTATAGGGCAGCTGATCGAAATGTTCTTTGGGAACATTCGGGGGTAAAATAGCCTCCTTGGAATTTCGCTGAAGACTTTTCTGAATATGTTGTTCCCGGTCATTCTGCAGCAACAGCCGGAAAATTTTTACCGTGGCCTCACTGTCGCCCCCCGCCCGGTGCCGGTCATAAATAGCAATGCCCAGCGACTGGCAGAGTTTACCGAGACTATAGGAAGGAAAGCCGGGGAAGATCTTCCGGCTCAGCCGCACCGTGCAGAGCTTTTTGGTATTCAGTTCAAAACCGGCCTCTTTCAGGTGCGCTTTAATAAAGGAGTAATCAAAACTGACATTGTGGGCGATGAATATCTTATCCCTCAGCAGTTCGTAAATTCTTTCGGCCACTTCTTCAAAGCGGGGAGCGCCGGCCACCATCTGGTCGCTGATACCCGTCATGGCCTGGATATAATAGGGAATGGGCTGGCCGGGGTTGATCAGGGTTTCATAGCGGTCCACCACAGACTGCCCGTCAAAAATATGAATGGATATCTCCGTGATCCCGTTGGCAGCGGCATAAGAGCCCGTGGTTTCTATGTCGACGATGGCGTACAGGGGGAGGAGTTGAGGGTTGAAGGTTTGAGGTTGAGAGTTTGAAGTTGAGAGTTTAAAATTGAGATGTTTGGTGTGACGGGTTGGTAAGTTAGCAAGTTAACCTGTAAACTTGTCAACTTATCAACCCTAAAGTCAGATATTTGGGTATTAAATTTCGTTAAAAAATTATGACTGAGCGGGAAGAAGAAAAATTTGTGATGTTCCGGAACCGTTTGCAAAAAGTGTATCGTCACCTGGGCCGGCAGGCCCGGAAGCTGGGGGTTGGGTGTTACCGGGTTTACGATCACGATCTACCGGAATTTCCGCTTTGTATCGAATTGTATGGTGAAAAGCTCTATGTGGCCGAATACAAGAGGAGACATGGCATGACCGAAGATGAACATGATGACTGGATGGAAAAGACCCTGGGAGTGGTTGCCGGGGTGCTTGCTGTCGCCAGGGAAAATATTTTTCTGAAACTCCGCCAGCGCAAGCCCGGCCGGCTGGGCCAATACCAGAAATACGATGCGGTACAGCATGAATTTGTAGTGGAGGAAAACGGGCTGAAGTTCCTCATTAACCTGGGCGATTACCTGGATACCGGTTTATTTCTCGACCACCGCCTGACCCGCCAACTGGTACGGGGCCTCTCGGGGGAAAAGAAAGTCCTCAACCTCTTTGCGTATACCGGTTCTTTTTCCGTCTATGCCGCTGCGGGGGGAGCCGCCGAAGTGCTGACAGTGGATCTGTCGAAGACCTACCTGAACTGGGCCGAAAGAAACCTGGCCTTAAATGGATTCACAGATAAAGAAAAGTACAAAACAGTTCATGCGGATGTAAAGGTTTTTCTGAAAACCCTGCCCCCTGCTTATTTTGACCTGGTCGTAATGGATCCGCCCACTTTCAGCAACAGCAAGCGGATGGATGATATCCTCGATATCCAGCGGGACCATGCGGAACTGATCAATGATTGTCTCCGGGCCCTGAAGCCCGGCGGCCAGCTTTTCTTCAGTACCAATTTCAGGAAATTTGTACCGGATACAGGGAAAATACAATCCCCCCGGATCAGGGACATCAGCAAAGCAACCACTCCTTTTGATTTTGAAGGCCGGTTATTCCGCTTTTGTTATCAAATTACCCGGCCCTGAATTATTTCAGCCCGTATATTTTTTTCAGCAGGTAGTAATAGGGCGCGAACATATGATGGATGAATGCTTTGTTTTTATCATCCGGAAACAACTGCCGGTATCCCTCATCGGGAAGGAGCACCACCGGTGTGCCGGCCCGCATATAGTTATTAACATGTACATAAACAGGTTCTTTCAGCTGGGGCAGGGCCTTCCGGATGCCGGTTTTAAATAGTGTATGTCCCAGGTATTTTTCAAACTTGCGTTGCGCTTTACGGGTTTTCCGTTCCAGCTTATCGTAGATGATTCCCCCTGCTGTCCGGACCAGGAATTTCTGTTTTTTCAGCATGGGCTTCACATTGATCAGCGGGTTTACCGGGTTAAAATCCCGGATCGTCTGTATGGAGAATGGAGATTCCGGTACCCAGTCGGAGGCATTCACCACGGTGAGCGCCCATCCACCGCGGGTGATATAATCATAATCATATGCATAATACAGGTTGCCGGGTTTGGGTGCTGCACTGCAATACGTTTTAAATGAAATATCGCCGGGGATCGTTCCCTTTTTTTGTTCATAGTACAGGTAAGAACGTAACAGGTAAGCGATGGCGCCTCCCTGACTGTGGCCAAATACATAGAATTCCCTGGTGCCTTTTTCATGGTAAAGCTGCCTGATGTGCTCAATAATCCCCGGGGCCAGGTGACCGAGGGCAATGGTCCAGCCCGCGTGAACGGCCGCTGCAGGGTTGTCCGCCAACTGGTAATTAAATACGGTGCTGTCATTTAACTGCAGGCTGCCGGTAGCGGGAATCATAGGGGCATAGAAATTGGCCATCCAGCTGATGGCTTTGTTCACAGTTCCCCGGATATTAATTACACCCACGTTGTCCTCCCTGCGGTAAAGGCTCCATTGGTTCAGCAGTCCCATTTCCGGGGAAAGAAATTCCAGCTGGTAGGGGTCTTTTACTTTCTGCCGTTCCAGGGAATCGGGGATGCTGCTGCCGTGAAACGTAATGGATAAGAGGTCCGCATATTCGCGGGGGTCAAGGCCGGGTTGCAGTTTTTGCTGGCCGGCAGAAAAAAGGGATACGGCCAGCAGGAAACTGAGGATAAGCGTTCTCATCGGAGGTTTTTGTTTATGAAAAGATAGGATAAAACCTTTTCAGAAAAAAGAAAAGGGCTGTATCAAAATGAATACAGCCCTTTGTGTAAGACACTGAAAGAGTCAGCCCCTTTTTATAAGGTCTTCAGTACTTCATTCATATTCCTGACCGCATCGGCGCTTTTGTTGAAAGCGGCCTGCTCGGATTCATTCAGTTTGAAATCGATGATCTTTTCCCAACCATTCCTGCCGATGGTAACCGGGACCCCGAGGCAGATATCTTTTTGCCCGTATTCTCCATCCAGTGCCACGCAGCAGGTAAAGAGTTTCTTTTCGTCGCGCAGGATCGCTTCCACCAGGGCGGCCCCGGCTGCACCGGGTGCATACCAGGCGGAGGTTCCGATCAGGGCGGTCAGGGTAGCCCCGCCTACCATGGTGTCTTTTACGATTTTCTCCTGTTGTTCAGCACTCAGGAAATTCGTTACCGGGCTGCTGTTCCAGGTTGCGTGGCGGATCAGGGGTATCATCGTGGTGTCACCGTGACCACCCACCACAACGGCATTCAGGTCAGAAGGGCTGCAACCCAGGTGCTGACTCAGCTGGTATTTGAAACGGCTGCTGTCAAGGGTGCCACCCATACCGATGATGCGGTTTTTAGGCAAGCCGGTTGACTGCAGGGCCAGGTAGGTCATGGTATCCATCGGGTTACTGATAACAATGAGGATGGCGTTGGGAGAATACTTCAGGATATTTTCACTGACGTTTTTCACGATACCGGCATTGACGCCAATCAGTTCTTCCCGGGTCATTCCGGGTTTGCGGGGCAGCCCGGAAGTGATCACCACCACATCACTGCCGGCGGTTTTGGAATAATCATTGGTGCTGCCGGTGATCCGGGTATCAAAACCCAGGAGGGTGGCCGTCTGCATCATATCCTGCGCCTTTCCTTCGGCAACCCCTTCCTTGATATCCAGTAATACCAGTTCCTGGCAAAGTTCTTTACGGGCAATATTATCAGCACAGGTAGCACCTACAGCACCAGCGCCTACAACAGTTACTTTCATGAGTAAAAATTTATAGAATGAAAAATTATTTACCAGGTCGGGGTCCCGCTTTCACGGCCGGCGCAAAGGTAGCGGAACCGGGTTGTTTTTAACCTTGTCCTGCCTAATTTTTGAACTTTGCGAGTACTTTTTCGATGGGTAAGGACCCTTCAAAAGTGTCCAGCAATTCTTTTTTCCGGTTGTAAAAAGCCAGGAAAGGCAGGTTGCCGATCATGAAATACGTGGGCATCATAACCTTATTATCCTGGGTCACGGTGATGTTTTTATAATTGGCCAGTTTGTATTTTTCCCGGAAAACCAGCATGGAGTCAAACGGCATCGGGGTGGCCATTACGATATGTACATTTTTGAATTCGGCGATGTGTTTGATGATTTGTTCAGTTTCCTGCTGGCAGTGTGAACAGGAGGGACTGAAGAGCATAAGTAGTACAGCTTTGTTTTCCGGCAGGTCTTTTTTGGTAAAATAGGAAACACCGTCCGGCAGCAGCAGGCTGATGGGGGGAAAGCCCGGGAACCGTATAAATGGCGCCTGGGTACTGTCCTTCTGGGAAAAGGACTGGA
The DNA here is from genome assembly GCA_016219985.1 of Sphingobacteriales bacterium. Taxonomy (GTDB): domain Bacteria; phylum Bacteroidota; class Bacteroidia; order Chitinophagales; family Chitinophagaceae; genus JJ008. The sequence continues at coordinate 203,505 of JACRJO010000022.1, read as the reverse complement.
AGGCCATTGCCAGGAAAAGCAGAGATAACAGCAATTTTTTCATAGGCCAAAGATAAAGGAAACAGCCAAGCGGTTACCGTATCAGCGTGACCAGGCCTTTCCGGCTCATCAGCCCGCCTTTATAATCCACCGCTTCGGCCATCCATATAAATGTCCCGGTTGGCTGCCGGATTCCGTTGATGGTACCATCCCAGCCTTTTCCCGGATCCTTTGCCTGAAATACCAGCTGTCCCCAGCGGTTGAAGACCCGGAAGAAATGAAATTCCCTTATCCCCACCGGGAATGCTTTTAATTCATCATTCAGCCCGTTGCCATCGGGGGTGAAACCGGAAGGCACATAGATCTCGGGGCCCTTGTACACTTTTACAAATACATCATCTATGCCTTCGCATCCATCAGCCGTAGTGCCGGTAACCGTATAGGTGATATTATGAGGAAGGATGGCCACGGGACCGGCTATATCTGCCTTATCGAGGAAGAAGGAGGGTGACCAGCTATACCGGATTACCCCGGCATTGCTGAGCTCAATAACTTTCAGCTGAACCGGCTGGTTCATAGCGGCTACAGTATCACGCCCGGCAAAGAGGCGGACAGCCGGGGTAACATTTACCTTAATGTCATCGGTGGTAACAGACTGGCATCCCCGGTCATCTTTGACCGATAAAAAGTAGGTGATACCGGCGGTGGCTTTCAGTGAAGGAGCGGCGATATCTGATGCCGTGGTAAAATAAGTGGCCGGTGTCCAGTTAAAGTGGGTCCCGCCTGAACCGTTCAGCTGAATGATTTTCCCAAAGCAATCCGATATATCGGGGCCCGCATTGGCTACCGGTGCCGGCCAGACGTTAATCGTGACGGAATCGGTGCGGGAGCAAATACCGGTGCTGGCTGTTACATAATAAAGGGTGGTATCTGCGGGGGAGACTGTCGGATTTAAGCTGGTTGCATTTTGCGTACCGGTGGCGGGGGTCCATAGAAAACTGCTGCCATTGGAACCGGCATTCATCCGGTAGCTGGTTCCTTCGCAAATCGCTGTATCAATACCCGCATCAATCGTTACCGTATTATTCAGGGGGATGCTTACCGGTTGGCTAAGCAGGCAGCCATTTTCATCTTTTATCGTAATACTGTAATTGCCATTACCCAGGTTAAACAGGCCGGTTGACTGGAAATTGATCCCATCTACAGAAAAAAGATAAGGGGCTTTTCCGCCGGATACGGTGAGGCCGGCCTGTCCATCAGGATTACCCGAACAACCCGCCGGACTGATGCTGGTATTATCCACCAGCAGGTCAGGGAAGGCCTGGATAAGCGTGACGAGCACACTGTCTGTACAGCTGGCGTCCTTTACCTTTACCCGGTAATCACCTATGGGGAGGTTGCTGAAACTGTCAGCGGTTTGCCAATTCACTCCATCCAGTGAATACGACAGGGGTGGCACCCAGCCGGCCCCGGTTTTCACCTGGATGGTACCCGTGACCCCGCCCCGGCAATTCACATCGGTTTTAGACTGTAATTCCACGGTTTTCATTTGTATAAAAACAGAATCCCTGGCATGACAGGTCCCTTCCGTTGCAGTGCAGGTATAGGTGGTGGTATTGTTAACAGGTGTGGCAACAGGGTTGGGGATTCCTGTATTGCTTAAGCTGGGGTCAGGCAACCATTGATAAATACTGTAACCGGGAGAAGCATTCAATTGTACGGAACCACCCCGGCAGACAGCGCTGGTATCCGGCGCAAGAGGCAATATATCATAGTCCCTTATCTGGATCAGGGTGCTGTCGGTAGGAGTGCCCGACGCGCAGCCGGCCAGCGCAAATACTTTGATCACTTCGATCCCTTCGGGGAGCCCGTCAACCAGCGGGACCACATTCACCGTAACAAAACTGTCATTTGCCGGAATCAGTACATTCAGCGGTAGCAGTGCTACATCAGTTCCATTGGAAGCTGTACCCCCGTAAGTTAACTGGATGTTAAGTGGAAAAGGATCTTTACGGGGCCGGGTGATACTAAAGGTTCCTGTAACACATCCCTCCGCCAGGTAACTATTGCCGCCCGGATCGGTTTGTGTCAGGTTGGAAATACCAAACGCATTCGAACTGAGACTTCTTGCCTGCAGGAACACACCACTATCCACTACAGCGTCTGAGGCATCGGCCAGCACCATTTTCAGGTGATAGACTAGGCAGGGTTGTACTTTCTCTGTGGCCGTAAATACGGTGGTATGACCGTCATGGGTGAAAAAAGTATTGCTGCTATTGTCCACATAATACTGGTCGTTATTCGGGCAGTTCCCGCCGGGTACATTGTTTACATTGAAAATCGAAACCGGGATATTCGTACCCGGAATCAGGGCGATATTCTTAAGTCCGGTGATACCGGGACCGGAAATAAAGAAGGCAAAAGCATCATTGAAGGAGCATACATAGTCGGCTACATATTCCTCGGAGCTGAATACATAGTTGAATTTGATACTATCGCCAAGCGGTACGAAGTCGAACTCCAGGACACAGGCATCCCGCAGGTTTGAGTTTCCGATAGCTATGGCAAGATCCGGGTCACCGGGCAATGCCCACCCGGTGCTTGCTTCAACAGAAGAGGCCATTAGTGTTCCATTGCCATCTACGCCCCAGTTGCCGTCCAGTGTTTTGGCCCTGCCGGTGGTCAGCACAATACCGCTGTCGATCCCGATCTGGGTACGGTTGGCGCGATTGTGGAAGAAGGAGGCCATTAAGGGGTTGCCGGTAAAACTCACGTTGCTGATGCTGACACCTTCACCCACCAGCCGTTGTGCCAGGGCCTGGGCATCGGGCTGCGCGGTTATGATGAGTTGTCCCCGGATTGAATCCGGGAATAAGGCGAGCAAAAGGGATAATATGAAAAGGGGTAACCCGTTTTTCATAAGCAGCAGTTTAGCGAATATACTTCAATACCGGCGGAAATTTGTTCCGGGGGCCCTAAGCTTCCTTTTGCCGTCAGGCTATCCTCCCTTATCTTTGCGACCTCAAAAAAAGATAAAAAATGGCATCAACAGCAGACATCAGCAGGGGGTTAATCATCAAACTGGATGGCAGTTTGTATACCGTGGTGGAATTCGGGGAAAATAAAACCGCCCGTGCGGCCGCCAAAGTATGGGCCAAACTGAAGGGGGTGGATAATAATCGATCAATCGAAAAGACCTGGAACTCAGGTGATACGATCTTCCCGGTACGGGTAGAGCGCAAAAATTACCAGTATCTCTATAAAGACGATACCGGCTATAATTTCATGGATACCGAAACTTTTGAACAGGTGGCCCTGCAGGAAAATATGGTGGATGCCCCCCAGTTTCTCAAAGACGGGCAGGAAGTAAGTGTGCTGTTCAACACCGAACTGGAGCAACCCATGAGTGTGGAATTACCCGATAAGATTGTGTTGCTGGTAACCTATACCGAGCCCGGACTGAAAGGAGATACGGCTACCCGTACTTTAAAACCGGCCACGGTAGAAACCGGCGCCACCGTGAATGTTCCTCTTTTTGTAAATGAAGGAGAGCTGATCCGTGTAAACACCAAGACAGGTGAGTATGTGGAAAGGGTAAAAGAATAGTCCCCGATTTTATAGGAAAATGGCCCAAAATCGACCGATTTTGGGCCATTTTTGTATGATTTTGCCCCATTTTTGACTAAAAACATTAAAAAATCCTTCAATTTCTCCTTTCGATTTCCTTACCTTAGCCTCCCCTTGTGAAGAGGAAAGATCATTGGTTAGGGCCGTTCAGATTGGTATTGAAAATTGAGAATTTAACCCCCTGTTTTTGGGGAGTAATGAAATGTTCAAAACTCTTTAAAACACGCCCTAACAATTGATACTCCCCAAAGGAAAGGCTTTGTAAAACCAAAACATCTATTAAATTGAAAAACATGGACTTTAAGCAAATTCAGGAGTTGATCAAAATGGTCAACAAATCGAATATCGGCGAGCTCAGCATTGAACAAAAAGATTTCCGTGTAACCATCAAACAAAAAGAGGAGCATGTGACCCAGGTGGTTTCTGCAGTTCCCGTACAAACCGCCCCGGTGGCAGTTGCCGCCCCCCAGGCTGCCGCCAGCCAGCCCGCTGCACAGGCCGTGGATAAACCCAGGGCTGCAGAGACGCCGGCTGCCAACCTGGTAACGATCAAAAGTCCCATGATCGGTACATTCTACCGAAAAGCATCTCCCGATAAGCCCAATTTTGTGGATATAGGATCTGATGTGACCCAGGGAACCGTGGTTTGTATCATAGAGGCCATGAAGCTGTTCAATGAGATCGAAAGCGAAGTCAGCGGCAGGATCGTGAAGGTACTGGTGGATGATGCCTCCCCGGTGGAGTATGACCAGCCGTTGTTCCTGGTGGAACCCGCCTGACAATGGGCTAATTGTGATAATATGCCAATTTGCTAATTCAAGTCTGCAGGATTTGTCATGATATGAAACAGGAGCTATTTGAAAATAACCCGATACTCAAATTGAGTTTTGATTTTTCACTGATGGTTATTGAGTATTGTGAACAACTGGAAGCAGATAGAAAATATATCATATCCCGTCAATTATTAAAAGCAGGCACTTCCATTGGCGCCAATGCTATGGAATCACAGAATGCGGAAAGTAAGGCTGACTTTATTCACAAATTAAAAATTGCGGCAAAAGAAGCGGATGAAACACAGTATTGGTTGTTATTGTGTAAACACTCTAAAAGATTTCCGGGTTGTGACCTGCTATTTGTGAAATTGGAGGAGATTCAAAAAGTTTTAAATAAAATCCTGCATACCGCAACCACGAAAAAGGATTAATGTGATTTTTGGTGAAGTATGTCTTTGTTTTAGCACATTATCCGATTATTCAATTAACAAATTAGTTTCATGTTTAAGAAAATATTAATAGCGAACCGCGGTGAAATCGCCCTTCGGATCATACGCACAGCAAGGGAAATGGGTATCAAGACCGTAGCGGTTTATTCCACGGCCGACCGGGACAGCCTGCATGTGAAGTTCGCCGATGAGGCCGTTTGTATCGGCCGCCCGCAAAGCGGCGATTCCTATCTCAATATTCCTCACCTGATGGCGGCCGCAGAAATCACCAATGCTGATGCCATCCACCCGGGTTATGGGTTCCTGGCCGAGAATGCCAAGTTTGCCCAGATCTGTAATGACCATGGCATTAAATTTATCGGCCCCACGCCGGAGATGATCAATGCGATGGGGGATAAGATCACTGCCAAGGAGACCATGATCAAAGCCGGTGTACCCGTCGTACCCGGCGGGGACGGCTTATTGAAAAGTGTGGATGAAGCCAAAGGAATAGCAAAGGAAATGGGGTATCCCGTAATATTAAAGGCTACAGCCGGCGGCGGTGGTAAAGGGATGCGCATTGTGTGGGAAGAATCCGAATTGGAAAAAGCCTACGATACGGCAAAGGCCGAAGCGGCTGCTGCATTCAAAAATGACGGGATCTACATGGAAAAATTTGTGGAAGAACCCCGGCATATTGAGATACAGGTGGCTGGTGACCAGTACGGAACAGTTTGTCACCTGAGCGAGCGGGATTGTTCCATCCAGCGCCGTCACCAGAAACTGGTGGAAGAATCCCCTTCCCCGTTTATGACGGATGAGCTCCGTTATAAAATGGGAGAGGCCGCTAAAAAAGCCGCCGGTGCCATCAATTATGAAAGTGTGGGTACGGTCGAATTCCTGGTGGACAGGCACCGCAATTTCTATTTCATGGAAATGAATACCCGTATCCAGGTGGAGCATTGTGTGACAGAGGAAGTGATCAATTTCGACCTGATCAAGGAGCAAATCCTGATCGCGGCCGGTCATCGCATTTCCGGGAAGGATTATATCCCGCAGATGCATTCCATCGAATGCCGGATCAATGCCGAGGATCCCTATAATGATTTCCGTCCCTCACCGGGCAAGATCACGGTGCTGCACCAGCCGGGCGGTCACGGGGTGCGGGTTGACAGTCATGTCTATGCCGGTTACGTGATCCCGCCGTATTATGATTCCATGATCGGGAAACTGATCACGGTGGCCCAGACAAGGCAGGAAGCCATCCAGACCATGTACCGGGCCCTGAGCGAGTATGTGATCGAGGGTGTGAAAACCACAATTCCCTTCCACCTGCAGCTGATGCAGGATGAGCGATTCCGGAGTGGTGATTTTAATACTAAATTTTTGGAGAGTTTTACCCTGAGATAGTTGATAGGTTGACGGGTTGACAGGTTGATAAGTTGACAGGCCGAATCACACAGTGGTTTTCGGCTTTTCACCCCTTTATGTTATCAACCCGTCATCCTGCCATCCGTTCCGCCGAAGGAAAATAATGCGCGTCCTTATCAGTTCCTCCTCTTTTCCAGTTATTCAATTATGGAATTTTGGCTAATTGTTCTGCCAGGTTTTCGGATACTTCAACCGATGCTGTACATTTTCTTCTGATTTTGCTTATAAACTCCACTAATACAGCTTCGTCGTATTCATTCAGGCTGAACACAATCTCTTTCTCACCCTGGAAATGCAAGCTTATTTTATTGGTGAAACCGTTTAGCCGGATCGCATAAAGCATTTCAGCATAATATTCTGACTGCCAGATGGAATTATCAATGATTGTTGAACCTTTAAGGATATAGGTCGCGACTTTGTATTTGTTCAGCAGAATATGGTGAATTAAAACAGATAGACCCAGTACCGGGAACAGGGTAATAAAATAGATCTGCTGTTTATTTCCGTTTAAATAAGAGTAAAAGGATAACAAAGTATACAGAAGCGGAAAAAATAGCCATGTTTTATTTCTCCTTTTTATCCTGAGCTCGTATTCGCCCTCCTGTTTACTATTAATAATTTTAACTGTAAGGGACATTTGGTTTAAGAAGATGAGCAGGATAACAACGACGAACAATATGTTCTTCCAGGGATGATTGGTGAATAAGACGGCCATAAGACACCCAAAAAGAATAATATTCCGGATTAAGTAGGACACCTGTTGCCTTCCTTTTTAAAGTTAGTAAATCAGCTGTGTTGCCGGTCAGCAAGAGGCGGCGTTTTTCTGAATGCTGGTATGGCCGGCAAGCCGGTCTTGTTGGCGAAAATATCAACAAGACTCACTCCTTCACCCTCGTATCGATCACAATCTTCTTCCTGTTCAGGTATTTTCCGAAGGTCAGCCCGATTACTTTGTGTTTGATGGACGGGCCGCCATCCCGGTTGCTGAGGTTGGCGGGACTATACGTGTACTGAAAGTAAACGATAAAACCGCCGTCTTTTTCATAGCCCAGCTGGCCGAGGAAGTTGGCGGAATAGCGGCCGTATTCCCCGGGGCCGAATTTCATATTCCGGCTCACACTGCCGCCCCCGGCGAGGTTGAATTTCTCTTTGGCAAATAGCATGAAGTCCAGCGAAGGGCCTGCCTTGATGAACATGTGGGAAGGATTGCGGCCCAGGTCAAACTGTAATAAGGCCGCCAGTTCGAAGCTGTGGAAGCGGGTGCTGTTGTCTTTGGCATTGATATCCGGCAGGGAATTGTACAGGTTGTAGGTTACATCGTAGCCCTTATAACTGTAAAATGCGGCCGGGGCAAAATAGAGGAAACCGTCAAAGGGAACTTTCATACTGACGCCGGCGTGGAACCCGTATTTGTAGGTTGTTTCCTGCTTCTGGTGCTGAACCGAATAATTCGCCGAGGACAACTGGGGGCCGGCAAAGAGCGCTACCTGGTTCTGGGCAGCCATATTCATTCCTGTGAATAAAAACAAGACAATAAAAAGACGGTTCATACAGGTGGTGTTGATCAGTTTCAGTTATTATTTAAGCTTTTCAGTATGGATGGACCGCTGACCGGAATGGGGCGGCTGGACGAGGCGGCTAAAATAGTTAAATAATCCGGCTAATGCAAGCCATGGTGATATTTCCCGCTGACGGCCCGGAGGTTACCCTTGTACTTTCTGTTTCTGTTTATTCTATGCCTGCTCGCCTCGCGGCGAGGCGGGCAGGCCAGCAGGTAGGCACATAGGGCAGATAGGAAGCACATAGGAATGACAGCCTCTTAGAAGGCCTATGTGCAAGCCGGAGGCTTCTATGTTAACCTCATTGACTATTCCTGCTTTGAGAAGAGTGAGAAAGAAAAGACTTTTCTGCTTTCGTGTTCTGAACAATTCTATGTGATAAAACACCATACATACGAATCTCCCTCAATACTTCTTCGCCGGATCCTTCACTTCCGCCGTATCATTATACACCTGCGAACCGCCCCTGGGTATTGACAGGTTCTGCCAGCTTTTATTCTTTATGATTTTGGCCAGGAAAATGATCTGCCCGATATGGTAAGGGTAGTGTGCCAGCTGCCGGTTGATGGCATCAATGACGGTCAGCGGTTCCTGCCGGATATAAACGGTTTTCTTCAGGTCTTTTTTCTTCAGCGAATCCAGAGTATGTAAGAAGCAGGCCCAGCCTTTTTCCCAGAGTTCAATCAGCTGTTGTTTACTGTACTGCCGGACTTCAAATTCCTCGTCCCGTTTGCGTCCTTCTTTCTCCCCGTCTTCCGTTAAAAAATTGGTCCAGCGGCTCAGCATATTCCCTGCCATATGCTGAATGATCATCGCGATACTGTTTGACTCATCATTGGGCCGGTAATGAAAGTCCCATTCGTTGAGCTGCGTGAATGTTTTGTCGCCAAGCTCTTTGTAATAGTTTAGCCGGCGGAGAACGGTGTTTAAATAGTCTTTGCTGATGCTCATTTGGGGTTGAGGGGTTGAGGGGTTGAGAGGTTGAGGGTTGAGAGTTGAGGGGCTCGTCTGCAGGCTAATATCCTTCTGCCGCATCATCCCCCCGGTTATCTGCCACGGCCTCGAATGTACCATCGGGCAAGACTTTAATACATTCGGTTCTGCCGATCCCGCTTCTTTCCTTGCTGAAGCTGTATCCCATTTTCTGCATGGCTTCTTTTACGGCCGGCGGGAATCCTTTCTCCGTCATTACTTCATCCGGCAGCCACTGGTGGTGAAATTTGGGTTTGTAAACCGCGTCTTCCGTACTCATATTGAATTCAAGGATATTAACGAGGGTCTGAAAAACCTGGGTGGGGATCGTGGTCCCGCCGGGGGTGCCTACAACGATATAGGGCTTATTATCTTTTAGTACCAGGGTTGGTGTCATGGAGCTCAGCATCCTCTTGCCGGCTTTGATAGCATTGGCTTCCCCGCCCACCGCGCCGTACATATTGGGCACACCGGGTTTGATACTGAAATCATCCATTTCATCATTCAGGAAAAAGCCGGCTCCCCCCACTACGGTGCGGCTGCCATAAGAATTATTCAGGGTGGTGGTGACCGATACAGCATTTCCTTCCTTATCGATGACACTGAGATGGGTGGTTTCCTCGCTCTCGGGACGGAGCAGTTCCCCGGGTTTGATCACGGTGCTCGGGGTGGCGATGGCCGGGTCATAGTTCTTCATCCGGTTCCTGAGATAATTTTCATTGCTGAGCATTTTTACCGGTACATCATAATAATCTGCATCGCCCATGTATTCGGCCCGGTCGGCATAGGCCCGCCGCTCCACTTCGGTCATCAGTTGCACGGCTCCCAGGGAATGAAAACCCATACCGGCAATATCACGGTTCTCAATCATCTTCATCATCTGGTTCAGCAAGAGGCCCCCGCTGCTGGGCATGGGCATGCCCACTATTTTGTATCCTTTATAATCAAACACATGTGGCGCCCGGGATTTGGCTTTGTACTGCTGAAGGTCTTGCCCGCTGATAAGGCCATTGCCCCTTTTCATTTCTTCCAGGATCAGCCGGGCCGTTTCCCCTTCATAAAAACCGGCGGCCCCTTTTTCCCGGATACGCCGTAAGGTATTCGCGAGGTCCTTTTGCACCAGTGTATCGTTTTCCTTCCAGGGATTTTCTCTTACAAAGACCGGCATCACACTGTTATACTTTTTCAGGTCGGCCTGCAGATTGTTCAGGCTCCTGGCTTCCGAAGCGGTGATGATAAACCCTTTTTCTGCCAGCTCAATGGCGGGTTGTATCAGTTTTTCAAATGGAAGTTTTGCATAGCGGTGAGCGGCAAAGAGTCCCGCCACCGTACCCGGTACCCCGGAGGATAAGTGCCCCAGCTGGCTTTTTTGTGTATTGGCTGTACCTTTCTCATCCAGGTACATATCCCGGTGCGCTGCGGCAGGCGCCATTTCCCGGTAGTCCAGTGCGATCGTTTCCCCGTTGCTTAAACGGGCAACCATAAAACCGCCGCCGCCGATATTGCCCGCATTGGGGTACACGACAGCCAGGGCCAGTTGGGTGGCGATCGCTGCGTCCACCGCATTTCCCCCCATTTTCAGCACCGCGATCCCCGCCTTGCTCGCCAGCGGGTGTGCCGATACCACGGCAGCATTCACCGCTTCTACTTTCTTGGTGATCGTATAATGGTAGGGATCAAAAGCAGGGGTGGCCGCATTTTTTTGGGTGGATTTACAGGCGGCCAGCAGGAACAGTACAACAACAAATGCGGGTATTCTTTTATGCATGTGATGAGTTTAAAGCGGATAAAACTACAGAAATCAGGGCATTTGCCGGGCAACAAAATCCGCCCGCGGTAAAAACTGCCCTGCGGCAGCAAGACCGGTCCTATTGCTAAAAAAGCAGTACAGTCGTTTTGATACAGGCCATAGCTTCGTTAACTTGCTGTACTAAATCATTCGCCATGCTCCGTAAGCTGCTCCTCCCTGTTTTAAGTTGGCTGATCGTATTATCCTCCGCGGCACAAGTAAAGTCGCCGGAGGAATTTCTGGGCTACAAGACCGGTACCCGTTATACTCCGCATTTTAAAATAGTCAGTTATTTTCAGCAGGTGGCCGCCAGCGTGCCGGCCATGGTGAAGCTGCAGACCTACGGGGAGACCAATGAAGGAAGGCCCCTGTTGCTGGCCATCATCTCTTCCCCGGAAAATATGCAGCAGATCGAACAGCTGCGGCTGAACAACCTGCGGCTGGCCAACCTGTCGAAAGATAAGATGGCGCCGCTGGAAGAAAAGGCACCGGCCATTGTATGGCTGAGTTATAATGTGCACGGGAATGAAGCCTCTTCCTCGGAGGCTTCGATGCTCACCCTCTTTGAGCTGGTGAACCCGGCCGTACCTGCTACAAAGGAGTGGCTGAAGAATACAGTAGTAATTATCGATCCCTGCCTGAACCCGGATGGGCGTGACCGTTATATCAACTGGTTTAACTCGGTGGTAGGCAGGCAGTATAACCCGCAGCGGGCGGCCCGGGAACACCGGGAACCCTGGCCGGGCGGGCGAACCAATCATTATAATTATGACCTGAACCGCGACTGGGCCTGGCAGACCCAGGTGGAAAGTCAGCAGCGGATGAACCTGTACAACCAGTGGATGCCGCAGGTGCATGTGGATTTTCATGAACAGGGAATCAACGAACCTTATTATTTCGCCCCGGCAGCGGAGCCCTATCATGAAGTGATTACGAGCTGGCAGCGGGAATTCCAGGTGGCAATCGGGAAAAACCATGCGAAATATTTTGACCGGCATGGCTGGCTGTTTTTTACGAAAGAAAGATTTGATCTCCTGTATCCTTCGTATGGGGATACCTATCCTACCTACAACGGCAGTATCGGTATGACTTATGAACAGGGAGGGATCGGGGCCGGACTGGGAGTGATCCTCGATGCAGGGGATACACTGACCCTGGCGGACCGGGCGCAGCATCATTTCACCACCTCGTTGAGCACGATTGAAATTTCGTCGTTGAACGCGGGCCGGCTGGTCAAGGAATTTCGAAAATTTTTCAGTGATGCGGTTACAACCGGCTACGGGGAATACAAAACCTATGTGGTAAAATACGAAGCCCGGGGCCAGGAACGGATCGGGAAACTGCTCCGGTTACTGGATAAAAACGGGATCCGGTATTCAGCCGGAAATGGCGCGGCGGGAAAAGGGTTTAATTATTTCAGCGGGAAAGAAGAATCGTTTACGGCCAGTCCTGATGATATCGTGATCCCGGCCTTACAACCGCGCTCTGCCCTGGTGAAAGTCTTGTTTGAACCTAAACCGAAATTATCAGACTCCGTAACGTATGATATTACTGCCTGGGCGCTGCCCTATGCTTATGGCCTGAATGCCTGGGCCACGAAGGAAAAACTGCCTGCGGGCGGGGCCTATATAGAAAAGAACACAGTGGTCAACAATGAAACCAGTTACGGGTATGTGATTCCATGGGCCGGTACAAAAACAGTCAAACTGGTTGGTCATTTATTACAGAAGGGGATCCTGCTCCGCTATGCGGAACAACCCTTTGAAGTGAATGGAACTCAATTTGACCGCGGAGCCGTGATCGTACTCAAAACATCGAATAAAAGATTTGAAAATGATTTGTGGAAAGTAGTGCGGGAAACCGCCACGGCTGACGGGATCCGGCTATACCCGGTCAGCAGTGGTTTTGTGGACAAGGGTTATGATTTTGGCAGCGACCGGGTACACCCGTTAAAGGCGCCTCGGGTAGCGCTGGTAACCGGTGAGGGTGTGAATCCCAATGCGGCCGGCGAACTCTGGCATTTCTTTGACCAGGAACTGGATTACCCGGTCACGCTGATCAACAGCAACGACCTGGGCCGGGCCGCCTGGAATGAGATCGATGTGCTGGTAATGCCGGATGGTAATTACCGCTTCCTGGGTAATAAGGACGAACTGGAAGCCTTCAAAGCCTGGATCAATAAAGGAGGCCGGGTCGTGGCACTGGAAGGGGCCGTGGCGCAACTGGCTAAGGCAGATATCGGCAGCAAGCCAAAAAAAACGGAGGATGCTGATAAGAAAGATAAACCGGAAAACTATGAGGCCCTCCGGGAATACCAGTACCGCGAACGGGAATCCGTATCCGGCTTTACGCCCGGTTCCATCTGGAAAATAACCCTGGATCCATCACACCCGCTGGCTTTTGGCTACCCGGATTATTATTATACACTTAAGCAGGATGATAATATTTATGAGTTCCTGAAAGAAGGCGGCTGGAATGTGGGTGTGATCAAGAAGGAAAATGCCGTGGCCGGTTTTGTAGGCGCCGTCCTGCAGCCCAAACTGAAAGACGGGTTAGTATTCGGGGTGCAATCAATCGGCAATGGTACGGTGAACCTGCTGAGTGATAATGTACTTTTCCGGAGTTTCTGGGAAAATGGAAAGCTGCTGTTTTGTAACGCGGTTTTTTTGTCGGGGAACTGATGGATGGGGAATGGGGCCTTCAATGAAAATTGAGAATTGAGCATTGAGCACCTGCCTGCCGGCAGGCAGGTTGAGTCTTCGTCGGGGGGAGATTAGTCGGTAGTCTGTAGTCAATAGTCGATAGAGCATTCAATTATGTGAAATCCTCTGTGGGCTAATTGGCCTATGCCTGCCTGCCGGCGAGGCAGGTGGTTAATGGTGAATGGGGCCTTCTAAGAAACAGTTTGTTTTTAAATTCTTTCGGGAGCTATTCGGTTTATCACAGTTTTCGTTCCCACCTCACAGATATACCTGGTAATCACCCCTGCACAAAGCCGCCCCGGATTATTTTTGGAATTATCAGCTTTATTGTAATTTTACTTCTTCAATGTTTGAAAAATGAACACGGAGGCCGGCCATCGGGTCTTTATTTCTATCGAGTCTGAGATAGGGTTTACCATCTACAACACTTCTCCCCCCGGTATTTAAATTCTTACTGCAGGATTGGTCTTAAGGTTTCGGCAAGAACAGTCTTAGCGGCTGATCTTTATCATGTCGAAAACTTGTGGGCATCTTTTCGTGCCTGCACCGGTATGCTGCATTACAAAAAAATAATTTCAATCACTCATAATCAGTAAACATCATGGAAAAACAGGAAATCATCAAGTGGAGCCTGCTCATTGGCATCCCGCTATTCATTTTGCTTTTTTACAAATTTATATTACGGGTATTTTTCGGCCTCGTGATCGTCCCGGAAGACCGGATCGGGCTGGTAACCAAAAAATTTGTGCTCTTTGGCCAGCAGGAACTGCCGGAAGGCCGCATTATCGCCACGAAAGGAGAAGCGGGTTTCCAGGCCCAGACCCTGGCGCCGGGTGTCTATTTCTGGAAATGGATCTGGCAATACTCCATCAGTTTCCAGCCTTTTATCGTGATCCCAACCGGGAAGATCGGGCTGGTACTGGCCAAGGATGGTGCGGAACTGGAAACAGGACGTATCCTCGGCCGTAAAGTGGATTGCGATTCTTTCCAGGATGCGGAGGCCTTCCTGCACAACGGGGGACGGAAAGGACGGCAAACCGCCATCATTGCACCGGGTTCCTATCGTATCAATACCCTGTTGTTTGAAATCGAACTGACGGATATGACCATGATCCCGGATAATGCCGTGGGTATCGTGACCACGGCAGAGGGTAAACCCCTCGAAGAAGGACAGATCGCCGGTAAGATCATTGAAGGCCATAATAAATTCCAGGACGTGGACATGTTCCTGCAAAGCGAAGGGCTGAAAGGGTTACAGGAACAGGTGATCCTGGCAGGTTCTTATTTCTTAAACCCCTGGTTTGCCAAACTGGAGATGGTAAAAATGACAGAGATCCCCATCGGGCATGTAGGCGTGGTCATTTCGTATGTAGGGGCGGAAGGTGTGGACCTGAGCGGGGTTGAATTCAAACACGGGAATATTGTTTCCAAAGGCTCTAAAGGCGTATGGGCGGAACCGTTAGGCCCCGGGAAATACCCCATCAACCCCTATATCATGAAAGTGGAAATGGTGCCCACCACCAACCTGGTGCTGAACTGGGCCAGCGCCCGGAGTGAATCGCACCAGCTGGATAAAAATCTTTCCACCATCACCGTGCGCAGTAAGGACGGTTTCCCGTTCAACCTGGACGTATCCCAGATCATCCACATCCCGACCACAGAGGCTCCCAAGGTCATTGCCCGGTTCGGGAATATGAATAACCTCGTGAGCCAGGTACTGGAACCCACGATCGGTAATTATTTCCGGAACAGTGCGCAGGACAGTGATGTGATCGCTTTCTTAGGCACCCGTAAGGAACGGCAGCAATCAGCCAAGGACCATATTGGGAAAGTGCTTGAACAATACAATGTGTACGGGGTGGACACCCTGATCGGCGATATTGTGCCGCCGGAAAGTCTGATGAAAACACTGACCGACCGTAAACTGGCGGAAGAGCAAAAAATTACATACGATACAGAGAAAAAGGCCCAGGAAACAAGGCAGACCCTCGAAAAGGAAACGGCAATTGCCGATATGCAGAAAGAGATCGTAAAGGCGGACCAGGGGGTGCTGATCGCCGAACGGATCGCCGATGCTTCTGTAAAAAAAGCGACGGGTGATGCCAACAGCGTGCGGCTGCAGGCGAATGCGGAAGCCGACCGGCTGAAACTGCTGGCCAGCGGGGAAGCGGAAAAAACCAGGTTGCTGGCCAAAGCCGATTCTGAAAAGATCGAATTACTGGCCAGAGCTGAAGCGGAAAAGATCTCCCTCACCGGTAATGCGGAGGCGGAGAAAATACTGGCCATTGGTAAATCCAATGCGGAATCGTACAAGCTTTCCGTGGAAGCCATGGGTGGCGATAATTTTACCCAGCTGAAAGTGATCGAATCCATTGCTGCGGAAAAAGTAAAGATCATGCCGGATGTGCTGATCGGCGGGAATGGAGACAGTGCCAATGGAGGCATCAGCGGGTTGCTGGGTTTACAGTTGCTGGAGAAACTGGGAAAAAAGATAAAAGACGAAACTGATGATAAGAAATGATACGCTCCCACTGACAACCTGCCTACTCGCCTCGCGGCGAAGCGGGCCGGACAGGCAGGCTGATAACTGACAACTGCCAACTAAAGCTTTAATCTCCGGGAAGAATGATACAGGTGAATTAACTGATTCTTATCCTGTATCGGAACTTCCCGGTTTTTTAACAGAATATTTGGGGCAGGGCTGATTTGCCTGCCCCTCCCTTCCGTTCATCCCTTCTTTTGAACTTCCGGACTATCCGGCTTCCCGGCTTGCTGACTTTCCGATATATTCGCTGAATAATATTCCCGGATGAAAAAATTGTTTTTCTTATTCCTGGCGGCCGGCCGGTTATTAACGGTGGGGGCGCAGGCTCCTCAAAACTGGACCTCAGCGGAAATGTACCAGGCCCTGCTGAAACTGAAAGTACTGGGCGCGGTATTGTATGTGGCTGCACATCCTGATGATGAGAATACCCGCCTGATTACCTATTTATCGAAGGATAAGCTTTACCGGACAGGATATCTCTCCATGACAAGAGGGGATGGTGGTCAGAACCTGATCGGGGAGGAGCAGGGCATTGAACTGGGGTTGCTCCGCACCCAGGAATTACTGGCAGCCCGCCGTACTGACGGGGGCGAACAATTCTTTACCCGGGCTTACGATTTTGGGTATTCGAAAAATCCGGAAGAGACTTTTACCAAATGGGATAAAGAGAAAATACTGGCTGATGTGGTTTGGGTGATCCGGAAATTCCAGCCGGATATCATTGTAACAAGATTCCCGACAACCGGGGAAGGCGGACACGGGCATCATACGGCTTCAGCCATCCTGGCGAATGAAGCTTTTGCCGCTGCTGCCGATCCCCAACGCTTCCCGGAACAATTGAAATATGTTTCCGTATGGCAGGTCAAAAGAGTATTGTGGAATACGTTCAACTTTGGCGGCACCAACACGACAAGGGAAGACCAGTATAAAGTGGATGTGGGCGGTTACAATCCCCTGCTCGGGAAAAGTTATGGCGAGATCGCCGCCGAAAGCCGCAGCCAGCACAAAAGCCAGGGCTTTGGTGTACCGGCCACCCGCGGCGAATCCTGGGAATACTTCAAAGCAACCAAAGGGGACCAGCCGGTCACGGATCTTCTCGAAGGGATTGACCCCGGCTGGAAAAGAGTACCCGGCGGGGAAACTGTCAGCGTTTTGCTTGACAGTATGATCAGCCGCTTCGACCTGTTGCACCCTGAAAGATCCGTACCGGGACTGGTACAGTTGTACCAGGTAATGAACCGATTACCCGATGGTTACTGGAAAACACAAAAGCTGGCCGAGGTACAGCAGCTGGTTGCCCAGTGCAGCGGCCTGTTCCTCGATGTAACAACTGCTGAGCAATTCGCGGTGCAAACCGATTCCCTGCGGGTCAGTTTCAGTTTTAATAACCGGCTGGGAACAGATGCCCGGCTTGAAAGCGTGCAACTGGATGCGTTTGATTCCGTTCTCAATAAGACACTGGAAAAAAACCGGAATACGGGTTTCCAGAAAACGGTGTTTGTCCCGGCAGAGAAGCCCATTACCCAGCCTTACTGGCTGGCAGAAAAAATGGAAGAAGGTTATTTTACCGTAAGCGATCAGCAAAAGATCGGTCAGGGGGGTGCCGGTGCGGCATACCAGGCCCTTATCCGGGTAAAGATCTTCGGGCAAGCTTTTTCCTTTGTACGGCCGGTTCAATATAAGTTTACCGACCCGGTGAAAGGGGAATTGTACTGGCCTCTCGTGGTCCTGCCGCCTGCTGAGTTTGAGTTTGATGCTGCCAATAATATTTCCATCAATGATTCGGTGACGAAAGCGCTGCTGCATTTCAGCACCAACCTCCGCCGGGATACGGGTGAATATCAGGTGAAACTGAATTATCCGGGGAACTGGTTTGCGGAAAGGAGGGAATTTACGTATAACCCCTGGCCTGCCAATCGCAGCAATGCAGCTTCATACAACCTGGTACCGCGGACAAAAAATTTATCCATTGCCGATACTATTTCTGTCAGCATCAGCAAAAATAATAAACTGGTTTATGCCGGGGAGCGAAAACTGATCCGGTATGACCATGTGCCGGCGATTGTTTATTTTAAAGATGCGAAAGCGAATGCGGTGCAGATCGATCTGAAAATATCCGGCAGGAAGATTGGCTATATTACCGGCGCCGGGGACAAGGTCCCGGAAGCGCTCGAACAGATGGGATATGAAGTGACGATCCTGGGAGATAAAGAATTATCCAAAAACAACCTCACCCAGTTTGATGCGATCCTGACCGGGATAAGGGCCTACAATACGCATGACTGGATGAATAAACATTTTGACCGGCTGATGAAGTATGTGAACGAGGGCGGAAACCTGGTGGTGCAGTACAATACCAGCAACCAGATCGGCCCGGTACTGGCCAAGATCGGTCCTTACCCCTTCACGATCACCCGGGCGAGGGTAACGGATGAAAAAGCAGCGGTCACTTTATTAAAGCCGGAACACCCGGTATTTAATTTTCCGAATAAGATCACCGCGGATGATTTTAAGGGCTGGAAACAGGAGCGGAGCATTTATCATGCGGCTGATACATCCGGTAAATTTGAAAAACTGATCGGGATGGCGGACCCGGGAGAGAAGTCGGATGACGGCAGCCTGCTGGTAGCCCGGTATGGGAAGGGATGGTTTACCTATACGGGCATTGTATTTTTCCGGGAATTGCCGGCCGGGGTACCGGGGGCGTACCGGCTGCTAGCCAATATCATTGCGTTAAACAGAAAAAAAGGGTTCTGATGACGGAAGAAAGAAAACCGGACATAAAGCGGGGAGAGATGGCCTTTATATTTGCTATTTTGCTTGGCCTCTCCCTGGGGATTATGATCAAAAAAATCAGGATCGGGATCCTGATCGGCCTGGTACTGGGCATCCTGGTGGTGCTGACCGGGTGGCTGAGAACGACCCGAAAATAAAATGATGCCCGATTCCACAAACGATAAAGCGCCCCTGTTCAAAAGCTGGAGAGGCTGGTATGTATTCGTCTTCCTGTTCCTGCTGGTTTTGATCGGGCTGTTTTACCTGATCACCAAACGATTCGCATGAGCCTTCCTGACTGGATCATACTGGTTGTAACGCTCCTGGTAATTGTGTCATACGGCCTGTACAAGAGCCGTACTTCGCATAACCTGGACGGTTATTTCCTGAGTAACCGCAGCATGCCCTGGGGGCTGGTGCTGCTCAGTATCATGGGCACCCAGGCCAGTGCCATTACTTTTTTGTCGGCCCCCGGCCAGGCTTATACCGACGGGATGCGGTTTGTACAATACTATTTCGGGATCCCGCTGGCCATGATCGTGATCAGCATCTTCTTTGTCCCGATCTTCCGGAAGCTGAAAGTGTATACGGCTTATGAGTACCTTGAACAACGGTTTGACGGCAAAACCCGGACCCTGACTTCTTTATTGTTTTTCCTGCAGCGGGGGTTATCCACGGGTATCAGCGTTTTTGCTCCTTCCATTATCCTTTCTTCCCTCCTGGGCTGGGATATCATGTGGACCAATATTTTCATGGGTGGCTTACTGATCATTTACACGATGACCGGCGGGGCAAGGGCCGTTGCTTACACGCAGCAATTGCAGCTGATGATCGTCTTTACCGGGATGTTCCTGGCCGCCTATATGGTGGTACGAATGCTGCCGGAGAATGTCGGCTTTGCCGATGCGCTTGAAGTGGGGGGTAAGCTGGGTAAACTGAATGTGATCACCACCGGGATCACGGAGAAAGGATTCAACTGGAGCGACCAGTACAATTTATTAAGCGGAATCATCGGGGGCTTCTTCCTCGCCCTTTCCTATTTCGGAACGGACCAGAGCCAGGTGGGTCGTTACCTGACGGCAAAGTCGCTGACTGAAAGCCGGATGGGGCTGCTGATGAACGGGATTGTAAAAGTGCCGATGCAATTCCTGATCCTGCTGATCGGTGTGCTGGTCTTTACCTTTTACCAGTTCAACAATGCGCCCATCTTTTTTAACGAAGTGCAGCTGAAAAAACTGGAACAGTCCGGCTATAAGGATTCACTGGCTTATGTTCAGCATCAGTATGATTCGGTGGCCGTACTCAAACAAAAAGCGGTGCTGAATTATTCCGGGGCCCGGCATGCAAAAAACGAAGTGCTGGTCGATCAGTCTGTGCAATCCCTGCTTGCCCTTCAACAGGAGTCTGATGGTTTGCGTAAAAAAGTGGTTAACTGGCTGAATAAAAAAGTGCCGGGCGGCGACGGGAATGACACCAACTATATCTTCCTCCGGTTTGTGGTGGATCATTTACCTGTGGGACTGGTGGGTTTGCTGATCGCCATTATCTTCCTCGCTTCCTGGGGAAGTATTGCTGCCGCGGTCAATTCGCTGGCTTCCTGTTCTATGGTGGATTTTCACCGGCGGTTCACAAAACATACAGATTCCGCGGAGGATGAATACCGGCTCTCCAAATGGTACACCCTTGGCTGGGGGATCTTTTGTATCGTGGTGGCCATGTTTACCTATAATATCGGAAACAGCCTGATCGAGGCGGTGAATATTCTCGGCTCCCTGTTTTACGGGGTGATACTGGGGGTCTTCCTCGTGGCCTTTTTCTTTACGAAAATAAAAAACAGTACAGCCGTTTTCTGGGCAGCCCTGCTGGCACAGGCATTGGTACTGGGAGTTTTTATCCTGACCCGTACCGGTGTCTTCAAAATGGGCTTTCTCTGGCTCAACCCGATCGGGGCCTTCGGGGTGATTGGGTTTACGCTGCTGTTAAATAAAATAATGGCGGCAAAGAAGGAACGGGGGTGAAGAGTTTGTAGTTAGTAGTTTGTAGTCTGTAGTTAGTTCACCATCGTAGCTCACCGCCATCACTACCTTCTTTCCATGGATTTTGAAGAGTGACCGCAAATATATTTAATAAAAACTACAACTCTTAGGAGGAACTACAAACTACAGACTACAAACTACTAACTAAACCCGTGTTGCATAAAAAAAAGCTGCACCATTCCCGGTACAGCCTTTCAATCAGCTTTCGAAACTATTTATTCAATTCCGCCAGCAATTTATCATTCAGCTTCACATAATCATCATTCTTCGCGGCAGCAGCGAGTTCTTTTGATTTTTCGGCAGCTGCTTTGGCTTCTGTTTTCTTGCCCAGTTTGGCCAGGCAATTGGCGCGCTGGTGGTGTACCCAGAAGGCAGCGGGATTTTGTTCAATGGCTTTGTCAAACCAGCCCAGCGCCTGGTTCAAGTCCTTGCCGTTGTCCATATAGTACATGGCCGCGTTAAAGTAAGGGCGGTTATCCTTGTTCATCAGCTGGTCGATCTGTGCCATTACCTTGGTTTCCACATCGGTGCTGATCGGAAGGGCGACGGCGGTGTTTTCCCACATGATATGCAATTCGCAACTGGTCGGTTTTACATTGGCGAACTGCATGGTGAAGGACTCCATCTTTTCGTCCATTTTCATGCTGTTGACTTCCACCCGCACCACATCGTTTTCCTGTTTGTAAGCCGCGGGACTGGTCACGTCTGTCTGCTTACTGATGATGAGGGTCCAGTTGTTTTTGTCGGGAATACTCAGCAGCCCGTATTTACCGGCAGGAATTTTTTTACCTGCAATGGTCACTTCCTCGCTGAAGCTAAGCGTAGTGGCGCTGTTGGCGCCCGTGCGCCATACATTGCCAAATGGCACCAGGTCGCCGAATATTTTTCTTCCTTTCATGGAGGGGCGGGAATAGGAGAGTTCGATACTGCCCAGGCCAAAGTCCTGTTTAATGGTTTGTGAAGGACTGGGGGCGGGGGTTTTTAACTGGGCTTCAGCCACGAACAGGCATAAAGCAGCCAGGGAGGTGAAAAGTACTTTTTTCATAAATAAGCAAATTTTGAAAAACGAAGGTAAGGGAATTCAGTACCCCGCAAATTACCGGGTTAAAACAGTTGGTTAAAGGGGATGGTCACGGTGGTCCGCCCGTTCTTTGTATTCCGTTTCCATTTGGGTCCTTCCTTGATAAGACGTATGGCTTCTTTATCACATTTGTCGCAAAGGGATTTCTCCACCCGGATATTGACCGGTTCGCCGTTTTTATCCACTTCAAAAGATACCTCCACCGAGGCGTTCGCATCGGGCTTGTTGCGGTATTCACCGGGAATATTCAGGTTGTTGGCAAGATAGGTATCATAATTATCCCAACCGTCCGCGGGTTCGGGTTCTTCCAGCTGAACGTTATTGCGCTGGGCGCGGGCGGTCGCATTGGGCTTCTGGTTACTGACCACGAGGGTATTCAGGCCCTTCCGGTCATCCTGCAGGACTACCTGGTTACCAGGCAGGTTATTGCGCAACTGTACCTGCCTGTTTTCAAAACCGATCGACCTGACCTGTACATTCAGCACACTGTCGGGTGAAGTAAGGTTGAAATACCCCCTTGCATCGGTATAGGTGCCCACATTGTCTTCTGTATTGGTCACATTGGCAAAGGGTACACCGGAATTCGAGGCATCGGTAACGCGGCCCCGGAATATATTGGTTCTGAAATTAGATTGTTCATCGGCCCTCCGGCTGGGGGCAACCGCTTTGCTTTTAAGCGGGTCAGCTGATGCAGGGTTTGTATTTCCGGATGCATTGGTATAATAGTTTTTACCAGCCCCTGTTTTATCAGCAGAAACCTCTTTTTGCCTGGCAAGTTCTGTGGTCTTATACCCGCGATTTATGGCTTCATTTTCCAACTGGTCTTTTTTCTCAGGGGCTCCCGGCGCTTCTGCCACGACTACCAGGTCTGTGGTACCGGAGCCTGTATTGTTAACCATTGTAGTATCAGCCAGGAGTTGGTTGATCGTTGAAGCGGGGGGATTTTTTTTAAAGGTAAAACCGCCGGCAGCGGGTTTATTGCTGTCACTACGAACCGGGGCGACAGCTGCCGTGGACGGATCTGCATTCCGGATCTCTTCTCTTTTCACGGGTTCTGCTTTCGCGATTTCATTTACTTTATTGTCGAACATGTACAGGTAAGCCAGTATTCCGGCCCCGGCGAGTACACCGGTCATCACGGCGGCCCGCATCCAGGGAAAGGAGGTTTTGTTACTCCCTTTCAGGGGAATTGCTTTGTTTTCCTGTTGGGTCCGCGCGGCGAGCCGTTCCTGCAGTTCAGCCATATCGGCAGTTGCATTCACCCCCTCCATCATATACCCTTCCATCGCATCGGCCAGGAAGGGATCTTCCAGGGCCGCTTTTTCCATGGCATGCATTTCTTTGGCAGAAAGCAATCCCTTGTGATATTTTTCAATATCAGCAGCGGAAAAGTTTTTTATGTGATGATCAGTTGCCATGTGGCTGTATAAAGGTCCCCTTTTTTTTATTTAATCCTGTTATTCCCCGGCCGCTTCTTTTTCGGCCTTATCCATGCAGATCTTCAGGTTCCGTCTTCCGTTCTGGATCAGGCTGCGGACCTGGTTCCATTCCATCCCGGTCAGGTCCACAATTTCGTTATAGGATTTCCCTTCCAGGTAAAAAAGCCGGATGGACTCCTGCTGTTCCGTCGCCAGGCTGCCGAGGCAGTTTTCCAGTTTCCGGAAGTTTTCCTCTTTCTCCAATACGCCATTCAGATGCACATTTTCCACGGATTGCACAAGTTCTGCCCTGAACTCCACGGTTTTCATGTTTTTGGGGGTCCGGAGCTGCATCAGGCAGTGGTTTTTGGCCAGCTGGTGCAGCCAGGCCCGGAAATTTTCCACTTCGTGTTTTTTCAGTTTGGTGACCAGTTCCTCGAAGATCGCCATCACACTGTCCCGGGAACGTTCGGGCTCCTTAAAATACTTCAGGCAAACCCCGTAAACCAGCTCCATATAACGCTGGTAGAGTTCACCGAGCACGGTCATATCCCCTGTTTCTTTATACAGGGATACAAGCTCTTTATCGGTCAGGTTGCTGTGTGATATGTGCCGGATAAATGCCAAGGGCTTAAAATTAGGAATAAAAATTTTATGCCTGCTTATGCAAATGCTAAAGTACCCGCATCAGGGTATGAAAATACTTTTTATGAAAAGATTCCTGCTCCTGGTAGCGCCGGTATTGCTGATCCTGCTGGCCTTCCGTCCTGTAACAGCGATTACTGTAACGGGAACAGTTACTGATGAAAAAGGAAACCCGGTGGCGGGTATATCTGTTTTAGTAAAGGGTACGACAAATGGTACCAGCTCCGGGACGGATGGAACTTACCGGATCCTCGTGGCCGGATCCAAAGATGTCCTGGTATTTTCCGGCAGTGGGTTCCAGTCCAGGGAAGAGAAAGTAGCAGGCCGGACAAAGATTGATGTTTCGCTGTTGCCTGACAACAAGCTGATGACAGAAGTGGTTGTTACCGCCTATGGACAGCAACGGAAAAAAGACCTGGCAGGGGCAGTGGCCGCTGTCCCGGCGTCAGCGTATAGCACGCAAAATTATGCGGGGTATAATTTGCAGGGAAAAATTGCCGGTGTCCAGGTTCAGAATACAAACGGGAATGGCTATCAACCCGGGAATCAGCAGGGTTATTATGATCGCGAAGGGTATGATAAAATTACTGAGAATGGCTTCCTCAAGGCCACCGATAACCCTCTCTCCACCTTTTCCATTGATGTAGACGCGGCTTCTTACAGCAATGTGCGCCGTTTTTTGAATACCGGGCAGTTGCCCCCGGCCGGTGCCGTGCGTATTGAGGAAATGATCAACTATTTCAAATACGAATACCCGCAACCGGAGAACAAGAATCCGTTTTCTATCAACACAGAGATTTCTGATGCCCCCTGGAACAAGGACCACAAACTGGTGCTGATCGGTTTGCAGGGGAAAAAGATACCGGTTGAAAATTTACCCGCTTCCAACCTGGTCTTCCTGATCGATGTATCGGGTTCCATGCAGGGACCGGAACGGATCGGCCTGGTAAAAGCGTCCATGAAAATGCTGGTGGAACAGCTGCGCGAACAGGATAAAGTGGCGATCGTGGTATATGCCGGCGCTGCCGGAATGGTACTGCCTTCAACGCCCGGCTCGGATAAGCAAAAGATCAAAGAAGCTATTGATAACCTTGAAGCTGGTGGGTCCACCGCGGGCGGAGCCGGTATCAAACTGGCCTATAAGACCGCCAGGGAGTATTTTGTAAAGGGGGGTAATAACCGGGTGATCCTTTGCACCGATGGGGACTTCAATGTGGGGGAAAGCAGTGATGATGCCATGGAAAGGCTGATCGAGGAAGAAAGGAAAAGCGGGGTGTTCCTGACTGTGCTCGGGTATGGCATGGGCAATTACCAGGACGCCAAAATGCAAAAGCTGGCCGATAAAGGAAATGGCAACCATGCCTATATTGACGGCATCACCGAAGCCAAAAAAGTGCTGGTGAATGAATTTGGCGGAACACTGTTTACCATTGCCAAAGATGTCAAACTACAGATAGAATTTAATCCTGCTAAAGTCCAGGCCTACCGCCTGATCGGGTATGAAAACCGGATGCTGGCCAAGGAAGATTTCAATGATGATAAAAAGGATGCCGGTGAACTGGGCAGCGGGCATACCGTAACGGCTTTGTATGAAGTGATCCCCGTGGGGGTGAAGAGCTCCTTCCTGCCTTCTGTGGACCCGCTGAAATACCGGAAAAACAATGAAAAAGCCGGTACTAAATCCGAAACGGATGAGATCATGACCGTGAAGTTCCGGTACAAAGCACCTGACGGGGATGTGAGTAAACTGATTGAACACCCGTTACTGGACAAATCGGTTTCTATTGCTAAAACCTCCGATAATTTCCGGTTTGCAGCAGCAGTGGCCCAGTTTGGAATGCTGCTCCGGAATTCTGAATTCAAATCCAATGCCTCTTTTGAAAGTGTGCTGAGCCTGGCTAAAAAATCTATGACAACGGACGCGGACGGCTACCGTTCCGAGTTTGTAAGGCTGGTGGAGAGCGCCCGTTTGCTGAGTAAAGGGAAAGAGCCGGTAAAGGATGTTGAAGAGGAAGAAGAAACCTTACCCCTCGGTCTGAATAAATGAGCTGTTGATATGCGCTTAAGAGTAAGGGGCTGGTGGTTGCCGGTCCCTTTTTTATTTATTAATTCCGGAATGGTTACCCGGACAGGCAACGGGCTCCTCCTTTTATACGCTTTTAATACGGGACTCATTATGCAATCAGGAGGGCTCTTGCATCAGAAAAGTAATACTGGATAAAACTACTTTTATGGGCAAACCTTTTCAGTTGACGATCCCCGAACCCTGCCACGAGAACTGGGATAAAATGTCCCCCGCAGCACAGGGCCGTTTTTGCGGTTCCTGCCAGCAGCAGGTGGTGGATTTCACAACGATGAGTGACCGGGAACTGCTGCAGTTCTTTAAAAAACCTTCCACCGGTTCGGTCTGCGGACGGTTTATGAATGATCAGCTGGAACGGGACCTGCTGCCGCCGCGGCGAAGGATCCCCTGGATCAACTATTTTTTCCAGATCGTATGGCCGGCTTTTCTCGTATCTAAGGTTAATGGACAGCGAACCCAGGGAAAACTGATGGCCAGGCCCCCGGCGGATACATCGAAAGTGCGGATAGTTCCTGATAACCGGATGCTGGGGATGGTATTGCCGGCATCAATCAGGCCGGTATGCAAGGACCCGGAGCCTGTGATAAAGGGAGATACAATTATGACAACAACGGTCACGATCAGCGGCAGAATCGTAAACGAAAAGGGCGAGCCGGTCTCTTATGCCAGTGTGCGGGACAACTTTAATAGTCGTTGGCTGGTGGCTGATACGGCAGGCCGGTTTACCCTGGTAACAGGCAGTCGCGGAATGCAGCTGGAACTGCTGGTGAGCGCGGCCGGTTATGAAATAACTAAAATGATGCTGAATCCGGAAAAATACAGGCGGGATGAACTAGTTATCCAATTAGCGAGCAAGCCTCCGTTACAGGAAGTAGAGCTGACCGCTGCCGTAGGAATAAGAAAGGGATATGTGGTAGGTGTTACCCGGAATAAAAAGAGCGAAGAGCGGGCGCCGGTGATACCGGCTGCCCATGCAATCCATGTATATCCCAACCCGGTACAGACCGGGCAATCGCTTACCATCAGTTTTGAAAAAATGGAAGAGGGGTATTATGCAGTACAGTTCAAAAGCCTCTCCGGGCAAACAATAAAACAGGAGGAGATCTGGATTGATGCAGAAGCCAGGCTGATGAATCTTCGGGTGCCGGCGGTTGCGGCGGGTACTTATATTCTTTACCTGGTCAGTAAAAAAACGGGACAGCAATCGTCAGCCACCCTTATTCTTCAATAGCGGCCCGGTTCATCCCCGGAATCCCGGGTGAAACTGTTCCAGTGTTTTGCGTAAGAATTCGCGGTCAAGATGGGTATAGATCTCAGTGGTGGTGATGCTGGCGTGGCCCAGCATTTCCTGTACGGCCCGCAGGTCGGCGCCGCCTTCCACCAGGTGGGTGGCAAAGGAATGACGAAAAGTGTGCGGCGAAACGGTTTTTTTTACCCCGGCTTTCAGCGCCAGGTCGCGGATAATATAAAAAATCATCACCCGGGATAATTTGCTCCCTCTTTTATTGAGAAACAGGATATCCTCGTTTCCTTTCTGGGCGGCTGTATGCACCCGCACCTGGTCTTTGTAGATCGTGATATATTTCACGGCATTGCTGCCAATGGGGATCAGTCTTTCTTTATCGCCCTTACCGGTTACGCGGATAAAACCCAGGTCGAGGTATAATTGGGAAATCTTCAGTCCCACCACCTCGCTTACCCGGAGTCCGCAACTGTACATGGTTTCGAGGATCGCTTTGTTCCGGGCGCCCCAGGGATTGCTGAGATCGATTTGTGCGATCATCCGCTCAATTTCAGCGAAGCTCAGGACATCGGGGAGTGTTCGTTTAAGCTTGGGTGCTTCGAGCAGGGTGGTGGGATCCTTTTTCGTGATGGACTCCAGAGCACAGTATTTATAAAAAGCCCTGATCCCGGAGATGATGCGGGCCTGCGAACTGGCCGTCATACCCAGTTCACTGATCCATTTCAAAAAGGCCTGCAGGTCTTTTAACGTGATCCCGTCAGGGTTGACCGGCTTGTCTTTTTCCAGTAAAAACTGCGTGAGATGTTCAATATCCCTCAAATAGGCTTCCACCGAGTTATCCGAGAGGGATTTCTCCAGTTGCAGGTATGCTTTGAATCCTTTTTTATAGGGTTCCCACATGTATTTATTGAAAATTGATAATTGAACATTGAGAATTGAATATTTAATCCTCAATGGCAGTGTAAATACGGTTCTGATGAAAGATCAGCCGCTTATTCCAGCACAATCTTTTTCTCTTTTTCCACCCATTTCTTATCCACGAGTATCTTCACCCAAACCCGGTCATTGGTCACATTCACGGAATCAATGTATTCATGCAGGGCGTCATAATCAATATCCAGTTTCTGACCAAAAGTCATCATGGCCTTCTTGCCGGTATTCATATCCTCGATATAGATATTTCCCCGGTCAGTATTGACCACCAGGTTTTCCGCGACAGAGAACCTGGGATCCAGGTTGTTGATCCCACTGCTTTTCAGGCTGAAGTTGACCTTTTTGTCATACGGCAATTTGACCTGGAAGCCGCGCCCGGTCACGCAATCATTGAACAGCAGCCAGGCATAGTCGCTGTTGGTGAAATGGCAACGGACATAATCTTTGTTGAGCCGGACGGTGGCGCCTAACAAGTAGGTGAATCCGGTTTTGCGGTCAACCCCCATTCCTTTATAGGTCCAGCTGATGCTGTCCGGTAAACAATTTTTAGCAGTGATGAAAACACTGGGCTTTTTCTCATGGTCCCCCACAAATTTGATGGTATCCTTCAGGCAGGCCGTATCGCAGAAATTTTTGGGGCCGGCGGGGCCGGAGGAGGAGTTGCAGGAGGAGAGCGCCGTCATAAACAGGGTGGCGGCAATAAAAGCGAACAGGGTTTTCATATCTGTTGATTTAGGTTCCGGCAAAAATAGCCAATGCCCCAGTCTGTATGAAAATTCTTTTCCGCTGCTGCCCGTATGGACTCAATCATTATCTTCGGGCCATGAGTAAGATACCCCCTGTAAACCTCCGGTCATTTAAGCAAAAAGCCCGTCACTGGAAAACCGGAATGCGCCGTTTCCTGTCCCGGCTGGAAAAACAGGCTCCCCGCGGGCTGGACAAGCAAATCACGCTACTGGAAAAGGAAGTATGGAAAGAAACGGACTGTCTTTCCTGCGCTAATTGCTGCAAGACCATGACGCCGACCTACAACAAAAAGGACCTGAAGCGTATCTCGTCACATTTCAAAATGACCATTGAGGAATTCAAAAAGAAATACCTGAAGCAGGAGCGCGGTGGTGACCGTGACTGGATGAACAAGTGGACGCCCTGCCAGTTCCTCAACCTGGAC
Source organism: Sphingobacteriales bacterium (assembly GCA_016219985.1). GTDB lineage: Bacteria > Bacteroidota > Bacteroidia > Chitinophagales > Chitinophagaceae > JJ008. Next base: position 174,315 of record JACRJO010000022.1, on the reverse strand, counting down.
AACAATATGTGCAGCATCTACGAGATCCGTCCCGATGACTGCGCCGGATTCCCGCACCTTAGCAAAAAGTTCAAAGACTTTGTGCATATACACAAACAGAATGTGGAGTATTGCCCGGCGACGTACAGGTTGGTGGAGAAGATGGAGGCAGTAGGGAGTAGGGAGTAGGGAGTAGGCAGTAGGCAGTAGGCAGTAGGCAGCAGGGAGTTGGCAGTAGAGAGTTGGCAGTAGGGCGGTCCCTAAGGGGTGTACTTTATATTGAAATCAGGATGGTAAACAAATTTTTGAAGTGAAGGAGCTGGCAATAGTTAGTATGCCGGGGCTTGGGAGATTGTATTGATGCCAGAATAATATCCAAATCTGGCTCTTCTGTATTGTCTAAATTCAGGTTATTGTAAGGTTAGAAAGGGCAATTACAGTTTAGATTACATTCCCATCTGCCTGATTACTTTCTAAATTCGATATCATTTTGCTAAGCATTTTAAATATGGCTACCAGGCCGGGTTCAATTTGTTTTAAATCCTCAGTTCTTATATAATCCAGTACCAATGCCGCTTCTAATTGAGTATCCACCTCTACCAATGAACTTCGGGCAATTGAGTAATATTTTTTGCGGTCATTTCCCCATTTTCGGGCAGCACCTTCCGCAATATTGCTGCAAGCAGAAATAACTGCCCTTCTAATCTGGGAAACCAGGATATATTGTTCATTTTTGGGAAAACTATTTGTCAGTACGTAGATATCCCTGACAAGCTTCAAAGCCATTTTATAAACCAGCAGGTCCTTGTGCGAAAGATTTAGCATAGTAAAAGGTTTAGGTACCCAATATTGGAAATATGAAAATCCCTAAATCTGCTTGCCCCCAGTTGCAATTATTTTTTTCTTGGCCAGTTCCCTCCCTATTGCCAACTCCCTACTGCCTACTTCCTACAAAAAGACATCCTCCAGCAAAAAAAACACCACCTCCTCCCGGCTCTTTATTATGATCGACAGTATATCATACTGTATCCAGCGGTGCCCGGGGTGGCGGAAGAGGTATTCATTGGCAGCTTTTTGCAGGTTTTTGAATTTCTTTTTGGTGACGCTGTCCTCCGGGTGTCCGAGGCCGTTACCCCGGCGGGTCTTGACTTCTATGAAATGCAGGAATTTTCCTTTGCTGGCGACAATGTCCAGCTCATGATAGGAATAGCGCCAGTTGCGGTGCAGGATGCTGTAGCCTTTTTCTTCCAGCCAGCCGGCCGCCAGGTTTTCCCCTTCCTTCCCGAGTTCATTATGCAGGGCCATGCATTATCTTTACAACAAGTTAAATTAAAGCCTGGTTTCTATGACGGGAGTTTACACATTGAAAGGCGTTGTTAAGCACTACGATTGGGGAGGGATTTCCTTTATCCCTTCCTTATTGCACCAGGACAACCCGGGTAAAAAACCTTTTGCCGAATATTGGCTGGGTACCCACCCGCTGGGTATTTCCCGGGTGGAAACGGGGAGCGGGGAAACAGTAGCGCTGGACCAGTTAGCGGGCAACCTGCCTTATTTGTTCAAGGCCCAGGAAGTAAAAGAAATGTTGTCCATACAGGCCCATCCCTCAAAAGAAGCTGCTGAAATTGAATTTGCCCGTGAAAACGCGGAAGGGATTCCCCTCGATGCTCCCTGGCGGAATTACAAGGACGATAACCATAAGCCTGAAATGCTGGTTGCCCTCAGCGATTTCTGGTTGCTGCATGGCTTTAAGCCGGATGCCGCCATGCGCTCCACCCTCGAAACCGTACCGGAATTGACTGCATTCCTGTCTTTGTACCAGTCGGCCGGTTACGCGGGGTTGTATAAGCATATTATGGAAATGCCCCAGGACCAGGTCAACCAACTACTGGAACCATTGGTCAGCCGGGTACTGCCCCTTTACCAGTCCGGACGCCTGCAAAAGGATGATCCTGATTTCTGGGCCGCAAGGGCCGCCCTGACTTTTACGAAGAACAAGAACCGGGACAGGGGTATCTTCTCCATTTACTTGCTCAATATTTTACATCTCAAGAGAGGTGAGGGCCTTTTCCAGGACGCCGGTCTGCCGCATGCTTATCTTGAAGGATACAATGTAGAGCTGATGGCCAATTCGGACAATGTGCTGCGGGGAGGACTGACCTCCAAGCATATTGATGTAAAAGAATTGCTGAAACATGTGAAATGCGTGGCCACCGATCCCCGGATCATCCGGGGACAGGAGGCCGGGGAACTGGAGAAGAGTTACCCGGTCCCGGCCCCCGAATTCCGGCTCAGCGTATTTGAACTTAAAGGCGGGGATACGGTTTCCTTTACTCCTGCATCGGTGGAGATTCTTTTAATAACCGATGGGGTGGCCGAACTGGATGATGAACAACATCTCGTGCGCTTACAGGCCGGGAACCCCGCGGCTGTTGTTTTTCCCGGGCGTCCCATTTACCTGGCCGCGGCCAGCGATTGCACGGTATTCCGGGCCGGGGAGGGTATCCACAATCGTGAATAAATAGCAGGAGCAATTGGGGCAATTCAGTTATTTTTGCTTCACATTACAATCATTTTATATGAAGATCAACGGACGGTTTATACTTTTCACCTTCGTGCTGGTAGTTATCGCTACAGCCTGCAAATATTTCTTCGGGCCCGATATCGAATGGTCCGGTTTTTCACCGGTCATTGCGATCGCCCTGTTTTCAGGGTTTATCATCAAACAAAAGGACAGGTCGTTCCTCCTGCCCCTGCTGGCCCTGTTCATCAGTGACCTGGCGATCCAGTTTTTATACAGCCAGGATCTTTTTCCTTATCCCGGCTTTTACGGCGGGCAATGGAAGATCTATGCGGTATTACTGCTGTCCACCCTGATCGGCTGGGGACTGAAGGGCAGGAATTATAGAAGTCTCCTCGCTGCCGGATTACTGGCACCCACGGTTTTCTTCCTGGTATCCAACTTCATGGTATGGAATTCAGTTGGTGAATCTTATTATCCCAGGACGATGAGCGGCCTGCTGACCTGTTATGAAGCCGGCTTACCATTTTTCAGGAACTCACTGGCAGCAACACTCGTATTTATGCCAGTGATTTTATTGCTGTATAACTATATGACGAAAAAGAAAGCAGCGTTTACATTGGCATAAACTTTCTTCATTTTATTAAAATCCCGTTTGCTGTTGCAGGCGGGGTTTTTTTTACCCGGTAAGCAAGGGGCCTGTTTTTCTCCGGGGAAAACCAATACGGGTTTTCACTTAGTGGCTGATAAATAAATCACTTGCCTGCAAACATTTATAAAAAAAAGCCCTTGTTTTTCGTTAACTTCAAGGCAGTTACAATCCGTTTTATGAAAGCCATTCTACCCATCCTCCTCTTTTTAATCAGCCAATCCCTTGCGGGTCAGTCATCCAGCGGCCCGAATGATGCCGGGACCTTTTCCAATAACGCAAGTGTGGGTACAGTTGCCTGGTCAAGCCAGGGTAATGCAATTACCTCAAATGATAATTATGCCCAGGCCACGGTTTCGCTGGGATTATTAGGCAGTGCCAATACCAATTACCTGGTTGCAACGAATTATGGATTTGCCATCCCGGGGACCGCAATTATTACGGGAATCAAGGTGGAAGTTGAGAAACACTATTTTATCATCTTAGGGCTGTTATCTTCAGTTACAGATAATTCGGTACGCCTGTTAAAGGGGGGGGCGATCGGGGGAACTAATAATGCGCTCGGTGCATGGCCTTCGTCAGATGCCTACAGTACTTACGGAGGTTCAGCCGATCTATGGGGACGAACCTGGAGCGCCGCTGATATCAACAATTCCGGTTTTGGGGTGGCGATTTCCACCCATATTGCAGCCGGCCTGGCAGGGCTTGATATGGATGCCCTGGTGGATCATATCCGCGTCACCATCTATTTTAATATTCCGGTGCCGGTGAAGTTTGTGGATATGGAAGGGATACAGTTAAAGGAAAAAATTAAACTGCACTGGAGTACTGCCACTGAATCCGGCAACAGTCATTTTATTGCAGAAAAATTGATACCCGGTTTGAATGAGTGGAAAGCCATTGATACCATCCCGGCTGCGGGGGAAAGCAATGCGATCCTGCACTATACGGCTTTTGATGAATCGCCGGAATTGAGCAACCTCTACCGGATCCGCCAGGTGGACAAGGACGGGCAATTTACTTTTTCGAAAACGATCCGGGTGGCATTTGATCCTGCTGCCTACCCGCTGGTCAGGATCTATCCTAACCCGGCCGGGGAGCGGGTAATGATCAGTTCGGTCTATCCGGTTACGAGGGTTGAGCTCACTGATTTCCGGGGACAAATGGTCCGGCAAATAAGGCTGCCAGGTACAAACAGCCAGGCTGAGCTGATGCTCGGCCGGTTGCCCAATGGGATATACAGTTTGCTGATTGGGACGAAGGATCATCAGTATGTGCAGAAACTGATTGTGGAGAAATAAGTGCTATCCAAAAATTATAGGAAACCCGTCGCTGGCCGATGGGTTTTTATTTGCCAAGCCTGCCTGCTCGCCTCGCGGGGAAGCGGGCCGGGAGGTAGGAAAACACACAAAAGCACATGAAGAGGTCACGGATTGTAAAGGAATACACAGATTGGCACGGATTATTGCTGCGCAATTTTGTTTGCCACTAAAACACACGAAGAGGTCACGGATTGTAAAGGAATACACAGATTGCCGCGGATTTCCCGATAAAAGCTTCAATGTTTTTTATATAGACGAACGCTGTTAGAAGGGACTATCGACTACTGACTACAGACTAATTCCAAACTAAACTTCAGCCGAATTATACCCCTCATCCTCCAGTAGCGTACAATGATGCCCGTCTGCGGCTTCTGTGGCCAGTTCATCGCAGCGGTTATTGTGCGGGTTGTCGGCATGCCCCTTTACCCATTTGAAGCGGATATGGTGTTTGTGAGAAAGTTCATGAAATTCCCGCCAGAGATCGGGGTTTTTCTTACCCCCTTTGAAATTGGTTTTGATCCAGTTTTTCAGCCAGCCTTCTTCCCAGGCTCTTACCACGTACTGGCTGTCGGAGTAAATAGTGACCTGCATACCTTCTTTCTTAAGGGCTTTGAGTCCTGCGATCACGGCCATTAATTCCATCCGGTTATTGGTAGTGTGTTTATAGCCCTGCGATAATTCCTTGCGGTGATGCCCGCTCAACAGGATCACGCCATAGCCCCCGGGACCGGGATTCCCACGCGAAGATCCGTCTGTATAGATTGTAACGGTTGTACTCATGTATTTATACCTTTCAATTTACGCCAGGCTATAAATTTTAAGAAATCTCAATCTTTAACGTTCCGGTTCAAAACTCTAAGTCGTGGTTAAAGACTAACGGCTAAAGACTAAGGACTAAGGACTCACAGCTCTCTACACCTGAAACACCCCTGTCCTCAACTCCCCCATATCCGCATTATGATCCGCCGCCCGGATACCCTCGGAGATTACCTTTCGGGTCTCTGCCGGATCAATGATCGCATCCACCCATAGACGCGCTGCCGCATAATAGGGAGAGGTTTGTTGATCGTAGCGTCCCTTGATTTCCGACAGCAGTTTATTCTCATCTTCCGGACTGATTTCCTTTCCTTTTGATTGCAGGGAAGCTACCTGTATCTGTAATAGTGTTTTGGCTGCCGAGTCGCCGCTCATCACTGCGATCTTCGCCGTAGGCCAGGCATAGATAAAGCGCGGGTCGTAGGCTTTACCGCACATGGCGTAGTTGCCGGCGCCATAGCTGTTGCCGATAATGATGGTGATCTTGGGCACGATCGAATTCGCCACCGCGTTCACCATTTTCGCACCATCTTTTATGATCCCTGCGTGTTCGCTGCGGCTGCCCACCATAAAACCGGTCACATCCTGCAGGAAGACCAGGGGGATTTTTTTCTGGTTGCAGTTGAGAATAAAACGGGCCGCCTTGTCAGCAGAATCATTATAGATCACGCCACCCATTTGCATTTCGCCTTTGCGGCTCTTCACGATCTTACGCTGGTTAGCCACGATCCCCACGGCCCAGCCATCGATCCGGCCATAACCGCAGACGATGGTCTTGCCATAGTCTTCCTTGAACTGCTCAAACTCGCTGTTGTCGGTGATCCGTTCAATTATATCCAACATATCGTAAGGCTTTCCGTCAGAGGGGAAGAGCCCGTAAAGCTCATTTACCTCTTTGGCCGGCGCTTTTGCAGCAATGCGGTCAAAGCCGGCCCTGGGTTTCTCTCCCAGCATGCTCATCATCCTTTTGATATGATCCATGCATTCTTCCTCGGTTTTGAATTTATAATCCGCGATACCGCTGATCTCTGTATGGGTGCCGGCTCCCCCCAGGGTTTCGTTATCGATATCCTCGCCAATAGCGGCTTTCACCAGGTAGGGGCCTGCCAGGTAGATCGAGCCATTGCCTTCCACCATCAGGGTCTCATCGCTCATGATGGGGAGGTAGGCGCCGCCCGCCACGCAGGGGCCCATCACCGCGGCGATCTGGGTGATGCCCATCCCGCTCATGCGGGCATTGTTGCGGAAAATGCGGCCGAAATGTTCCTTATCCGGGAAGATCTCATCCTGCATAGGAAGGAAAACCCCGGCGCTGTCCACCAGGTAGATCACCGGCAAATGATTCTCCATCGCGATCTCCTGCAGTCGCAGGTTCTTCTTTCCTGTAATTGGGAACCAGGCCCCGGCCTTCACGGTCTGGTCATTGGCCAGGATCACGCATTGCCTTCCGCTGATATAACCGATACCGGCTACGGTGCCGCCCGCGGGACAACCACCCTGTTCGTTATACATATCATAGCCTGCGAAGGCCCCGATCTCGGTAAAGAGGCTGCCCTTGTCTGTCAGGTAGGCGATCCGTTCCCGGGGGGTGAGCTTATTTTTCTCGTGTTGTTTATCCGCAGCTTTTCTGCCACCGCCTTCAGCGATCTTATCCAGTTTTTGCCGGAGATCACTGAGGAGCAGCTTGTACTGGTCTTCGTATTTGTTGAATTCGAGATCCATGAGGTATGTCGTTAGGGGACAAAGATAGGGTGATTAGGGAGTAGGCAATGGTGAATGGTGAATGGTGAATGGGGCCTTCTAAGAGACGGAGGGGAAATGAATGGGTTACCGTATTCTTTGGGAAGATGGGTAGTAGGCAGTAGGGAGTGGGCAGTAGGCAGAAACACGGACGGTGCCCGTCTGGAGTTATTAACCGCAAAATGATTTGTTATATTAGAAAGTCTCTCAGGAGGCCCTGACAATCTGCCTACTCGCCTCGCGGCGAAGCGGGCCGGACAGGCAGGCTGATACCTGACAACTGACAACTAAGTGGGCAGTGGGAATCACGGACATTGCCCCACTGGAGTTTTTGACCCTAAAATCATTTGTTGTAAATACGAAGATATTTATATTGTGACACCCTTTATATAAGAGGGATAAACCTTAAATTTTTAAATATGAAATTGCTCCGCCTTATCCCACTCTTTTCCCTTCTGTTTATTCTTGTGAAAGCTGAAGCCCAGGAATTTACCGTTCCTAAAGATGTAACACTGAATGTAGCCGAAGATTATGCCCGCTATGAAAAAGATATAATTGCCGCGGCCAACTGGCTCAAAACGGTGCCCCTGAATGAACAGCCCGAAAAGCACAAGGAAGTGTATGCCTTTGTATTGAAATGGATCATTGGTAGCCCTACGGTGTCGGTGTCGCTCAATGCGACGATCGCCGATTTTGAAAAGAAAAACGATGGCCTGATGCTCATTTACATGGCCGGTTGCGCTAAGTATGTGCTGGAAAATAATTACTCCAAAGACCGGCTGGCAAAAGAAAGGGCAGCTCTCCGCGATATAATAGCCGTTTACAAAGCAGGGCAGGGTATAAAGAAGGATAAGAAAATGGAACAATTGGTAAAAAGTGAAGAAGCGGGGGAACTGGATGCCTGGATAGCCGAAAATCTCAAAATCAGCGAATAGATCCGGTTGCAGGTAACGAAAAGTACCTGAGGAGGCCCTGACAAATAGATGAGAAGTAGGGACCTTTATGCCAAATTAATCCCTGTTCCAAAATTGGAGACCGGGATTTTTTGTAAATTATATTTCATGAAACAGTTAATTATTGCCATTGCTAGTTTGCTACTGATTGGCGGATCCTGTGAAAAATATCATCCAAGGGATATAAGGAAGTGGTCTTTCCCAATGATGCAGATAAGTGGGTTGAGAACACCGGAACATTCACATTTGTAGTAAGGTAATATGAATCGCATATATTTATTTATTGTAACACTCGTATTTGTTTTATCCGGCAGTTCAGTATTTGCACAGCCAGATTTGGCGTATGTTATTGTTGCTGGGAAAAATGGTAGTGAGCGGAAGTACGAGGCCGGAGAAAGACTTTTTATAAAATATAACGGCAGCCATTCAATACAAAAAGCAAGAGGTTATTTTGCGGGAGTAACAGATGGGAAAATTGCAATTCTCTCAAAGAGAACATCCGGGGAAACTGCTTTGATTTCCGCCGACAGCATCCTGTTATTGAGAAAAATCCGGCCAGGTCAGCGGGTTTTTTTTGCCGCTACGGGTATTGCATTGACAGGAGGCGGTGCCGTCTTGCTAGACAGAGCCTCAAATACTTCTGGCAATTCTGGTGCAACCATATTGGTCATCCCGGTCATAGGCGCAGGAGTTTATTTTCTGTGGGCAATTCCTGTATCGCTGCTTGTTGAGAAACTTAATGAGAAGAGGAAATCTAAGGGCTGGGCTTTTTCAATACGAAAACTATAATGAAAAGCTATTTGAAGGCCCTGACAACCTGCCTACTCGCCTCGCGGCGAAGCGGGCCGGGCAGGCACCAGTTCACTGACCAATGGCATTTATTTTATACAGCTGAAATATAAACAACAGGTTTTCGGGAAACAATTAGTTGTGCTGCACTAAAAACAGTTGTTTTCATTTGGCCGGTTTGCCCGGTTCGCTGTAGGTCTCAATCAGGTCCATCAGCTCACGTGTATTTTCCATTTGTTTTTTTGATACCTCCGCCACTTTATCGAAAGAAGTGCCTGCCGGCAGTGTGGTCAGGTAGGTATTCAGATTCATGAGATCCGTAAACCAGCTGATCAGGGCTGCGGTAAGCTGGGCATAATTGGAACGGCTGGCCTGAAGCTCGAGTGGCGGCTTGACCAGCAGGTAGGTAACGATATCGACCAGGCCAATGGTACCAAATGCGATGGCCAGAATCGTTTTATCCAGTGCGGCAAAGACCACGGCTGTTATAATGAGTGCAATACCCAGGTAAAATACAATCACATACATCCACATCACATACGCATAACCTTTCCGGGCCTGGCCCATGGCCTCATCAAGCGATTGTTTGAGATTAATCAGTGTCTGGTAGGTATTCCCCATATTGGAGTTGGCCAGTTCCACCTGCTTCTGGAATGCATTTATTTGCATGGCCTGCTGACGTACCGCGGGAAGTACATTGTTTAGTTCTGCAATGTCTTCCGCTGAAAGACTGGCAGCCATTGTATTAACCGTGGTATCATCGGGGTTCACCAGGGTCTTAAGGAGAACATCAAAAGCGAGATCTTTATTTTTCATAAAACAGGCTTTGGTTCCTGTTAAGTTACTGAAAAAACCGCAGTTTTCCTTGCGGCCTGTTTGTAACAGATAGCCCAATCACCTATTTTCGCAACTATGAGTATACGCAGGATTATTTTCTTTTTTATCTTTTCAATACCCGGGCTGATCCAGCATTTATCCGCCCAGCCTTTCAGCCAGTTCCGGCCGGCTATTAAGCGATCCATGTTTGTTCCCGGCCTGAAGGACTCCCTTCGCCTGGAGATTTTTTTTCCACGGGAAGCCGAACTGGCTCCTGCCATTTCATACCCGGTGGTATTTCTTTTTGACAGGCAGAACCGCAGTAACTATATATATAACCTCCAGACGATTGACTATCTTACCCATTTTGGGAACATGCCCGCTGCAGTGCTGGTGGGGGTGGAGTTTCCCCCGCTGGTCAGGACTAAATGGACCCTTCCGGCTTCAGCGAAGGGGAAGGCGGACACTTTGTTAACCTTTCTACTTGGCCCTTTCCGGGAACAATTGGAAAGGGAATGTAAACTGGCAGATTATAACCTGCTGATCGGGCATTCGAGAACAGCTATGCTTGCTTCTTATGCCTTACCTGCTTTCCGTGGAAAAATAAATGCCGTGATCGCCGCAAGCAACTCTTTTTTTGATTTTGATACACCTTCTCAGCAGCAATTATTTGAAAACTATATTGAGGAAAAAAAATTAAACCCCGGCCGGCCGCATTTTTTTTATTTCTCATCAGGTATCCAGGCCTATGGCGATGCCCACGACAGTTCGGTCAGCAAACTGCAGGCCTACCTGTCGGGCAGGGTATTCCCGGCTGATTTCCACTGGCAATGTTATAAAGAAAACACTTCGCATATCACGACCCCGGGGCTTACCACGGGCCGGGCTTTGAATGACTTGTTCAGTCCTGGTCTCAAAGCGCTGAATACCTCATTTGATATACTGAACAATCAGGTACAAACGGATTCGGTACCCTGGCAGGACTATTTCAATGCTTATAAGGAGGCTTCTGTATCCCTGGGATTGGAGCTGCATCCGGGCCTCTCTTTTTTCAACAGCATTGCTTCAGGATACCTGAATGATTACAACGACCGGTTTAAGGGAGAAAAACTGAAACTAACTGCGGATGTATTGCGAAGGGGGATTGAAATCTATGAGGGGTACCCGGGATTTTACAGTATGATGGCTTCAGTTGAGCTGGAGTCAGGCCGGCCTGGCAATGCGAAGGCTTTGCTGAAAAAGGCCCGGGAAAAACTTAATGCAGCCCGTTATATGACTACTGAACTTAAACGCGAAGAATGGGAAGCGATCCGGGAAGTGGAAAAGGAAATAAGCAATAGACCAGTCCTTTAATAATTGCGGGATATAGTACTTATTGGCTGACCGATTTTACCCGGTATATTCAATGAATTCTTTATAGAGAGCGCCGGCTCAAAGAATCTTCAACAGATCCCGAAAGTGTATGACAGGCTGAAGGGGCCACCAACCGGCGCGGATATTTTCAGTGCCAGTGACCGGGGTATGGCCGCGGGCATGACCGGAAGAATTCTCCAGATGAGCATTAGCGGTTATGGGTTATCAGTTTGAATGCTTCCTAAAGCTGCAGAACAGGAAATGCTGCTTGCTGTTAAATGGAGTGATATGGTCTTCGGTGATACAACGGATTTTGTCAAACCCGTTGTGCAGCTCCGAAGCCAGGCTTTCTTCGCTGTATTGTTTCACCGGCAGGCCGCTGCATTTGTCAGGGCCCTGGTCGGAAAAGGTACCGATCGCTAAATAACCGGTTACGGCTTTCCTCGCTGTTTCCAAATATTGCTCAACCTGTTCCTTCGAAGTAAGAAAATGAAAAGTGGCCCTGTCGTGCCAGGCATCAAATTGCCGGTCGGGCTGATAGTCCATTATATCGCTGACGACCCAGTTTACTTTATGGGCTTTTTCCCCGAGACGTTGCCGTGCTTTTTCCAGCGCGGTGGCGGAAATATCGAGCACCGTGATATGCTCAAACCCTTCGTTCAGCAGGTAATCCACCAATTTGCTGTCACCGCCCCCCACATCAATGATGCTGGCTTCTTTTTCCAGGTTGAAGGAATGAATGAAGCCGAGAGAGGAAACGGGTTTTTCCTGTGTCCAGCTTACCTGGGCAGGGCCTTTTGTCTGGTAAACCTGCTCCCAGTGATTTTTCAACTTCTTATCCATGGGACAAAGATCGACTGAAAGCTTACAGTCCTGTGTGACCAAAGTCGCAATGACCGGCCATAATTCCGGGTGTTAATTTTTGGCAGGTAGCAGGATAAGCCGGAATTGCGAAATCCATACAAGACAGGCGGGTGTTTTTCCGGGCTACCGGTAACTGTCAGCCGGCAAAACAAAATTTCATACGTACCTGCAGTAACAGGGTAGGGGTTTATCCTGTAAAATTGATTTAAGACAACGTTTTACAAAGGGAGGAGTCTTGTTTTTTATTAAATTGTGACAGGGGAATAAGGCAATGATTACGCAAGAAAACCTGGTAAATAAAATCAAGTCCGGCAGGGCTGTGCCGTATAATTTGTTCTGCCTGGTTGCCATTGTTATCCTGCTGGCCAATATATTCCTCTACCTGACATGGTCGTTTACGGATTACACATCCATCCGGATTTACGCGGCCGGTATTGGTATTCTCCTGGTCGGTATGATCATTTTCCGGTATCATTCCCCTTTTATAGCCATCCTGCTGGTGGTGGTGGTTTTAAACTGCCTGATCTTCTGGATGACCTATCACCTCGGACGTCCTTCGGGAGGAATGATGTATTATTTTCCTTTCCTGGTGGGCTTTCTCTATCTCTTCCTGTACAAGTCAAGCCTGGCAAAAACCATTGCACAGGCAGTGCTGATGGTAATACTTTTTTTATTCAGCCTGGTCTATACACATGTGGGGGCCCATGATTTTTTTCTACCGGAGACCCTGATGAACAAAGTCTATATCATGAACCTGTCCCTTTCAATTGCAGCTACGATCGTTCTCCTGGTTTCCCTGTATTATCATTTTATGGCCATGCACCGGAGTGTATTGCATGATCAGCAACAGGAGCACCGGGAGTTTCTGCGGGACATCGACCTGCAGCGGGAAAAAGAAGGGTATTCCCTGCTCCTGTCCATACGGGATGATATTTCCCAGCGGCTCGCCACCGGGCGCCTGTATTTACAGGCACAGCCGGAAAAACATGAAATGATCCTCAAAGCGGATGAACTGGTAAAAACAGCCATGGACGGACTCAACGATATCTCGGTGGAATTGAGTCCGGCGATGCTGATCGACCTGGGCTTTAAAGAGGGGCTGGAAACCTATGCCGGTTTGTTAAGTGATAAATACCATTTACCAGTGAGCATTGAACTGGAAAAGTCCTCCGCCGATATACCGGATATCGACCGGCTTTCTCTTTACCGGATATTGCAGCAATGCATCAGTATCATCGCGGGCAGCCCCGGTGCGGGCTTTTTAAAGGTGAAGCTGCACTGCGCGAATAAGGTAACATTATTATTCCATCATGGGTCAGCAGCGACTGATTTTTCCATTCGTTTCCAGGACACCCGCAACAGGGACCTGGCAAAACGGCTGCGTTATTATGAATCCATTATCCGGGAAGAACCGGGGAAAGTGCAGCTGATACTGGATATGCGGGAAATTAGTTAGTAGTTTGTAGTTGGTAGCCTGCCTGCCGGTCAGGCAGGTTTGTAGTCAGGGGCGTGTGTTCGTTGGGAATATTTTAGTTCATCGTTCGGGGGGCACGCCTCGCACCGATGCTGCGAAGGCGGACTCGCAACTCACAGCTCGTAGCTCGAAACACGCAGCTCTCCCTCATATTAATCAGTTGCCAATCAATTACACCCCGACGGGGTGCTGATATTTCAGTTGATAGTTGGAATTAATGAAGCTCCAGTTTCCCCTTTTTTATTTCAAAACTCCAGAGTGTAACACTGTCTACCTCCTTGCCATTGAGTTTGCCCGGCTTCCATTTTTTAAGGGAAGTAAATACAGCCAGTATCTGTTTATCCAGCTCTTCGCTTTTGGTTTTGTTATCAGTTTCACAACGTACCACCTCTCCTTTACAGTTGATGATGATGCTCACCATACCCTTGTCATTTTGTTTGGGATTTTCTTTCAGGTAAACTACTTCTGCATTCAGGCGGTCCTCTATCGTTTCATCAGCGATATCACATTTGGCTGCTTCCTGGCCTTTGAACATGGGAAAAAGCGAATAAACCTGTTTCCGGTTGCAAAGCCCCTGTATACTGTCATTATCTTTGATTTCCATGGTGGCTACAAACTGGGCGGGGAGCAACTGGCTGAGCAACAAGGCAAAGAGAGCAATTCCTGTTTTTTTCATATGATGAAGTTTAATGAAAATAAAGGTAATAAATTTTTTTCCGCCAGTTTGCAGCTTAGCTCGCCGTAGCGATAGCGAAGGCAGGCCCACAACTCGCAACTCACAGCTCGTGACTCGCAGCTCAAAGCTCGCAGCTCATAGGCTACCCCCCCTTACTTTCATATCCCCCTGAACTCTTCCGGTCGCGTACAGGCATAAAAAAAGTTTACCAGCCATGGGCTGGTAAACTTTTTATTTTCTTACGGATCAGGCTCCTTGTGAGGTTACCGCAATAACCGTTTGCTGGGATTCGATCACCGTGCCGGTATTCAGGTCAACGGATTCGATCACTACGCGGTGCAGGCCGATCTGTGCGCCGGCATACAATACTTTACCGGACAGCGGGGCACCAGGGTATTCAAACTCAAGCTCTCCTGTATTATAATTGTATATCCTGATATTTACCCCGATATTCTGGCTGGGGTCACAGGGCTTCACACTATAAGATACCTGGATCGTGTGGATAAAAGTAGTACCCACCCTTTTCCCTTCTTTCGCACTGAAACTCTGGATCGTGGTACAGGTGCCTCTCGCACCGATGGTTTTAGCAGCGGTAGTAGCAGCAGGGCTTTGCAGCTTGTTTTCAGGGGCCCTGTCTTTGCGGCAGGCGGCGAAACTGAGTACGAGTCCGAGCATTAGAATCAATTTGTTTTTCATCGTTGTGTTTTGTTTGGTTTAGTGAATAAATAGGGTAAAACAATTACTTACATATATAAAATGAGTGTACTGCCAGGGTGCGGATGTAACCTGCTTTTTGATTTTTTTTATAAAATATTTTTGATCGCCTCCAAAAGGCCGGGCTGCGGCACCGGGATATTTCCTAACTTTCATAAAACAGCCGTCATGCGTCTTGCCATCCTCCTGCCCGCCATATTAATTACCTGTACACTGACTGCCCAAAACCTCAAATCCGGTGGCCGGCTCAAACCCGAACAGGCCATAATGGATATCCGGCATTATACGGTGGCGCTGACCGTGAGTCCCGCTGAAAAAACGATCAATGGCTATACGGAAATCGAATTGCTGCTCCTGGAACCTTCGCCTGTCTTATTATTCGACCTGTGGCATGGACTTACCATCAGCAAAGTGGGGGTAAACGGAAAGGAGCAGGCATTCACTCATACAACAGATGACCTGGTACGGATCAGCCTGGCCAGCCCGCTGGCAGCCGGCCGTGTTAAGGTAAAAATCGCCTACGGGGGTACGCCTGCGGTGGCGGTCAGGCCGCCCTGGACCGGTGGCTTCCAGTGGGACAAAGACAGCAGGGGGAATCCCTGGATCGCTATTACCTGCCAGGGAGAAGGCGCTAAAATATTTTTCCCCTGTAAAGATCACCCCAGCGATGAACCGAATGAAGGCGCGGATATGATCATCACCGTTCCCGAAGGACTGGTGGTGGCTGCTCCCGGGCTATTGCAGAAAGTGACCACGAAATGGAACCAGTCCACCTATTACTGGAAGACAAGGTATACCATCAGCAATTATTGCATCCTTTTCAATATCGGGAAATATAAAGTGCAGAGCAGAACCTACACTACCATTGCCGGAAATAAAGTGCCGATGGAATACTATGTGCTGGAAGAAAATGAAGACAAGGCGGGAAAACTGCTGGATCTTTTTGAGCAATCCTGTCATATCCAGGAAAAATATTTTGGGGAGTATCCCTGGGTGAAAGAGCGGATCGGCGCCTGTGAGACCCCGCACCTGGGGATGGAGCACCAGACCAATATCGCCTACGGGAATAAATACCGGTATGAAAAACTGGGGGATCATGATTTTGACTGGTTGCTGCACCATGAATTCGGGCACGAATGGTGGGCGAATAAGGTCACCAACCGCGACTGGGGCCATATGTGGATCCAGGAAGGGATCTGCACATTCGGGGACGCCATGGCCACCCGTGAACTGGCGGGGGAGGAGGCTTATCTGAAACGCATGCAGCAAACCGCCCTGAACCTGCAAAACAAATACCCGGTGGTACGGGGTGATGAAGTGGATTCGGACAGCGCTTACCAGGGAGATATTTACGGCAAGGGGGCTTTCTTTATGCACAGCCTCCGGTATGTACTGGGTGATTCCGTTTTCTTTCCCACGCTGATGAAACTGGCCACCGATCCGAAGTACACTTATGATAATACAGTGGTAACGGCAGATGTGGAAGCCCTGTTCAGCCAGGCCTATGGGCAGTCCCTGCAACCCCTGTTCCGGCTCTTCCTGTACACCACCGATAAACTCGAGATCAGCATCAAGCAAACGGCACCTGAAAAATATCTTATCCGGTTGATCAACCTGGATATGAAATTGCCGGTGGATATACAAACCAGTGAGGGGACTGAAAGGAAGATCATCGACAAAAAAGGGATCGTGGTGAGCAGCAAAACTTTTGTCCGGGCCGATCCGCAGGTATTTTACCTGAAGAAACTGATTTATGAATAAAGGGCCGGCCTTGTACACCGATCGGGTAAAGGAGAGTAAACGGGCTTAGTCGTCAGCGTGATATGGAATTCGATATCTATTTCAGGAAGGAACGGGATCCGCGTACCTACCGGGCGCGTGTAACCGTTTTATTCCGTACCGCGAACCTCATCCGGTACCGGATCGGGGCGGGGGGGAAAGAATTCATCATGGAAAAATTACTTTTCCGGAAAAGCAACCAGTGGAAAGTGGACCGGCTGAATTTTATCCGGCCGGGTTATACCCGCTTCAATGAAAAACTGATCAGTGAGATACAGGCAGCCATTGACCGGGAAATGGAGAAACACTGATCCTGTCCCCGTATTTTTCATGCGCGGATTTCTTTCGATCCGTTCTCAGGAAACTTTCCGTTCGTCTTCCTGGCCGGGCAGGGGTTGCCGCAGGTTGCGGAGCAGCACATCGACCATTTCTTCTTCCTTGAACGGTTTGATGATAAAATCATTCATGCCGGCATCAAGACAGCGATGACTTTCTTCGTTCAGGGCGCTGGCGGTCAGGGCAATGATGGGCACTTTAAGCCCCAGTTCCTTTCTTATTTTCGCCGCTGCCTGGAGTCCGTCCATCACCGGCATTTGCAGGTCCATCAGCACCAGGTCAAATACCTGCGACTGAAGGAGGCGGACCGCTTCGGCGCCGTTGATGGCTTCACTTACTTTTATGCCATGGTTTTCGAGAACGGTCGATGCCACCAGCCGGTTCATTTCATTATCATCCACCACCAGCACATGCAGGTTGCCCAGTGAAGGGGTGCTGACCGATGGCTTGGCGGCTAACCGGATCACCGGGATCAGGTTCTTGGGCAGGGTCAGGCTGATCTTTACATGGGTGCCGATTTCTTTCTGGCTGGTAACGGAAATACTGCCGCCCATCAGTTCCACCAGGCTCTTCGTGATGAACATGCCAAGCCCGGTACCCCCGTAGTTACGGGTGGTGGATTTGTCTTCCTGGGAGAACTTGGTAAAGATCCGGTCGATATATTCCTGTTCAATACCAATTCCTGAATCAATGACACTGATGGAAACGGATTGATCTTTGGGTCCTTCTTTTTCCACTTTACAGATAATTCGGATCAGCCCGCCCGGGGTGAATTTCACCGCGTTGGTGAGCAGGTTCAAAAGAATCTGCTTGATCCGGTGCGGGTCACCGGTATGACTGGCAAACAGGTTGCTGTCGATCTCGGTAAGGATACGGATATTTTTTTCCTCGGCTTTCTGACGCAGGAGGTCCACCATCAGCTGGATGATTTCACGGAAGGAGAAGTGAGTCTGGTCGAGGGTCAGTTTACCGGCCTCGATCTTTGAGGTATCCAGGATATCATTGATCAGCACCAGCAGGTGCTCAGAGGCGGCATGGATGGTACGCACAAATCCATGTTCTTTGGGCCGCATATCGGATTTCAGTAACTGGTAGCTCAGCCCGATAATCGAATTGAGCGGTGTCCGGATCTCATGGCTCATATTGGCCAGGAAACTCTGCGTATGTTTCTCGGCCGTCTCGGCCCGCTTCAGGGCGGTAATCAGGTTTTTCTGGTTCAGTACCGTGTCGGTGATATCGGTGGCAATACCGGAAACGCCCAGTACCTGCTCATTGAAATCAAAAAGGGGAAAGAGTTCAACAGAAAAGGTGCGGACACTGTTTTTTACCGCGATATTCTGCCGGAGCCGGCAGGGAACCTTATTTTTTATCACCTGCATCTCTTTCTGCCGGTAGTGGTTGCCATGACCAGGCCCGAATAATTCTGCATCTGTTTTACCGGTGATAGCTGTTTCGGGGAGGCCGAGCAATTCACAGAATTGTTTATTGGCATGGATATACCGGCCCTCCGTGGATTTGATAAAGATGACCTGCGGGCTGTTATCCATAATGGACTGGAACAGCTGGTAGAGGTATTTTTTTTCATTCTCCAGCTGGTAGCTTTC
Source organism: Sphingobacteriales bacterium (assembly GCA_016219985.1). Classification (GTDB taxonomy): domain Bacteria; phylum Bacteroidota; class Bacteroidia; order Chitinophagales; family Chitinophagaceae; genus JJ008. Next base: position 155,930 of record JACRJO010000022.1, on the reverse strand, counting down.
CGTAATATCTTTTGTGATGCAATGGAATCCGGCCGGTACGCCCTGCCGGGTCACCAGTACGGCAGTTTGTTCCATCCAGCGGGTTTCCCCATTCTTGCAAATCGCGGGAAAACGGATCTGCGTCTCCACGAGGGAACGGCGGATGGCATCTTCATAGAAACGAATCAGCTGATCCCTCCAGCCGGGATCCACGAGCTCCAGGAAACTTTTGCCCAGTAATTCATCTTCATGGTAGCCGGTAACCCGGGAGGCCTGTTCATTTACAAAAGTGAAACGGCCTTCCATATTCGTGGTGAAGATGATAGCGCCTGATTCATCGATGATCCTTTTATATTTTACTTCATTGATCAGGGCTTCTTCTTCGGCGATCTTCCGCCGCTGGATATGGGAGTTCAGCCCGGTGAGCAGGAAGTAAAAGACCAGGAAGGAGAGGATGGCAAAACCCAGGGCGATCAGGTACTGCTTCGTATAGGTTTGCTCCACGTTGCCGATCTCCCCGGCGAAAATTTTTTGCTGCAGGTTATTTACCGCCATCAACTGGCTGCCGATCTGTTTATTGATCTCATCATTTTGTTTTGTAAACCCGGCGCCGGCCAGGGTATCGGTAGCCTCGCGGAACAGGTAAGCGGATTGACGGGCCAGTTTCCGGTCCACCGATTGCCGGAGCAAAAGAATTCCTTTGTTCAGTTCTTCATGGCGGATGCGGGTAAAAGAAGGATCATTAAAAAGCTTTGCGAGGGAGGCTGAGTCCGATCTGAATTCATAAAGATAGCGGGAGGAGCCGGGATTCCCTTTTGCAAACAGGTTATTGTCCAGCTTCAGTAATTCAAAGCGCAGCTGGTTCAGGTTTTTGGAGAAGCGGGCGGTGGTTTCCACCGCATCCACATTTTGCCGGTTGTTTACATTAATACTCTTAAATTCCCAGAGAAAAAACGCGAAAATAAAGAACAGGAAAAAGAGTAAGAATATTACATACTTATGGGTTTTCATCAAGGGATCGGATTTGGTGCTACTAACGTCCTAAGATTAAAAAAATGTTTCTTATAAGCGAGTATTACAGGAGGATTTCGGTCAATTTTATGGTTAACCCTTAGGGGAACCTACTGTAATCTTTTAAAAGGGTTTCCCCGGGGTGCCCGGTGTTTTTTTACGAATGCCCGGGTAACAAAGGCGGGGAATTGTAACTTTTTCCTGGGGCGCCGCGTCCGGTTTCAATGAATGTTATGAAGAAAGCTTTTCTTTTTTTACTACTTCTTACCCTTATTGGCGGGTGCCGGAAAAAAAACGTGGCGGATACCCGTAGTTTCTATATGGGGGTGACTCCCTGGCCGGCCGATTTTACCGGCCCGGAACTGGAGAATGCCTATACTTTTATTTCCAACAATTGTGATATGGTATCCCATCATTTTGATGACGGGGTTCCCTGGGAAGAAGCCTGGCAACAGGGAGCCATGCCGGTCCAGTTGCAGCAGGAGCTGAGTCTCCGTATCGCGAAAACGGCCCCCGGTAAAAAGATCTTACTGAGCGTGGCGCCGCTGAACCTGACCCGCAAAGAAAAAGCGGAATACTATGCAAAAGCGGATCCCGGAATTACAGACAGTATCAAACAGTACTGGCATTCGCTTGATTTTAATGATCCCAAAGTCGTTACCGCCTATACCCGGTATGTAAGCTGGCTGATCGACCGCCTGCACCCGGATTTTGTGAACTACGGGGTGGAGAGTACCGTCGATACCTGGGACCCCGGTTCTTTTTCACGGTATAAAATATTCCTGGCCGCCGTTTACGCAGCACTGAAATCCCGTTATCCCGCCCTGCCTTTTTTTGTCAGTTTCATGGTGTACGAATTTCCCGTGGCCTTAACCCTCGCTTCGGAACTGCTGCCTTACACAGATTATATCGCCCTGAGCGCCTATCCTTATTCCTCAGTCAGTTCAGCCGCAAACGGGAACACCGATCCCTCCCTGTTCCCTGCGGATTATTTTACCCGGTTCCTGGACCTGGCGCCGGGTAAGCCGTTTGCGATTGCAGAGACCGGTTATATTGCGGAAGACCTGGATATTCCTTCGTTCGGTTTGCACCGGCGGGGGACCGCTGCCTGGCAAAAAGCCTATCTCGAAAAAATAGCTACACTGGCCAATGAACGGAAGGCAAAGTTCATCATCTGGTTCTGCCATAAAGATTATGATGCAGGCAATATAACCTTGCAGAACCTGGGTCTCTACCAGGACCTGTTCGGCTTATGGGAGGATACCGGCCTGGTGGATGAAGCCGGTAATGAACGGCCGGCCCTCCGGACCTGGATGAATTGGCTGAACCGCAGGAAAACGAATTAGAAGGCAGGTCCGGTACCGTAAAACCGCCCGGGATCAGCGGGCAAATCCATCCTGAGAGGAAATTCAATAAGAACGCTGCTAAAGACAAGTATCACGCCCGGAGGTTTTTTTTTAATATAGCAAGTTGGCTGGTTACAAAACGAATTTCTGTGATTACAAATATTTCAGAGGTTGGTTAGAATGCGGATACTTGAAACGCTTGATTATCAATCATTTTAATTTTGATGGGCTTGAGTATAACTTTTTACGTGTTAAATGCACATATGTTAATGTTGTAAATACGACGTAATTATAGCCTGTTGGCCTGTTTTTTGGTAAAATAAAAGTCATAAACCAAATTAAATTATTACATATATAACTCTTTATATATTTTGCCGTTATGAAAAATCAAATTATACTATTTTTAGGTTTGTCTCTTTTCCTTTGTTTATCAGCGGAAGGCCAGGCAAACTGGAAGAGCTGGAACAATGCCCAGCTTAATTTATCCCTGACCCGGAAACTTGATTTCCGGATCTCCCATCTCCGGGCTTTTGATCTTTCGGCTGGAATGAAGCCCGATTTTAACCAGACCACCCTGCATTTTGGGTATGAACTGGCAAAGAAGTGGGATGCTTCAGCAGCCTATGTCATCGGGGGGAATAATACGCTGACGGATGGCAGCAACCGGTTCGCCGCCCGCATCACGTACAAGCAACGTGTATTAAAAGTGCTGACCTGGAGTAATGCCATACAAGGGGAAGTGCATTCCGCAACCGAAAAAAGATACCGTAACCGGATCGTTTGGATTACCCGCGTCTCGACCCGCAAACGCCTGGATTTTTTGCGGCTGCAGCCCTCGGTTAGTTATTCTCTTTTTTACAATATTGGCGGAACCCCGATTCAGTATTATGACCCGGCTACCGGGGCTCCCACCACCAAGAACACACCCGACGGATTTCACAGGGGGCGCCTGATGCTGAACCTGAACTCTAAAATCGCCAGGAATTTATCAGTCTCCCTGTATTATATGGGTCAGCGGGAGTTTAATCTATTCTCGCCGGATGACCGGAAGATCAATATTGTTAAGCCCGTCACGGGGAATGTCGTTCGTGCCTTCGATGATTACAACGTGGCCGGCCTTACACTTACTTACGATATCAATCTTTATCATTCGAACAAAAAAAACAACAGCCATGGAAAACAGGATTAAAAGAACCTATATCTGCAAAGATGTAAATGCGCACAGTATCGACAGCCGGATACCGGAAGGATATGTACCCGTTGCGGGCGATGTAGCCATCTTTGAAGTGCTCAGGATTGGTAAACATAAGATGGTACAGGGAGCTGCTAAACGCAATGTGACAATCATGCCTGGAGATATCATCATGGCAGCCTTCGGCACCCGGTATGCCACGGAACAGTTCGAAGGCTACCTGCCCGACCAGGTTAACCAGGAACTGCATATCCTTGGCGCGGGAGGTACAGTGGGTGTATTGGCCAGTATGCACTATAAGTTTAAGGATATCGGCCCCACCACCCTGCGTTTTGCCGGGTTTGCGAAAGATCATTACGGGAACATTATCAATACCAAGGAGATCAAGCAGAAACTCAGGGTAAAATTTTCCGGGGCGGCCGCCGCTGCCACCAAAGTGATCCTCTCCCTGGGTTCTTCCATGGACAGCGGTAAGACCACTTCCGCCGCGTATTTTGTACATGGATTGAAGAAAGCCGGCTTTACCGTGGCATTTATTAAACTTACCGGTACCGTATATACGAAAGATGCCGATCTGGCCAGCGACCTGGGGGCGGATATGGTGAGCGATTTTGGTGATTTTGGTTTCCCCTCCACTTATATGTGCAATGAGGAAGAACTGCTGGACCTGTATGAATCGGCTTTAGCCGGGGTGCTGATCAAAAGACCGGATTATGTGATCATGGAGATTGCAGACGGCCTGTACGAAAGGGAAACCCGGATGCTGCTGACCTGCGCCCGTTTCAGGCAAACGGTGGAGGCGGTGATCTTCTCCGCAGGCGACAGCCTGGCTGCTATTAACGGGGTGCAGACCCTGAACTCCTGGGGACTTTTCCCCATTGCATTAAGCGGCCTGTTTACAACCAGCCCCTTATTAATACGGGAGGTAAAAGAAAATACAGCTGTCCCGGTGTACGATATTGAACAACTCAGTACCGGGGCCATCGCGGCTAACCTGGTAAATCAAAAGCACTGGCGCCAGGCCATTAACTGATGGACGCAACAAGCACTTATGTAGCGGAAGCAGGCCCGGTTATACGGACTGTGCCGGCGAACCCACAGCGGCCCCGCTCTTCTTTTCTCCGTTCTTATCTTAGTTCACATAAAGGAGGGATAACAACGGTTGTGCTGACTGGTTTGCTCAGCAGCCTGTCGAGCTTCCTGCTGACCCTGATCATCGGCGATTTTTTTATGCTGCAATTCCAGACCGGGAGCAGCAAGGGAAAACTATTGGCCTGGCTGGGTATCCGCCTTCACACGGTACAGGACTTCTTCTGGATATTTGGGGGACTGCTCCTGTTCAAATTTATCAGCAGTTTCTATGAAGGCTACCTGTCGGCCCGCCAGGGTGAACGGTTTGTAAAAGAACTGAGGCATATCCTTTTTACCGCACAGATCATGAGCCCGGCCGAACAGTTTGCCGGGAAACCATTTGGCAATTACCTGCTCCGGTACAGCAATGACCTGAAAGCGGTGCAGAACTGCCTGACCCGCGGGGTACTGGGCGGGATCAAGCATTTTTTATTTGTACTGACCGGTTTGTTTCTCCTGCTGCGGATCAATTTACTGCTGGGACTTATCAGTGCCGGGTTATTCCTGCTGATCGTAACTGTCGTGGCTGTATTGTCAGCCGGTCAAAAAAAATATATCCGTGAAAGCAGGACAAGACGAAGCAACCTGCTGGCATTTGTAACCCGGTCATTCAGCCGGTTCCGCCATATTAAGCAGGAGAACAGCGAGGACCAGGTGCTGGATAAATATGAGCGGAGGGCAGGCCTGCTGTACAAAGCCAACCTGGCAAACGGGAAGGCAGAGAGTTTTATTCAGTCGGTTGCCTACCTGCTGCAGTTTGGCATGATCGGTTGCCTGCTGTGGGTAATGACGTGGAAAGCGGCTGTTTATTCCGCGGCAGACGGGTTAATTGTGGTGCTCCTGCTCCTGCTGATGCAGGGAGCGGTACGCAATCTCCTGAAAGTGCCTTCCTACCTGAATAAGGGCCGTATATCACTGGATAAGATCCGGGAACTGACTCATCAGCAATCGCTCCCTATTGCGTGACCGAAACATCCGTTTTCTCTTTCTCATAAGGTCCGCGGTAATCAGTAGTATTGACAGGGAAATGCCGGGTATATATATTGGATTGCTGGAAAAGATTCTTCAGCCAGACAGCAGTTTCTTCAAAGCCCTTTCCATCGCGGCTGTCATAATCATTCAGCACCAGCCCATTTGCCTCTTTCATCATGGACTGGGGATCATCCAGGTAATAATAGAGTACGGCCAGGTTAAAATAGCTGGCATAACGGATCTTCCGGTCATGTCTTTTGGAAGAAGTGTACATCGTACGGATCTTTTCAAAATAACTGATCACGGGTTTCATTTTTTCACGCACTCCTTCAATCGGGGTATTGGCATCCATATTGAATAAGGCTTCACTCATCCGGGTAAACATTTCACGCCAGGCTGTGTACTCCGGATGTTTGCGGCTGTCAATGATCCACATATAATCATTCGAGTGTACTTCCCGGAAACCAAAATTATCGCTGATCCTTTCACTCAGGTAATGCATGGCCCGGTTCACCGCACTGCGGTACAGGTCTTTGGTAATGGCCATTGAATTCACCAGGAAATATCCTTCAGCCACCTGTTTAATGGCAAATTCGGGACTGTTGTACACCTGTTTGTACTGGCGGGAAGCCAGCTCCTGGTCCATGATATGCATTCCCTTGTAATCCTCAATACTGGCGGTGGCGTCAAAACTGTAAACGACCTCCTGGTGATAGAGCGTACGGGTACCGGTAATGGCTCCGCTCAGGTTTTTCACGGATTCCGTTCTTTCTTTCACAGCAAATGATTCGGGCAGCAGGTCACCCAGTTTTACCCGGATCCCGACATGCCCGCCCTGCTCCAGTTTTTTCCAGCCTTCCAGCCTCACGGAGTTTTCGGGCGATAAATCCTGCAGGAAAGGTTCCATCATCCGGGTACCTTCCACCTGTACATCGTAAGTCCGGTAGGTACTGTCGATTTTGAGAAGAGGCAGGGACCGGTATTGCACGGTAAAATGGTACTTGTCAAGATCCACTGATTTCTGGGCGGCCAGTAAAAGAGGGGTAATAAAAAAAGCGGAGAGGTATAGTTTTTTCACGATTCGGATTTTATGTACAAAAAACGTAAGGGGAAGGGATATATTTCCTGACCCACTGCTTTCTAGCGGGTATTTTGCCTCCGGGTACCGTAGTTTTCCCGGGAAAACACGATCGGGCTTTTTGGGAAGGGAAATAGATGAAGAGCCCGCTGCCGCGCATGAATCATTTATTGTTCCACATCAACCTTGATCATCCAGTTACCCGCCTCATTCAGTTCGATACGGGCCTGGGCCAGCTGCTGGGTGGTTTGGTCCCTCTCAAATGTAAAGACCGCCCGGAAGGGAAACCGGATATTCCGGATCATATAACGGTTGGCGATTTTGGAAGATGTGTCAGTAACCAGGTCGGTATAATTGCCTTCAATCAGCTGGATGTTCCGGATCTGCGATTTGGGCAGCATGGGCATTTTGAAAGTGGAACCACCGGCCGTGGTATTTTTAATGATGAGGGAGATTTCGGAAACGAGGTTGTTCATTTTTTTAATGCTGATACTGGTGAAATTATTGGTCAGCATTTCCACCTCGTAGGGTTTTTCGAATTTGCCCCTGTATTCACCGTTTTTAAAATAGCCGGTCAATAATTCCGGTTGTCCATTTCCGTTATTTTTTTTCCGGCTATAAGTCCCCTGGCCGTCGGGCCGCCCGTTTTTCCATTCACCCTCATACCAGTCCCCGTTCTTCCAGTTGTACCGGCCGGTTCCTTCGGGATAGCCTTTCTTAAAATGCCCGGTATAGTTGTCGGTCCCTGTGGCGGTTCCCTGGCCATCCGCTAATCCATTTTTGCAGTCACCGGTGTAGGTTCCTTTCAGGGAATCAGTCAGTACCCGGCAGTCCTGGGAAAAAAGAAAGGGGGAGCCGGCCAGGAAAAGGATAAGGAGCAGCCCGTTTTTCATGACGTTTTTTTTAAAGATAGTTCATACCTGAGAATGCGTAAAACGAGGGGGTCGGGTATGACTGACAGCTATCAGTTGTGATTTTGATGTAAATCCGGGAAAGAGGGCGGTAATTGCGATAATTTGCATGCAGATACCAGGGCTATGCTAAAGGGACTTAACCATACGGACATAAAAGAACGATTGTCCCGGTTCGGTTATAATGAACTGCCTTCCACCCGTCCGAAGAATATCTGGAGAATTGCGGTGGAAGTGGTCCGGGAACCCATGTTCCTCCTGCTGATCAGTTGCGGGCTGCTCTATATGATCCTGGGTGATTACCAGGAAGGGATTATCATGCTCTGCACGATCTTCATCATCATCTTTATCACATTTTACCAGTACCGGAAAACAGAAAGGGCCCTGGAGGCACTGAAAAACCTGGCTTCACCCCGTGCCCTGGTGATCCGGGAAGGAACAGAGATCCGGATCCCCGGAAGGGAAGTGGTGCCGGATGATTTACTCGTCCTGCATGAAGGGGACCGGATCGCAGCAGATGCGATACTGCAGGAAACCATCAGCCTGACGGTGGATGAATCCTTGCTAACGGGTGAGTCTGTAGCTGTTTCCAAAATCCCGGGAAACGGTTCTGCCGGCGATCAATGCAGGGTATTCAGCGGTACCCTGGTGGTGCAGGGGAGTGCTATCGCGAAAGTAACTGATACAGGAATTAATACCCGGTTCGGAAAGATCGGGGTATCCATCAGCCGTATCAAAGAGGAGGAAACAAAACTGCAGCAGGAAATGAAAGCGCTGATCCGGCGCTTGTTTACTGCCGGTGTTTTTATCAGTATTGCCGTGGTGGTCCTGTTCTATATCACCAGGGGTAATTTTATCCAGTCTTTACTCAACGGTCTTTCAGCGGCCATGGCCATCCTGCCGGAAGAATTCCCGGTAGTGCTGACAGTCTTCCTCGCCCTGGGCGCCTGGCGCTTATCCGGGCGGAATGTATTAACCCGCAAATCCTCCGCGATTGAAACACTGGGTTCGGCTACCGTGCTATGCACCGATAAAACGGGTACCATTACGCAGAATAAAATGGAAGTGGCCGTGTTGTATGACGGTCATGACTTGTTTTATGCAGATTCCTTCCGGAATGCAGGCGGCTTTGATCCCCTGCTTATCCGGATGGCGAACCAGGCATCCCGGCCTGATTCCATTGACCCGATGGAAATGGCCATCCGGGAATTGCATGACCGGTTTTACGAACCGGGAGTGGATGAGCTGACCTTTATCCGGGAATATCCATTGAGCCGGGACATGATGGCGATGAGCCGCGTGTTGCAGGACCCGGTGACAGAGGGGGAGGGATTTTCAGTATATGCAAAAGGCGCTCCTGAAAGTATTTTCCTGTTGTGCCGGTTATCTGAAACTGAAAAGGAGATCCATCTCCGGGCGCTGAGAGCGATGGCTGAGGAAGGGTATCGTGTTATCGGGGTTGCGGTGGCTGACTACAGGCAACCGGATCTGCCCCGGCAACAAACAGATTTTGATTTCAGGTTCCGGGGACTTGTCGGCCTGGCGGATCCTGTACGCCCGGAAGTGAAAGAAGCGGTCCGCGAATGCCGGACGGCAGGTATTAAGGTGATCATGATCACGGGGGATTACCCGGCCACAGCGCTCAGTATCGCCAGGCAGATTGGATTGCCGGAGGGAGAAAGCATTACCGGGCCCGAATTAGACCAGATGAGTGACGGGGAACTCAGGGAGCGGATCCCGGGCGTGAATATTTTTGCCCGGGTGGTACCGGAGCAGAAACTGAGGATCGTACTCGCCCTGAAAGCCAACCGGGAGATTGTGGCGATGACGGGCGATGGAGTGAACGATGCCCCCGCGCTGAAAGCAGCCCATATTGGTGTGGCCATGGGAAAGAAGGGTACGGATGTGGCCCGGGAAGCTTCTTCCCTCGTGCTGTTAGATGATCAGTTTTCATCGATCGTGGCCGCGATCCGCGCCGGCCGCCGGATCTTTGATAACCTTCAGAAAGCCATGTCCTATATCCTGGCCATCCATATACCGGTAATCGGGCTGACGCTGTTGCCGGCCTTTTTCCCTTCCTTGCCGGTATTGCTGATGCCGCTGCATATTGTATTCATGGAAATGATCATTGACCCGGTATGCTCCATTGCCTTTGAATCAGAGCAGGAAGAAAAGGGGATTATGAACCGGCCTCCGCGGAATCCGGATGCCGCTTTTTTTGGAGTACGCAAAATCCTGAACAGTCTTCTGAGCGGGACCCTTCTGCTGGGAATGGTGGCCGGCGTTTATTTTTTGTCATTGCAGGAAGGACATTCGGAGGCGGAAGTAAGGGCTATCGCCTTTTCGGCTTTGATCACCGGGAATATCTTTTTAATTCTCACCCAGCTTTCAAAAACGAGAAATATAACAGCGGTGCTGGCTGAAAAAAATTATATCCTGATTTTTATCCTGCTGTCTGCCTTTATCATGCTGCTCCTGACTCTTTCTGTTCCGGCCCTGCGGCAGGTTTTCAGTTTTGAATTCCCCGGCAACAGCCATTTTATTTCTTCCCTGGCCGGCTCCCTGCTGATACTGGTCATCCTGGAAACAATCAAGTTCAGCCGTTCCGGGAAGACGGGAGACAACTGATTGAGAGTATCAATCCTGTTTGGGTTATTTATAAGCCGGGCAGCCCCCGATCTGGATATCTTTTATCTGCAGCCTGCCGGAGATGATGGCAGCCGCTTCATAGGATTTTGTCTGGCAGAAGGGGCAGGCATCAATATGGCCGGCCGAATCGATATACAGGATCCGTTTCCCGCCGGACATACAACCCAGTCTTCGCTGGTGATACCCATGGTATAAGAAAACGGGGTAATCCCGGCAGGCGCGGTCAAAATTGATGTCCAGGTAAAATCTTTCCAGGAGGTCTGTTTCTGCTGCAGTTAATAATACCGGCTGATCCTGGTAATGCCCCACCGCTTTGGGTTCGAGTACCTGTACAAAACAAACCCCGAGCTGGCGGGCCAGTTTTGCATAGCTCCACAGGTTGGCCTTCGTGATAAATGAGCGGGTGGCACAGAGAGATAAAGCGGTTACCAGCCCGGCTTTCCGGGCGCTGCAAATGGCATTGACTGCATGTGTATAGGCATGCGCTGAACCGCGGAAAAGATTGTGCAGGACCGGATCAAAGTGATCGAGACTGATGATGACCCCGGTGGCACCTGCTTTTTTTAACCGGAGGGCATTTTCTTCGGTAATGTTCAGCCCGGAACTCAGGATATAATATTCATGTTTTAATCCCGGCTGGCTGATAATCTCCGTGAGCCGGGCCAGTTTTACCATCGGTTCACCGCCGGTGAGATGGAACTGGGCACAACCTTCGCGGCTGAATTTTTTTACTAATTGTACCAGTTGTTCGGTTGAAAAAGTTTCTTCCCTGTTCAGGTTATCCCACTCAAAGCAGTGTTCGCATTTCAGGGGACAGCGGTTGGTCACCGCCAGTTGCAGCACCTGCAGCCGGTTGACTGGCTGTTTGTGCGGGCTGATATAATTCAGTTCGGTCCGGATGTACTGGTTGAACAGGGCGGAAGGATACCCGGGGATATACATACTGAAATAATACTTTCCCTCCACTTTGATGCAGCGCCGGATCTCCTTCCGGCCATTCATCGCCTGCTTGAATTGCAGCAGTTTCCGGATCGTGGCAAGGGCTTTCAGCGGGGACCTATAACATTGCATAGCCGTCCGCAGGAATGTGAACTTCACGCGGATATCCACCCACCGCCTTTCCCAGCCGGTGACAACAGGTACGGGGGCGTTTGTAAGGTTCAGCGAGGGCGAAATTCCTGTTTCTTCTGTTTTACTGGCAGGGGACGTTTGTTGTGTCATATTTGGGTATTAATCATTATTCAGGGCAATGATGCTGTGTTCTTTCGGGATCTGCCGGTAACGCTCAAGGCTGAAACGGGCCATGGCCCCGGGTTCTCTGAATTTATTCAGGGTGGCCATCTGCGGTTCGCCGCTGTATTCCCGGATGGGTTCATAATAGCCTTTGGTATGCAGGATGACTGAATATACATAACCCGGTTGGGCCTGCCTGTTCCAGTCATAGGTAATAGTGGCATAACTGCCCGCTTCCGGCTGACTGAGATACAGGTCATCCCCGGTAGCCAGTTCTTTCATAACTGAAACACCCTTCTCATCCACCGCACCGGAGGGATGCAAGCGGGTAACCGGGTATGTGGTATTGGCTGAAAAGTCGATGGCTGCATAATCCAGTTCCCAGAACATAAACCCGGTACTCAACCGGAGATCGAGTGTTTCTCCATTCGCGTCTTCCGGGGTAAACGGGATCACGATCGTACGGTTTGCCAGCGGTCCCGGGGTTTTTATTTTCCGGATTTCTTTCCAGCCGTCGGAGGTCTTCAGGGCAACACTCATAGGAATCTGCTGTTCTTCGGTCCAGCGGATCATTTCAGCCGCCGGGCGGTTTTTTTGTTGTTGCTGCCAGCTGGCATAACTGCTGCCGAAATGCCGGGTGAATTCCCCGTATAAATAGTCGAACCAGTAAGAATTTTTCAGGTGCAGGATCAGTTTTGCAGGACCCCTGCCGGGATTTTTCGGGAAGGATAATTGCAATTCATTGATGCCGGATGCGGCGGTCGTATCATTAAAGCTGCAGAACACATCATCCTTCCGGCTGATGGAATTCAGGACACCGGCCTGGTTGTTCAGCAAGGCCGCTATAGGAGCAACAGGTTGTTGCACGGAGTACCATTGCCCGTCTTCATCTGCATAGACCGTTACGTTGGATGGATGCTCCACCAGCAGCAAGTCGGCAAAATTGGTGTATTGCCTTTCTTTTAATTCATTGCTGATGCGCAGTTCATACCGGCCTTCGACCGGCGAGGCTTTTAGCGGTACATAATCCTCCCTTTCCAGTTGCGCATTGACGGCGCCGCCGAATAATTCGCCCTGCAGGTTAAACTGGTTCCCGTCATTCACACTGATAAAGGGACAGGAGCTCTTGGTCAGCGCAATAATCACCCCGGCCAGCACCATCACACCCAGCCCGATCCCGATGCCGCCGAGCACATAACTGGAATTCGTTCTTTTCCGGTCATGCTGGATCACTTCTATTTTACTGATCTGGTCCAGCGGGAGCACCCAGGTACGGGTAGTGTCGACCGATACATTGTCAGGCACAAAAATGTGCACTTCGTTCAGGATCGTGCCGCTCTCGGTATCCTTGTATTTGAAATTATTTCGTCCCGTATTTAAATACAGCAGGTGCGAAGGATCCACCACGGATAACCGGCCGGACAGGGTGAGGGCGGTTTTATCCACCACGATATCCTTCAGTGCATAACTGGATTCTCCCTTGCGGAGTATAAAATATTTTTGGGGACTGTTTGCAGTGATAAACTGGCCTGAGCCGGAGGGGCTGCCGGTGTTTTCTGTAACCGGCATAAAATAGCGGTGGCAGGAAACGAAACTGAACAAAAGGGCCATGAAAATGACGGGGCCGGCGGGGTTGAACTTTCGGACTGACATATACCTGGGTTTAGCAGATGATAAAAACCCTTCCTCTTCAAAGAGCCGGTTGAATCACGTTCAAAGTTTACGTTTATTACCTGCGGAAAACAATGACGCTGCTCATAAAGCGCGGTCGGGCGCTCTTTCCTGGTACGGAAGGAGATGGTTGTGTCAGAGTTGTTTCAGGTAACTGATCTTGATGATGGAATGGTCTTCGGTTTGTCTTTTTAATACCGTATTATCAAAGCCGCGGTGATTGAATACCATATAAATGTAGGAGAGGGGTTCGTATTCCCAGGAAAAACGGATATTATAATTGGCCAGGTCATTTTCCGTGTTTTGCTGGTAAAAACCGATCAGCTGCATCCGCGGGTTCAGGGCAATTCTGCCGGACAGGCTGTAGAGACTGACCTCTTTATTCGTAGCCGGGTCTCCCACTTTTTTAAATTGGTTCAGGTTGTATTGTGCCTGCAGGCTGATATGGGGAGAAGGCGCGAATTGTAAACGGAGATTGGCAGTATTCAGTTTTCCGTTGAAATAATTTCCCAACGTATAGTCCACCCCGCCGCTGAGCTTTCGGGATGGATCGGTACTGTAATAAAACTGGTGATTGATATAGGTATAATCACCGGGCAGGATATCAATACCCAGGGGGGAAAAGGTTTCCGTAAGACGCTGAAAACTGTGGTTAATTATATAGCCTACGAACCCGCCGTCCTGGAAATTCAGCCAGAGAGGATTCAGGGAAATGGTCCGCTCGGTCAGTTTCCCGGAGGAAGCCTGGTGATACATTTCCAACCAGGCGCCGGGTTCAAAAGCGCGGATCAGTTTTGGAAAAGGCAGTTTATGTCCCCGGTAGTACCAGAAGACACCCGGTGTGGTGGCGATCACATCATTACGTGAAACAAAACCCAGTTCGGGGTTGAAATTTTTTGATACAAAGGACTGGGTCCACCAGAATTTCCACTGGTTATTTACAAAATAATACTGGGCGAAGCCGGACATTCCCTGTTTACCGGTGGCGCTGGTACCGGAATGGGTCAGCATCATATTCAACTGGTGTGATTCACCCAGGCGGAAGAACCCGTCAACTGTACTGACAATATTATGACCCCCTCTATTATTCTTCGCCGTTATCAAAGCGCCGATCCGGTTTAACCGCCCCAGGTTTTGAGAAAACCGGCCAATAAAGAAATCGGTTCCGGGCATGGACCCCGATCCCTGCTGGTGCATGAGCATGGCTCCCAGGTTATTCTTTGAAGAGCGGTACACAAACCGTCCGCCCGCATCAATGGGGATCGGGTTGCCGCCGTCATCCAGCCCGATTCTCCGGCTGAAAAAAGGCTGGATACGCATGCTGCCGCCCGAGAAATCTTCCGCGGGCGCCACACCGGCCCCGAAAAGAGAGGCGTTTTCAAGAAAGAACTGGCGGCGTTCAGGGAAAAAAACGGAAAAGCGGGTTACGTTATTTACCTGCCTGTCGGCATCGGCCTGGGCAAAATCGGTGTTAAAGGTCAGGTCAAGAATACTGTGCGGGGTAATCGCCCATTTGATATCACCCCCATATCTAACCGAAGTTTTTTCGGGTTCGGTAGTGGTGAAATTATGGTATTTGTCATGGGAGGTCAGCAGGTAAGGTTGTATCCGCAGGTTGCGCCCCGGCGGGGGAGGCTGCAGGTTCGTCAGCCGGCCGGAATAGGCCATCCGTAAAAAAGAAAAGGAGCGCGGATAGGCGGAGAAGGCGCTGATCTCGTTCGTCAACCGCCGGTTCCGGTAAATATTAAATCCCCATTGTTGCAGGCTGTCCCTGGTCCGGGGGTACCGCAGGGTCTGCCAGGGTACGGCCAGTTCCGCATACCAGCCGGAATCGGTACGGGAAGTCCTGACTTTCCAGAGCCCGTCCCAGTCAAGATCGGTGTACATATCATCAAAATTCAGCAGATCTCTTTGTACCCCGTAAGCATTAGTGTAAAGAGCCATGGAATTCCGCTGGTCATTAAAGCCGTCAAAAGAAAGGCCCACATGATCGTGCTGGCGCTGGTTGAAGTCTCTTTTGTAATCGGTGGCGCGGATCGCTTTTTTGCCCAGTGAGTCGCGGCAAAAAATACCAAAATAGAGGTACTGCCTGTTATAGAGTACCCGGACCGTGGTTTCAAAATTTGGTCTCATCCCCTGGAGCGGGTCGATCTGGGTAAAAGCGGGAGAGGGCCCGGCCAGGCTCCATTCTTTATCATCCAGCCGGCCGTCAATACGGAGACTGCTGCTGACCGGGGTGGCTTTTAATTCCCTGCGCAGGGAATCGGGCCGGAAAACGCCGGCATCCTGGGAAAGGACAGTCGTGCCCGCTGCTAATAAAAATAGGATAAAAAAGCCCCTTCGTTTCATAAAGGGGGACAAGATAAGGAAAAGCGTTTTTGGACCATAACCGGTTATAAAAAAACCGGGGCGGTCTTTTTTCAGCAGCTAACTAAAAGGAAGAGGCTGTACCCGGCCGAAGGCGGGATACAGCCCCTGTTGTTCGTTTGGAATGAAAGCACTATGTAAAAATATTCAGGCAGCGGCCGGGAGGTTCGGAAAACTGAATGCAATGACCGTCTGGTTTTTCTGGCGGCGGGTAACGCCTACAAAGCCACCGATTTTTTTAGCCTCAACCCTGATCCGTTCTGATACAATGTTATCCGTACCGTACTCCGATTCGTGGTTGTCGTAAATATGGATCAGCAGTACATTACTGTATTCCTTGGCAGAAATACGGATGCAACTCTTGCCGGTTTCACTGAGTACATTCTGGAACAGGTTTTCCAGTACGTTGGTTACCACATTGCGGTCTGCATTCAGCGGTAAACTGCCCTGTACTTCGTTAATGAAAAAACTTTCTTTTCTCACTACCTGGTGCAGTCTGACATTGATCAGGGCATTTACCAGCCGTTTCAGGGGTACTTGTTTTTCCGTGTGCCTGTTTTCGTTGTTTACTGTTGCGATATCCATAACGATGGTTTTTAAGGGTGGATGATTTTCATGCCGGGTACGGATTAACGGACGCTTTCATGAACAGGGTTCCTGGATTTTTTTTCACGGATAGGATTTCATAACGGGTCTGGTTTTTCAACGGATAGGGTTTATAACGGGTTCCGGTTTTTCAACGGGTACGGATTTTTTTCGGTGACACCTTTTCTTTCTTGTTTTCATGGATCCGGATTCAGTAAAAAGTGGCGGCAGGAGGGTCGCTGCTTTTCAGGTACAAAGTAAGGACAGCCCGGGTTTGTACGAAGTAGTTTATTCAATCATTTACTGGTAGTGCTTCAACTACTGGTTCGTAAAATACCTTTAAAGCGGGTAAGGAAATACCTGTATCAATTCCCTGTTTACTGTCCCTTATCATTCCGGCTGATGATGCAGGTCATTCTCCGGGGAAAAAGACCTACTTGTTTTTTTTAGCAGTTCGGTTATGCTGCATGGTGAAAACCCGGTACCGGCGGGGTAACTGCCATAGGGCTGTCACCCACCCTTCGTAGATTTGTACGTAGAAAAATCACAAGATGGAAAAGACAGACCTGTTGAAGCAGTATAAGGCTTATTACAGCGCCACGGTGCAACCCGTACTGGGCCGGACCGGCCCGGTATCGTATATTTCCGTATCGGGCAAAGGCGATCCATCCGGCCCGGCATTCGCAGAAAATGTGGCTGCATTATACACGGTTGCCTATACGATCAAAGCGCATTGCAAAGGGCAACAAAAAGATTTTACGGTTCCCAAACTGGAAGGCCAGTGGTGGTACGATGAAAAAAAATACGGATTGCATACGATGGCGTCTGCGCCGGGGCATATACCAAGGGAGGAATGGGAATACCGGTTACTGATCCGGATGCCCGCATTTGTACGGGAAGAAACAATGGCCATGGCCAAAGCAAAAGTTATAGCTGCCAAAAAAATGGAAAGAGCAACCATGATTGAATGGCTGGTGCTGGAGGAAGGCCATGTGGTCCGTGTGCTGCATACCGGTCCTTTTGCCACTGAACCCGAAACGCTGCAACGGGTACAGGATTTTATGGAAGAACGGGGCCTTGTCCGTAACGGGCTGCATCATGAAATTTATTTATCAGATTTCAGGAAAACACCTGCGGACCGGCTGAAGACGATTCTGATTGAACCGGTAAAATAAAATTCTGATCCACAATTAGCTTTGAGCTATGAGCTACGAGCCTGCCTCGTTACTGCTACAGCGGGGAGGCCGGTGGTTCAATGACTAACTCCGGATATTAACGCTCACTGTAATCCCTGAAAGCGACATATTAAGCATAACATAACCTGGCTTTAATTGCTTACCTGTGTATCGGTTCTGTTATAAAAGAAAGTTCCGGCCGGGGCCGGAACAGGTAAATAATTAAAAGCTTGCATCATCTGCACTGGGGCCATAGCTGCCCGGAATGGGGACATTCAGCAGGCGCAGGTACACACCCAACTGGGCCCGGTGATGCACTACCTGGCAGAAACAGCCACGGAGGGTATCCAGTTTTGAATCCTTTGCAAGGATCGTATCCCCGTTGCGCATGGTCCAGGTCTCGTTCAGCAACTGGTTGTCATTGGCAGCAGCGAGGGCCATTTTTCCTTTATCTAAGGAGGTTTCAAAATACTGGATCAGGTCCGCGGGACTGTTCACGGGATGGGGATTGTATTCCATCTTGGCAAAATCCATTTCTGTTGTGTTCAGCACGGTCGGGGTCCAGCCGGGTACTTCTGCCACATGGGTGGCTAACTGGCGCAGGCTCATACTTTTTTCGTGGGGTTTCCAGTCATACTTGTCTGCCGGTACCCGCTCCAGCATTTTCCGGGTGGTTGCGGATTCTCTTTCCATTTCTTGCAATAAGGACTCAGTAAATGTCATGTTGATTGATTTTAGAACACAAAAAAACGACAGCCCACTGACAGCCCTATGGCAGCCGGAAAAAAATTAATAATCCACGGGTAATTGTTTCATGTATTCGTTCAGGTCGATATGGGAAGTTTTTTTGAAGGGAAGACCGGTATCCGTAATCTTCCTGATCCGGGAAACCCTGAAATCGCGGTAATCCCGCCGGGTATG
This sequence comes from Sphingobacteriales bacterium, assembly GCA_016219985.1. GTDB lineage: Bacteria > Bacteroidota > Bacteroidia > Chitinophagales > Chitinophagaceae > JJ008. Next base: position 137,709 of record JACRJO010000022.1, on the reverse strand, counting down.
GCACCAGGCGATCAGGTGCCAGTTAAATGCATAGAAAATCAGTCCCACCGGTTCGGTTTTGCGTTTGCTGACCTCTTCCTTCTGGTTGATATACTCCAGTTCAAGGATGGTTTTGGCTGCGATGGCATTTTGCAGGGCCGGGAGGTATTCAAAATTCAGGTTGAGCCAGGCGGGTTTCTGCAACCGGATCTTTTCATTCAGGAGTTCCAGTTTTTCCTTCTGGTGCCCCCTCAGCACAGACCGGATCTTATCCAGGGCGCTGGCATAATGTTTTTGTACGGACTGGTCAGTAAATCCATTTACCAGTACTTCGATCAGCAAAAGTGTATTGGCTTCCTCGGTGCTGAAAGAGACCGGGGGGAGGAAATAGCCCTGCACCACAAAATAGCCTTTGGGCGCTTCAAAACTTACCGGGATGCCCAGTTCCCCCAAGGCCTTGATATCGCGGTACACCGTACGGACACTGATCGAAAATTTGTCCGCAATTTTTTCGGCCGGCACATATTTTCTTGACTGCAGTAAAGTGAGAATGCCGAGCAGGCGGTCCATCCGGTTCATGGCATAAATATAAGTGGAATCCGGCTGCTTATTTATTAAGTTCCTCCTCCAGGTTGCTGAAACTTTCATACGGCCCTTTCTCTGCAAACATATTGGCGATCCAGGCGGGAATACTGCCACCGGGATCCAGCTCCACGATATAAGTAACCGCGAGGGTTTGTGCCGTGGGCATGGTAACCTTCCAAACCGCCTTATAATACGGCACCCGTACCTTACCGGATTCTTCGGGGATATAGCGGGGTTCGCCGGTACCGGTAATGGTCATGAACCGGGGCAAACTGTCGGTCCGGATCTGAACATGGATCACGGCATCCCGGTTCGACATGGGCCAGGGCATAGATGTTTCGGTATAATAAATAAAATCATAGGGGCTGATCCGCTTCAGCACACGACTGAGTTTATTATGATAGATCCAGTCAGTGAAATGTGGTACATTGGTCAGCAGGGCGATCAGTTTATTGTAGGTTCCGGTAATATTGCATTCCACCTTCGCGGCTTTAAAAGAAGACCCCTTCACCCCGGAGAGATAGACTTTTATCCCGTTCTTGTCTTTTTCCAGTTTCCAGTTATACTGGGCCATAACGGAATGGCAGAACAAGGCCGAACAGGCAAAAAAAAGGAGCCATTTCATAAAAAGGGAATTGGTGGTAGCCCCAATGTACAAATCTGCCGGGAATGGCCGGTTGATATTTGTCAACAGGGACCCGGGCCCGTTTTTTGATGTTGTGACCATTAACCGGTCCCCGGTCAGGTCCCCGGCCGGCGCCCCGTTTATTTCCTGTATGGTTTTGTACCCCGGTACAACGAGAACCCTTGTTTCCGAAATTTACGGGACTATCGCTGAAGTATATACGAAGCCAGGGCCGGAAACCCGGAAATGATGCACCGGAATTTTACCCGTCCCGGAAAAATCGCTTCCCTGCTATTCATCGGGTGATAAAAAAATGATATATTACATTTTCGTTTTACCAAAACCAAAACCAATTTATGTGTAAGAAACTCACTTCTTTGTTTATTGTCATGCTGGCAATAAACGGAGTTCTTGTTGCCCAGGTGGAAAGGGTGCAGGAACAGGGACCGGGTATCTCGGCCCGGTTGCAACATGAAATCAATATAACCAAGGACCCTGCGCTGGGCATTGTTCCCAGGGGACGGTTAGTGGAAGCCTATGCACAGCGGCAGCAGCGGTTGCAGCAACTGGCCGGCCGCGCTCCTTTATTTACCTGGACAGAAAGAGGACCGAACAGCGATGCTACGGGACCCAGTAACGGGAATACAAGGCCCGGTAACGGAGTTACTTCCGGAAGGGTCAGGGCCATCTGGGAGGACCTGGCCGATGCCACCCGGAAAACAGTTTGGGTGGGAGGCATTGATGGCGGACTCTGGAAAACCACCGATATTACATTGAGCCCCGCCACCTGGACACCCGTCAATGATTTTCTCGGGAACCTGGCGGTGGCCAGCATTTGCCAGGATCCCACCGACTTTAATATCATGTATTTTGGTACTGGTGAAAAAGCGATCAATGCAGATGCCGTACGGGGTGCCGGTCTCTGGAGAAGTACCGACCATGGGATCACCTGGTCGCTGATGCCGGGATCCGCGAACCTGTGGAATGTGAGTAAGGTGGTCTGTGACGCCAGCGGTAATTTATATGTGAGCTGCAATTCCATTTCCAATACCCAGGGAGTGCAGCGATATACCAAATCCACCGCCACCTGGGCCAATATCACACCTTCCGGGCTGGATGCCCGCGTACCTGATATGGAACTGAGCAGTACCGGCCGCCTGCACATTGTATGCGGCTATTATAATACAGCGGCTGCCAGTTCCGGTTACCGGTATACCGATAACCCGGCCACAGTGACTTCCACTACCTGGTCCTCCACGACGGTTCCGTTTACCGCCCAGTACAATGTGGAACTGGCCTGCAGCGGGAATACTATATTTGCCCTGCCCTCCAATTCTGCCTGGGGTGTAACCACTATTTACAAATCAACCAATGGGGGTGTCAGTTGGGCTGCCACCGGCACCACACCGGCCTTTACCAGCGGCCAGGCCTGGTATTGTATGGCTGCGGCGATTGACCCCAACAATGCCAATAATGTAATTGTCGGCAGCCTCGATTGTTATAAAACCACCAATGGCGGCAGTACCTGGACCAAGATCTCTGAATGGGTGGGTACGACCGGGCAATATGTGCATGCGGACCAGCAGATCATTACCTGGAACAGCAATAACCAGGTACTGGTGGGCAGTGATGGCGGTGTGCATATTTCCACCAATGGAGGAACCAGTTTTACCGACAGGAATACAGGCCTCCGTCTCAAACAATTTTACGCTGTGGCCATCCACCCCAGCAGCACGAATTATTTCCTGGCAGGCGCCCAGGACAACGGGGTGCACCAGTTAAACAGTGCGGGGCTTGGAAGTTCTGTGGAAGTGACGGGAGGGGACGGCGCTTTTGTGCATATTGACCAGAACCAGCCACTGTTCCAATGGGGCGCTTATGTCTACAACCAGTACCGCAGGAGTACCAATGGGGGTTCTTCCTGGACCTCTGTGAATTTTTCAAGCACGGCCGGTCGCTTTATCAACCCGACGGATTATGATGATGTGAACAATATCATGTACTGCAGCGGGGCGGCCAATGCCTTTGTACGCTGGAATAACCCGCAATCGGGTGCGACCTTCACCTCGGTCAGTATGACGGCGCTGAGTTCCACTACCGTTTCTGCCGTGAAAGTTTCTCCGTATACCAATAACACCGTATTCTTTGGCGGCGGGGGCAGTGGTTTATTGCCCCGGCTGATCAGGGCCACCAATGCCAATGCCACCCCCACATTCACCAGTATTATTTCCGCCGGTATGCAAACCTCCGGAACCAATATTTCCTGCGTGGAACTGGGTACGGATGAAAACAATATCATTGTTTCCTTTTCCAATTACGGGATCAATAACCTGTGGGTAACGAATAACGGCGGCAGCACCTGGACGGCTATCGATGGTAACCTGCCGGATATGCCGGTACGCTGGGCCATGTTCTACCCGGGCGATAATACAAAAGCGATCATTGCCACCGAAACCGGTGTCTGGCAAACCGAACTGATCAATGGCGCTTCCACCTTGTGGGATCCGGAGACCGGTTTCCCCAATGTAAGAACCGATATGCTGCAGTACCGGAGCAGTGATCAGACCCTCGCAGCGGCCACACATGGCAGGGGATTGTTCACCACTACACTCAGCGCCGCACCCGGTTGCGGAACGGTATCGGGTTTAGCTTCTTCTTCTGTCAGCACCACCGGTGCAACGATCAGCTGGACTGCATTGGGCGGCGCCCTGAACTATGATGTGGATTATAAACTGGCCTCTTCCGGCACCTGGACCAATGCAGCTACAGCCACCGCTGCTACATCGGTCAACCTGGCCGGGTTGACCGAAAACAGTTTGTATGACTGGAGGGTGAGAGCGAATTGCACTGGTGCCACGGGCGCTTATACAGCGGCTCAATTCACCACCCTGTCATCGGTCCCCACTTGCGGAACAGTGGCAGGTTTAACTTCTTCTGCTATCAGCACATCGGCAGCTACGGTCAGCTGGACCGCATTGAGCGGTGCATTGAATTACGATGTAGATTATAAACCGGCTGCTTCCGGAACCTGGACCAATGCCGCAACAGGTACTACCGCTATTTCCGTTAACCTGGGTGGTTTATCGGCAGGTACGCTGTACGACTGGAGGGTGAGGGCGAATTGTACCGGCGCAACCGGGGCCTACGCGCAGGCGCAGTTTACCACTACCGCGGTGGTTACCTGTCCCGGTCCCCTGGATGTTTCCACCAACGGAACGGCCAGTGGTGCCGCAACTATTCCCTTTAATACAGATGTAAAAGGATTGATTAGCCCGAGCGGTGACAATGACTATTATAAATTTGTGATCACAACCGGCGGGACGGCCACGATTACGCTGACCACCCTGCCCGGCGACTATGATATCCGTTTATACAGCAGTAACGGGACCACGCAGCTGGCGATTTCTCAGAACGGAGGTACTACCGCAGAAACCATTTCCAGAACCTATACGGCAGGAACCTATTATATCAGGGTATATGGATACCTGAATGCCAATAATGCCACCCAGTGTTATACCCTGCGGGTGGCCCTCGGAACGGCTACCGCTGCCGGCGGAAGTACAGTGAATACTGGAATGGAAAAACCGGTACTGGCCCTGTTCCCCAACCCGGCCCGCCAGCGCTTATCCGTGTATGTGGCCAATTTCGACAAACAAAAAGTGATCGAGATATTTAATATCAGCGGTCAGCGGGTTATGCTGCTGAAAGAAATTGAAAATAACCTGTCCCTCGATGTTAGTAAGCTGACAGGCGGTATCTACCTGCTGCGGGTCAGCAGTACCGATGGTACCCTGGTCAGCCAGGATAAGTTTATAAAGGAATAGCATTGTTTCGCTGAATGCCTACAGCCCCGTCCTGCCTGCAGTGACGGGGCTTTTTATTTTTGAAAGAACGGGCGGGGGATATGGAAACCAGGAAGAAGCGACTCTTAAAGATTGTATGCGGTATTTCCCGGTTTATGTATGGCTCATCCTGATCATGTCCTGCCGGCAAAAAGGGGAGCAGCGCCCTGGTATCAATAGCGGCCTGGCCCCCGGTTCAGTTTATTATAAAAATATAGCCGCTATTCCACCGCCGCCCGGATTCAACCGGGTACCGGCTGCTCCCGGTTCTTTTGCGGCCTGGCTCAGGGTCCTGCCGCTGAAAAAAGAAAAAACAGTTTATCTATATAATGGGTTGCCTAAAAAGAACCAGGCGGCCCAGTTTGCCGTAGTGGATATGCCTTGCGGCAAAACGGATTTACAGCAATGTGCGGATGTGGTAATGCGGCTGAGGGCGGAATATCTTTTTGAAAGCCGCCAGTATGGGGCTATCCGCTTCACCGATTATGAAGGCAGGGTTTACGCGTGGAAGAACAGCGGTGACAGGGCCGCGTTTGAACGATACCTCACCATTGTTTTTGGTTGGTGCGGATCGGCCTCCCTGGAAAAGCAGTTGCAGCCGGTTCCGGACTTCAATGATATTCAAACAGGAGATGTACTTATTCGCGGAGGGTTTCCGGGTCATGCCGTACTTGTTACGGATATGGCGGTCAATATGCAGGGACAGAAACGCTTCCTGCTGGTCCAGGGTTACCAGCCGGCGCAGGATATTCACCTGCTTATTAACCCGGCCTGCAGGGAGCCAGGGCCCTGGTATGCCATTCCCGGTACGGAAGCCCTGTATACCCCTGAATGGGTTTTCTGTAAACAGCAGTTGCGGCGTTGGTGATTCAACCGTCAAATGCGGGGCTTGTAAGAATGATGGGACCTCCCGGCAAATCAGTAACTTACGGTATGAAAAAAATAATTGCCCTCTGCCTGCTTATTTGTTTTTCCGGTATGGTATCAGGTCAGACCGGTGAAACGAAAGGATGGCCGTCCGCCGAGCGTTATGCGTTTATCACCGAATGTATTAAATCCGCCCAAAAAGGGATGAGTGAGGATACGGCAAGATTCTATTGTTATTGCATGCAGTTCCGGGTGGAAGAAAAATACCCGGATATCGCAAAAGCCGGTACCGGATTGGATTTGGAAACTCCGGAATGGAGGAAGGAGATAGAGACCTGCCTGGCCGGTTTCTGGGAAACAAAGGACCGGAATGGGTTCCTGGCCGAGTGCATTAATTCGGCGAAAGGAGGACTGGGAGAAGTAAAAGCGAAGAACTATTGCGAATGCATGTTATACAAAGTGGAAGTGAAATTTCCCGTTGCAACAGATGCCACCGCGCAGCTGACAGCTGAAACCCTGGGGACACCTGAATGGAAGAAGATCATTCAGTCCTGTCTTGAATTTTGATACATTGCAGTAGTTTATGGATACGCTCACGCATATCGCTTTAGGCGCCTGCCTGGGAGAGACCTTTGCCGGGAAGAAATTGGGTAAGAAGGCCCTGCTCTGGGGAGCGCTGGCCCAGAGTATCCCGGATATCGATTTCATAGCTGCTACCTGGAGCAGTACAGCCGAGAATTTATTAGCGCACCGCGGATTCACCCATTCCTTCCTGTTTGCCCTGCTGATCACTCCGTTGCTTGCCCTGGCGGCTGAGCGCTGGCACCGGCCGCATAATATTCCCTTGAAAAAATGGATTCTTTTCTTTGGCGCCCAGGTGCTGATTCATTTACTGCTGGATGGAATGAATGTATATGGCGCCGGTTGGTTTGAGCCCTTCAGTCACCACCGCGTTTCCTATAACTGGATATTTGTGGCCGACCCGTTCTTCTCTGTCTGGCTGGGTATTGCTTTTGCTGCACTGCTGATCCTGGGGAGGAGGGATCGCCGCCGGCACTGGTGGAACCGCTTCGGGCTCATCATGAGTACAGTGTACCTATTATACTGCGGGCTCAACAAAATAAAGATCGACCAGGAGGTAAACCGGATTTTTGAGCAGCAGCAGATCCGTCCTACCGGGTATTTCACTACACCCACCCCGCTGAACAACTGGCTCTGGTATGTCGTGGCATCCACCGATTCCGGGTATCTTATCGGGTATCGTTCTCTCTATGATAAAAAGGCTACGATCGATTTTCACCTCGTCCCCCGGAATGATTCCCTGCTCCGGCCGGTACAGGATCACGAAGACCTGCAAAAGCTGATCCGTTTTTCCAAAGGCTATTATGCCGTGCAGAACCGGAACGATACCCTTGTGTTCAATGACCTTCGTTTCGGTGAGCAAATAGGGTGGAGAAATGCGGGAGCCCCGTTTGTATTTTACTATTACCTGCAGCATCCCGATGATAATAAAATGCTGGTGCAAAGAGGGCGGTTTGCCGGCTGGGACCGGGCCGCGTTCAGCTCCCTGGTAAAAAGAATACAGGGTGAATGATACTATTCCTGCCTGAAATAGAAAGTAAATAATTTGAGCACGGTATTGAAGAATCCATAACAAAGCCGTTGCCAGGCCCTCCGGAGAAAACGGGTGGAGGAGCGGTAGTTTTCCCGGGTGATCTCTTTGCAATGGTTACTGATGATATGGTAAATGACATCCCGGGTATGCCCGGCAAAAGCCCTGTTCCGGATATCCAGGTTCAGTTCCAGGCTGGCATAAGCGCTTATATTGTTTACATTGTAGGAGCCCACGGTGGTCCAGTTATTATCACAGGTGGCTACTTTCGCATGCAATACCGTTTCCTGGTATTCGTAAATGGCAATCTGGTTCTTCAGCATCCAGTCGTACAGGAACCGCTCGGCATGTTTGGCGATCCGGATATCAGAAATACCGGCGAGGACCACTTTCACGGTAACTCCTCTTTTAACCGCCTGCGCCAGTTTGCGACGGTATAAAATACCCGGCAAAAAATAACTGCACATGATCAGCAGTTCATTTTCCGCTTTGTTAAAGACCTCCAGATAGGATCGCCAGATCTGCACTTTTCGTTTTACCCAGTCGTTTTGCCGGACCCGCACCTCCGTATGTTCCGCCGGGGGAATAAGGTTGCAGAAGGCATCAATCGTTTTCCAGTTAACAACCGGGCTGTTTATTTTTTCTCCCCACATCCGGCGGCAGATATGGTACACCACGTAAGAGGCTTCCCCTTCACAATACACGGCCATATCCAGCCAGGCCGGTTCGCCGGGCAGGTCATTATACCGGTTGCAGATATTATTGCCCCCGACCAGGGCATAGCATCCGTCCACCACGATGACTTTATGGTGCAGCCTCCTCCCGAAATAAAAATGCCGGCTTTTAAACAGGGAGGCAAACCATTTTACCTGTACACCGGCCTCCCGGAGTTCGTTTACCGTCTTTTGGGGAAGGCCCTGCGAGGCATAGGCATCCAGTTGCAGGTAAACAGCCACGCCCCTGGCCGCAGCTTCCTTCAGGGATATTATTACGTCCTGCCCCGTTTCATCCGCAAGGAAAATATAAAACTGCAGGTGAATGCTATGCGTGGATTTTTTAACCAGTTCTTCCAGCTTTCTGAAGTATGCGGCCCCGCCCTGCACCAGTTGTACCCGGTTACGGGGAGAATAGCCCATGTGGATCAGTTTTTTTAAATGGCTCATAGCTGGAATGGGTTCTTCAAATCTCCTCTTTCTTCAAAATTACCGGCATGAGGCGAATCAATCAACGATTTGATGCAACTCATTTACCCCACGGGGATATTCGGCTAACTTTAAGCAAAAGAAAAATTTCCGTGAATGCAATCAGCCCTCCGGAATTCGCCCTTAACCCGGGCACTGCAGCCTGGATGGGCGGAATAGCCCTTTTTGGCATGCTGCTTTTGCTGGTAAAGAAGAAAGCAGCCGGGGCTTTGCTGATGAAATTGTACCGTTTTTTTATACAGGAGGGCTCGCTGTTCTCCTAAGCATTGCATTTCATACAAAGCCGGGGTTGATCAGGACCCCGGTTTTTTAATTTATACCGATGACCTCTTCTGTTGACTTTTGGAAACTACTGGCCGGGGTAGCCATTTTTTTACTGGGAATCCGCTGGATGGAAGAATCGCTGCAGCAACTGGCCGGCCGGCAGTTCAAATTATTCTTAAGAAAACAAACCGCCAGCCGGGTAAAGGCCATCGGGGGCGGAGCGCTGGTGACCGCTGTTCTGCAAAGCAGTTCAGTTACGGCCCTGATGGTACTCGCCTTTGTAGGGGCCGGGATCATCACGATGCAAAATGCATTAGCGGTTTTGCTGGGAGCCAACCTGGGTACCACGGTTACCGGCTGGATCGTGGCCGGAGCCGGATTTAATGTAAATATTGAACAAGTGGCGCTGCCGGTGGCGGGTCTGGCAGGACTTGGTTATGCCCTGTTTAACCGGGCCGGCAAGTGGTATAACTGGTGCCGTTTTTTCCTGGGCTTCAGTTTTCTCTTTATCGGGCTTGGCTATATCCGCAACGGGATGGAAGGATTGGTAACGGTCTTCGACCCGGGGCAATATGCCGGGGCGCCGCTACTTGTTTTTTTCCTGGCCGGTTTTGTGATTACAACCCTGATCCAGAGCAGTTCCGCCACGATGGCTATTACGCTGAGTGCACTCTATACAGGAGCCATCCAGTTTAATGATGCGGCCGGAATTATTTTGGGCTCTGAACTGGGTACTACGATCAAATTATTTATTGCAGGAATAAACGGGACCGCCGCCAAAAAAAGAGTGGCCCTGGGCAATTTCCTGTTCAATATGGTAACCGTAGGACTGGTATTGCTCTTCCTGGCGCCGCTGAGCCGGTTTGTGCAGGATGTCCTGGGAATCCGGAACAGCCTGCTGGCCCTGGTATTCTTTCAAAGCCTGGTCAACTTACTGACCATTGCCCTTTTTTCTCCCTTTCTCGGGAAGATCGGCCGGTTTCTTGAAAACCGGTTTGCAGAAAATAAGGAAGAATCCCATTTTATTCATAAAGTATCCCCCTTTGTCCCTTCCGCCGCACTGGTGGCCATGGAAAAGGAAAGCGTTTATTTTTTTCACACCGTATTGGATTATGCCTGGCATTGCCACGATTGGAATAACCCGTTTCAGCAGGAAATGGAATTGCCCGCTTCTTTTACCGAAAGGACGGTACCGGAAAAATATGAGTACATCAAACTGCTGCATGGGGAATTGCATGGATTTTATACCCGGTTGCAAAAGCATATAACAGAGCCGGAGGAAATGGAAAAGGCGGAAAGGCTGATCTCCTCAGTCCGGAACCTGATGTATGCTGCGAAAAGCATGAAAGACGCGGTCCCGGATATGGTACAACTGGAGAATTCAGCCAACGATATCAAGTATGAGTTTTACCGGAAAAGCCGGGAGCTGATGGATAGCTTTTGCAGGGAACTGTACGGGGTGGAGAAAGCCGCAGCGGCATCGCGGTTTGCTGAACTGGCCCGTTTGTACCAGCAGGTTACCACGGGGTACACCCAGTCTCTCAAAGACCTGTACCGGGAAACCACGGCAGGATCAGTGAATGAGACGGAGATCACCACGCTGCTGAATTTCAACCGGGAGATATTTACGGCGTATAAATCTTTCCTGTTCGGGGTAAAGGATCTCCTTTTCGATAAGGAGCAGGCAAAGTATTTTGATGAACTTCCCGGTTTTATCCGTTGATCAGGGCTGACATCTCTCATAGACCCGCTTGATGCGGTTCATTTTTTTTTGCTGTTTATTGCTCCATATTCGGGTTGATGAAACAGTGGTTCTTTTTCCTTTGTATCGCCTTTTTTATAAACCGGGTTCCTGTGCCCGCAGCGGCAGGCCGGCCGGAAAGGGAACCTCTTATTTATCCTGCATTGGTGGACCGGTTTTACCAGCAAAATGGCGGTGCGCTTTTCTGGTTTGCGGCGAACGGGGAAGCCCCTCTTTTACGGAATCAATTACTGGTCCTGATGGATTCGGCTGCCTATTACGGGCTGATTGCGGAGAAATATCATTTACCCGTTTTGGAAAAAGAGAGGGAGGGCGGGGAAACCGACTCGCTGCTGCAGATGGAAAACGACCGCTATTTTACCGATGCCGCCATTGCTGTTTTTAAAGATATTTTCCAGGGGTATAAACTCAAACCCTGGGTGGGCTTTGACGCAGTAGCTGAAAAATATACGGCAGCAGATGAAGACAAGATCCTGCTTTGCCTGCAGAATGTGAAATCCGCTGCGGAACTAAGCCTGACGGCTGAATTGCTGGAACCGGCCGATTCGGCTTACCGGTATTTGAAAAAGGAACTGGCCCGCCAGTTATCCAAGAACCGGAAAGATACGGTACAACGGCTCCGGGTTTCCATGAATTATTATCGCTGGATCCATCATTTCCGGTTTGACCAGCTGATCGTGGTAAACCAGCCTGCCGCCCGCCTGTACTATTATGAAAAAGGGAAACTGCTGCTGAATATGAAAACAGTGCTGGGGAAACCATCCACCCCCACACCCCGATTTGCGGCCTGGTGCGACCAGGCTATTTTATACCCGTACTGGTATGTGCCAAGGAGTATTACGTTTAATGAATACCTGCCCATCATAAAAAATAACCCGTCCTGGTTAGATGCCAAAAATATGCAGGTGATTGACGGAAGCGGCCGGGTGGTCAATCATCACCGGCTGGACTGGTCTTCTTTTCACGCCGGCTATTTCCCGTACACGATCCGGCAATCCACCGGTTGCGACAATGCCCTGGGGGTGATCAAATTCAATATTACCACACCTTACGGGGTGTACCTGCATGATACGAATAATAAGACCGCTTTCTTTTCCGCCTCCCGCTATTTCAGTCATGGTTGTATCCGCCTGGAAGATCCCATCGAGCTGGGAAATCACCTGTTGTCTCATCAGCTGGATACCGCTTTCCTGCAATCCTGTTTCCGGGAGCAGAAACCTGTTTACCAGAAACTGGCAGCGCCTGTACCTGTTTTTGTGGTCTATATGCCGGCCCAGGCAGACAGCAAAGGCAGGATCATTTATTACAGGGATATTTACCGGCTGCTGAAATAAACCGGTTTCTTGAGTAAGCTCATCTTCCTTTATGAGGATGATTCTTTGTTCTGCCCCCGCCGGCAATGGAATTTTGGTACAGGGATATCCCGATCCTAAAACAGCAAATCATGAAAAAGATGAAGCCGCCTGAAAAAAAAGCCGGTATCTGGCTTGACCAGGAAAGCGCCTATATCATTCACCTGGTGAATGAAGCCCCGCCGGTTGTGGAGAAACTGGTTTCCGGGGTGGAATCCAGGATACGCATCCCCGGGGAGGGGAGGGTAATGGCACGCTTTGGCCAGTCCTTTCTGAATGACCAGGAGAAAAAGCAACATCGTCAGCACAACCAGCGTCAGCATTTTTTTAAAACCCTGGTTGATCACCTTCGGCAGGATGAATTTCTTTATTTATTTGGTCCGGGAAAAGCTAAAGAAGGACTGAACAATGCCATTGAAAAAGAAAAAGGATTGGCCGGCCGGGTCACCGCCATTGAAACCACGGATAAACTGACACGCAAAGGAGCCGTACAACAAGCCGCTTCTTATTTTAACGGGGAGGCTTTCCGGCTTTTCAAGAAGAACCGGAAGAAAGCGCTGAAAGCCGCTGGTTGAAAGAATCCTTCGCTGAATTTCCCGGGTTCCTCCCATAAAGGGACTAAATTTGGAGAAGAATAATGCTGATGCTTTATGCGAGACCCGTTAGCCCGGCTGGATCAAACCCTGGATGGACTTTTATTCTTTGATGAGAGTGCCATACACCAGGCACAGCTAATGGCTTATTCCACCGACGCATCGGTGTACCAGGAACGACCGCTCGCTGTGGCCATACCCGCATCGATGGCCGACATAAAAAAACTGGTACAGTTTGCCCGGGACCATCAAACCACGCTGATCCCGAGAGCAGCCGGCACTTCACTGGCCGGGCAGGTGGTGGGGAACGGGATCGTGGTGGATATTTCCAAATACTTTACAAAAATCCTGGAACTTAATAAGGAAGAGAAATGGGTACGGGTGCAACCGGGTGTGATCCGTGACGACCTGAACCATTACCTCGAAGCAGCGGGACTGATGTACGGGCCCGAAACCTCCACGGCGAGCAGGGCGATGATCGGTGGAATGCTCGGAAATAATTCCTGTGGCCTGCACAGCATTGCCTGGGGTTCAGCCCGGGATCATGTACTGGAAGTGACCGCTTTGTTAAGCGATGGATCGGAAGTGTTCTTCAGGCAGGAATCCATCCGGGACAGGGCTGAAACCCCTTCCTTCAAACAGGAGATATACGCAAAACTCGATCAGCTCTTATCGGATCCCCGCCGGCAGCAACTGATCCGGGATCATTTTCCTGCTGCGGCTGTGCATCGCCGTAATACCGGTTACGCCCTGGACAGCTTACTCGCTATGCAGCCATTTACGGCAGGGGGAGAACCCTTTAACCTGTGTAAACTGATCGCCGGTTCAGAAGGGACCCTGGCTTTTGTAACAGAGGTAAAACTTAACCTGTTGGACCTGCCCCCCAAAGAAACCGCCCTGGTCTGTATTCATTGCCGCTCTATCATTGAAGCAATGGAGGCCAATAAGCTGGCCTTGAAACAGCAGCCCATGGCTTCAGAACTGGTGGATAAACATATCATGGATTTTACCATTGGCCACCCGGAATACAGCAGAAACCGTTTTTTTATTGAAGGCGATCCGGCGGCCATCCTGATGGTGGAGTTTATGGAACATCGTGCGGAAGAAGCAAAAAGAAAAGCAGCGGCCCTGGTGCAATCGTTACAGGAGCAACAGCTCGGTTTCGCCTGGCCGGTTTTATACAATGAGCAAACCAAATATGCCTGGGATGTGCGTAAAGCTGGTCTTGGGTTATTACGAAATCTCAGGGGCGATGCGCAGCCGGTAAACCTGATAGAGGATTGCGCGGTTGCTACGGATGATCTTCCGGCCTATATGACCGACCTGCAGGAATTGCTGGCAAAGCACCAGGTAAAGGCTTCTTATTATGCGCATGCCGGTGCGGGGGAAGTGCATGTGGAACCAATCATTAATCTGAAAACACCGGAAGGATTAAAAACATTCCGAAATATCCTCGCGGATACGGTCGGGCTGGTAAAAAAATACAATGGTTCATTATCCGGTGAGCACGGGGATGGGAGACTGAGGGGGGAGTTTATCCCGGCTGTTGTGGGTGAAGAGACCTACGCATTATTTAAACAGGTAAAAGAGATATTCGATCCGCTGCATATTTTTAATGCAGGAAAGATCACGGGTACGCCGGCGATGGATACGCATTTGCGGGTGCAGCAAAAACCGGCTGGCCGCCTGCTCAGCACCAGCTTTGATTTTTCCGATACTGACGGGATCCTGCGGTTGGCGGAGAAATGTTCGGGTTCCGGCGATTGCCGCAAAATGCCGGCCTCCGGTGGTGTGATGTGCCCGAGTTATATGGCCACCCGCCTGGAGAAAGACACTACCCGGGCCCGGGCCAATGTATTACGCCAGTTCTTAAGCAATGAAGAGGATCTCCATCCCTTCAATCACGAAGAGATCAAAGAGATCATGGATCTCTGCCTCAGTTGCAAAGGCTGCCGGACCGAATGTCCCTCCGGGGTGGATGTGGCCCGGATGAAGGCGGAATTCTTACAACAGTACTATGATAAAAACGGCGTGCCCTTCCGGGCAAGGCTCATTGCCAATTTTAACCGGCAGATGAAAATCGTTTCCCATTTTCCCGGGGCTTTTAACTGGTTTTACGGAATACCTTTTTTCAGAAGGATGGCGCACCGGTTGGTTGGCTTCCACCCGGACAGGACAATGCCAAAACTGGCGAAAGAAACCCTGCTTCATTGGTATAAAAGGCAAAAGTCAAACCTGCCCACCGGCGCTTTAGCAAAGGGGGGAGTCATAAGTCAAAATAGGGAGCTGCTGAACCAGGCAGAGTCGTTAAAGCAGGGGAGCAGGGTGTATTTATTTTGCGATGAGTTTACCAATTATAATGACACAGATACCGGGAAGAAGGCCATCCTCCTGCTGGAGGCATTGGGCTATGAAGTGCTGATACCGGAGCATATGGAGAGCGGGAGAACGTATTTGTCCAAGGGGCTGGTGAAGAAAGCAAGGGAGATTGCGAACCGGAATATCCGGCTGCTGTCGGGAATCGTTAGCCCGGCCGAACCCTTAATCGGTATTGAACCTTCGGCCATCCTGAGTTTCCGGGATGAATACCCTGATCTTGCTCTTCAGGAAAATAAAGCCGGGGCCACAGCGCTTGCTAAAGCGGCCTTTACCATCGAAGAGTTTATTGCGGATGAATATAAATCCGGCAGGATCAGCCGGTCTCTGTTTACCAAAGAGAAGAAGAAGGTCCTGGTCCACGGCCATTGTTACCAGAAATCTTTTTCCCTTCAAAACTGCATCCGGGAATGCCTGGAGATACCTGAAAACTACTCGGCCAGCCTGATCCCCTCGGGTTGCTGCGGTATGGCCGGTGGCTTCGGATATGAAAAGGAACACTATGCCCTTTCGCAACAGGTAGGCGAGCTGGTCCTGTTTCCCGCGGTCAGGGCGGCCGGCCCGGATGAAATCATCGCGGCCTCCGGAACCTCCTGCCGTCACCAGGTAAAAGACGGTACGGGAAGAAAGGCCCTGCACCCCGTGGAAGTATTGTATGAGGCGCTGGGCAGGGATTAACTATATGCAGTTACGAACCACTTCCTGCGAAAATATTTTGAGAATTTCCGGGAAAAAGAATGTCGCCTCCGCAAATTATTTTCAGGACTGCCATTCGTTCGGTGATTTAAATCATGCGATAGTTCTTTGCTATATTTTGTTGTTGTTTCGGGATTTGTCTTATTTTTAATTACGATTGCTAAAATGATGAAGTATCAGTTATATGATAATGGGATACTAATGGGCCTGGTTTGTAAGGGGGATGATGCCGCTTTTACAGAACTCTACAACCGGTATTGGAAAAAATTATTTGCCCTGGCCTATTCCCGGCTGAAAGAAATGCAGACAGCGGAGGATATCGTACACGATGTATTTGTCAGTCTTTGGGCCAACCGCGAAAAAATCAGCATAGAATTATTGGAAAATTACCTGGCTACTGCTGTAAAATATATGGTCCTGTCCAGGATAAAAAAGATCGAAAGAGAAAGAGCTTACAAACGCAGTTTTGGGACGGCTGCCGTGATCGAAATGCCGGTCGAAAATGCACTGCATTATAAACGGATCCTCGAATTAGTGGAAACAGAGGTGGAGAAGCTTCCTGAAAAATGCCGGCTGATATTCAGGTATAGCCGCCAGAACGGGATGCCGGTTAAGCATATTGCGAGGGAACTCAATATTTCCCCTAAGACAGTTGAAAACCAGCTGAATAAGGCGCTTAAGCAACTAAAACTGGCCGCCAAAACATTCCTTCATTTATTTTAACCCGGTTTCCCGGGAATTCCTTCCTGTTATTTTAAAAAAAAATTGCCGGTCGCATAGGTGCTGCACCCTGTCCGTGATACTTACCGGTATATGAAGATTCCGGAAAACATTGCTGAATTGATTGAAAAGTACCAGGCTGGTCTTGCCTCAGTGGAAGAACTACGGCTCTTAAATGAGTGGTATCATTCCTTTAATGAGAGTGAAACTGAATTATTGACCAGTAAAACCGAAAAGGAACTGGCTGATGAGATCAGGGTCCGCCTGCTCACAACCATTCAACAGGCGCCAGTCCGGGTGCAGGGTACGATGTTCAGCAGGTGGCGTATTGCGGCTGCAGCTATTCTTTTATTAATGATTACAGCCGGTATCTACGCGCTTCTCCAGCCAAAACCAGCCCGCCAGGAACTGGCCAATACAAAAAGACCGGTGATACCGGCAAAACTGGACATTGCCCCGGGGGGGGACAAAGCCGTTCTTATCCTGGCTGACGGATCTTCCATACTGCTCGATAGTGCCGCTGACGGTATGCTTACGCAGCAGGGGAATATTAAAGTGGAAAAACTGAGCAACGGCCTGCTGGCATATACGATCGGGGGCCGGCAAGTGACTGAAAGCGATGAGGCTTTTTATAATACGATCTCCACTCCCCGTGGCGGGCAATACCAGGTTACTTTATCCGATGGTACAAAAGTCTGGCTGAATGCGGCTTCCTCTATTCGTTTCCCGGTCCTGTTTACCGGCGCTGAGCGCAGGGTGGAGATCACCGGGGAAGCTTATTTTGAAGTAGCTAAAAATGTGAACAGGCCATTCAAAGTCAAAGCCAGTTCTTCAGAGATAGAAGTATTGGGTACCCATTTCAACGTAAACGCATATGATGATGAAGCGACAGTAAAAACCACGCTGCTGGAAGGGATGGTAAAAGTATCCGTACCGGCCAGTGCGGGGAAGGGTGCGACCAGGTTCCTGAAGCCGGGGCAACAATCCGGGGTAACGAGGGAAGGGGATATCAGCGTGCTGAACAATGCAGATACGGAAGAAGCGGTGGCCTGGAAGAATGGCCGTTTCCAGTTCCGGAGTTCAGATTTAAAATCGATCCTCCGGCAAATTTCCCGCTGGTATGATGTGGAGGTGGTGTATAAAGGAAACGTGAACCTGCACTTTACCGGGCAACTCACGCGGAATGAATATGTATCAAGCGTGTTTGAAAAACTGGCCCTGACCGGGGAAGTGCATTTTAGTATTGATGGAAGGAAAGTAATTGTTTCACCATAATTTAAACAATATGCTGCAATTGAACTTTTTATACCCATCCGGCCGGGATGGATAGCCGGCAGTTTAAAAAGTGCCAAATAAAAAAACCGGGTTCCGTTTGCGGCGGAAGCCCGGCGAAAATTTGAGCGCTGAAATAAACGACGTCTGACAACGGTTGCTTATTCTTAAACCCAAACCTACCTGCCGGTTAGGCAGGTAATACAAATTTATGTATTTAGCTGCTCTTTGTAAATCCGGCTTAAAAAAAGGCCGCTTTTCAACACAAACGATTAGAATAATGAAACTTATAACAGTTTTATTAGTCGCTGCCTGCCTTCAGGTTAGTGCCAGCGGGTACTCCCAGAAAGTCACGATAAAGGGAGAAAACCTGACACTCCGGAAAGTATTTGATGAGATCCGGAAGCAAACCGGGTTCCATTTTTTTTATGCAGATGAAATACTGTCCACAGCCAAAAATGTGACAGTGGATATTAAAAAGGCCGAGATTGATGAAGCCCTTGATTATTGCTTCAGGGACCAGGACCTGTCCTATACCATTTCAGAGAACACCATCATTGTAAGGCGGAAAGTCTATACACCGGAACCGGTGGTGGCCGATCCTCCCGTTGTGGTACCCGCGGAAGTGAAGGGAAAGGTGACGGATGAGAAAGGGCAACCGGTAGTGGGCGCCAGCGTGGTGAACGAAAGGACCAAAAGAGGTACCACCACCGATGCGAATGGTAATTTTTCCATCCAGGCCGAGAAAAATGATATGCTGACCTTCTCTTATGTAGGCAAGGCCCAGCAAACGGTGAAAGTGACGGATGTGAATACGGCTTTTACGATTTCTTTAAAAGATGCGGTTGTTACGAACGAGAATATCGTGGTTACAGCGTTGGGTATTCGAAGGGAAGAAAAAGCGCTGGGATATTCCGTTCAGAAAGTATCCGGGGAAAACCTGCAAAGAGTGTCCGGTGTGGATGTGGCCACTTCCCTGACCGGTAAGGTAGCGGGTCTGCTGGTTAAGAACTCATCTGATTTTGCAGTTATTCCGGACCTGACGATCCGTGGTGAAAAACCGTTACTGGTTGTTGACGGGATCGCTTATGCCAATAAAACCCTCAGCGATATTTCTTCGGAAGATATTGAATCCATCACTGTCCTTAAAGGAGCCACCGCTTCTGCGCTTTATGGCTATCGTGGAACAAACGGAGCTCTTTTGATTACTACTAAGAATGGCAGTACGAACAAAGAGGGGGTGACTGTGGATTTCGCCACGAACACCATGTTTACGGCAGGTTTCCTGGCCATTCCGGAAAAGCAAACAGTCTATGGTCGTGGGAGCAACAATACGTATAATAAAAATTCAGATGCGGCCTGGGGAGCCAAGATGGACGGGGCTATCCAGAACCAATGGGACCCCAAGCTGATGGATTACAGGGATTACGAATACCTGCCGGTGGGGAGAGATAACTTCCACAATTTCCTGGAGCAGGGTTATGTGTCCAATAACAACCTGAATATCGGGTACAGAAAAGATAATGTCGCGCTGAGAAGCTCATTTAACTGGACCCAGAATAAAGGGCAGTATCCCAATTCCACGCTGGATAAATACTCCTATACGTTTGGAGGGGATTTCAATTTTAATAAATTCAGGCTGAGTTCCAATGTGTCCTATGCCAGGAAGCACACTCCCAACATGGGTTCGAACGGGTATACCTCATACGACCCGATGTACTCCTTACTGATTTGGTCGGGTGCTGATTATGATATCCGGGACTACAAGAATAATTATTGGCTGAAAAAGGACCAGGTACAGAACTTTACGTACCGGTCCGGGTCAAATAATCCATATTTTGACCGGTATGAAAGAACCAATGAGGTGACCCGTGATCTGTTCAATGCGGATGTATCCATGAATTACCAGGTAACCAGCTGGCTGAAGGCCAGTGTACGTTCCGGTCTTGATTTTTATATTGACCGGGCTGACCAGCGGGTTTCATGGGGTTCTTATACCTCTACCGGTAATACGCCGATCCCCGGTAATCCTTATACCTGGAATGGTGCATGGACCGGGGGATATAATACGGGACGTAATTCAGGGTCCAGTATCAATACGGATGTTCTTTTTACCGGTGACAGGTCATATAAACAGTTCCGGTTTGAATATCTTGCCGGGGGAACAATCTTCTTCAAACGCGATGATAACATGTATGCACAAACTGTTGGCGGTATCTCCGTTCCCGGTTTTTTCTCTATCAAGGCATCGGTAAACTCCCCTTCCGTATCCCAAAGTACGGCTGCCCAGCAGGTGAATTCGCTGTTTGGCCGTGTGGGTGTTTCCTGGAAAAAAATGATATTTGTGGAAGCAACCGGACGTAATGACTGGAGTTCCACACTTCCGAAATCCACCCGTTCCTATTTTTACCCGTCGGTTGCATCAAGTTTTGTGGTTTCAGAACTGTTGCCAGATACAAGAAATTGGCTTGATTTCTTAAAAGTCAGAACTTCCTGGAACTCCTCAAAGGAAATTCCCGGTATCTATGCCATTAACAGCAGTTTTTCGATCAACAGCAGTACATGGGGGACTATGAACGGGGCTACTGCTCCCTCAAATATTTATGCAACCGGCCAGCGCCCGGTGAGCAATAATACATTTGAGACCGGTTTGCAGGCCATGTTCCTGAAAAACCGCTTGATGGCTGATGTTTCTTATTATACGAAGAGAACCTTTGACCGCCTGGCTTATTCTCCCATTACAGCCGCTGCAGGGTATACCAGCGCTTATATCAACATAAAAGAGGAACTGACCCGTAAGGGCTGGGAGCTGATACTGAATGGTACACCGGTTAAAAACGGGGACTGGCAATGGGACCTGGGTCTTAACTGGACAACCTTTAAAAGGTTTATTACCCGCATCGACTCTAATTTCTCCGCTAAAAAGCCCTGGGTTTACAAAGATGCACGCTATGATGTATTGTATAGCAAAGCCTTTTTGCGCAGCCCTTCAGGTGAGCTGATCTTCAACAACGGGCGGCTCCAGTATGCACAATACGATTCTAAATTTGGCTATACGGATCCGGACTGGATATGGGGTATCAACTCTAATTTGCGGTATAAAAATTTCAGTTTATACCTGTCAGTCGACGGTGTAAAAGGCGGATTAATGAATACCCGGACAGAAAGCTATATGTGGCAATCCGGTGTGCATCCCGGCTCTCTTACCAGGGAAAGGGAACTGGATGTTGCCACGCCGGGCTCCAAGAATTTCCTGGGCCAGGGTGTGAAAGTGGTCTCCGGTACAGCTACCTATGATGCAATGGGCAATATTACCAGTGATACCCGCGTTTTCGCTCCCAACGATGTTTATACCACCTATAAACAATATGCGATCGATTTGCATAACAGCAGCGCCTGGGGTGGTAATGGAAGCAGCGCGGATACCTATTCCAAGACTTTCTTAAAGCTGCGTGAAATTTCCCTGACATATACATTCCCCGGTAAATACCTGAAAGGATGGGCGAAAGCTGCCTCAGTAAGTTTTGTCGGACAAAATGTGCTGCTGAAGGCTAAGGATTTTAAATATTCTGATCCGGACGGAGGTGTGGAAGATTTTTCCGATCCGTCTGTAAGATACCTTGGAGTAAATATTAAACTTACATTCTAACCTACAACAACAATGAAAAAGTTAATATATCTGTACGTGGCAGCTTTTGCTGTTACCTTCTCAAGTTCCTGCAGGAAATTTGATGAACTAAATACCAACCCGGATGTGCCGACAGCCGTTTCACCTGACATGCTCGCTACCCAGGTGCTGAAGGATGCTTACCGCTTCTGGAACCCGAACCCGACCGATTTCGGTACCGGAAATCTCTGGTGCAAGCATACGGCCATCCTGGAAACCAATCCCAATCCTTACCAGTATTGTTATTCCTACTGGCCTTACGGCGGATTCGGATCTTATAAGAAGTTAACGGATCTGAAGCGAATGGTGGAATTTGCCACCGGTACCCCGTATGAATCTTCTTATAAAGGGCTGGCCTTGTTTATGAAAGCTTCTTATGGCTTTGCCGCCACACTGGATATGGGAGATGTGCCCTATTCTGAAGCCGGGAAAGCGGAAGAGGGGATCAACCAGCCGAAATATGATAAGCAGGCTGATGTGTTTGCGGCTATCCTGTCTGACTTAAAAGACGCGGAGGCGGCTTTCGCGGCCGGCGCGAATTTCGGCGGTGATATTATGTACGGCGGAAATGTGGCCAAATGGCGTAAACTCTGTAACGCCATGCAGCTAAAAGTGCTCCAGACGATGAGTAAAAAGATCACGGCTGAACAAAAGACCCGCTTTGCAGCAATCGTATCTGCTAATAATTTGATGACCGGCAATGCGGATAATTTTCAACTGGCCTATTCTGATAATGCCAACTCGACTCACCCCTTTTGGAACGGGGAAAACAGGAGGATATATATCGGGGTGTCTAAATTAGCTGTGGATGCGTTGAAAAACCTGAATGACCGCCGCTTGTTCTATTTTGCTGAACCTGCCCAATATAAAATTACAGGCGGGCTGCTGGAGGGTGATTTTAACGCTTATGAAGGAGCTCCTACCGAGTTGTCTGCTGATCAACTGGCCCTGAATAACCAGGCCGGCAAGTATTCGCTGGTCAATAAGCGCTATGTGGCGGTAAAAGCAGGCGACCCGATGATCAAATTCAGCTACGCCGAACAATGTTTCATTATCGCAGAAGCCATTGAGGAAGGTTGGGTTTCAGGTTCCGCCCAGACGTATTACGAAAATGGTGTAAAAGCCATGTTGAAATATTATATGGGATTACCGTCAGCCACGCCTGCCAATTTACACGGGATGGCGATTACGCAGCCCTATATCGATAATTATTTCACCGGACCGGCTGCCTATGCAACAGCTGGTACTAAGACAGACCGGTTACAGCAAATCTGGATGCAAAGATGGCTGATCGATTTCTTCCAGGGGAACGGGCTGAATTATCCCCAGTTCCTGCGTACCGGGTATCCTAATTTCCCGCTGAACCCGGCAA
Organism: Sphingobacteriales bacterium; assembly: GCA_016219985.1. Taxonomy (GTDB): domain Bacteria; phylum Bacteroidota; class Bacteroidia; order Chitinophagales; family Chitinophagaceae; genus JJ008. The sequence continues at coordinate 114,923 of JACRJO010000022.1, read as the reverse complement.
CCAGCATGAATCCGGATGATCCGAACGTATTCCCGAAACGCTGGAAATACCCGACCGATGAGCAGGTGACAAACCCGGTGAATTATAAAAAGGCGATTGATGACCAGTTTGGCGGCTACGACGGAATTAATAAAGTTCCCTGGTACCTGCAATAACATGTTGAACTTTTGCTGATTCAATTCAATGTTAACAACGATGCAGTTCTCATAAAAATACAAATGGGGGAGTCCTGGATGACTCCTCCATTTATTTCATTCCTGATCCAGGTGCCGAAAAATACCCGGCTGCCTGTCGCAGGGGTCCGGTCTAACTATTTTTCATAAGCAGCAGTTGTGCATAAGCATAAGCAAAAAAAAGTGGATCGTATTTACTTTTCTAAGTTTTTACTTCCACTTTTTAATTCTGACAGAAGCCTTAATTTAGATACTCCAAAAGCATTCACCATGAGATTCAGCCGGGAAAGCCTGTGCCGCTCACTAATCTTTCTCAATACACTCTTTCTTCTGCAACCCGCCTCTTCACAAACGAAACTATTGTGGGCGGAGGAGTTTAATTACCGGGGGGTGCCGGACAGCACGAAATGGAATTATGAAACAGGTGGACATGGATGGGGTAACAATGAGTTGCAGTACTATACCGGCAGCGATACCCAGAATGTAAAGGTCGAAAATGGCGTCTTGAAAATTATCGCCCTGAAGCAAAACCGGGAAAACCGGGGCTACACTTCTGTGCGGTTACAAACAAAGGGCAAGGCCGAGTTTTCCGGCGGACGGATTGAAATAAGGGCCAAACTACCCTCCGGGAGAGGTACCTGGCCTGCTATCTGGATGCTGGGAACGAACATCAAAAAAGCCGGCTGGCCTGCCTGCGGGGAAATTGATATCATGGAACATGTGGGGTATGGTAAAGACAGTGTATTCGGAACGATTCACTCCGAAGCCTATAATCACCTGAAAGGAACCCAGAAGGGAAGGGGAATCTTTATTACAGAACCCTATGAACAGTTTCACGTGTATTCGATTGAATGGACAGCAGAGAAAATAGATTTCCTGCTGGACGGGGTGCTGTACAATCATGTTGTAAATGAACACCTGTCGGTTAAGGAATGGCCTTTCAGCCAGCCTTTTTACTTAATTCTGAACCTGGCGATCGGCGGTAACTGGGGTGGGAAATACGGGGTGGATGATTCTGTATTCCCGGCCATAATGGAAGTGGACTGGATACGGGTGTACCAGTAATTATGAATGTTATGTTTAAAAAAAATATAGTCCCGGTATTCTTTCTCTGCTGGCTCCTGCCGGGCGCTGCGTTCAGCCAGTCATTGCAATTAATGACCTATAATATCCGCCTGGAAACAGATGCGGACGGGGAAAATAAATGGAGCAACCGCAAAGAAGTGTTTGCCGCCCAGTTGAAATTTTATGAACCGGATATTGTGGGCATGCAGGAATGCCTGCCGGGCCAGGTCAATTACCTCGACAGCGTTCTTTCCAACTATAAGCATATCGGCCTGGGCAGGGAAGGTGCCGGGAAAGGGGAGTCTTCTCCCATTTTTTACAATTACCACCGGCTTCGGCTGCTGAAGCAAGCGACTTTCTGGCTCTCAGAAACGCCCGGGGAAATTTCCAAAGGATGGGATGCCTCGTATCTGCGCGTCTGTACCTATGCCCTGTTTATGGACCGGAAAACAGGCCGTCCATTCTGGGTCTTTAACACCCACCTCGATAATAACGGGGAACTGGCCCGCGTAAAGTCGGTTGAACTGATTTTAAAAAGAATAGATTCGGTCAACACGAAAAAAATACCCGTATTTTTTATGGGCGATTTTAACACTGAGCCCGGAACGGCTCCGCTGGTACAACTGAAGGAGAAAATGAATGATACGCGGGATGTCTCCTTGTCAAAACCCTACGGACCGGCCGGTACATTTAATAACTTTGAGTTTACGAAGCGGGTAACCCTGCTGATTGATTATATTTTTATTTCAAAGAAGACGGATATCGCCGTTACCAAATTCGCGGTGCTGTCCGATTCCTATGACCTTAAATATCCTTCCGATCATTTGCCCGTATTTATCCAGGTTAATTTTAGAAAAAGATGAAAAAAATTTATTTGCTTCTCTTCGCGCTACTCCAGGTCCAGGCAGGCCTCTATGCTAAGCTCAGATTGCCCGCATTGTTTTCCGATAACATGGTTTTCCAGCGAAATGTCCCGGTTCCGGTCTGGGGCTGGGCGGATGCCAATGAAAAGATTGAAATAAGATTCCACGACCAGGTTAAGACCACCAAAGCGGATAAAAGCGGGAAATGGATGCTGCGGCTGGATCCCGAGATGGCCGGCGGCCCTTTTGAAATGACCATAAAGGGAAAAAGCAGCCTGGTGATCAGCAATATACTGGTGGGCGAGGTCTGGATCTGCAGCGGTCAGTCGAATATGGAATGGAGTGTGGGACAGGCGATGAACGCAAAACAGGAAATGGCCCGGGCCGGCAATCCCTTTATCAGGCATATTAAAATCGGGAAAACTATCAGTTCCCTGCCGAAAAGCGATTTTGAAAACGGTCATTGGAGCCTCTGCGATTCATCCACGGTGGCTGATTTTACGGCAATCGGGTATTTTTTTGCCCGGGATATTTATAAGGAACTTAAAGTGCCGATCGGGCTGATCAATGCATCCTGGGGGGGTACCAATATTGAAACCTGGATTAGCCGGGAAGGTTTTGAAAGCAGTGATGAATTCAGGGAAATGATTGCGGGGATGCCCCGGATGGACCTGGATTCCCTGACCCGTTTAAAAGTGAAAGGAAGTGAGCTGCGGATCGAAACGCTGCAGGGAACCCGGATGCAGGATCTTACCCCCGGGTTATTTATGAATACTTCTTTTGATGACTCCAAATGGCCGGAGTTAAAGCAGCCCCAATTATGGGAAGAACAAAGTATCGGGGAACTGGATGGAGTGGTCTGGCTGAGGAAAACAATGGTCCTGCCGTCCCTTGATTTTTCAAAAGAGGCATTGCTGGAACTGGCGAAAATTGATGATAATGATATCACCTATGTAAATGGAGTGAAAATCGGAAACACCAACCAGTGGGATGCAGACAGAAAATATGCTGTTCCGGCAGGCGTATTCAAAGAAGGAAAAAATGTGATTGCGGTCCGCGTGGTGGACAATGGCGGCGGGGGCGGTATTTACGGTGATATGGCAGCGATGAAATTAAGCCTGGGTGATTACTCCGCTTCCCTGGCCGGGAATTGGAAATTCCAGGTGGAATCGGTTAAAAAGACCACCAACGAAAACTCCCTGCCTTCCCTCTGTTATAATGCCATGATCAGCCCGTTGATCCCCTTCGCATTCCGGGGTGTGCTGTGGTACCAGGGAGAGTCCAATGCCAGCAGGTCCTACCAGTACCGGAAGGCCTTTCCTTTATTAATAAATGACTGGCGCGGCAAATGGAAGAATCCGCAGATGCCGTTTTACTTTGTACAGCTCGCTACTTTTGCCACTACCGGCGACAGTAATGAGGGCTGTGGCTGGGCCGAACTGAGGGAAGCACAGACCCTTACACTCCAGGTGCCGAACACCGGTATGTGTGTAACCACGGATATTGGTCATCCCCGGGATATTCACCCGACCAATAAACAGGAAGTGGGGAGAAGACTGGCCGCCCTGGCATTTAATAATATTTATGACAAACCCATGGTTTCCCAGGGTCCTTCTTTCCGGTCAATGGAAATAAAGGGCAACCAGGTTATCCTGTCATTTGACCATACCGGCGGCGGGCTGGTTACCCCGGATAAGTACGGCTATATCAAGGGATTTGAAATAGCCGGGAAGGACCAGGTGTTTCAGTATGCCCGGGCGCATATTTCCGGGAATACGGTTATCCTTACCTGTGATAGCGTGGAGAACCCCATCGCCGTCCATTTCGGTTGGATCGGGGATGCCGGTGAGTGCAACCTGTTTAATAAGGAGGGATTCCCGGCTGTACCTTTCCGGACGGATGAATGGAAAACGGTTACGAAAGAGGAGAAGTATAAAATTGAAAAAATGTTATAAACCTGCCAATATGCGGTACCTTTTTTTTCTGCAGTTACTGGTCTCTTCCATACTGCTGTCTGCGCAAAAGTTTGACGGGCTGGCTAAAACACCCCCCATGGGCTGGAACAGCTGGAATAAATTTGCCTGCAACGTTGATGAAAAACTAATTCGGGAAACAGCAGATGCAATGGCATCAAATGGAATGAAAGAGGCCGGTTATGAATACATCGTGATTGATGATTGCTGGCAGGTTTCCCGCGATGAAAACGGGGATATTGTATGCGATCCCGAACGCTTTCCCTCCGGCATGAAGGCCCTGGCCGATTATATTCATTCAAAAGGACTGAAATTCGGTTTGTATTCCTGTGCCGGCAGCAAAACCTGCGAAGGCAGGCCCGGTGGGCGGGGACATGAATACCAGGATGCGAAAATGTATGCTTCGTGGGGTGTTGATTACCTGAAATATGATTTTTGTAATACAGATGCCCAAAAGGCAGAGGGGGCTTACAAGACAATGCGGGATGCGTTGTATGCGGCCAAACGCCCCGTTGTTTTCAGTATTTGCGAATGGGGAAGCACGGAGCCCTGGACCTGGGCTAAAAATGTCGGGCATCTTTGGAGAACCACCAGCGATATTATGAATTGCTGGGATTGCAAAGTGAATTGGGGAGGTATGGGCTGGACATTAGTAATGGATAAAAATGCTGAACTCGGAAGATACGCCGGCCCCGGCGGCTGGAACGACCCGGATATGCTCCAGGCAGGTAACGGGGTGTTAACAGATGTGGAATCCCGTTCACATTTTACATTATGGAGTATGATGGCTGCGCCGCTGATTACCGGCAACGATATCCGCTCGCTAACTCCTGCAATAAAAGAAATACTCACCAACAAAGAGATCATTGCGCTGAACCAGGACACACTTGGAAAGCAGGGGTACCGGTGGTGGACGCTGGACGGCAATATTGAATTGTGGCTCAAACCACTTTCAAATGGCGATATTGCCCTTTGTTTCTTCAACCGGAGCAGCGTGGCTGCATCCATCGACTTTGACTGGAAAAGGTATTTCAGCAACCTGGATGGTAAAACGTACAATGTAACCGGCCAGACGAGGATTCGTGATTTATGGCTGAAGAAAGAACTGGGAACAACTAATAAAAACCTGAAAGCGACGATCCCGGCTCATGATGTGTTAACAATCAGGCTGGGTCAGTAACTTTTATTGACAGGTTTATCGAATTGCTTACGATTAAAACAACATGCTGTATGAAATTATCCGGTAGCTTTTGGGCTATAGCTGTGCTGCTCCTGTTTGACGCATCTTCTTCTCAGGCACAGTCAATTAATTTACCGAAGGAAAGTAAATTCAGATTTGGCGACGATCCGGAATGGGCTAACCCGGCTTATAACGATGGCGACTGGGGTACGCAGCAACTGGGGAAAAGTTATACAAGAGATTCTTCTTATGCCTGGTACCGGATAAGAGTCTTTATTCCTTCGGCTATGAAAACAACTGCCGGGAAGGGGTTAAAACTTCAGCTTGGTAAAATTGACGATGCAGACCAGACCTTTTTTAATGGTAAGCGGATTGGAGAAACCGGCTCTTTTCCCCCGGACTATATTACCCAGTGGGAAAAACAACGGGTTTATATCATTCCGGAGACTGAAGTAAAATGGGACCAGGAAAACCTGCTGGCTGTACGGGTTTATAACCTGGTCGGGGGCATGGGGATGTGGGAAGGACCGTATACCGTGGCGCCCCTGGGATGGATGGATGAAGTGGAGGTAAACCATAGTATTGTTGAAACGAACCGCAAGGGGTTCATAACAAAGATCCATTTTACAAATAAAGCGGCTCATGCATTCAGCGGAACAATACATTACTGGGTCGCTGATAAAGCAAATGCAAAGAAATTATTTTCTCAGACCCGGCAGATCCGGCTGGCACCCGGCGGGGGATCAACAAGCACGGTAGCCTTTTCTGATTTCCGGGCACCGGGGGAAACGGTCTTTAATATCGGGTACAAGGTGAATGACCAGGCGAGCCCCCTTTTTCTTGAAAGAGAGGAGCTGTATGTGGCGACTGCCGGGCTCTTAGTGCCTTCCAGGGGCAGCGTAAACCCGCTTGTGGAGAATAAAATCCAGGACCATTTTTCAGGCGTCTCATTCGAAAACGAACAATACAAAGGGTATTTAAATACCCGTTTCCGTCAAAACCTGGAGCAACGGCTGTTGAAGGTGGATGAGTTCGGATTAATAGGTTCCTACTTGAAACGGCCGGGCATACACCCCTGGGCGGGTGAACATATTGGCAAGTACCTCGAAGCAGCCTGTAATACCTGGAAGCTCACCCATAACCCCGCCCTGAAGAAACAAATGGACCGGCTGATGTATGAACTGATCAGCACACAGCTGCCGGATGGTTACCTCGGTACGTATACACCGGACCAGTACTGGACCAGTTGGGACGTTTGGTCGCATAAATACAATTTGCACGGATTGCTGGCTTATTATTCCACAACCGGGTACCAGCCCGCATTGGAAGCCTGCAGGAAAATAGGCGACCTCTTATGCCGGACTTTTGGAAAGGGCCCCGGGCAAATGGACATCATTTTAGCCGGCACCCATATCGGCATGGCGGCGACCAGTGTGCTGGACGGGATGGTGGAATTGTATAAATACACCGCTGATAAAAAATACCTGGACTTTTGCTATTATATCCTCGATGCCTGGGAACAGGAAAACGGGCCCAAAGTGATCAGTTCCATCCTCGCAACCGGGAAAGTAAGAAAAGTGGGGAATGGGAAAGCCTACGAAATGCTGTCCAATTATGTGGGCCTGGTTAAATTGTACCGTGTAACCGGGAACCCGCAGTATTTAGAGGCCGTTGAACGGGTCTGGCAGGATGTGGTTAAAAATCAACTATACATTACCGGTACCTCCAGTTCCCACGAGTATTTCCAGGAGGATGATGTGTTACCGGCTGATAATACCGCCAATATGGGCGAGGGGTGTGTAACCACCACCTGGGTGCAGTTAAACCAGAATTTATTTGCAGTGACCGGCGACCTGAAATACCTGGAGCAGCTGGAAAAATCCGTGTATAACCATTTGCTGGCGGCAGAGAACCCGCAAACCGGCTGTGTAAGTTATTATACCCCCCTGCTGGGAAAGAAGCCGTACACCTGCCATATTACCTGTTGCCAGTCCAGCGTGCCCAGGGGGATTGCACTGGTACCCGGTTTTACATTCGGGAAACTGAATAATACCACGACGGTCTTGTTTTATGAGCCGGCTGTTTATAAATATTTTGTAAGCGGGCAGGACGGGAAGAATACGGAACTGGTATTGAAATTAGAAGGGAATTTCCCCGAATCAGGAAATTTTACAGTAACGGTTTCCACGAAGTCGGCCGCCATTATTCCATTGGCGTTTCGGGTGCCTGCCTGGTGCAGGAATTTTACAGCAAGGGCCGGGAACAAAATATATGCAGCCGGCTCGGATCCGTTGCTGACTATTTCGAGGAGCTGGAAGCCCGGCGAAAAACTGTATATCAGTTTTGATATGCCTGTTCAGTACCTGCCGGGAGGAAAGAGTTATCCTGGTCAGTTTGCGCTGCAGCGGGGGCCACAGGTCCTGGCATTGGACAAGAGCCTGAATACAGCGGAGGTCAATGAAAAGCTGGCCGCCACAAAAGAAGGGGTGGAACTGGATCAGTCCGGCCTGCTGATGCAAACAAAGAACCTGCCGGCCGGTTGGATTGGCAAACAATCCTATACGATTACCATGGCTGACGGAAAGGGGAAAATAGTCCTGGTGCCATTTGCGGATGCCAGCCAGTCGGAGGGGGATATGAGGGTATGGTTGCCATTGAAAATAAAATACTAAGCCGTGAAAAAAATGATCATCCTGGGTTTTGTGCTCCTGGCGGGTACTATTTCTGTAGCCCAGGTAAAAGGAAAAAACGTTCTTGCCTTTTTATCCACTTCAGGACAGGATATCACAGATGAGTCAGGAAAGAAAGTTTATTTAAGAGGGGTGGGGCTGGGCAACTGGCTCCTGCCGGAGGGATATATGTGGAAGTTTGGAGCGCTGGGTGATCGCCCCCGCAAGATCGAAAAAGTCGTGACGGATCTGATCGGACCGGAAAAAGCAACCCGTTTCTGGAAGTCATTCAGGCAAAACTATATTACCGAGACTGATATAAAACGTATAGCGGCATTAGGATTCAATTCAGTGAGGCCGGCATTGAATTCAAGGTTGTTTCTGACAGAGGGAGAAAACCCGGTTTATGTGCAGGAAGGGTTCCAGCTGATCGATTCCCTGGTAGCCTGGTGCCGGAAACACAGGTTGTATGTGATCATTGATATGCATGGCGCGCCGGGCGGACAGACCGGCGCCAATATTGATGACAGCCCCCGGGATATCCCGGAGCTCTTCATAGAAAAAAAATACCAGGACCAGCTGGTGGATCTTTGGGTGAAGATTGCGGGGAAATACAAGGACGAACCGGTGGTGGCCGCCTATGATTTATTAAATGAACCACTCCCCAAGGGAACCGGGTCTGCAGAAAAATACAAACACCTGCTGATCCCGCTTTACCAGCGGCTGACGGCAGAAATACGTAAAGTGGACCCGCGGCATATGATCACCCTCGAAGGTTTTGACTGGTCAAATGACTGGTCCCTGTTTGACAAACCTTTTGATAAAAATGTTTTTTACCAGTTTCACTATTACTGCTGGGCAAGACCCGATAACCTGAATAATATCGAGGAGTATTTAAAAAAGCGGGGAGAACTGAATACCCCTGTCTGGGTCGGCGAGACCGGCGAAAAAGGGAATGCGATTTACTGGGCCAGCTCTCAATACCTCGAAGCGAACAATATCGGGTTCTCCTTCTGGCCCTGGAAAAAAATGGATACACAGAACACCCCTTATTCAGTAAAGAAGCCCGGCAACTGGGATTTGATTGCTGAATATACCCGGGGAGGAGCGAGGCCGGACAGCACCCTGGCTGAAAACTGCTTTAATGAACTATTAGAAAATTGTAAAATAGCCAACTGCGTCTATTACGAAGATGTTTGCAACGCGATCATGACCCGGGTTCCGGGAAAAATAGAAGCGGAGAATTACGGGCAGGAAGGCTATAACCGTTCTTATTATGTGAAAGACACGCTTGCCAAATCTGCATATTACCGGAAAAGGGAACCGGTAAAAATTAACCTGGACAGTAAGGATAAAAACCAGTTTTGGTCCGATCAGTCCGTTGAATTAAAAAAACAGGAATGGGTGGCCTATGATTTTACCAGTCTTAAAACGCGGAAATACCGCTTATCCGCCCGGCTCACAACTGCTGCGGCACCCGCTCTTCTTTCCATCTGGGTTAATAACAGGAAAACGGATATCAGGGTATCCGGCACTGATTGGAAGGAGCTGCCCCTGGGAAATTTCTTGCTGAAGCAGGGAAAAAACAGGGTGAAGATCCTGGTTACGGGCGGTTTGCTGAACCTGGACTGGATCCGGGTTGAGTAAGGGTGACGTTAACTGTACGGGTATTTATTTAAGAGCATTTCGATAAATTCAACTTAACAGGATGAGTAAAAAGCAAATTTTCGTGATCGGCAGTTCCAATACGGATATGGTGGTGAAATCAGCCAAACTGCCCTTGCCGGGCGAAACCATCCTGGGTGGAACCTTTCTGATGAATGCAGGTGGTAAGGGGGCGAACCAGGCAGTGGCTGCGGCGCGGCTGGGTGGGGATGTGACCCTGGTTGCAAAAGTCGGGAATGATATTTTCGGAAAACAAAGTATTGAGGGATTTAAAAAGGAAGGCATTTATACCGGCTATGTTTTCGTAGATGAAGAAGCGCCATCCGGAACTGCATTAATCATGGTTAACGAGGAAGGCGAAAATTGTATCGTGGTGGCTCCCGGTGCGAATAACCGGCTCTTACCTGCAGATATTGAGCGGGTAAGCGGGTTAGGGGATGCCGGAATTATCCTGATGCAACTGGAAATCCCTGTCGAAACGATCCGGGCCGTTGTTAAAAAGGCAAAAGCGGGTCACCAGCAGGTCGTGATCAATCCCGCTCCGGCGCAGCCCCTGGATGATGAGATACTGGAGGGTTTATTCCTGATCACACCGAATGAAACGGAAGCGGCATTGCTGACCGGTATCCGGGTGGAAGATGAACAGGGTGCAGCACAGGCAGCTCATTATTTTTTAGGTAAGGGGGTGCAGAATGTAATTATCACATTGGGTAAGCAGGGGGCTTATTTTAAAAATGAGGAAATGGAATTGAAAATTGCGGCGCCCGTAGTGAAGGCGCTCGATACGACTGCCGCCGGGGATACCTTCAGCGGCGCGCTGACCGTGGCCCTCACCGAAAAGAAGGACTGGGCGGCTGCCATAGAATTTGCGGTGAAGGCCGCTTCCATTTCAGTAACCCGGATGGGTGCGCAGGCATCTGTACCCTTTAGGAAGGAAGTCGCTTTATAATTATATCACCACACTAAAAACCTGCCATATGTTTATTGTCGAAAATTACGGATTGGCCATTTTGCTTTGTGTAGTCACCATGCTTTGCTGGGGCTCCTGGGCAAATACCACTAAATTAACCAGCAAGAAATGGAGGTTCGAACTTTTTTACTGGGATTACGGGTTTGGCATATTGCTGACCACTTTGCTGCTGGCCTTTACCCTGGGAAGTTCCGGGGATGTGGGCAGAGCTTTCCTGGATGACCTGAAGCAGGCGGACAACAGTGCCATGCTCTCTGCTTTTGCGGGGGGTGTTATTTTCAACCTGGCCAATATCCTGCTGGTGGCTGCTATTGCTATTGCGGGTATGTCTGTGGCCTTCCCCGTGGGCATTGGTATTGCCTTGGTATTGGGTGTTGTGGTAAATTATATTTCAACGCCGCAGGGGGATCCCCTGCTGATCTTCGGTGGCGTAGCCCTGATTGCCCTCGCCATTGTCCTCAATGCAAGGGCTTATCAGAAATTGCAGTCCGGTTCCTCTTCGGGGGTTTCGAAAAAAGGCTTGATCATCTCCGTTATCAGCGGTTGCTTAATGGGATTATTTTATAAATATGTGGCTGGCTCCATGGTTACTGATTTTGCCACGCCGGAAGCGGGAAAACTGACGCCATATACCGCCCTGGTCATCTTTGCCCTGGGTGTTGTGGTCAGCAGTTTCCTGTTCAATACGCTGCAGATGAAGCGCCCTTTTATCGGGACACCTGTTTCATTTTCGGATTACTTTAAAGGTATCACAAAAGACCATTTGATGGGTATCCTGGGAGGGGGCATCTGGTGTATCGGTATGTCCCTGAGCATTATTGCATCCGGGAAGGCTGGTCCGGCCATTTCGTATGGACTGGGACAGGGCGCGACGGTGGTGGCGGCTTTATGGGGTATTTATGTCTGGAAGGAATTTGACAAAGCTCCCGGGGGCACGAAATCTTTACTGAATACTATGCTGCTATTGTATATCACAGGCCTGGCCATGATCATTTTGTCGAAATAGCTGTTCCCGGTCAATGGTCTGAAGCTCTAATAACGGGAAAAGCAACGTTCAGCGAACAAAGGGTGAAAAAAGCAGGGCCGATATTTAGCCGCTATCTGAAATTACCTGATGTGGTATAGCAGACTTTATCATTGATCCGGGTGAAAATTTCCCCGTTTATTTTACGGAGCCGCCGCAGGGTTCTTTTGTCCAGCAATTTTCCGTTGCTGTCGAAATACTGGGGCTGCGGAAAATAAGTAAGAATATAGTATTTTTTATAGGAGAGTGGTGTATTGAACACCCGTGGTTTTACCGACATAAAGATCAGGGATTTCAATTTTTCATCCAGATAATATTCATAGGTTTTGATCCAGGTACAGCGGATCGCCTGCATTTGCAGTATTAGCTGTGCTACTTTTGTTGTATCCAGTTTATACTTCGTCAACGTATCGGCAAGCCGGGGTTCATTGACACCGAATTCATAGATATAGTCCAGGCTGTCTGTCAGGATATGAAGGGAGATGATCTGGTAATTTTTATCGTTGAAGCCAATGGTAAAAGGGCCTTTCGGGTATAATTCTTTATAGGTTTCTTCTATCTGGTCAAGTGCAGCGGCATGCTGAAAATAATATTTCGATGTAAAAACCCGGGGAGAACAGGCCGTCAGCCAGCTTGCTGCAATTGCCAGCAGTATCGTATATATCCGGTTAGCGGGCATTGGTTACTTTTTTTGTACAACTGGTAATGCCGAATACAATCCTTTTTAAGAAGGCCGGGGATAGCTGTAATAGTGTTTTGCCGCCATAATCCCAGTAAATCAGTGTAACCAGGTTGTCCGTCAGGATCAGTTGCTCGGTCACAATATAATGAGTGGGCAATGACAGTTTAATAGTCGGGTGGTTTTTTTTACGCATCAGCCGGTTGTTGATAAACAGGACTATTGTGCCGGTTTTCATCCGGTCACTTATATAAGTGTACAGGTCGCCCACATGGGGACGAAAAAGATCGGCACCCCGGGCTTTCACCTCGTATGGAAGGAGGCTTCTTACCATGCGGTTAAACTTGGCATAATTAACCGATGCCCATAATTTGTCTTCATCATCCTTGTCATACTTCCTGTTCAGAAAATTCAGGTAGCCCTTGAAGCGGTCAGCCAGGCATAAATACCACATTTGTTCGGCCGGGTGGATATCCAGTCTTCCTTTGAACCGGAGTGAACCTGCTGCTTTCCGGATCGCAGCAGAAGGGCGGAACCTGATTTCCCCTAGACTACCTTTTCCTTCATGGTATATTTGTACTATCAGTTTGGCATAGCCAAGAGGATCTTCTTTTAGCAGCAGATAGGTAAGGGCACCATAGCCACAAAAATTAGTACCGTCACCGGGATAAATACGGATAGGGTCACGGATTGTATTTTTCAGGTTCTGCAGAAACAGCGCTGGTTTGATATTGGGCCACCAGCGGCTGGGTTTCAGTTCACCGATGGAATCGATGAAAGCGATGGCTTCATCCCGGGTACCCGGTTGGGTTACCGGCTGAATATGTTTATTGGGCGGCACCGCGTACAACCTGGCTGGTACAAAAAAGAGCAGGCATCCGGAAAGAATTGCCATGTTTAGCAGGCGGTTGATTGCGGTATTTGGCGTTGTTTTCAACCTGTTTTTTATTGTCACTAAGGTAGTCAATAATGCAATGTTACGGACTATCCCGCACCCGGGAGAGGGGAAGTTGAAATGGTCAAAGGCATTAAATGGCAGGTGTACATGATTTTAATCAGAAGAAAATGGCGAAATGGTTTGTAGTTTACAAATAACCTTGAACTTTTTTTCAGGAGGGTTGCTCTTCAGATAAACAGTTCAGTGAATTTGCTGTAATGCGAAAAACCGTATTATTCCCATTCTTTTTATTGTTAAGACTGTGGCCTGTTACAGGAATTGCCCAGCCTGTCACAGTCCCCGTATCCATTGACCAGTTGAAAGTGGAACAGTCGAAACTGGTTAATGAAATCGGGTATGCTGTTATTGATTCGGCTGTTATGAAGAGGTTGTTACGGTTTGCGGAATTTGAAGTGGATAGTTTAGGCCGGTCCGTGCTCAGGGACAGTGTATTGGCAGATAGCGATAAGGCCAAAGGGGTGCAAAGCCTTTATTTTTTTACCCGGAAGCTAAGAGAGAGCCTTTTTTTTGAAGAGTATGAGATTTTTGATATCCCGGATGTACTGGACGCTTACATGGGAATGCTGGACGCCTTTCTCTTTCGAAAGCCTTACCGTGTGTTTTTGAAAAACCAGGGAGCCTGGAGCAGCCAATTGCTGGCCGGTTCTTTCTCACAGTACAGGGAATATGAGGTGCTGAAAGATATGGCGGTCTTTAACCGGGAGGCAGCTTCGCCATCCACTATCCTGCAGTACCTGGAGGCGCACCGCGGTTTTCGGTTTGAGGACTCCTTATTGCTCCTGGCAGCGGCTCATTACCCAATGAAACTTATCCCGCACCTGTTGCAGCAACGTCCCGGAATCCAGGAACTCATTCTCAGGAACAGGAATAAATACCTGCAGCAGCTCGTATCAATATCTGGTGAGCGGAATGCCCCTGAATTGGTACCCTTTCTTATACCCCTGGCGGAAAAGAGGATTTCAATTGCGGCGATACTCGAAGCGCAAAAGGACCCCGGGAGGTATTTTAAATTATTGGTCAATACCCTCAAAGAAGAATTGAGCCGGGTGGCAGACAGTTCTGTGCATTTTCTCATCCCCCTGCGGGATGCCATAAAGGAGAAAGCTGCCATTTTTTTTGTAAGCCGTATGAATGAACTGCACGGGGTGGCAGAGAAGACCCGGTTCAGGGTGCTGGACGGGCTCAGGGCGGAAGATATCTATTATATTATTACGGAAAGCGAGGGGGCCTTGTTTACCTCCAGCTATCTTGGTCTGTACAGGAGGTTAATGGAGCAGATTAAAACATCACCGGCTGATTCAATATTCGGCCTGCTGAATGATGATAATTTCCGGCCATTTATACGGATGGCGGCCAATCACAATATACTGGATGATTTTCTGCGGCATATGCCCCCGGATTCTGCAATTGTTATATTGAAAAGGTATGTGGCGGGAATAGAGAGCGACAAGCGGTCCGGGCTGGCCAATGCAATGGACCTGGCGGATTCCTTTGCTGGTTTCAGTACTGTCCCGGGGGCCCGCCAGCTGATGCAACATGAACTGGCGGTGAATTACGACCGGTGTCAGTCCGGAAAATTGTATTTGGGCATACGTCTTTACCGTATTTTACAGCAGGTGTTCGGGATAGCTGCTGAAAGGGGTACGATGAATCCTGCCGGTGCCGCGCTGGGAAATTATGACAGGCTGGAGCGAAAGCAATTGCAGCATAAAAGCGGGAATATTATTCAGTTTGTTTTGTTTTACGGTGATGAGGACGGGATTGCTTCTTTTAGTCACTTTATGAAATTATTCCGGGATAAGAAAAAATGGGAAATTGCTGAAAACCCTTACTGGGTTTCCATACATTCCCGGATCGGGCAGCCACTGGCGATTTATGCCAGTCGCCCGCTGGATATCACCACAGGTAAAGACCTGCAGGCACAGGATTCATTAGCTGCTTTTTTACGGGGGGAAGGGATGGAGCCGGCTATCCTGATTCACCGCGGACACAGTTTTCACCTTAGTAAGACATTGAAATGGTTGCGGCCCAATGTGAAGCTGCTTGTTATCGGCTCCTGCGGGGGCTACAATAATATCTTAAGTATCGCGGATATCAGCCCCGGTACACAGATTATCGTTTCGAAAAAAATCGGGACACAGCTCATCAATGACCCGATGATAGAACTGATCAATGAGTCCTTGCGGAATAAGGAGGATCTTATCTGGGCCGGGATATGGGAAAAACTAACAATGCGTTTCCGGAAAAATGCTTATCTGCAAAACCTGTTTGCTGATTATATACCACCTGGCAAAAACTTAAGCTTGTTTGTGTTGCACCTTTTTAATAAATACTGACGGAATGGTGGCCGGGAAAACTAATCGCTGAGGAGGATATTGTATTGGACTTGAAATTGCAGGGAAACTTTCAGTAAATAGAAAGGAATTGATTATTTGCGGAAGAGAGGGGCGTAAGCTTATACTGGTGGTGAAGAAATACCCACGTGTTAATTATATCAGGTGCGTTGTAAAACTGCCGGCAGTTACAGGGGATGATGAAGCGGTTACAGCCATTAGACCTGTAAGTTCAGCTATAGCATCGGTGGTGGCCGGAAAGACCTGGTTTATGCCTGGAGTCCCTGTTGCCATTATTTTTCAGGGGTTGTTTTAATGAAAATGCAGATGGCTGCCAGCGGCTCAGAATTTTCCACTTTTCATTTTTTCAACCATAGCTTCACCCTCTTTGGTAATACCCATTATTTCGGTCATCACGCCAATCTCTTTTGAAGTATCAAAGAATACAATTTGGGCGGGTGGCGTATTGAAGCGGCTTACTACCGGGAATCCCTTATCTGCAAATCCGGAAATTACTTTATCCAGCTTTTCAACAGGTATCCTGTAGGCAACATGCTGAATACCTCCTGCCGGGTTTTTATCGAGATAATCATGGAAGACGCTGTTCCCGGAAAGGGGCTGAATAAGTTCTATAAATGTTCCGCCGGAGTAGGCTATTGAGGTTAAGGTCTCGGCATCAGACGGCTTTCCGTAACAGGTCGCTTCATAATCTTTGGCACGAATGATTACAGGTTCGCCAAAGCTATCTACGCCCATCACCTCTCTGAAAAATTTCAGTGCGGCATTAATATCTTTTACAACCCACGCGATCTGCACAAATTGAGCGCCAAATACGGTGTTTGCAAATTTCGCTTCCATGTGGTTTTTATTTAGAGCTGTTTAAATGATTTCTCAGGCAGCCCCATGCACTTGTCCAGCCACCATGAAGGCTGTCCTTTACTGCCTTATTGCTGATTCGGGTCTGGTGAAAATGCATTTTTACCTGATTACCTGATGGTGAAAACGTCAGGGTCACAATCGTTTCCTCATCTGGATTTTTATTTTCACTCCCGTCACCAAAAGTAAATACCAGTTTTTGGGGTGGGTCTATCTCAATGTATCGCCCTTCCATCCAGTATTCTTTGCCCTCTTTCGATGTGATACAGGTCCTCCATTTACCGCCCGGTTTTACATCCAGTTTACAGTAGGTTACTTCAAATCCTTCGGGGCCATACCAGGCGGAAAAATCCTTTTCGTCAGTCCAGGCTTTAAAAAGCCTTTGGGCCGTAGTGTCAAAAAATTCCGTCATTTCGAGAACCTTTTCCTGGTTCTTTTCTTCCATTACTGCCATTTTTTGGTTTTTAAGTGTGACAGATTTTCTTTGTCTATATAATTTTTAAGGGAAGTAAATTTCTTTGTCCAGAATGTCCTGTACTGGGAAATCCATTCATCGGCTTCCTTTAGTTTTGCAGGCTTAAATTCACAGTACCGCTCTCTGCCCTGCTGCCGGATTTCGACAAGCCCGCATTCCTGCAGTATTTTAATGTGCAGTGTTACCGCCTGCCTGCTCATTTTAAAATTGTCGGCAATCGTGGTAAGATTTCCCGGGGTAGCAGCAATCAGGTGTATGATGGCCCGCCTTGTGGGATCAGCAATTGCCTGGAAAATGTCTCTTCTGGTCTCCATATTATGCAAGTAAGTGCTTGCAAATATAAATGCAAGTATTTACTTGCGCAAATATTTTTTCATTTTTATGAATTTATGATCAGGGGCTTATTCGGAACAGATATGATGTACGAGGAAAAGGGGGTTACAGCGCCTGCAAAATAAAAAAGGCCCTCAGTTATCGCTGAGAACCTTTGTGCCCGGGATCGGAATCGAACCGATACATTCTTGCGAACGGCAGACCTGCCTGCCGGCAGGCAGGTTTTGAGCCTGCTGCGGGAAATGATGAATCTAATAATCAGGGTATGAGTGTTTTGAGGAATTCCTTACCTATTCCTGATTTTAGGTAAATTTCTTTTTTTCTGGCCTCGGCCCTTGTAGAAAATTGTTCAGTATATAATAAAATAAATGGACGGTAGGGTCGGGTTGTTTTATTTTCACCCCGCTAATGCTGGCTGATCCTCCTGTCAGGATTATTTGTGAGCCCCACATAAATGTAGTTTCTGCTGAGGCTCTTTATGGCATAAACAAAAAACATAACATACCGAAAATAAAAAAGACTGCCGAAAAATAACGACAGTCTTCTTAATGTGCCCGGGATCGGAATCGAACCGATACATTCTTGCGAACGGCAGATTTTGAGTCTGCTGCGTCTACCAATTCCGCCACCCGGGCAATATTTTATGTATTATAAGAGCTTATTCTAATCATCCCGTGATTCGAACGGCAGACCTGTCTGCTCGCCTCGCGGCGAAGCGGGCGATAGGCAGGTTTTGAGTCTGCTGCGTTTACCAACCTGCCTGCCGGCAGGCAGGTTCCGCCACCCGGGCCTTTGGGGCTGCAATATTAAGCCATTCCGGCTAATTGGCGCCTGATGCGGTCCAGATATTTTTTCTTGAAATAATAGTCTTTTACCTGCAGCAGCGCTTCTTTGGGAACAATAGCTTCCTGATAATGTTCCACCATTTCTTTAACAGGCTCATAGATGTCTGATTGAAGTGTATTGATCCGGTTTTCCAAATCTGCCAGGTTCACATCCTCCGGTTCCATCAGGGCCTCGTTGATCTCCATTACCTCCAGGAGAAAATCCGGTGACAGCTGGAATTTTTCTTCCTCTTCCAGCAGGCCTTTGAGCCGGAGTACATACCGGATGGTCTCATCCGGGTTTTGAAAGGTCTTCCAGGCCTTATTCAGCAGGGCTGATTTCTCCAGCGCTTCCTCCCGGGTCTCCTCGTCCTCATTGGCAAAAAAATCAGGGTGGTACTGCTTACTCAGGGCAAAAAACCGGCCGGATAAGGGAACCGTGTCGACTTTCAATTGCACCGGGATACCGAATAATTCGAAGTAAGTCATTGCTGGTTAACGGTTTTTGTGCTATTTCTGCAAAAAATATCCTTAGTTTAGGTTACAAATCAATATTCAAGAAACACAAATTTATGTATAAAGCATGGAGGTGATCAGAAACTTCCCGGATTCGGAACTGCTGGGCAATCTCCGGTCCGGTCAACGGATGGAAGAAACCATAAAAGCTATATACCGCGGCCATTTCGAGGGACTGTGCTGGTATGTTATGAACAATAATGGCAGTCGCCAGGATGCGGAAGATATCTTCCAGGAAGTACTGGTAAGCTTTATTGATGTGGTGCAACGGGATAAGTTCAGGGGGGAATCTTCGGTAAAGACCTTTTTATTTTCCCTGAACCGGTACACCTGGCTCAATGAACTGAAAAGAAGGGGCAGGGCCCAGGTACGGGAAGAAAGATATGAAAAAGGGCAGGAGCGGGTGGAACTGGATACCAGCCACTACATCGCTGGCCGGGAAGAAAAAGCGGAACTGCTGCGGATCGTTGGTGAATTGGGGGAAACCTGCCGGAAGATCTTAGTTCTCTTTTATTATGAAAACCTTTCAATGAAAGAGATACTGGAACGGACGGAATATGAAACCGAGCAGGTGGTGCGCAATAAAAAATACAAATGCCTGAAACAACTGGAACAGATGCTCAATGCAAACCCGGCTTTAAAAGAAACATTAAAAAACCTGATACATGGATAATTCTACACCTAATATGCCTGAAGACCTGGTCCGGCTGCTCGATAATGAGCTGGCCGTGGAAGAAAAGGCTGAACTGGAAAGCCGGCTGGCTGCCGACCCGCAGTTGCAGCAGGATTTCGACAGCCTCCTGTGTACACGGGCTGCCATCCGCCAGTATGGGTTGCAGCAGCAGGTGAGTTCCATCCACCTGCAGATGATGGAGGAAATGAAGGAACAACCGGGAAAAAGGATCAGCCCGGTCCGGAAAATCTTCCGTTATTCAGCCGCGGTGGCTGCCGGCATCCTGTTAATAGTGGGAGGATTTTTTGCCTACCAGTTTTTCACCCTTACTCCCGGTAAAGTATTCAGTGCCCAATACCAGTCTTTTGAACTGGCCACCGTTAGAGGTGCCGTGAATGAGTCTGCTGTTGAGAAAGCATTCAGGGATAAAAATTATACAGAAGTGATCCGCCTGCACGATGCGGGGACAGAAGCCGGTATTAAAACCGAATTCCTGAACGGGGCTGCCGCCCTCGAATTGAAGGACAATGCCAAAGCGATCACTTCCTTTAACCGGGTCATCAGCCTTAATAAGGAAGCAGGAACCACCAGTTTCCGGGACGAGGCGGAATATTACCTGGCGCTCAGCTATATCGCTGCTAAGGACTATAAATCCGCCCTCGGGTTATTGAAAAAGATCGGGGACGACCCGCAACACCTTTATACCAGTAAGGTAACTGCCGGGCTGCTCCGCCAGGTCAGGATACTCAGCTGGCACTAATGAAATACTGACAACAGGAAAGCCCCTCCCCCGGAGGGGTTTTTTATGGGGCAGGTTACATCCCCTTTCCCGGCGTTGACTATTCTACGGGCGTTCTCCCCGAACAAAAAAATTAAAATATGAAAAAGATATTCTTCTCCCTGCTCACCGTACTGGCCCTTTCACTGTATTCCTGTGATCCCCGGGGCAATACTGACAGCAATACCACCCAGGTGGTCACCTCGGGCAACTGGAGGGTCAGTCTTTTTACCGATAGCGGCAATGACGAAACCGGCAATTATTCCGGCTATACGTTTTTGTTTAATGAAAATGGCACCCTGGCCGCTTCCCGGAATGGCAGCACCCGGAATGGTACCTGGAGCATCAACAACAGTTCGAATAAATTTAATATTGACCTGGGTGTAAAAAATGATCCGGCTAATATTCTCGGTGAACTGACCCATGACTGGAAGATCCTTTCCAAATCCGCTACGGAAGTCCGCCTCGGGGACGATAATACGGTCAGCAATGAATTTTTAACCTTTTCTAAAAACTAAAAAATACAGCCATGAAAAACAAATTCCTTATGGCCGGGCTCGCCCTGCTGACAAGTTCCCTGCTTCTCTGGTCCTGCCAGAAAGAATTAGCCGGCAGCACAACCGGCAACCCTGACAAGCCCCATGCGGTTACGATCTACCTGACCGATCACCAGACACCCGTTTTTGACAGTGTCTTCATTGATATCCGGGGACTGCAGGTTAAACTGGAAGATGACAGCCTGCCCAATGATGGCTGGGTAACACTGGCGATCCACCCGGGCGTTTACAATATCCTGCGTTTCCGCAATGGACTGGATACTTTATTCGGCACAGGCACCCTTCCCAATGCGCGGGTGAAAAAAGTGAAATTAATACTGGGTACCCAAAACAGTGTGATGGAGAACGGGCAAAGCTTTCCCTTGCGGGTAAAGGACGAGGACCGCGAAGTGATTGCCAACCTTGATGCCAGTAATTTTGAAATCACCAATAACGGCCAGGTATTGTTCTGGATCGATTTTGATGCAGGGAATTCCATCCAGGTGGACAATAGCGGGTCCGGCAATAACAACGGCTACCGCCTGAAATCCCATATCAAGATATTCACCCGCAGCCGTTCCGGCAGCATCGAAGGGAAGGTATTGCCCTTTGCGGCGGATGCCATTGTAAAAGCTGTGATTGGCGCGGATACGGCAACTGCTATCCCGGATCATGATGACGGGGAGTACAAGATCGTGGGACTGAATGCCGGTACCTATACCTTACTGATTGACGGCCAGAATGGCTATAGCGATACAACGATCACCAATATCGTGGTGGTGAACCGGGAGGATACCCATGTACCCTTGATTACCTTACATCAATAATAGTTGAACTTATGAAGAACCAGGGCTGCCGGGAACGGGTGGCCCTTTTTTTATGAATTCAGAACAATGTTATTTAGTTGTCAGTTGTTAGTTGTCAGATGTCAGGGCCTTCTAAGAGACTTACTATTACAACAATTGGTTTTGCGGTAAATTAATTCTGCCGGGCACAGTCTGACACCGACTACCGACTACTGACTTCCCAATCCCCCGACGAAGGCTCAACCTGCCTGCTCGCCTCGCGGCGAAGCGGGCCGGCAGGTTCACTATTCACCATTCATCATTCACTTCCTCCTCACCATCTTATACGCAAACGCCCCTATAATAATCGTCAGCGCGATCCACCACCAGTCCTTTGATCCGCGGTCTTCCTCGTAGTTGCCGATATAGATCAGGTGGGCCCAGTAATCAGGTGTTTTTAACCGGGGGTCTGTTTCATTGCTGCGCAGGAGGTCCAGTTTGGCCTGCTGCAATGCTTTGTCCTTGCTGTATCTTTTTTCGAGGTAATAATGCAGCCGCTGGGTAATAAAGGAAGTGGTTTTGTCTTCGGCTTTCCACAGTGAAGTAATGATATCCGGGCAACCAGCGTAGGCAAAAGCCCGTGAAAGGCTCATCAGTCCTTCTCCTTTTACGAGCTGACCGGCGCCGGTTTCGCAGGCACTCAGGATCACTAATTGTACAGAATCGAGACGCAGGTCAGCAATCTCACCGGCATATAATTTATAGTCCCTTCCTTCGGGGTAAAAGGCAATAAAGGAATGGGAGGGCGTATCATTATTGACACTGGCATGGGTGGCCAGGTGGAGGATGGGGTAACTGTTGGCGACCCGGAGGAATGTTTTTTTGGAGGCGGCTGCATCTGTCAGGATCATCCCTTTTAAAGGACTTACTTCTTCTTCCGAGGCGGGCAGCCGGCTGAAAGGACCCGAAACTGAATCAGCAGGCGG
This sequence comes from Sphingobacteriales bacterium, assembly GCA_016219985.1. GTDB lineage: Bacteria > Bacteroidota > Bacteroidia > Chitinophagales > Chitinophagaceae > JJ008. Next base: position 92,589 of record JACRJO010000022.1, on the reverse strand, counting down.
ACCCGCGCCGGCAAAAGGCGCGAAAGCCAGGCTTTGGGAAAGATAACTGGCATGCAGGCTTTCCCCGAACAGCGCTGTGCTGAACTGGTATTGTACAGAAAAATGCTCCAGCAGGTACTTTTTGTTTTCATCCTGCAGGGCTTCAAAAGGCAGGTAGTTCAGTTCATCATCGGGAATGATGATAAGTCGTGAGCTTTGTTTCAGCGAGGGATAAACCGGTTTAATGAGCACCTGGTACAGGGCTGCCGCTGCCGGGCCTCCATCGTACCGCTGATCTGCTGAAACGGCCTGCAGGCTGGTCTTGAAATGATCCAGCCGTTCAAAAAAAACAGGATCTATTTCTGTCTTGTAATATTCAAATTTTTTGTTCGTGACGAGCAGCACCAGCAGTTCCTGCTCGGATAAATGATAGGAAAGGATGGCGGAATTATTATCCAGCTTCCGTTGCAACTGGCTGACCGTGGGGATCTGTGTACCGGCGGCCCGGATCTTCCATACCGGGTCGGCTTCAATTTTTTCCTGCACCCTCCCAAGTTCGATCTCATTATCCCTGATTTCGGAAATAAGCTGCTTCAATATACTGCTGTCTTTTTCGCGGGATGCATTCAGGGAAATACGGGTAATATTTTTTTTGAGGGCCGCTTCTTTCAGTATCCATTCATTGTGGGGGCCGCTGATTTTCCGTAATTCATTTTCCTGCACATTGAGAGCGAGGATCGATGCCTTATTCAGCTGGTCAAAGGAATAAGCTTCTTCCAGGTATTTGATGCGGCCCGTCAGTTCATACAACTGGATGCTGATTGTAATTGGCTTGCTGTGGACATGGTGTTTGATCTTTCCAAGAAACAAACGGGCTTCATCGGAATCATAGGTCCGCTCCACATAACTGGCCAGCCGGAAGGCGGACCGGTAAGCGCCAAGGGCCGATTCAAGGAAAGGTGTTTCTTTATTTTGCTGGTAAAGGCGTGTAAGGGCATCGGCCTTTTCACTGAGGGCGTTGAATAACTGGATATAAGAAAATGCACCGCTGAATTTATCCGGGTTGCTGTTGATGGCAGTATCGGGGAATTCATTGTGGAACTGGATGACTGCCTGCTGGAAACAGGCAGCCGCTTTTTTCACCTGGTGCTGTGATAGGGACAGATCACCGAGGTACTGGTACGTCAGCCCATGCGACACATTTTTTGTATTCCCGTTCCATTTTTCGTTTTCCTGCAGGGCCAGTTGCAAATAGTGGCTGGCTGAATCCTCTTTTTTTAATTCGAGAAATGCCTTGGCGATATTGTTGTACAATAATACGGTGTTGGCCGAGGCCGGTTTCACCTGTTTGTACCAGCGAATGGCATCCTCCGGGTCCCCCAGGCTGAGGTCAATACTTCCCAGGTTTTGTTTTATTTCATCCGTGTAAAACCCGGTGGGCAATAGCTGCAGATAGATTTCCTTGGCCTCATCATATTTTTCCAGGTTAAGCAGGGCGGATGCAATATTGTTCAGGTAGTTTGCCCTGAATTCTTTAAAAGAAGGATCCCCCGCACTCAGCAGGGAAAGGGCTTTCTCAAAATAATTCCGGGCCTGTTTGTAGTTTCCCGTCTCATAATAGATCACGCCCAGCCGGTTGTAGAGGCGTTGTTGCTCGGAGAGGGGACGGGTGTACCGGTCGCAAATGTTTTCTGCCATTTTGTAATAGAATACAGCGGAATCAATGGCATGCTGGCTGTAGCAGATACTGCCCGTAAAAAGAAGGGGTTTGAATAAAAGGGAATCCGGAAGGGAAGGATTTTTTTCCCGGATACGGATGGATTGCAGGTAATGGGTCCTGGCAGGTTCCAGGCTGTCAAAATAATGATAGAGGGAGGCGATCATATAATGACAATGAAAGGCCAGCGAGTCCTGCCGCTGCGCTTCAATGGACGGGAGCACCTGTAACAGCTGCTGCAGGGCCGCCTGGTTCATCTGAGCTTCTTTTTGTTCTGAATAATTCTTTTGCAGGGGCAGTTTTTCTGCTTCCTTGTACAGACGTTCAGCAGCAAGGTAAGCCGGCAGGTAACCGGGCGCAGCAGGCTGGCGCTGTGAAAAAGAGTAAACCAGTAATACGAGCAGCAGTAAAGTAGCGAGGATTTGTTTCATGATAAGCAGTAAAGCTTATCAAATTTAATGCTACGGCTTCATTAATGAGCAACAATTACAACGCAGGGCGGCCTTGGCTTGGCTAACTGTACCAGGCGGCCTGTCAACGTGGGGTCTGATTGATTATTGCGGAGAAAGACTCCCTGGGTAGTCCGGTCATTCAGGATATCCCACAGGTATTGCGGAATATCCGCCATGCTGTTATACCAGTACAACAGTACTTTCAGTTTATTCTGCGATTTGCCGCTGGCATCATTGATCCGGTATTTTATTTCAAATTCTTTCTTATCGTCGTTCTGGGGATTATTGCCAAACACCCCGTTGCGGATGGATTCGGCGAGGTTGATCTTACCGTTATCTGTTTTAACCGCGCATCCACCGGTATTGGCCAGGTTGCCTTCATCAAAAAGGGAACCGGCTATGGGCAAAGACCGGTTCTCACTGGCATTGTACACCGGGTGAGCAACGGAGTCGCCGGAAGCTAAAACATAAAAATGATCCCTGAAGGTGATCCCGGATAAAACAACCAGGGTCCGGCTGGTATCGCCTTCGGGCGAAATATACGTGATGCGGTACCGCAGGCCAGTCTCACTCTTTGACACGTTGATCGCACCGGTCAGCCCGTCAATTTCAATTCCATCCGGGAACCCGGAATAGGCGCCCGTGCGGGGTGTTACCGGGTAAACAATATAATCCCCGGCCACAGGTTTTAAATAGATAATGGAATCACCATAGCTTAGTTTATAAGGGCCGGCGGGGTTTTCGGAATTACCGGGTTTATTGCAGGATAGCCAGCAGGCAGATGTGGTAGCCAGGAAAATAAGGGTGAAAAATATACGATTCAGCTTCATGAGCCCATTTTTATTGGGTAAACACCGGGAATACGGTTGTAACCTGATTTTTGGGAAATTATTTAAAGTTACAACATTTATTGTGCCAAACCGCTTGACTTAAATCAGTTTGTCTGGCATTGCCAGAAGCAGCAACTTTGCTGAACTTATTAACGATGGCTTTATGATCAGAATCGGACTTATACGGGAAGGCAAGATTCCCGCTGATAACAGGGTGGCCCTAACTCCGGCTCAATGTAAGTGGGTTTTAAAAAATAGCGCTGATATTCAAATTGTTATACAACCGTCACCGGACCGCTGCTTTACCGACCGGGAATACGGGTTGGCCGGTGTGGAAATCAGGGAGGACCTGGGTGACTGCGATATCCTGTTCGGGATCAAGGAAGTGCCGGTCAGCCAGCTGATCCCCGGGAAGACCTATTTATTTTTCTCCCATACCAAAAAGAAACAGGCTCATAACCAGGCATTATTCCGGGCCATCCTGGATAAAAAGATCACGCTGATCGATTACGAATGCCTGGAGCATGAGGACGGGCAGCGGATCATCGGATTTGGTTTTTTTGCCGGGGTGGTGGGCGCCCATAACGGGATGATGGCTTACGGGCTCCGTACCGGCCTCTATAACCTCGAACGGGTGTACAAACAACGCAGCTTCCGCGAGCTGATCCATAATTATTTTGGCATCCGGCTCCCCAGCGTCAAGATTGCCGTCACCGGTTCCGGCCGCGTGGCACACGGAATTCTCGAGATCATGAACCTGATGGAGATCCATGAAGTGGAGAACGAGGACTACCTCCGGCGCCGGTTCTCGTACCCGGTTTACACCCAGCTCAAGGGAGCCGATCTTTACCGGCATAAAATAACAGGGACCTATAACCGGGAAGACTTTCATGATCACCCGGATCAGTACCGCTGCACCTTCCTGCCGTATGCTGCACAGACCGATATCCTGATGAACGGGATTTACTGGGATAAGGATATTCCCCGCCTTTTTGAAAAGGAGGATGTCCCTTCTGAGGATTTCATCATCCAGACCATTGCCGATATTACCGATGATGCGAATGGCTCCGTACCGATCAACTGCGGCGACCAGTCAATCGCCGACCCGATCTACGGGGTGGATAAGAGAACACTGGAAAAAACTGCCCCTTACCTGCAGGGATCCATTGACATCATGGCCGTGGGAAACCTGCCGAATGAACTGCCCCGTGATGCGAGCCGGTACTTCGGGGAACAACTGATTAAATTTATTTTCGAAGACCTGCTGGGCAAAGGTTCGGCGATGATTGACAGGGCCACTATTGTGAAGAACGGCGAACTGACAGCACCCTACGAATACCTGAGAGATTATGCGGAAGGCAGGTGATTTTATCTACAGGAATAAATAATAATCCTTCAGCAGGCTGGTGAAAGCCGCTGTGTATTGCCCCTGTTCATCCTTTATACTGATCTCTTCCGGGGAGCCGGCCGCTTCAGCAGATCCGCCAATCTCCGCTTTCAGCAGGATCCGGAAATAACCCAGGTGTGCGGCAGGTTTGGCCAGGAGGATTTTCAGCAGGGTGCAACCGTTATCCCGCAGCAGGGCCCTGATTTCCCGTTCTCTTTTATAGGGAAGCATTAAATAAAATGCCCCTTCTTCTTTCAGCAATTCCCTGCAGCGCTTCAACAGATCAGGGAGCAGGAGCCCTTCATTGTGATGGGCAATATTCTTTCGGGTATCTTCTCCTTTCAGTTCCCTTTCATAGAAGGGCGGGTTGCTGATAATACAATCGTATTTTTTCCCCGGATTAAATGTGTTGATATCCCCATGGATTAACTGCACGCTTTCGCTTCGGCCGGCGGCGGTTATATTATGAACTGCCTGGTCGTATGCAGGGGCATCGATTTCTATGGCATCGATCCGGCATCCGGGGTTTTGCTGGAGGATCATCAGTGGCAGTAAACCGGTTCCGGCGCCAATATCGAGGTATTGCCGGGCCTCTTTATTTTCTTCGCGCAGTTCCCGGGCCACCCAGGCGCCGAACAGGCAACCATCCGTGGTCACTTTCATGGCGCATTGATCCTGGCAGATCGTGAACTGTTTGAACCTGAAATAAGGATTGGCCATACGAAAAAATAATATTGGTTACCATTCAGCCCGGGCGCTGGTGGGGATCGAAAGTGGATCGCTGTGCCCCTCCAGGAATTTATAGTAGCCGGTAATGGCGATCATGCCGGCATTATCGGTGCAATACTCAAAGGCGGGGATAAATGTATTCCAGCCGTATTTTTTTCCCATTGCTGCAAAGCCATTCCGCAGGCCGCTGTTGGCAGAGACTCCCCCGGCCAGGCAAATATCTTTAATACCTGTTTCAACGGCGGCCTTTTTCAGTTTATTGAGCAGGATGGTAATAATGCGGTGCTGGATGGAGGCGCAGATATCAGCCATATTTTCGCTGATGAAGCGTTGCTTCTCTTCCTCGCTTGCGGTAAAGGTTTCTTTGTACACATGACTTTTCCCTGCATTCTGCAAAAAATACAGGATGGAGGTCTTCAGCCCGCTGAAACTGAAATTTAATCCGGCTAACTGCGGTTCGGGAAAAGAAAAACGGAGGGGATTCCCTTTTTTCGCGTATTGATCAATTAAAGGCCCGCCGGGGTAGGGAAGTCCCAGCAGTTTGGCCGATTTATCAAAGGCTTCGCCAGCCGCATCATCGATTGTTTCCCCGATCACTTTCATCCGGGCAGGACTTTCGCACAATACGATCTGTGTGTGTCCGCCACTCACCGTCAGACATAAAAAGGGGAAGGAGGGTTTGGGTTCACCGATCAGGTTGGCCAATACATGGGCCTGCATATGATGCACCGCGATCAGCGGCTTTTCCAGGGCCAGGGCCAGTGACCGGGCAAATTGTCCCCCGACAAGCAGGGATCCGATCAGCCCGGGTGATTGGGTAAATGCCACAGCATCTATTCCGGAAAGCTGGCAACCGGCTTCTTTCAATGCCTGGTCCACCACGGGTACAATATTCTGCATGTGCGCCCGGGAGGCCAGTTCGGGTACCACGCCGCCGTATTGTTCATGCACGGACTGGCTGGCGATAAAGTTGGATAATATTTTTCCGTCCCTGCAAATGGCTGCAGAGGTTTCGTCACAACTGGATTCTATTGCTAAAATAGTGGGCATGAAGTTTCAAAATTAACCATTTTGGCGGGTAAATGATTGACTGGATATTATGGAACTTACTGAGGGGTAGCTGATCAGTAGTTCGGGTTTGCAGGGATGTGCCAATTAATCAATTTGCCAATTAGCCGATGGGGGAGCGTATGTGTAGCTGATCGGCGGAACGGGTTTGCATGGATGTGCCAATGTGCCGATTAGCTGATGAATGGGCGTATGAGTAGCTGATCAGTAGTCCCGGTTTGCAGGGATGTGCCAATGTGCCGATTAGCCGATGGAGGGGCGGATGTGTAGCTGATCAGCGGATCGGGTTTGCAGGGATGTGACGATTAGCCAATGAAAGGGCGGATGGGTAGCTGATCAGTGATTCGGGTTTACAGAAATGTGCCGATTAGCCAATAGCCAATGAATGGGCGTTTGGATAGATGATCGGCGGAACGATTTTTAAGATGATGTGCCGATTAGCCAATTAGCCGATGGAGGGGCGGACGGGTCTGATCTGCGGGGAAACATTTTTGGTTCTGTTAAAGATTGAGAGCCAGGAAATTATATTGGAAGGAGACGACGCCTTTTTCAGAAGGGCAATGTTTTATTTTTGTCTCATGAGTGGGTATAAAGAGGAAAATATAATTCTGACACTGACACTGGAGTTTGCGATCGACATTGTCCGTTACTGTGATTACCTGGAAGAAAAAAGAAAATACATGATTGCAAGGCAACTGCTCAGGTCCGGCACTTCAATTGGCGCCAATACCAGGGAGGCGCAAAATGCTGAAAGCCGGCGTGATTTTATCCATAAGTTTAAAATCGCGGCGAAAGAAGCAGAAGAGACAGAATACTGGCTGTTGATTTGTAAGCAAGTGGAAGGCTACCCGGATATAACCCCATTAATGGAAAAACTCAAGTCCATTCAGCGAATCATCAATAAGATCATTGGAACAGCCAAATCATAAATAGCCCGGCCGCTGATCAGCGGATCGGATTTACAGGGATGTGCCGATTAGCCAATTAGCCGATGGAGGAGCGTATGTGTAGCTGATCAGTAATTCGGGTTTACAGGGATGTGCCGATTAGCCAATTTGCCGATGGAGGAGCGTATGTGTAGCTGATCAACGGAACGATTTTTTAAGATGATGTGCCGAACTGCCGATCAGCTACCCGTATGAAAGTTCCATTGGCTAATCGGCACATTGATTAATTGGCACATTTCCTCAGAAGTCGAAATACCGATCAGCTACCGTATGATAGTTCCATTGGCTAATCGTCACATTGATTAATTGGCATATTACCTTAGAAGCCGAACTGCCGATCACCTACCCGTATGAAAGTTCCATTGGCTAATCGGCACATTGATTAATTGGCACATTTCCTCAGAAGTCGAAATACCGATCAGCTACCCGTATGAAAGTTCCATTGGCTAATCGGCACATTTTTCCATCATTTACTCCGTATCGCATCAACCGGATCCATCCTCGCGGCTTGCCGGGCCGGAATATAACCGGCGATCACACCTACAAGGATACAAATACCAATGGCGAGAGCCAGGTTGCTCGTGGAAATATAGACGGGGAAATCAAGGGCCCCGGTGAGAATTTTAGTCAGCAGGAACACGAAAAGCAATCCAACCAGTCCGCCGATAATGCAGAGGAAAGCGGACTCGAGCAGGAACTCCGCCAGGATAATTCTTTTCTTCGCCCCGATGGCTTTTTTCAGGCCGATCTGGCTGGTACGTTCCCTGACGGATACAAACATAATATTGGCCACCCCAAACATACCTACGATCAGGGATAAAGTGGCAATGGCCCAGCCCCCGATATTGAGGCTCACAAAGGCTTCACTGATGGCATCGCTGAAATCATTGATATCATTCAGGGTAAAGTTTTCTTCCTTGGTCGGAGTCAGTTTCCGGATGGCCCGCAAGGTACCGGTCAGGTTATCTTTCAGGGCCTTGCTGGTCAGGTAATCCTGTCCCTGTACCAGGATCAGCGGATCAGCTCTTTTCTGGTCCATGATATTCCGGGCAAAACGATAGGAGAGCACGACGCTCTGGTCAAACTGCCAGCCCCCGATCATGGTCTTGCCCTGCTTTTTGATCACCCCGGTTACCGTGATCTTCTTTCCCCGGCAGGTGATCATTTTACCCACAGCTCTTTCCGGGTCCAGGAAAAATTTTTCCGCTAATTCATTACCGATCACGCCAACAGGACTGCCCTGGCTGAATTCCGCGTCCGAGAGGTAGCGGCCAAAAGCGATTTCCACCGGTTGTATTTCATCAAAGTCTTCACTGATCCCATAAACATTCACCCCGGTCAGCTGGCTGTTCTCGAAAAATATATTATCGGAGATACTGATCTTGAAGGCGGCGAACCGGGCGCTGGGGGTGCGCTCCTTGATCTGTTTCAGTTCCTCGTATTTTGGTGCGGGCCGGTTGACATATTTCCACCAGGGATATTCGGAATCACCCCCGGCACTGTAATCCCATTTATCCACATAAAGCGTATTGTTGCCGAGGGCCTTAATCTCATTCTGGATATTCTGTTCCAGGCTGTTCACCACCGCCAGTACACTGATAATGCAGAAAATACCGAAGGTAACGCCCAGCAGGGAAAGGAATGTACGGAGCTTGTTTTTCCATAATTCCTGCAGCGTCATTTTGATACTGCTGAAGACAATCTCGATGGACCGGCGGATCATGGGGCAAATTTACCACAAGATGGGGCAGGGGGGGCAACTTTTATTTGGATGGCAAACCGGCTGGTTAAGGGCTGTTTTTTGATGCCGGTAAGTTCTTCCCAGTTATTACCTTTGCGCCCTGCCGGGCAAAACGTAAAAATAGTACGATGAGCCGGATGGCGGGACCCAAAAGCAAACCTACCCGCCGGATTTAGCATTTACCATGAAGTACCATAACGAGATACAAAGAAGACGCACATTTGCGATCATATCCCACCCGGATGCCGGTAAAACCACGTTGACGGAAAAATTCCTCCTGTTCGGGGGCGCCATCCAGGTGGCCGGCGCGGTGAAAAGCAATAAGATCAAAAAATTTGCGACCAGTGACTTCATGGAGATCGAAAGACAAAGAGGGATCTCGGTGGCCACTTCGGTCATGAGTTTTGAATACAACAAGATTCTCATCAACCTGCTGGATACCCCCGGTCACAAGGACTTTGCGGAAGATACCTACCGTACCCTGACCGCCGTGGATAGTGTGATCCTGGTCGTGGACAGTGTGAACGGGGTGGAAGACCAGACCCGCCGCCTGATGGAAGTGTGCCGGATGCGGGATACTCCTGTAATCGTGTTTATCAACAAAATGGACCGCGACGGGAAGAACCGCTTCGACCTGCTGGAAGAAATCGAAAAGGAGCTGAGTATTGCCCTGCACCCGATGACCTGGCCGATCAACAGCGGGAAAGAGTTCAAAGGGGTCTATAACCTGGATTCGAAAAGCCTGTTGCTCTTTACGGCCAATACAAGAGCCGATGAGGACAGTATTTCCATTTCAGATCTACGCGATAAAATCCTGGATGAAAAACTGGGTGAAACGGACGCTGCCCATTTGCGCGAAGACGTGGAACTGGTGGACGCGGTACATGGTAAACTGAATGTGGAGGATTATCTCGCTGGAAAAGTGGCGCCGGTTTTTTTCGGCAGCGCCATCAATAATTTCGGGGTGAAGGAAATGCTGGATACCTTCATCCGCATTGCCCCGACCCCGCGGAGCCGGCAAACAACGGCCAGGGAGGTAAACGTGGAAGAAGAAAAAATGAGTGGCTTTGTTTTTAAGATCCATGCTAACCTCGATCCCAAACACCGCGACCGGATCGCATTCTTCCGGGTCTGTTCCGGTCGCTTTGAACGGAATAAATATTTTCACCATGTGCGGCTGGACAAAGAAGTGCGGTTCAGTAATCCCTATTCTTTCATGGCCCGTGATAAAAGCATTATCGAGGATGCCTATGCGGGTGATGTGGTGGGTTTATTTGATACCGGCAATTTCAAGATCGGGGACACCCTGACAGAAGGGGAGGATTTTTATTTCACCGGTATTCCATCCTTTTCCCCGGAGATATTCAAGGAAGTGGTGAACAAGGACCCCATGAAGACCAAGCAGCTGGAAAAAGGTTTGTTGCAGCTGACCGATGAAGGCGTGGCGCAGTTGTTTACCCAGTTTGGCGGGAATAAAAAAATAATCGGTTGTGTAGGTGAACTGCAGTTTGAAGTGATCCAGTACCGACTCCTCCATGAATATGGCGCTTCTGTGGTATTTAATTCCCTGCCTTTTTATAAAGCCTGCTGGCTCACCAGTAAGGACCCGGGTAAATTATTGGACTTCCTCCGGTTCAAACAGGCCAATTCCGGCGAAGACAAGGATGGCCATCCCGTGTACCTCGCGCAAAGCGAATGGTTCCTCAATACGGAGAAAACCAATAACCCGGAGATTGAGTTTCATTATACGAGTGAGATTCATAAATAGGGAGGAGGCAGTAGGAAGTGGGCAGTAGGTGTGAACTACAAACTACAAACTAAAGACTACCAACTAACTCCTCCCCAATGAAAACGATAAGTCACTCAATTTCCAGCTGCCCCTTAGAAGGCCCCATTCACTATTCCCCATTCACTACATAGACATCCGCGAACACCAACCGGTCCTTCATCGGCATCGTGCCAAATACCACTCCGCCCGGATTCGGGTTCGGTTTCAGCGGATCATAAATGATCATTTCATATTCCAGCACTTTCACCCGGTAAGGGGTACTGGCATAGGCCGCCGGCAAGGTGAATGGGTGGCTGTGATAGAACAGGAAGTTCTTGATATCCGCCTGGGTCAGAATATAACTGTAACTATCCACCGGTTTGGCAGTAATACTGATATGGGCATTTTCAGAAGAAGCGGCCTCGATGGGTTCTACCAGGAACTCCACCCTGGATCGGAAGAAGAAATTATGGGTATCCACCGCCGGCTGGCTTCCGGATATAGCCACGGTGATGATATTTTTTGCCCCGCCAAATTGCAGGGAACTGGCCCTGGGCGCGGGAATCTGAATATATTCAGCCTCTACAACCGGGGAAAGGCAACAATCCGTCCCGTCCTTTCGTAACGAATGACGCTGGTACCTGGCGAGGGCCAGGCGGACAAAAGGATAATACGCGGTGAGGATATTCAGCATGATATCCGCATAGTACAGTTGCCTTTCTTTATCATACTTCACATCGAAAGCCACGATATTCACTTTGGCCCCGGCGCTCTCTGCCGCAGAAAGGTTCACCTCCTTATTTTCCGCCTTGATGTTCACAAAACTCTCCGGGGTAAGCAAAACGCCTCCTGGAACGGGCGCAGATAATTTAGTCGGATCCGTGCCCCAGGTACTCACCGGTACCCCAGATGAAGAAATACTCATCATTCCGAAATTCACGGTGGGGACGGCGAGCACTACGGCCAGTTGTTCTCCCTCCCCGCTGCTGTACCAGGGCCGTTTGAGGTAAACCCGCAGGCCGGATGCCCTCCCGGTAAGGGTGAGGTTCCCTTTTTCCACCCGGTCCCATTCAAAGGTCGGGATCACATATTCCACTTGTGGGGCCAGGGGACGGGCACTGCTGGGAATGATCACATCACTGACCAGGCTGCTTTCCCGGGTGAGCGGGAAGGCCATTTTTTTATCTTCAATAAGCTGGTAAAAATATTCACGGTAACGTGTACTTGCAATTGTTTTGTAATTTACCCGCCGGTGTTTGGTATCGTTGAACAAATGCTGGACCGCGGGGAAGGGGTTCCCTTTGACTATTGCGCCAAAAACGTATTCAAATACGGCATACAGCGTGGTGAAATGAAACACTTTTGAACGGGCCGGAACTTTTTCCAGCTCGGGTTTTGTCACATCGTCCACCCATTCAATCCAGTCGGCTTCCATATCGAGCTGACCGGTGGAAGGCCCGTGTACCAGCAGTTTGGAATTCAGTTTGGCCACCGTGGCGCCATATTCCCGGTCCGGCACCAGGTTCGCGATATGCGGGTAAGCCTGTGATCCTATTTTAGTAATGGGTTGTTGCACCGCGTGCACAAAACTGAGTTCCCGCCAGGGCGAAAACATCCAGTGCTGTCCTCTTGCAATGCGCTGACCCACCGCATCCGCCAGGCTGTTCATCCCCATCATATCAAGGATACCGGACAGGTGCAGTATATCGTTCGGGCGCCAGAAGCAGGCATAATTCACTTTCACGATCACCCCTTTTTGCAGGGTAACGACCAGGGTCCTGCTGCCGCTGTCCCACTTGATAGCCGGGGCGCCTTCTTTTAAAACGATCCGGAATGTTTGTGGGTTCATCCAGGCGTCATATGCAGCTTCTTTATTGGCGTCGGCATCATCCTTCACTTCTTCATCAAAATAGAAACTGACTCTCCGGGTAAAAATTTCCGGGTCGGGTAGTTTTGGATTCGGGTCACTGGCTGCAATAAAGAAAGTCACCCCCGCTGCCATGGGATCAGCGAGGTATTCAACAGGGATTGTTTCCTGGCTGCCATCCACCACGGTTAATTTGGAACTGGCATCGGATTCATTTACCACAGGGTCTTTGGAGGCGGTGATCTTTTTATAGATGGCCAGTGCTTCAGCCTGGTTGGCCGGCCCGAATCCTTTATCCAGCATGCCATGCGTACCGGCCATTTCGACCGTGCTGCGCGGCGGTTTTACATGACGGATCGCTTCCGCACTATAAGCTTTCTTGTGGCGGCTGTCAATATTTGCATTTTCATATTGTTCCGTGGTACTGCCTTCATTGCTCCGGATCACCATCACTTCGCTGGACTCCCCGTCTCTCATATCTGTTCCCAAAACCAGGAAGGGTGCATCCACCGGTTCATACCGCATATACCGGATATTGCCCACAACGGCTTCTGACATGTTTTCGGGCAGGGTTGTGCTGCTGACACTATTGCCTGCAAGGTCAACGGTCCGGATCCGGATCGCATATTTTTTCCCAAACCGCAGCATGGGTAGGCTGCCTTTTTCAATACCGGGTTTTACATTCAGTTTGAAATCAGCGATAGCCGGTGTCTTGTACTTCGCGTTTTCCTTATCCGCGTTGCCGGGCTTGGATTTATCATATACTTCTTCCTTATCCAGCATCGGGTCATTCAGGGCGCTGCCGGGGCGGGGCACACTCAGGCTCCAGCCTTCCCAGCGGGCAATGGCTTCGCCGACTTTCAGTTGCGACCCGGTTTCCGTTTTTTCTTCTGAGGCGGAGGTTTGGATAAATCCTTCATCGGGTTCCATACCGGGAATTTCGATCGCTGTACCTGACGGATTAACATAAGAATACTGGTTGATCCGGCGGTGCAGGCTGAACCACTTGCCGGGTTTATCCTCCGGTTGCACATCCATGCGGTATCCCAGGTTGATGTCATCCGCGTACAGAACCTCCGGGGTTAATACCCAGCTGGCCTGGGTTCCTGTAACACCGGCAGGAGCGGCAGTGCCACTGGTCAGCAATCCCTTGAGCTGGTTCATCCGCAGGAATTTCTTGCTGAGATTTTCGGCCATCCCGTTCCGGGCCACAGCGATGCCTGCAGTCCGGTGACTGGGTAATCCTTCTTTACGCGGGGCTTCGTTGTTGAAAAATGGGATGGCTGCTTCATTGGGCATCCGGGCTTCCGCTGCGTAAAAAATATGTTTGGCTTTTTTTAGCTGCAGGGCATCCACCTGCTGGCAGAGTTTGAGTGCAGCGCCATCCGTATCCACCTGGAATACGGTGAAGGCATTGGTATTTATTTTCAGGTGCCCTTTGTCGATCTGGCTGTTGCCGCCCGCTTGTGCATAGAAGCCGGTGGCCGTTTTGGTAAATGCGGTGGCGGGGCAGATAAACTGGGTTGCTGTTGTGAAATGAATACCGGATGGTATGATCCGGATCGTTTGCGGCGATTTGACGGGGGCTGTAACTGCGGGGAGGGTGAATTCAAGATCCACCACCAGTCCCAGTTTTCGCTGCAACTGCGGGTAATTGGATAAAACCGATAAGATATCATGAAACTCAAAATCGGGCGGGGCTGCCTGTATGAATTTCTTCACTTCTTTGACATCATACAACCCATGGAAATTTTTCAACTGGGCAAAATCCATCACCGGGTCAGCTGTTTCCCCGAAGGGGATGGATTTGTTTTTATTGAGAATGGATTTCAGCCGTTCCCCGGTTCGTTTTTTAGTCACCAGTTTATCCAGCGTGATTTTCTCTCTTCCCCTTTTGGGAAATTCGGAAATGCTGTAGTCCGATACCGCGGTCAGGATCGGGTTCTCTGTATAATAGGGGCTGCCCGGTAAATCAACAGCAAAGTTTTTCCCTGTTTGCTCCACCACGCCCTTGATATAACTGAGTACATGTTTTACCGGGTAGGAAGCAATCGGGAGAGCCGAAAGGTCTTCCTGTACAAAGGACTTTACTTTAACTGCAGGGGTGAAGAGTTTTTTCCAGAGATCCGCATCGGCCGGTTTGCTGACCAGTTTGGCCGCCACCGGGTTGCCGTTCACCTGTACAATGAACTGGGCGGTTTTAACCAGTTGTGCCCATTGCTGCATATCGGGTACCTGCTGGAGCGTGGTATTGGCGTCTTCCACCTGTAAAGCGATGGCGGCGGATACCTTCCAGCTGTTATTCCCTTTTGCCGGCCCGTTGGGCAATGCGGTTATGATTATTTTCTGTTTCATGGTTGTTGTAAGCTTTTAATGAATCAATGATCAGGCGGCAAATGCCCCGCAGTATTCCTGCCAGTCACCCGCGGTGAGTGACATCTGGAAGTTCGGGTCGCTGCCATTGCCGGCAAAGGTCCGCTGGGTGTGCAGGGTTACTGTTTTGCTGAAGAACAAAACTTCCACCTTGATCTTCAGGGACGCTTCCCCGTAGGCCTTCTTCTGGTCCATCAGGTAGGTAAGCGCCATATACAGTTCGATACTCGCGGTGATCAGTCCCAGTACACTTACTGCGCCATTAATACGGACATAACCGGTCAGCTGGGTGGAATTATGATCAGTTTCAAAGGTCATTTTGAAATAGATCCCGGCCATGATACTGACCGATCCGCTGGCCACGCCAAGATTTATGGAAGCGGCGGCGCCGAATTCCAGGGCGGCTTCTATCTGGCGGATGCCCTGCATATCGAGCTGCATGCCGAAGAATCCGCCGCCACCAAGACAGGAAATCGTCAGGGTAAACGGTTGCTGCCTTTCGCAAAAGCGGAAGTCAAGCGTCAGCGGGCCCCCGGTAAAGGGCAGGTTTACTTCGGCCCCGAGGGAGATATTGCTTAAGGTAAAGGCGCCCATCTGCAGGTTTGGTATCGCCAATGTATAACCGCATTTGATACCGGTCAGGGATACATCGAGGTAGGGGGGATCGGAGAACCCGTCCGCGGGCACCAGTTTCATCACCTGGTTGACAAAGCTCAGCGGTCCGCCAAATACGATGCAGGGGTCCCCCATATTCACACTTACATCGGCAGGCTTACCCGCTTCCACGGCAAATTTTATTTCTTTGAAATCGATGCCGATCAGGTAAGGATGTGTTGCATCGTCAACTTTTACTATACCCACTGTAAAGTTCTTCACCCAGGCCGCGGTGGAAAATTCGGGGGCCAGCGGATCTTTCTTTTTGGCTTTTACCCGGGTGAGGATCACAAATTCCGCCCCGCTCTTCTTGGCGAAACCGGCAAACCCCAGGTCGAGGTTATGCAATGCAGGTTTGATCACATAAGAAGTGATGTATTCCGTTTCAGTTTCTTCCGTAACGAGGTTGGGGATCTTCGGGGCCCGGTCAAGCAGGGGCTTGCTTAAATCATATGCGCTTTTATCACCGGCCACAAAATCCAGCAGGTCGCTCAGTTTGAATACACCAAACAAGGTCGGGTCGGGCAGGCTGGATACCTTGAAAAAATCATCCGCACTGGCATTGCCCGCTTTGAATTTATCCAGGGCCCCGCCAAAGGCGCCGGCAGCTTTTGATAAGCCGCTGAGGTTGAAATTCGGGACGGCGAGTCCGCCGGTCTTATCACTCTGCCCGCCGAAATTCACCGGGCTGGCATAATTGAATTTGGCGAAAACATGTCCTTCGTTATTGTCATCCTCCAGTGAAACCGGGACTGTTTGTTTAAGTCCTGTGAGCCGCTGGTACGAAGGTTCTTCAATATTGGCTTCGCCCAGCGCAGGCAGGAATCCCTGTAGTTCTTCCGGGTTTGAATAAGTCTTTGCCAGGAAAGAAACCTGCTGTGCGGCATAGGCCGTCGTACAGGCATGCAGGGCCGGCGGCGCCAGGGTGAATTTCTGCCCGCCGAATTGCGTACTGTTGCTCATCTTCATCCCTGCGTTATAGGCATCACTCAATGCTTTTACATTCGCGGCGCTTCCCAGTACATCAGTACTCACAAATGCCAGCGGGATGGCGAAGTCAACAATATTTCCGTCCAGGTCTTCTGCCTTAACCTTAAAGAGCACTTCTTTTCCTTTACTGATAATGACAAACTGTTCGTCCCCGGCCACGGGGGCGGGGTCGCCGGGTTTGGGAGGAAGGGCGGGCTGGGCGGCATCCGGTAATGAATCCGCCAGTTTTTTCTTCGATGCATCCAGCAACGGGGAAACGGTGCTGATCATTTCCACGCGGCTGAAACAGAAGTTCATGAACTCCCCGTTACTGTCCCGGTAATTATAGTGTTTCACCGGCTCTGTTATGACCACCAGTTTTCGCTGGAAGTTGGCAGCCGTGCCGGTATTGCTGTGCGGTTTCCGTTCCGTGATCTTTATCAGTACGGCTTCATGGCCGAATGGCATGATATGCCCGGCTTTTACAATTTCCACATAATGCTCCCGGCCCAGGGTTTCAATATGCCGCCATTTCAGCAGGTTCAGCGAATTGCCCGATCCGTATAATACACCGGCTGTTTCCAGTTTTTTTCGTTCCACCACCAATTCGCTGTCGAGCCAGGCGCCCAGTGTGGTCAGGAATAATTTATGGGCCCTGATGGGCTGGGGTACGAAGCGCGGGATCTGGAAATTGGAGGATTCATGTACGATCTGGTGCCGGTCCTTGTTGGTCATGGAAGTAAGCCCCAGGATATTGTCGGCCATTTTTTCGGTTACTGCTGCTGTATAGTCCTTGTTCGCGTCATCGGCCCAGAGCGCCCGCAAAATGCGTTGTTCATTGGTGATATCCGATTCATCAATGCCCTTCGTGGTTTTAGTGCCGAGGCGGGTATGCCATAATTCGAATAAACGGTTGGTGGCTTTCAGGATACCTGCGTCGGGACTGATCTTTTTCAGGTGATTCCAGCCCGCCAGTTTGGTAGGGGAGAGGTAAAGCCGCAGGGGCACTTCGATGGATGTCTCCAGTTCGCCGGGAGGACCTACGGGGTCCTTTGCCAGGTTGAGGATCCCCGGAACGATGTTAGTGATCACTTCTCTCCGGCCATTATTGTTTTCTTCAGGTACCACGAGCCGGGTGATGCTGGCTCTTTCGTCTTTGGATAATCCCCTCGCCACCGGGATATTTTTATTCAGCCTGTCGGTACTGATCTTACCGCGGATGGTATTTACCTTCGGGGTAATGAGCGGGTTGATCAGTCTCCGGCCGGCCGGTTGCCGGGCACGGTCGTTTACTGCCAGTTGATAATTATCCCAATTGAGCAGATCCGTTAAATTGAGCGGGATCGTGGAAACAGGTTCCGGTATTTCAAAAACGAGACGGCTTTCCCCGCCGATCAGCAAACGACCGGGCACTGTGGGAGTTTCCATAGCACCTTCGGTTTCATTCCATGCCTGTTCACTGATTGATTGCGGCTGAAAAAGCACGGCGAGATAAGCAGGGTTCCCTTTTTTTTGCAGGCTGCTGCCGGACAGGCTGAAGTTGTAATACCTCAGTTCGAGGGAGAGAAGATCTTCCGGTCTTAATAATTTAATCGAAATATAACGGGGGGCGCCGGCAATCGTCACCTGCCGCGGTTGTTCTGTTACCTTGCCGATCCTGATCTGGGCGGCAGCGGATTGACCGATTGTGACAGCGCTGCCGAGTCCCAGGAATTTCAGCAGTTTCCGGCGTTGCCTGCTGAAAGGCAGGCCGGGTTTGTTTGGGCGTGGCATAAAAAGGAATTTGGTAAAAATGGTTTCCTCATAAATATAAAATTAATTGCCGTCCCGTTTGCTAACATGGGTTTGATGTTGGTAATTTGTAAACAATTAAAAATGCGTAAAAGCACATGGTGATTTTCCAGACAGAACGGCTCAGGGTACGGACATTGACCGAAGAGGACGCTGATAATTTTTACCGCCTGCAGGGCGACCCGGACGTGATGCGGTATATACGCCCGGTAAAGACCCGGGAGGAAAGTGATGCAGCGTTGCGGGAAGTACTGGCATTACCCGAACCGGAAACAGGCGGGCGCTGGATGATTGATGAGATTGCCACCGGCCGTTTCGCAGGTACATTCGCCATTATCCCGGTTCCTTATGATCCCCTGAAAATTCAATTGGGCTATGCTTTTGTCCCCGAATGCTGGGGCAGGGGATATGCCACGGAAGTGACCCGGGCCGGCCTCGCTTATATCCGGGAGCATACAACACTGACAGAAATTTATGCTATTACGGAGACGCCCAATGAAGCCTCACAGAAAGTGTTGCTGAAAGCCGGCTTCCGTTTCCTGGAAAAAAGGATGGAGGATGGAAAAGAGTTGCAGGTCTTTATTGTGAAAAGATAGGATCAGGGATTCCGGGTAAACAGGATCACCCCGTTGCTTTTTTTATTACTGCTGATATACACTTCATACCGTTTTTCTCCATCGTGGATGATGAGCAGGGCTGTGTTGGGAGGAATGCTGCCCAGGTTCTCCGCATACATGGTCAGTTCATGACTTGCTTTCTCCCGGGAGATGGGGATATGCAGTTGCAGGGGCACTCTGGCCAGCAATTGCCGGGTAAGCAGCACCTGGTCGTCGAGCAGCAGGGTAATGCTGTCGCCGTCAATGATCCCGTTGTCATAAAGAGAGATGCTGACCGAATCCTGTTCCACCACGATTTTTTTAATAATCTCTTTTTCCCTTTTTTCCAGTGGCGCCTGTTGTGTGGCTGCTGCATGGGCGGGATCCGGTGCGGCTGACTGGGCAGCAAGTATTTTTTCCGGTAATACAACGGCGATATTTTTTTGCAAACTGTCGCGGCAACCGGTGACACCCGTTGCATACAGGGTGGCCGTATAATCCCCGCTGCCGGTGTACTGGTGTACCACGACGGGTTCATTTTTTATTTTTTCACCGTCGCCAAAGTCCCATACGGAGGCGCTGCCGTTCTGCTGTGCTTTAAAAGCGATTTTCCCTGGTTGTCCCTGTTCGCTGAAACTGAATGCTGCATTTACCGGTTTTATGGTCAGTGTACGGGTGAATGTATCCTTGCAGGCGGGTTTGCTGCTGGCCACCGCGGTGACTTTATAGGTTCCGTAACCAGGGAACAGGTGTACCGGGTTCGTCCCTGTGCCGGTCTTCCCGTCGCCAAAATCCCATTTTACGGCAACCAGCTGCCTGCTTTTTTTGGCCTGCAGTTTAAACGCAGCTTTAAAACAGCTGCTGAGTGTATAGTCAAAACGGGCGGGGATACGGGAGGAGCAGTCGGTGGGCGGACAAGGGTTGGCGGACAAGGATTTTATTTCTTCCGGAGTTAAAACGCGGTTATATATCCTGATCTCATCCAGTTTGCCTTTAAACCAATCGCCCCGGGATGCCCCTTTTTTCCCGATCACCAGGCGGGCCCGGCTGTCATTGCCGATGAGATCGGGTTCATTACCCGAACCGGATTCCTCCTTACCATTGATATACATTCTCCAGTTACCCCTGCTGTAGGTTACAGTAATGTGATACCAGCAACTGCTGCTGGTAAATGATGTGTAACTATTCAGCAAATGAGTATATGCGTATCCGCTCATGGCCCTGTAATTATAAAGGTAGATTCCGTATGTCCAGATTGACTGGTTGAAATCGTGATGGTAAGGAGATTTTACGATTAATGCCTGGGCCGGCCAGCTATTTCCCTGGTCGGGTGAAACCCAGAGGGAAATGGAGAAGTCGCTTTTTGGGGAAAAATTAAATAGCGGGCTGTAAGGAAGCTCAATATATGAACTGGCACCATTGAAGTAGCAGGCGCTGTTTGATTTGCCGGTCCGGTCTGAAGTAAATTGAACAGCGTTCTGTTTCCCATTATTATTATTGCCGGTTGCATCATTAAAATTTCCGTCAAAGGGATAGCGGGCTATTAACCCGCCTTCAGGATTTTCTTGGGCTGCCAGGTAGTCATTCAGTAAAAGGAAAAGAAATAAAATAATTTTATTCATTGGGGATAATCGGTGTTTCAGCCTGCTTTAGCGGATTAATGCAAATGTTCCTTTTCTGAAAACATCGCCACATATTGTTTTAGCTTTTATAACATATACAAAAACAGCTGCGTCCTGTGTTATGCCATGTATCTTTCCATTCCAGCAGCCGGAAGGATTTGTTGTGTGAAATACTTGCCCACCCCAGCGATTGTAAATACTGAAATCCAGTGTTATAATGGCTCCCCAGTATTTGATGCCATAACAATCGTTTATACCGTCATTATTCGGAGTAAAGCCATTGGGCATCAGGTACAGGCTCTTGTTATTGGTTGTTATATAGACAGTAATGCTGTCTGTGTTACTACAGCCGTGCAGATCAGTGCCCGAGACTATGTATTCAGTAGTGTTTAACGGTGTTGCGACCGGGTTGGCTATATTGGTATTACTCAGGGTGGGGTTAGCCTCCCAGTGGTATTGACTCCCGCCTGTTGCACTAAGCTGACTGCTACCAATACTGCAATCGATATCATTTGTTTTTGCAGCAACAATTTCCGGAAGCGGGTGCACTGTAACCGTTGTATTGAGTGTTCCGGTTATAAAACATACTGTATCAGCGATTGTGACAGAATAGAGCGTCGTTTGAGAGGGAGTAGCTGTTGGGTTGGCGATGCCTGGATCATTCAATGTACCCAAAGGGGTCCAGTTGTACAGATCCCCACCGCCTGCATTTAACTGGACAGATTCTTTTATACACATATCCGGTGACGGGCTGATCGTAAACAAGCCTGGTTTTCTTACATTAATAAGGACTGAATCTTTGCCGGTACAACCCTGGTTACTGGTAACCGTCACCACGTATCTCGTTGTAATTAAGGGGGTGGCAATGGGGGTTGGTATATTCACATTGTCCAGGCCGGCGGCAGGCGACCAGTTATAGGTAGTCCCACCGTTTGCAAATAAACGAACTGAGCTATTCTCGCAAATTAATGTATCGGTTGACCTCGTGATAAGGGGCTTTGGATTAACCGTAACCAGGACATTGTCAGTACTTGCGCAGCCTGACGCCTGTATGCCTGTTACATAATATCGTGTTGTGACAGCGGGGGTAGCTATTGGATTTGCTATTGTAGTGCTGGAAAGTCCTGCAACCGGTGTCCATGTATAAGTAGCGGCCCCGTAAGCATTCAGTTGTAAACTTTCCCCTTCGCAGATCACTGCATCCTCAATGGTTTTAGTACCTGCATTGTTAAAAGCGAGTGAGTCTATTTCTTCCCGGTTTAGCACCCTGTTGTAAATTCTCACCTCGTCCATCTTCCCTTTATACCAGTCGCCAAAGGACTGTCCCTTTTTCCCAAAAGCGATCCTGGAAAACCCATCCTGGAGAATAAACTTTGTCTGGGAGTTATTGGAAGACTCCAACTGGCCATTTACATACAGGTTCCAGATACCATTATTGTAAGTTGTTGTTATATTGTACCAGCACAGGTTCTGGACAAATGAAGTGGTACCATTGAGAATGTGGTTATGGGCATAACCAGACATGGCGTGATAAGTAAGCACATATGTGCCATAATTCCAGGCGGAATAGGTAAAATCAGCATTTAGGGGAGCCTTTACCACAACAGCCTGGGCAGGCCATGTATTATTTTGATCAGGCAACACCCACACGGATATCGAAAATGCACCCTGGGGCGGGAAATTATATGCATTATCATAAGGCAGTTCAATAAAGGCATCATTGCCATTAAAGTAATAAGCGCTGTTGGCGTTACCCGTTCTGTCAGTTGTGAGGGTCGCATTTACGACATTGCCATGAATGCTATTGGGGCCAGCATCATTTGCATTCCCGCTAAAAGGATGATAAATAACCAAGCCCTGGTTGAGGTTGATTTGTGAGTAAGATACTGCGCTAAATAAAAGTAGCAGCAGGGATAAGGTTTTTTTCATGTACAGAAAACTAAATCAAGCCTGAATTTACTTAAAAGGATTGATCCCTGTATAATTATGCGGGCTGATTTTTTTCAGTTCTTTTTTCAGGGCCTCACTTACTTTAAGTCCGTCAATAAACTCCTGGATCGCTTTTTTATCGATCTTGTTGTTTCCCCGGGTCAGTTCTTTTAATGCCTCATAGGGATTCGGGTACTTTTCCCTGCGTAAAACAGTCTGAATGGCCTCGGCCACCACGGCCCAGTTATTGTCCAGGTCCTCGTAGATCTTTGCATCATTGACCACTAATTTGCTCAACCCTTTTTCAATGGAACGGAAGGCGATCAGGGTATGAGCAAAAGGCACCCCGATATTCCGTAATACGGTGGAATCCGTCAGGTCACGCTGCAGCCTGGATACCGGGAGTTTGGCTGACAGGTGCTCCAGGATGGCATTGGCCAGTCCCAGGTTGCCTTCGGCATTTTCAAAATCAATAGGATTTACTTTATGTGGCATGGCGGAAGAGCCAACTTCTCCTTTTATTGTTTTTTGGCGGAAATATTCCATGGATACATAGGTCCAGGTATCCCGGCAAAAATCGATCAGGATATTATTGATCCGCTTCATGCAATCGAAATGAGCGGCCAGGCTGTCATAGTGTTCGATCTGGGTGGTAAATTGCTGCCGGCTCAATCCCAGTTGCTGCAGGAACTCGTTGCCGAATTTGATCCAGTCTGTCTTGGGGAATGCAATATGATGGGCATTGAAGTTGCCCGTGGCGCCTCCGAATTTTCCGGAAAAGGGAATGCCAATGAATTGCTCCACCTGGTTCTGGATCCGTTCCACAAACACCATGATTTCCTTTCCCAGCCGGGTGGGACTGGCCGGTTGCCCGTGCGTATGCGCCAGCAGGGGAATATCCTTCCATTCATCTGCTATTAATTTCAGTTCGGTATTCAGGTTCAGCAGGGCCGGGAGGTATTCGTATTCCACCGCGTGTTTCCAGGACAGGGGGATGGCGGTATTATTGATGTCTTGCGAGGTAAGCCCGAAATGGACCCATTCTTTTGCGGCGGCCGCCCCGCATTTTTCCAGTTCATTCTTCAGGAAATACTCCACCGCCTTTACATCGTGATTGGTGGTATATTCAATCTGTTTGATCTCCTGTGCATCTTCCGGTCCGAAATTTTCAGCCAGCTTTTCGAGGTGTTTGATCGCCTTGCCTGTCAGTTTGAAGAATTTCTTTTTTTCCAGGAACAGGAGGTATTGGATTTCCACCAGGACCCGGTATTTCATCAGCCCGTATTCTGAAAAGAATTCATCCAGGTGCTGTACCTGTTTGCGGTAACGGCCATCAATGGCGGAGATCGCGGTGAGGGGTGTAAGTTCCATGAGAGATGTTTATAGAAGACCTTGTTCCTTTACCTTTGTAACGCAAAAGTAAACCAAATGGAGAAGATTCGCACAGGCATTGTTAACTACCTCAATACAAAACCCCTGGTTTATGGACTGGAAATGCCCCCGGTGTCGGAACGCATCGAAATGACCGGGGATTATCCGGCCAACATCGCAAAGATGCTGATCAGCGGGGAGATTGACCTGGGACTGGTCCCCGTAGCCGCGATTCCGCAACTGCCGGAATACCATATCGTGGGGGATTATTGTATTGGTACGGAAGGGGAGATCGCTTCGGTAGCGCTTTTCAGCGAAGTACCGATGCAGGAAATTGAGAGAGTGTACCTGGATTACCAGAGCCGTACCTCCGTAGCCCTGCTGCTTTTCCTGATGAAGGAATACTGGGGAATAAGACCGGAGCTTATCCATGCCAGGGGGGAGGATTACCGGCAGGAGATCAGGGGGACAAGCGCCGGGCTGGTTATCGGTGACCGGGCCCTGGAGCAACGCAAAATATCAACTTTTATCTATGACCTGGGGTCAGAATGGAAAAAGATCACGGGCCTTCCTTTTGTCTTTGCGGCCTGGGTGAGTACCCGACCCTTGTCGGATGATTTTGTGCGCCTTTTCAATGAGGCCAATGCCCTGGGACTGCAGCATATTGATGAAATCGTTGCTGCTAACCCTTACCCGCTGTATGATCTGCGAAAATATTATACCCTGCACCTGAGCTACCTGCTGGATGAACAAAAGAGAAAAGGCATGCAACGGTTCCTGGAAGTGATCCGGGATATCTGACCAGCGGAGGAACTGCGTGCTTCAATCATTCCTGTCAAAAGCTTTGTAAGCTTCTTTCCGGCAAAAAATAGTATTTATATATGTATCGGCATATCTAAAATACCCGGCTTCTTTCAGAAAATTGATTAATTCGTCGTTTTTAGTTTCCTTGTTATTTTCTTTGTAGACCAGCGTTTCCACGCAGATTACTTCAATTTGGCAGGAGGAGAAATCGATCATTTTCAAAATCTGGAGGTCCAGCCCTTCCACATCAATGGAGATCAGGTTGGGATGGGATGGGAAATGTTTTTGCAGGATCTCGTTTATCGAAAGAAGGGGTGTTCTTATTACACTTTCAATTTTAAAGCGCCCTACCTTTTCATTCCCGGTATGCACCCAGAAATCCGCATCCGCCTTGGAAAAAGTGCTGAAACCGTGGGCATTCCCCTCAAACAGGTAGTAATCGGCTTCAGTCCTGTTATCAAAAGCGACACCTGCATTTAAAACTGTATCGCCTTTTCTTTTGGATAAGAATTTCCGGTAAAGCCGGGGATTGGGCTCCAGGCAAACTCCCCGGCTGCCTCTTTTATAAAGCCGGTAAGTGTTGCTCAGCGCAACAGGTTCATTGGCCCCGATATCCAGGTACGAAGGGCGGTCGATCCCCAGCCTGGAGAACAGGTCGCATAGTATGATATCTTCGCCGCTTTGCGAATAGCTGGAACGCAGGTGGGGGAATACGGCTCTTGCTAACCACTTCTTGAGAAACGCTTTGATCATGCTTGCTGTATAATTTCTTACCTGGCTGCCACCTTGAGTTCAAATGTGTAGATCCGGGGGCTGCCTTTATGAAAGGAAGTCTGCAGAATCTTGTTCCAGACATCTTCTTTCAGTTTGTGATACCCGATCAGTAATTTAATAAACATTCTTTTCGCCGGGTTCATGTGCCGGGTTCCGTCGTGGTCGATGAACTGAATATCAGTGAAGCCAGCAGCTCTCAAAACATAGATACAGGAACCCGCAGTGAAAAGGATATTGTGGGTGAAATCTTCATAGCGCCAGTATGAGCCGGTATAGGATTGTGCATTGGGCACCATCAGCAGAAACACACCTCCCTCTTTCAGCAGGTATTTTTTAATGTGAATCAAGGTGTCAATCATGTCTTCTTTCCGGATATGCTCAAGCACGTGGCTCATTACAATCCGGTCAAATCGCCTGCCGGCTGTTACTGCGAATTCCCGGGTATCGTTTACTTTTTCTACTGTTAGCCCGTTCTTACGACACAGGGAAATGGACTCGTCATTAATATCAATTCCGTATAGATTTTTAAATCCCTTGTTTTTCAGGTAGCTGAGTGTTTGCCCCAGTCCGCACCCGATATCAAGGATGTCAAGCTCCTTATCCGAATCGGTAAAATAAGGGGTAAGATACCGGGGTAGCTTGTAATCGGCATAGGAACTGCCTGTTACATTCCGGTTAGAGAAGTAGGTGCTTTTCTTAATATCGTCGTTTACCTGATCTGCCATCTTCGGGTTATAATTTGAATATCTCGGTGATTTCGGATTGTGTCAGTTCCCTGTTGTAAATCCGTATTTCGTCAATTTTCCCTTTAAAAAATTTGTCAATACCTGCTGTGCTTTGAGCGGCCCCGATCAAGGTCCAGAGGCCGGCAGTACTGTATCCTATTGACATGTCAGTTACGGATACTATTTTCAATAATTCGCCGTTAATATAAAGTTTCATCTGCTTGGTGGCTGCATTGCAAACACCTACTACATGGGACCAAATTCCTGAGAAGATCACATTCGGGGGAGCAAATGCTTCGTTGATCGTGGTTCCGTCACCTACATCTTTACGTACTCCAATGCTGTTGTAGCCGGGTCTGTCTGTGAAATATAAAATGAATGGGTCTTTTGCATAGGCAGGATCGCCGTGCCAAACCACAATACCCGGGTTGTGATAATCATCAGGACTGACCCAGGCAGAAATGGAGAAGCTCTCCTTCAGATTAAGAGAAGGGCTGTCGTTTATTATTATATGATCGTTTATGCCGTCAAACAAATAAGCCTGGTTGCTGTTTCCGAATCTGTCAGACGTAAGTAGGGCCCCGGAAACTGTCCCATGATTAGCATTAACGGTAGTGTCGTTTGCGTTTCCAATAAACGGGTAATGTGCCACGAGTCCATCTGGCAAAGTTGATACCAGTACGGGGGTATTGTCCTCGTTTTTGGTGCAACTGGTAAATAGAATTGCGACTAGTACGGTAAAAAAGAGATGCTTCATTGCTGAATTTTTAATGAATGGATAGAGGTTCTGGCCCGAAGATATAAATAGTGGTTTATTTTTGCAACGATTATTGATAATACAATTCCCGCACGATCTTCTCAAACTGCGGCTGGTAGCAGAAATCATAGGCATCCTTCCCCTCCGGGATCACATTGGGGCACTCGAAACAGAGCTCCAGCACCCTTTTTACCTTCAGCCCCTCGGCTACGGCAAAAGGGAAGGACTGGTTGCCGATAAAGAATTTACAGCCGGCAATGATCTGCGCGAACTCCAGGAAATCCGTTACCACCCGGTACTTTAGCCCCGGGATCGCTTTCTTCATGTCCTCGTATTCTTCTTTCAGCCCCACGAACGTGATATCCGGGTAATTCCGAAGAAAATCATAGCTGATCCCCGGGGCCCGGTAACGGAAACTGCGGGCAATAACGATTTCGTCTTTGAAGGAATGGTCCGGGTTCACCCTCAGCCAGGGCTGGCCCAGGTCGGCTGTAATCCCATACATATGAAAATACCAGCGGCAGATATGATTCGTGTTGTAATCAAAGGGATAGTTCCGGAATTCGTCCAGGTCATAATCAACCGGCTGGTCCGTAAGTATATCACATACCGCAAACTCCGGCTGGGACAGCAGGAGAGGAGCCAGCATCGACACACTTTTTTCGGTCAGGATCTTTCCTTCGTTAGGATGCTTCATGCTTTTTTTATAGAGCGTCTTCTGGTTGATCTGCAGGTGCAGGTGGATCTTCCGGTCACCAGCCAGGACCTTCATGGCGGGAATGGCATAAATAATATCCCCGATCAAACCGAAATGTTTAAAATGCACGGCATCTTTCCGCAATACCGGTTCCAGGTTGGGCGGACTGACCCGGGCAAGCCCCCGGCTAAAGAGTTTTCTTTTGGCCTTTTCCTTAAAAACCGCAATGTATAAACGCTCAAGAATATTCATGATTCAAACCGGTTTTCCGGCGGGCTCAAATGTAACTATTTTACAGGTTACCGGGAGGCGGGCCTGACCGGGCGATTAGCCAAAATGTATTACCTTGCCTGCCACATTCCCCGGGCCGTAAAGGGCCGGCCTCAACCCGATTTTACATGTTCAGGAAGCTCCATTTAGTATTCTATTACCTGTTCAGGTACCCGATGTACAAAGTGCAACTGGGCAGCCTGGGAACCCGTGCCCGCCTCCTGCAAACCAAACTGGAAGGGGCAAAGAATATCCATATCGGCCCAGGGGCCTATATCAACAGCCGCGGATGGCTGGCCTGCCTGCCCCTGACCGGGGATACCCAATGCAGTCTCCGTATCGGGGAAGGTACTTATGTGGGCCGCTTCTGCCATTTTTACGCCACTTCCCGGATTGAGATCGGGAAAAAAGTGCTGATCGCAGATAAAGTCTACCTGAGCGATAACCTGCATGGGTATAAGGATATCAATATACCGGTTATTGATCAGCCGGTAGAACAGTTAGCCTCCGTTATTATAAAAGACGGGGCCTGGTTGGGAGAAAATGTTTGCGTAGTGGGGGCTTCTGTTGGGGTAAACAGCGTGATTGGCGCCAACAGCGTGGTGACCCGCGATATCCCGGATTACTGCGTGGCCGCCGGGGCGCCTGCCATTATCATTAAACGGTATGATCACGATAGAAAGGAATGGAGAAAAACGGATAAAGAAGGAAATTTTAGCTGAAAACTGAAACCATGAGTTACCAGAAAGTATTGATCACCGGCGGGGCCGGGTTTATCGGATCGGGACTGGCCCTGTACCTGACGGGGAAGGGGATCCGGGTAACCGTACTCGATAATTTATCCGAACAAATCCACGGAAAAGAACCGGAACAAAGTTCTCCATTATATAATTCCATTAAGGATAAAGTCAGTTTTATCCGGGGGACCGTGACTTCCCGGTCCGACTGGCAAAAAGCCATTGGTGACAATGAAGTAATTGTGCACCTGGCGGCGGAGACAGGTACAGGGCAATCCATGTACCAGATCAGCCATTACACGGACGTGAATATCGGGGGCACCGCCCTGATGCTCGATATCCTGGCGAACCAAAAAACGGCTGTCCGTAAAGTGGTAATTGCTTCTTCCCGCGCTATCTATGGAGAAGGTAAATATATTTCGGAGGAACTGGGCGTTGTTTACCCGGGGCACCGCAAGGCAGCTGCGATGGATGCCGGTCAGTTTGAAGTGACATATCCCGGTACGGCGAAACCATTGCAGCTAACCGCCACTGATGAGGAATCAAAGATCCATCCTTCCTCGGTATATGGAATTACCAAGCAAAACCAGGAACAGATGGTCATGACCGTTTGCCCGGCCCTCGGTATTGCCCCGGTGGCCTTTCGTTACCAGAATGTATATGGTCCCGGTCAGTCACTGACCAATCCCTATACCGGCATCCTGTCCATCTTTTCCACCCTCATCCGGAACAATAAACCCATCAATATTTTTGAAGACGGGAAAGAAAGCCGCGATTTTGTGTTTATCAGCGATGTGATCCGGGCTACATTCCTCGGCATTGAAAAAGAGGAGGCCAACGGACAGGTCTTCAATGTGGGGACCGGGGTGGCGGTTCCTGTGCTGGAAGTGGCAACCCTGCTTAAAGAATTTTATAAATCGGAGGTGCCGGTTACGGTGACCGGTAATTACCGCCTCGGCGATATCCGGCATAATTATGCCGATATGCAAAAAATAGAACGGCTGCTCGGTTTCAAGCCTGCGGTATTCTTCCGGGAAGGATTGCGGCAATTTACGGACTGGGTGACTGGTCAGCAGGTTCAGGCCAGCCGCTATGATGAGTCCATCGCTGAAATGAAATCAAAGGGATTGATGAAATAATGCAATATGGCCAGGATCGGATTGGTAACTGTTTTATATAAATCGGATGAACTGCTTCCGGGCTTTTTCAAAAGTATTTCCGCGCAGTTGTACAAGGACTATATTTTATACCTGGTCGATAATTCGGAGTCGGAGGCCACGGACCGGGTGATCGCAAAGTGCCTGGAAGACTACCCGGTGACGGCTTACCGGCATATAAAGACCGGCGGGAATACCGGCGTGGCCGCGGGCAACAATACCGGCATCCGCCTTTCCCTTGAGGAAGGCTGTACGCATGTGTTGCTCCTCAACAATGACATTGAATTTGACCAGGCAGAACTTTTCAGCCGCCTGG
The DNA here is from genome assembly GCA_016219985.1 of Sphingobacteriales bacterium. Lineage (GTDB taxonomy): Bacteria > Bacteroidota > Bacteroidia > Chitinophagales > Chitinophagaceae > JJ008. The sequence goes on along the minus strand of JACRJO010000022.1, from coordinate 62,562 downwards.
TCTCCCTGGCTGATGAGAAGGGGGAGTCCATCATTGTTCCCAAGATCCGTTATTATGATGAAAAGAAATTGTGGATGGCGGGTGGCTATATGGATGAATGGAGGGCCCTGGGGGTGCATTATGGGTATAATAAGGAAGACGGACCTGCCTACAACCAGCCCGGGCATATCAGTTATGCACCCACCTGTTTTATGCTGGTAAAAAAAGAAGTGTTTGCTGGGGTGGGGATGATGGACGAAAAATACTTTGCCTATTACGATGATACGGATTTTGTGCTGCGGGCCACGAGAAAAGGGTATAAACTATTTTATGATCCTTCGCTGCTGGTGCTCCACAAAGTATCTTCTTCAGCTGGCGCCAATTCCGCTTTCTACGTATATTATTCCAACCGCAATAAGATCTATTTTATCCGGAAAAATTTCCGGGGTATCCGCCGTTATTTCGCCCTCGGCTATACGGTAGTATCAAGGATTGCTTTCTGGCTGGGTTTTGATAAAGAAAGAAAGCGAAAACTGCTGCAGGGACTGAGAGAGGGATTCCGGATGAAACCGGGCGGGTAATCAGAGACCGGCCGCGATTCTTTTGGCCACCTCCTTCCGGTAATAATAAGCATAATACGCAGCCGGTGTCACAGAAACGGTATTACGGTGATCTATAACCGATTGAGCAAAAGCATCCCAGTCATTATCGGGCACGGTCAGTAGTTTCTCCCCGCAAACCTCCTTCCTGATCCCGGTAGCCCCGGTTTCCGTGGCCACCACGGTAGCGCCGTATGCAATGGCTTCCACCATCTTGGTCTTGATCCCGCCCCCGCTTTGTACCGGGTTGAGGAAGAGGTCGGCTGCTTTAAAGTAGGATTCGATATTGTCCACAAAACCGGCATAGATGATATGCTGGTCCCGGTGCTGCCTGAGTTCTTCCACGGTTTCCGGTAACGCTTTCCCGCAAACAATGATTGTATAGTTCAGTCCCGGGGCGGTCAGCAGAATGGGGTTGATCTTTTGCAGGATCACCTGCAGGGCGTCCAGGTTGGGTTTATAACTCAGCAGTCCGTTAAACAGGATCAGGAGATCCGCTTTCCCGATCCCATGCTGATCCCCGATCTTCATTCTGTGTATTGCCTTGTCAGCCGGGTATTCACTGATGTTTACGAGGAATGGTAAATCAGCACAGCGTGATTCGGGAATTGCCCATTTCGTCATAGCAAACTCTTTATCCTCCGGGGTGATAAAGTAAATACGGTCCGCCTTACGGAAGGCCCAGCGTTCATACCATTTAAGCAGGGGCCACCACCACTTACCCATGGAGCGAAACCGTTCGTGTTCGATATTATGGGTGTGCAGCAGGAAGGGAATGCCGGTTCTTCTCCGGACCATCACCGCCAGCCAGGCAAAATAAGGATGTTCCCAGATCACGGCCTGGTATCCGCCAGTCTTAACTTCCTTGCTAACGCGACTGATCAGCCGCAGGTCCATATACCGGGTAAAGCCTTTTTTTAACCAGGGCAGCAAACGGTAATTGGTTACCGTGGCCGGGTCATTTGTTTCCACCCCGATCACGGTCAGTTCAGTTTCCTCCGCCAGGCTTTCCAGGAACTGCGCGATAAACTTCTGCCCCCCTGAGAAAAAAGGCAGGTAAGGGTAGGGGGCTAAGAGCAGTATTTTTTTCATGCAGGCGTCCCGCTGGTTTTTTTGCTTTCTTTCCAGGCCATGAATAATCCCCCAAGGAAGATCAGGGTAATCAGGATGGAGGCAATAAACATGATGGAGCGCCCTTGTTTTACGGATTCAGGTTCAAACACAAACCGGATACTGTGCTTGCCGGCCGGCAGCGAAATACCGCGTAAAATATAGTTGGTATTGATATACGTTGCTTTCTTTCCATCCACATAGGCATTCCATCCCTTTGGATAATAGATCTCGCTGAATACGGCAAACTGGGGGCCGTTGCCACTGGCTTCATATTCCACCGCGTCATTGTCAAACTTCGTCATTTTGATAGTGGACAAGGAATCCCGCTGGGGTTGGACCAGTCCTTTGGCATCATCATTCAATATGATTGCGGTGTCTTTCAGGTTGACATTCCCAAGCGCATTGATGGCTTCCACCCGGTTACTTACCTGTTTTACATGACTCACCAGCCAGCAGGGGCCAAAGGTATCCGGGTTACGGATCAGGCCGGGCTGGCCATTCTGCGGATCGGCCACAATAATATATTTTGTATTCAGCATATTGATCACGCCGGGATGGGGCCGGCCAGACAGGTATTTCTCGATAATATCCTGATAGATCCGGAGCTTGGCCGGGTGATAACCACCGATAGATTTATGGAAATAGGATGTTTTTGATTCGCTGAAAGTGCTGCCGGCCGAAGTGCCTGCCAAATTCAAAACCCGGTAATTGGGATCCTTGTCTTTCAGGATTTCCTCGTCAACCGGACCGGCCGCAAAATTTGTATTGGCATATTCGTCGGGAGTAACAAAAAGGTCGTCTTTGAAATAGGTCTTGCTGACCATCGCTATTTCAAGGGTGCTTACCAGCAGCAAAACCACCGCACCGGTCAGGGCATTGATCTTATTCTTTGCGTAGAGCCAGAGTATACCGAGGGTCAGCAGGGCCAGCCCGAGCGCTCTCAGCAGTTGCCCGCCAAAAAGGGATTTACGGTCTTCTTTCAGCCCGGAGACGATCAGGCGTCCCATTTCATCCGAGCCGCTCTTATCCGTATAACCCGCAATGATCTGGGCGTCGAAAGGAGAACTATAATCCAGGGCAATATAGAGCATGGCTAATAAGGCAAACAAACCACCCAGGGCATAGAGGATCTTTTTGAAACTGGCATTCAGTAAATCCCGGCTTCTGTCGGCAAAAAATAATTGCTGCAGGGTCAGCACCGCCATAATCCCGACGGCAAATTGCGGGATGACCTGTGCAAAAGCGGGTGAACGGAATTTATCATACAAGGGGAGCCGCTCAAACAGGAAGGTATTGAAACCCGCAAAATATTTTCCCCAGGCCATAAAAATGCCCAGCAGGGTGGCCGCGAGTAAACTCCACCTCAATGGCGTCTTTACCAACACAAAACCGATCAGCCCGAGCAGGCAAATGATCACCCCAAGATAAGCGGGACCCGATGTGTACAATTGCCCCCAGTACCTGGGCAAACTCTGAGCGACCTGCTGCGCATCCGTTTCGGGTATGCCTCTCGAAGTCAGTTTGCCGATCACGGCTGAACCTTCACCGGACATACTGCTGCTGGAGCCACCAAAAGCATTCGGCATGATGAGGGTAACGGCTTCCGCTTTGCCTAAACTGTATTCAAACGCATAACCGGTATCCAGCCCGGATGTTTTGGCCACTTTTACTGAATCCCCTTCAATGGAAATATCCTTCCCGCCCCGCATGGTGAACTTGCTGTATTCAGAAGTCGTTTTCAGGACAAGCGCATTACCCGCCACACCGATCAGCGCGGATACAATGGTTAAGGCTCCTGCGATACCAATATGTTTGAAGTCTTTTTCTTTGATCCATTTCACCAGGTAACCGATCGTTACCAATGCGGCAATCAGGAAGAAATAATAGCTTACCTGCAGGTGGTTTACGCTGATCTGCTGGTAAGTACCGAACGTGGTCAATGCCAGTCCCAGCCAGTATTTTTTATGATAAATGCTCAGCAAGCCCGCCATCAGCAGGGGCATAAAGCCGGTCGCCAGCATTTGGGTATCATGACCGGCCGCCACGATCACCGGGTTATAGGTCGAAAAAGAATAGGCCAGGGCGCCCAGCATCCCCAGCACGGGCCTCGCCCCGAGTACCAGGGCCAGGATATAAAAACAAAGACAGGCCAAAAAGAAAAAATTCATGGGTTTGGGCAATCCCAGGGAAAATATTTTCACGGTGTCCGGAAGAATGGTTTTTCCTTCCATCGCTACCTGGTAGTTGGGCATCCCGCTGAAAAGGTTCGGGTTCCACAGGGGGAAATGCCCGTTTTTTTCCTTGTATTCAAAGGCGTTCTGGGCCATGCCTTTCCAGCCTACATTGTCATGCTGGTTCATCACATTGCCTTCAAGGGCCGGTTTGCAGAACAGGGCGGAAACAACAAGAAACAGGAGAACAGCGATGGCATGGGGCAGCCATTTCTTCAGCAGGGGATTGTTCATACACCTTCGGTATTTAGCTGACAAAATAATGCTATTTTAGACGAAAATCTCTGATGCGCTGGCTTTTATTTTTATCCCGACTGGCTTTTATCTGCGGCCTTTTTTTTCTCCTGTCATTGTCCCTTTTATTCAGGGACTGGCTGAAAGATGAAAACATGGTTTCGACCGTTATTACGATCGGTTTCTTTATGGGAATGATCATTGTACCGGTCACCCTGCTCAGCTACCTGGTCACCTGGATCGCCCGGAAGAAACCGGCTTCCGTGGTGCCGCGCTGGCTGATCCTGGGCAATGTACTGGTGTTTCTGTTATTGTTAGGGTATATCGTTTATGTAAATTATTTATACGCACAGGTTAAACTATGATCCGGGCAATTATTAAAAATAAACCCGTCAGGCTCTTCATCATCCTGGCCGGAATCTTTATCGCCAATGCGCTGATCGCCGAGATCATCGGGGTGAAGATCTTTTCGCTGGAGAAAACCCTGGGTTTTCAGCCACTCAGTATCCGCCTGTTCGGGAATGAACTGTCCGTGAACCTGACGGCCGGTGTATTGCTCTGGCCTGTGGTCTTTATCATGACCGATATTATCAATGAGTATTATGGAATGAAGGGCGTCCGGTTCCTCTCTTATCTCACGGCCGGCCTGATCGCTTTTGCTTTTATCATATTCTACGGGGCCATGAAACTGACGCCCGCTGATTTTTTTATCAGCAGCAAACAGGGCAGCGGGGTGCCGGATATGGGCAAAGCTTATAACAGTGTACTGGGGCAAGGGGGCTTTATCATTGTGGGTTCCTTAACCGCCTTTATCCTCGGGCAGCTGATTGATGTATTTATTTTTCATAAGATTAAAAAAGTGACCGGGGAGAAAAGCATCTGGCTGCGGGCCACCGGTTCCACGCTGATCTCCCAGTTCATCGACAGTTTCGTGGTCCTGTTTATCGCTTTTTATGTGGGTACAAGGGTCAACCAGGCCGGCAATGACTTTGTCTGGCCGTTTAGTCTTTTTATAGCGGTGGGGATCGTAAATTATATCTATAAATTCATCGTGGCGCTGGTCCTTACGCCGGTGATCTACCTTGTTCACCATTGGATCGAAAATTACCTGGGACATGAAGACGCGGCCAGGATGAAGAAGGCGGCAATGGAAGACTAATTTCTTTCCTTCACCAGGGACGCCACAATTTTATCAATGGGCAGCGTTAATTGTTCGGGGGAAAAATCTTCCCAGTTGATGAACCGGAAGGTTTCGATCTCTTTTTTTTCCTCGTAAACGGCGAGCTGCTGTGCGTCAAAGTCAAAGGGTTTGTCCCGGAGCGGCGCCTGTATGGCCTCCAGGGCATGCGCGAAATAATAGATGGAGATGATCTGGTGCCCGGGGTTAAAGGCCGACATCTGGAAATAATCCGTGGTGTAGATATGTTCCCCCACATTCACCTTCAGGTTCATTTCTTCCATGAATTCCCGTTGCAGGCATTCCCGGGTTCCTTCCCCGAATTCAAGCCCCCCGCCGGGGAATTTGGTGATATAGCTTCCCCGGATCAGTTCATCACTGACTAATACCTGTTGCTGCTCATTGATCAGCAATCCATAGATGCGGATATTGAACCGGTGCATAGCGGTCAGAATATTTTTTTACGGAGGAACAGCCATCCGATGGCCACGGCAATGGCCAGCGAGAGGAGGGCTACTATATAAAAAGCATAGGGCGAATGCTCAAAGCCGCTGGGTACATTCATCCCGAACAAACTCGCGATCAGTACCGGGAAGGTCATGACAATCGTGATGACAGCCAGTCTTTTCAAGACCTGGTTTTGGTTATTGGCAATGATGCTGGCAAAGGCATCCAGGGTGCTGCTGAGGATATTGGTATAGATATTTGCCATTTCCAGGGCCTGGGAATTATCCACGATCAGGTCATTCAGGAATTCTTTCTCTTCTTCATTCAGTCCCAGGAAATTGGTCCGCTCCAGTTTCATCATCAGCATTTCATTGGAACGCAGGGCCGTTACAAAGTAGACCAGGCTTTTCTGGATTCGCATCAGCTGCAGCAACTGCTCGTTTTCACTGGCTGCGTAGAGCTTTTGTTCCACCAGGTTTCGCCGCTGGTTGATCTCTTTCAGGTGATCCATGAAATTCTGCACGATCTTTTCAAAGATCTTCAGGACCATCAGGTTTTTCTTCTCCGGGTTACGGTTGGGAAAAGTGTTCAGGAATTTTTTGATGGCGGGGTTTTCGAAGGAGTTCACCGTCACGATCTGGTTATGCGTTAGAATTATACAGATCGGGATCGTGATATAAAACGCGTCACTGTCATTAAAAGAGTTGTTCTCCGTAGGGGTTTTGATGACGATCAGGCGTACATTGTCTTCTTCTTCGAAACGGCTTCTTTCATCGATATCCAGGGAGTCCGTCAGGAAGTCGATCGGGATATCCAGTCCTTCGGATAATTCGAAAAATTCCTCCTGCCGGAGCGGGGGGAGGATATTGACCCAGGTGCCGTTTTCCGGCCTGTCAATTTCCACGGTTTGCTGGTTCGTATGTTTGAAGTACTGAATCATAGACCGGCGCAAAGGTAAGCCTGCTTATGCAGATTCTGCTGTCAAATCTTCCGGCAGGGGATATAATACGGGAAACGGGGAGTTTACCCGAGCTCAATGGTTCCTTCAAAGACCCGTTCGGCAGGACCACAGAGCCAGATATCATGGTACTTGTCGTCCTCGCTGCGGTCAAACTCCACGGAAAGATTGCCCCCGAGGGTGCTGACCTCAATATCATTGAAGCCATTTTCATTGTGGTAACTGACCAGGGCAGCCGCAGTTACACCCGTGCCGCAGGAATAGGTCTCGTCCTCAACCCCTCTTTCATAGGTGCGGACTTTTATTTTATTGGAGTTCTCCAACTGTTCCACAAAATTCACATTGATCCCTTCATCGGCGAATTCCCGGCTGTACCGGATCTCATGACCTTTTTTGTAAACATCCAGGTCCATCACATCGCTGACCAGTTTGATATAGTGAGGGGAGCCGGTGTTCAGGATATAATCGTTATGGAATTTCCGGACATGGTCCACATCTTTCATTTTCAGGGAAACGATACCCGCAATATCAATTTCGGCTTCATGGGGTCCGTCAGTAGCTAAAAAATGATAGGTTTCGCGGTGAATGCCCAGGTGGTAGGCGAACTTGGTGATGCAGCGGCCGCCATTGCCGCACATGCTGCCCTCTTTCCCGTCCGCATTGTAATATTTCATTTCAAAATCGTAGCCTTCTTTTTCGTTCAGCAGCATCAGGCCATCGGCCCCGATCCCGAAACGACGGTTACAAAGGGTATTGATCTGCGCGGTACTGAGACCGGAATAAGCCTGTCCCCGGTTGTCGGCAATGATAAAGTCATTCCCCGTGCCCTGGTATTTATAAAAATGAAACTGCATCAGATATGATCGGCAAATTGTTCAATAAATTTTTTGATCAGGTTTTCCACGGCGGCTTTCCCGTCTTTGGAAAATTCTTTTTTTACCCGGTTGGCCACGATGGCATTTACGGCAAGGCAATTATGGCCCAGTAATTTTCCGAGGCCGTAAATAGCCGAGGTTTCCATTTCAAAATTAGTGATCCGGTGCTGGCCAAAGCGGAAATCGGTCAGCCGGTTGATCAGTTCCGGGTTGCTGATTCCCAAACGCAATACTCTCCCCTGTGGTCCGTAAAAGCCGGGACAGGTCACGGTGATCCCTTGCTGGAAATCCTTTACAAAATGTTTGATCAGGGAAGCGGCGCAACTGCTGATATAGGGATGCCCGGTTTGCCCGTGGATCTGGGTATGGGTTACAAAGGAATGCAGCAACTGCTTTTCTTCATCATTGTGCTCATGGCGGTAAAAATTGAGCAGGTTATCTACTCCCAAACCATGTGTGGACGCCACAAAACTGTCCACCGGGATATCTTCCTGCAGGGCACCGGAAGTGCCGATCCGGATAATGTTCAGGGATTTCAGTTCTTTTTTTATTTCCCGGGAGCTGAAATCAATATTGACCAGGGCGTCCAGTTCGTTCAGCACGATATCAATATTATCCGGGCCAATGCCGGAAGACAGGACCGTGATCCTTTTTTTGCCCACGTAGCCGGTATGACTGATAAATTCCCGGTGCTGCCGTTTTACTTCCACCCGGTCAAAATATTTACTGACCTCAGCAACCCGGTCCGGGTCGCCAACGGTGACCACCGTATCCCCCAGTTCTTCCGGCCGGAGGTCAAGATGATACACGGCTCCCCGGTCATTGATGATCAGCTCGGATTCCGCGATACGGTTCATATAACTGGTTTAATATGATAGGAATAATCCCATTTCAAAAATATGCATTATTTTCGCACCGGTTTTAAAAAAGGGACCTGCGGCCGCCCCGGCGGACAGGCAGAACCCTTCAATAAAAAGGTCCTGTGGCCGAGTGGCTAGGCAGAGCTCTGCAAAAGCTCCTACAGCGGTTCGAATCCGCTCGGGACCTCAAAAATGGGAATAATCATAATGGTTATTCCTTTTTTTATTTCCGGAGAAAAGGTCCTGTGTCCGCCACGGCGGCCAGGCAGGGCTCTGCAAAAGCTCCTACAGCGGTTCGAACCTGCCTGTATGGTAGGCAGGCCTGCCTGCCGGGTAGGGAGGTCCGCCCGGGACCTCAAAATGAAAGGTCGTTTCATAAGGCGACCTTTCATTTCCAGCGGAGTAAAGCGCTCAGGGTGCTAACCAATTTATAAAATCAAACTTTATCAATTCCCAATACTTCCCCATCAGGCAAAAGGGATCGGGATCCTCATCAGCAGATGAAAAATTCACTAATCCTGCGCGAATCTCCGCCTCAGTATAATTGAAAGGATAGCGCTCTTGGTAAAAACCGATCATTTCTGTAATACTGTATTCATCCTGAAGGGCGTGCAGATCCCAGAAATCTTTTTTACGACTCCTGCCGCCGGTTACTTCCAGTTTCATAGCGATGATGTCCTGGAATGCGGTCATACGAATGCCTTCTTCCATTATTTCCTCGCGGATAAAAGGATCCGTATAATAAATATCCACCTTCACTGCATCATCTTCGGAATGTCCGACAAAGTAGGAGGTGCCTGGCCCGATTGCGCCGACATGACTGGTTTCTACATAAGCATAGCGCTTCTTGAAATATGCTTCGACAGTGGCAAAATCAACACTTCCGTAATCGGCCTCGGTGAACAGATCAATATCGACTGATTCACGATGACCTATCTGAAGGCTGAGCGCTGTTCCGCCCACCAGACGGAAAGGATTGAAGCACGGCTCTGCCATAGCACTTTCCAGCACTTCACGAAGCAACGGTGTAACAGTGTTCCAGTACACAATTAAGGTTTATCTTTTAATGCTTTTTTTATCCTTTCCTCGCCATAAAACCGGGTAATCTCTTCTTTTTCCTTTTGATTACCTCTTTCAAATATTCTGCGGATAACAGAGCCGGCATGCTTGTCCCAGTCGATCAACTCCATTCGGGTATCCCAAAACAGGATACGGCGAAATTTGGACAGGTCGGGCTTTGCCTGAACTTGTCTTTTTTTCTCCTGGCTGATATCATAAAAAATCTGCAGCATCATAAAATACCCCTCCTCGAGGCCTAATGTTTTTTCCAGCTTGAGCGATAGCCGGGTATTCATGTCCCGTTTTCCCTTGGTAATCGCGGTCAGTGTTTGCGGATATTCATGGCAGTCCAGCGCGAGCTGCCCCTTTTTTAAGCGTTGTTCCCTGATCTTCCGGTCCAGGACTATCCCGGGATGCAATCCTTTTAATATGTCCAGTTCTCTTTTCATTTATCAAAAATAAACAAAATTGTTTATATAATAATGATTATTTTAATTATTTGATTATTAATATAATAAATTAAAAAAAACAAATTTCTCATCTATGGTGGCCGGTAAACAGGACGATCAGTAATCAATCAATATAGAGGATAAAGTTCCAGAACTAAAAACTAAAGGAACGCTATTGGAGTTGGTGGTAAGACCTTTTTACAGGGAGAGTGTACTCACCATACCTGAAGCATTGAGAAGAGCGGGTAAACAGTCTCCGTATCGACGCTGATTGAATACCTGCATGAAATCAGGTTTGCTCAGCCCTGTCATCAGGCAAAGGGTTTTACCCTGGGAAAAGGGAGTTAAGGGACAAGACAATTCACCTGGATTCCCAATAAAGGAGCAATTGAAAGAATTATTTTTTTAAATTTCTGGCAGTGTCCCTGTCCGCCTTGCTGTGCAGGCTGGACGTGTAAAATACACGATGCATACCCCAGTTGGCGGGTTCATGTTTACCTCAACAGTCACATCGGTTTTCGGATGCACTAATTACCCCGGCAGGACGATCGGGGCACGGGCCTTCAGGTTGATCTCGTGTTCCGCTAATTGGGATAGCCGGTCATCGATTTGCTTTTCCTTTACTTCTGCTTCCCGGAATACATTTGCCGGTGCCTCCATACCCAAAATGTTGGCAAAAGCCGCTGCCGTACCATACGTACTGATCTTATAATGATTGATCTCCTGGATACAGGCCAGCAGGCAGGCATCTCTTACTTCGGGATCACTGCATTGGGCCAGTTTATCATCCGTCTCAAGGATAAATGCCTGCATAATCCGGCTGGTTAAAGGCAGTTGATTGATCTGTTCTTCTTCAATAAAATGATCGAGTTGCTGCCTTTGCAGGGACACCAGGTCCGCGTATCGCTGCACCAGCGCCTTTAGCTTGAGCGAGGAAGCCCGGTCTGCCCATTCCGGCAGTTTCTTCTGCAATTGCACTTCCGAACTGGCGAAGCGGCAAATATCAAAATCGAGTAACTGGTGAAGCGTCGTGATGGAAAATTGTTGGGCTGACATGATGGTGCAGTTTGGGATAGTTAAAGCTACTTTCGGATTTTCAGCGGTTCCAATGAGGATCATCACCTGTAACTATGACGGCCCTCATTGTTATGAGCGCTTAAATACTGTTGATTTGAGAACTTGTTATAGGTGGGAGGAAGCAGGGCATAGACCCGGCAATATCCTGTTTGCGGAACATTGTTAGAAGGAGCGGCCCCTGGCATCCTGAACACCTACCTGTTATGGCAAAGAAAATTACACCCGATAAAATTCCGGATACTCCCTATCCGGGGAAAAGACCCGAAACAATTCCTTCTATTGATCCGGAAGAACCCCTGAATCCCGAAGAGGACCCGGATATCATTCCTGACCCGGAAGAAGAGGAAATACCGCCTTTCGATGAGCCGGTACCCGGTGAGGGGCCCTGATAAGAAACGAGAATATCTCAGCCCCCTTTCAAAATGAGCCGCACCGTTAACGCTTCCGGGAGATACTGTTCCGGAGCGGGCCTGAATTGCTGATCATAATCACTGATCCTGCTGACAGCCTTCATGGAAGCCGGTTTCTTTTCTGACTAATTTGAGTATTGGTTATGATAGTCAATACCCAAAACTGGAAACAATGGCTGGAGGAAGCCGGGGATATGTCCCGCTTCACCGGGCGTTTTCTCAACCAATGGTTCAGACCCCGCTACGAAGTGACCGAATTTTTCCGGCAATGTTTTATTGTTGGATACCGGTCATTGCCCCTGGTGGGACTGACGGGTTTTATCATGGGCCTGGTGCTGACCATGCAGCTGAGGCCTTCCCTGGTTGATTACGGGGTGGAATCCCAGTTGCCGGCCATGGTGGGTATTGCCATTGTCAGGGAAGTCGGACCGGTGATCACGGCGCTGATCTTTGCGGGTAAGATCGGCAGCAGTATTGGCGCTGAACTGGGATCGATGAAGGTGACGGAACAAATTGATGCGATGGAAGTATCGGGAACCAACCCGTTCAAATACCTGGTGGTTACCCGGGTGCTGGCCACCACCCTGATGTTACCCATATTAGTAACGCTGGGGGATGCAGTCTCTTTATACGGTTCTTACCTCGGCGTGAATATCCGGGGGGTAACCAGTTTTGACCTTTTCTGGACCCAGGTGTTTGACAACCTCTCCTTTGGGGATGTGGTCCCGGCTTTTATAAAATCATTTTTCTTTGGATTTGCAGTTGGAATAGTGGGATGTTTTAAAGGATATCATTCCCACAAGGGAACAGAAGGAGTGGGGCGTTCAGCCAATTCTGCCGTGGTGCTCTCCTCCATCCTGATCTTTATTATTGACCTGGTTGCTGTACAGGTTACAGATATACTGGGATTAAATTAGTGTATGGAAACCGTTCAGCCCCTCGCTGTTTTACCAGATATGCCTGTTATAACGGGAGAAGAAGTGCTGCGGATTACCGGCTTGTACAAATCGTTCGGGGAAAACCAGGTCCTGTCGGATTTTAACCTGCGCTTGCTGGCCGGTGAAAATGTGGTGGTGCTGGGCAAATCGGGTTCCGGGAAATCGGTGCTGATCAAGTGTATTATCGGGCTGCTGAGACCGGACAGTGGCTGCATCGAGGTGTTTGGAAAAAATATTCCGGACCTCGGCCACCTGGAACTGGACCAGGTACGGATGAAAGTGGGATTTCTCTTTCAGAGCAACGCCCTGTATGATTCGATGACGGTGCGGGAGAACCTGGAATTCCCGTTGCGCAGGCATTCGATCAGTATTTCGCAACGGGAAGTGGATGAACTGGTGCAGCACGCCCTGGAAGATGTGGGACTGGTCCATACGATTGATATGATGCCGGCCGAGTTATCGGGCGGGATGCGCAAACGGATTGCCCTGGCCCGGACCCTGATCCTGCAGCCTTTGATCATCCTCTATGATGAGCCGACTACAGGACTGGATCCCATTACCGCCAAAGAAATTATCGAATTGATGATTGAAATACAGGAAAAATACGGATCGTCATCACTCATTATTTCGCATGATATGACTTGTGTGCGGATGGCATCGGACCGGGTCGTGATGCTGATTGATGGTAAATGTTATGCGGACGGAACCTATGATGAGCTGAAACGTTCTGCCGATCCGGCGATTAAAAAATTCTTTGAATAAAATCATTGTATGGCGAGGCAAACTGTTTCCAATATTAAATTAGGCGCTTTTGTAATAGCAGGACTGCTGTTCCTGATCCTGCTGCTGTATATGATCGGGAAGAACGAGAATATGTTTGGGAATACATTCCGGCTGCGGGCTCATTTTGGAAATGTACAGGGCCTCACGGCCGGGAATAATGTCCGGTATGCGGGGATACAGGTGGGTACCGTGAAAAAAGTGAATATCCTGAATGATACCCTGATTGAAGTGGTGATGCTGATCGAAACAAAAATGAAACAGTATATCCGCAAGAATGCCGTGGTAGCCATCGGTACCGACGGGCTGATGGGGAACCGGGTGCTGAATATCTCTCCCTCCGCCATCCCGGCTCCCCTGGTGGAAGCGAATGATATTCTGCCCGTGAAGAAAACCGCGGAAGTGGATGAGATGCTGCAAACCCTTGCCCGGACAAATGAGGATGTGGCGGTGATTGCCGCCCAGTTAAAGAATACCGTCAACCGGGTTAACAGCAGCACAGCGGTATGGGATATGCTCAATGATAAAAGTCTCCCGCAATATCTCCGTGTCTCGCTCCTGAATGTACGGTCTGCCACGGCAAAAGCCGACCGGCTAGTCAGTGATTTGCAGGGGCTGGTGACAAATGTAAAAGAGGGGAAGGGCTCGCTGGGAGCCATCATCACCGATTCTTCATTTGCCCTGCGCCTGCAGGAGGCGATCAGCCGCATCAGCAAGGTGGGAGAAGATGCCGATTCCCTGGCCCTTGCTATCAGGACCCTGGCGGGAAATGTGCAGTATGATGTAGAAAAAGGCCGGGGCCCAGCCCATACGATACTGAAAGATTCTGTACTGGCGAAAAATCTGCAGGTGAGTATTCAAAATCTTCAGAAAGGAACGGAGGGTTTTAATGATATTATGGAGGCGCTGAAGCATAATTTTTTATTTCGCGGGTATTTCCGCAAACTCGAAAAGCAAAAGGAAAAACAACCAGTCCGCGGGCAATAAGCCCTGGCTGCCTGTTGTGCAACGATCATTACCGCCTGTTGGGGAAAGAAGACCACCGGGAAAGCAGCAGCCCAGTTTTTTCTCAACGGGAACCAGCAAGCGAATTTATTGTTCTACAAAAGCCATACTCCATTTGGGTGTGTAATAAAGCCGCAGGGAATCCCTGATTTTTGCCGTATCGGCCGGGATGGCCGGAAGTAAAAAATATAATTTAAATGTAATGGAGTCGTTGGTTTCCATCCGGACATCAGTGGGCAGGTTCTTTAATTTCTGGTAGCGGGCCAGGGCCCTTTGTTTGCCGGCGGTCTCCACCACAAACTTATAGTTCCCTGCCGGGAGAGCGGGTTGGGTAACCACTTTTGTTAGACCGGTATCGGTCGATGCTGGCCCGGGGACGGGTGCCGGCAGCGCCTTTTTTTCTTTTTCCCGGACCGTTGTTTTGGTTTCTTCCGTTTCTGCGGAATTCCTTTTATAAATGGTGTACCCGCCCCAGATGGCAACTACGATACCGGCCAGTACGAGGAAGAGGGCAGCCGGTTTTTTCCATTGTATTTTTTCTTTCCGGGGATTCAGTAAATCGGAATAATCATGTTCCCGTTCCTGGGAACTGTGATCAGGAGCCAGTTGCCGGCCGGGTTGTTCCTTCAATATTTCAGACAGGATCGTTCCGCTGGTGAATATTAACTGGCCGCCCTGCGTTTTCAGCAGTTGACCGATTCCATCCAGCACAAAGGGCTTACCGATGTTCAGGAATTGCTGGCCCAGCCAGAGATGGGAATCGAGGTCGGCGGCTGCCAGGGCCTTTATTTTACCGGTTTTAGAAGCGATATAATCAATAAGATCCGTGTTTTCTTTAAGGGCTGCATTGTATTCGAAGTGAATGCCATCTGCTGGTTCTGTTTTAATATTCTTATCCAGCTCAGGGTCTATGACAACGGAAGGGTCAAGGTGGAAACTGCCGATACCCGGCAGGTCAAGCCGTTTATTTATGTACAGATATTGGGCAAGTACGAGGGCTAATTTCAAGGTTTTGGCTTTTAATGCTTACAATATATATATTTTATAGGTGCGGGACAAGTTCCCTTCGCCGGAAAGGTTATTTTTGCCCGGATTATGCTGACCCCCCAAGAAAAGGATTTTGTTGCCTACTGGGAGAAGAACAGGGCTTCCAAAAAGAAAGTGCTCCGGCAGATCTACGCGGGCCTGCCCCTCGCCACGGTGCTGGTGGTGGCTATTTTTGCGAACCTGCTCTCTGGCTGGTATGGCAGGGCCCAGATGGTTTTTTTCAGGGAAAATGCATCGCTGATCATTATTTTGCTGCTTGCCTCCCTGCTCATTGTGGTATTTGTGGTAATTTTTTCCGCCCGTCACCGGTGGGAGCAAAATGAACAGCGCTATCTCGAATTACTGGACCGGGATCAAGAAAGCTAAATTTTTTTATTTATTTGCAGCGAATGGGACTTTTACCGGGTCTTATTCATGATTTAGTACCAATAGTTGATTATGAAGCAGTTTATCGTTATTGTATCCGTATTCTTTGTATTGATTTCGGGGATGGGTTGTCTGAAAGATAACAGTTGTAAGTCTAAAACGGTGGAAAGTGAAAAAGCGACAATGCTGAGTTATGCTTCCAGTAATGGGATCACTGCCACCGAGCACAGCAGCGGTATTCAGTACCAGGTGGTGACAGCCGGATCCGGCCCGGCACCAACTTTATCCTCGACGGTTTCGGTAAGGTACACCGGTAAATTGCTGGATGGGACCGTGTTTGACTCTCAAACAGGTACACCCGTAAGTTTCCCGTTAAACCAGGTGATCCCGGGCTGGCAATTAGGCCTGCCCCTGATCCAGGAAGGAGGCCTTATTAAACTGATTATCCCTTCCTCCCTGGGCTATGGTTGCAACGGGGTGGGTACAATACCCGGTAACTCGATCCTGTATTTTGAAATTCAACTCGTAGATGTTCAATAATTGCTGAGCCTTTACTGCTTATGCTCTGCTAACCCCGTCCTGCTTGCAGCGACGGGGTCTTTTTTTACTGTATTTTTGATTCAAATCATTCACCTTGCCATACGAAGCCATTTCGGTATTTGACATATTTAAAATAGGGATCGGTCCTTCCAGTTCCCATACGCTCGGCCCCTGGCAGGCTGCCCGGCGTTTTGTACAAACTTTACAGGAAACAGGGAGGCTGCAGGCGGTAAGGACGATCCGGGTGCTTTTGTACGGATCCCTTGCCAAAACAGGCAAAGGCCACGGTACCGATGTGGCAGTGCAACTCGGGTTATGCGGCGAAGACCCGGTTCATTTCCCGGTAGACCAGGTCGCTTCCCGGATCCGGTCCATCGCGGACATGAAAAAAATCCTTTTACATGGCCTGCACGAACTGGACTTCGATCCCCGGGAGGATATCGAATTCCTGCTTACGGAAACCCTGCCCTTTCATCCCAATGCCCTGACCTTCCTGGTATCGCTGGATACAGGCGAAGCGGTTGCCGAAACTTATTATTCTGTTGGCGGCGGATTCGTCATTAAAGAAGGAGAGGGCGCAACGCCGGCCGGCGAAGCGCAACTGCCCTTTCCCATCAATACGGCCGATGACCTGCTCCACGGGTGTATTAAAACCGGGATGAGCATCTCCGATATTGTTTTGGAGAACGAAAATACCTGGAGAAACGAAGAGGATACAAGGAAGGCAGCCCACAATATATGGAGGGTGATGAAGGAATGCATCTACCGGGGCTGCCACACAGCAGGTACCTTACCCGGCGGGCTGAATGTGAGGAGGAGGGCGGCAGAACTGAACAAAAAACTGGTGGCGGGTAAAGAATACCATGACTATGACTCCTGGCTGGCGGCGATCCGTGCGGGAGGGAATGATTTTAAATATACGCTGGATTGGGTGAGTTGCTTTGCCCTGGCGGTAAACGAGGAAAATGCGTCCTTTGGCCGGGTGGTTACGGCACCTACTAACGGGGCAGCAGGAGTGATTCCGGCTGTAATGCAGTATTATATTGCTTTCTGTGAAGGCGACCAGGAGGAAAAAGTCCTTCAATTCCTGCTGGCTGCCGGGGAGATCGGAAGTATTTTTAAAAAAGGGGCCACGCTGTCGGCTGCAATGGGTGGATGCCAGGCTGAAATCGGTGTTTCTTCGGCGATGGCCGCGGCCGGACTGACCGAATGCATGGGGGGCAGCCAGAAGCAGGTGATGATGGCCGCGGAAATTGCGATGGAACATCACCTGGGGCTTACCTGCGACCCCATTGCCGGGCTGGTACAGATTCCCTGTATTGAACGGAATACCATGGGAGCCATCAAGGCGATTACCGCTTCCCAACTGGCGATGCAAAGCACCCCCGATTTTGCCAAGGTTTCCCTGGATGCGGTCATAAAGACCATGTGGGATACGGCCCTTGATATGAACCACAAATACAAGGAAACTGCCGATGGGGGACTGGCCGTCCATGTGCCCCTGAGCCTGCCGGAGTGCTGAGAGAACAGGGAACATTCCCGCCCGGGCAACTGGTAACAATTTTTTACCGGTGGAATGCCTGTTTACAAAAAAGGATGTTGTAAATTTAGTTCACCTCAAACCTGATATTATCCAACATTAAATTACCTGCCATGGCTACTAAAAAGAAAGCAAAGAAAAAAGTTGCCAAACCTGCCCCGCGCAAAAAGAGTGTATCAAAAAAGAAAGCGGGGAAGAAAAAAGTAACAGTTAAAAAGAAAAAAGCAGCTCCTAAGAAAGTAGTGAAGAAAAAATCAGCTGCAAAGAAAGCACCGGCCAAAAAAGGAAAAAAGAAAGTCGCCCGGAAACTGGTGAAAAAAGCAGTGAAGAAAGCCCTTAAAAAAGCAGCGAAGAAAAAACCCGTTGCCAAAAAAACCGTTACAAAAAAACCCGTGGCAAAGAAACCGGCGGCAGTGAAAAGGAAAAAACCTGCACCGAGACCCAAGGCCGCTCCTGCGCCGGCAGCCCCGGTAGCGCAATCCCCCGTGATGGTGGAAGAAGTAAAAGAAATATTCCTGACACCGGAAGGAGAACTGGAAGTGACCGAAACCGTAATTACGTTTGATGAGGAAGCCGGGGGCGCTGAAGAAAACGGATTTACCGCAGACGAACCGGACGAAGAGGATACAGGCGGGGAAGGAGAATCAGCCTGATACTTATCAGCATAAAAAAACAGCCACTTCGCGGTGGCTGTTTTTTTTATGGAAATAAAAGACGATCAGTTCATCTCCGGGTTTAATTCTCCTCCTGTTTTTCCGAAATTTTTTATCTCATTGTACAAGGTATCCCGTTCCACCGGCTCCCGGTTGGCCTGCCGGATCAGGGTGACCAGTTCGGCAGTTGACATGGAGGGATTCAGTTCCTCCGCACCGGCCATACTGTAGATCTTCGTGGTATCATCAATGGTTCCGTCAATATCATCCACCCCGAAGGACAGGGATAACTGGGCATTCTGCCTTCCGATCATGGGCCAGTAGGCTTTCAGGTGCGGGAAATTGTCCAGGTAAATACGGGAGATCGCATAGAGCCGCATATCCTCGATATTTGTTGTTTCGGGAACATAACTCATATCATTGTCCTTGTTCCGGAACTTCAGCGGGATAAATGTGTTGAACCCTTTGGTCCGGTCCTGCAGTTCCCGAAGCCGGCGCATATGATCCACGCGGTGCTCGTATTTTTCAATATGCCCGTACAGCATTGTGGCATTGGAATGCAGGCCAAGCTGGTGGGCTGTTTCATGAATTTTCAGCCAGCCATCCGCATTTACTTTATCTGCGCAGATTTTTTCCCTGATCTCCGGGTGGAAAATCTCGGCGCCCCCGCCGGGAATGGAGTCCAGCCCGGCAGCGATCAGGAATTTCAACCCTTCTTCCACGGATAGCTTTGCCTTACGGAACATATAATCATATTCCACCGCGGTAAAGGCTTTGATGTGCAGTCCCGGCCGGTGGGCCTTGATCTGTTTCAGCAGGTCCGCGAAAAAATTCAGATCCATTTTGGGATGCACCCCGCCTACAATATGCACTTCCGTAATTGGCTTGCCATCGTATTTTTTTACCATATCCAGCATTTGTTCTATGCTGAGTTCCCAGCCCTCTTCCTTGTGGGCATAGAGGCGGCTGTAGGAACAGAAATTACAGCTGAATACGCAAACATTGGTGGGCTCGATATGGAAATTGCGGTTGAAAAAAACCTTGTCGCCGTGCAGGTGTTCCTTGATGGCATTGGCCAGGCTTCCCGCAAAACCGGGGCTGGCTTTTTCAAACAGGACCATGCAATCGGCATCCGAGATTCGCTGGCCGGCTTGTACTTTACCGGCGATCTGCTGCAGGTCGGTGGAAAGGGCGGTTTCCGTTATCATAGTTCAAACAGTTAAAAGGCAAAGGTAAGCAGCCGGGAAATGCTATTTCCCGGAAAATTGCCGGGCCGGAAAAATTCTTATCTTCCCGTTTATTGATTTTTGTCATATAAAAAAACCGGTTCATGAATTTAAAACTCAGGCTAACTGCATTAAGTTTTCTTCAATTCTTTGTATGGGGAATCTGGCTGATTTCCCTGGGTGGTTATATGTTTGCCAGCTTCAACAACCCTGTGGATCCGAATCTTGGTTTTAAAGTCGGGAATACTTATGGAACCATGGGCTGGGCATCCCTGTTTATGCCGGCCCTGCTGGGAATACTGGCTGATAAATATATCCGGGCCGAAGTTGTGCTTGGGATCAGCCATATACTGGGAGGGGCGGCCCTGTATTATGCCAGTACTGTTACCAATGCCTCCGATATGTATTGGGCGATCTTCATGGTCAGTTGTTTCTATATGCCCACCATCGCATTGAGCAATTCGGTTTCCTATAGCCTGCTGAGTAAAAACAACTATGATATCCAGAAGAGCTTTGCCCCGATAAGGGTGTGGGGTACGGTGGGATTTATTGTCGCGGAATGGGCGGTAGACCTGCTGGGCTGGACACAGAACAGCAACCAGTTTTACTTTGCCGCTGTAGCCGGGATCTGCACCGGTTTATATTGTTTCACATTGCCCCCTGTTCCGGTCAACAGCTCCAATGAAAAAAAATCTTTCGCTACAAGACTCGGACTGGATGCCTTCCGGTTATTCCGGAGTTCCATGATGGCAAAATTCTTCCTCTTTGCCATGTTTCTCGGGGCGGCCCTGCAGATCACCAATATGTTCGGGAATCCTTTCCTGGGCGATTTTGGAAAAATACCGGAATATGCCGACAGCTTCGCGGTAAAGCACAGCAATATCCTGATCTCTCTTTCCCAGATATCCGAGACATTGTTTATCCTCACGATACCCTTCTTCCTGCGGAAATTTGGTATCAAGCGGGTCATGTTGTTCAGTATGATTGCCTGGGTGCTCCGCTTTGGTTTATTTGGAGTAGGCAACCCCGGGTCGGGCCTGGTATTGCTCCTGCTTTCCATGATCGTATATGGTATGGCCTTTGACTTCTTTAATATCTCCGGATCCCTTTTTGTGGACCGGGAAGCGAACCCTGCTATCCGGGCCAGTGCACAAGGATTGTTCATGCTCATGACAAACGGACTCGGGGCGATCCTGGGAGGTTTGTTTGCCGGCACAATCGTGGATTATTTTACAGATACCGCAGGGGGTAAGAACTGGCAAAATATCTGGTTCAGCTTTGCCGTGTATGCCCTGGTAATTGCGGTAGCCTTCCTGTCCATATTCAAATACAAACATGATCCGGGCAGGATGGCAGAAATAAAACATGAATAAAGTGAAGGCAAATAAAAATCCCAAATTCCGGTACAGGAAATTTGGGATTCTTTTTTATGCGAGAGTCGTTCAGATATGCGCTTCGATCTTTCTTACAAAATTCGCTTTCGGCTGGGCGCCTACTAATTTATCCACGACCTGGCCATTCTTGATAAAGAGGATCGCGGGGATAGAAGTGATCCCGTAATTCATGGATACTTCCGGGTTATTGTCCACATTCAGTTTACCGATATTGGCCTTGCCGTCATATTCTTTGGAAAGCTCTTCGATCACCGGCCCGATCGCCCGGCAGGGGCCACACCATTCAGCCCAAAAATCAATAACAGTCAGTTTATCGGATGACAGTACATCAGTCTTAAAATTAGCGTCTGTGAATTCTTTTGCCATTGTATAATTTTTTTATTTTGTTTCGAAAGGGAGAGCAAATTTAAGTCCTGCCCGGATAACATGCGATACTGGCACAAAGTTGTGTAAAACTTGTCGGGCCGGTTGAAAACTTGGCAGCCCAACCTGTTAAAAACCGTTAAAATCCCGTTCCGCTCCTTGTCAGCTGGTCAGTACCTGTACCTCCAGTTCCGGCTTTTTTTCCAGGAACTGGATCATCTCCTCATTCATTTCAAACCCGCCGCTCATGGTCACTAAGCTGATTTTCATTTTGTTCCCCGGTTCAGTTAGTGTAAACCGCAGGGTCGTTTTACCGGGAAAATCCCGCATATTTTTTTCGATAAAACGGACCATCTCCGGGCTGATATCCTGCGGGTGAGCCTCTATTGTCACCTGTCTGGTCATGGTCCGCTTCATGGTTTCCGCCAGGGTTACCGACATCACTTTAAACTCAAATTCTTCCTTATTATAACGCGGCTTGAAATACCCATGGATCAGTACGGTGCTTCCGGTTTGCAGGATGGGGGTAAGCCGCATATAATCCTCGCTGAACAAGGGGAATTCCGTTTTGCCGGAATAATCCTCAATCACAAAATTGCCATATTTATTGCCGCTCCGGGCAATCCGGTGCTGGGCATCGGATACCAGTCCCACGATCCGGAAAGGCCGGCCGGGGTTGGGTTGCATCCGGATCGCCTCCTTGAATTCATTAAAATCAGCCAGGGCCGTTACCCCATAATGCTTCATTTCAAAACGGTAATTATCCAGCGGGTGACCGCTTAAAAAGATACCGGTTACCTCTTTTTCACGATCCAGTTGCACCACCAGGGGCCAGGGCACGCAGTCGGGGATACGCGGGGGCGGGATTTCCATGCTCACCGGCAGGTCGCCAAACAGGGTATTGCTGCTGCTGGCGTGCTGGGCCGTCATGATCTGCCCGTACTTGATCACTTTTTCCAGCCCGTTAATAGATTCTCCTTCCGGCACATTGAAATATTGCGCCCGGTGATGTTCCGGGAAGCAATCAAAGCCCCCGGCATAGGCCAGGCTTTCGAGGGTCTTTTTATTAACAGTCCGCTGGTTGATGCGCTTGATGAATTCAAAAATATTTTTATACCACCCGTTTTTCTTTCGTTCTTCAATGATACTCTCCACGGCTGCCTCGCCGACTCCTTTCAATCCCCCCAGCCCAAACCGGATCTCGCCTTTTTCATTTACCGCGAAGCCTTTCAGGGATTCATTGATATCCGGCCCCAGTACTTTCAGTCCCATCCGCTTACACTCTTCCATAAAAAAAGTGATCTTATCAATACTGCCGGCGTTGTTGAGCACGGCCGCCATGTATTCTGCGGGATAATGTGCTTTTAAATAAGCTGTCTGGTAAGCCACATAGGCATAGCAGGTGGAGTGTGATTTATTAAAAGCGTATTGGGCAAATGCTTCCCAATCGGTCCAGATCTTTTCCAGTTTTTCTTCCGGCAGTAACCTTTCTTTGGCGCCGGTGATAAACTGCGCCTTCATTTTATCCAGGACCGTTTTCTGTTTTTTCCCCATGGCCTTCCGCAACACATCCGCATCACCCTTGCTGAAACCGGCCAGCTTCTGCGCCAGCAGCATCACCTGTTCCTGGTACACGGTGATTCCATACGTTTCCTGCAGGTATTCCTCCATTTCCGGGACATCATAACTAATGGCTTCCCGGCCATGCTTCCGTTCAATATAATTGGGAATATAAGCGATGGGGCCCGGGCGGTAAAGGGCATTCATCGCGATCAGGTCCCCGAATTTATCGGGTTTCAGGTCACGCAGGTATTTTTGCATCCCCGGGCTTTCAAACTGGAAGGTGCCGATCGTGGATCCGTGCTGGTAGAGTTCAAATGTTTTCAGGTCATCCAGCGGGATCGTGTCAATATCGATGTCCACCCCGTGATTTTGTTTAATCAGGGCGAGTGCATTTTTGATAATGGTCAGGGTCTTCAGTCCCAGGAAGTCCATCTTGATAACACCGGCTTCTTCGATTACGTTCCCTTCAATCTGGGTGAGCCAGAGATGCGAATCCTTCGAAGTGGCCACCGGGATCAGTTCCGTCAGGTCCCTCGGTGCGATGATGATGCCCGCCGCATGGATACCCGTGTTACGCACGGATCCTTCCAGCCGCTCTGCTTCATGCAGCACTTTACCTGCCGGTGTATCGGTTTGTTTATAGATATCCCGCAGTTTCTTCACATTCTCCAGGTCGTCATTGCCCAGCCCGTCTTTTTCTTCCAGAGATTTTTCCCCGTCCTTCGTTTTCATCGGGGCATGCAACACTCTTTTTAATTCGATCCCGGGGCGCTCGGGAACCAGTTTGGCCAGGGCATTCGACTCGGCCAAAGGCAGGTCCATGACCCTTGCCACATCCTTGATACTCATCTTGGCGGCCATGGTACCATAGGTGATGATCTGGGCCACCTGGTTCTTGCCGTACTTTTCCACTACATAATCAATCACTTTCTGGCGGCCTTCGTCATCGAAGTCCGTATCGATATCGGGCATGGACTTCCGGTCGGGGTTCAGGAAACGCTCAAACAGCAGGTTGTATTTGATCGGGTCGATATTGGTGATCCCGATGCAGTAGGCAACCACCGATCCGGCAGCGGAACCGCGGCCCGGCCCGATAAAAACCCCTTTGCTGCGGCCGGCTTTGATAAAATCACTTACAATGAGGAAGTATCCTGCGAAGCCCATCATTTTGATGGTGAACAATTCAAAGTCGATCCGCTCCCGGATCTCGTCCGTAAGTTCATGATAACGTTTTTCAGCGCCTTCGTAAGTGATATGTTTTAAAAACTCCCACTGGTTTTGCGATTCGGCGGAAACTTTGTATTTACCGATGGTCTCATCTTTGGTATGTATCTCGAATCTTTTTTCCACCGGGAAATTCGGCAGCAGGATATCGCGGGTCAGGTTCAGCAGTTCCACCTTGTCCACGATCTCGTTGGTATTGTCGATGGCTTCGGGCAGATCCCGGAAAACCGTACTCATTTCCTTTGTGGTCTTGAAATAGAACTGGTCATTGGGAAAGGCGAAACGCCGGTCCTTCATGTTTACATCGTCATCCACAAAATCCCGCAGGGCAGGGGTGGCCTGTTTCTCCCCGGTATTGATACAGAGTAAAATGTCGTGGGCGTTGAAATCATCCTGTTCCACGTAGTGGGAATCGTTACTGGCAATGATCTTCACCTTGTACTTCCGGGCGAGTTTTACCAGCACTTCGTTTACCTTATCCTGTTCGGCCATCCCGTGCCGCTGCAGTTCCACATAATAATCCTCCTGGAAAACATTCAACCACCATTTGAATTCATTTTCTCCCTCTTCTTCGCCTTTGCGGAGGATGGCCTGCGGGACGGAAGCCCCGAGGCAGCAGGTGGTGGCGATCAGTCCTTCGTGGTATTTGAGGATAAGTTCCTTGTCGATCCGGGGGTATTTTCCATACATCCCTTCAATAAAACCAAGGGAGGTCAGTTTTACCAGGTTGCGGTAGCCCTGTTCGTTTTTGGCCAGCAGGATCTGGTGCATCCTCCTGTCTTTCTGTTCCTTTGTAAAGGTCTTCTGGTGCCGGGTTTCGGTAATATAAAATTCACAGCCCACCACCGGTTTTACTTTCAGGTTCCCGTTTTCATCCTTGTTCTTATAGGCTTCGGCCACAAACTCAAAAGCCCCGAACATATTGCCATGGTCACTGATGGCCAGGGCCGGCATATTGTCGTTAATAGCTTTCTTGTACAGGCCTTTTATGGAGGCGGCCCCATCCAGCAGGGAATACTGTGTGTGTACGTGTAAATGCGAAAACTTCATATCCATTTCAAACTCACTTCTGTTTTGTCAATATTTTTTCAAGTGAAGGTCCGGCCGCATTCAATACTTTTTGTAGTTGCCTTAACCAGTACCTGGGTCTGTCCAATAAAAGAATACCAAGCCTGTAAATAAAGTCTTTGTCTCTTCAAATCTGTCCCGTCTACTAACTATCGACTAACGACTAACGACTATCGACTACTAACTGATTCGTTACTTCTTTTTAAACGTATACACATTCAGCTCCCCTTTCTTATAACTGCAGACCCAGGCTTCCAGTTTCGTATCATCTTCATATATATCCACTCCTACCGGGTGTCCTTCACAGGGCAAAGATGCCACTTTCTCAAAGTTATCTGCGTTGATTTTGTACACATCCACCAGGTCGCTGGTATAACAAGTAACAAAGATGAACTTATGATTTTTGGATAGTACAATGGTCCGGGGCTGGGCATGGGTTTTGGCCGAGAAAAGTTGTTTCCCGGAACCTGCATCGATGCAGGCAATGGTTCCGATGCTGTTGTAGGAAACAAACAAATGGCCGCTGGTATCCATAACGATGTGCCGGGGACTGTGCAGCACAGGCAGGACCGTATCGGTTTTCCAGGTTTCATTATTGATCACGGCCAGGCTGGAACCTCCCATAATGGCCACAAAGGATTTTTTGTTTTTATCGTCCACGGCGATGCCTCTCGGGATATCCGAAACCGGAACGGTGGCAATGATTCTGCCGTAGGGGGAACGGGTTTCATCCATTTCCAGTACACTGATCGTATACGAATGCCAGTTGCTTACCAGCAAATATTTGCTGTCGGCAGAACGGGCAATCACTTTGGGGGTCTTGCCGGTTTCGATCAGCGGCACATGGAAGGAATCTCTTTTAGCAGTTCCGGGATAAATCACCGTGACAGGCTTTATTTTTTGCCCCCCGCCCGGTTTGGCGGCATTGCCGTGCAGTGTATCCAGCCGGACCGGAACGATCCCTCCCGCATTATGCAGGGATACCCATAATATTTTATCAGCATGACTGAAACAGGCCTCCACCGGTTTTTCCTGGAAAGAGGCAATCGGCTGGCTTTTTACATAGTCCCAGCCGGTACCCCGGGTAGGTTTGAACTTAAACTCCCGGACTACTTTCCGGCTGGCCTGGTCAAATTCATACACACTCATCCCTTCCAGGTTCATGGCATAGAGTTTTGTGCCGGCGGAATTAAACAATACCGATTTAGTGCCCGGGGCGGCCTTCAGGATTTCTTTTTTTTCAAACTCTAATCGCGAATAAGGTTTTGGCGGAACGGGTAAAACCGTGGTATCCCGGGCCGGTTTTCGTACAATTACGGGGCGGGGCGCCTCCTGTTTGGCAGGAGCCTGCTGGCATCCGGTGCTAAATAGCAAAAGACTGAAAAAAGGGAATAGTATTTGCATAACAGAACAGATAGTCAATAATAATCAAATATTTGGACCTGGCCAGACCTGATTATGCTCAGGAACTGGTCAAAAATAGCTTTTAAAATATTTATTTACAACGGTTTAGAAAATCAGCAATAGCAGACCCCCAAATTCGTTTATGTATTACCCCATTTTTAATGAATAAGGTCTATTTTTGCTGGCCTTCCTCCGGGCAGGTTGACTATAAACCGATTATCTTTTTAACCGCCTATGAAATCAACCTTTGCAGAAATTCCAATGGTTAAGCAATTAATAACAATCATATTCGGAGCCATCTTTTTCAGCAGCTGTACAGCCCTGAAACAGATGAACTTTACCAGTAACCGGCAGGTGGCCACTATTGCGGAACCCGCCCCGGCTGTCCCTGCAAAGACTAAATTTATAGAAGATATTTCGATTACACCCCGGGATGCGGAATCCAAAGCAGAAATCGCAGGCACCCGTGAACCTGAGAAAAACAGGAGGCCGGTACATATCCAGGAGCAACCGGTAGTGAAAACGGAACCTTCTCCCGCCACGAATGTATTTGCCGGCCGGACCCCTTCCGTGGAAGCCGCTTCTCCTGTTCAGTTCAAATATTCCCTGCTCCTCAATACCGAAGTAGAGTCGCTTCCGGGCAAAACATTATTGAACGCCGTTGATGAATGGTATGGCGTACGGTACCGGGTTGGCGGGAATACAAAGAGCGGGGTGGATTGTTCCGGCTTTACCGTTGCGGTGTATGCAGCGGCTTACGGGATCATGCTTCCCCGTGTATCACGCGATCAGTACCGGATCAGCCGGAAAATATCCACTACCGAACTGCAGGAGGGCGACTTGGTATTCTTTAATACAAAGGGCCGGGGAGTCTCCCATGTGGGTGTGTACCTCGGGAATAACAAATTCATCCATGCTTCTGTTTCAAGAGGCGTCATGGTGAGTGATCTGTTTGAATCTTATTACCTGCAGCGCTTTGCAGGCGCCGGGCGGATCGATGAAAAGCAGGTGGTAGCCAGCAAATAACTGCTTATTGTAATCCCATTCTTTTACGGATATTCCTGAGCACCGGTTGTATATCGGGGGATAACTTCAAGTACGTGGCCCCGCCGGCAAATACCACGCAGAAAAATATACTGCGGGCAAATAACCCGGCCCAGCTATGCAGGTCACGGAAGAGCAGGTAGCTCCCTGCAAAACAGGCGCCGCCTGACAATACGGTGTAAATGGATTGCCGGGAGAAGGGCTGCAGCCTGAATTTATTCCAGAGAAAGATTACCCGGATCAGGTTGTAAATACTGATGGATATCAACTGGGCCACCCCGGTGCCAACAATACCATATTCTTTGGTAAGGAAATAACTCAGGGGCAGCATGACCATTAACAAGACGATCCCGCTGAATAGTTCAAACCGCCAGTACGTGGATGTGGTGATAATCTGCGAATTCACCCCGGTGCCCATATCCACCACCTTGGCAAGTCCCAGGAAGATCACTACATAAAATGCATCCAGGTAAGCATCTTTTAGCTGGAAGGTCACTACGGCATCCTGGAGATTCATTACAATCAGGGAAAAGAACCCGATGGCAAAAAGTAACTGGTTAATGGAGGAACGCTGGTAGATCTTACGGATCAGTTCCATATTCTTTTCCTTCCAGGCCGTGGCCAGGTGAATCATGGAGGCGCTGATGATTCCGCGCTGGGGCGCCTGGATCATGGAGGCGATATTCTGGGCCACGGAATAAATGGCCAGTTGGGCCAGGGCATCATGCAATACAGAACTAATGAGCAATGAATCAAAAACCAGCGAAATATTAAAAACGACAAGGGCCGCATAGACAAAGGAAGAGAGCTTTACAATATTCCCGGAAAAGCGACGGGTTACTTTACTTAGCCGAAAATGAAAATGGATCTGTTTGGTATAAAGCAGGTATGCTAGGAGTAACAAGGCGATGGCAGGATAACTGAATGAAAAAAGTTTAATAAAGAGGTCGAATGATATCAGCTGAAACGCGAATAGTACGATCAGTACCGTGGTGAAAAGACGCCAGCCCAGTTCTTTCAGAAAATTGGTAAGTACCGATTTATGGATCTGCCAGGCCCAGGCTTCCAGCAGGGTATAGATCAGGAGCCCGAAGCCAAGCACAAATATCCAGTTGTAATACGTGATGATCTCTGGCGCATAGGTAATGTATTTTTTAACCACCAGGGGTTTAAACACAATGCCGGCGATAATAATAACAATAAAGCCGATAATACCTGTAACCAGGGCAATGGCCGCCTGGTCATTTTTTTTATCCGGGAGGTGTGATTTATAATAAGGGAAGAATTTATAGATATAGGTCGGCATCCCAAAACTGGCAAAGGCCATCATCAGGGTGGCGATGGCGATAAAGGCATTGTACAGTCCGAATTGCGGGTCGAGGAAGATCCCTTTCCTGGTAAAGAGATAAATATTGAGCAGGCCGACGCCAAAGCCAATATAAATTACTAATGAAGAGATAATACTCTGCCGCCGGATATTGCTCATTCGGTAAAGGTAATGGTCAGATCTGAATGGTCAAACAAACCCGGTCAGGGCAGTTTTCCCAGGGAGATATAAAAGTTGGGATTCAGATCCTTTATCCCTGTTCCTTCCGGCAGCAGGACTTCCTGCCAGTCCGTGCGGGGGTAAAGCCAGTATTCCGTTTTGCCTTCCAGTAACAAAGGCATGTCGAAACCGGCCTGGCAATGACTCCAGCGGTAATGCAGTTTATTCCCTTCGGTTTTATATTCCAGCACCGGGATATCCGTACTGCGCAGGTATTGCTCAAATATGCCTGACAGGTCTTTACCGGATTTTTTGGAAAAATAATCTTCCACCTCTTTTGAGTCCACCGTCTGGTGCCGGAACTCCTGGTTCAGTCCCCGCAGGATCTCCCGGAACAGGCTGTCATTGTGTATCACCTGGCGGATGGTATGCAGCAGGCTGGCCCCTTTGTTGTACATATCCCCGCTGCCTTCCTTGTTTACGCCGTATTTCCCGATCAGGGGAATATCATTGCTGATCTGCGTGCGGATCCCCTGCAAATATTCATCAGCCGCTTTTTTCCCGTAATAGTATTCGGTGAACAACACTT
This sequence comes from Sphingobacteriales bacterium, assembly GCA_016219985.1. GTDB lineage: Bacteria > Bacteroidota > Bacteroidia > Chitinophagales > Chitinophagaceae > JJ008. The sequence goes on along the minus strand of JACRJO010000022.1, from coordinate 32,864 downwards.
CGGAATACATGGTGAATCCCTCATGCACCCACATATCGGCAATATCTTTTGTCGTGATATTATTGGCAAACCATTCATGCCCGCTTTCATGAACGATGATATAATCCCATTTCCTGCCCCAGCCGCTGCCGGAAAGATCCATGCCCAGGTAACCATCCCGGAACTGGTTCCCGTAAGCTATTGCGCTCTGGTGTTCCATACCGAGGTGCGGGGACTCCACCAGTTTGTAACCATCCTCGTAAAAAGGATAAGGACCGAACCAGTATTCAAAGGCTTCCAGCATTCTTTTTACATCCCGGCCGAATTGTTTTTTTGATTTCTCGAGATCATAATCGAGTACCCAGTAATCCAGAGAGAGGGGCTTCCCGTTTTCACCCATATACAGATCCTCCCAGTGCACATATTGACCGATATAGGGAACAATATTGTAATTATTGATGGGATTTTTAACCTGCCAGGTCCAGGTATTGCTGCCATCCGGGTTGGATTTTTTCTCCGTCATCCGGCCATTTCCCACAGCCGTGAATGAGCCAGGGACCCTAATACTGACCGTGGCCCCAAGGTCAGGTTCATCACCCTGGTGATCCTTGCAGGGATACCATACGCTGGCGCCCAGTCCCTGGCAGGCTACCGTCATCCAGGGCCGGCCTTTTTCATCCTTTTCCCATATCCAGCCCCCATCCCAGGGCGGGTTAGTGGCTTCATGGGGCTTACCATGGAAATACACAAGGATAGATTCCTGATTTTTTGCACCGGGCTGGTCCGGGTTGAACTCCTTCTCCCCGAACGTTACCCAGCAGACAGCGCCTTCTCTCTTAAAAGCAGCCTTTGTTTTTAGTTGTGGTCCAAAAAGAATACTGTCAACCTGCATAGGTGTTTGCAGGTCCAGCTGGAGTAATTTGTCTTTTCCTCCTTTTAGTACATTAAAAGAGATCTGGTTACTGCCCCGGATTTCTTTTTTCCCGTAATCAATACTGACCGAAAGATTATAATGCGTGACATCCCACCAGTCACGTCCCGGGCCAATACTGCCTCTCAGCGTATCCTGCCGTGTGAAATATTCTTTTTTATTCAGGGGCTGGGCACAACTATACAAGCTGGTCAGGAAAAACGGAAGCAGGGCAAGCCGGGTGATGAATCGGGGCATTTCGTCAGGTTGAATGTTTGTTGGCGATACTTTGCTAATTTAGACCGCCTGTAATTAACTCATGCACCGTTTAACAAAATATTTCCTTTTTTTATCATTCTTGTGGTTCTTACACGGATCCTGTTATAATAAGCAGGGCCGGGAAGGAACTATTTTTCATTATAACGAGTTCTCCGGTATCCCCACCCTTGACCCGGCTTTTGCGAAAAGCCAGGCAACGATGTGGCCGGCCCACCAGTTGTTCAATACCCTGGTGGAGATCGATGACAGCCTGCATATCGTTCCTTCCCTTGCCAGGAGCTGGGAGATATCTGCAGATCGTCTCATATACACTTTTCACCTGCGGACGGATGTTTATTTTCATGACGATCCCGCATTTGCAGCAGGAAAGGGGAGGAAGATGAATGCGGAGGATATACGGTACAGCCTCGCCCGCATCATTGATAAACAGGTAGCCAGCCCCGGTTCCTGGATTTTTAACCGCAAAGTGGACACGATACAGCCTTTTATGGTGGTGGATGACAGCACTTTTCAGCTGAAGCTCCTCCGGCCCTACAATCCCATACTGGGAATTTTATCCATGCAGTATTGTTCTGTACTTCCGCGGGAAGTGGTGGAGCGGTACGGGGCCGATTTCCGCCGCCACCCGGTCGGTACCGGGCCCTTTCGGATGCTGGCCTGGGAAGAAGGGCAGGCCCTGGTGCTGAAAAAAAATGAACATTATTTCGAGAAAGACAGTGCCGGCAACCGGCTGCCTTACCTGGACGGGGTGAAAGTCACTTTTTACGACAGTAAGGCCACCGAGTTTTTACTGTTTCGTCAGAAAGAGCTGGACTTTATAAACGATATCGAAGCCTCTTTTAAAGATGAGGTGCTGACCAAGAAGGGCACGCTCCGGAAAGAATGGGAGGGGAAGATCAGGCTGATCGCCAGTCCCTATCTTAATATTGAATACCTGGGAATTCTGATGGATACCACGAATGAACTGGTCAGGAATGCAGCCACCCGCTTTAAAAAGGTAAGGCAGGCCATTAATTATGGGTTCGACCGGAGAAAAATGATCCTTTACCTGCGGAACTCCCTGGGTACGGCAGCCGAATCCGGTTTTGTGCCATTGGGTTTGCCTTCCTTTGATCCGGTGGCCGTGAAGGGGTATCATTATGATCCGGTCCGCACAAAACAATTACTGGCCGAAGCAGGTTTCCCGGGGGGGAAAGGAATGCCCCGGGTCAGGTTGCTCACCATTGCTATTTATGCCGATATGGCCAATTTTATTGCCAAGCAACTGGAGGAATCCGGGATCCCGGTACAGGTGGAAGTGGTGCAGAAATCCTTATTGCTGGATATGACCTCCAACTCAAGGGCCGCATTTTTCCGCGGCAGCTGGATCGCGGATTACCCGGATGCCGAAAATTACCTGTCGGTCTTTTATTCAAAGAACCCCGCTCCGCCAAATTATACCCGGTATCAGAATCCCGGGTTTGATGCCTTATTTGAAAAAGCGATTGCTGAAACAAATGATACCATCCGCTATAAACTCTACCAGCAGGCCGATCAGCTGATGATCAATGACGCCCCCGTCGTGCCACTCTGGTACGATAAAGCCGTACGATTGGTGCAGCCGGGGGTAAAGAACTTCCGGGCCAACGCACTTAATTTACTCGAACTCCGTACAACCCGCATCCGGTAAGGGTTTGAGCTTCAGCTGACTGATCGTGCACTCGTAAATTTACCAGGTAAATACCTTAAAATTTTCATCGTAAAACCTTGCATTTCTTAAAGGGGGCTATTACTTTTGGTTCATCAGAGAACTACGAGAAGCTATTGTAAAGTGGTTTCGTAAATGTCACAAAGAACCGGTTTCACAGGAAGAACTGCTATCATCCCGAACCTGTTCAGCACCTTATCCAATTCCCCCGGGAGACCAACGGATCTCAACCCTTTGTAAAACAAAAAACCTGATCATGAAAACTCGTACCTGTGCGGTATGCATTACCGTCTGCTTTTTTGTCCTTGTCTTATTTCCCCGGAAGGCAAAAGCTCAGCAACCTCCCCCTTTAAGTTTTACGACCTACACGCTGGATTCCGGTACAGCCAACACAACCGGGGCCGTTTACCGGTTTGCCAACGTGGCCTTTGGCGTAGATGCATTGGTAAAGATCACCACCATATCAGCGGGGATCCAGCTCAAAAATATTGACCGGACGGCCGATGGATACCTGGAGGCATTTCAGCCTGAGTACAAGATCAACGGATCCGTCAACGCCTATATCGATTTCAGGATCACTTTTGTGACTGCCGGCACGAGTATCCCAACTGTACGGCCGCTGCTGGCGGCTACCGGGCTGGATATTGATGGCAGCCCCAATGAAGGCAGCAGCCTGAAAGAATACAATATGATTGATATGGGCGGGGGAAGTTATGAATATAATACCTACAACAGCCAGTTGCTGCTGTCACAGGCAGGCACTGCCATTACCGGCGCGAATGCGACAGGTGTACTGTTCGGCGCCCTGGTGGATACCACTGCCAAGGAGGTTATGTATACTGTAACTTCAACGGCGGTTTCGGTTATGACCTATCGTGTTGGCTCTGACAACCAGAATGGTTCGTCCAGTACCCGTTATGCCAGCCTGTATTTTAAAAAATTCACCTACCAGCATTTCCCCCTGGCGATCTCCGGGCTGCTTTCCTTTAACGGGGTGGCGGTGAACAACAGGGTGAACCTGTCCTGGGAACTGGCCGCAGACAAATACAGCAGGGTGATCCTGGAAAAAAGCAATACGGCCGCCAATTTTAGTCCCCTGTATGAAGAGAATACCGGCAGCCTTACCAGGTCGGGATATACCGATGCGGAAGTACAGGGTAGCCAGGTTTTCTACCGGTTAAAAGCAATCGGGATCAATGGTAAAACGGAATACAGCAGTATTATATCCGTTAAGCTGAACAACGGCAGCAGTGAAATAAAAGCCAGCCCTTCATTGATCAGCTCAGGTACCACGATAGGGATTGATATGAAAGAAAAAGCAGAAGCGGTATTGCTGGTAGCTGATTATTCGGGCCGCATCGTAAAGCAGCAAAAACTTAACCTGCAGGCCGGTTCCAATAATATCGCCCTTGGCGGTTTCGAAAATTATGCAAAGGGAAATTATGTAGTGGCGGTCAGAACCCCTGCCCGTCTTTATACAACGAAAGTAGTCGTTCAGTAAACGAAAACAGGGTTACTAAAAAAGGCGCTGGGTCAACATATGATCCGGCGCCTTTTTATATACAGGCGATGATCCGGCAGCGGGGCAGCTCACCCGGTTCTGCCCCGCAGTCCGGTGGATATTACTGTTCCTTATCCCGGAGTTTCTCCTTAAAGACTTTCCGGAATTTTTCCAGTTTGGGCTGGATCACAATCCTGCAATACGGGTTGGAATTCCCGTTTTGTTCGAAATACTGCTGGTGATAATCCTCGGCCGGGTAAAAACGGGTAAAGGCCGTGATCTCTGTAACGATGGGCCGGTCAAAAGCCCCGCTTTTATCCAGTTCAGCCTTGTATTTTTCGGCTTTCTGTCTTTGTTCTTCCGTGTGATAAAAAACAGCGCTGCGGTACTGGGTGCCCACATCGGCCCCCTGCCGGTTCAGCGTGGTGGGGTCATGGGTTTGCCAGAATACTTCCAGTAATTCATCAAAACTGATCTTGGTGGTATCATACGTGATCTGCAGGCATTCGGCATGACCGGTGGTCCCCGAACAAACTTCTTTATACGTGGGGTTTTCAGCCTCTCCCCCGGAATAACCCGAGACCGCACTGATCACTCCTTTCAGTTCCTCAAAAATCGCTTCGGTGCACCAGAAGCATCCGTTGGCAAAAGTGACCACGGCCATATTGGGCTGTAATGTGTTGGTACTTGTCATACTTTGATTTATTTCTTTTTTGGAATGGCCGGGCGCCGGTGTTTTTTGGGCACAGGATACCAGGGTGGTTAACCCGGTTACCAGTAAGGCCAGGGCAGATTTCATTCGTTTCTGTTTTTGTTTCAGGTGATTAAATGTCGGTAAATAATTCATTGCTTGGTTACCCGGTTCCGCTCCCGGATCACTAACTTACGGACCGAATGTAAAAACAGATGCTGCATGAAATTTGTTGTACTTCTTTTAACAATTGTCCTTTTTTCTGCCTGTAAACCCGGAACTATGTCAAATGAAACGCTGCGCACCTATGCCTTCCGGCTAAAACCCGGGGAAGACCTGAAAACCGGGATTGAAAAAGCCGTAAAGGAAAATAATATCGGGGCCGGTTGGGTGGCCGCCGGGGTGGGCAGTCTTACGGATTATGCCATCCGTTTTGCCAACCAGCCGGGTGCAGCCACAGGAAAGGGGCATTTTGAGATGGTCAGTTTAACGGGTACCGTAAGCATCAGCGGATCGCACCTGCATCTCAGCATCAGCGACAGCAGCGGTACTACCCTGGGCGGTCACCTGCTGCCCGGTTGCAAAATATATACTACGGCTGAAATCGTTCTTCAATCCACCAGCAGGTACCAGTTTACCCGGGAAAAAGACGGCAGTACCCCCTGGGAGGAACTGCAGGTAAAAGAAAAATGAACCGGGACACCCTATCCATGCGGGTCCGGGGTGATAGCTCCGGGCGGCAGGGCCATCATTCAAAAGTTGGGTTTAAAACCCGAAATTTGCCTCCTCGTAAATGAATTAAAAAACAGCGATGAGGCTTTTTCCTGAATCCGCACATATTCAGCTTGAGTTTAACAAGGTCAGGGACCTGCTGGCTCACTATTGCCAGACCGACCATGCCCGGACCCGGGCCCTGGAATTGCGGATACATACCAAAAAGGAAATTATTGAACGGGAACTCCGGCAAAGCCACGAGTACAGGCAGTTAATCGCCAACAGCATTTATTTCCCCAATGACCAGGTCCTGAACCTCGCCAAAGAACTGAAATTATTGTCGATACCCGGTGCGGTACTGACGGCTGATCAGCTGACCGGGATCCGCAAACTGGCTGAAAATACCGGGAAGATATTCCGCTGGTTTGATAATGAAAGAAGGGTTGCGTATGAAGGACTGGCTGCTGTGATCGCAGATACCTGGTATGAAAAAGGGATCGTGGATATGATTGATGAAGTGCTGGATGAATACGGGCAGGTAAAGGATAATGCTTCCGAAGAACTGAAGGATATCCGGATGGGCTTATTCCGGAAACGGAATGAGTTGCGAAAATTGTTTGAGAAAATTGTAGCCCGGCTGAACAAACTGGGTTACCTCGCAGAGATCGAAGAGAGTTTTATGAGCGGGAGAAGGGTGGTTGCCGTGTTTGCCGAACAGAAAAGAACCGTGAAAGGGATCCTTCACGGGGAAAGCGACAGCCGTAAAACGGCCTTCGTGGAACCAGAGGAAACAATTGAACTGAATAACCAGGTGCATGAACTGGAGAACGAGGAACGGAAAGAACTGTATCGCATCTTACGGGAACTCACCGCCAGGCTTTCGGCCTATGCCCCGCTCTTAACAACCTATCACCGGGTGCTCGGGGACTATGATTTTATCCGGGCAAAGGCAAAACTGGCCGGGGATATGAAGGGGGAATACCCCCTGGTCTCCGACAAAGCGGGTGTTCACCTGGTGGAAGCCTGCCACCCGCTGCTGTACCTGTATAACCGGCGGCTGAATAAACCGACGATCCCCGTTTCCGTTACCCTCGAAGAATCAAAAAGAATACTCGTCATCAGCGGTCCCAATGCCGGCGGGAAAACGGTAACGATGAAAACCATCGGGCTCCTGCAACTGATGGTGCAAAGCGGCCTGCTGGTGCCGGTACATCCTTCTTCCCGCTTCGGGATCTTCCGGCAGCTGATGATCCATATCGGGGACACCCAGAGCATCGAGTTTGAACTGAGTACCTACAGCAGCCACCTCCTGCACATGAAATATTTTATCGAACAGGCAAACGGGCGCACGCTTTTCTTTATTGATGAACTGGGCAGCGGCAGTGATCCCAACCTGGGAGGCGCGTTTGCCGAAGTGATCCTGCAGGAACTGGTACGAAAGCATGCGATCGGCGTGGTGACCACCCACTACCTGAACCTGAAAATAATGGCGGGAAAAACGGCGGGGGTCATTAACGGGGCGATGGCCTTTGATGAAAAAAACCTGCAACCCCTGTATAAACTGGTGGTGGGAAAACCGGGCAGTTCCTATACGTTTTCCATTGCGGAACGTATCGGGATGGATAAACAGCTCATCAGCCGGGCAAGGGAACTGGTGGACGAGGACCAGTACCGGCTGGACAAATTACTGAACCGGACCGAACAGGACCTGCAGTCCCTGCAAAAAAAGGAAAAGCAGCTCAATCTTGCCCTGAAGGAAAACGAGCGGATCAAAAAGGAGATGCAGCAGGTCATGGACCGGGAAAAACACCAGCAGCAGGTGGAGTTGTTAAAAGAACAAAACCGGGTTTCCGAACAAAGAATTGCATACCTCAGGGATATGGAGCGAAAGCTGAAACAGGTCCTTATCGAATGGCGCCGGGAGGAGAATAAACAGAAAGTGGTGAAGCAGATGGAAGCCCTGCTCTTCAAAAAGGATGAAAAGAAAGTGGCGGGTAAAATGCAGAAAAAGCTCGATGAGAAATTCAGCGAAGTGGGCGGGGAGATTAGGGTGGGGGATAAGGTGAAGATGAAGAAAAATCACCAGGTGGGCCAGGTAATGGAACTAAGGGGAAAAAGAGCCGTGGTGAAGATCGGCCTGCTGCCGATGCAGGTGGAGATCAGCGGCCTCGTGGTGGTAAAGGAAAAAGCAACGGGGCCAAAATAAAAAAGCGAAGCCTTACGGGGCTTCGCGGGTATTTAATGAGCAGGTAAGTCAGCTGTGAATGTAACTGTGCAACTGGTTAATGGTTTCTTTCTGGGCCAGGATGGTTTCCTTTACCACATCACTCATGGAAATGATTCCGCTCAGCCTTCCCTTTTCAAATACCGGCATGTAACGGATGTTTTTGCCCGTCATCAGTTCCATGCAGTATTCAATGCTGTCGTCGGGATTAATTTGCGGGAGATCGGTGGACATGATTTCTGCCACCCTTGTTTCATTTGAATTCTTGCCTTTCAGGGCTATTTTCCGGGAATAATCCCTTTCGGTTACGATCCCGAGGTACTGGTCCCCTTGCATGACTACCAGTGACCCGATATTCTTATCGGCCATGATCTGCAGGGCTTCAATCACCGGCCTGTCCGGACTCACCGTAACCGGCTGAAAATTTTTGCGGTTTAAAACAGAAGCAACTTTAGTCATGTGGCAGCAGTTTCTGATGGAAAAGTTACAAAAGAAATGAATTGAGTCAAAAAACATTTTTTGCGAAACAGGGGGATTTAGGCCGGGAACCGGTTTCGTCCCTAAATCTTTGTAACATTGCCGGTAAATAGCCGGCTTTGATGGATCAGAAACCCACTACGATAAAGGAAATAGCCAAACGGTTAAATGTATCGGTATCTACTGTTTCCCGGGCGCTTCACAATCATTCCAGTATCGGTTTGCGGACCAAAATGCAGGTGAAGAAACTGGCGGAGGAACTGCACTATGAACCCAACCAGGCTGCTATTTCATTCAAGCAGGGGAAGACCATGACTCTGGGCGTCATCCTTCCCCACCTGCAGGAGGAGTTTTTTTCAATGGCCATCAATGGAATAGAGGAAGTGGCCATCCGCAATAATTATACGGTACTGATTGGCCAGTCGCACGATATGACCGACCGGGAAGCCCGGATCGTGGACACTATGCGCCGGCACCGGGTTGACGGCTTAGTGGTTTCCCTCTCCAAGACCACCAAATCCTTTGATCATTTTACCCAGTTGGAGAAATACAATATTCCCGTGGTTTTTTTCGACCGGGTCCCGGATGCACCCGACGCCTATTGCGTGACTTGCAATTTGCAGCATAGTTCCGTGGAACTGGTGGACTGGCTGGTCAGCCAGGGACACCGGAAGATCGGGTTTATCAAAGGCCCGGAAGCCATCCTTCATTCCAGAGAACGGCTGAACGGTTTCCAGCAGGGACTGAAAAAACACGGCATAAAACCAGAATCGTCTTATGTGGTGGCTACCGACCTGAGCAGTGCAAAGACAGCCGATGCGATGCATAAACTGCTGGCGCTGAGAAACCGCCCTACCGCGGTCATTACGTTTAATGATTATGTGGCCCTCGATGCGATGAAATATGCTAGGGATTTTGGGCTGAAGATCAATAAAGACATCGCTTTTGTAAGCTATGCCAACCTGCCCCTGACCCGTTACCTGGATAATCCCCCCGCCGCGTCCGTCGAACAGTTTCCCTACCAGCAGGCGGAGAAGGCTACGGAGATATTACTGCAGCTGATCAACAGGAAGGAGGGGGAAATCATTCCGCAACGGGTGGTCATGGAATGCCGGCTGGTTGTCAACAAAGGCTGACAGGATCTTCTTTCCCGGGGTCGTTTTCATTAACGGCGTTTGGTTATCTTTGGCGGCTAAAAGAATAAAAACACAATTATGAAAAAACAGTTTATAGTAGTGATGGCAGTAGCCGGGTTCCTCGCATTTGACGCAAGCGCCCAGCAATTTGAAAAGGACCCCAATGTAATTCAGTCAGGCGGGGTCTATAAAAAAAGAGAGTTTAAAACAGAGATGCCCGCGGCCGATAAAGCCGATACCTGGGAGGTGAAGGGAATCAGCGGGGTGTCCTTTGCCGCTTCCAATACCGCGGATGGCAGTAACAACAGTTACAAGCACGCATTACGCATCACGGTGAACCTGGTTATGTCAGATATAAAAGCCGGGAGCTACCAGCTGGTATTTTATTCGGAAGGGGAAAACATCCCCTATGCGGTTTCCCGCCAGGAAGGGGTTGTTGCGATATATTACCCGGTGGCGGTTTATAATGATATCCGGGAAAAACTGGAGCAGGCATTTGCCTCCCGGAAAAAAGTACAGATCAAAGTAAGTGAGAAGACTACGGGTTACCGGGAAGGTGTACTCGTATTTTAATAAGTTGTTCTGAATATTGAAAGAGGCTGTTCCGGGTTGCGGGACAGCCTCTTTTCGTTCTTGTACTGTTGCCCGGCATTTTTACGGGACGGAGGAAAAATATCCTATAAGCGGTTCCGGTATTTTTTCCCGATTATATGATCAAGGCTCCATTGACCGGCGCCAAAAACCAGCAGGGTCAGCAGCATAATGATATAATACAGGGGAATCTCAAACCCGTTTTCCCCGGCTTCAAAGCCATTTGCCCAGTGCACGGTTTTAATGGCTACGCCCATCGTGATGATCAGGGGAATGGAAATAATCCGGGTGCCCAGGCCAAGGGCGAGCATGATTACCCCGGCTGCCTCGGTACCCGCAGCGAGGTAAGCGCTGAGGGTGGGTGCCGGGATCCCCATGGAACCAAACCATTCAGCGATCGAACCTATATCGCTCCATTTCATTTTTGCCGGGGTGAAAAATCCAAAGGCCAATACCAGCCTCATCAATAACAAGGGGATGCTTTTCAGGAAACCGGGGTTGTTTAGCAGGCGGCGGCAGGCCGCTGTTATTTTTTTCATATTCTTAGTTTTTAAATCCGGAAATAAGCTGATGCTGATACGCGTTTTGCAGGAACCGGATGATGTGTTGCTGCTGTTCTTCATTGAGGGGCAACCGGTATTCCTGCTCAAAACGATGAAATAGTTCAAGGATGGTCTGCGGTTTTTCAGCGAGGTATCCGAGTATTCGTGCCAGGGCAGCTGAACAATCGGTGAAAATCACTTCACCTTCTGCATCGCGATGTGCGGCCACATAATATTTTCCTTTATCTGTCCCGGAGATCTGCCGGGCGTTTTTCAGGTGTACCGGGAAATCAAAAGCCAGTACCAGGTGCTCTGGATTCAGGACCAGTTTACTGAACAACAGGTCACCCGAAATGGAATAATCCGCCGCTTTGTCTTCCATCATGAAGAGCTCCGTTTCTGTCCACTCGAACAGGAGCAGATCCGGGAGGATAGGGTATTTTTCGAAGACCGGGTGATCATTTCCCGCGAGATATTTATAAAATTCCTTTGGCATATACCATACCTGCGGGGACTGGCAGGAATGGCGGGAGAAGAATTCATTCACCAGGGCCTCCCATTCTTCCCGGGGTAGAAAATCCGCCGCCAGGGGATAGGCATTCCGCAATATATCCTCCACTACATTGTATACCAGCCGCCGGTACTCGCGGATATTTTCCGGGTGAATGCCCGGAATGACCGCCAGGTTCCCGGTACGGCAATAAGAAGCGAGGGCTGACTGGTGCTGCCTTGTGGTATCAGTTAAAAGCATATTCTTTTTCTTTCCTGATTAATTTTTTAATACTTGTCAGCCGGTCCATTTCCGCCTGCAGTTCCCCGAGCTCAGGGATATTGTAGTCCCTTTCCAGCAATACAGGCACATCCCGGTTCAGTTGCCGCAGGGTATGGGCAAATAATTCATACACCGGGTCAATAATAGCTTCCCCGTGGGTGTCAATAATAAGCGTGTCTGAAACCTTTTCATGCCCGGCCATATGGATATACCGGACCCGTTCCGCCGGCAGCTGCTCAATGAATGCAGCGGCATCGTAGCGGTGATTAAAACCGTTCACAAATACATTATTTACATCGAGCAGCAATTCACAATCGGCTTCCTCGAGGACCGAACGGATGAATTGTATTTCGCTTAATTCGGGGGCCACCGGCGTATAATAACTGACGATCTCTATGGCAATCTTCTGTTCCAGCAGGTCCTGCACCGTCCGGATCCGTTCCGACACATGTTTTACTGCATCCCCGGTAAAGGGAATGGGCAGCAGGTCGTAGAGATGGGCATTATCGCATTTGGCATAGCTGAGATGCTCGGAGTATAAGACGGCTCCTGTTTCTTTCAGAAAGGCTTTAACCTTCCGCAGGAAATCAAAATCAAGTTCGTCCGGGCTCCCGACAGACAGGGATAACCCATGTACAAAAAGAGGATAGCGCTCCAGCACTTTTGCGAACTGCTTTTTCCAGTACCCGCCGATGCCCATCCAGTTTTCAGGGGCCACTTCAATAAAGTCGGGATTCAACGCTGTTCCGGCTAAAAATGTTTCAGCAAAATCCTTCCGGTATCCGATACCTACCATCGCTTAATTATTGGGGTTAAAAATGGGGCAGGCAATCATTCGCCTGCCCGGGATCCGGTGAAATCAGTTCTTCTTTTTAGTGCCGCCGCATTTGCCTTCGCCGCACTTTGCGTCTTTTACTTTTTTAGCGGTGCTGTCCGTTTTTTTCTGCTCCCCGCATTTGCCGTCCTGTCCCTTTTTGGCTGTACTGTCTGTTTTGCTCTTTCCGCCGCAGGCCAGTTCCAGTGTTTTGCTGTTATCAGTACGGTCCAGCAGGTTACTTCTTACCTCGCTGCCGGTTCCCAGGTGCTGGTAATTAAATAAGCCGGTTGCGCTGGCTGCAAATCCGGTAACAACTAATACGGCCCCGGTAATAACAGAGGCGCCAAGGATGTTTTTTTTCTTTTCCATTTTTTTGGGGTTTAAATTTTATAATACACTTTACGGGGATATAGTTGCCGGCTTAGACAAATCCTGACAACCAGGGCCGTTTTTTTTTTAAAAAAATCCAGGAATACTGTTAAGGAGATGTTAGCGCCGTAGTTGGGGAAATGAACAAAGCGGGGAGAGAACGGGCTTGTTTAAAAAATGTAACGGGCGCCCGTTAATTCAGGTGGTATAACCGGAAAGCAAGGGAAGAATGGCTTGTTCCATATTAAATGTCTGTCAGCCGGTTCAGGATCTTTTCTTTCAGGGCCTCATTTTTCAAAGTACCGGTATCAGAAGTTTGATCATCTGCCAGGTGCTTACGCAGCAGCCCGTCAATTTTTTTGCTTTGCTTTTCATAGGCCGTACAGGCGTCGCACATGCTTTTGTGCAGGCGCAATTGCAATCCTTCTTTGAAGGTCAGCCGGGTAACCGCTTTTTTTTCGATCAACCCGGTTGCCTTTTTACAGGAAAGCATCAGCCAGTGAAACAGCTTTTTCATTTTTTTACTTTTTAAACCAATGGATCTCCAGGCATTTCCTCAGCTGCAGTTTGGCCCTGTGCAGTATCTGCCAGAAATTAGTAGGCGCAATCCCCAGCTCCTGACAGATGAGTTCGCCTTTTTTCTCTTCCAGGTATTTTAATTGAATAGCGGCCTGCCAGTTACCCGGCAGGCTCCCGAGGCAGTTCTTCAATACTTTTGTAAAACCGGGGTCATCCAGTAAATGCAGGGAATCTTCTTCCCAGGGCCCGGGACGCTGCTCCTTCCTCCATTCCCCGTTATGGTCAAAGTAAAAATCGCCATCCGGCCCATCCGGCGACTGGCCATTTTGTGTATTACTGACCGGGTTGCGGTATTTTTTCCGGAAATATTCTGCGATCTTATTATTCAGGATGGCAAAAAGCCAGGTGGCTGGTTCGCTTTTGCCCTCAAATTTTTGTAGGGATTGAAACGCGGCTAAAAAGGTCTCCTGTACCAGGTCCTCGGCTATTTCCTGGCTCCCGGTTTTGTGGAAGGCCCGGGTATAGAGCTTATCCGTGTACAATTCCACCCAGCATTGGATGGTTGTTCCGGGTTTCGATATGTCCATAGCATCCTGCATAGGTCTTCCGGGGCGCAAATTAAACCTAATTTCTGTAACCCGGTTGTAAGGCAGGAGAAGGTATTATAGATAGAATAACTACTTCCTGGCTTGCCGGAAAAAGAATTGCTGCTATTAAGAGGTCCGGCCATCGGTCCCTGTAACAGGTGTTAACGCGGGATGCTATTAAGCAGGTGATGATGCGCATCCTTTGCTAAGTAAGAAAATTACGGTTAATTTAAAAGTCGTATGGGATTTGGCCTTGTGATTTTTACCATTAATCAGCCGGTTAGTTCTTTAAATGTGCCTGTTTATTCACCAGTTCCGGGAGGCAAAATACTGTGTAACAGAGTGATACTTACTCCATTGCTATGATTTTTATGTGGGTTCCATTTGGAAACTTACCTGAAAGTGGTATTTATTAAACAGTAAAGAATAACTACTTTGCTTTAAATTTAGGTAAGGGTAATCGTTTATTACCGGTACTGATGAGGATTGAGCTTTGCTTTAGTAGCCTACAAAAAACTATCATGAAAAAAAGGCTTCCTCAGTTTTTACTGCTCGCTTTTATAGCGAATACTTGTTTAGCTCAGAATTATAGTGGTTTACAAAATAAAAAGCTGGCCCGGGTTGATGATATGGGTTCTTTTTTAGAATCGCAGATCGGCAACTTGTTCGGGAACAAGCTGTCGGGTAAGATCGACAGTGCCATTGTTACCTGGGATGCTGAAAAAACCCTGAAGGTTAAGATCTACTATACGGACTATGTAAATGGCTTTTTTACCGTTTCCGTTGTGGGCGCCACCAAGCAGAAACAGAACGAAGTGGTTCCCGCAAAACTGAAGCAACCGGCCTCGCCCTCACCATTCGAATGCACCCTGCAATTAGCGGCCAGTGTTCCGAAGGGAACGAAACTGGAATCTCCTTTTTTGAGAATTGATGTTGGTAAAAAGGAGAACGGCATGGGCAATGTGACTATATTTAACCTGAGTAAGAACTGGAAGAATGAACTGGATCCGCAGAATGTGGTGGTTACCGTCAACCTTACGCCGGTCGGGAAGGCAGCTTCTTTAACGGAAGAAGTAAAAGATGTGATTCCCACTAAGGTTATCCAGTTTGATCCGAAGCGGATCTATATAAAGCCGGCCGACACCCGGCGGGTGGAAATGCTGAGAACCGGCGGGGGCAACCATATCCCGTTTATCAATTACCGGAACTTTTCATTGCCGGAGGATATATCGGGCACCTGGATCAATACAGATGTGAATACAAGAGGTATCACCAAACTCATTGTTACCAATAATAATAAAATCCAGGGGTTCGGAAAATGTTCGCCGCAGGATTGCGACTGGGGTACCACTGCGTTAACGGATTTGGGGGCCAATAATTTCAGGGCCGTCTTTGAATGGAGTTTTGCGACTGCCACGCTGGCGATTAATCTGAATGCCGGACAACTGACAGTGAACGAAACGCATGTCCGAAAAGGAGGCGGGACACAGAACTTCACGTATACATTTAAAAAGAATTTTACCCCGGTTTATATCGCCGCTAATGTGTATACACTGAAACAGGTGGCTGCTTTACCACCGGCCTCTTCTGGCGGCCAGCCCGTGAGTACGGTGTCCGCAGGTCCCAATAAAGATGCACAATTCAGCCTGATTGATGCTTTCTCGGCCGATGTTGATTTCAAACGACCGCAGGATATATCGAATATTAACCTGAATGCCTTTTTGGATAAGAACCCCAAATCGGGTATCGTCTATATTTTACCTGCAGACTATCACCTGAAATGGCAACCAAAGACCGAACCGGAAAAGGGGTACGATTTCAGGATATTATACGGGAGCCAGTCCGGCGCGACCACGCCTGAAACAGGTTCCGATGCCCCGGTCAGGATGTCGGCTACCCTGACCGCAGATATCAGTACCCGGGAAATCAATTTTGTAAAAACCTTATTAAAAGCCTCGCTGCCTGATTTTACCAATGTGAAATTTCTGCCCTTACGGGAAAATCCCCAATTCACTTTTCAGAGTACCCTGGGTGCACAGTATAATATTCCCCAAAATAAGGTAAGTGTGGAAACCAGTACGGATCTCAGTAATGATATCCGCGTGGCCTGGCAAACAGATGCGGATACCAAGGAATTCATTCAGACCGCGCTGACCTCGAGGGAAGGCGTGGCCGCTTCGGTGATCCTGAAACCCGGCGACGAAGGCATACTGGATCAGCAAATTCCGGCGGTGATTAACCTGGCTGATATCCGCACCCTCGGTAAAATGAGTATTGAACCCACCGCATGGCGCAGCCGTAACTGGAGAAATGAAACGCCCTACCCGCTAAAGCTGAATTACCTGCATGTATTAAAAAAGGAAAACACCGGTAAGAATCCCATAATCTATTCCTGGTCAATGAATGGGATTACCGTCCCCTCCCAGGCGCAGGTGACTTTTAACAGCAGTACGGTTCCCGCCTGGCTCGACAGGGCTGAGTCGGTGGTAATGTGGATTGATTATAGTGTGCTGGATTGCAGTGATTGTGACCGGAAAGTAATGGATGCCGTTACCGGCGGTGTATCCGGCACCAAATCACAACAATTGAAATTTACGATCCCGCCGGCTGTATTCGATACCCTGCATGCCTCTTATTTCCTGGTAGCCGTCCGCAGCAAACAGGTGGATCCGAAAGGAGAGGAGCTGAAAGAACTGGCAACTGTAAGAATCACCAGGGAAACCGGTGAAAATTCTGCCGGTCCCCTGTTTATTCCCGCCGGCGGTGCGGTGGATTTTGAATATAAAATAACGGTGGCCACAACGGACGGGGATTTCTATCCCGCCAACGATTGGATAAAAGGTGCTGATAAAGAGATATTACTTGGTAAAACGAAAATGAAAGAAATTTTCCGGGGGATTATCCCGGGTATCAATTAATTTTTTTCAGCAGTAAAACATGATTCCGGGTATTCATCATATTATCAGGTTGCTTTCCTGCGTTGGTATTTTCTATGCCAATGCGGTGGCCCAGCCATCATTGGTTTCTTCGCAGGTCATACTGGACCAGAAAATATACAGGGATGTGAAACTGCCGGGTCTGTTTTATTACGTTCCCCCGGATTATAAGCTGATGACGGATGCCGACGGGAAACCTTCTTTTACCTTGACGCAAATGCGCTATACCGGCACCCGGTCAACGGGCGATGCGGGTATCGCAAAATTCAACAACCTCCTGCAGTTTCGGGTGGTGGTTGACCCTTCCCTGCAAAAGAAAATTGCGGACATCAGGACCCTGCTGAGAAATACGAATCCATCCGCAGAATTAAGACCCTTGCCTGTTCGCAGGTTTTCTTCCCTGCTCAGTTTCGCAGGCACTTCGGGTGAAGCGGCTGCCGATAGTCTTCATCTTATCAAAACAAGTTTTTCGGAAGCGGCTGATGAGGCTGCAGCTGCCAACAACAGCTACTGGAACGACCGTATCATCAACCTGCGGTTGAATAATAATGACGCCCAGTTAGTGGAATCGGCTATTAAAAATCATCAGTCGGCAATGAGTTTTTCCTATGCCATGTATGCTGCTTTTTCAGAGCGGGGGCTGGAGGATGTAACCGTTTCGGGTAACAGGGAGATCGCCAGGCAGGTGTATGATCTTTTTGCCAATGAAATAAAGAACCAGAAGGACAGCACCTTAAATGTGCTGATGGTTAAAGCCAATGCATTTGTTATAACGGCGGACCCTGATAAATGGCCCTCGGTTATTCAGAAAGTGGATATTAATGAGAAAATCCCGGCCAAATACCCCCTGTTTGATGTGTACTGCTATGATTTTAATAACGAATTGCGACCTGACCTTTTTGCCAAAAGGATCGAAATAAAAGCTACCAGTGTAAATGGCTCGGATATTGTTTCAGGTTTTTCCTTTAAAGGCAGTAAGCCGGATATTTACGCGAAAAGCATCCGGTTTGTTTATGCAGTCAGGTTTGATAAACCCTTTTATTACCGGGTGACGGAGATCAATACGGATGGAGAACTCAGTACGACAGGCTGGGTGGAAAAGAAAGAATGGAGCGAGATACTCGATATTACATCGCCGCCCGATAAAATAGTGCCCAGGTCAAATCCGGATAACCAATAACTGATTCACCGATAAATATATATATATGGTTTTACACGTTAAAAATTCTGTGCTGGCCGTACTTGTCCTGGTTAACCTGCAAGCCCTTGGCCAGGTTAAATATGACGAGGGGAATGTCACGATCGGGGGACTTACCCTCCTGCAGGACCGGAGTAAGGAAACGGATTATTACTACCTGCCCCGTTACCCCCGCCTGGCCACAAAAGAGGATGGTTCGCTCGAATTTCTCTGCATAAAATATGTCAGTGATAAAGTGGAAAACAGCGGGGGACTTTTCCATGCATTGATCGAGTTCAGGATCCCCGACTCCCTGCTGGCTGCGGTTACAAAGGAACTTCAGAAAGTTACACCCGGCGCCAGGATTGCGGGCCCGGTACCGCTGATGCAGCCCAAAAAAGATGATCCGGAAAATACCACTCCCAGTTTTGAAATCGTATCCGGGGTATTGAGTAATAAGGAAGGGAAAGATGCGATGACCCGGTCGGTGGTAACATCGGGCTTTGCACCGCTTACACCGGGGTCAAAAGCAGCTGTGGCCTCTTTGCTGAACCCGCAGGGTGCTACGTTATTATGGAATTCTTTTACCGGCCCGACATCGGATGTGTCCGTTTCGATTCATGGGTATTACGAAGCATCGGTGAGGGCATACAATGCGGTGGTAACCGCGGAAATGAATGTGGTGTATTCACATTTCAGCCAGATTTTCAATAACCAGCAGGGATACAACAAGAACCAGATACGCCAGGTGACGGATGAGATGATTAAATCGGGGGGGATAAAAGTGGATGTGTTTGACCGCTCAGCCGGCCTGGGTGTAAAAACCAGTGATATGGATGGAATCCTGAGCGTGGTGACGAATAAGCTGACCGAGATCATGTTTGATACAAAAACCGGTTGGTCCAAAGAACCTGAACGGGTGGACGCCAGCCTGGGTTTTGTTGACCAGGGAAAGCAGGAGAAGACGGGAGTGGTGAATGATATCGCGGAAGGACTTTCTGATGTGATGGGATCATTACCGATTTTGGGATGGTTCTCGCCGCAAAGGAAAAAGAACCTTAATCCGGAGTACCGGACCGATAACCAGTATATCATGAAGGATGTGAAAGATATCCGGACCAATAAGTTTTACCTCAACCTGAGTAAATCCACCACGATCAAAGTTCCCTTCCATACGGCCGGAAACCTGGGGGGGCTGTACACGCAGTTAGGGGCTGACTCAAATTATTTCCGCATCGTCAATATGGACGACCCGGCTTTTCAGCGAAGAAGTATCAATTTCCAGGTAGACGGTGAATTTACGGACGCCTTTGATGATATCGTGAATTTTGTAACGGTTAATTTCAGGAAAAAATACAGCAATGGCCAGGATGATGTTACCGCGCAGCTTATTATTAACGGGAACGACCTGAAGAAAGGGATTAACCTGAAAGAGATTTCATATCCGCGGCTGGGTTTGCAAAACGCTGACTGGCTGAATTACGAATACCAGCTACTCTGGAGTTTTAAGGGAAATCCGAAAGTGGTGCGTTATCCCGCAGATGCAAAAAACTGGATCAGCAGCGCTGACCCTGCCGTCTCGCTCATTCCGCCATTGGTAAAGGAATATGTGGAAGTCGATGCAGACCGCCAGCAATTTATGACCGATAGTATTTCCTCCGTTGATATCAGTTTTGCGAGTATCCAGGGCGGGGAGAAAAAAGCGGTGCGGCATTTCATTTTGAGAGCGGCAGATCAGAATTCGACGACCCGGGTGTCCGTTTACCACGACAAGGATGCGCCGGTTGTGTACCAGGCTGTCTGGTACAGTAAGACAAAAGGGAAAGCCGCCCCGCCATTAAACCACCTTACGTCCAATTATTTGTTTTTAGCACCTCCTTCACCCGACCAGTTTAAAAAGCCATGATCAATTTTAATAAAAATATACCCGCCCGGCTGACTGTTTTTTTTAAACGGCTTTTGATGACCATTACGATCTTGCTGTCATTGAATGCAGCGGCCCAGCAAATTGCCATCGACAGGGGTGTCCGGGTGGAGGGGCTTTGGTGTTTCCCTTTACTGACAGACACATTGCAGTATTTGTATTTACCTGACCAGGCATCCCTGGCCATCAATGAAAGGAAACAACCCCAGTTTTCGTTTATACGGTATGTGAATAATACGGACAACAGCACTTCGCCGGATAAATCAATATCCCAGGCTGGAGGTGGCGGGGTGCTTCATTTCCTGGTAACCTACGATACGGATGAGAAAAAAGTAAGAAGGGCGGAGCAGGCCCTGAAAGAACTTTTAAATGGGAATGATAGTGTAAAACTCCGGGGCCCCATTGTGTTTAAAGAAGGACGGTTTGCCCTGGTATCTTCCATCCTGAACCCTGACAATGGAAAGAGTGAACGAAACCTGCTGGCAATGGGTGCGGCGCCGGTCTTGCAGGGCAGCCGGATAGCGTTATCATTTGAAATGGATCCGCAACGTTCGAAATTATTGCTGGAAAGTTTTAAGATGAATACGCCGGATGTTTCCCTGGTTTTTGACCTGGCTTTTTCGGGATTAACCGATGCCTATAACGCAAAACTGACGGTTGATTGGGCAGAGGTACAGAAGAATGAAAAGATCTCCGGCGGGGCAAGTGTTTATTTCGTAAGCGCGGAAATTGAAAAAGTGTACGAAGAGCTACGAAAGACGAATGCGATAAAACTGGAAATGGCGGGGGATGATTCAAGAATGGATGCCCTGGTCACAACTGCTTACAATAAGATCACCGATATGTTATTCCGGCGGGTTGAGCCCGAACAGTTGCCGGCCGGCCAGCAGGGCGGGCTTGGCGGTTTGTTAAACGGCCTTTTCAGTAATAGCGCCGGAGGCTCCCTGTCAAGCGGGAAAACGGTTGGATTTGGCGCCCACTTTGGGTATAAATTAAAGGATGTCAAAACAAGCGGTACGAGTACACTGAGTTTTAACAGCCGCATTTCCAGTGACCGGCATCATTATATCACTTTTAATATCGGCGATTTTTACAAAAAGTACGGGCAGAGCGAGGAGTATTTCAGAACAGTATCACTGACGGACCCTGACTTCGAGCAGCGTGATATTTATATTGGGGTGGACGGCGCCCTCCTGCCCGAATTTGATAAAATGATCAACAGCATCACGGTGACAATGAAGAAAGATCATGGGAACGGGAGCGCCACGTTAAAAGAAGTCAATATTGTAAAATCCACTATTACAGAGAACAGGCAGCTTACCATGAATTACGGATCGGTAAGTGATACAGACAGGCTGGCCTGGCTGAACTACGACTTCAAGGCGCAGTATAATTTTAAGGGGGGTAAAACCTACCAAACCGGCTGGATCCGGCAAAATGCCTCCATGATCAATCTCTATGTTCCGTACGAAAGAAGAACAGTGAAGATTGATGGCGATCCCGGGTTTTTGAAATCCAAAAACGTAAGGGCGGTTACCCTCCGGATCGAATATTCCTTCTTTGGGGAAAACCGGAGCATAGAAACCACAGTAAAGCCGGATGATGATTTTTCGCAAAAGCAATTTGATATAACGCTCCCCTCGGGGCAGTATGCCTATAAATATACCCTGCGCTGGAGAATGAAGGACGGTACGGAAAAAACCGCAACCGGGGAAAATGATACGGAACTTTTATTCATTGATACAATACCCGGAACGTGAAGCTGTTTATTACCATATGGCTGGGGGTATGCGCTCTTTCCCAACCCTGTTTCGCAAAGGGGGATCATGTGTACATTGTCTATTACGCCACGTTTAAAGGCAAGACGGGACATGCAGGCATTGCCGTGGATAATTACAAAGTAGTGTATAAGGAGATACAGGAACCCGGAGGCATCAGACAAATAGCCGACACGGTTACTACCGGCGAGCTTACCTACTATGATCTTTGGCCTGACGATGACCACTTTAATGTGCGCAGCACCGGTAAGGATATCCCGGCCCTGTATTACAAGTTGCCCGTCACCACCACAGAGGAAATCACCCTGAACAGTTTATGCGATAAAGGAATCCCGCACAGGGAGCATTACCCCAGCGACGGGCTGTTGAAGATCAAAACAACCTGGCAGCAGGATCAGCTGGTGATCAGTTTGCTGGATAGTATGGTGGCCTCCAACCGCCCTTTCAATGCGAGGTTGTTTAATTGTACGGATTTTGTACGCGTAGCCGTGGAGAAATTGCTGCAGGTAGAACTAAAAAGCAGGGAATTTATTATGGCCGGGTGGAGCAGCACGCCCAATAAGTTTTACCGGGCGCTCCGGAAAGTAAAAGAGGTGGAAGTGATTAAAAATGCAGACGACAAGGCTTCCTGTTCTTTTATACGGCACAGGGTCCTGTACAGGTTTTTTCACCGCTCTTAGCCATAAATTTTATCACGTAAAATCAAAACCATGAATATTATCCTTCAACAACTGCGGGGACCGAGGCTGGGTTCAGCCATTACCTGCTTACTGCTCATGTTGTTCCTTTTGCCGGCGGCAGCGGTCGCCCAGCAAAACCTTGATTTCAATTCAAAACTAGTTATTACCCTTAATGATGGTACGGCCATCACGCTTTATGCCCAGACCCAGGGAGCGGGGCCCGGGGCAAGGGGCGGGAAAAACTATTACTATGTTCCCACACAGGCGATGCTTTCAAAAAACCCGGTGACACAGGTTCCCGAGTTTTTATTCCTGAAGTATGTGACTGAGGAACGTGAAGACCAGGGAGGTGTAAGCGGCGCCTTAATGCATTTCCTCATGCAGTTAGGTTATACAAAGGACCAGCTGGATGAACTCCAGGGCAAACTCGCTGCAAAAATGGAAGGAGCGCTTGTGAAGGGACCGGTTGATCTCTTTGCGGCGGAAGATGCCAATTCGTTCCGCATTACTTCAGGCGTGGTAAACAAGGAAGGAGGCATGGTCAAAAGCCTGGTAACATCAGGCAAAGCTCCCCTGCAGGAGGGCGCAAAAGTAGCCGTTGCCACCAACCTGAATAAATTCGGGGCGCAATTACTGGCCAAGACATTCGATAAGGACCTTGCTATCACCGACCTCAGCTGCGATTTCTTTTATAAATATTATGTGAAGGTGAACGGGCTGAAGGCAAAGATCGTTGTGGACTATGAAAAAATGTCGCAGGTGATCAAGCAGGATAAAGTCACCGCGGAATACCGGAGAGTGGAAACAAAGGACGCCGTGCAGGAAAGCCAGTCCTGGAATGAACTGCACAGTGTATATGATAAAATGGTGGAAAATAATGCGATCATTATACAGATCGACCAGGGTATTCCGAATGCCACTACGGAAAAACTGACTGAACTTTTCTTCCAGATGTTCATGGACAAATTTGCCAAACCGGCCGATGACCGGCCACAGGCCACGCCGCCTACAGAAAAAGAAAAGGAATACCTGCCCGGGAAAAAAGACGCGTATGGGTATTACCTGGATGTAAAAAGGATCGAGAATAGTGTCAGGAAAAAGAGAGAAGTCATCATGATGAACTACAATTATATGCTGGGCATGCCGGTGGCTTTTTCACAGAACCTGAAAACCTGGTACAATTCAGTCAGAGATAATAAAAATTGTATCGCCAGCGTAAACCTGAACGATCCTTTCTTTAAACACCTGGATATACGGTTTGTGCTTGACCTGGAAGCCAAAGAAATGTTTGACCAGGAAGTGAATTATGTGACGGTAAATGTGCGCAAGAAACGGAATTCAGGAAATGACTTCATGGATCGTGTAACCATTGATAAAAAATTTGTGGCAGAGAAAGGGATTACCGCGGCAATGACTTATGCAGCGGGCGAGGACAATAACCCGGATATGTATCAATACAAGGTGCAATGGAGTCTGAGAGGCGGAAATGTGTTTCCACCCGATCCCGGCTGGGAAAAAGGACAGATGGAAGCGGTAACATTGAAACCGCCGGTGGTCCCGAGAACCATCGAATTTGAAGTGGACCTGGATAAACTGAAGGCCGCCAATATCAGCAGGGCTACCCTGCAGGTCCGGTATAAAAAATACGGTGAAGAAATAGAGGAGAATATCAATGTTTCCCCGGCAAAGGGGGAGTCGCTGGTGAGTAAAATGCTTTTTATGGACAGGGATACAAGGGGGTATGTATATCGCCTTGTATTTAATCATACCACGGAAGGCAAACTCGCCCTGCCATGGAGCGCAAAGATCAATGATAATTATGTGTACGCCGTGATCCCGGAAGGATTTACGGATAAGACCTCGGATGTATTTATGAAAGCAATCGATGCGGCCAAAACCATTGCGACCCCGGGCCCGGGTGGCAAAGTTACCGTGGATAAAATACTGGATAGTTTTAAGGAAGTGCTGGGGGTTATCAATAATTAATGACAGCGAATCAATCCCTTTATTCAATCAAAATGAAAGTATGAAAAAAATATTCTTTTGTATGATGCTGGCAATAGGAGCGGCCCTGCCGTCTTTTGCACAGCCCATTAACCTGGACCGCCCGGTAAAGGCAGGTGAACTAACCTGTTTCCCGGATATCGGGAACGAGAACCAGTATTATTTTATATCGGATAAGCCGCACCTGGCCAAGGGGCCCGATGGTAAGCCGCAGTTTTCATTCCTGCGGTATGCAGAAAATAAACTGTCCGGCGCTGACCAGCCCGGTACAGAAGCGGAAGGCGGTGGGATTGTGCATGCGGTAGTGAGCCTTGAAGTCACCCAGGACCAGATACGGGAAGCGCAGCGGGAATTGCAGCGGTTAAGACCCAATGCGCAGCTGCTGGGCCCTGTTGTGTATAAATCCGGGAAGTTCGGAATCGTTTCTTCCTTTAAAGACCCGCAGGGAGGATTGAGCAAGCAGGTGGTGGGATTGGGCAATGCCCCTGTGCTGGACGGGCAGAAAGCTGCGGTATCGATCCAGCTGACCAAACAGGGTGCAAAAATATTATGGGAATCCTTCAATACGGTTGCGCCGGATATCAGTTTTACCTTTGAAATGGAAGTAGCCGGGTACCGTTCTCCGAAGAAAGCAGTGATTGAAGCCAATTTCGACCAGATATATGACCACAAAGCGTTTAATGTGGGGTTGGCTACTACTTTCCTGGCTGCTGAAATCAAGGGGACATTTGATGACCTCGTACGAAGCGGTGCCATCAAAGTGACACAGATCGGGGAGGATGAAAAGATGGAAGCCATGATTGCAACGGCTTATAATAAAATTTCGGATATGATGTTTTCCCCGATGAATGGCACGGGTAATCTTGGCCTGAATGAGTTAGGGGGAATTACAGGCGGGAACAGCACCAGCGTGCTGGACAGGGCTACGACGATGTTAAGGGACAGCAGGGCCGAGGCAAGAGCCATTAACCTGGAAAATGACAGGAGAAGAGCGGCAGAAGACGAAAGACAGCGAAATCTGGCGCCAAGGGATACAAGCAGGGGCCGGGGCGCTATCCCCGACAGCCGGGTTGCCGGGTCGGCTACCCCTGAAGACCGGCCGTCGGTAGGAGCAAGGAGTGCAGGCGTAACTCCTCCTTCAAGCAGTACGCGCGGTGCCAATAGCGCAAACACAGGCGCAAATATCCAGGATGTCTCGATGCCCAGTTTTGCGGTAGTGGCTACTTTCGAGATGAAACGTATTCATCAGCAGGGGATTTTCAGAATTGACCTGAATAAATCCACGGCGGATAATATTTCCATGCGGTTTGACGAAAACATTGGCGACCTCACGGGGTTCCGGAATGATAATACCGTATTCCGCCAGGTAAACCTGGATGACCCGCTGTACATACAAAGGGAATTAACCGCCTTTATTGATGGCATGAATGCCCAGGATTTTGGCCAGTATATCAATTTTGTCAATCTCCGTTTAAAGAAAACCCATCAGGGCGGGGATATTACCAACCAGGAGATCAGGATTGACCGGAATAACTTCAATAAGGAAGGCAACAATTTTAAAATGGTATATGGCTGGAAACAGGATAACGACCGCAAAAAGTGGATGGATTACGAGTATGAGGCCGAATGGAGTTTTTTCGGGGGGAGAACAGTGAAAGTGCCTTTGCAAAAATCAACGAGCGGGGCCATCGACCTTACCCCGCCTTATCAGCGCAGGAGCGTGGAGTTCCAGGCCGACCAAGCAACCCTGGCGAATGCGGGGGTACGACTGGTAACGGTAAAAGTGTTTTACAAGCTGGGCGATGCAGAGCAGCAAAAGCAGGTCACGTTGAATCCTGCCAAGGGCCAGCTGTCAGAGAAGGTTGAATTTATGCTCCCGGGGGAAAGTTATGATTACGAGTACGAAGTAACCTGGCGCATGAATAATAACCAGACCAAAAGTTCCGGCCGGGTAAAGAGCAATGATGCGATCGTTTTTGCGGACCAGATCACTAATTAAAAACCTTAACTCTCCAACAATGAGAAAGCTAATAAAAAAGATATTCGCGGGATCCCCTTTGGCGATCATTCTGCTCTCAGGGTTGTCCTTCAGCGTATCGGCCCAAACAGTGGTATTTTATTTTGTGGCGCCCCGCGCAACCATTTCGGCCGGTTTTTCGGCAACCATGGATTCCCTGTACTGCCCGATGGGCTATGCAAGAACGGAAATTACAGCGGCAAATGTCGCCACTTTCAGAAGCCAGGCGCCGCCTAAAATCCTGTATGTATATAACCAGTTACAGGCGGGCACAACCTTACGGAATAATGTAAATCTCGTGCTGCGGAATTCCGCGGGCAGTGTTGTCCGGGTGGAGTACTGGCTGGCTGATGACAGGACGGGTCTTTCCTCGTCCCCCGCAGATACCAGCCAGATATTTATGAAATACACAGATCATGGCCGGAAATATGTCTGGCCTGCTGCGAATAACGGACCTTACCCGGACGGACGGAGATTCGACGGGTGGGTCATGTTCGGAGAGCACCAGCTGGAAACGGATCAGTCCCGCAGAACAGGAGGGATGCGTGCGGTGGATGAAGTGGTATTGCATGAAACCTCACACACGCAGTTTACAGGCCCCTGGTCAAAATGGGGGGCTGTCAGCGGCAATGCCATCACTTATGGAGCCGATGGCATGCACTATTTCAGTATATCCGAATTATTGGGAGACCAGGAAGGTGCCTTAAATGAAGGACTGGCCACTTTTTATGGATTTATCATGAATGACAGCGCCCTTCAAAAACTAATGACAGAATTTACCAGCACCGGGTACCGGTATTTTGTGGAAGGCCGGTCTGTACTGGCAGGAGCCAGGGAATTATATACGGTTGCCGACCGCAGGCGCACCACGCTTACGGATGGGGAAGGTCATGCGCAACAATATGAGGGCGGCGGCGACATTACGATATTTGCGTACAAATGGAAGGATGTTCCCGGCTTTTATTTACTCTTCGCAGAGAGCACCTCAACTGCCTTTTTCTCCATTTTCAGGAACCAGAGTTACCAGAATAAGGACACGGCTTTGTCGATGATACGGTACACATCAACCGCCATGTCGCCGGAACGGAGAAAACGGTTTTTAAGCTATGCCTGTAACAGGATCGCCTTAAAGATGGAAGAATATAATAATAGTGCGGCGGGAAGAGCCGATGCCAGCCGCATTTCCAGCTTATTCCCGTTTGCGGTATTGGATTTAGTGACCCATTTTGGTATGACGGATGACGAATTCCAGGCAGATTACAGGAGGAACTATGCCGACAGGGACCCGCGGGCCTTTGCCGAGTATTTTACCCGGAGGGCGGCTATCAGGGCCCTGGTGCAGGCAGATATCAATGCAGACCCGATCCGGTTCGACCAGGCTTTACAGAGTATTATTAATTACTGCAAGCAGCCTGCGAATATTCTTTAGACGTTGACCACTCAATCGCATTGGTTGAAGGAGTGCGATGTTTCACAGGGTGATCGGAAATGAGTATGTATAGATCACTCAATGTAATTACGGGGAATGACCCACATACAATGTGAAAGAAGGCCCTGGTCTGAATGACCGGGGCCTTCTTTTTTACATTAAGCTTTGCGGGAAAATCCTTTGCCCGCAAAGACAATATTGCCGCTTATGGTTCAGGTTGCCGGGAGGGGATTACCTGCGGTGATCCCGGATGAGGGATCAACCCAAAACACAATTGCCGGCGCTCCGCGCCTTTGCAATTTTCATTTATTCAGCTTTGGCAAGTAAACCTGCCACGCCGCCTAAATGAAAATTGCCCCATCGGGGGCAATTGTGTTTTGGGTTGCGGAGAGAGAGGGATTCGAACCCCCGGACCTGTTACAGTCAACGGTTTTCAAGACCGCCGCATTAGACCGCTCTGCCATCTCTCCGGGTGCAAAATAAATGGCTGGGGCTTTATCTTCCAAAAAATTATCGGTATTCAAGTAATTTTGTTTCAAATCATTATCGGGTGAAGCAACTCAGGGCGCTGAATAAATATTTTTGGAAATACCGGCTTCGCCTCGGCGGGGGTATTTTATTTGTCTTTTTGTCCAACTATTTCAACGTCTTGTCACCCCAGGTAACCGGCTTTGTGATCGATTTTGTTCAGCGTTCCCTCCACCTGCCGGGCTATAAGGCCCCGGATAAACAACCGGATTATGATGTCCTCGTGGATAAATTCATCACCACGGTGGATCGCCCGGGCTATACGATCGGTAAAGTAGTGGCTCTCTGTGGTATAACCATCCTGTTCCTCGCACTGCTGAGAGGCTTTTTTCTCTTCCTGATGCGGCAGACAATCATTGTCATGAGCCGGTATATTGAATATGAGCAGAAAAATGAAGTCTTCAGCCATTACCAGAAACTGGATATGGCTTTTTATAAAACACAGAGCACCGGTGACCTGATGAACCGGATCGCGGAAGACGTAAGCCGGGTCAGGATGTTTACCGGCCCCGCAATCATGTACCTGGCCAACCTGGTTTCGGTCATCTCCCTGAGCGTTTTTTTTATGCTGAAAAGGGATCACGAACTGACCCTCTATGTGCTGGCCCCCCTGCCCATACTGGCCGTGACCATCTACCTTATTAATAATACGATTCACCGGAAAAGTGAAAAAATACAGGAATCCCTCTCCACCCTCACCACTAATGCCCAGGAAACCTATTCCGGTATCCGGGTGATCAAGTCCTTTGTCCAGGAAAAAGCTATGCTGGGCTTCTTTACCCGCAACGCTGAAGAATTTAAAAAGAATGTCCTCGGGCTGGTAAAAGTGGAAGCCGTGTATTTTCCCTCGATTACCCTGCTGATCGGGCTGAGCACCCTGCTGACCATTATGATCGGCGGACTTTACTATATCCGGGGCGGGCACGGGGTGGGGATCAATACCATCGTGGAGTTTGTGATGTACATTAACATGCTCACTTTCCCGGTAAGCGCTATCGGGCTTACGGCCAGTATGATCCAGCGGGCGGCAGCTTCCCAAAAAAGGATCAACGAATTCCTCGAGACCCGGCCCTCCATTCAAAATGTACCGGGAGCAGTGATGCAGCCGCTGGGAGGGCAGATTCGTTTTGAGGGGGTGAACTTCATTTACCCCAATACCGGCATCCATGCCATACGTGATTTTAACCTGGAGATCCGCCCCGGTGAAAGACTGGCCATTGTGGGCCGGACCGGCAGCGGGAAAACCACACTGGCCCAACTGCTTCTAAGGATGATGGATGTGAGCAGCGGGAAAATTGAAATGGACGGGACCGATATACGTCAATACGACCTGAAAAGTTTCCGGGAACAGATCAGTTATGTTCCCCAGGATGTATTCCTTTTCAGCGACACGGTGGAGAATAATATTGGCTTTGGGCTGAAGGAATTTACCCGCGAAAAGGTGTCGGAAGCGGCCCGGAGAGCGAGCGTGGATAAGGAAATAGCCGGGTTTTCGGCACAGTACGATACGATGATCGGGGAGAGGGGGGTGACCTTAAGCGGGGGACAGAAGCAACGGATCTCCATTGCCAGGGCATTGGTCAGGGAACCGGAAATCGTGGTATTTGACGATTGCCTGAGCGCGGTGGATGCCAGTACAGAGAAGTCCATTATCAGCGGGTTAAATGAATACCTGCAGGATAAAACGGCCATTATTATCACGCACCGGATCTTTTCCCTGTTTAATTTTGACCGGGTACTGGTGTTAGAAGACGGGAAAATCGTTGAATCCGGGACACATGACCAGCTTATGGCGGCAAAGGGCTATTATGCTTCGTTATACCTGAAACAGCAGCAGGACAGCCTTCAGCAGCCGGGAAAAAGCTGAATGAAGGCCCGGCAAACCCCGCTGGCAGGGCCGGACGAGCCAAAACAAAGTTTTCGGCCGGTTTGGCCGTTTCGAAAACATCTCTATATTTGTAGCGGCCAAAATCAAAGTAATTCATTAACTGCTAAAAACTTATACAGTGGCGTACGAGAACAATGACAAGAAAATGGAGAGCATCTACAGCAAACGGATTCGTGCTGGTAAAAGAAGGACTTATTTTTTTGATGTAAGAGCTACCCGCGGGACTGATTATTATCTCACCATTACCGAAAGTCGTAAAAGGTTTGATGACAACGGGTATGACCGTCACAAAGTATTCCTGTATAAGGAAGATTTTAATAAGTTTATCAAAGCGCTCGGAGAAGCGGTGGATTATGTGAAAACTGAACTGATGCCTGACTTTGATTTTGACGCTTTCAATCATGAAGAATCGGAAGAATACCAGAATGGCTCAGAAGGGGTGGCCCGGGAGCCCGTTCCTGTTGCGGAGGCCGGAACCGAAATAAGCCCGGCGCCGGTTGCAGAACCCGATGATACCTCCGGGACGACCACAGAGGAAGTCGATAAATGGTAAAATATATTCTGCCTGTTAGGAAAGTACCTGTCATTCAATGCAGGTACTTTTTTTATTATATGGGCTGGACGGCCTTGATTTTTTGCAGAATTAATTCGTGCATTTATTAATTTCCTACCTTTAGTTGACTGCTTTCAAAGGATTCTTTCCTATTCACATCTTTAAAACCAGGACTATGCAATCATTTTTTACCCCCCAAAAAATTACCGCACTGTGTTTCCGGAGTCTGCTGACGTTCTTCCTGCTGCTCAGCTTATCAGTGACGTCAAAAGCGCAGGTATTGTTTAACGAAGACTTTGCCACGGTATCCCCCCTCCCTGCGGGATGGGCTTCCCAGAATCTTAGTAACCCTGTTGGCAGTACCGGGTGGTTCCAGGGGAATACAACTGTATTTCCTTCACAAGCCGGTGCTGCGACTGCATATATTGGTGCTAATTTTAATAATACCTCAGGTGCCGGAACGATCAGCAACTGGCTGTTTACTCCCAACATCACTATTAAAGATGGTGATGTGTTCACATTCTATACCCGGACAGTATCTGCCCCGGCTTTTCCTGACCGTTTACAGGTTAGAATGAGTTTAAACGGAGCGAGCACTAACGCGGGCGCCAATGAAACCTCCGTTGGCGATTTTACGACACTGTTACTCGATGTCAATCCCACTTTATCAACGTCCGGTTACCCTAATGCATGGACCCAGTATACCGTGACTATTTCAGGGGTACCAACACCTACATCCGGCCGGCTGGCCTTCCGTTATTTTGTGACCAATGGCGGTCCCGCCGGTGCAAACTCGGATTATATTGGTATTGATGAAGCAAAATATACGTCCACGGCGGCTTGTACAGGTACACCGGCTCCCGGTGCTACCAACAGCACGGCCAACCCGGTTTGTCCTGGTACCAATTTCACCCTGTCCCTGGCGAATCCCGGGGCCGGAGTGAACTACCAATGGCAGTCTTCCCCGGATGGTACCACCTGGACCAATATTGCAGGTGCTACCAACGCCACACTGACCATCAACCAGAATGTGGCTACCTATTACCATTGTAATGTGAACTGCGGTGCTAATATCGGCACTTCCACAACGCTACAGGTAACAATGGCATCACCTACAGCCTGTTATTGTTTACCGGGAGCATCCGATTGTACCGATAATGATGTGATCACCCGGGTACGGATCAGCACCCTGGATAACGCATCAGCCTGCAGCGTTGGTCCTCCTGCCGGGTATTCCAATTATACCTCTTCTGTTGCTGCACCAACGGTATATGCTGGCGCCGGTAACCCGATCACCGTAAATGTACCTACCGTATGGCCCGAGCAGGTCGCTGTATGGCTTGATTATAACCAAAACGGCCAGTTTGAAGCCTCCGAGTTTACCAACCTGGGGAACAATGCAGGTAACGGCGGGGTGATTACACGTACCATCGCGATACCTGCCAATGCCCTGAACGGAACTACCCGGATGCGGGTAAGGGTACGTTTCAATACAGCCTGGACTTCTGGCCAGGCCTGTACCGGCGTGACTTT
Source organism: Sphingobacteriales bacterium (assembly GCA_016219985.1). Taxonomy (GTDB): domain Bacteria; phylum Bacteroidota; class Bacteroidia; order Chitinophagales; family Chitinophagaceae; genus JJ008. The sequence goes on along the minus strand of JACRJO010000022.1, from coordinate 622 downwards.
TGGTGAAACAGAAGATTATAATGTGACCATCGCCCCCTGTGTACCGGTAACGATTACCAGCAGCCCTTCCAGTTCTTCCATTATCTGCGGGGCAGATGCAACTTTTACGGTTGCTACGGCTGGGACATTGCCGGCTTATAACTGGCAGTACAGGGTCAATGCTTCTTCTCCCTGGCAGGTTGTGGCAAACGGTGGCATCTACTCCGGTGCTACCACTTCTACACTGACACTTACCAATGTTTCGGCAACTTATAGCGGCTACCAGTACAGGGCACAGGTGACCGGCGGTTGCTCCGCAATAGATTTTTCACAACCGGCCACTTTAACGGTGAACCCGATACAGCCGGTGGTGAACCCGTCATCTGCCACTATTTGCGCAGGCAGTGTTCAGCAATTGTCACTGACCAATACCGTGTCAGCGCCGACTACCGTAACATTCACTCCCTCATCCGGTCTGCCGCTTTCTATTCCGGACGGTACGCCAAGTGGGGTATGGAGTGCACTTACCGTAAGTGGTATCCCGGCTGGTTCTGTGATTACCGACATGAGTGTGAAAGTGAATATTAATCATACCTGGGTGGGAGATCTTGAAATCAACCTGCTGGCCCCCAATGCGGCGAAT
>JACRJO010000021.1 GCA_016219985.1 Sphingobacteriales bacterium | reverse complement strand
GGGGGCTGGCTACTCAGCATGACAGTATCATGCCGTTCCACCCCACAACGCTTCGTATAAGCTGTACCAACAAATAGTAGTATCCATGCTGTTAAGGCCCGACCGGCGTACAACCGTTAATCAGAAAGCTGTTTGTTTTTTTTTGGATAGAAATGAAATGCTGAAGTAATGCTATGGCACGCCAGCCGGGGGCTGGCTACTCAGCATGACAGTGGCATTATTTCCACCCCACTGTGCTTCGTATAAGCAATATCAACAAATAGTATTATCCATGTTGCTAAGGTCCGACCGGCATACAACCGTTAATTAGGAACCTGTTTGTATTTTGTTGGATATGAAACGGGATGCTGAAGTCATGCTGAGTAGCCCGGCATCATCGTCTCATAGCTCGCCCGGTATTTCACCCGGGCGTACCGAAGCATGACGGTTCCTATTTCTTCTTTAACCCCTTTATCTTCTCAATATGGAAAGGCGTATGCGCTGCGAAGATATTATTGATGAATAAAAGCTCATTGATGCCTTCGGTCTTCAGCATGGCAATAAAATCCCCGGTATAATACCGCTGGTCCACCACCACTACTTTTTCATAGTTATTGATGAGATAGGGGGCAAAGGCATTCCCGTAGGATTCTTTGACGATGGCGATCCTCCGGCCATTCTTATGTTCCGTTTCCATTTTTACAATGGGCAGGTCGCCCTGCAGGAATACAGAGTAGCTGTTGCCGCCGCTGGCTCCTTCCCCGTACATTTTGGATTTGGCCCAGTAGCTCAGGCTGCCGGAACTCCCGATATAAAAGCGTACGGAGTCGCGGAATAAATAATATTTCACCGAATCCGGGTTCTCTTTCAGTTTGGGGTCACGGGTAAGCCGGTACAAAGAACCCAGAAAGGCCGGTTTTACTTTGGAACGAACCGTATCGAGGGAGACAGGAGTGAGCCCGGCTGTTTCGCAAAATGCCCGGTAGGCATAATAGGCGCCGAGACTGGTCCAGTGGTGATCGGTATTAAAATAAATGTATTCTTCGCGGTGCTTCCGGAGCTCATCAATCGCCCATACTTTTTTGATATTGGGGTCAAGCGAATTATATACATTCTCGATTGCGGGCCTATTGGGTTTTTGCAGTTTCTTGTATTTCTCGGTCAGTTCAAATTCGAGGGCCACGGGGATGATCAGGTTATAGATCTGCAGGTTAGGAATGCCCAGCCGGTTATAGGAATTGATCACATTGGCATAGGAACGACCCATGGCCGGGCCGCCGCCGAACATTTCAAATGCCCGGTTCTTGAATACAAAAAGACTTTTCTTCACTTCCCCGGTAGCGCCGTCATCCGGACGCAGGCCGGCTGTCTCGTTTTTCGCGGTATCCGTTTTTTCATTGGCTTCCGCATTGTTTTCGGGCGAGTAGATGGTGATGTCGGTGGATTCAAAGCCCAGTTTATTGCGGAAGGAAGCCGACACATCGATCCACCGGTCCCGCCAGGGAAAATTGTCGGCATAATACATTTCGATATCCCTGAAATAATCGCCGCTCCAGAGTGCACTGTCGGAAAAGACCGGGAAAGAAGCCAGCTTACGATTCTCGGTCAGGGATACTTCCGTTTTTTTCAATGACAAAGAAGCGATGCCACCCAGCAGGAGCAGGCTGCAAAACAATGTCACATTGACCACCTGAATCGTTCTGTTTGTTTTCTCACTCATACCTGAAATATGGTTAACCGGTCAGAACCGGAAATAAATAAAGGGGTTATAACTCTTGCCTACCAGCTGTGCCACACAAAGAAAGAGCAGCGCTACATTAAACCCGATAGTCACACTGTCGTACAGGGTAATACGCCTTTCTTTCTTCTCCACCCAGGCCTTTACTTTATGGAATACCGGCATGCAGAGTACAAGGGCCAGGGCCAGCCAGAACAAATGCGTGGTCAGGGTATTTTTTACATCCAGGTAGCCGTCCGCAGCGGGGGAAAAGGAGAACAATTTTTTTACATAGCCGAACAGCATTACCGTATCGGTAAAATAAAAGATCACCCAGCCCGGAATGATAACGGCGAGGGCATAGACATGGGAAAAGAAAGCGGGTATTTTATCGAGCCAGCTTTGTAAAAAGGCTTTCTCCAGCGCAATGAAAACAAAAAAGTACAGGCCCCAGAAAATAAAATTCCAGCTGGGGCCATGCCACATACCGGTGAGGAACCAGACCACAAAGAGGTTGAAGTAGACCCTTTTTTTATTGCCGCCCAGCGGGATATACACATAATCCCGGAAAATGCTTCCCAGGGAAATATGCCATCTCCGCCAGAATTCACTGATGGATTTCGCGATATAGGGGTATTCAAAGTTTTCACGGAAATGGAAGCCAAACATTCTCCCCAGGCCGATTGCCATATCGGAATAGCCGGAGAAATCAAAATAGATCTGCAGGGCAAACATGATCAGCCCCACCCAGGCTTCGGCGGTGGAAAGGTTTGCCAGTTCGGCCAGGGTCAGGGGGTCGCCATTGTCGCCCATATATTTCCGCACCAGTTCGGCTGCAACATTGGCAATCACCACTTTTTTAAAGAGGCCGATGCAGAAGCGGGAGATGCCGAGACTGAAATCCTTTAAATTTTCTTTCCGGCTGTCAATTTCCGTGGCCACATGCGCGTACCGGATAATGGGCCCCGCAACCAGCGAGGAATAGAGCGATACATACATTAAAAAATTCGGGAAGTTGCGCTGCGCTTTAATATCGCCTCGGTAAACGTCCACCACATAGGAGATCGTGTGAAAGGTATAGAAGGAGATACCGATTGGTAATGCATAGCCCGGCGCGGTGAACGATGTACCGAGTACCGCATTCACCTGGTCAACCAGGAATTTATCGTATTTAAAAGTGGCCAGCAGTCCCAGGTTGAGGATCAGGGTGAACACCACGCCGGCCTTACCCCATTTGGTGCCACGGTGTTTTTGGATAAAGAGCGCATTGGCCCAGTCCATCATTGAGGAGAGGATCAGCAGGGAAATCCAAATGGGTTCCCCCCAGCCATAGAATGCCAGTGAAAAAACGATAAGCACCCAGTTTCTCCAGGTCGCGTTTTTAGAACTGTAATACAACAGCAGGTTCAGCGGCAGGAACAGAAACAGGAATATAAGACTTGCAAAAACCATTGTTCAGGGGGTTAAGGAATAAAAAGCCGTGTAAAATACAGTTTTGCCCAGTGTTTTTATAGGGATTTTCTGTGTTTTTTCTAAAAATACCCAATGGCGGGTAGTCTGTTAAAAATATTGTCCGGGGATACGTACCTTCCGTGCTGAAAACCTGATGACATGCAATTAACCGCCAAACTTATTCAGCTGCTTCCCCTGCAAACCGGTAACGGTAAAAACGGGCAATGGAAAAAACAGGATATTATCGTGGAAACAGGGGGACAGTATCCCAAAAAAGTATGTGTTTCCATCTGGGGGGACAAGATCAATGAGTCGCTGCTGAAAACCGGGACCCTGCTGAATATTTCTTTTGATGTGGAAAGCCGGGAGTACAATGGCCGCTGGTACACCGATATAAAAGCCTGGAAACTGGAACCGGCCGGTGAGGCGGGCACAACGGATAAGATCCCGGATGATGGTACTTATTTTGACGGGGGCCAGATGGAGAGTAATAATGACCTGCCGTTTTGAGCAGTTGACAGGTTAACAAGTTGACAGGTTGACAAGTTGTGAGACCAGGTATTATAATTCTTTTCGTAAGCGGGCCACGGGTATATTCAACTGCTCCCTGTATTTCGCTACGGTCCGGCGGGCGATATTGTATCCTTTTTCCTGCAACAGTTCGGTCAGGCGTTCATCACTCAGGGGGCGTTTCTTGTCTTCCCCTTCAATAAAATCACTCAGGATCTTTTTGACTTCGCGGGTGGAAACTTCCTCCCCGCTTTCGGTGCTCAGCGATTCGCTGAAGAAGAATTTCAGGCGGTAGGTGCCGAATTCGGTTTGCACAAACTTACTGTTGGCCACGCGGCTGACGGTGGAGATGTCCAGCCCGGTTTTCTCGGCAATATCTTTCAGGATCATGGGCCGCAGTTCGGTCTCGTCGCCGGTCAGGAAAAATTCGTACTGGTGTTCCATGATGGCATTCATGGTGCTCAGCAGGGTGTGCTGCCGCTGTTTGATCGCGTCGATAAACCATTTGGCCGAGTCGATCTTCTGTTTGATGAAGAGGACGGCTTCTTTCTGGCGTTTATCTTTTTTTGATCCGCGGTCATATTCTTTCAGCATATCCCGGTAGCCTTCACTGATGCGGAGTTCCGGGGCATTGCGGCTGTTCAGGGTCAGTTCCAGTTTACCGGCGTTGTTAATGATAAAGAAGTCGGGCACCACGTAGCTTTCTGCTTTATTGATCTCGCCCACATTGCCTCCCGGTTTGGGGCTTAACCGGATGATCTGCTGCATCACTTCCCGGAGCTGGTTATCGTCGAGATTCAGCCCGCGTTGTATCTTCTCGTAGTGTTTCTTGGTAAACTCGTCAAAGTATTTGGAGATCGCTTTGATCGCCAGGTCCACGGGCCGGCCTTCTTCTTTGAGCCGGAAGAGCTGGATCAGTAAACATTCCCGGAGATCCCGGGCCGCGACGCCGGGCGGATCAAAATGCTGGATGCGCCGGATGATCTCCTCCACTTCTTTTTCCGTGGCGACGATATTCTGGCGGAACGCCAGGTCGTCCACGATGGCGGAGGTTTCCCTGCGGAGGTAGCCGTCTTCGTCAATACTGCCCACGATCTGTTCAGCGATGGTCTGTTGTTTTTCCTCGAGGTTCAGGAGGCCGAGCTGGTCAATCAGGGTTTCGTAAAAGCTGGCTTCCGTTTTATAGGGGAGCTGGCGGCCTTCGTCTTCTTCGGGGTAGTTGTCATCGCGGAGTTTATAATCAGCCACTTCGTCGTCCCCGTCCTGCACATAATCGCTGACATCTATATTTTCGTATTCATCTTCGCTGCCGTCTTTATCGTCATAATCCTCCTCGCCATCCTCATTGAATTCATCTTTCAGGTCATCGGCGTTCTCATCGTGTCCTTCTTCGTCCAGTTCCAGGGCCGGGTTCTCTTCCAGTTCTTCCTTAATCCGGGTCTCCAGGTTAGCCGTAGGTACCTGCAGCAGTTTCATCAGTTGAATTTGCTGGGGGGACAGTTTTTGCAGTAACTTTTGCTGTAAGCTCTGACTCAGGGCCATGGTTCTTATTCACCGGAGTCTCCCGGAGGGGACTCCGGTGGCTCCATTTTTAGGGTTCGCACGGCGAAAAAATTTCGCCGTTGCACAAAAATAATGCCGTAAATTTATATGTAAAGAAAATAAATATGCCGCAACGTGTTACCGGCTTTCTTGTTGTGTTCCTGTTAATGTTTTTTGAAAGCAGTAAAGGCCAGGAATATTCCGGTCCGGGACTAACCGTACCCAGGTTGAAACGCGTTCATTTCCAGCAACCTGCCCGGGCTTTTGTCCCCCGTTTTTCCAGGCCGGTTTTAGTGAGAGCGGAGAACTGCACCCCAGCCCCTGCCTATATATTGTTAAACCTGCCGGATTCTTCCACTTATGTCAATAATCTTGGGTTTTTCTGCAAAAAGGAGCTGCAATTAGAGAAGCTGGTTACGGTTCCGCTGCGGTTCCGTTTAGGGTCCCTGGAGTATGTGAACAGGATGGAGGGGAAGGGGTTTATAAACCTGCCCCCACGGCCCGCTTTACCGCGAGGCGGGTAAACAATTTTTCTTTCAACTTACAGTCGGGTAAAGGGGAGCTGTTCGATCGTGAATACCGCTGCCAGGGCTTTCCAGGCCGAGTCTCCCGTATGGGGACTCGGCGTATTAAAGTACCCGGCACAGCCGCTCTTTATCAGGAAAATTACGCCTTATCACGTCGAAACACGTTTGCTTCCTTCGGGTAGCCTTTTAATTTAGCTGATGCCCGTAAAACGTCGGATCATTGAGCCGGCTGGAGTGTTCTATATCTTTCCAAGCCGAGTCTCCCGTAAGGGGACTCGGCGTATTAAAACCGGCACAGCCGCTCTTTATCAGGAAAATTACGCCTTATCACGTCAAAACACGTTTGCTTCCTTCGGGTAGCCTTTTAATTTAGCTGATGCCCGTAAAACGTCAGATCACCGAGCCGGCTGGAGTGTTCTTTATCACTTTCACTTGTTACAGGTGGATCCCTTTATTTGAGATTACAAAAGGGTACGATCTGGTGTACAAATGGTTTGATCATTTGAAAAGTAAGGGGCATTATATATCCGGCTATGTGATCATGCCGAACCATCTTCACGCGTTAATTGCATTCAGAAACACGGCTCAATCTGTTAATACTATTGTTGGTAATGGGAAACGTTTTATAGCCTATGATATAGTGAAGCGGTTAAGTCTGCAAAAGGAAGAGTCATTGCTTTATCAGCTGGAAATTGCGGTGGAAGCCAAAGACCGGGAGCGAAAAAAGAAACATGAGGTATGGGAAGACAGCTTTGACTGGAAAGAATGCCGTACCAATGCTTATATGAAGCAAAAGACTGACTATATGCATAACAATCCTGTTCGGGGGAAATGGAGACTGGCAGGGGCAGCACATGAATATGAACACAGTTCGGCACAATATTACTTGACGGCACAGCAGGGTCGTTACCCGGTACTTGATTATTGCGAAATTGCGGATTTGGATCTGACAAAGCCGCTGTGATAAAACGCCGGGCTTCTTTCTGGAGATGCGGATGCGAAATAGACGCCGAGTCCCCTTCGGGAGACTCGGCAAGGAAGTAGATTTGGATCTGACAAAGCCGCTGTGATAAAACGCCGGGCTTCTTTCTGGAGATGCGGATGCGAAATAGACGCCGGGTCCCCATGCGGGAGACCCGGCTAGGAAGTAGTAAAAAGAAACTGTTCGTTCGTGAACTGCCGCTGGCAGGGGGATTAAACGGGAATGCCCTTCGCCGCAAGCACTTTCCGGATCGCAGCCACCATCTTAGCACCCTTCTCCTTCACCTGTTCTTCCGTCCACAATAAACTGATGGAAGTAGAGATACAGCGGCTCATCACGGCATGACTGGCTGAAAGATCCTTGTTTGCCTGCTCCATCACCCTTGCTCTTATTTCAGGGCTTAGTGCGTTCAGTGTAATTGCATTTTTCAGGTGATCCCATTTGCGGATATAGTGCCAGTTATTATCAAACCAGTAGAAATTGCCGGGAAGAATGCCCTGTGCTTTTAATTCAGTCACCACGGCCCTGGTTAGTTCTTCGGTGGGAAGGAACCAGCTGATAAAACTGCAGCTGTCTCCGGCCGGATCGGGAATGCGGCGGAAGCTGAGTTCAGGTACAGTGGCCAGGATAGCTTTCAGCTGTGCATGGTTTTTTTTCTGGATGGCCAGGAATTCACTGAGGCGTTTGATCTGCGCCAGTCCCACGGCAGCATGCAGTTCTGAAATGCGGTAATTATAGCCGATGAACGGATGGAGATCGGCCCCGCGGTCCGCGCCCAGGTGGTCGTGACCATGATCGGTATAGCCATCACTTTTTGTATAAATGTCTTCGCGGTTAGTCATTACCACACCGCCTTCAGCGCAGGTCATGGTTTTTACAAAATCAAAAGAGAAGGTGCCGGCATCGCCAATCGTGCCCAGCGATCTTCCTTTATAAGTGGCGCCGATGCTCTGGCAGGCGTCTTCGAGCAGGATCAGGTTATGTTCCTTGCAAATGGCCTGTAAGGCATCGAGGTCGGCCATGCTGCCGCACATGTGCACGGGCATGATGGCTTTCGTTTTCGGCGTGATGGCCCTGCGGACGGATCCGGGGTCTAAGGTCAGGGTATCATCCACATCCACCAGTACGGGCACGGCGCCCACACTCAGGATCGCTTCGAATGAAGCCACGAAAGTGAAGGACGGGGTGATCACTTCATCTCCATAACCAATCCCGAGGGCACTCATGGCGGTGGACAGGGCGGAAGTGCCACTGGAAGTCAGTTGCGCATATTTACTGCCAAAAGTCCCGCAGATAGCGGCTTCCAGTTCTTTGGATTTCCAGATGCCCTTGCGGGGTCCGTCAAATCCATAACGCATCAGGATGCCGGTTTCAAGGACATCGCTGACTTCTTTTCTTTCTTTATCGCTCCAAAGTTCGTAACCAGGCATAGATGTTAGTTAGAAGTTAGTAGTCGGGAACGGTCGGGCAGGGACCGGTTCCTTTTAGCTATGCAAAGGTAGAAAAGGAATGGGAAAGTCCGGAAGACGGATAGTCTGAAAGAATGACCCCGATCGATGAAAAGTCATTTAATCCATGAATATTTCCGTCAGGGATTCCGGGTCGGTTCATCATACCATTACAATTTTAAGACTGCATCTTCCGGACTTTCGGTCTATCTGCCTATGCGCTTTACGGAGTGTAGAAATTCCACTTTCCCCCCGGCTGCACCAGGATAGCAATCTCGCTCATCTCACTTTCGTTGTTGTTGCGCCCCACCGCGGTGATGACATACCTGTAGGAGAAATGCTCCGACGAGAGCACTTCTTTCAGCTGGAAACCCTCGGGTTGGGCCACCAGCCGGGAGAGGTATTTGGGAATATTGCCAAAGGTCTCACTGTGCGAATCGGCGGCATACTGGTACACCACGTAATATTTTATCTCCACGCGGTTACGGGGATCAGGTTTTACATCGAGCTGGATAATGGAATCATTGATGATACTGCGGGTAACGATTGGTGGCCAGGGCTTTTCATTATCGATCCAGCGCATGGGCGGGAGGAGGGCGGGGTACCTGTAATAATTGTTGCGCAGGCTGTCGTTCCAGCCATTGGGATTGCGTTCGAAGGATTTGCTGCTGAAATAAATACTGCCCTGTACATTGGGATAGCGGCGCAACAGGCTGATCTGGTTGGGTAGTTCCGCCGGGTTCTTCCATTTGGGCTGGTTTTCGGAGCTACGGTAAATGCCGTGACCGATATAGATATGCCGGCCATAACTGTGGCGGCTCCACCAGTCCAGCAATTTCTCATACGCAATCTTATCATGCCCGATTTCGAGATAGAGCTGCGGGGTTACATAGTCGATCCAGCCCTTTTTCAGCCATAATAAAATGTCAGCATAGAGGTCATCATAATTGGTTTGCCCGGCGCGGCTGTCACTTCCCTCGGGGTCCTTGTCCTTGTTCCTCCACACGCTGAAAGGCGAGATCCCGAATCGGCAAAGCTTTTTTTCTTCTTTGATGACCTTGCTGATGGCCAGGATAATGGAATCCACATTGCTGCGGCGCCAGTCATCCTTGGATAAGGAGGAGCCGGATTTTGCGTAAGAGACAGCATCCGGGAATTCTTTTCCGGGAATGCGGTAGGGATAGAAGTAGTCATCCATGTGGATGGCGTCCACATCGTAGCGTTTTACAATATCTCGCACCACGTTCACCACGAACCGCTGCGCATCCTTGTTACCCGGGTCAAAATATTTTTTATCACCATAGGTCAGGAACCATTCGGGATGGATACGGGTGATATGATTGGGCGCCACAGAAGAACTGGCGGTATTATGAATGGCCCGGTAGGGATTGAGCCAGGCATGGAATTCCATACCTCTTTTATGCGTTTCTTCGATCATGAACTGCAGCGGATCATAAAATGGAACGGGTGGCCTTCCCTGTACCCCCGTAAGCCACTGGCTCCAGGGCTCGTAAGGGGAAGGATAAAAGGCATCAGCCGCCGGGCGTACCTGCACGATCAGGGCGTTCATACCATTTTGCCGGTGCAGGTCGAGCAGGCGGATAAAATCGGCTTTTTGTTTTTCAGGATCGGAAACCCCCGCCTGTGGCCAGTCAATATTGTTTACAGTGGCGATCCAGACGCCCCTGAACTCATACTTGGGCTGAGAACGGGCCGCGAGGGGCAGGGCAATACATAAAATGATTAACCAGGAGGGGAATTGTTTCATGGCGGAATGAATGAACCGGCAAAGTTACATCATTCGCCGCCATCCCGGATCTTATCGAGCAGGTCGCTGAGAATATTAGCATCTTTTTCAGAAAGCCGGCCCAGCACACCGTCAATTTCATCCTGGCGGGCATCGAGGCGTTCGAGTAATTTTTTTCCTTTATCGGAAATGATCACATCCACCAGGCGGCGGTCGTTTTTACAGGTTAGTTTTTTAACGAGTCCTTTTAGTATCAGGCGGTCCACGATGCGGCTGGTATCACTCATTTTTTCCAGCATCCGTTCCCGGATCTGCAGGGTGGAGAGGGGCTGGGGGAAACTGCCCCGCAGAATACGCAGGATATTGAATTGCTGGGGAGTGATATCCTCTGCTTCAAAGATGGCCCTGGTTTTCTCCTTCATCCAGGCCAGGGTATAGATCAGGTTGATACCCGCCTTCTGGTGCGCATTGCGGAATTTGGCCTGCTGTATATCTTTTTCGATTCCCATTGGTAGTGACTCGGTCATAAAAGTAGAAAGTTTTGGGCGAAGTGAGTACCCCGGCCCAAAACTTATTGATATACCTCAACCCGCTTAGTTGTTGTAGTAGAACTTTTCTTCCACGATTTTGCCGTTTTTCCAGCGCTGAACCGCTAATTGCCGGTAATTTCTTACCCCGTATTCTTTATGGGTGTAATCAAACCACCATTCGGTTACAGCGAGGTCATCGCTGTAAAGGGTGTTGATGACTTTGGCGCCACGGAATTCGGTCAGCCCGCTTACAAAAGCTTCTTCGTGCTGGCGGTTCAGTTCTTTCCCTTCGCGGACCGGGTAATCGTTGTCCTGCATGACTACCTCGTCTGCATAGAATTTGTCAAAGGCTTCCAGGATCTTTCCTTCGAGGATCAGCTGGTTCAGCTGATCTACATTGGTTTTTAAATCGCTCATCTTATTTCATTTTTGGTTAAAAGAGAGGGCAAAATTAATGTTGCAACATCGAATAAACAAAACTGAATTAGAAAAACGAGAGTATTTAATCATTTATTAACAGCTGGTAAGCAGCATCCGGGGAAAAATGTCCCTCTTTGGGTATTGCGGGGTAAAGAGGAATCCAGTTGTTTTGCCCCATTAGTCCCGAACCATTAACCATTAACCTGTTTTTTATGAAGCTGCTGTCTGAATCCATCCGTTATTTCCTGGAGGGCTTTGCGTCCTTTTATACCACTATTTTCGATGAGATGAAGAAATTATAAGCCCATTTCCGGGCCTGTTTCCTGCAAAATTTTTGGTAATTGGAAAAGTAGAACAGCTTTCGCCATAGGCCTGTCCGGAGATGGCAGGCGCGTGGCCGCTTATCCAGGCCTCGCCTAACTCCTCCATTCGCCCCGGGATGAGCGGGTATCGCGTAAAGACCGGCCGTTCGGGTGTATCAGCCCTGTTGCTTTAAGGCTCCTGCTAATTTCAGGATGGCAAACAAATGATGTCCCTCATGCAGCAGAAAAAAATTGATCCATTGCTGCAAGTTCATTTTCCCGAATACCGGGTGCACTCCTTTTTTTGCAAAATCGGCTTCGCTGAAATGCAGCATTTCATTCGCCATTTCCTTGCGGGTGGTGATCATATCCTGCATGACTTCCCGGAAACTCCTTTCGCAGTTATCGAGGAAAGCGGGATCGGCTTCAGCGGTATAGCGTTCAAATACCGGGACCTGGTCCTGCAGGATCAGTTTGACGCGGCCAATAAATGTATGCTGGTAGGTTTGTAAGTGTACGATTTGCTCAAAAATGGACCATTTGCCGGGGATTACCTGTCTTCTTACCTGTTCTTCTGTTAGCCCGTCAATGATATCCACAAGGGTCTTGTGCTGGTATTGCAGCCGGGTGGAAATGTGCGAGGGTAGATGCATATCATGGTGTTTGGTGGTATAAAAGGTTCCGGGTCAACGTTCCCATACACGGGTTCCTTCGCTGCAATTGGAGCAGATATCAATATTTTTTCGTCCCCTCAGTATCTGCTGCCTGAATTTACTGTATTCTCCGTTCTTCCAGATTTCTTTAAACGTTTTTTTCTTTAAATCTCCCAACCGGTGCTGCGCGTCTTTATCAAAGCAACAGGGCGCCACCAGCCCGTCCCAGGTAATGACCGGGTCATGCCAGAGCCGCCAGCAGTGATTGGCCAGTTTTCCTTTGAACACATATCCTTCCGCCGTTTTCCGGTAGCGGCTGTATTTATCTGTCACAGGGATTAGCTGGTTCGGGTCCCGCTGGTAATCGTAAACCTGCGCGGTTTTAAACCAGACATCATCCACCCCGATCTCTTTTGCCAGTCTCCTGGCATCTTCTACCTGGTGCTCATTGGGCTTCACCACCAGGAACTGGAAGACCACAAAGGGTTTGGTACTTTTCAGTTCTTTTTTCCATCGCACGATATTCCGGGCTCCTTCAAGCACTTTGCTCAACTGGCCGCCCACGCGGTATTGCTGGTACACTTCCTGGGTGGTCCCGTCAATGGAAATGATCAGGCGGTCCAGCCCGCTTTCAATGGTTCGTTTTGCGTTTTCACTGGTCAGGTAATGTGCATTGGTGGATGTGGCCGTATAGATCTTCCGGGATGCCGCATATTCCACCATATCGAGAAAAGAGGGATTCAGGTAAGGCTCCCCCTGGAAATAAAATACGAGGTAGAGTAATTCCTGGTGAAGCTGATCGATGGTTTCCCTGAAAAAATCCCGCTGCAGCATCCCCGTGGGACGGGTAAAGGCCCGCAACCCGCTTGGGCATTCCGGGCAGCGCAGGTTACAGGAGGTAGTGGGTTCAAAGGAGACCGAGACCGGGTAGCCCCATTGCACCGGTCGTTTGGTCCACTTGCTGAAATGATAGCTGGCCAGTACTTTCAGGGCGTTCCAGGCTCTCCGGACCGTCAGCTTGGATAAGAGGTTCAGGCTGTCTCTTCGGTTAATTCGGCTCATCGGCAGTAAAGTTAACACTTCACCACTTCGTGCCGAAGTACAAACTAATGCTAGGGTATGTTTGAAATGTTGTTTTCAGGGATTACTGTGCTTTGAGACCCGGAGTTCGCCATAGAACTGTCAGGCCGAAGCTCAAAACTTGCCACCCGAAATCCGAAGCTAATGGGGGATACGTCAGAAGATAGTTAACCTGATACTAGTGGCATCTTCAAAACAGCCGGTTGAAAAAACCCTGGCTCCCCTGCCAGATTTTCCCGCCGGGGGTTCAGCCCTGGCGGTTGATTTCGATCTATGTATTGACAATCCGGTCAAATGCGTTATGATTCCTGCTTTCACCGGTAGCCGCGCCGGCGGTTTCCGGGCTGGCTGAACCGATACCTGCTTTTGGTTCCCCGATGTATTATGAAACCTTGTTTATGGGAAACAGGCGAAGAAAGGGCAAAGCAACCGCAACTTTACAACTCACTTTAACAGGATAAAAAACAAAAAAGCCCAACCATAGGGTATGTTGAGCTTTTTGTTATCATCCATCCTTGTTGCGTGTCCAATCAGCCGTTTAATATTTTAGATCCGAGCAAATAATTCTTACCTGGATGATAAATGAATAAACAAGTACCGTTTTTTATCGTGGTGATTATGCTGTTTGCTTCCTTCTCCGGAACGGCGGGGCATCCCCAGCTGCGGCCCATAAAATCGCCGGTTTTCGCACGGGCTTCGTTCACGTAGTTGGCCCCGTGGATAACGATGGTTCTCATCAGTGCTTTGTCATTATAACCCGGCTCCACCCCGTTGAGGCGCAGGGATAAACCGTGTTTACCGGTATAGGTATTAGCCGTAATAAAAAATCCAAGACTGCTTTGCAATGATTCCGGCGCGTTGGAAAACCGGGTCGCGTATTCGGCGCCGGAGTTCCGGCCATGGGCCACATAGGTATGGGTTACCAGTTTATGGTTCTCCACATCAATAATATAGAGCCGCTTCTTGCGGGAAGACTGGCTGAAATCACAAATGGTCAGGTAATGACAGCGGGTGATCCTGTTATGCTCCAGCAGGTATTCGTATCCTTTCCAGGCATAGCGAAAAGCTTCTTCTGACAAACCGTACTGATCTAACCGGGTATCGTTATAGACGGAAGTGGCTGCATCTGTATGAACCGGGGAAAACGTAGCAGGGCGCCGGGAAGAACCATCGTTACCAGCAGGCATCCTGTTCATAGAAGAAACAGCAGGGCTGATGATAAACGAACTGCACAAAAATCCCAGGGAAATCGGGAAGATTAGTTTTTTCACGCGGGTACGGATTTTCAAGATCTAAAACGAAAGGCATGACGAAATTATTATCACATTATTATTTTTTATAGTAATAATGTTCTGTTTTTTAGGGAATTAAGGATAACTACGTATGACCCTAAACGGCAGGGAAGGAATTTTACGTGATAAGTTGCTATGCATCGAATTAATGCGATGTGCAGAAGCGGAAGATTACGTGCAATGAGCGGTTTAGTTTTCCATGATCTTTTGTACCTCTCTTTGCCGGGTCACAAATTCGCTGGAATAGATCCGGAGCAATAACATAAATAAGGAGATTAAAAGGGGACCAAAGATGAGCCCGATAAAGCCAAAAAGGTTTAACCCGATGATAACCCCGAAAACAGTGGTCAGCGGGTGCACATTGCCGAGTTTCTTTAATAATGTAAAACGTAATATATTATCGATGGTGCCGATAATGCCGAACCCGAATACCAGCATGGCAGTTCCCTGCCAGTTCTGGCCATTGGCAAAAAACAGGATGGCCAGCGGGATATAGGCCAGGGCGGCCCCCACCACGGGCAGCATGGCCGCAATACAGGTGACGCCAAACCAGAAAAAAGGCTCTTTTACCCCGATAAGCAGGTAACCGATCAGCCCGACCAGTCCCTGCGCAAAAGCGATCAGGGGAATACCGATGGCATTGGAGACCACCATCAGGTTGATTTCTTTGCCCAGCCGGCTTACATTATCATCCCGGAGCGGAATGTATTCAAAAAGGGTGTCTTCCATTTTACGGGCATTCACCAGCATAAAATAGAGCATGAAGTACATGAAGAAAATAGTGGTAAGGGTATTAAAAGTGGCGCCTACGATACCAGGCAGGCTTTTCGCAATAAAGTCACCGAGCTTGTTGATATTCTCCTCACTGGCGATTTCGATATTGAAGCGCTGTTCGGTACCGCTGACCAGTTTTTTCAGCGCTTCCACCAGTTCGGCCGAGTGCTGGATGGCATAACTGATCTTTGACGACAGCATATTTACCAGTAACCCGATGGGCAGCAGGATCACGATAAAGGAAAGCAGCATCAGGAGCACTGCGGTCCAGCCCGTTCTCCAGTTTTTTTTCTCGGTGAGATAGCGCATGGCGCCATGCAGTAATATATATAAGGTGATGGCGCCGAGCAGGGCCGGTAAAAAGGAATAGAGCTGCCAGCTCAGTACAATTCCCAGCAGCAGGATGATAAGGATGAAGAAGACCTGCCGGATGCGGTTCTGATCAATCACGTTATTATTCATACTGCATATTTATTTTACACACAAAGTACGGTTGAAAATCCGGTACCGGATCAGCAACCGTACTCCTGCTTGTTTATACCTGGACCTCCTTCCATTTCCCTTTTTTGAAATAATACCAGGCGACCAGGGCGATCAGGGTTTCCGCAACGGGGATAGCGATAAAAGCGCCGGTGGGTCCCAGCTTCAATACTTTGGCCAGTAAAAAAGCAAAGGGAATCTGGAACAGCCAGAAACCGAAAATATTGATCCAGGTGGGGGTCTTTGTATCTCCCGCCCCGTTCAGGGCCTGGATCATCACCATCCCGATCCCGTAAAAAATATAACCGCTGCCAATGATCTGCATGGAAAGGACCCCGAAACGATGCACATCCGGCTGATTGGTAAATATGCTGATAATGGGGGAAGCAAAAAGCAGGAAGATAAACATGACGATGGCCATGAATATCCCGTTGAACCTTGTGGCGAGGAGCACACTTTTTTCCGCCCGTTCGGGTTGTTTGGCGCCGAGGTTCTGACCCACCAGCGTGGCCGCCGCATTGCTCAGGCCCCAGGCAGGCAGGATAAAAAAGACCACATTGCGGATCGCCACCTGGTAACCCGCCGTGGCATGGGTGCCACCAGTGTCCGAAACTAACCAGGCTAATACGATCCAGCTGCCGCTCTGGATAAAAAACTGGAAAGTGGCGGGCCAGGCCACTTCAAATAAATGCCTGATCACGGTGAAATCAAATTTAAAATGCGACCATTTTATTTTGAGATTGCCCTTGCTGTGAAACAGGTAATAGCATTGGTACAATACCCCGGTGCCCCTCCCAATCACGGTGGCGATGGCGGCTCCTTTCAATCCCAGTTCTGGAAAGGGGCCGTACCCGTTGATCAGGGTGGGACAGAGTATAATATTAATAAGACTGGCGAGCCAGAGACTGCGCATGGCAATGGCTGCATCCCCCGCTCCGCGAAATATTCCGTTGATCAGGAATAAAAGAATGATGACCAGGCTGCCGCCCAGCATGATACGGGTGAAGATGGCGCCTTCCTTTATAACCCTCGGTTCGGCCTTCATCAGCCGTAAAATATCCGGGGCAAAGACAAGACCCGCCATACTGAGTACAATGGCGGCTACTATACCGATCAATATAGCCTGGGAACCCGCATGTGCCGCTGCATCAGGATTCTTTTCCCCGATACGGCGGGCTACGACGGCCGTGGCGCCCATACCGAGTCCCATGGCGATCGTGTAAATGATCGAAATAACGGATTCGGTTAATCCCACGGTGGCAATGGCCACTTCGTTGTCCGGCAGGTGACTGACAAAATACATATCCACGACGGCGAAGACCGATTCGAGACTGAGTTCAAGGATCATGGGAATGGCCAGCAGGATAATGGCCCCGCGGATATTACCCGTTGTATAGTCATGCTCGCCGCCTTTCAGCGACTGCCTGACCAGTGAAAAGAAATGAGATACCTTATTGGTATTGGTTTTTTGTTTCAACATGATTGAAATGCTTTTGAAGATAAACTAAAAACAAGAGATGAACAGCGACGGGTGTCCGCTATTTGATAAAGGGTCCTTAGATGGGAGGTCCGGTCCGGGAATACCCGTTGGTACACAATGGAGGAACCGGCCTTAGCAGATTTTCATATTCAATTACTTGAGGAGGGCAAAAATAATGAAAAAAATAAGAATAGTATCACCCGGGTAAAGGCCATTTATTTTTACCGGGTCCGTTCCCCTTTGTACCAGGCCAGCCTGTTTTTAACGGGATAGATAAAACGCAGAATAATTAATGCGGGACCAAACTATACCGGCCCGGGCAGGCCGTTTATGACCTGGGTCAGGCAGGGACCTGTTGTTCAACAAGAAGAAAAAAGACAATTGGATGACAAGACACAGTCATGTGACAATAATCATACGGGCTTATGACGGTATCTGTTTGATTTCGGTGGTCCCGGTATCGACATTTGATGGATCTCTCATTTAAAAAATCCGGAATATGGAAGAGCCCCGGCAAACCCTCCTGCTGAACCAGCTTTGGGAATTACAGTTAGCAAATGGTTTCATCAACGATGCAGCTATAAAAACACTGGCCACCCGTTTTAATCTTTCGGATGTGGAAGTGGAAGGCGTGGTTTCCTTTTACCATTTCTTTCACCGCAAGCCCACCGGCAAGTATAGCATCTATCTTAACAATAGCATCATAGCTGACCTGAAGGGCTTTCAGCGCATCCGGGAAACCTTTGAAAGGGAAACCGGCGCCAGCTTTGGTTCGGTGGACCGCACGGGGACCTTCGGTTTGTTCCTGACTCCCTGCATCGGGCTGAGTGACCAGGAGCCTGCTGCGCTGATCAACTTTTACCCGTTTACCAACCTCAATGCGATCAAAGTAAAGGATATCATTTCCCAACTTAAAAAGGGAGTGGCGCCTGAAACGATCTGTGATATACCTGCCGATAATATCCGGTATACGCCTCCCGGAAACAAATCTGTATTCTTCAAACCCTTTGAAGCGGGCTCGGTGATCGAGCGGGCCGGGAAACTGGGACCCGAAGGGGTGCTGGAAGAATTGAAGAAAGCGGAACTGGCCGGAAGAGGCGGGGCTTATTACCCCACCTGGAAAAAATGGGATGCAGCCAGGCAGCAACCCGCGACCCCCAAATATGTGGTATGCAATGCGGATGAAGGAGAGCCGGGAACATTCAAGGATCGGGTGCTGATCAATACGCAGGCCCGTTCACTGATCGAGGGAATGATGATCTGCGGTTATACCACAGGTGCAGCATACGGGATCATCTACCTGCGGGGAGAATACCGCTGGCTGCAGCATAAACTGGACGAAGCCATCCGGGAATACCGGGAAGTGGGTTTGCTCGGTCGTGAATGCAGCGGGTTAAAGGGCTTTCACTTTGATATACGGGTACAAATAGGCGCCGGCTCCTATGTGTGCGGGGAAGAAACAGCATTGCTGGAATCCCTGGAAGGCAAAAGAGGCGAGCCCCGCACCAAGTGGTTTTTCCCGGTGGAAAAAGGGTATTTGCAGCAGCCGACTGTTATTAATAATGTAGAGACCTTCTGCGCGGCGGCCCGGATCATCGAATCCGGTACGGAGGCCTATATGCAGTTAGGGATACCGGGTTCACCGGGTGTCAAACTGTTAAGTGTATCCGGGGATTGCAAACTGCCGGGTATATACGAAATTGAATGGGGCATGACCGTGGCCGAACTGCTGGAGCTCTGCGAGGCAGAGGATCCTTATTATATACAGGTGAGCGGACCGTCGGGTGAATGTATTTCCATCAAAGAAAAATACCGCCGTATTTCCATGCTCGACCTGCTGGCCCGCAAGGATATCCGTTGCGGCGGATCTTTTATGATCTTCAGCAAGCAGCGGGACCTGGTGAAAGTGCTGCTGAATTTCTCCGAATTCTTTAAATCAGAATCCTGTGGTATCTGCACCCCCTGCCGGGCCGGCAATTTTATTATACAGCGTAAACTGGAGCGGCTGAGCCTGGGACTGGCCAATGAAAAAGACCTGCAGGAGCTGAAGAACTGGGGTACGATCATGAAAAACACCAGCCGCTGCGGATTGGGTAAAACGGCCACCAACAGCCTGATCTATGCAATGGATAAATTTCACGAATATTTCACCGGCAAACTCGATAAGGAATTCAACGGGCTCAACCTGCGGTTTGATATGGAGGGGGCTACAAAGGATTACGAGAAATATAAAATCTGAAGTATGGCAAAGATGGTTACCGTCATCATTGACGGAAAGAATATACAGGTGGAAGAAGGGAAGAACCTGATGCAGGTTGCCCGGCAAAACGGCATATTTATTCCTTCCCTGTGTTATTACGAACATATCGAGCCCCCCCTGGGTACCTGCCGGGTCTGCACCTGTAAGATCAATGGAAAATTCGGACCAGCCTGTACAGAGAAGATTTCGGAAGGGCTGACCGTTGAAGTGAATTCACCCGAATTGCTGGATACCCGCAAAGCCCTGGTGGAAATGATGTTTGCTGAGGGAAATCATATTTGCCCGGCCTGTGAGAAAAGCGGTATGTGCGACCTGCAGCACATGGGCTATGAACTGGGTGTTTCTTCCACCCGTTTCCAGCACCTGTTCAAAGACCGGATCATTGATTTCAATCCCACCCGCATGGTGATGGAACACAACCGCTGTATCAAATGCCTGCGCTGCGTGGTGGATGTGAAGACCAGCGAAGGGAAAAAAGTGTTCAATTACCAGAACCGGGGAAATGAAACCTTTGTGGGGATCGATTACGAACAGGAAGCCAAACTAACGGAAGCCGAAGCGGTGAACGCGATGAAGATCTGCCCGACCGGGGCCATTATCCTGAGAGGCGTGAGCCTGGCGGAACCGTTCGGGGAACGGAAATTTGATATGGAATCCGTGCAGCACAACTATAATAAAAAGAAAAAAGCCGTCAGCCGCCCGGCTATGATGGGCAAGAAGATCGTGGCCACCGTATCCCTGGCCGGTTGTTTTGGCTGTCATATGTCCCTGCTGGATGTGGATGAAGAACTACTGGACCTGGTGGAACTGGTTTCTTTTGATAAGTCACCGCTGACCGATTTTAAAAACTTTACCAACCGTTGTCATATCGGGCTGATCGAAGGAGGGGTTTGTAATTCAGAAAATGTGGAAACCCTGCGTAAGTTCAGGGAACACTGCGATATCCTCGTTTCGCTGGGCGAATGCTCCATCTGGGGCGGCCTGCCCACTATGCGCAATTCCATTCCGCTGAGCGAATGCCTGGAAGAAGCCTATCTCAATTCAGCCACCAGCGAACCGGGGGCGAATATCATTCCTTACCATGAAGACCTGCCCAAGATCCTGGACCGGGTGTATGCCTGCAATGAAATTGTGAAGATCGATTATTATATCCCGGGCTGCCCGCCGGATGCGAACCATATCTGGAAAGCGGTGAAAAATATACTCTGGGGTGAAGAGTATTCCATTTTGTATTCTGAGTTTAAGTACGATTAATGTCAACTATTATGAACAGAAAGATTACCATCGATCCTGTTACCCGGGTAGAAGGCCACGGCAGGGTTACCATACATCTTGATGAATACGGGCAGGTCAAAGATTCCTTTTTTCATATTGTGGAATTCCGCGGGTTCGAACGGTTTATTCAGGGGCACCCGTACTGGGAAGCGCCCGTGTTGGTGCAGCGGCTTTGCGGTATTTGCCCGGTGAGCCATCACCTCGCTGCAGCCAAGGCCATTGACCAGATCGTGGGGATTGATCCGAAGGATCTTTCTTCTACCGCGTATAAACTCCGCCGTCTCATGCATTACGGCCAGGTATTTCAATCCCATGCCCTGCATTTTTTCTATCTCGCATCCCCTGACCTGATCTTCGGGGTGGATGCCCCTGCTGAAAAAAGAAACGTGGTGGCCGTGGCCGTGGAGAACAGGGAGCTGGCCGTGAAAGGCATTACCATGCGGAAGTTCGGGCAGGAGATCATCAAATCAGTGGCGGGTAAAAAAATTCACGGGATACTGGCTGTGCCGGGTGGTGTACACCAGACCTTCACCGAAAAGGAAAGGGACTATTTTCTTGACGGAAAGGAAATAGAAAATATTGATACGATGATCGAATGGTCCCAGGCCATTGTTGAATTTATAAAAAGTTATCACGAAAAGAACCGGAAATTCCTGGATGAGTTTGCCCGCTTCCCCTCCGGTCACCTGGGAATGGTAAATGAATGGGGCGCGATGGACCTGTACGACGGTAAACTGAGAGCTATTGACAGCGAAGGTGATATTACCCTCGATGATATTTCCACGGACCTGTACCAGGACTATTTTTCAGAGGCCGTGGCGCAGTGGTCTTATATGAAATTCCCTTACCTGAAACAGGTGGGCCGGGAAAAAGGCTGGAACCGGGTGGGACCGCTGGCCCGGATCAATGTATGCGATTCCATTACCACTCCTTTAGCCGAACAGGCCCGGAAGGATTTTATTGCTTTTACCGGCCAAAAGGTAAACAACAGTACGATGTATTCGCATTGGGCCCGCCTTATTGAAGTACTGCATTGCGCGGAAGTTATCAAAGAATTATTGCATGATCCTGAATTGATGGGAAAAGAACTGGTCCGCAAAGGAACACCGCGGCTGAAGGGGATCGGTATCATTGAAGCGCCCCGGGGAACGCTTACCCACCATTATGAAGTGGATGAAAAAGGAATGATCACCCGCTGTAACCTGATCGTATCCACCACCCACAATAACGACGCGATGAACACGGCTGTGAAATGGGTGGCCAATAATGTGATCAGCCGCAAGGGCACCATCACAGACGGGATGCTGAATCAGGTGGAAGTGGCCATCAGGGCCTATGATCCCTGCCTGAGCTGTGCCACACAGGCCATGGGCAAAATGCCGCTGAAAGCGGAATTATATAATTATAAAGGAGAACTGATCGATGAAAAATTCAAGAACTGAAAAAGCCAATATCCTGCTGATTGGCATTGGCAACAGCGGCCGGAAGGACGACGGGCTGGGCTGGAAATTTACCGAGCTGCTGTCCCGGACCGGCTGGTCGTCGGCTGACTGCGAATTCCGTTACCAGTTGCAGGTGGAAGATGTGCTGCTCGTATGCCGCTATGATAAAGTGATCTTTGTGGATGCCAGTCATACCGGGCTGGAAGAAGGCTTTGAACTGAAACCCTGCACGGCTGCCCCGCATTATTATTATTCTTCGCATATGCAAAGCCCCGAGACCATACTGTACCTGGCCAAAGAATTGTACAATAAGGAACCGGAAGCCTGGACACTTGCGATTTCCGGGCATAAATGGGGCCTGGGCACCTGCCTGAGTCATGAAGCGGAGCAGAACCTGCGAAAGGCCAGGATTTATTTCGAGAAGAAATGGATTCCTGTGGTTCGCAAATCGGCCTGAGTATACGGGATAAACGGGTGGTTATTATTCATCCTGAATGCAATACAGGTTAGCCCCTCACATAAGGCATATCATACCAATAAGTGATATCCATCATACCCCGCCCTTTATTTTCGGCCTAATATAGCATCCTCTTTGACAAGCTAAAATAAGGACCATGTATTTTTTTATTACAGGTTTATTTCTCCTGCCGCTTATTGTCAGCGGGTTGCTCCTGGTGTTACCCGGAAAGATTTCAAAAAGACTCGTCATACTGACTTCCTTTCTTTTATCAGCACTGGCCTTGTATATTTTTATCAATACAACTGCGCCTTTGTATTTCAGTGTGCCCGGCTATGTGAACGAAGTAGTGGCAGGTGCGGATATATTGCTATTGGTTTATTTCGGCTGGGTGGCCCTGCGGAAAAAAAGCGGGCTGGTGGGTATCCTCACCGTACTGCAACTGGCAGGCTTATTGTATTTACTCAAAACCCTTCCGGCTTCACATTCCATGCAGTTCATGGTGGACAAGCTGAGCGTCTTCATGTTCCTGCTCATTAATGTCATCAGTGGTATCATTGCCGTCTTTTCTCTCCGTTATATTGAAGAAGAAGCATGCAGTGCTTTCCGGAAAAAATATTTTCTCTCCATCCTGTTCTGGTTTATCGGGGTGATGAACCTGGTGGTTTCTTCTGATAACCTGGAATATTTCTTCCTGTTCTTTGAGCTCACCACCCTGGCTTCTTTCCTTCTTATTGGTTTCCGGAAAGATGCAGTGTCTGTTAAGAACGCCCTGACCGCTTTATGGATGAACCAGGTGGGAGGGCTGGCTATTCTCGCGGCTATTTTCTTCATCGCGTATAACGGGTACGGGGAAGCGACGTTCAGTAACCTGCTGGCCCATACTGCTGAGAAAGGCATTTTATTACCACTGGCTTTGATAGCGGTAGCCGCGATCAGCAAAGGAGCCCAGTTACCTTTCAGTAAATGGTTGCTGGGTGCCATGGTGGCGCCTACCCCCGTGAGCGCCCTGCTGCACTCTTCCACGATGGTGAAGATTGCTCCCTTTATCATTCTCCGGTTGTCCCCGGCGTTGAAAGATACCCCGGTGGCCATGGTATTGATTGGCCTTACCGGTTTTGTATTTATCGCAGCGGCTGTCGGCGCCCTGGCGCAGGATAATTTCAAACGAATACTTGCACACTCCACCATTGCCTTATTAGCTCTGATGATTATGATGGGCGCCATGGGTACCCCGGTTACGATCGTGGCCTCACTCGTACTGATACTGTTTCATGGTATTTCCAAATGCATGCTCTTCCTCAATGCAGGAGTGCTGGAAAGGGTCTTCCACCTGAAGGAAACCTCCGATATGGACCGGCTGGGAGAAAGCGGGCCCTTCACTTCACTGGTGATCACCCTTGGTTTTATGTCCTTGCTCCTGCCTCCCTTCGGGGCCTT
The DNA here is from genome assembly GCA_016219985.1 of Sphingobacteriales bacterium. Lineage (GTDB taxonomy): Bacteria > Bacteroidota > Bacteroidia > Chitinophagales > Chitinophagaceae > JJ008. The sequence goes on along the minus strand of JACRJO010000021.1, from coordinate 46,893 downwards.
TATTGGTAAATGGCTCAGCATTGAAACATTGGGTGCCCTGGCAACTGAGAAAAAGATCCTGGGCGCCCTGGTCATGGTGGCCATTGCCGGTGGCGGCGCCGTTTTATCCCTGCTTTATTTTAAAGTGATGGGAGGATTGGTTTCCCGTTCCGGGGAACAGGACCGGGTACGATTTGAGAAGACGGGTCCCATTTATTCGGCTACGATTTATATTCTTCTCGGGCTGGTGCTGGCCGGCATGATCGGCCTGCCCTTGTTGCTCACGCATTATTTTGCACCGGTGGCTGCGGAAACGGGAAGACAAGCGGTCCCGGTGGTTACGGAAGGATGGAACCTCTACATCGCCTCCATGCGTTTGCCCATTTTGCCCTTGCTGGTTGCTTTCTTTTTATTACCGGTTACTGTTATAACGGCCCTGTTTATCCGCTTTAGGAAAGTGGACCGGGCCCGTGAATATATGTGCGGGGAGAAACTGAATTATTCATTCTCTTCCTTCTATTTCTCAACCGACCGGGCCACCCCGTATTTCTATGCGGCTGGTGTCCTGTTCCTGGCCAGCCTGATCCTGGTGGCATTGATATAAAATGATTGTTATGAATGATGTTTTGATTCCTGTAATACTGATCCTGCTGGCTCCCCTGCTGGGTGGCCTGTTGTACGGATTCGAGCGGATTGTAAAAGCCAGAATGCAGCGCCGGATCGGTCCGCCCCTGCTGCAGCCATTTTATGATTTCCTGAAACTGGCCGGTAAACGGAGGATGATGGTGCATTCCGCCCATGCTTTTTTGGGCATCATGCATTTTGTTTCCCTGTGGTTTGCCCTGGCTGTATTGCTGCTGGGGGGTGACCTGATCCTGGTCATCTTCCTGCACCTGCTCTCCACTTCCTTACTGATCCTGGCGGGATACAGCACCCGTTCGATCTTCAGTCACCTCGGGGCCAACCGCGCCGCGATCAGTGTACTGGCTTATGAGCCGGTGCTGATCATTTTGGCTGTGTCCATTTTTATGCTGAACGGAACCTTTGACACAGCGGCTGTTTTTACCAGCAGCGAACCATTGTTATATAAAATGCCATTGGCCTTCATCGCCCTTTTACTCGTCTTACCCATAAAGTTGAAAAAATCACCATTCGATGTGGCAGAAGCGCACCAGGAGATCACGGGCGGGGTGGAGCTGGAATTCTCCGGCCTGTTTTATGAAGCGGTATATACGGCCAAATGGCTGGATTATGTATTCTGCTACACCCTGGTGTTCCTTTTTGCCGGCAGTAATATCTTATTAGGTGCCGGGCTGCTGGTCTTCACTTTTCTTTACCTGAACGCCCTTGATAATTCGACGGCAAGGGTCAGTTATAAACAGATGCTCCGCTTTTCGCTCGGCGTGGCCTTTAGCCTTGCTTTTATTAATTTATTAATAAACAGTCTTACATGAACCTGGCTTCTTACAGAAAGAAATCACCCTGGATCCTGCATTACAATGCGGGCGGCTGCAATGGTTGTGATATCGAGATCCTGGCCTGCCTGGCTCCCAAGTATGATATTGAACGTTTCGGGATGATCAATACCGGGAACCCAAAGCAGTCGGATATTTTACTGGTGACCGGTCCCGTTACCAAACGCTCCCGGGAACGCCTGGTGGAAATTTATGCGCAGATGCCGGAACCCAAAGTGGTGATCAGTTGTGGCGCCTGTGCCAGTACTGGCGGGGTATTCCGCGGTATGTATAACTGCGAGGGCGGGGTGGACCAGTTTATCCCCGTGGATGTATATGTCTGCGGCTGCGGCACCAGGCCCGAACAGATCATTGACGGCGTGGTACAGGCCTTAGCCATCCTGGAAAAGAAAACAAAGGAACTCGAAGAGTCAGTGAAGCTGAAGAGAGAAGCGGTGAAAGAAGGGCATCAGCTGAACCGCCGGCATATTGCGGACGAAATAAAACCGGTACTGTCATGAAAAAGATCGAAACCAATTTAGCGGACCTCAAAAAGGATATCGGCGCTTTTTACAAACCGGAACTCCATCATTTTATCGTGATGAATGCGGTGCAGACCGGGGAAAAAATGGAACTGCAATGGTTCTTCAGTGATTATGCGTTTCCCTGCGAAACCACTTGTTTTTACGCGTTGATCAGTCCCGGGGAAGAAGTCCCAAGTATTAAGGACATCGTGGCCTCTGCCTGGGTGGCCGAGGCCGAGCTGGTGGACCTGATGAATATAAAAGTGGAAAGCACCGCGAAAGGATTTGTACTGGAACCCGATTTTGAAAGCGGACCGTTACTAAAGAAAAAATAATATGGGAAGGCAATACGAAATACCGGTAGGCGCCCAGCATATTTCCCTGCTGGAGCCCCTGCATTTTAAGTTTACGACGGAAAATGAGAGGATCGTCCGTACCGACGCGAATGTCTATTACGTGCACCGCGGTATCGAACAGGCCTGCTGTTCCAAATTCAAGTTCAGGCAGGTGAGCTTTGTGGTGGGCCGTGTCTGCGGACTCTGCTCCATTTCACATACCACGGCCTATTCCCAGGTGGCCGAGAAATTATTGAAGATTGAAATACCGAAAAGGGCGAAATACCTGCGCATGCTGGTGATCGAACTCGACCGGATCCACTCGCATTTGCTCTGCCTGAGTCATGTGGCCGAAAACTCCGGCTTCGAAGCGCTTTTTATGAAGACCATGCAGTACCGCGAATTCTCCATGGAATTGCTCGAAGCGGTTTGTGGCAACCGGATCCAGTATGATTTTTCCATCGTGGGGGGCGTGGCCCGTGACCTGAAACCGGAAACCGGTCAATTGATTTTGCAAAGACTGAAAAACTTTATGCCGCAACTGGAAGAGCTGGTCGGTATTTACCAGCACAACTGGACCTTATCCCTCAAGAATAAAGGAACTGGCGTTTTAACCAGGGAAGATGCTATGCGGCTCAACGTGGTGGGTCCTTTTGCCCGGGCCGCCGGCTTAGCCGTGGATGTGCGGAATGAAACAGAGGATCTATTGCCCTGGAAGGAGGTCGGGTTCGAAATGATCACCGATACAGCAGGAGATGTACATGCGCGGAATATGATCCGGCTGCGGGAGATTGGGGTATCCATCCGGCTCATCCGTAACATAATCGACGGGCTGCCGGAATCAGCATTGCTGACAGAGACAAAAGCATTTCCTGACGGGGAGGCTACGGTGCGGCTGGAAGCGCCAAGGGGTGAATTGTTCTATTATGCCAAGGGGAACAAGACCCAGGTACTGGAGCGGTTAAAGATCAAGGCGCCGACCTTTTCCAATGTGGCGGGAATGGTACATGCGTTTACCGGGAATGAATATGGTTCTGCAGCGGCGATCATTGCGTCGTATGATCCTTGTTTGTCCTGTACAGCGAGGTGACTGGGGAGCCGCAGAGACGCGGAGAGCGCAGAGAAGTTCTTAATAATATTTGCGATGCAATGACCAGAAAGTCCTGGAGGGCTTTGTGGGCCAAAAAAATAATTACACTGCGCTCTTTGGGGTAAGAAAGCAGCCAGAAAAAAAACATCAGCGATGAAAACGTTTTTTAATACGATCGGGAATTTGTTTAGAAAGCCGGTAACCACGAAATACCCGTTTGAACCAACTTTTAAGCCGGACGATTACCGCGGCCTGATCGGTTTCGAGGAGAGTCTTTGTATCTGGTGCCGCCGTTGCGAAGCGGTTTGTCCCCCGGGTGCAATCGTATTCTCCCAGGATATGGAAGGCAAACAGACCTATCATTTTAACCGGGCGGTTTGTATCTATTGCGGCGAATGTGTCAGGGCTTGTCCCAGGGAAGGGGCCCTGTTCCAGACGGCTGAACCTGCCCCCTGTGCACTAAAGGCGGAGAATATCAATAACGGCTGGAATAAATTATTTGACGAGGCGATCGAAAGCCGTGAGCGCTATGCGGCTGAAAAGAAAAAGAAAGCGGCTGAGAAGGCGGCGGCGGATAAAGCGGCTGCTGAAGCAAAGAAAACAATGGAAGGCGATGAGGGAATGAACCCAGGCAATAACTGATTTTATAAACTAGTTCGATGCATGAACTCTCCATAGCCCATTCTGTTCTTTCCATCGCGGAACGGACTTTTCCCGCTGATGCGAGGGGCTATATTTCCGGGGTGAATATCCAGGTAGGGGAGCTCAGCAGTATTGAAACCGAAGCCCTGCAATTTGCCTTTTCCGCCATCCGGTCCGGGACTGTACTGGAACGGGCAGCCCTGCAGATCGAGATCGTCCCCGGGGAGGCAAAATGCGCCGATTGTGGTAACGTTTTTCATATGAATTCCTTCGGGATGTCCTGCCCGGAATGCCAGGGTTTCCTGGTCAGTATCCGGAAGGGCAAGGAGCTTAAAGTGTTGAGTCTTACAGTCGAAGAATAGATCGGGCCGGCCCCCGGCTGACGATAATCATGCCGGGTTATGACCTGTTATTGCTGATTAAAAGGGACTTCTTTCGACATTTGTTCAGGCGGCTTAATACGAACAAATGTTCATTTGAATAATAACTGCTAAAACCGGGACAATGGAACAAAACAATACGGTTCCCACTGCGGGCAAGGAAAGAAAGGTAAAGGGGAAGGTAGAAATAGATATCCAGCGATGCAAGGGCTGTGAGATCTGCACGACGGCCTGCAAGGAGCATGCACTCAAATTATCAGATACCATCAACATCAAGGGGTACCGTTACATTATCGCCAATAACGGGTTGTGCACGGGTTGCACGAACTGCGCATTGGTTTGTCCCGATGCGGTGATCACCGTTTACCGCACCCATCCCAAGAAAAAGCCGGTGGACATTACACCGGAAAATATCCGTGAACAATTGCAATCCATAATGAGTCCCGCTAAATAAACGGCTATGTCTGAATTTAAACTCATGAAGGGGAACGAAGCCATGGCAGAAGCCGCCATACAGGCCGGTTGTGATGCTTACTTCGGTTACCCGATCACACCCCAATCCGAAGTACTGGAATACCTGGCCCGGGAAATGCCCAAACACAACCGCATCGTGATGCAGGCCGAAAGTGAAGTGGCTTCCATCAATATGGTCTATGGCGCAGCCGGTGCGGGATTTCGTACCATGACCAGCTCTTCTTCTCCGGGTATCAGCCTGATGCAGGAGGGAATTTCCTATATCGCCGGTGCGGAACTGCCCTGCCTGATCGTGAATGTTAACCGGGCCGGTCCCGGCCTGGGAACCATCCAGCCCGGACAGGGTGATTATTTTCAATCCACCAAGGGCGGGGGGCATGGGGATTACAAAATGATTGTACTGGCGCCCGCTTCCGTGCAGGAGATGGCCGACTTTGTTTTCCTGGGCTTTGACCTGGCAGATAAATACCGCAACCCGGTGCTGATGTTATCCGACGGGGCCATCGGGCAGATGATGGAGAAAGTGCAATTCAAACCCTATACCCGGCCGGAGATAGATAAATCTTCCTGGGCCACTACCGGGAAACCAAAGACCCGTAACCGGAATTATATCACATCCCTTCATATACTTCCGGAGAAAATGGAAGTACATAACCTGAAGCTGGAGGAAAAATTCAAAAAGATCAGGGAGAATGAAGTGCGTTTTGAAGAGATCAATACCGCGGATGCGGACTATCTTTTTGTGGCTTACGGGCTGAGCGCCCGGATCTGCCAGAAAGCCATGGATATTGCCCGGCAGAAAGGAATCAGGATCGGACTGCTGCGGCCCATCACGTTGTATCCCTACCCCTACCAGCGTTTACGTGAACTAACAGCACAGGTTAAAATGATGCTGAGCGTGGAACTTAACAGCGGCCAGATGGTGGAGGATGTAAGACTGGGGGTGGAAGGGAAGGTGCCGGTTGAATTTTATGGAAGAATGGGGGGCATGATGCCCACACCCGAAGAAATCGTACATCATTTAGAAACATTAATACAGTATCATCATGCCAATTGATCAACATGTATTACCGGAAACGGACCTGATCATTCCTGCCTGTCATAAGGAAGAGGAAGATGAGTATGAAGTGGTGTATCACAAACCCGCCACCCTGGTGGATGTGAATATGCACTACTGTCCCGGTTGCGCCCACAGCCTCGTGCACAAACTGATCATGGAAGTGGTGGAGGAACTGGATATCCAGGAAAAAACAGTGGGGGTGGCGCCGGTGGGTTGTTCTGTATTTGCCTATGATTATATGGATATCGATATGCAGGAAGCGGCGCATGGCCGTGCCTGTGCGGTGGCTACCGGTATCAAAAGACTGATGCCTGGTAAATATGTATTCACTTACCAGGGAGACGGCGACCTGGCCGCAATCGGGATCGGGGAAACCCTGCACGCGATCAACCGGGGGGAAAATATCCTGATCGTATTTATGAACAATGCCGTGTATGGAATGACCAGCGGCCAGATGGCCCCGACTACCCTGCCCGGTATGCATACCACCACCAGCCCGGATGGAAGGGATGTGAGCTTTTATGGCGCGCCCATCAAAGTAGCTGAACTGATGGCCAACCTCCCCGGATCATTTTATGTAACCCGCCAGGCGGTGAACAGTGCGAATGCGGTACGTAAAACCCGGAAAGCCCTGGTGAATGCTTTTAAATACCAGCAATTGCATAAAGGAACCTGTTTGGTGGAGATCATCGGCAACTGTCCTTCCAACTGGAAGATGACACCGGTGGAAGCCGCGAAATTCATTGATGAAGAAATGGTAAAAACCTTCCCGCTGGGAGATATCAAGGTCCCGAATGCGGAAGATTTAAAAATATTCTGATAGCAGCCTGCTCTCCCGGGGTGCAAACACCGGGAGACGGCTATGAGATTTTAAACGACCCCGTATATGAACAGCATAAATGATTGCCGGAAGCTTGAAGAACTGATCGTGGCCGGTTTTGGCGGCCAGGGTGTTTTATCACTCGGGATGACGCTGGCCTATGCCGGCATGGTGGAGAACAAGGAAATATCCTGGATGCCTTCCTATGGTCCCGAGATGCGGGGCGGGACGGCCAATTGTATTGTGATCCTCTCCGATAATAAGATCAGTTCCCCCATTTTATCCCTGTTTGATTCCGCCATTGTGCTGAACCAGCCTTCCATGGACAAATTTGCCCCGCGGGTCAAACCAGGAGGGTTGTTGCTCTATGAATCCGGCAATATCTTTAAGCCCAGTACCCGCACCGATATCGACATCATCGGAATTCCCGCCACTACGGAAGCGCTGAAGATGAAAAATGCAAAGACCATGAACATGATCATGCTCGGCGCTTACCTTCAGCTGAAACCCGTGGTACAGAATGACTCCATCCTGGAAGCCCTGGCCAAAGTGCTGCCGGAGAAATACCATCACCTGCTTCCCATCAACCGGCAGGCGCTGGAACTGGGGGAGGCGCTGGCGAAAGAAATGAAGACACAACTTGTTTGACCAAGTACTGGCTTGGTTTATTTACTGCTGCCTGGTTTTTCCCGGTTTTTATTATAGACCTTCTTAAGGTAAATTCGCTTCATGCGAAAATTCGGGGTATTTGCAGCAACTGTTTTTATTTGCCAGCTATTGGCCGGGGTGTATGGTATTTTGCATGACCAGGTGACCTATTCCATTTCTCCCGAATATTTTACAAAGTTTAAGTATATACAGTTTGGATTTGGTCCGTCAGATTTCGGTGGCCATAGGCAAACAGTGGCCGTTATTGGTTTCCTGGCAACCTGGTGGACAGGGACCTTCATTGGACTTGGGCTTGGTTTAACAGGGCTAATATTTGGTGATTTTCGGATAATGAGAAAATCAATATCAAAGGCGGTTTTCCTGGTGTTTTGTACAGCAGCTCTTGCAGGCTTGTTGGGATTTCTGTATGGGAAATATTACCTGGCGACAACAGGAGTTAACTGGTGGATTCCGGATGATACGATTGACCGGAAAAATTTTATTGTGGTTGGATCAATCCACAATTCCAGTTATTTAGGCGGATTAGTTGGACTTATGGCCGGTATCGTTTATTTGATAAGACAAAAAATAAAGTCAATCTGAATCAGGATTAAATTTGCATTATGAAACCCGAAGAAATAGCGCAATTGCGCAAAGACTATACCCTGCACGCCCTGAACGAGGATGAAGTGGCGCCATCACCTGTTGTTCAGTTTGAAAAATGGTGGGACGATGCGGCCCAATCCCAGATTGAGGAAATGAATGCGATGACCCTGGCCACCACCGGTCATGACGGGATGCCCGAAGCCCGGACGGTCCTGCTCAAAGCATTTGATGAGAAGGGGTTTGTTTTTTTTACCAATTACAACAGCGCCAAGAGCAAACAGCTTGATTTCAACGGGAACTGCTGTTTATTGTTTTTCTGGAAAGAACTCGAGCGCCAGGTGCGGATCAACGGGATGGCGGAAAAGATCTCAATGAAAGAGAGCATTGATTATTTCGACAGCCGCCCGGATGGCAGCAAGATCGGCGCCTGGGCCTCCCCGCAGAGTATGGTGGTGGCCGGCAAAGCCTGGCTGAAAGAAACTTTTGAATACTATGCCGAACGGTTCAAGCACGGGCATATCCCGAAACCGCCGCACTGGGGCGGTTACCGCGTAAAACCGATGAAGATCGAATTCTGGCAGGGCCGTCCGAGCCGGATGCATGACCGGATCTTATATACACCGGATGAAAAGGGGGGGTGGAAAACGGAGCGGTTGGCGCCTTAGAAAAGGGTGTCAGGTGTGAGGTGTGGGGTGTCAGGGTTTAAAGCGGGGAGCGGCTTATTGGGTAGTGGCTCAGAAGAGGGAGAGCTGCTGCTGGTTTTTGACCATCTTCTTTTTTTCTTTTATTACTTCCTGCATCAGTTTGTCTTCAATACAAAACACTTCTCCCGCTTCATAACGGGAAGCCACGACGATCGTGGTATCATCTGCATGGGGGGCAAACAATTTTTCGACAGTCTCCGGGGAATTATTGTTTTTGGAAAGATGGGACAGGATCAATAATTCCAGCTCAGGTGAACGGTACTGCTGAAAGAGTTCAAGTGCCTGGTGATTGGACAGGTGTCCGTCGTCCCCGCTGATCCTTTTTTGTAAAGGATAGGGATACGAACCATTGCGGAGCATATCCGGGCAATAATTCGATTCAAGAAAGGCGGCATGGCATTGGCCGAAGTATTTGATCACCCGTTTGCAGGCATACCCGATATCAGTGATCACGCCCACATTCACGCCATGACCCGAGACCATAAAGCTGTGCGGGTCGGCCGCATCATGACTTTTTTTAAAAGGCGTGATGGTCAGTGCGCCGATCCTGACCGGGCTGGCATGTTTGAAGGAGCAGAGCAGGTCTTCCTCCATCGGCATATTGCTGTTTACAAAAGTGCCGTTGGTGATATAAACGGGAATATGGTATTTTTTGGATAGTCCCGTCATACCCGTGATATGATCGGAATGTTCATGGGAGATAAAAATAGCTTTCACTTTTCCCATCTCCAGGTCCCGTTGCCGCATCCGGCGTTCGGTTTCGCGGCAGCTGAGACCGGTATCGATCAATACCGCTTCCTCGCGGTTACCGATATAGTAACAGTTGGCATTGCTGCCGGAATTGAGGGAGCAGAGGTAGAGGGGCATAGAGGCCAAAAATAGTCAAATGAGACTGAAGGGGTATAAAAATCAAATGGGCCACAGATAACTCCTGGACCCATTTGACTTATATGACTTTACAAAATCTTACAATACCTCCACGCTCCGCTCCACAAAAGCCGTCAGGTCCGCGCCTTTCAGCATGCCCTGTGCCAGTAAGGCCAGGTCGAATGCCTGTTTGGCGAGTACGGTCTGCTGAGCTTCGTCAGCCGTTAAGATTTTACTGATCAGTTTGTGGTTGCCATTGATCGCCACTTTATACTGATCGGGCATGGCGCCATAGAAATTCATACCGCCGCCCAGTTTGCTCATGTCTTTCATCCGGCGCATCCATTCTTCCATGGTGATGCTGACCGGGAAACTGTCTGCAGCCCCGCTCTCCACTTCCACTTTCATAGAGGGATTATTAATCGCCTTATCAAAAATAGCTTTGAGCCGGTCTGATTCTTCTGTGCTCAGGCTGTGCTTTTCGGCATCTTCTTTTTCGATCAGTTTGTCCAGCACATCGGCATCCACCCGCTTCAGCGAGGTTTTTTCCAGTTTCATTTCGAGGTGATGGATGAAATGGGTGTCGATGGGAGAATTCATAACCAGCACATCATAGTTTTTCTTCTCCGCGGCCGCGATATAGCTGTGCTGGTGTTCGGCATCCGCAGTATAGAGATAAACCAGTTGCCCGTTCTTATCAGTCTGGAAGTCCTTAACTTTCGCCTGGTATTCTTCCAGCGTATAATTTTCTTTTTGGGTATTGCTGAGCAGGATGAATTCCTTCGCTTTTTCATAGAATTTTTCATCGCTGATCGCCCCGTATTTTACAAAGAGGCCGATATCGCTCCATTTCTGCTCATAGGCTTTGCGGTCCTTTTTGAAGAGTTCGGCCAGTTTCTCCGCCACTTTGCGGCTGATATAGCTGTTGATCTTTTTTACATTGCTGTCGCTTTGCAGGAAAGAGCGGCTCACATTCAGCGGGATATCGGGGGAGTCGATCACGCCATGCAGCAGCAATAAAAACTCGGGGACGATATCCTTCACTTCATCGGTAATAAAAACCTGGCGGCTGAAGAGTTTGATCTTGTTCTTCTGGACTTCAAAATCATTTTTCAGTTTGGGAAAATAGAGTACCCCGGTCAGGTTGAACGGGTAATCCACATTCAGGTGGATCCAGAACAGGGGTTCCTCCTGGAAGGGGTAGAGTTCCTGGTAAAAGTTCAGGTAGTCCTCATCCTTCAGCTCACCCGGCGCCTTGGTCCAGATCGGGTTGGTATTGTTGATGATATTATCAACCTCAACGCTCTTGTATTTGGGTTTGCCGTTTTCATCCTCGCCATCCGGTTCAGATTCCGTTTTGGTACCAAATAGCACCGGTACGGGCAGGAATTTGGCGTATTTATCGAGGATCGACTGGATTCGGTGTTTATCGAGAAATTCCGTGGAGTCCTCATTGAGGTAAAGGATCACATCCGTTCCTCTTTCGGTCCGGCTGCCATCCGTGATCTCAAATTCGGTGCTGCCATCGCAGGTCCAGCGGGCCGGGGCCGCGCCCTCCTGGTAAGAAAGGGTCTGGATCTCCACTTTTTCAGAAACCATGAAAGCGGAGTAGAAACCGAGCCCGAAGCGGCCGATGATCTCGTTGGCGTCATTGGCTTCCTTGAACTTTTCCATGAACTCGGTGGCGCCGGAGAAAGCCACCTGGTTGATGTATTTTTTGATTTCTTCAGCCGTCATCCCGATCCCATTGTCGGAGATCCTGATTGTTTTGGCCTCCGGGTCCACCGCCACCCGGATCTTCAGTTCGCCTAATTCCTGGTTATAATGCCCCAGGGAGCCCAGGCGTTTGATCTTTTGGGTGGCATCCACGGCATTGCTCACCAGTTCACGGAGGAAAATTTCGTGATCGGAATAGAGAAATTTTTTAATGATCGGGAAGATGTTCTCGGTATTGATCGAAATCGTGCCTTTTTCCTGTACCATAACGAGTTAAAATTTTGCTGGTTTGTAATAGTGGGCGTGAAAGTACCAAGATTGGGCCAAAGCGGGGTGACGGACAGAAAGACAGTCGGGAGTCAGGAGGCAGGAGTCGGAGTCCATTGTCGGGAGTTGGTAACACACTTCGCGAAGCCGGCCTGCCGAAAGGAAGGGCTGCGGAGGATAAATCGATAGCCCCATGGGGCGACATATCAATAGTATATACCAGCCATTCCGTCAAAAAGTCAATTCTGTCAGGCTATATATAAAAAATTGGCAGCTACGGGTTTATAAGATTGCCATCCCGGGTATCAAGATTTGGGGCCATTTCGCAATGTCCACCTTCAGAACAGGGGGTTCCGGTGACCTTGCTCAAGGCCAGTTATGAACTACCTCATAGTTCTGGCCCGGTTTATGAACTATATTAGGAGTAAACAAATTGATTTCTTAATTGCAAACTCAAAACAAATGAAAAACACATCTAAAATCCTGATTGCGCTTGGAGCCGGAATGGCTATTGGTGGTATATTGGGTGTGTTATTTGCCCCTGACAAAGGCGTTAACACCCGTCAAAAAATCGCAGAGAACGGTAAAAAAATCGCCGAAAAGTTCAAAAACAGGGTAAAAGCCGGCAAGGAAAAAATGGAAGAGCACCTCAGCCGGGTAAACGGCGAGCTCGAAGAAGTGAGCTGACAGGATAAATGCCTAATTAACCCATCATGTCAGAAGAGTTCAGAAAATTCGAGTCATTAGCCGACCAGCTCAAAGCGTACGTAAACACCAGGGTATCGCAGGCAAAGCTGTCATTAGCGGAAAAAGTATCCAAATTGGCCGCTATGATGATTGCTATGCTGATGTCGGCCCTGGTGTTCTTTTTATTCCTCGTATTACTCTGTGTGGCAGGCGCCCTGCTGATCGGGCAATGGCTGGGCAGCGCCTGGCTGGGCTTCCTCGTAGTGGCCGGGCTGGTTCTCTTACTGGGTATGATCCTCTGGCTGGCCCGGGACCGCCTGCTTCGTATCCCGATCATGAATGCCCTGATTGAAGCCATGTTTGATTCAGCCGAAGAAGATGAAAAAGATTAAACACATAAAAGATATCGAACGGGAAAAACTCCGCTTGCGGGTGCAGCAACTGGAGCAGGAGAAGAAACTGAAAGAAAGCTGGACAACGCTGAAAGAAGACCTGAAGCCGGGTAATTTTCTTCGTAGTAAAATAGCTGAGTTTACCCATGAAAAATCCGATGACAAGGGGTTGGTCAGCGGGCTTGTCAATGCCGGCGCCGCCTATCTCAGCAAACGGCTGACGGGCTATGCGGGAGAAAAAATTGACAGTACGATACAGGCGGGGATTGATAAGGCGAGTGAGCGGCTGAAGACACTGCTCTCAAGGAAAAGAACCAAGAAGCCAAGAACCGAAGACCCAAAAAAGCACTAAGGATCAAATCTCAAATAAGCCTCAAATAATAAATTCAAAAAAGCACCAATTCCTCCTGAGGAGCTTCGGGGTGGGGATTGGTGCTTTTATTTTGGAATTTGATTATGATTTGAGATTTGATTATTATTTGCCTGCCTGTCCGGTAGGCAGGGATCTTGTGATCTTGGCTTCTTGCCCGCCTTGCCCGCCGCAAGGCGAGGCAGGGTTCTTTTCTTCCCCCCCGTTCTCCCGTATTTCCACCGGAAGCCCCATTTTCCGGCAATCCTCAATAAACTGCAAGGGTTCTGCAAACAGTCCCTGTAAAAACAAACCGGGAACAGGTTTTTTCTGCAGCAGGTATTGCTTCAGGCAGGCTACAACCGGTATAGCGGTAATCAGTGCAGGATCCGTGCTGCTGATGGATAACTGTATATTTTTTGGCCGGCCATTTTTAAGACCGGAGGCCTCAAGCCGCATGAGGTAGCCGTAAGGAGGCCGGGTAAAGGTCTTAATGCTCCATACCATCAGCCGCGAAAGTATTCCGTTAAAACGGCGGGGCAATATTTTCTGTACCCCCATTACCAAAGGGAAAACGAGGTAATCCGTGATCCCGTTAAAACCTGCAATATAGAAACCGGTATCGGTAAGCGTGGGAAATAACTGCGGCAGTGGCCTGAGTTCCTCAAAGAAAAGCGGAGAGCATGTATGGGTGCCATACTTGTTTCCAAAATCAATTTTAGCCATACCCCTGCCCGTCAGCATATTCATTTTTTTCCAGTGACCTTCTTCGTAGTACATCGGGTTAAAATCCGCCAGTTCTTCCACAAATTCACGCCGGGTGGAGGGACTGGCTTTATAGGTGCTGAAGTCGATCTTCATGAGACCGGCCGTTCTTGCTTTCTGTAGTTCATCGAAGAATAACGCACTGTACCGGGTCATGATTGCCGGCATTCCGGGATGAAAGCCTCCGCCACTGATAAAACAGCGGCCCTTATTTTTGATCTGCTCTTCCTGCATTTGCAATTGCCGGTACACGGCGGGACCGAAATGAATATCCATATAATCGCATCCGGCTTCCAGCGCGGCGCCTGCAATTGTATGGGTATAACTGGCTGTGCTGGAAGTAACCAATACCAGGTCCATGCCTTTGAAAGCCTGTACCAATGTTGCCGGTTCTGAGGCATCTGCATATACAGCATCGGCCCTTTCCACAGCCAACGGCCTGTTCAGTTCAGCCGCCGCGGCCTTTGCCTTTGTCAGATCCCGGCCGGCCAGCACCAGGCTGACATTTGTTTCCTGCAACAGGAGCTTCGCAGCAGCGAATCCTGTTTGTCCATAACCCCCGAGTATTAGTATTTTATTTTCTGGCATACCGGTTTTCCCCGGAATAAATGTACAGGAAGAATGAGAACTGCACAATGATACGGACCCGGCCGGCTTAATTGTATATTTGGGAGAGTAAAATGGTAACACCAGGGCCGGTTTAAAAGAATGACAACATGAATTTATTAGGTAACCTCGTCTGGCTGATCTTTGGCGGTTTTTTTGCCGCTCTCTGTTATTTTTTCGGGGGACTGGTTTTATGTATTACCATCATCGGTATTCCCTGGGGACTGCAATGTTTCAAATTAGCCGGCTTTGTATTAATGCCTTTTGGTCTGAAAGTGGTGAGCGATTCATCCAATACCGGCTGCCTTTCCATCCTCGCTAATATCGTCTGGATCCTTTGTGGCGGTTTGGTTTCCGCCATCATTCACCTCGTAATGGGACTGCTCTTATCCATTACGATCATCGGCATTCCCTGGGGGCGGCAGCATTTTAAACTGGTGGAATTATCGCTAATGCCGTTTGGGAAGAGGGTGGTTGCTGCATAGCATTTCAACCCATTGCTGGCTGCTTGCCAGGCTATGTTTCCCTGGTGCAACTCATCTGCATGGCAATTAAGACAGTTTTCCGGTAAAACATTTCTAATAGCACCCCAACTACCGGAGTCCATACCTGCGGGATAAATTTCCCATTCAGCCCCTTATGCCTGATGATTAATTTGCATACACGCCTTTGAATCCCCTTCCAGGGAAAAAATAACCCAAAAGTAGTATTGCATCCACCCCTCCGGCACTGTACATTTGATAGCTCCCGCATTCCCCACCAGTAAACCTATTTACCATGCGCAAAGGAAAACACAACGGAAAAATCAGTGTGCACGCGATTTCCGGTAACCATGTTATTACCCTGGGACTTGATGCCAGCCCTGCTGCCATTAAGGGCTTATTGGGTTTTGCCATTCACCGTACGGCCTATGCTTCGGATTATGAACCCGAGGAATCTTACTGGCTCAAGGGATATAAACCTTTTAAGGAAGTAGTGCCACACCCCGTGCCCGGCAGTTTTTACAGTACACTGGAGGCCCCGGTGCAATCCTTTACCTGGGCGGATTTTTCGGCAAAACCGGGCCAGAAATACAAGTACAAAGTACTGCCGCTTTACGGGGAACCCAAGAACCTCAAACAGGGCGAAGCCGTGGAAGTGATTATTGAAACGGAAAAATTGGAGGATCCGCTGCATGAAATTTATTTTAACCGCGGGGTGGCCGCCAGCCAGGCCTATGCACTGAAGTTTGGTTCAAAACCCCCGCATAAACAACCGGATAAGGAAAAAGAAATTTACCGCTGGCTGAGCCGGGGCTTGTATGAATCCATCATTGCCTTTATCAAAAAAGCTAAAGACAAAACCTGGAAACTCCGTGTGGCTCTCTATGAACTGGATTACCTGCCCGTGATGCAGGAACTTAAAGCTGCTCAGAAAAGGGGAGTGGATGTGAAAATTATTTACAGCGCCAAAAAAGGGGAATCGCAAACGGAGGACAATGAAACCACGCTTTTCAATGCGGGCTTTAAACCCAATGACCGGAAGACTACTTTTGCCCGGGCTCATTCCAATGCTATTTTCCACAATAAATTTTTTATCCTGCTGAAGGAAAAAAAAGCGAAGGAAGTCTATACCGGTTCCACCAATATTTCCGAAGGCGGGATCTTCGGGCACAGCAACCTGGGGCATTGTATCAAGGAAAGCCGTATCGCCGCCCAATACCTCGCTTATTGGGAAGCCCTGCAGGATGATCCGACCGGCGCTGAATGGGCCACGAAAGTGGAAGCCCTGCAGCCGGATATTGATCTCAGCAAACTAAAAGAGGGCACGCAGGTCATCTTCAGTCCGAGGACCAGTACGAATATGCTGGGCGAATACGTAAAAGCGTTCAGCAAGGCGGACAAGCTGGCGAATATCACCCTGCCCTTCAATATTGACAAGCTCTTCCTCGATGAACTGGACCGGAAAAAAAGCAGTGTCCGGTATGTAACGCTGAATAAGGACAAGGAAGCGGATCAGAAGAAAAAGGGCACGGATATCATTTTAAAAAAAGGAATGGACTATGTTCAGCATTTCAAAGGGGACGGGGATGTGTTCATCGCCCCGGGAGGGAAAATTGAAGAAGGCTGGGGCCAGTGGCTCAAAGAAACCCTCACCGGTTTCAACGGAAGCGTGGTGCAGTATATCCATACCAAGTTTATGCTGGTGGACCCCCTCAGCAAGAGCCCGCTGGTGATTACCGGCTCGGCCAATTTCAGCGGCAATTCAACGGACAGCAATGATGAAAATATGCTGATCATAAAAGGGAATACAAGGGTGGCGGATATTTACCTCGGTGAATACTTCCGGATATTTGACCACCTCTATTTCCGGTATATGGTTACCCGCTTTTATGCGAATGATACGGAAGGCGGTTTCCTGAAAAGCAGGAGTGAGGACTGGACCGCCCCCTTTACTAAAACCGGCAATGGCAAGTACCGGAGGAGAAAGGCCCTGAGTTTTGGGTTTAAATAACGGGCGGATATCAGTCACCAGTCCGGAAATACTGCAAAGGGATGGACGGGTTACTGTTTAATGTTACGGAGCGGTTTTCGGCTAAAGTCCTATTTTTATCGCTCTAATTGCTATTCATGTCAACAACCCTTTGCTTTGATTTCGGCAATACCCGCAAAAAAGTGGCGGTCTTTCACGGGGCGGAAATAAAGGAAGCTATTGTATTGCCGGATGATGCGGTGGAAACAGTACAATCACTGATCAATACCTTCAGGCCGGAAAAGTCCATCCTGTCTTCCGTGATCAATCATAACCCGGATATCGAAACCCTGCTGGCTTCTGCTACCCGCTTCCATAAACTCAGTCACCTTACCAAAGTGGCGTTTACCACACCGGTAGGCAAGCCCGAAACCATCGGGGCCGACAGGCTGGCGCTGACGGCGGCAGCCATTCATTATTATCCCACGCATAATAACCTCGTGATCGGGATGGGTTCCTGCGTCACTTATAATTTTATCAATAAATACCATGAGTTTATTGGCGGGGCCATTTCTCCCGGACTGGAAATGCGGCTCAAATCCCTCAACCATTACACAGCCAAACTGCCCCTGGTAAAAGCAGACAATAATGTACCCCTGATGGGATATGATACAACCACCAATATCCTCTCCGGTGTGGTGCTGGGTATGGCTAAGGAAATGGATGGTTTCATTGAGGCCTACCGGGAGAAATACCGGAACATTAACGTGCTTTTAACCGGGGGTGATATAGTCTATTTGGCTTCACACCTTAAAAACAGGATATTTGCAGACCCTGATTTAATATTTAAAGGTCTGTATGCAACGAGCGAACTCAATAATCCCTAAGATAATCAATGCGTTACAAAGTTCCCGGTGGACTTTTGTGCTGCTGATTCTGACTGCTGCGAGTCCTGTTTTTTCGCAGGATAATTCCCCCTATTCCAGGTATGGTATCGGGGACCTGGTCCCGTCCACCAATATTATTAACCGCAGCATGGGCGGTTTATCGGCCGGTTATATCGACCAGCTTTCCATCAATTTCAGCAACCCGGCCTCCTATGCTTCCTTCCAGACCTTCCGGGAGAAGAAATCCAAAAAGATCAGTTCCGGGAGAGCCCTGCTGGATTTCGGGTTGAATTTCGACAACCGGACTCTCCGCGAACCTGACAATGCTACAAAATTCACGGCCAGTAATGCCCTGTTCTCTTATGTGCAGATCGGCGTACCGCTGAAACAAAACTGGGGATTCAGTTTTGGTATCCGCCCGGTTTCCCGTATCAGTTATAAGATCATAACCCGGGAGCGCCTGAAAGATCCAGGCACCGGTTTGCCGATTGACAGCGCCTCCACCCTTTACCAGGGGAATGGCGGTTCCTACCTGATCTCAGCAGGAACCGGTTTCAGCCTTCTCCACCGGGAGAAGTACGGGTTGGAAGAGAAACTAAGCATTGGATTTAACGGCGGTTACCTCTTTGGCGAAAAAGATTACAGCTCCCGCAGGGCGCTGGTGAATGATACGGTCTCTTATTTTATGACCAATTACGAGACCCGCACTAATTTCGGAAAACTTTATTTCAACGCGGGCCTCCAGTATAAACTTCCCCTGAACAAGACCATGCAACTGACCATCGGCGCCTATGGCAGCTGGGCACAGAAGCTGAAGGCCAAACAGGATCGGATGCGGGAGACATTCGTGTACGATGATAATGCGGGTAATGTGCGGTTAGACAGTGTGTCTGATCTCCGGGATGTAAAAGGTACCATTGAACTTCCCTCCAACTTTACCATTGGTTTTATCCTGCAGAAATTCGCGGTGCAGAACAAGGAAGGTGGCTGGATATTCGGACTGGATCTGAACCAGCAGGGCTGGAGCAAGTATCGCTTTTACGGGCAGCCGGATTCGCTGCGTAATAAATGGGAGCTCAGGGCAGGTGCCCAGCTGAACCCGGTACCGCGCCGTAATTATTTCAGCAATATCTCCTATCGCTTTGGTCTCATCCTGGGGTCGGATTATGTAAAAGTAGGGCAGAAGCTGCCCCAGTTCGGCGGCTCTTTTGGTTTGGGTCTGCCCATGGCCGTCAGCCGGCAGGCTCCCAATCAGGCAACCTTTATCAACCTGGCATTTGAATATATCAAACGCGGGAACAACGATAACCTGCTTAAGGAAAACCTGTTCCGGTTCTCCCTTGGTTTCTCCCTCAGCGATATCTGGTTCATCAAACGCAAATACGAATAGACCGTCTAACTTTGGCATTATTCACTGCTGATGTCTTTGAAAACACCCCATAAAATATTTTTGACAGCCTTGTTCATCACAGGCTGTTTTTTTATGCTGTCCTGTGAGAATGATGATAAAGTGCTGAACGACTGGACCCGCCGGGTGGTGATGAGGGAGGAAGCAAAGAATGTCGTGAGCTATATGAGCCAGGACGGGGAGCTCAGGGCCAAGCTCACGGCGCCCCTGATGATCCGCACCAACAGCGATACCATTTCAGTGGAATTTCCCAAAAGCCTGCACTGCGATTTTTATAACGACAGCACCAAAAAGCTGGAGACCTGGCTGGACTGCCGTTACGGGATCTATTACGAAAACCTGAATAAAGTGTACCTGCGTGACAGCGTGGTGGTGATCACGGTGAAAGGCGATACCCTGCGTTCCCCCGACCTTTGGTGGGACCAGACTAAGAAAATGTTCTACACGGATAAATACGCGATCTATCATGGCCCCGGGAAAAATATCTATGGCGGTAAAGGCCTGGAAGCTTCACAGGATCTCAGCCGGATCATGTTTAAGGAAAGCACCGGGGACATGAAGGTCTCCGAAAACGGCATGCCGCAATAAACAGCCCCGCCGCCCTGGCTTGTTTAACTATTCTTTACTTAACTTCAAACTGCCAACCACCAACTACCAACTACCAACTACAAACTATATATGGAATATCGTTATATGGGTAAAACCGGCCTCCAGCTGAGCGTGCTTTCCTTCGGCAGCTGGGTCAGTTTTCACAAGCAGATCGATGACAGCATTGCGGATACCCTGATGGGCATTGCGTACGAACACGGGGTCAACTTTTTTGATAACGCGGAAGTATATGCGCTTGGTGAAAGCGAGAAAATGATGGGCCGGGTGCTGAAGAGCAAGAACTGGGACAGGAGTTCCTATGTTCTTTCTTCCAAAGTGTTCTGGGGCTGGCGGGGAAAGGGGAACCGCCCCAACCAGCATGGCCTGAGCCGGAAACATATTGTGGAAGCCTGCCACGAAGCGCTGGAGCGGTTACAGGCAGATTACCTGGATTTATATTATTGTCACCGGCCGGATAAAAATGTACCCATTGAAGAAGTGGTCCGGACCATGCACAACCTGGTTCAGCAGGGAAAAATTCTTTACTGGGGTACCAGTGAATGGAGCGGGGTGGAGATCATGGAAGCTCACCGCGTGGCGCAGCAGTACGGGCTGATCGGCCCTGTGGTGGAACAGCCCCAGTACAATTTGCTGGAGCGGAATAAGATCGAGAACGAGTTTTTGACGATCTTCAATACGGTGGGCCTGGGCACCACGATCTGGAGCCCCCTGGCTTCCGGCTTGCTGAGTGGAAAATACAATGAGGGGATCCCCGAAGACAGCCGCTTTGCCCTAAGTGGTTTCGACTGGCTCAAAGACCGCTGGATGCAGGAAAGTTTCCTGACAAAAGTTAGGGAGCTGGGCGTGCTGGCAAAAGAACTGGGCATATCACAGGCAGCCCTGAGTATTGCCTGGTGTATCCGCAACCCGCATGTGACCACGGCCATCCTCGGCGCCACGAAGAAGGAACAGCTGAATGAAAACCTGAAAGCGCTGGAGGCCTTGCCCCTGCTGACAGATGAAGTGATGCAGAAAATAGAGGGAATTGTAAAGACAAAGCCGGTTTTACCGGAGTATTGATAAATAACCACTATGTGGCCCTATGTGGTTCTATTGTTCCTATGTGTTAAATTATTTCACCACATAGGCACATAGCAACACAATAGAAGACACATAGAAATACAAGAACTATGTCGTTTGCCAATAAAACCGCCCTGATCACCGGTGCCACCCGCGGTATCGGGAAAGCCATCGCCCTCCGTTTAGCCAAAGAAGGCGCCAATATTGTGATCGCCGCCAAAAGCGTGGAAGAAAACGCCAAACTGGGGGGTACGATTTTTACCGCAGCCGCCGAAATTGAAGCCGCCGGGGGCAGGGCCCTGGCCGTCCAATGCGATATCCGCTATGAGGACCAGGTGCAAAACGTGATTGATAAAACACTGGAAAAATTTGGGGGGATTGATATACTCATCAACAATGCATCCGCTATTTCCCTGACCACAACCGAGCAAACCGAGCCCAAGCGCTTCGACCTGATGCATGATATCAATGTACGGGGCACTTTCTTTGTGACGAGGGCCTGTATCCCGCACCTGAAGAAATCATCCAACCCGCATATTCTGACCTTATCGCCCCCCGTCAACCTCGACCCCAAATGGTTGGAGAAGCATGTGGCCTATACGCTGACCAAGTATAACATGAGCATGATGACCCTCGGCTGGGCCAGGGAGCTGGCGCAGTACCGGATCGCGGCCAATTCACTCTGGCCACGCACCACGATTGATACGGCTGCGGTAAGAAACCTCCTCGGCGGCGCCATGCTCGCCAATATGAGCCGCACTCCCGACATCCTCGCTGATGCAGCTTATGCGATCCTGCGCCGTCCTTCCGGCTTGTGTACCGGCAATCTCTTTATCGATGAACAGGTGCTGGCAGAGGAAGGAATCACCGATCTGGAAAAATACTCGGTGGTGCCGGGCGCACAGTTGTACAATGATTTGTTTGTGTAAAACGAACATCCCGCCGGTTAGCGGAATATGTTGCAGCATACCATCAATGCCGGTAATTATTTTTTGCTCCCGATCAGGATGGCCATCAGTGCCATAGAAGCATTTTTCAGGAAATCCAAAGAGAGCATTCCATTCTTCCAGTGTACCAGGAAGCCAAGTAACAGCAGCAGAGCTGCAAGCAGGTAGCAGGCCATTACTTTTTGAATCTCTGTAAGGATGGCGATAGCTGCCAGTATAAAACAGGCACCCACCACGTAGATCCAGATCTTCGGATCCCCCGGCATAAAATCAGGCACCCAGCCACTCATGGCGCCCGCCCGGCTAAAATGGTTATAACCAAAATAAGCAATAATCAGCGCGAAAAGGACTTCAGCGACTTTGGCGGGAATAAAGGGTTTCATTTCGATGTTTTTTCTTGGGCAACTTACGGAAAAAGTTGGGAAAGTCGGAAAGGCGGAAAAGACTGAAAGTCGGGGAAGACGGGGAAGTCGGGAAGTCGGGAAGACGGGAAGACGGGAAAGTCGGGAAGACGGGAAAGTCGGGAAGACGGGAAAGTCGGAAAGACCGAAAGTCAGGAAGGACCGAAAAGCGAAAGACCCTGCAATCTATCAGACTGATTCTTCCGGTCTATCCGGCTTCCGGACTCTATTATTTAGTCTTTTTCCTCAGCAGGAATATCCAAGGTCGAACCTCTTTCCGGTCTCATCTGCGGGAACAGCAACACATCCTGGATAGACACATTATTCGTCAGCAGCATGCAAAGCCGGTCGATCCCAAAACCGATCCCGGCCGTGGGCGGCATCCCGTATTCGAGGGCGCGCAGGAAATCATAATCAATAAACATGGCCTCATCATCCCCCCGTTCCATCAGTTTTACCTGGTCCTCAAAACGCTCCCGCTGGTCGATGGGGTCGTTCAGTTCGCTATAGGCATTGGCGATCTCCTTGCCGTTGATGATGAGCTCAAACCGTTCCACCAGTCCCTGTTTGTCCCGGTGCTTCTTGGTAAGCGGGCTCATTTCAACCGGGTAGTCAATGATAAAAGTGGGCTGCACAAAGTGGTGCTCGCATTTGCCACCGAAGATCTCATCGATCAGTTTGCCCTTGCCCATGGTATTGTCTGCCTGGATATGCAATTGCTTGCATACGGAGCGGAGCTGTTCTTCGTTCATCCGGCTTACATCAAAACCGGTATGTTCCTTTATCGCATCATAAATACTGATGCGTTTGAACGGCGCTTTGAAGGAAATGGTCTTATCAGCAACGGGAACCTCGGTATTACCGCACACATCCAGGGCCGCTTTTTCCAGCAGCTGCTCCGTGGTTTCCATCATCCAGTAATAATCCTTGTACGCGGTATAAAATTCCAGGATGGTGAACTCGGGATTATGGGTACGGTCCATTCCTTCGTTGCGGAAGTTGCGGCTGAATTCATACACCCAGTCGAACCCGCCCACGATCAGTCTTTTTAAATAAAGTTCATTGGCAATACGCAGGTACAGGGGAATGTCCAGCGCATTATGATGCGTGATAAAGGGACGTGCCGCCGCCCCGCCGGGGATGCTCTGCAGAACAGGGGTATCCACTTCCAGGGCGCCCTGGTTATTCAGGTATTCGCGGATGGAATTGATCAGTCTGGTGCGCTTCAGGAAGGTTTCCTTCACCGAAGGGTTGATGATCAGGTCGGCATAACGCTGGCGGTATTTGAATTCGGGGTCAGTAACTGCGTCGAAGGTCTGTCCCTCGGCCTCCTTTACGATCGGCAGGGGGCGCAGGGATTTACTGAGCATGGTCAGTTCTTTCACATGTACAGAGGTCTCACCGGTCCTGGTGATAAATACATAACCCCGGATGCCAATGATATCACCGATATCGGTCAGTTTCTTCCAGACGATATCATAGAGAGATTTGTCTTCACCCGGGCAGATATCATCCCGCTTCAGGTATAATTGAATACGGCCATGTGCATCCTGGATCACGGCAAAATTGGCCTTGCCCATATCCCGTACACTCATAACGCGGCCGGCCAGGCATACATCCCCGTACTCCTCCGCTTTTTCTGCCGTGAAATTGGCTTTTATGGAAGCGGAGTTGTTATTGACCGGGAACAGGGGGGCGGGATAGGGTTCGATCCCCATGATGATCAGCTCGGCCAGTTTCTCCCGGCGCAATTGTTCCTGTTCGGATAGATGTTGTGTACTCATGAATGTAGACTGGTAATTTGAAGCCGCAAAGGTACTGGTTCGGGATTAGGGTACAAAGACAAAAGCCTCCGGGAAGGAGGCTTTTGTAAGCAGTTGGGAATTATCTTATTTATTATTGATCAGGAAGCCGATGCGGATACCCCAGCAATGATTCCTGATTTGGTCGTCATTTCCGTCCTGTACCGGAACCAGGTTCCGGATGCCCACCGTATAATTAAAGGCGAAGAAGAAACCGCCCTTTAAACGATAGCCGGTCAGCAGGTTACCGCCATAATCGATCCCTCTCAGGTCAGAATTGGCTTCCTGGCCGAAGTTCAGGTTGGTTTCTGTTTTCAGGGCGTCTGTTTTGGAAACTTTTTTGGAAGGCAGGTCAAAAGCAATGGCCGGACCGCCACCGATAAACCAGTTACCCTTCGCCCCGTTGGTATTGTACAGGAAATTAGCGTGCAGTTCAGCGTACCGGATCGCAATCCATTCTTTCAGGGTATTGGCCCGGGTGTTTTCATTGAAAGTAACCCGGCCCTTCTGAACATAATTTAAGGATGGCTGGAAACTGATATGGCTTTTACCGATCGGGGCTTCCACCAGCAAACCAAAACTGATACCGGATTTCGGATCATCCTTTATCCTGTCGCCGCCAATTTTACCATACATATTGGAAGAGGTGTACCCCGTAGAGAAACCAACTCTTGATTTTTGGGAAAAGCCGTTGATTTGCAGGCAGAAAACAAATGCGGCCAAAAGGAATAACACTTTTTTCATAACAGTTATTTTGGTTCACCTACTCGTCTCGCTTTTCGGTATGGGCGCCGTACTCTTTTTTCAAGGGGGATTTTCCGGGTTGCTCCCCATCCATATACGTAATAGCAGCAGTTACTGTTTCTAAGGTATGAATTTACCCCTTTGCCTGCTCCGGCGCAAAGATATTTTAGTTTCTTAAATCTTTTTACTTCAATACCAAAAACTTCGGCCGGGGGGGCCATTGTAAATTCCGGGTTTTGGGGCAAAATAACCCCCGGTTCTGCCCCTCTCCCGGGAATGACCCGCCCCGGCTGCCGTAAATACCCCTTACGGGCAGAGTTTTCAGAAAGAAAAAGGGCCGTTCCTGCGATAAATTTTAGATTTGCCGGGTCCGGCTATCCGGCCGGGCATTTTTTACCTGATCAACCCCCATTTCCATGAAAAAATTGACCCTCCTGCTCCTTGTTTCTTTTGCCCTGAACAGTTGTGACCTGCTTTCCAAATTACCCGCCGGGACCGGGGTCACCGAAGCGGAGGCCGGGGAGGGGATCCGGGAAGCCCTGGGACAGGGTTTGGTAAAAGCCGTACTCCAGCTCAATAAGGAAGATGGCTTTTTCAAAGATGCCTTTTACAAGATCCTGCTGCCCCCTGATGCGAAAAAGATCGAAAATACCCTGCGCGACCTGGGTATGGGCAAAATGGTTGACAAAGCCATTCTCCAGGTCAACCGGGCCGCGGAGGACGCTGCCGGTTACGCCAGGCCCATATTTGTGGATGCCATTAAGAGTATGACCATCGGTGATGCGATTGGCCTCGTGAAGAACGGGGATACCAGCGCCACTCATTTCTTCCGCGTAAAGACCACGGAAAAGCTGATGGCTGCTTTTCTACCGGTTATAAAAAGTTCCCTCGACAAACTGGATGCCACCAAATACTACGGGGATCTCATCAATACCTATAATAATTTTCCCACCACTGTCAGGAAACTGAACCCGGACCTGCCTTCTTTTGTTACAGGTAAAGCCACCGAAGCCCTTTTTGACCTCGTAGCCAAAGAGGAAGTAAACATACGTCAGAATATTGCGGCCCGGACAACGGATTTACTCCGGAAAGTTTTCGGGGGATCGTTAAATAATCCTGTAACGCAACGAATCCCTTAAAATATCGTCAAAATAACCGGCAGCCTTTTTGCAGGTAAGAATTGCCATTATTTTTACTTTCCTTAATTCATCAGTATGAAAACGAGATTCATTGCTTTTTTCCTGGGTCTTTTTGTAGTGACTATCGCAGCGCAGGCGCAGATCAAATTGCCGGACCTGCTGAAAAAGAAAACCAGCGCTTCCGGCATTTCCGAAAACGAAGCAGGCCAGGGGATTAAAGAAGCACTGACGCAGGGAGTGGCCAAGGCTGTACTGAACCTAAATAAGACCGATGGCTTCTTCGGCAGTGAATTCTATAAAGTGCTCCTGCCGCCGGATGCCAAAAAAGTGGAGAGCACCCTGCGGGGCATGGGGATGGGCGCCCAGGTGGACAAAGCCATCTTGTCGATCAACCGGGGTGCGGAAGATGCGGTGGCTTTCGCCAAACCGATTTTTGTGGACGCAATCAAAGAAATGACCCTGACGGATGCCCTGAATATTTTAAAGGGACCGAAAGACGCGGCAACGAACTATTTCAAAGAGAAGACCAAACAAAAACTGATCACCGCCTTTACTCCTTCGGTGAAAGCCTCACTCGATAAAACAGATGCCACAAAGTATTACGGGGATATTATGAACACGTACAATAAACTGCCCACCACGTTTAAAAAGGTGAACCCTGACCTGACTTCCTATGTGGTGGGAAAGGCTGTGGATGCCCTGTTTGACCAGGTGTCCAAAGAAGAAGCTAATATCCGGTCCAACCCGGTAGCCAGGACTTCTGATCTGCTGAAAAAAGTATTTGGCCAGTAATTATTCGGGAAATATACTCCAGTACAGCAGCACGATCCGCCGCCGGGCATCGTTGACCTTGTAATCCGTGATCCCCGGATCCGGGTAAACCTCTCCCTTTCCCTCGTGCAGGTACAGGATATTACGGATATTCCCCCCGGTACTGCTCCGGTTTACAGTATAGCTTTTAAATAAGCCAATCACCGCTTCCGCACGGGCCACGGATAACTCCTTATTGAGCTCCCGGTTGCCGGGATGGCTGTTCTGCAGTTTCAGCCGTTCTTTTAATTCTTTCAGCAGGCCCGATCCTTCTGCGATCAGGGTTGCATCGGAGTAGCCTTTGGCCGTGATTATGAGGGAAAGCGGGAAGTCAGGGTATTTTTTTACAAAGAGATCAATCTCCCCTGCGGCGGGTTCAAACAACCGGCCAATAGCCGCGGCCACCTCGGGAGACACTTCGTATTTGCCGGGTTCAAAGACCACATCCTGGTCGATCCGTACCACCATATTCTGGCTGATCAGGTCGTTCAGGAATAAAATTTTATCGCCGATATTTTTTGATATTTTCCGGGAGAAGGCCAGGGCTTTGCGGAGCCGGTCCCAGTCTGATTTTTCCACCGCGGTTTCCCCGATCAGCACGGTATTATTGTTGACGAGGGTGTCAATTTCTTTGCGGGTTCGGGTAATAAAATTACGGATCCGGGCACTGGCCGTATCATCTATTTCGTTCTGCTGTTCTTTTTTCTGACGGGCTTTATCCAGCACAGACAAGGTTCCGGCATGCTGCTGCAATTGGGTATTCACGGTGGTCAGTTCCTTTTTTGCACCGGTCACCCTTTTTTGGGGAACACAGGAAAAAACAGAAATCGACAACAGCCCGGCAAGCAGGAAATATGGATAAAAGGTTTTTCGCATGGGTATTGAGGAACGGATTTGCTTAAAGATAGAAAACGAATCCGGCTTTTGCAATCCCTGTTTCTCCCGCGGGAACACTAAACGGCCAGCAGGACCTGCCAGGCTTCCCGGGTTTTACCGGACCGGAGTAACTGGTGGGCATACCGGTGCAGTTCTTTTTCCATTTCCTCCGGGCTGAGATTATAATACTGGATGATCTGCTTCAGGTGTTCATCCTCAAAAGAAGGATCGATAACGGGTATTTCATGCACATTACCCAGTTGGCCCAGGTCATTGCCTGTCAGAATGGTACTGGTCCTGACCGGCTCCGGCAATGCATCCACACCAATGCCCAGCCGGGTATTCGGTTTCTCCACTTCGAATAAACTCTGCTCATTCACCACGCAATACCAATCGCCCCCTAACCGGGCCACATGATGGATCTTCCGCTGATCCAATTTTTTATTTTCATCCAGCAGGGAATCATCAATATGCATCCGCAACACTTCGCAGATGACCAGGTTACCCGCCCCTCCACCGGTACCCAGCGCTTTTACTTCAATCACCTTGCATTCCATATTCACCTTGCTTTCTTTCACCATCGGCGGTTTTACCAGTGTGGCAGGGACGGCAGTAAAACCAGCCCTGGTAAATTCATTCACTTCTTTCGGAAACTCGCAGCTGGCCAGCGAGACCTGTCGCACCATGTCGTACGTGACAATATTGATCACCACTTCCGGTACTTCCAGTACATTTTGCAGGGTATGTTTGGTGGTATTATCCCGGACTCTTCTCGAAGGAGAGAAAACGACAATGGGCGGATTAGAAGAAAAAAGATTAAAAAAGCTGAAGGGGCTGAGATTTACATTCCCTGCTTTATCGATGGTGGAGGCAAAACAGATGGGTCGGGGCGCCACCACATGCTGCAGGTAATATTGTTTTTCGGCGGGGTTAAGGTCTTTCAGGTCGAGAATCATCTTCTGATTTTTTTGATCTCTTTGCCGGGTTGCTGACCCGGCAGCTTGTATTATACGGCCGGCTAATATAACTTATTTACAAATCTCCGGAAACCTTCTTTCAATCTTACTACGTTAAAATCGACCAGGTATCCTAACCTTTTATCGCTGAGCCTGAGGTGATTGATCAGTTTCGCTTCAAAATACGGGTTCATTTCTTTGACCGCTTTTAATTCCAGGACGATTTCTCCGCAGACAAGCAGGTCGATATTAAAATACTTCCTGGTATCTCTTCCTTTATAAAATACCTGTATCCTGACTTCCTCTTCGCAGGGAATGCCCCGGAGTGCCAGTTCCGGGATCTCAGCGCCCAGCTCATTCAGTTGTTCTTTAGTCATAAAACGGGTGTTTCTATGAAAATAGAAACCTGGCTCAAAACAATGGTTGAAACAGGGCTGTATTATAACCCCGTTTTACTGTTTTTTTCCGGGAAACAAGCGGGTAAACAACAGCACCTGGGATACAACCGGGCTAAAATTTTGAATGGCCTGACCGCTAAAATCGTAGTATAACTAAGCCGCGAGGCGCGGAGACCGCAGAGAAATTCAACGCTGAGCCTCCTTGCCTGTATTCATCTCTGCACTCTCCGGGCCTCGGTAAATATATTTGTATAAATTCTGCGTTCTGCGGCTTATCCATGTTTCTTCTGTTGAAGGATGCTCCAACCGGTTTCCTCCGCTACAATTGTATTGCTGAGTGTCCCCAGCCCGTCAATTTCCATTTCCACTATATCCCCCGGTTGTAGCCACTGTACCGCATAGTTGGGATCATTCAGTTTACCGGTACCGTTCAGTTCCAGGAAACAACCGGTCCCCACAGTGCCGCTGCCAATCACATCGCCGGCATAGAGATCTGCCCCATAAGAGGCCCTTTCAATAATCTCCGCGAAGGTCCAGTCCATATCGCCCACATTGCCATCACTCACTTGTTTGCCGTTTACTGTACATTTCATCCGCAGGTTCCAGCTTTTGCCGGTATGATTTTCTTTGGCGGGGATTTCAAAGGGTTCCAGTTCGTCCATTGTCACCAGCCAGGGCCCAATGACGGTAGAGAAGTCCTTGCCCTTGGCGGGGCCGAGGTTCAGCAGCATTTCTTCCATCTGCAGGCGGCGGGCACTCATATCATTCATGATCATCAGGCCGCCAATGTATTCATCGGCTTCTGCTGCTTTGATATTTCTTCCGTGTTTGCAGATCACAATCGCCACTTCCAGTTCGAAATCGAGTTGCTCCAGGTGGTCGGGCATGCAGCGGATGGCTCCGGGGCCCTGGATGCTGTGGTGATTGGTAAAATAAAAGATGGGGTATTGATCAAATTCGGGGATCATTTCCACTTTGCGGTTACGCCGGGCCGCAGCCACATGCTGCCGGAACGCATAGCCATCGCGGCAGGAACCGGGAAAGGGAACAGGGGCCAGTAATTGTACTTCACTGACGGGTATTCCCTTGCTGCTGGTACGGGTACCTTCGCGTAACATCAGTTCCCCGGCCTGTGCAATGGGGAAATAGTCCTCCCAGTAATTCAGCAGCAGGCTCATACTGCTGGGCAGGTCGGGGTGCAGGACTTCCATATCGTAGACCCAACCATCGATCAGTACAGCTAATTGCTCTCTTTCTTCCTTGACGTAAGTGATTAATTTCATCTCCGGGGTTTAAGTGCCGCTAAGTTATACCAAATAGATGTTTCTATTTCGGGAGGCATTCACCGGTACTTTGTAAATTGCCGGAATGAAAAAGGCCTGGCTTTTTTTGCTGCTGCCCCTGCTCTCCTTTTCGCAGGAGCAGGATCCGCAAAGCTGGATCCGGGTTAACCTGCTGGGGTACACCCCGGGCGGAGTGAAGGTAGCGGTCTGGTGCGGAAAGGGAACCAGGAGGATTGGGGACCCGGTAACCATCAGCTGGGAACTGGTCAATTCGGTCACGGGCCTTTCAGTATTGGAAGGAAGAACCGCGAAAGATTTTGGGCAATACGGACCCTTTGCCAGGACTTATCGCCTCGATTTTTCAACCTATAAAAAGCCCGGTCGTTATTTTCTTCGGGCCGGCGGGTCTCAGTCCCCCGAATTCAGGATCGGGGATGAGGTGTACAAAGGGGCGGCCGATTTCTGTCTTCGGTATATGCGGCAGCAGCGCAGTGGTTTCAATCCTTTTTTAAAAGACAGTTGTCATACCCATGACGGGTATACCCTGTACGGTGCAAAAGCGGGGATCAAAGACAGCACCCATATCGATGTGGTTGGGGGCTGGCACGACGCATCGGATTATTTGCAATACAGCAGCACGTCTGCCAACGCCACCTACCATTTACTGATGGCCTACCGCGATTTTCCGCAGGTGTTTATAGATGAAAAACAAGCCAATGGGCTGGATGGCAAAAACGGCAGGGCCGACGTGCTGGATGAAGCGAAATGGGGACTGAACTGGTTATTGAAAATGCATCCCCGGGAAGACCAGATGTTTAACCAGGTCGGCGATGACCGCGACCATCGGGGCATGCGTATCCCCAAAGAAGACACGAACTATTACGGCAAAGGACTGGAACGCCCTGTGTATTTTATCAATGGCGAACCGCAGCAGCGGGGAAAGTTTATGAATGCGACTACAGGGACGAGTTCGACGGCGGGGAAATTTGCAAGTGCATTTGCGCTGGGGAACCTGATTTTTCAGCAATTGGATTCGTTAGCATCAAAAATGTACTATAATAAAGCGATGTCGGCGTACCAATATGCGTCGAAGAAACGGGGTGTGACACAAACAGTGTCTGTAAAGTCCCCATATATTTATGCGGAAGAAAATTGGGTTGATGATTTGGAACTGGCATACGCTGTAGTTCATAAAATGGTAAATCAACCAGGCGGTGGTGGGGATTACGGACAATTTGTACGCATGGCTTTAAAGTACGCAAAACAGGAACCCGTTACTCCCTGGTTAGGAGCTGATACGGCAAATCATTATCAATGGTATCCTTTTATCAATATTGGCCATTATGAATTGGTGAAATATTTGCGAGGGTGGGCACGGGATACTGTAACAGGATATTATAAAGAAGGAATTAAAAAAGTCTGGAACAAAGCCAAAGGCAACGCTTTCTGCCGCGGCATTCCCTTTATCTGGTGCAGCAATAACCTCACTGCTTCCTTTGCTATTCAGTGTTACTGGTACAAGGAACTTACGGGCGATCAGCAATTCAGCGAACTGGAGCAGGCCAATTTCGACTGGCTCTTTGGTTGCAATCCCTGGGGTACATCCATGGTATATGGACTTCCGTCCTGGGGTGATACACCGGTGGATCCGCATTCGGCTTTTACGCATATTAAAAATTACCCGATCGACGGCGGGCTGGTGGACGGCCCCGTTTACGGCAGCATTTACAAAAACCTGATCGGCATTCAGCTAAAGGATGCAGATGAATACGCAGCGTTCCAGAGTAATCTTGCAGTTTACCACGACGATTACGGGGATTATAGTACGAATGAACCCACAATGGATGGAACGGCATCACTGATTTACCTGCTTGCGGCGAAGGAAGCCCACGCTGCAGACAGCAAACCCGGCCCCCGCTCCGCCGGCGAGGAGAAAGCGGGGCATTCATCAAAACAGTTCAGCCTTGATCATGGAGCCATTATCCGGGGCGACAGTACCCGAAAGGAAATAGCGCTTGTTTTTACAGGGCATGAATATGCCGAAGGGGGATCTTTTATTTTGCAAACCCTGCAACAGGAGAAACTAAAAGCATCTTTCTTTTTTACCGGGCAATTTTATCGTACAGATTCCTTTCAGCGGCTGATCCGTCAAATCCGGAAAGCCGGGCATTACCTCGGGGCGCATTCTGACCGGCATTTGCTCTACTGCGACTGGACCCAAAGGGACAGTCTCCTGGTGACGGCCGGCGAATTTAGTTTTGACCTGGCCGATAATTATACGGCAATGGCCAGGCAGGGAATCCGGGTGAAGAAAGCCCGGTACTTTTTACCGGCCTATGAATGGTATAATGATTCTGTTGCCGCCTGGACCCGCTCACTGGGTTTTCAGTTAGTGAATTATACACCGGGTACTTTCAGTCATGCGGATTATACCGGGACCCCGGATAAAAATTATAAGAGCAGCGGGGTTATTTATGACTCAATTACAGGGTATGAAACCACCCGGCCCTCCGGGCTGAACGGATTTATCCTGCTGATGCATACCGGTGCAGGACTCAACCGGGCGGATAAATTTTATTACCGCCTGCCGGTCTTAATAAAATATTTAAAAGCAAGAGGTTACCGTTTTGTAAGGATTGATGAGCTGCTGTCCCGGTAACCGGCGCTTTCCAGGGGTAAAAATCAAATTCCGGCCTGAAAATATCAGCGGTTCCGGTATTATCTTTGCGACATGCAATTCGAAAAAATTCATAATAAAGGACAGGCCCGCTTATTTAAAAATGATTTTTTAGAAGCGCTGACCAAGGCCAACCCCTTAGTCATCTGGGGTATGTATATCCCCATCCTGGGCTATATCATTTACCTGGCAGCCACCCGGTATGATTACAGCACAAAAACCATCCTGCTCTTATTTTTCGCCGGGATGTTTTTCTGGACCTTTTTTGAATACCTGGCCCACCGGTTCATTTTCCACTGGGTACCCAGTGGAAAGACCGCTACCAAAATTGTGTACACCCTGCACGGGAATCACCATCATTATCCCCGCGACCGGCAGCGTTTGTTCATGCCGCCGGTTCCCAGCCTGATTATCTCTTCCTCCCTTTTCGGACTTACCTGGCTGGCCATGGGATCCTATGCACTCATGTTCTTCCCCGGTTTCCTGATCGGCTACCTGATGTACGGCACCATGCATTATGCCATCCATGCCTGGAACCCGCCTTTCAAATGGATGAAGGGATTGTGGCGGAACCACCACCTGCATCATTATAAAAATGAACACCAGGGCTTTGGTGTCAGCTCCACGATCTGGGATCATGTATTCGGCACCATGTTCGACCTGAAGGGCGAAAAGGAAGACAAAGAAAAAGTCAGGGAACTGATGTTTGAGAAGAAGAAAGGATAAGATGGACCTGGTCAGCAGTGAACTGCCCGGATTTTTCAAATTTAGTAAGAGACGCCTGGTTTGATTTTTTGTCCGGGTTAATCCCGTAGTGGTACGTACGGTGCACCTTGTCTTTTACAGCGCCGGTGGCCTCATGCAGGGCCCTCATCTTCTGGTTGAAATCCCCCACCCAGGCCAGCTCCACTCCTTTGATGCTCTTGCGGGGAATTACTTCCTGTTGCAGGCAACGGATCAGGGCTGATTCAATGCCATGATTCTGGTATTTCTTTTTACAGCCCATCACAATGATCCGGATGCGGTCGATCGTTGTTGTTTTTTTGTACCAGAGAAATTTCAGTTTACCCCACCAGTTCAGTTTCCCGTCCAGGTGTTTTAATACCTGGTTGATATCCGGCATACAAAGGATAAAGGAAATGGGTTCGTCATGGTGGTAGGCAAACCAGATGATTTTTTCATCCATCACCGGTCTCAGTTGCCGGAAGGTTTCCCGGATGGTCTCCATTTCCATGGGGCTGAAGGCGGGAAAATCACTCCAGGCATCATTGTATATTTCCCGGAAGGCGTTGGCAAAATGATCAAAATCCTTTTTATCAAAGGAGCGAAACCGGTATTCCGGCTTTTTCATCACCCAGTCCGCAATTTTTAAAAACCGGTCCGGCAGGGGTACGGTTACATCCAGGAAATTAGTCAGCTGGTCGTAATTTTTTTTAAAACCATAGGCTTCAAAAAATTCCTGGTAATACGGCGGGTTATAATTCATGCCCATACTGGGAGGCTTGAAGCCTTCCACCAGCAGGCCCCAGTATTTATCGTTCTCGCCAAAATTAACCGGCCCCTCGATGACCTGCATCCCTTTTTCTGCTAACCATTGTTTTGCGGTATCAAAAAGTGCGAAGGCGGCACGTCGTTCGTTAATGCATTCAAAAAAGCCGATCCCGCCGGTGGGCCGTTCCTGCGCATACGCTTTATGGTTATTGATAAAAGCCGCAATACGGCCAATGGTCCCGCCGGCATCATCTTTCAGGATCCAGCGGGCACAGGTACCATGACTGAAAAAAATATTCCGTTTCGGATTAAATATGGAGCGGATATCATGGTCCGGCGGACAGATCCAGTTCGGATCATCTTTATAAATTTTCCGCGGAAGATCAAGGAAGGCTTTGGCCGTTTTGTTGTCATGAACGGATGTGACAAACATATACCAAAATTACTATAAAGAACCAGAACGGGGACTGGTCCCTCACCATTTTTCATGCTCGTCCCCGGGAGAGGGTTGTTTGAACTGCTTCCGGGTTTCTAATTTCTGCAATTGCCGTTCAATAACCAGGTCGGCGATCAGGCCGGCTGTATTTTCGCCCTTTTTTTGAGCCAGCAGGGCCCTCATTTTTGCTTCGCTTACATCGATCCGGTAGAGGTGAAAGACCAGTTTCTCAAAATCGGTATTGATCAGCTCATTGATGCGGGCTGCTAATCTTTCCCTGAGTTGTTCCAGTGTGCCGGTGGCCGGAAGCTCAATTTCCATCGACTGGCTGATGGCGGGAGCCAGTTCCGCGGGGACAAGGGTCATAACATTAATATTTTTCTGTGACGCCCAGGCTAAAAAGGGCAAAATCGTATTTTACGGGATCCTGCGGGTCCAAAGTTCGTAAGTATCCGGTGAGTTCCAGCGCGGTCTGCCAGTCTGTTTGTTTACGCGTTATGATTCCCAGCCGGCGGGCCACCCTCGCTACGTGGAGGTCAACGGGGCAGACCAGGTCAGCTGCTGCGATCTTTTTCCAGATGCCAAAATCAACGCCTTTATCATCCCGGCGCACCATCCAGCGCAGGTACATATTCAGGCGTTTACAGGTGGAACCCCGTTCCGGGCTGGCGATA
Organism: Sphingobacteriales bacterium; assembly: GCA_016219985.1. Classification (GTDB taxonomy): domain Bacteria; phylum Bacteroidota; class Bacteroidia; order Chitinophagales; family Chitinophagaceae; genus JJ008. The sequence goes on along the minus strand of JACRJO010000021.1, from coordinate 11,480 downwards.
TGTTTTCTCGTACGGGGCGGGGCATCCTCCAGGGAAAAGAAATAATGATGGAAACCGGTCAGCCTTTCTTCCATCGCGGAACCCTGCAGGGTAAAGGCGGTTTCAAGGCTTGGGTGCCGGCTGTAATGAAAGCGGAGGAATTCAATAAAATACAGGAGATCCGTGGCATTGAACGTACGGTGTTTAAAATGCAGCAGCTTTTCCAGGTCCCTGTCCGTATGCCCGGTGCAAAATGCATAAGGGGCCTGGTCCATCAGGGCCATCAGTTCATTGGATTTCCTGATGATCGTGGTCCGGTTGCCCCAGGCAAAAATGGCCGCGAAAAAACCAGCGATCTCGATATCCTGTTTTTGGGAAAAACGATGCGGCACAGAGACAGGATCTGCCGCAATAAAAGAAGAATGATTATATTCTTTTACTTTGGCATCGAGTAATTGCCTTAACTTATCTGCCGGGCTGTTGTGCATCCTCAGCAATTACGATAATTTTAGCGACAAAACCGGCGATATGGGAAAAAACAGGCTGGAAGCGTTCAGCGATGGCGTACTGGCTATTATCATCACGATCATGGTGCTGGAATTAAAAGCGCCTCAGAGTACGGAATGGGCAGCAATTAAAAAGCTCCTGCCGGACCTGGTCAGTTATATGATGAGTTTTTTATTTGTGGGAGTCTACTGGGCCAACCACCATCATCTGCTGCACATGGTAAAAAAGGTTTCTGCCGGAATCATGCTGGCCAATCTCAACCTGTTATTCTGGCTTTCCCTGGTGCCCTTTGCCACCGGCTGGGTAGGGGAAACCCATTTTGAACCATTGCCCGTGGCAATCTATGCCGCTTTACTGATCCTCAACGCGGTATCCTATACCGTTTTGCAGGAAACGATCGCTGCCTGTCACAAACACCATCCGGAGCTGGCGGTGATTATGAAGGCGCAAAGACGTAAGGGAATCATTTCAGCCATTCTCTATGCCCTGGCCATACCCCTGGCATTCCTCGAACCGTATAGTTCAGTGGTCCTGTTCTTCCTCGTGACCATTATGTGGCTGATCCCGGATAAGAAAATTGAAAAAGTGATGGCCGGGGATTGATTACCCGATCGCTTTTGCCAGGTCTTCCACCAGGTCATCCGCATCCTCAATACCCACACTCAGGCGGATCAGGGAATCAGATAAGCCGTTTTTGATTCTTTCTTCTCTCGGGATCGAAGCATGCGTCATACTGGCCGGGTGATTGATCAGGGATTCCACGCCGCCAAGGCTTTCCGCGAGAGAGAACAGGTGAGTGGAAGACAATACCCGTTTGGCTTCTTCCACGCTGTCGTTCTTTAATTCAAAAGAGATCATGCCGCCAAAATCTTTCATTTGCTTTTTGGCAACGGCATAACCGGGATGATCTTCAAAACCGGGCCAGTAAACCCGGGCCACTTTAGGGTGTTTGCGTAACCAGTTGGCAATGATCTTCCCGTTTTCACAATGCGCTTTCAGCCGCACACCCAGGGTTTTGATCCCCCGCAATACAAGGAAACAATCCATGGGACCGGGTACGGCGCCACAACTTTTCTGAATGAAATATAGTTTTTCGCGGAGTTCCGGGTCATTCATCACCAGGGCGCCCTGGATCACATCACTGTGCCCGCCGAGGTATTTGGTCACAGAATGCATCACGATATCCGCCCCCAGGTCCAGCGGGTTTTGCAAAGCCGGCGAGGCGAAAGTGTTATCAACAACCAGGATGATCTTTTTGGGTTTTGTTACCGCCGCCACGGCCGCGATATCCGTAATATTCATCAGCGGGTTGGTGGGGGTCTCCAGCCAGACCAGTTTTGTCTTCGCTGTAACGGCCGCCTGCACATTGGCCGCGCTGGTCGTATCCACATAACGGAACAGGATGCCAAAGCGTTCAAACACTTTGGTGAAAAGGCGGTAGGTGCCGCCATACATATCATTGGCGCAGATCACTTCATCGCCGGGTGACAGCAATTTGATCACCGCATCGGTGGCGGCTACCCCGCTGCTGAACGCAAGTCCGTATTTCCCGTTCTCAATCACCGCCAGGGCTTCTTCCAGCGCTGTACGGGTGGGGTTCTGGCTGCGGGCGTACTCGTATCCTTTATTAACACCCGGGGCTTCCTGCACATAGGTGGAAGTCTGGTAGATGGGTGTCATAATCGCGCCGGTGGAAGGGTCCGGATGGGCCCCGGCATGGATGTATTTTGTTGCGGACTTCATAATCTGGTAATTAGGTTGATTGTTCAGGTACAAAGATGCGGAATTAAACCAAAGGAATAAAGGCGGAAACGTTAAACCCGTATGGCGGAACCGGGCTTTTAGCGGAAGGTAAACGGTAAGCGCACTTCCACATCATCCCAGGCCATCAGCAGGATGGCTTCCTGTTCTTTTTGTTCAAACAGCATGGTAAAGTATTCCAGCGAATTCTGTGTTTTGATCACCGGTACCGTAAAACGGGCCACATCCCGGGCAGTATCCTGTTCAAGCCCCCATGTATCGGTATTGGAATTGATCGCAATGGTCCAGTTATCGGGATGGGGGATGCAATACAGGGTGTAACGCCCGGCCTTTATTTTCCGGCCTTGCACCAGTACGTCCTTGTAAAGGTCCAGTTCGGTGGCTTCATTCGCGCCGAGCCGCCAGGGTTCATCGTATTTCAGTACTTCATGAAAAATATGCCGGCCCTGCAGGTGAGGGCGGCTGTAGATGACGCGGGCCAGGGGAGGCGTGCTCACCGAATGGGTCATTTTCAATTTCGGGTAATCAACCGGGTAATAGCACATATCCATGGGGGATATATCCACGATTACATAGGGATTAATAGACGGTTTTTCCGGTCGGGTGATCGCAGCGCCATTGCTGTCATTTTTGGCAGCAGTTGCCTGTGTATCCTCTTTCCCGTCATTGCAGGAAAGGAAAAGAAAAACGAAGGCGGCCAGGTATAGAGGTTTTTTCATAAAGCAGCAAGTTATAAACTAATGGGCAAAGCGGCTTTAACGGTATCCCAGGCCACGACCAGGTTAAAACCCGTGGTTGTTTTTTCAAAGCCCATCGCCAGCGCTTCAAGCGGAGTATCTGTTTTTTGTACCGGCACCGTGCTGCGGAGCAGGTCTTTTTTAGGATCGTATTTAAAAGAACCCCAGGTATCCGTATCCTTATTGAAGATAAAGGTCCAGTTTCCTTCGTTGACGATCGCGTATAAAGTATAACGGCCCCTGGCTACTTTTTTCCCATCAATCTTCACCGGTTTGAAAAATTCTATTTCGGTAGCTTCATTCGCACCCAGCCGCCATACTTCACCATATTTGACCAGTCCCCCGAAAATGACCCTGCCCGTTTTCTGGGGGCGGCTGTACAAGATGCGGGCTGCCAGGGGCTCGGTAACCTTATCCTGGATCTTGAGTACCGGGTAATTGGCGGGGTAATAACTCATATCCATCGGGGATTTATCCACCGGGGGAAGGGTTTGCGCCACCAGGCTGATAAAAATGACCTGGAAGAAAAATAACAGACAGCAGATTCTTTTCATTGGACGATGTTTTTAGCCCCCCGGCCACCGGCACCGGTGCGGGGAAGGACAAATGTAAAACGAATTGTTTGTTCTGGTGTTTGATCTCAGGATGACAATTTTCCATTATCAGCCAGTTCCTCAAAAGTCCGGGTGGCGAAAGGTTTGGCGGCGGCCCAAAAATGACGATAACATTCCGCTAATGGTTGGTAGTTCTCTTCAAAAAGCCGGAAAGCCGTCTCGCTTTCAGTGAGATACCGGGCCCGGCGGACCAATCCCCCCAGGCTTTTGCCCGCTCCCCAGCGGCTGCGGTAATGGAAGAGCCAGTTTTGTTCCTTCATATAGGGGAACATGCCGGCGAAATGACCGGGCAACCAATGGCTGTTCCGGTGCAGGGTCTGGTACACTTCCTGCGAAAAATCATGCAGCCCGCTTTCGGAAAACTCATTTTCATCCGCGGCCAGGAAATGATCGTAGACCACATCCACGATAGCCCCGCTGTAAAGGCGGTAAGCAGGGCGGAATATTTCTTTGGCTTCCCGGGTGGCTTCATGGGCATCCGTAAACTGGTCGATCGCCCGGTGCAGGAAAATCCCTTTCTGAATATCCCCGGGATAATCCAGCTTTTTTTTCCCCTTGACAAAATCACTGATCATATTGCCCACGAGGATCTCCGGGTGATTAAAGGAAAGATATGCGTGAGCGAGGTAGTTGATGGGTCTTTGTTTTAATGCCCCCAAAATTACTGGCCGGGACCGCTTTTTTTATGCTGCCGGTAATATTGGTAAGAATAGATAGTGGGGATGATTACCAGGATTAATACCACCACAAAGAAAAGGATCATGGCGGCCCTCGCTGGCAGGAAAACACAGGTGATGGCCAGCAGGATGCCACCGGCAAACCAGAGTTTCCCGGCCAGGGCATGGGTCTTTCTCCAGTTCTCCGGGTTCTCAAGGGTCCAGGGCAGGCGCATCCCGGCAAAATAATTGGGCTTTAAATTGGGCAGGTAGTTCCCGATCACGGCAAAAAGTAATCCCACAGCACCGAGGATCAGGCTCAGATCAAAGCGGGAACCGCCGCGGGATGCACTGTAAATGATAAAGCAGACCAGGGCGGACAGGAATACAGTCACCGCAAAACCGATCCGTTGCAGCCGCAGTTTATTTTCTGCCGCATATTTTTTGGGGTCGATCCGGTAAATATTTAATAGCAGTAAGTAGACGAGGATACTGACCGCAGAAAGGGCGATCACCATGACCAGTAATTCTTTTTTGCTGCCAAAACGGTCCGGGTTCCCGTTGATGTCAAAATGCATAGGGACTTCTGCGGGCAGGCTGTTCCAGTAAAAGGCCAGGAAAATTCCGGGTATAAGTATAACGAGGGGCAGGAGACGGTTCAATACTTTATTCATCTTATTTCTTTTTTGTTTTGAATTGCAAAAACCATTTCATGATCTCATCCACCACGGTGGTGTTCAGGGAATAATAAATAAACTGCCCCTCTTTTTCCGCGGTGACCAGCCCGGCCTGTTTCAGCAGGTCAAGATGGTGGGAGATGCTGGGTCCGGATATATGAAACTGTTCCACGATCTCGCCGGCGGTCAGGTCCCCCTGCTGTAATAGTTCCAGGATCTCCCGGCGGGTAGGGTCATTCAGGGCTTTGAATACGGTATTCATACAGGGTAATTATATATTTAGACAAATATCTAAATACTTTTTATCATATGCAAATTTTTTTAACCGTTTTTCCCGGATCGTGGTGAAGGCAGGATAACCGGTTGTTGAAACGGGTGAACGGTTAAGCCGGGTTAGCGGCTGTTAACAGCTATTAACAAACCATTCCGCTAATCATAATTGGCTTGGGGAGGGCTGTAACCAGGACTACCTTTATTCCGTCACACAGGTAAAGGAGTCCGGCCCAAATCTAAAACCTAAAAATAAGTTGTATGAAAAAGATGATGTTGGTCCTGGTGGTGCTGGTAAGTTCCCTGGTGACCCTTGCGGCAGAAGAAAATGTAAATGAAAAAGTGCTGAGTGCCTTTAAATCAGATTTTACGGCGGCCAGCGAGGTGGAATGGACAGCGGGCCCCGGTTATTACAAAGCGGCCTTCCTGTTCAATGAGCGGCATGTATTTGCCTTTTATAATACGGACGGGAAATTGCTGGGGCTGACCCGGTATATCACCACGGCGGAGCTTCCGCTCAAACGGCAGGCGGACCTGAAAAAGAATTACGGCCGGTACTGGATCAGCGACCTGTTTGAAGCAGCCCGTGAGGAAGGAACCTTCTATTATATCACGCTGGAAAATGCGGATACCCGGATTGTGCTCAAGGCCTCTGCGGATAACAGCTGGACCGTATATGAAAAGATAAAAAAAGCCTGACGATCTTAGTTTTGGTGTGTGGTAAAACGACCCTGGTTTGCTCCGGCAGCCAGGGTTTTGTTTTATACAATTTTCAGCAAAACTGTACTTTTGCGCATCCCGCAATGTCTCACCGTATTGTGATCTGAAGGCGGATCCAAAACAATATTTCAATGAACAAAGGTCCGGTTTCTCAATTTATTCAGCATCATTACCGTCACTTCAACGCCGCCGCCCTGGTGGATGCCGCCAAAGGCTATGAACAGCATTTACTCGAAGGCGGTAAAATGATGATCACCCTGGCCGGCGCCATGAGCACGGCCGAACTGGGTATCTCGCTGGCCGAAATGATCCGCCAGGGGAAAGTGGATATTATCAGTTGCACAGGCGCCAACCTGGAAGAAGATGTCATGAACCTGGTAGCCCATTCCCATTACAAGCGGGTTCCCCATTACCGGGACCTGACACCCCAGGAAGAGTGGGACCTCTTAGAGAACCATTATAACCGGGTGACCGATACCTGCATCCCCGAAGAAGAAGCCTTTCGCCGCCTGCAAAAGCACCTGGTGAAGCAATGGAAGGAAGCTGAAGCGAAGGGGGAGCGCTATTTCCCGCATGAGTTTTTATATAAAACGGTATTGAGCGGGGAGCTGAAGCAGTACTATGAGATAGATCCGAAAGACAGCTGGATCATTGCTGCCGCAGAAAAAAATATTCCGATCATCGTTCCGGGATGGGAGGACAGCACGACCGGTAATATATTTGCCAGTTATGTAATTAAAGGGGAATTGAAAGCCAGTACCGTCAAAAGCGGGATTGAATACATGGTGTTCCTGACGGAATGGTACCGTAATAATTCCTCCGGTAAGGGGGTTGGGTTCTTCCAGGTAGGCGGCGGTATTGCGGGCGACTTTCCGATCTGCGTGGTGCCCATGATGTACCAGGACCTGGAATGGCATGATGTGCCGTTCTGGAGTTATTTCTGCCAGATCAGCGATTCCACCACCTCTTATGGTTCATATTCCGGGGCCGTGCCCAACGAAAAAATCACCTGGGGAAAACTGGATGTGAACACCCCCAAATTTATCGTGGAAAGCGATGCCACCATTGTGGCCCCGCTGATCTTTGCCTGGGTACTGGGCTGGTAATGAAGAAAAATAACAGGAATGAAAGAACCCCGGAACAGGCAACTGCTACGGGGTTCTGACTATAAAGAAGGTAGGGATCAAAATCTCCAATAATCTTTCGTACAGATATGACAGGAGAAAGACCCCGGAAGTTGCAAAAGGTTTAAAAAAACTATTCCCGGGTTACTATTTTTTATCAGCCTTTCAGCTCCTTTTTAATTTTTTGCGCTTCCACCGCATTCTGGAAACCCGCAATGACCAGGTAAACAATGATGGCCTTGACCAGCCACCCGCTGATAGCAGCCATGCCACCGGTTACAATCGCGGCATATACCCATATCCCACCGATAACCAGGGCGGCAATGATCATGGATAGCAGGGGTTCTTTGCCTGCGAAAAAGCCTAAGCCCAGTAACAGGACCGGAATAACCAGGATTACGATCAGGGTGGAAATATTTAGTGCATTGGCGGTTACCAGGGCAAGCAGGTCAGATCCAAATACAACTGCTGACAGGGTAAAAAGTTTATTACGTGTTTTGCGGAGTTCAATCTGCAGAATCTCCTTTTGTGTTTCCTGGTAATTGTCAAAAAGTCCGGAGACAACATTTTCTTCTTGTGAATTTTGTTGCATAGGAGTTGTTTTGCAGATAAATATAGGGAAAGGCTTTAAGATGTTATTCATTTCTTACTGATCCGTGGCTAAACTAGTCTGTAGTTCGGGGTCAGTAGTCCCTTCAAAGGAAAGTTATACTTATGAGTGGAAATTACATTCCTGACCGGCAAATCTGTGCAAATCTGTGAACATCCGTGGCCCCAAACCGGCAGACCTGCAATTTGTGGCAATAAAGGCTGCCGGCAGGACAGCCTTTATGTCATCAGAATCCCCGGCTGGGGATTTCAAGCTTTATATCCCGTTTTAGCATCTCGTCCCGGTTGGCCATTTCCCAGGCCGTGTAAAAGATCAGCCGGGCTCTCCGGGCAAAAAGCTCATACTGAATCTTATCAGGGGTGTCGGTGGGCCGGTGGTAGTCCGCCCCCAGCATGCCGTCATAATAGAAAATGATGGGGATCCCTTTCTGGGCAAAATTGTAATGGTCGCTCCGGAAATAGATCCGGTTCGGATCTTTCGGGTCATTGAATTTGTAATCCAGTTCCATCTTGTTATACAGTTTATTCACTCCCTCACTGATGGGTTTCAGGTCGCTGCTGATCTTATCATCTCCCACCACATAGACATAATTGGTGGAATCTCCCTGCTTGCGGCTGGCATCGCTGCGGCCGATCATATCAATATTCAGGTCCACTGTGGTTTTATCCTGGGGAAAGAGGGGGTGATTATTATAATACCCCGATCCCCACAGCCCTTTCTCCTCCCCGCTGACGGTCATGAAGACGATGGTCCGGCGTGGCCCATGTCCCGCCTGTTTCGCCTTTACAAAGGCTTCTGCAATTTCCAGTACCCCGGTGGTTCCGGAACCATCATCATCGGCCCCATAGTAAATTACGGTGTCCCGCATGCCCAAATGGTCGTAGTGGGCAGTTATAAATACATATTCATCCTTCAGGTCAGTGCCTTCCAGTACGCCAATGACATTCGCGGCCTTTGAGGTTTTGGAGGTCCTGGTATATTCCATGTCTATCTCGGCGGGATAGTTTTTGGAAGTCACGGCGCCGCTCCTGATCTTATCAACCAGGGTCTTACCCTCTTCTCCGAGGATCTTCCCGGCCGCTTCAGCCGAAATGGTGAAAGTAAAAGGCATTTGCGCCGCCTTGTACCCGTTGAGACTCCAGTTGCCGGTTGTATTCATGGCTCTTCGGGGAAAATTGGAATAGATGATCAGCAATCCGGCCGCTCCCTTGTTCATAGCGGCGTTCATTTTACCAAAAGAGCTGGCAGGTGAGGCAAAACCGCTTTGGGCGGGTTTGTAATCGGCCGGGGTTCCATCCATGATCAGCACCAGTTTTCCGCCCACTTTCAGGTCCTTGTAATCATCCCTTTTATCCCCGTCGCTGATCCCGTAACCCGCGAATACGACTTCAGAGAAGCGCATGGAGGCTGCATAATTACTGGCCTGGGGCTGGAAATCTTTATCCGGTTCCAGGGCGGTCCCGTTGATTTTTAAGGAAGCGCTGAGCATGGAATCCTTATAAAGGGGGTAATACTGGCGGTAACTCCCATTATTGCCGGGGGTCAGTCCCAGCGATTTAAAGTGCCCTTCGATATAGTCGGCTGCTTTCTCCAACCCCGGGGAAGGGGTATTCCGCCCTTCCATTTCTTTACCCGCGATCACGTACAGGTGCTTTTTCAGGTCTTCCACGGTGATGCTGCCGGCGGCTTTCACGGCGTTCTTGTCTTTTTTTTGTGCACCGGCCAGCAGGGGAAGGCAAAGCAGGGCACAGGCGAGTAATTTCTTAAGCATAGTAAAGTAGTTGATGTGCGCTGGTAAAAATAATCCCTTCCGGGAAGGGAAGGGATAAAATAAGGATGGCCGGCGGGAATCAGGCGCAGGCGATTTTATTCACCCTGGCGGCGTGACGGCCGCCTTCGAATTCAGTGGTCATAAAATGGGCTACCATTTTCTCTGCGTCACCCTCGCGTACAAAGCGGGCCGGGATACAGATGATGTTGGCATTATTATGGGCCCGGGCCAGTTGTGACAGTTCTTCTCCCCAGCAAATCGCGGCCCGGATACCCTGGTGTTTGTTGGCGGTGATCGCCACTCCATTGGCACTGCCGCAGATGAGAATGCCGAACGCGGCCTCGCCTTTTTCAACGGCGGAAGCGACCGGGTGGGCAAAATCTGGATAATCCACGGATTCGGAGCTATGGGTGCCGAAATCAGTGAAAGACAGTCCTTTTCCCTCGAGGAAAGAGATCAGCTGTTCCTTGTATTTAAAACCGGCGTGGTCGCTGCCGATCGCAATGGGCTTTTGGAGGTCGAAAGGGGAATGCATGAATGAACATTTAGATGATTGATACAATTCAGGGCCGGAACAAAGGTACTGATCTCCGGTTTCCGGCTTATGACTTAGAACAGAAAAACTCCGACTTTTATCAGCTCCATTCTTTGGCTTCTTTCTCCTGCTGCTGGTTAATCCGGGCAGCCACCATAATGCTGGCTTCAAAAAGCAGGTAAAGCGGGATGGTCACAATCGTGAGACTAAAGGGGTCCGTAGAGGGGGTGATAATGGCAGCCGCAATGACGATAATGACAAAAGCATGGCGGCGGTATTTGCGCAGAAATTTGGCCGTTACGATTCCGATCCGGGCCAGGACCATGACCAGCAGGGGCATCTGGAACAAAACCCCGATTCCCACCGTGGTATAAATCAGGTTTTCCAGGTAATCGGAAAACGAGGGCATGATCACGATCTGGGAACTGAGCTTGAAATTGAAATAGAAATTGACCATAAAGGGAGTGAGGATATAATACCCGAAAGCCACTCCTGTAAAAAATAGCAGCGAAACCCAGAAAATGACCCCGCGGGTTTTCTTCAGCTCTTTTTCAGAGAGGGCAGGCTTCACAAATCTCCAAAACTCCCAGAAGATATAAGGAAAAGCTATAATAAAACCGCCTATAAACCCGAGGGTGAAATAAGAGATGAACTGCCCGGTCATGGTATTTTCCAGGAATTGGGCATTCACAGGGGGGAAACAGAGGGTTTGCCCGATCCCGATCTTATGTCCCAGGCTGCAAAGCCAGCGGGCGGAAATAAAATCGGCCCGGGTGGGGGCCATCAGGATATCGTCCACAATTTCCCGTGAAAATATCAGTACGATCACGGCCCCGATCACCACTGCGATCACGGAGCGGACAAGATGCCAGCGCAGCGCCTCCAGGTGATCAATAAAGGTCATTTCCCCCTGGGGATCCGTATTCCGCCTGTTGAAAAAATCGAAAAGGGCCATTTGTTGATTTACGAAGGGCAAAGATAAGGGGAAGATTAATTAGGCAATGGATGTTCCGGGAGCCGGCTTCGAAACTTTAATAATTGGGCTAAGAGTAAAGAAGAAAAAGGGTTAAAGAGGGTGTGAATGGCTGCATTGTTCGTAAGGTCCAATTCTGGAATACCTGGTTGTTCCGGCTTTGAAACTATAATAATTGGGCTAAGGGTAAAGAAGAAAAAGAGTTAAAGAGGGCGTGAATGGTTGCATCATTCGTAAGGCCAAATTCTGGCTAATACCTGTTACAGTTTCGAATCCTGTAAGACTGATTCCACTATAATGACTCCCCATTGGCACATCAGCACATTAGCAAATTGGCACATTTTCTAATCGTCGAATTCCAAATGCTACATTATCTCCCCCTCCGAATCCTTTAAGACTAATTCAATTATAGTGACTCCCCATTGGCACATTGATACATTGGCTAATTGGCACATCATCAAATCGTCAAATTCCAAATGCTACATTATCTCCCCCTCCGAATCCTTTAAGACTAATTCAATTATAGTGACTCCCCATTGGCACATT
>JACRJO010000007.1 GCA_016219985.1 Sphingobacteriales bacterium | reverse complement strand
TCTGCTAATTGCAGTAAACCTAACTTGGTTTTGATTAACTTAGTTTCCACTTTCATTTCTGACAGTTTTTGGGGTTAAACTTTGGTTTGTTGTTACTCTAAAGTTAACCCTAACTGTCAGATTAAGTCGTAGCTAATACATGTTATGATAATGCAAAAGCAGAACGGGTAAATGGGATATTAAAGGATGAATATGGGCTTGATGAGCACTTTTTGAATGAAAAGCATGCCACCCGGGCCGTCAGAGAGGCTATATATCTGTATAATGAGCAGCGCCCCCATTGGTCGCTGGGGCTACAAATCCCAGCCGAGGTTCATAGAACAGCTAGCTGAAACGTAGTAAATAGTGTCAACTTAATTTAGGACATGACACTCCTGACAACTGTCAACTAACTCCTTCTCCTGAATCTTTTATAAAAAACAATTCCGCCAGCAACAGCCAGCAGCAGGGGCCAGATTGTAACCAGCCCGATAAAAAGTTCGCTGAGCCATGCACCTCCTTCTTTAAAAGAAAGGAGGATTCTTTTTCCATAGGAAGGAGTGGAATTATCTGCTGCCGATGCATTGAGTACCTGGAAATAGGTCAGGTTGATGGTACTGTATGCCGCAGCATGACCCAGGTATTCGACCCGGCCGGCGGCCGATTCTATTTCTTCCTGGATCCCGTTGATCTCTGACTGTACCTGGAGGATTTCTTCCATGTTCCGGGCCTGTTTCAGCAAATCAAGATACCGCAGCCTTACCTGCTTTTTGGATTCCATCCGGGAACGGGTATCCACAAATTCGGTAGTGACATCCTGGGAACTGATTTTCCTTTCATGGACCTTTTCCGCCTTTTCGCTTAATTGCACCAGGGCATTGTCAAACTGATCCACCGGTACTTTGATCACCAGGGTGTTCTCTATTTTATAGGCTGTTTCGGTTTGTTCTTCCTGCGCAATATATCCCCCCAGGTTTTTTACTTTTTCGCGTAACAAGGCATAGAAATTATTCCCCTCTTTCACTTCCAGTTGCAGGGTTGCATTTTTGATGATCTTTTTATCCCAGTCTGCATGAGTGGCTGCCGGTTCTTTATCGTCCGGAACCTGTTTATTTTTCTGACCGGGTTTTTGAGGAGAAGCGGTACTGTCGGCTAGGTAGGAGTTGTTTCCGGAATTGGTTTCTTGCGGGGCTGGCAGTGCTGCCATCTCCTTGTTTTCACCTTTATTATGGCAGGACATGGCGATCATAAGCAGCAGGCTTGCTGCAAAACAGTGAATGTATTTCATGGCAATTATTTTAAAGGAAAGATGCAGAAAGGATGGTTTTGCATAAAGAATGCCCCGTTGCAGGAACGGGGCATCCGTATCATTTTCGCGTGAATGTCTGTACCAGGCTGTCGGCTCCTTTCAGCTGCAGGCTGTCACTGGTTAACCGGATGACGGTAAAAAGATCAGCGGTGGAATCCGCTGCATTGCCTTTGACCAGTAACTGGCCGGTCTTGTTCCATTCATAGTGGAAACTGTCTGTTTTTGACGCGGCCGTATCGGCAAAAAGTGCCAGCCCGTCCTTCTGAAATTCATACTGGTAGCCTGTTTTCAGGCTGTCCTTTCCCGTAAGACGGCCTTCTGCGTTCCATTTGCCCAGGATCAGTTCCGGGTTGACGGAAACCGGTTCGGTGGTTGTCTTTTTTTGAATGAACAGGAAATAGGCGGCTGCCCCGGCTGCTATCACCAGCAGCCCGATGAAGATTTTTTTCATGGCTATACTTTTTTAAATGATAAAACTGAGAACCTGTTATTGATTCGCGTTAGCCATAAAAAGTAACCCGGCCGAAATGTTAAAAGGTGAGCTTACTCCCTACTTCCCAGAAGAATAAAAAATGCCGGCTCATATTCCTGATGATCCTTAGAGGACTCCACCTGCCGGTAGTGCCGGCAGGTAGCTTAATAGGCCCCAAAAGTTTCACATTGACCAAGCCTGTTTCACCCCTACGGGGCTTCCTCTTTAATGAATCATCTTTGCTATAATTGTGACGCCCTTTCAGGGCTGTATGCCGTGCGGACCTTACTTCGCAATTTACGATGCAAAAAGCCTGCTATCGCTATCACTACGGAAAGGCAAGCTGTCGTCAACCTGCACTACCGGCCCGCTTCGCCGCGAGGCGAGCAGGCAGGCTAACAACTGACAACTCGCCGAAGAATACGATATGCCCCCCGATTTCGAGATGTTTCTTAGAACGACTACAGACTACCGACTACAAACTACAGACTGAAACCTACTCCCCCGCCATTCCCATCACAATCTTCCACTCCTCCTCCGTAACCGGCTGTACCGATAAACGGCCCAGCCTGACCAGGGCCATATTGGCCAGTCTTTTTTCCGCCTTGATCTGGGAAAGACTGACCGGTTTTTTTAATTTCCGGTGCGGTTTAAAATCAACCGCCACCCAGGTTTCTTCGGTTGTGGTTGGGTCGGGATACGCTTCTTTAACCACTTTGGCAATGCCCACGATCTCTGTTCCTTCGTTACTGTGATAGAAAAAAACCTGCTCGCCTTTTTTCATGGCGCGGAGATGATTCCGGGCCGCGTAATTACGAACTCCATCCCAAAAGGTTTGTTGATCTTTTTCAAACTGATCCCAGGAGTACTTAAACGGTTCTGATTTGATAAGCCAGTAAGCCATGTATAAATAATTGAGTGTCCAAATTTAGGACAAGCCCGATAAAAAAAATAGTATTCCTGCAATCCGGGGGCTCCCCGCTTTCCGTATCTGTTTTGCGCATGCATGTTCAGGATTCCTTACTTTTTTTAATACATTATCAGTAAACATTAAAACAAAAATCAATGATGAGAAAGATTCAGATGGCAGGCCTGTTGCTTGCCTTGATTGTCACCGTAAACAATTCATACGGGCAGGGCAGTATGATGAAGGAGAAAACCGTGGAAGTGGGCGGCGCCCCGATGTATCCTTCTAAAACCATTGTGGAAAATGCCATGCAGTCGAAGGACCATACCACCCTGGTGGCTGCCGTTAAAGCCGCCGGGCTGGTGGAGACCCTGCAAGCTGCCGGTCCCTTCACCGTATTTGCGCCCACCAATACCGCCTTCGGCAAACTCCCGGCCGGCACGGTGGAGACGCTTCTTCAACCGGGGAATAAAACACTGCTTACCGGTATCCTGACCTACCATGTGGTGGCCGGTAAACTGGATGCAAAGACCCTTGAAGCAAGGATCAAAGAAGGAAACGGGAAAGCGGAATTAAGCACCGTTTCGGGAGGTAAACTCTGGCTGATGAAAAAAGACGGGAAGATATGGATCAAAGATGAAAAAGGCGGAATGGCCATGGTAACCATCCGGGATGTGTACCAAAGCAATGGCGTGATCCATGTGATTGACGGGGTGCTGATGCCCGCCAAATGATGAATTGATATTGAGCGTTGTTAATTAAGTCTTGCGCATCTCGTGGCTCACAGCTCGCAGCTCGCTACCTGAAATTCTCAACGCTCAATTTTCAATGATCAGCCTGCCAGCCGCTCGCCAGTACATCGGCGAGGTGCATGGTTTTCAGGGAATAGCCTTTATTCCGGATATAACCCTCGAGGTGCATGAGGCAGGAAAGATCGGTGGAGATCAGGTAGTCGGCGCCGGTAGCAAGGGCGTTCTCCACTTTCTGCTCTCCCATTCCCACAGAGATCGCATCGAATTTGATGGCGAATGTTCCGCCGAAACCACAACAGGTTTCCGATTCATTCATTTCGGTCAGCGTGAGTCCTTTTACATGGGCTAATAATTTCCGCGGACCTTCCTTGATCCGGCATTCCCGAAGGGCGGCACAGGAATCATGGTAAGTGGCTTTGCCGTTCAGTTCGGCGCCCAGTTTCTCGACTCCCAGTACATTCGTCAGGAATTCCGAAAATTCAAAGATCCGCTTGCTGATATCCTGGACGGCATGATGCTGGGATGAATTTTCGTAGAGCGCCTGGTAATAATTTCGTACAAATCCCACACAACTGGCACTGGGCCCCACGATATAATCCGTTCCGTTGAAATCCTTCAGGAACTTGGAGCAGACCGATTTGGCATCCTCCCGGTAACCGGCATTAAAAGCGGCCTGCCCGCAGCAGGTCTGGTTGCTGTTATAAGAAACGGTGCAACCGGCTTTCTCCAGTACTTTCACCATATTGAACCCGGTATCCGGGTACAACTGGTCCACAAAGCAGGGAATGAAAATCTGTACGTTCACCATTTATTTTTTAAATGTGTCCAGGAGGCTGATC
Source organism: Sphingobacteriales bacterium (assembly GCA_016219985.1). Classification (GTDB taxonomy): domain Bacteria; phylum Bacteroidota; class Bacteroidia; order Chitinophagales; family Chitinophagaceae; genus JJ008. The sequence goes on along the minus strand of JACRJO010000007.1, from coordinate 10,650 downwards.
ATTTTTAGCGCGGTAAGGGCCGCTTCCTCCCCTTTATGACCGTGCCTGCCGCCAATCCTTTCCATCGCCTGTTCTTCGTTGTTGACGGTCAGTACCCCAAAGATAACCGGTACCGGTAAGGAAAGATTCAACTGCAATACCCCGCTGGTTACGGCCTGGCATACATACTCAAAATGCGGGGTGTCTCCCCTGATGACAGATCCCAGGGCAATAAAGGCATCCGGTCTTTCTTTTTTATTGCAATGCTCCCAGTAACTTTTAACGGCAAAAGGGATCTCTACCGCGCCGGGTACCGTGAGTACGATGATCTTTTTTACTCCATATTTTTCCAGCACCGCGATACAGCCTCTTTCTAACTGTTCGGTGACCGCTGCATTCCAGTCGGTTCTGACCAAAACAATACAGGCATCCTTTCTAAGAATGCCTGTATCCAGATCGTTCAGCTTACTGTTGGTAACATCAGCCATAATTATTTTTCGGTATTATAAACTCCCAGTTGGGCCAGGTAATTGTCGGCTTCAAAAGCCTGCTGGCTGCGGGGGAATTTTTCTTTCACTTCCTTGTACAATTCGATCGCTTCTTTCGGGTTCTTCATCACGCGGTCTGCAAAATAGGCGGCTGCAAACAGGTACTCGGGGGAATTGGCTTCGTCTTTTTCAAACTGCCGGGCCGCTTTTTTGTAGTTGGACAGGGCGTCTTCATTTTTGCCCCAGTCGGCATACGCATCTCCCAGTAATTTATAGGCCCGCGCCTGCACGAGGTCTGACCCGGTGCTGAATTTCTTCAGGTACTTCACGGCTTTTTCAAAATCATTCAGTTTCAGGTAGCAGCTGCCGGCATAGTAATTTGCCAGCTCTCCTGTTTTAGTACCACTGAATTTATCAGCAATCTTCACAAAACCCAGGTTCTGACCGTCGCCGTTCAGGGCCAGGGTGATCGAGTCATTCCGGAAATATTCTTCGGCCCGGAACATGGCTTCCACGGCTTTGGCTTCCTTGGGTTTTACAAAGTACTGCTGGTACACGTACCAGCCACCGATGGCCAGGATCAGTAATGCCGAAACGATCACCAGGGGTTTGCTGTATTTGTCCCAGAAATTTTTTGCTTTTGCGATCACTGCTTCGGCGCTGTCCGTATCCTGCACATTTTTGTTCTCTGCCATAAAAGGATTGTTACTTGTTTATTTGTTTTTTAATCAACGATAAAAGGATAATGCGGGTCGATATATACGTCTTTCAGTACTTCACTGTCGTCCGGCCAGGGGCTTGCTTCCGCGAATTTCACAGATTCTTCCACAAACCCGTCCACCCGCTGGTTGATCGCATTGATTTCCTCCCGGGTGGCAAACTGGTGATCCAGGATGGTTTTCAGCACCTGCTGGATCGGGTCCTTGCCTTTGTATTCATCCACTTCTTCCTTGGTCCTGTACTTCTGCGGATCACTGATGGAGTGTCCCTTGTAGCGGTAGGTTTTAATTTCAAGCAGGGTCGGGCCGCCATGTTCCCTGGCTCTTTTCACGGCGCGGGCCACCCCGTCATGCACAGCTTCCGCACTCATCCCGTCGATGGTATCGGCCGGCATTTCGTAGGCATCGGCCAGTTTGTAAATATCAATCACGTTGGAGGTACGCTCAACCGAAGTACCCATCGCGTAGTTATTGTTTTCGCAGATAAAGATCACCGGCAGCTTCCAGAGCATGGCGAGGTTGAAGGTTTCGTGCAGCATCCCCTGGCGGGCAGCGCCATCCCCGAAATAAGCCAGCACTACATTATCGGAACCTCGGTATTTTTCAGCAAAAGCCAGCCCGGCACCGGTACCGATCTGGGCGCCCACGATACCATGCCCCCCGTAAAAATTGCATTCCTTACTGAAGAAGTGCATACTGCCTCCCTTTCCCTTGGCACAACCCGTGGCCTTGCCGTATAATTCAGCCATGCAGCTGTTCACAGAAACTCCTTTGGCGATGGCGAGGCCATGATCCCGGTAAGCCGTAATAAACATATCATCCGGCCGGGTGGCAGTCATACAACCCGCGGCGATCGCTTCCTGGCCCACATAAGCATGGAAAAAACCACGGATTTTTCCTTCCATTTTGTACTTCTCTTCCGCCATCAGTTCAAACTGGCGGATCAGCTGCATCAGCTCGTACCAATAGAGGTAGGTTTCTTTAGAAAATTTAGCGGCCACAAGCATTAAATTTGAGCCGCAAAAATAAGGGGAAAAAAGGAATTTTAAGGCAGTGATTTTGAGGAGCTAAACCGGCTGCGGACCCGTCCCTCCCGGGCCCCGCCGCGGGTAACGGGAAAGCCCCGGACAGTAGGCTGCCCGGGGCTCTTGTTCCTATCCCCTTCCCCCCTATCTTGCAGGCCGAAATGTTCAGGATTCAGCAGATATCACTCTTCCAGTTCAAGAATTACACAAACCGGTCTTTTGATTTCAGGGAACGGATTGTGGGAATCTGTGGCAAGAACGGGATGGGAAAAACCAACCTCCTGGATGCCATCCACTATCTCTGTTTTACAAAAAGCTATTTCGGGCGCCAGGACGGGAACAGCGTAAAGCAGGGTTGTTCCGGCTTCCGGCTGGAAGGCCACTGCCGGCTGCAGGAACAACCGGAAAAAGCGGTCTGTGTATTAAGGGAGACCGGCCGGAAAGAGTTTTCGGTGAATGAGGAGGCTTATGATAAATTTTCCCGGCATATTGGCCGTTATCCCTGCGTGGTGATCGCCCCGGATGATGCGGCGCTGATCACGGGCGACAGCCGGGAAAGAAGAACTTTCCTGGATGAATTGCTGTCCCAACTGGACCCGGATTATCTGCAGGAACTGATCCGCTATACCCGGGTACTGCAGCAACGGAATTCCCTCTTGAAAAATTTTGCCGAGACCAACCGGAGAGATGATGCCCTGCTCGATGTGCTGGATGAACAATTGCTGGCTCCCGGTGAAATTATTTTTAGTAAGCGGCGTGACTTCCTCTTAGGTTTCTTACCGGCCGTTACCCAGTTGTACCAGGAAATAGCCCGCCAGCCCGGGGAAACCGGCACAGCTACAAAAGCAACCCTGTCGCAGGAACCGGTAAACCTGGTGTATGACAGTGAATTGCTGCAGGCTTCTTTCCGAGAACTGTTGCAGGCCAACCGTCAGCGGGATTGCCTTTCCCAGCGCAGCAGTTCCGGCATTCACCGGGATGACCTGGAAATTTTTCTGGGCAACCAGGCTTTTAAAAGCATTGCTTCGCAGGGGCAGCGGAAGAGTTTGTTATTTGCCCTCAAACTGGCGGAGATGGACCGACTGAAAAAAGAAAAGGGCTTTGCACCGCTCCTGCTGCTGGATGATGTATTTGAAAAATTAGATGAGGAACGGATCGGCAACCTCCTGCGAAAAGTATGCATCGAAAACGAGGGGCAGGTTTTTATCACCGATACACATGAAGAACGCCTGAAAGCGCATTTAAAAGCCCTGCCGGTTGAGTTTCAGCTGATTCATTTATAGCAAATGCCTCACCCTCAACCCCGAACTCTCAACCCCGAACTCTCAACCCCGAACTCTCAACCTCAAAACCCTCAACTCTTCACCCCCAACTCCCAACTAAGATTTATCTTTACCAAATGGGAGAATATTCAATTCGTGAAGCCATGCAGCAATTTCTCAACGGCAGCCGCATCAAAGGCGGTATCCAGGCTTTGCAGATAGAAGATGTCTGGGAAGAGATCATGGGGAAAACAGTGGCCCGTTATACCGACAAACTCCAGATCATCGGGGACAAACTGATCATCACCACCTCAGTGGCGCCTTTAAAAAATGAACTCCTTTACCAGAAAGAGAAGATCAAACAGCGGGTGAATGAAGCGCTGAAGCAGAAAGTGGTGAATGAAGTGATCATTCAGTAAGCTCACGCTATTTACTTAGTCAAATATTTCGCTGCGGTGATTTACCGCCTCGTCCAGGATATCATCCGTGGAAACGATTCCCCTGAATTGAAGATTGCTGAATACGGGTAAAAATTTTACATGGTGTTTTTTCATCACGGTCATGCATTGTTCCAGGGTATCCCCGGCATCGGCGAAGGGAAGTTGCGTATTCAGTATGTCCATGACCCTGGTATCCGTTAAGGACCGGTTCATAAAGAGGGCCTTGCTCGCCACATCGTGTTCCGTGATCAGGCCCAGGAAATTATCCGTTTCGTCCATTACGATCAGGTACTCGGTGTTATAGGTGCTCATCCGGCAAAGGGCATCACTGACGCTGCAGCCGGGCTCGATGTTTTTAAAATGAGGCTGTTGCCTGGCAAGAATCTCATTTATTTTTTCCATGGCAAGGGTTTAATGGTGATCGATTCTTTGGTTGGCGGGACAGGAACTGTCTTAAAATTACTTAAATAATCCGGGAGACTGAATGAACAAAATGTTATGTGCAAAAAAAATGCCGGATCATGCAGCATGCGGGAATGGCAGATCAATTGATCCGTACCCGGGGATCCACCACCCCATACAGGATGTCCGCCAGGATATTAATGAGGATAAAGAAAGTAGCGGAGATCAGAACGGAACCCATGACCACGGGATAGTCCAGTTTCTCCAAAGCATCAACGGTTACTTTTCCAATGCCCTGCCAGCCAAAGATATATTCCACGAAGAAAGCCCCGGCTAACAATTCAGCAAACCAGCCGGTAATGGCAGTAATCACGGGATTCAGGGCATTGCGTAATCCGTGTTTCCAGATCACGGTTTGGCGGCTCAGTCCTTTGGCATAAGCCGTGCGGATATAGTCCTGGTCCAGCACATCGAGCATCGCACTCCGGGTAAGCTGGGTTATGATGGCAAGGGGCCGGATACCCAGTGTGACGGCTGGCAATACCAGGTTTTGCAGGGTCAGCCGCCGCTGGCCTTCATCATCGATCAAAAACCAGCTGCCGGCGATATGCAGGCCGGTCCATTCGCTAAATACAAAACCAAAAAGATAGACCATGATAATGCCCATGAAGAAGGAAGGCGCAGAAATTCCCACGATACTGCTGAATATAGCGGTAGTATCCATCCAGCTGTTTTGTCTTACAGCCGCAAGAACACCCAGCGGGATGCCGATCAGTACCGCGATGACCATGGCTGCCAGCGCCAGCATCACCGTACCGGGCAAGGCCTGTATAAGGATAGTCCAGACCTCCCGTTTACTCTGGTAAGATTTCCGGAGATACGGGATCTTGAGGCCGAATTTCCGTTCTCCGCCGGTAAAGAATCCCCTGAGTTTTTTCTGTTGAATATCGGCCCGGCTGTGCAGGCAAACGGGAGATACATCGTTCAGGTAATAGAGGAATTGCCTGAATTTCGGAATGGGCTCCCCTTTTTCATTGATCAGGTATAGTTCTTTCCGGATATTGGACTGGGTGGTGGAATCACCGCTCTGCCCCATCACGATCCGGGAAGGATCCCCAAAACCCTGGAAAAGAAAAAACACAAGCACCACCACGCCGGCCAGTACCAGCAGGCCATAAAATATTTTCCGGGTGATGAATTTGATCATATCAGTGTTGAAGCGAATCCGTGGTTACCGGGACGGATACCGGTGGTACAGTTTGCACCGGCAGCCCTGCTATTATTTTTTGAGCCTTGGTAAAGCCGGGCGCGGCCCATTTGCCCAGCACGACGCCTTCATTCAGCAGGTAAACCGTGGGATTGACGCGGGATGCACTCCGGATCGTGGTATTATCACAGGTGAATACCGGCAGGTCCGCAAAAACAGTAGAGGCCATTTCCGCCCTGGCCTGATCGGGTTGCCCGCTGATCATGTACACGGCAATATTCTTTGCACGGGCAGTTTTATAAACCCCGGCAAATGCTCTTTCCCAGTTGCTGAGCGGTACCGAAAAATTTTCCGTAAAAATCAGGATCGAATAAGGCAGGCTGAGCACCGGTAGCGTGGAATCAGCGCCGCTGAAGCCTTTGAGGTCAAATCCCTTTATAGCCGGCTCGGCATTCCCCTTGCGGATCAGTTTATCCTTGCGGCTGACAAAGGTATAGGTATTCAGGTCTGCCGGTAATTCCAGCGGGGAGAACTCGTATTCTTTTCCTGCTTTGGTATAAATAAAACGAATGGCAAAACTATCCGGTATGGCATCGGCTGCTACTTTTCTTTTTTCCATGATATTATTCCCGGTCTTAAAAGGCAGGCAATCCACCACCGGGAGGTTACGAAGGGTGTACCATTGAAATCCAAAACTGCCCGCGATAATCAGTAACATCAGGAAGTTGCCGGCCCTGGCAGGTAAGAGCGGGCGTATTTCATATCGTTTCCACAGCAGGAAAGCGATCATAATCGTCAATGCCAGGTCTTTCAGGAAAGATGTTTGCGAACTGATGGGCAGGCAGTCCCCGAAACAACCGCAGTTTTTGGGCATACCGGTGACATAGGTGTACCCGGTCAAAAAGGTAAAGAAAACAATAAGCAGTAATAATAACCAGCTGAAAAGACGGATCCGCCAGCCCAGCAGCAGGGCAAAGCCGGCGATGATCTCAAATGCATTCATCACCACGGACAGGGTCAGGGTCCAGTCATCCAGCCCGTGAAGCTTCCAGACCTCGAAGAACTCCTGCATTTTATAACTGAGTCCAAGCGGGTCATTGGCTTTTACCAGCCCGGAAAAGATGAATAGCAGACCAACGAGGACGCGGGCTATGGTAATGGATGTTTTCATTTCATAAGGATGAGGGCAAAAATGGCATAGTTGATGATATCGAGATAATTTGCATCGATTCCTTCGCTGATCAGGGTCTTGCCGTCATTGCTTAGTATTTGCCGGATCCGCTGCAGTTTCATCAGGATCAGGTCTACAAAACTCTCCTGGCTCATGCTCCGCCAGGCTTCCCCGTAATCATGGTTTTTGTCCTGCATCAGGTTTTTGGCAAGGTTCACTTTTTCTTCATAAAGCGAGGCCACTTCCCCGGTCTTCAGTTCTTCCGGCGCACCGGCGGGAAGTTCCAGCTGGATCAGCCCGATCACCGCGTAGTTGACAATGCCTTTGAATTCTGCCGCAATACCATCAGATACTTTCTGTTCTCCTTTTTCCTGGATGGTGCGGATCCGCTGGGCTTTGATAAAAATCTGGTCCACGATCGAAATGGTACGCAGCACCCGCCAGGCCGTACCGTAATCGGTTGCTTTTTTTACAAAAATATCTTTGCAGTCACTGATGACCTTGTCGTATTGCTGGCTGGTTGTAGACATAAAGTAAATACTGGGTGGCAGGTGGCGAAAACTAACGGGAAAAACATTCGTCGTCTTTTTCCCATTACTATCAGCCCCTGTCCTAACTTAGCTTCAAAAATAACGAACTAAGCCTAATGTTTTCACTGAATTGCCAAGGAAGGTTGCTGGTTGTGGATAAGCCCCTCGTGATGGGTATCCTGAATATTACCCCGGATTCATTTTATACCGGCAGCCGTTTCCGGACAGTGGATGAGGTATTGCGCCGGGCGGAACAGATGCTGAACGATGGCGCCAGGATCCTTGATATGGGAGGCCAGAGCACCCGCCCGGGCAGTGTAAAACTGGATCCGGCCGAAGAAGGCGAACGGGTACTTGCCCCCATTGAAGCGGTGCGCCGGCATTTCCCGGAGGTCTTTATTTCGGTGGATACCTATTATGCCAGTGTGGCCGAAGCCGCCGTGAATGCCGGGGCGGACCTGGTAAATGATATCAGTGCCGGGACCCTGGATGAAAACATGATCCCCGCCGTGGCCCGCCTGCAGGTTCCCTATGTGCTCATGCACATGAAGGGATCCCCGCAGACCATGCAGCAGGAAGCCCGGTACACCGATGTTACCCGGGATGTGCTGGATTTCCTGGCGCAGAAAAAAGCGGAACTGAATAAAGCGGGTATCAAGGATATTCTCATTGACCCCGGCTTTGGTTTCGGGAAGACCCCGGAACATAATTTTACACTCCTGCGTAACCTGCGGGTATTCCAGCTACTGCAAGCGCCGTTGCTGCTTGGTATTTCCCGGAAATCATTTATCTGGAAGACCCTGGGGGTTACACCCGATGATGCCTTGTCCCTGCAGGGCAGCACCGCACTTCACATGGCCGGGCTGATGAATGGCGCTGCGGTACTGCGGGTGCATGATGTAAAGGAAGCGGTTGGGGCGATCCGCCTGTATTCATCTCTTTATCCCGGGTAAAAAATAACCCCGGCAGAAGCCGGGGTTGTTTTCATTAAGACATTGTAATCAAAACCCTGCTGGAAAATACAGCAATCGGTCTTTACAAGGATATTTATATTCAAAAAAAGTACGGTCGAAAATTATACCTCTCAGGTCTCAGGGGGTGCGGAATGGGTTAGTATCAGATTATGGACTAAAAACGGGGCCTCTTCAAAAAAAATACCCGTCTTTTGAAGACGGGTACAAAGTTCAGGGTTTATTTAATACCATCCCTAATTTTTTGGTTGAGGGGCGTCAATTTTTTGAGGATGCCCGGGTGCGGCAGGCGGAGCCGGGGCTTTCTCCTTAACATCCAAAACCTTCAGATCGAAGATCAGGTTCTCATAGGGTTTGATCACAGTCGAACCGGGAGGAGGATTTCCGCCGTAAGCCAGCAGGGATGGTACAAACACTTTTGCCGAACCACCAGGCCTGAGGTAACGCATCGCCTCGTCAAATCCTTTGATCATTTCTCCCTGGTTACCCACCGTAAATGACATGGGTTGTACATGCCTGAAGCTGGAGTCTTCATTGCTGTCGAATTTCACTCCTTTAAAGGTGGTACCTGTATAATTGACCGTAACATAATTTCCGGAATCGATCAGGTTCCCGGTCCCCGGATTGATCACCTGTACAAAGGCACCGGAGGTTGTCTTCTGCGCATCAATTTTAAGCGATTCCACATACTGCCTGACCGTGGCTACTTCGGCTTCTGCAAAAGCGGTTCTTGCTTTCTGCTCATCGAGGAATTTAGTGCTGTCATTGGTAAAGATGCCCAGTACCTTTACATAGGTCATGATCCGGTCCCCTTTTTTAAAATGCGGGGGCAGGCTGCCGGCCGGCAGGCGGCGGATAAAAGTATCCATCATCTGGGTGGCTACCAAACTGTCGCCTGTATGAAGTTTCATCCACAACTCAGAGATATCATAAGGGTTGCTCTGCCCGGTGATGGGAATATACAGGGGAATATTACCGATGGTTGAATAATAAACGCTGTCATTTATTTTCTGTGTCAGGTTTACTTTCAGGAAATTGCCGACTCTTGCGGCCTGGGTGTCTTTTCCTGCGAAAAGCTGGTAGGGCATCCCTCCCGGTGTTTTCTTGTAAACTGCCTTTCCGCAACTAACCAGGACGGAAGCTGCGATCAGCAAAAAGGACAAATTTTTGATCTTGTTCATATTGGGGTTTTATTTTATTGTAAAAGACGTTCGTTTTCCTTCATCGCTTGTTTGAAACGTTCCACTGTTTTTTCCAGGCTATCGCTGCTGCGCCCGCCGGCTGCATTATAATGGCCGCCTCCTTCAAAATAGGTGCGTGCAAAGGTATTGCAATCAAATTCTCCTTTGCTCCGGAAACTCCATTTTCGTTCTTCATCCCGGTCAATCACCAGGGCCACCAGCTTGATCCCCTGTATGGACTGGGGATAATTGACCAGGCCTTCGGTATCCCCGGTTTTAATATGGTATTTGAGCAGGTCGTTTTTGGGAATGGCGATCAGCACGGTGTTGTATTCGTAATAAATCTCCATCCGGTGCAGCAGGACATGCCCGATAAAGCGCAGGCGGTTTTCCAGGAAATTGTCAAACAACCCCTCGTGGATCTTGCCGTGGTTCAGCCCCCGGGATTTCAGGTCGGCCACCAGGTTATGCACCCCGGCATGGGCCGATGAAAAACGGAAAGAACCGGTATCCCCTACCACCCCGGCATAAATGCACTCGCCGATTTCTTCATTGATCTTGTCCGCGTTCCCCGAATCCACGATCAGGTCATAGATCATCTCGCAGGTGGAGCTTTTCGCCGTACTGCTCAGCCCGTAATCAAAAGAAGCCGTATCGGGTTCCTGGTGATGATCGATCAGGATCCGGGTGCAGGTCAGCTGCTTCAGCTTCTCCGTCATAGTTTTGGTACGGTGAAAGATATTGAAGTCAAGACAGAACAGCCATTCCGCTGCATCGAGGGCAGCTTCGGCCTTTGGCCTGTCCTTCTCATAATCGAGCACTTCTTTGGTGCCGGGCATCCAGTCCACCCACCCGGCCCAGTTGGTCGGTGAGATCACGGTCACGGTATGACCGAACTGCACCAGGAAATGCCGGAGTGCGAGGGAGGAACCCATGGCATCTGCATCTGGTTTCTGGTGAGTAGTGATCACCACCCGGCGAGGCTGGTTCAGTTGGGGAAATATGTCTTGTAAAGGCTTCATAAAACGGCTGCGAAGTTAGGGAAAAGGGAGGAGTCTTTTGTAGATAGTCGTTAGTCTTTAGTCGTTAGTCTTTAGTCAATAGTTGTTAGTCAAGGGTATGCTTTTGACATATATATGTAATAGTTACTATTTTATCTGACAGTCAAGGTTTCTTTTAGTTTTATAGGGTATGGATATAATTAAGCTGATTCAGGAAGCTGGATCAGTTTCTCTTTAGCTAAAGGTAATGATTCTAAAAAAGTCTGCATAGGTG
>JACRJO010000020.1 GCA_016219985.1 Sphingobacteriales bacterium | reverse complement strand
TTTGACTGAGTTAGAAGGTTTTATGTGGCGATATAATTATGAAAGAAGGCACTCGGCATTAAGCTATGAAACACCATTAGATAAACTAAAAAAAATTGCAAATCTGTTCCCGGAATTGTGAAGTAATACACGGCAGGCAGGTTGAATCTTTAGCTCCGTTGACTGGTTAACAAACCGATCAGCTGACAGGTCCTTCTATGACCCAACCGCCTGATTAAAACAATCCCGGGTTTCAGCCGAATGATTCGGATTTCAGCAGTTTTACCGTTTCGTCGTAGAAATATTTAACCCGGTCAAAACTAGACGCAATACAAACCAGGCCGAGCTTGCCGTACTGCGAAAGCGCCCCGATCAGGTGAAAAACCACGCCTTCCTGCCGGGTGGCGTCATAATGCAGGCCATTGAGCATGGCGATATCCATCAGGTCTTCGGGGATCAGGCCTTTGAACTGATCATGCTGCAGGTTATCGGTAAACATATAACACTTCTCATTCCCGTCGGGTAATACAAATTTCCCCGTATCCGGGTTATAATCCCCGTCGGTCAGGAACTGCAGCATGATATAGGGATGCGTGGTGCCTCCTTTTCGAAGGTTGATCTCGATGGCATAATGCTTCCAGGCCCCCTTTTCCTTTATGGAAACAAAATCCACCCCGAACCTTCCGAGCACCCCCTTGCTTCGCATGGCCTCCGATATTTTTTTCCCTAATTCGCCGATCTCCACCGCGTATTCCGGGTCGGCCGGGAATGTTCCCCCGAGAAAAACCTGCCCGTCCGGTCCGCCCATCAGCTGGTCATGCGTGGAAATAATATCAATCCGGCCCAGGGGATTGATCCGGCATTGGACAGAGGGGGAGGATTTTTGCGGGGCATCAATATAAGCCTCTGCAATCCCGCCCATACCGGTGAATTTGACCATATACTGATCATAGCTAAGATCAGCGGGAACAATTTCCAGCCTTTCCCGCAATTGCGCTTTTATCTGCGCCTCTGCCGGTTCATCCCGGTTGATAAATTCAAAAGAGAAAATCGCGTTGCCTTCCCCGCTGAAGCCATCGTTCATTTTTATGACGGCCTTTTTTAACTGCGGGTCCGATGCATACAGTTTCGCCAGGGCCCCGGCAATATCCTGCTCCCCCTTCAACTGTTCAAACCCGGGCGGCATGTCCACCCCGCATTCGCGGAAGATCTCGCGGCTGCCTGATTTGGAACCCCAGTAAGACAGGTCGGGATCACATCCGTAAATGGGCAGGCCGAGCCGCAGGGCAAGTTTACGTTCCTGCTCCGTTACATTAAAACAGGCGAGGTGGGCCAGGCAGCCGGCGGGGATGGCCTGCTGTATCCGCCGGAGCAGGCGTGGCCGGTTCAGCATTTTCTCTGTAAGAGAAAGCGAAGAAGCATCCTGGCAGCTGAAAAAATGCATCCGCTGACGGGCATGGGCACCCGTAATTCCGGGCAGCAGGTGCAGGTAATAATCAATGATAACGGGATCGATGGGGGTGCTGGTGACATAGATGACATGGGTGCGGGGCATCCGCAGGAGGAGCAGGAGACAAAGCAGGCGTTCCTCGTAGTGAACAATGCCCTGCACTTTGGAAAGGATCTCCGGGTCCAGGGTAAGACTGGGTACCACTACGATCGCTTTGGCCGCCTTTTTATCATGGAAGATATCGCGGTACTGTTGTACAAAATTTTCCTGCAGCCTGTAAAAGACCTCTTTTTCAGACAATACCCCTCCTCTGAACAATTTTACCTGGTTGTTCATGGTCAATGGCTAACCCGTTTAGCGGATTCCTAATCTACTATTATCCAGGAGAAAATATCCTGATCAGAAAAATCAGGGCTGCTGATTTATATCAGGATCAGGCTTCCTGTCCCGTCCACAGGGCGCCGCCGATACTTGGGCGGGCAGCTCCTGTAACAGAGGAAAGAACCGTGTATTCCTGTCTCCAGCGCAGCACTCCTAAAAAAGCCATTATAAGCGCTTCCTTGTAATTCACCAGCTTCTGATCCGGTACCAGGGTGCTGATCCCTTCCGGGCTTAAATGACTGTCAAGCCGTTGCAACAAATACTGGTTGAAAGCGCCTCCGCCGGTAACCAGCAGCCGGGCGTTTTCCTGCAGGGGACGGAGCGATTGCAGGGCAGCTATGGCATGACTGACCTGGACCGCAATATGTTCCGTATAGGTACATAGGGCATCAGCCGGGCTGAGTCCCGCTTCCCGGATAAGCGGGTAAATGAACCCGGTTCCGAATTCATTGGCCAGGGACTTGGGCCAGGGTTTCCGGTAATAGTCCGCCCCGTTTAATTTTTCAAGCAGCCCGGCCTGCAGTTTTCCGGATGCGGCCAGTTGTCCTCCTTCATCCATTTCCTTACCAGCATCCGCGGCTAACATATTGAGGACCCGGTTGGCCGGGCATGCATCAAAAGCGATATAGCGGTCCGCATTCATCGAAATATTGGCAATGCCCCCGATATTCAGGAAAAAATCATACTCGCCCAGCAGTAATTTTTCTCCCAGCGGGACAATGGGTGCCCCCTGTCCGCCAAAAGCGATATCGAGGGCCCGGAGATCTGAGACCACCGGCAATTGGGTTTCGGCCGCGATAGCCGCCCCCTCGCCTAACTGGGCGGTCATTCCCTCTCCCGGCGAATGAAAAGCCGTATGCCCGTGAGAGGCGATTACCGCCACTTTATACTGCAGGCTGTATTTTTCGATAAATTCATTTACCCGCCGTCCCATATAGTGCCCGTATTCCGAATGAAGCAGCAGGTATTCCTTCGCAGCGAGCCCCGGGGCCTTTTCCAGGCGCTCCCTCCATTCATTGCTGTAGGGGCTGCATTCCGCTTCAAGGATCTCGTAAGACCAGTGGCCTCCCTGTTCCTGGAATTCTACAAAGGCGATGTCCAGCCCGTCGAGGGAACTGCCGCTCATTAAACCGATAGCTCTGTAAACCATGAAAGCATTTTTAGTTTAGTTTTGCGAAAGTAAATGATCCTTTCGCTTCCGGGCATGACTTTATTACCCGGAAACAGGCGGCGGATAAAAGAAAATAAAAAAACCGTTTGCAGGTGATACCCGCCTGATCCGGGCTTACCAAACTAATGAGTAACATGATCGTCAATCTCAGTCAGCAGCATTCCTTAATCAGTAACTGGGTCAGTGAGCTGCGGGATATCCAGATCCAGACCGACCGGATGCGTTTTCGCCGCAACCTGGAACGGATCGGGGAAATCGCCGCCTATGAAATCAGCAAGGTATTGCCGGATATTCAAAAGGAAGTACAGACGCCCCTCGGCACAGCCACACACCAGGTGCTGAAAGAATACCCCGTACTGGCAACGATCCTCCGGGCGGGACTGCCGCTTCACCAGGGATTGCTGAACTATTTCGACAAATCGGACAATGCCTTTATTTCGGCTTACCGCAAGCACCATCCCGATGGAAGCTTCGAGATCAGCCTGGAGTATATGTCCTGTCCTGAGCTGGACGACAGGGTTATTATTATATCCGATCCCATGCTGGCCACGGGTTCTTCCCTTGTAAAAACCATCCGGTTCTTAAAAGCGGAAGGGCAACCCCGTGAAATCCATATCGTGGCCGCCATTGCCTGTACCGTTGGCATAGAGTATGTGAGAAGAGAAGAACCCGGGGTAAAGATCTGGTGCGGGGATATCGATGATGAGCTTACGGCAAAAGGCTATATTGTTCCGGGCCTTGGAGATGCCGGCGACCTGGCTTACGGACCCAAAATGCAGATGTAAAAGGAGGGTCAAAAAAAGCCCTACAGATCAGGCAGCCAATTACTTAACCGAAAAAAATCGAGCAGGAGCTGCTTCCCGGAAAATTTGGGCCAGGCAGCATTAATTCTATTTCGCAGGTCTTTAAAAAGTTGTATTTTACCGGTTCGGACCGGGCGGAATTAATTAGCGGACCAGGGCAATCAGTCGAAAAAAAATTACGTTTAGGTATTTAGACGGTTTGGTTCCTTTCCTTCCTGAAAACGACGAAAAAACTTATTTGCTGAGATGAAAAAACATTTCTTTACCCTCCTGTTTTGTGTGGCGCTGGCAGCTGTGTCGAAGGCGCAGGATCCCAATTTCTCCCAATTCTTTGCCTCCCCGCTGACGCTGAACCCGGCGCTGACCGGTAAGTTCGACGGTGATTTTCGCGTGGCTGGCAATTACCGCAACCAATGGCCTACCATCAATAATGCGTTTGTCACAAAAACCGTTTCCCTGGATTTCGGAATTTTGAAAAACAGGCTTTCCGAACTGGACCAGATGGGGGTCGGTATCCTGGGAGTGACCGACCGGGCCGGGGATGGTGTACTGGTAACCAATTATGCCGGTGGTTCACTGGCTTTCCATAAAGGACTTGATGAAGACGGGTTTCACCAGATCGGCGCCGGCTTCCAGGGAGTCTATATCAACAAAAGACTGGACATCACCAAGGTGAAATTTGCCGACCAGCTGACCCCGTTGGGTTTTACCGGTGTTACCAGTGAGATCTTTAACCAGAACCAGCTTAACCTGAGTTATTTTGATTTGAATGCCGGGGTGCTGTATAATGGTAGTACAAACGGGTATAACAACTTTTATATCGGCGCCTCCATGTATCATATCAACCGGCCCAGGGAAAGTTTCCAGGGCGGTAACTATGTTCTGAATACCAGGACCACGATACAGGCCGGCGGTAAGATTCCCGTGGGTTCCTATAACTACCTGCACCTCGCCGCCAATCACAGCATACAGGCCAAAGCGTATAATACCGTGGTGGGCGGGGCTTTCTCTTACAATGTAAACAACAATGAAAACGACCCGGTGAATATATATATCGGCGCCTGGTACCGCCTGAAAGATGCGGCCATTCCTTATGTAGGACTTGAATTTAAAGGACTGCAGATCGGCGTTTCGTATGATGCCAACACCTCTAGCCTGAAACCTGCATCGAATACCCGGGGCGGCATGGAAATTTCCCTGATCTATATTAAGAAGCATTCCGATCCTAATGCGAAGAAGCTGAATTGCCCGCGGTTCTAGAGAGAACAGTTGGCAGTTGTCAGTTGGTAGTTGGTAGTTGGTAGGAAACAGCCCCTCCTAAGTCTGTTTATCCTTAAACAACTAGCATATTCTCTTTTCTGACTCTCTTTCGTACTTATTACCTCATACCTTCCCTCAGTTTTTCATCAGCAACGGCAGCAAATACCAGCTGAACAACGTGATCAGCACCAACGCCACGAGATTCATCACCAGGCCTGCTTTCAGCATGTGTTTTAATTTGATATGCCCGCTGGCAAAAACAATCGCGTTCGGGGGTGTGCCCATCGGCAGCATACTGGCACAACTCGCTGCCAGGGTCATCGGGATACCGAGCAACAGGGGGTTCATCCCAACTGAATCGGCCAGCGAACAAACCACCGGCGAGAAAACAATCACCTGGGCTACATTACTCATCACTTCACTGATGAAGATGGACAGCAGGGTGACCAGGAATACCAGCAGGATCCCGCCACCTGCATACTGACCGAGCCAGTTACCCAGCTGCGTGATCAGGCCGGCTTTCTCCAATGCATCCGCCAGGGCAATGCCACCGCCGAACAATAACAGGATCCCCCAGGCTAATTCTTTTGTATCACTCCATTCGAGGAGGCTCTCCGTATTCTCTTTCCCCCCCGGCTCCTTTTTCCCGCCGGCCGGGCAGATAAACAAGGACACCCCGCCCATGATGGCAATCATATTATCATCCAGCTTCAAAACCGCCTGGCTGGCATTGATCAGGTCCTTGAATATCCATAACAGGGCAGTTGCCCCGAAAATGAAAAGCACTCTTTTTTCCGGTCCGCTGAGTTTGCCCAATAAGGCAATTTCCCCGTGTATATGTTTCCTTGCGGCTTCGCTGGAACGGATATGATTGGGGAAGAGCAGCCGGGTGGATACAAAATACAGGGCCATCATCAGCACAAATGCCAGTGGGGTGCAGAGCAGCATCCAGTCGATAAAGTCAATATTAATATTGTATTTCTTTTCAAAATAGCCGACAAACTGCACATTCGGCGGTGTGCCGATGATCGTGGAAATCCCCCCGAAATTGGAAGCCCAGGCAATGACCAGCATCAGGGAAAGGTTGAAATAGGCATAGTTTCCGCCTTCTTGGTTTTCTTTCATAACATGGATCACCGAAAGGGCAATGGGAAACATCATCATGGTGGTGGCCGTATTGCTCAGCCACATACTGAGAAAACCCGTCGCCAGGATAAAACCCAGGATGATCCGGTTCCCGCTGGTACCCGTGGCTTTTACAATATTCAGGGCAATGCGGCGGTGCAGGTTCCATTTCTCAATCGCCAGCCCCAGCATAAAACCACCCATGAACAAAAAGATCACTTCATTCCCGTAGGCAGCAGCCGTTAATTTGATGCTGTTTATTTTCAACAGGGGAAATAATACCAGTGGCAATAAAGCCACCACCGGCATCGGCAGGGCCTCGGTTACCCACCAGGTGATCATCAGGCCGGCCACGGCCAGCACCCGTGCAGCGCTTTCCGGTACATGAAAGGGGTTGATAAAATAAAGAAAGCAGGCAACCAGGAGTCCTGCCAGCAGTGAAATCAGTTTCAGGTGGTTCTTTGACAAGGAATAAATTTTGGAATTAAGATAAGTCATTTGGTCAAATACGGACCCATGCCCTTACTTATGTCAAGTTAATTATCTTTTGACGGATACCAAATTAGCTGAGAGCTGCGAGCCGCGAGCTATGAGCTATGAGCCAGGGCAGAATACTACCCGTTTCAATTATTTTTCCCGCTCACAAAAGGGTTTCCCTGCAGGTAGAAACGGTAAGGGCGCTTTGCATCCCCGCCTGCATAATCCACCCCGATCCGGGGAGATGAACGCATACGGTTTTTCCCGAAACGATAGCCGTCTTCGGCAATATACAATTCTGCTGATTGTAAAGAATACCCGCTGTGCTGCGTGGAGATGCCCAGGGCTTTTGATACATTGCCCGGTCCGCGGGTGAGTGAATAACCGGCTTTTTTCTTCCCGGTCCGGGCCAGCATGGTCTCCAGCCCTTCAAGCGGTTCCAATGCCCTGACCAGGATGGCATGGGGGATTTCTTTTTCATTGGTCACCACATTAAACAAATGATGGATCCCATAGCAGAGATAGACATAAGCTACCCCACCCCGGGCATACATGACTTCCGTCCGCCGGGTCCTGCGCCCGCCATAGGCATGGGAAGCTTTATCGGTGACTCCTTTATACGCTTCCACTTCCACAATACGACCGGCCGTAATCACGCCCTCCCGCTTGCTGACCAGTATTTTTCCCAACAACTCCCGGGCAACCTGCAGTACGTTTTCTCTCCGGAAAAATTCCGGCTTCAGTTTCTTTCGTTTCATCAGGATTTAAAAAAAGGGCTGATTCGTTTTCCTACCTCTGCCCAATAGTTTATATTTAGCCCTCAAATTAAGGCTTTGCTGAAAGAAATCGTCATCGCGTTCCAGTCCTGGGAAGAAGCCCGCCGCTTTATTCATCAGCACAAACTCTTCCGGTGGATCATGGTGCCCGGCATTATTTATGCCCTCCTGTTCCTCACCGGTATGTTTTTTTTCTGGCAGTCTTCCGACCAGGTGGTTTCCTGGATCAGCGACCAGCTGGGTATCGAGGTCTGGCTGCAGAAGGAACGCAGTGAATGGCTGAGTTTCTTTTTTGTCATGACCGGTATGATGCTCCGGCTGATCCTCGTGCTTTTTTATTTTTCCCTGTTCAAATATGCCATCCTCATCATCGGTTCACCGCTCTTTACGTACCTGAGTGAAAAAACAGAGACGATTATTGACGGGAAGGAGCATACCTTCAACTGGCCGGGAATAAAGAAAGATGCGGTCCGGGGAATCCGCCTGGCCCTGCGGAATGCCGGCTGGCAATCCGTTTACCTGCTGGCGCTGACTTTCTTATCCCTGGTGCCTTTCGCCGGCTGGATCACACCGGTGATCGCCCTGTTCCTCGAATGTTATTATTTCGGCATCTCCATGCTTGATTACAGTTTTGCCCGCAACAACTTCAGCCTGTCCCAGAGCATTGCTTTTACTGGAAGGCATAAGGGACTGGCTATTGGCAACGGGCTTCTTTTTTATGCCATGCACGTGCTGATCATCCTGGCGCCCGCTTATGCAATCATCGCAGCCACCCTCAGTGTACATAAAGTAAAAAACAGCTGACCGGATGAGTACCGTTTACCTGATACCGGCAGCCTTGCAGGAAGATGGCCTCACCGCCATTCCATCCTATATTACGGACAGCATCCGGCAATGCGCGGTTTTTTTTGTCGAAAACGAACGCACCACCCGCCGGTATTTCAAACAACTCTGGAAAACCTGTCTCCCGGGACAGGATATCGTGATCGACGACTATGAGTGGATCAATATGACAGAAGACCATGCAACAGCGCTGTTCCGGGAAAAATTAAAAGAAGGTAAGATCATCGGCATCGTCAGCGAGGCGGGTTGTCCCGGCGTGGCGGACCCCGGGCAGGCCCTGGTCGCCATAGCACAGGAAATGAATGTGGCGGTAAAGCCCCTCGTGGGACCAAGTTCCATCTTACTGGCCCTGATGGCCAGTGGTATGAACGGGCAGCAATTCAAATTCAACGGCTATCTACCGATCGATAACCAGCAGCGGGTAAAAGCGCTGAAAGAACTGGAAGCCGAATCGGCCAAAAAAAACTGCACCCAGCTCTTTATCGAAACCCCTTACCGCAATAACCAGCTGATTGAAGCCGTGCTGAAAACGGGTCACCCCAACAGCCTTTTTTGTATAGCGGTGGACCTGACGGGCCCTACCGAATGGGTGAAAACAAAGACAATTGCCCAATGGCAAAAAGAAAAACCGGAACTCCATAAACGCCCGGCCATTTTCTTATTACAGGCCCGCTGATATTATTTGAAGGGAGTAGCGGGACCGCTGGCTTTCTCAATTGAGATAATACTGTCCACCACGTATTTGCTCATCCCCCGCCAGGGCAGCGCCCCGAAATATTCCTTGTAATAGAGTTTCATAAACGCACCGCTGTTCGACATCAGTTGCTGCGCCACTTTTTCATTGACCACGGAAAACTCAAACTCATTGGACTGGATGCTTCCCGGCACATTTGTTTTATACCCGGCCTGGATCAGCCGGCCTTCATAGGTTTTAAAAATATAACCCTTCTTCACAAAGAAATTGAGTTCCCCGGCCTTGCTGCCCACCCCGAAAACATAGAAATACCTGGCGTAGATAAATACAGCCAGTCCGAGCAGTACTACGAGCAGGAGCCTCCGGGCAAATTTTCTGAACCCGGATTTTTTCCGGGCTGCGGGCTGAGCTAACGGTTGTTCAGGCTGGGTGATAACGGGATGGTTCATAAAACAGATTTATGACAAATTTTTGCAAGGCTGTACCAATAATTATTATAAATTTGCGTCCAAGTTACAACCTATTCAGCGAGGTGGCGAATATTCTGACACATACCAAGCAATTTGCGTTCCACGCGCCCATCACCAGCGGTGTCTATTCCGTTGGATTTGATGTGTTTACTTTTTCCCGCCCCCGACGTCGCCCTGTTTACTGACAGGACGAACCGCTCACCATGGTCCCTGTCAGTGAAGATTCCCCCGGATAAAATCAATCAGGACTGGTGGCCCGTATCATATCAATATCGTTTCAACAGTGGACAATCAAAACATCATTATCAGGGTAGCTACTGTATCTGACAAGGTCTACTCGAAAACCATCACCGACGAGATGGAAGCCTCGGCAGCCGCCAGGGGTACGGGCATTGCCAAACGTTCGCCTGATTATATCGAACAAAAAATCGATGAGGGGAAGGCCGTCATCGCGATCACCGGCCGGAATGAATGGGTGGGCTTTTGCTATATCGAGACCTGGGGGCATGGGGAATATGTGGCCAACAGCGGACTCATCGTAGCCCCGGCTTACCGCAAAAGCGGGGTGGCCAAATCGATCAAGAAAAGAATCTTCGAACTCTCCCGGCAAAAATACCCGGAAGCCAAGATATTCGGTCTTACCACCGGCCTCGCCGTAATGAAGATCAACAGCGAACTTGGCTATGAGCCGGTGACCTATTCCGAACTGACCCAGGACGAAGCATTCTGGGCCGGCTGCAAGAGCTGCGTGAATTATGATATTCTTATGAGCAAGGACCGGAAGAACTGTATGTGCACCGCCATGCTCTATGATCCAAAAGACCATTACGAGCCGGCAGAAACCACCCAGTATTTCGAAGAGAATAAAAAAGGATTTGAACGCCTCCTGAAATTCAAACAATGGAAATTGCTGCGACCGTTCCTGAAAAAGGATAAATCGGAAAGCAACGGCGGGGGCAAACCCAAATCGCTTTTACATCATTTCTTTCATTTATAATTCTGCAAACAATGTCCAAAAAAGTGGTACTCGGGTTTAGCGGCGGTTTAGATACAACTTACTGCGTTAAATACCTGGGTGAAGACAAGGGCTATGAAGTCCACAGCATCATTGTGAACACCGGCGGCTTCAATGAAGAAGAGCTGAAACAGATCGAAGCGCATGCGTACAAACTGGGCGTAAAATCACATACCACGATCGATGCCGTAAAAGGATACTATGACCGCATCATTAAATACCTCATTTACGGAAATGTATTGAAGAACAATACCTACCCGCTTTCCGTATCGGCAGAAAGACTGAGCCAGGCCCTGCATATTGCGGAACATGCCCAAAAACTGAAGGCGGATGCGGTGGCCCATGGCAGCACCGGCGCCGGCAATGACCAGGTACGGTTTGATATGATCTTCCATATCATGATCCCGGGTGTGGAGATCATCACCCCGATCCGTGACGGGAAACTGAGCCGCGAAGAAGAGATCGCTTACCTGAAGGGCAAGGGAGTGGATATGAATTTTGAGAAAGCCCTGTATTCCATCAACAAGGGATTATGGGGTACCAGCGTAGGCGGGAAAGAAACCCTTTCCTCCCGGGGCATGTTACCCGAAGAAGCCTGGCCCACCCCTGTTACGAAAACAGGCAGTGAAGAAGTGAAACTGGGTTTTGACAAAGGGGAACTGAAAGCAGTAAATGATCAGCATTTTGCTCATCCCGCCGAAGCCATACAATATGTACAAAGCCTGGCCGGGCCTTACGGGCTGGGCCGTGATATCCATGTGGGTGATACGATCATTGGCATCAAGGGTCGTGTGGGTTTTGAAGCCGCCGCCCCGATGGTAATCCTGAAAGCGCACCATGCCCTGGAAAAACATGTACTCACCAAATGGCAGCTGCAATGGAAAGACCAGCTGGCGCAATTCTATGGCAACTGGCTGCACGAAGGGCAGATCCTTGACCCCGTCATGCGGGATATCGAAGCCTTCCTGTCCAACAGCCAGCAAAATGTAACCGGTGATGTATTTGTACAGCTGTTCCCTTATCGTTTCCAGGTAACAGGGATTGAATCGAAGTATGACCTGATGAACAGCAAGTTTGGTAAATACGGGGAAATGAACAGCGGGTTTACCGGGGAAGACGTCCGGGGATTTTCGAAAATATTCGGCAACCAGACCAGTATCTGGACGGCGGTGAATAAAGATTGAAGATTCATTATTAATACTGATTATTGATTATTAAAACTCAGGAAAACACGTATTTAAATGAACAATTGCGGAGCGGAAATTGGCGATCATTAGTACTCTTCCGGTTTCAGCAATAATCAATAAGAAATAATTAATAATCCCAAATAATAGCTTTTGGTCATTAATATTCAACTATGTCAATAAAAGTCGGAATAATCGGGGCTGCGGGCTACACCGGGGGTGAATTAATACGTTTATTGATTCATCACCCTGCTGCAAGCATCCGCATGATCCATAGCCGGAGCAATGCGGGCAAAGCGGTGCACAGCATCCACCGGGACCTGGTTGGGGAAACGGATCTCCGGTTCACCGATGACAGCTCCCCGCTGGAAACCGGCGCCATCGATGTGCTTTTCCTGTGCCTGGGACATGGTGAATCCAAAAAATTCCTGGGGGAAAACAAGATCGCTGACCCTATTAAAATCATCGATCTCGCCAATGATTTCCGGTTAACAGCCCATTCCGTGATTGGAAACCGGAAGTTTGTTTACGGCCTGCCGGAACTGAACCGGGAGAAAATAAAAACAGCGCAGCATATTGCTAATCCCGGTTGTTTCGCCACAGCGGTCCAGTTGGGTTTATTGCCCCTCGCCAAGGCGGGGTTGCTGACAGATATTTACACAACCGGTATCACCGGGTCAACCGGGGCGGGGCAGTCACTATCCGCCACTTCGCATTTCAGCTGGAGGGCAAATAATATCCAGGCCTATAAAACCCTTACCCACCAGCACCTGGGCGAGATCCGGGAATCCCTGTTGCAACTGCAACCGGCCGGCAACGCGGATGTGCATTTTGTTCCCTGGCGCGGCGATTTTACCCGGGGTATTTTCGCCAGTTCCACCCTGCACTGCGAAAAAAGCCTGGAAGAAATGTATTCGCTCTTTGAAGAATGTTATGAAGGCCACCCGTTTACGACCGTTTCCCGGGAAGCGATATTCCTGAAGCAGGTGGTCAATACAAACAAAGCGGTAATCCAGTTAGAGAAAGCCGGAAACAAACTGGTGGTGCATTCCGCCATTGATAATTTATTAAAAGGAGCCAGCGGGCAGGCGGTGCAGAATATGAACTTATTGTCCGGGCTGGAAGAGACAGCAGGATTGAAACTGAAAGCAAACTATTTTTAGTTGAAAGTTTAGAAGTTGAGGTTGAGAGTTTAATGTTTAGACAGCTTCAACCCTAAACCCTAAACCCTCAACTCTCAACCCTAAACCCCAAACGCTAAACCCTCAACACTATACCATGAAACTATTCGACGTCTACCCCATCAACGAAGTCACCATTGTCAAAGCCAAAGGCGCTTATGTATGGGATGATAAAGGAGAACAATACCTGGACCTCTATGGCGGACATGCCGTAATCAGCATCGGGCACACCCATCCCCATTGGGTAAAACGGATTGAGGAGCAGTTAGAGAAAATCGCTTTTTATTCCAATTCGGTGAAGATCCCCCTGCAGGCGCAACTAGCCGAAAAACTGGGCAAAGTGTCCGGCAAAACGGATTACCAGCTTTTTCTCTGTAACAGCGGGGCCGAGGCCAACGAGAATGCGCTGAAACTGGCTTCCTTCCATACCGGGAGAAAGAAAGTGATCGCTTTCAGCAAATCCTTTCATGGAAGGACTTCCCTTGCCGTGTCGGTTACCGATAATAAAAACTATATCGCGCCGGTCAATGAAACCGATAATGTGCTCTTTCTTCCCTTTAACGATGAGGAAGCGCTGGAAGCCTGCTTCAAATCAAACGGGAAAGAAATTGCCGCGGTGATCATTGAAGGCATACAGGGAGTGGGTGGTATCAATGTGGCGGATGACAGCTTCCTGCGCAGCATCCGCTCCCTCTGTGACCAGTACGGAGCCGTGTATATTGCCGACAGCGTGCAATGCGGGTATGGCAGGAGCGGGAAATTCTTCAGCCATGATTTTGCCGGGGTAAATGCCGATATCTATACCATGGCAAAAGGAATGGGCAACGGGTTCCCGGTTGCCGGCATTATCGTTGGTCCGCAATTCAAACCCAAACATTTCCAGTTGGGCACCACTTTTGGCGGTAACCACCTGGCCTGTGCGGCGGCCCTGGCCGTGCTGGAGATCATCGAAGAAGAAAAACTGATGGGCAATGCCGTCATGATCGGGAAATACCTGAGAAATGAACTGGAAGCCATCCCCCAACTGAAAAATGTAAGGGGCCGCGGGCTGATGATTGGTTTTGATGTGCCGGAAGAACTGAAGGACCTGAAGAAGAACCTGCTCTGGAACCAGAAGATCTTTACCGGCGAAGCCAAACCCAATGTCATCCGTTTGTTGCCTTCGTTAGGGCTAAAGAAAAAAGATGCGGAACAATTCATCGAATCCATCAAGGAAGAAATCAATATTTTAGTTTCAACTGCTGTATCATAACATGAGAAACTTCACATCTGTCAACGATCTCGCCCATCCATCCGGGGGCAACCCGGGTGATGCCATTGATGCCCTGGTGCAAAAGGCCCTGGCGCATAAAGCCAGTCCCTTTGCCCAAAAAGCGCTCGGTACCAATAAGCGCATCGGCTGCCTGTTCCTGAATCCCAGTATGCGGACCCGCCTGAGTACCCAGATCGCTGCACAGAACCTCGGCATGGAAGCCATTGTATTCAACGTGGGCAGCGAGGGCTGGGCCCTGGAATTTGAAGAAGAGGCCATCATGAGCGGTACCACGGTGGAACATATAAAAGATGCGGCCCCGGTTTTTGGTAAGTACTTTGATATCCTGGCCATCCGCACCTTCCCTTCGCTGAAGAACCGGGAAGACGATTACAGCGAACTGTATATTAAACAATTTATCAGGTACGCAGGCACCCCGGTCATGAGCCTGGAAAGCGCGACGCTGCACCCGCTGCAGTCCCTCACGGATATTATTACCATAACAGAAGAGATGCAGCAATCAAATCCCGGTAATAACGGGGCCAGGAGACCGAAGATCGTGATGACCTGGGCGCCGCATGTAAAACCCTTGCCCCAATGCGTGGCCAATAGTTTTGCCCAGTGGATCAATGCCTGGGACAGGGCGGATTTTGTGATCACTCACCCCGAAGATTATGAACTGAGCGAAGAATTTACCCGGGGCGCCACGATCACCCATAACCAGGAGGAAGCATTGAAAGACGCCGACTTCGTGTACGTGAAGAACTGGAGCACTTTCCATGATTACGGAAAGATTTACGAAAGCGATCCGAAATGGATGCTGACCAATAAAAAACTCGAGGGAACCCGTAATGCGAAAGTGATGCATTGCCTGCCGGTGCGCCGCAATGTGGAACTGAGCGATGAAGTGCTGGACGGCCCCAACAGCATTGTTACACGGGAAGCCGGCAACCGGGTATGGGCGGCCCAGGCGGTACTGGAAGAACTGTTACAAAACAATGGATAAACTGTATGTCATAAAAATCGGCGGCAACATCATCGATGATGAGGCAAAACTGGCTTCCTTTCTCCGGGACTTTGCCGCTATCGATGAAAAAAAGATCCTGGTGCACGGGGGAGGCAAACTGGCCACCCGGCTGGCAGAGAAGCTGGGCATCGAACAGCAGCTCCTGGACGGCCGCCGGATCACCGATGCGGAGACCCTGAAGATCGTGACGATGGTGTATGCCGGTTATATCAATAAAAATATAGTCGCCAGCCTGCAGGCCAGTAACTGTAATGCGATCGGGCTCTGCGGGGCGGACGGCGATTCCATCCTGGCCCATAAACGGAATCATCCTGTACTTGATTACGGGTTTGTAGGCGATGTGGATGCCATCAACACCGGGCTGGTCAGCAGCCTGCTCGAAAAAAACATCGCGGTGGTCTTTGCACCCATCACGCATGACCAGCAGGGACAATTACTGAACACCAATGCCGACACCATTGCCCAGGAAATGGCCAAGGCCATGAGCCGCCATTACCGGACAGAACTGATCTATACATTTGAAAAAAGCGGGGTGTTGCTGGATGCTGCTGACGATACCACCCTGATCCCGGAAATACAACCCTCCTATTACCGGGAATTAAAAGCGCAGCACAAGATCTTTGCCGGCATGATCCCCAAACTGGACAATGCCTTTACCGCGCTCAACAGCGGGGTAGACAAGGTAATGATCGGGAAAGCCGAACAACTGCCGGAATTAGTAAAAGGAGCGGCAGGTACAAGTATTATTCATGAACGCTGATATCACCATATTACAGGAAAATGCGATCGGGTTGCTGAAAGAACTCATCGCCACGCCCTCTTTCAGTAAGCAGGAGGACCAGACAGCCGGTATTCTCTGCCGGTTCCTCGGGACACGCGATATTGCCCATACCCGGGTGGGGAACAATGTATTTGCGCTGAACAAGTATTTTGACGAAAGCAAACCCACCCTCCTGCTGAACTCGCACCACGATACGGTAAAACCCAACCCGCAATACACAAAAGATCCTTTTGTTCCTGTGGTGGAGGATGGCAAACTCTTTGGACTCGGAAGTAATGATGCCGGCGGCTGCCTGGTCTCTTTACTGGCTGTATTCCTGCATTATTACCTGAAAGAGGGAGGAAAATACAATGTGATTTTTGCCGCGACTGCCGAAGAAGAGATCAGCGGTACCGGGGGCATCGAATATACCTTACCCCAGCTGCCGCCGGTTGATTGCGCCATTGTGGGCGAACCCACGCAAATGCAGATGGCCGTGGCGGAAAGAGGCCTGCTGGTACTGGATTGCACCAGTCATGGCAAAGCCGGCCATGCCGCCCGGAATGAAGGAGAGAATGCTATTTACAAAGCCCTGGCCGATATCCGCTGGTTTCAGACACAGCAATTAGAGAAAATATCCCCGCTGCTGGGTCCTTCTAAAATGAGCGTGACCGTTATCGAAACGGAAAACAAAGCGCACAATGTAGTGCCGGCGGTCTGCCGTTTCGTGGTGGACACCCGCATCAATGAACTCTACAGTTTTGAAGAAATAATCGGGCTCGTCAAAGCAAATGTAAGCTGTGAAGTAAATCCCCGCAGCACGCGGCTTCGTTCCACCTCGATAGCGCTGGATCACCCGCTGGTAAAAGCAGGGACGGCGCTGGGACGAACCTATTATGGTTCTCCCACCACTTCCGACAAGGCCCTGATGCCCTTCCCCGCCCTGAAAATGGGCCCCGGGGATTCCGCCCGCAGTCATACCGCGGATGAGTTTATCTTTATTGATGAAATAAAAGAAGGCATCGCGCTCTATATTAACCTCCTAAATCAGGTATTATGAAACTCTGGCAAAAGGATACAGCTGCCTTAAAGGAAGTCGAAGTCTTTACCGTGGGACGCGACCGCGAATTCGACCTGCTGCTGGCTCCCTTTGATATCCTGGGCAGTATCGCTCATGTTACCATGCTGGCCTCGGTAGGGTTGCTTACCGCAGCGGAAAGGGATTCACTGGTCTCTGCTTTACGTGAAATTTACAAAACCACGGACCCCGCGCACTCCTCCCCCCTCACTATTCACCCGGAGATAGAAGATATCCATTCCCAGGTCGAACATCTCCTCACTCAAAAACTCGGTGATACCGGGAAGAAGATACATTCGGCCCGCAGCCGCAATGACCAGGTCCTGGTGGATGTAAAATTATTCCTGCGGAATGAACTGGAGGAACTGGTACAATCAATCAGCTCCTTCTTTGAATTACTGCAAACACAAAGTGAAAAATACAAGGATCATTTGTTTCCCGGCTATACCCATTTGCAGCTCGCCATGCCCTCCTCCTTTGGTTTGTGGTTCGGGGCTTATGCAGAAAGCCTGGTGGATGACCTGATCACGATCCGGTCGGCTTATGAAGTAGTCAATAAAAATCCCCTGGGCTCCGCTGCCGGTTACGGGTCCTCCTTCCCGATCGACCGCAGCCTGACCACCCGGCTCCTGGGTTTTGAAACCCTGAACTATAATGTGGTCTATGCCCAGATGGGAAGGGGTAAAGCAGAGCGGATCGTGGCCCAATCCCTCGCAAATGTGGCCGATACCCTCGCCAAGCTGAGTATGGATGCCTGTTTGTACCTGAACCAGAACTTCGGCTTTATTTCGTTTCCCGCCGAACTGACCACGGGCAGCAGCATCATGCCGCATAAAAAGAATCCCGATGTATTCGAGCTGATCCGTTCCCATGGCAACCGGATCAAGGCCCTGCCCAATGAAATTACCCTGATGACCACGAACCTGCCATCGGGTTATCACCGCGACCTGCAGTTACTGAAAGAGCATTTATTCCCGGCTTTTAAAACCCTGAAAGACTGTATCCGCATGGCCAGCCTGATGCTGGGCCAGATTGAAATCAAAAAGGATATTCTCGCGGATGAGAAATACAAATACCTCTTCAGCGTGGAGGAAGTGAACAAACTGGTCAATGCGGGTATACCTTTCCGTGATGCCTATCAGAAAGTGGGGCGGGCTATTGAAGCCGGGCAGTTTACCTATGACACCCGGGTGGAACACAGCCACGAAGGAAGCATTGGTAATCTTTGCACGGGGGAAATTAAGAAACTCATGGACGAAACCCTGAACAGCTTCCCTTTCCCGAAAGTGCAGGCGGCCGTTGCGTCCCTGGTAAAAGGCTAATCCTTCTTTTTATAGATATCTTTAAAATGCCGCTGCATGCTGCGCAGGCGGGCCTCTTCATCCAGTACGGTCCAGCCAAACTGTTCATATAACCCCTGTGCATCCCGGGTCATCAGCATCCAGCGGCGAAGCCCCTGCAATGCGGGATGCGACTGAATCACTTCCATCAGCCATTTGGATAAACCCCGGCCGCGTAGTTCCGGCAGGATGAATACATCGGCGAGGTAAGCAAACGTGGCTTTATCCGTGACCAGGCGGGCAAAGCCAACCTGGCGGCCCTGCTCGTATACTCCGAAACAAAGTGAATTGGACAAGGCCTCCTGGAGTACGGGTAAAGGAATGCCCTGCGCCCAGTAGGACTCGCCGGATAAATAACCATGTATCACAGCTATATCCAGTAAAGCGGGATCCGTGCTGACCAGGAAATCATCCTTCCGTTGTTCATAATACGAACTCATAAATGCCCCAACAGGTTTGTAGAAGGCTCATCGAGCAGCCTTCGGTGATAATTGATTTGCCCCAGGTGATAGCCCAGATGTACGGCAAGGTGAACCAAAAAATAACCGGTACTTGTTTTTTCGGCAAAGACCAGCAGCGGGTATTCCTTTTCCAGTTCTTCCTCCTTCATGTTACTCAGCGCCCGGTCCACCGACTCAAGGGTGCTGTCAATGCCATCCAGCAGTTCCTTCCTCGGTACATTTTTTTGGGAAAATTCAAGTTCCCGGTTCCGGGTATAACCGGATTTCCCGATTTCGGCCCCGATATAAGTGTTCAGGTTTCCTAACAGGTGAAGACAGAGATTTCCCGCTGAGTTCGAAATATTTTTTTCGATTACCCAGATTTTTGTTTCCGCTTTATACAAGCTGATCTCCTGCTTCAGTTTTTCCAGGTCCCGCCGGAATAGTTTCCTTAGTGTTTGTAATTGCATACTCATAGTCCATATTTATCCACGAGATAGACCAGGGCCGCCATATTCACAGCGCCCAGTTCCAGTTCCCGCTTGTTCACCGCTTCAAAAACATCACTGCGGGCATGGTGTATATCAAAATACCGCTGGCTGTCCGGGTTCAGACTGGCCGTGGGTGTTTTCAACGTCCGGTTCAATGGGCCGATATCGGAGCCACCGCCGCCTTTCAGCAGTTCACTGCATCCATAAGGGGCAATCAGGTCCTTCCAGGATAAAAATTTCTGGAATTGCTCATCACTGCCTGAAAATCCAAGCGCCCGGGGAGTGAAGCCGCCTGCATCACTTTCAATGGCCAGTATATGTTTCTCCCCCTTGGCAGCCGCTTCTTCCGCGTATTTGGCGCCACCCCTCAGCCCGTTTTCTTCATTGGCGAATAATACAAAACGGATCGTATGCTTTGGCTGGTAGCCGATGGCTTTGAAAGCCCTTAATATTTCGATGGCCTGTACACAGCCGGCGCCGTCATCATGCGCCCCTTCGCAGTTGTCCCAGCTGTCGAGATGCCCGCCTACGGTAATGATCTGCTCCGGAAATTCCGTACCCCTCAATTCACCGATCACGTTGTGCCCAATGGTATCGGGGAGAAACTGACCATTTGTTCTGAGGGTAACCCGCAGGTCTTCTTTTTGCAGTTGCTCACTCAGCCAGTCTGCATCTTTTAACCCGATGGCCACGGCCGGAATTTTTTGAAAAGCCGTATCATAACGGGTGGCGCCGGTATGCGGGATATTATCCGTTGAATGACTCAGGCTCCTGACAATAACCGCCCTCGCCCCGTATTTGGCCGCCCGGCTGGGACCCTGCCCGCGGTATTGCCCGGCATCACGGTACGAAAGAAAAGTATGGATATAAGTGGGGTTGAACTTATAGTTATAAAATACGATCTTCCCCTTTACCTGGTCTTTTTTGGCTTCCAGTTCATCGAAGGAATTCACCAGCAGCACCTGCTCGCTGACCCCCTTTGTGCCGGTCCCGGCAGAGTTACCGAGAGCCACGATATCGAGGGTTTTGGATTTTACGACCCTGTTCTTGGTGCCCACGGCCGGTACGGTATAGACAGCCTGTGCCCAATCGGTTCCCCCCCTGATCCAATGAGGCACCCTGCACTCCTGCAACCAGGCATTATCCGCGCCGGTTAGCTGCATCAGCCGCAGTCCCCATTGCTCCGCTTTTACCATACCGGGAGAACCCGCCAGGCGGCCCCCGATCTGCTTGGTGAGATAATGAAGATTCTCATAGGCCTTCCCGTTGGTCAGGATCTCATCGGAAATACGCTTAATGTAGGCCGAATCAGCAGCCTGGGCGCCAACCGACCGGACAGCGAGGAGGGAGATCATACATAAAAAGAGATTTCTCATCCGTTGATTTTTTCCAAAGTTAATTAAAGGCAGAAATGAAGCTAATTATTTAAGATGAGCGGTCAACCAAACCCGTTTAAAACTGTTACCTTAGTTCCCCTTTTACTTTATATATATGAAAATCGGTATTGTTTGTTACCCCACATTTGGCGGATCCGGCGTACTGGCCACGGAACTCGGTAAGGCCCTTGCCCAAAAAGGCCACCTGGTTCATTTTATTACCTACCAGCAACCGGTCCGTTTAGGCTCTTTTACACCCAATATCCTTTACCACGAAGTGCAGGTACCCACCTACCCCCTTTTTGATTACCCGCCTTATGAAACAGCCCTGGCCAGCACCATGGTGGATGTGATCAAGAATAATGACCTGGACCTGCTCCATGTGCATTATGCCATTCCGCATGCTTCCGCTGCTTATATGGCCAAACAGATTTTAAAGAAAGAGGGAAAGAATATACCGGTGATCACCACCCTGCATGGTACCGATATCACCCTGGTGGGCCGGGACAAGACCTATGCCCCCGTGGTTACTTTTTCCATCAATGAAAGCGATGCCATCACAGCGGTATCCGAAAACCTGAAGGCGGAAACACTCAGCCATTTCCACATAGAAAAAGAGATTGAAGTGATCGTGAACTTTGTGGATGTAAGCCGTTTCAACCGGAAGCCGATCGATGCCTTCCGCAGGGTGATCGCCCCGAACGGGGAACGGATTCTGCTGCATGCTTCCAATTTCCGGAAAATAAAAAGAGTGCAGGATGTGGTGCAGATCTTCGCAGCCGTAAATAAACAGATCCCTTCCAAATTATTATTTGTCGGTGATGGCCCTGAGCGCAGCACGGCAGAAGACCTGAGCCGGGAACTCGGCGTGTGTGACGAGATCCGCTTTGTGGGCAAACAGGAACAGATGGAAGATATCCTGGCGATTGCCGACCTTTTTTTACTGACCTCCGAATACGAAAGTTTTGGCCTTGCCGCCCTGGAAGCCATGGCAGCCGGTGTGCCCGTGGTCTCCACCAACGCGGGCGGCCTGGCAGAGATCAATGTACCCGGCGAAACCGGCTATATGAGCAATGTGGGAGATGTGGAATCAATGACCCGGCAGGCCCTGCAGATCTTAAAAGAGGATGCCACCCTGAAGTCCTTCAAAGAAAGAGCAGCCGCTCATTCAAAAAAATATGATATCCATTATATCGTACCACAGTATGAGAAATTATATGAACGTTTTCTCTGACTAAAAAAAATCCCGGAACACCCGGGATTTTTTTTAGTCATTTTTTATCAGCGCCGCAACCAGGGCATCGGGTCAACATTCCGGGTCTCGATCATCAGGATAAAATCGATCTGTCCCCCGTTCCCATCATCATCCCTGCCGGCTTTTCCGATCTGCTGACCGGTTTTTACCGATGCTCCTTTTGTAACGGTTACCCCGGACAGATTGCTGTATGTAGTAAAGTATTTCCCATGCCGGATGGTGACCGCCATCCCGTCACCCAGGTTATAAACTCCGCTGACCTCGCCATCAAACACTGCTTTTACAGGTACCCCGGCCGAAGGGGTGGCAATGGTGATACCCGGGTTATCAAAGGTAAGCAGGGTGTTTTCGATCTTATTGGTACCATACCGCAGGGTAATGATCCCGTTATCCACGGGCCAGGGCAGGCGCGCCTTATTCGCCTGGAAGCTGCTGTTCAGCGCTACGTCCCGCGCATTCAGGTCCAGGTAACTATCCGGTTTTTTGGCCGGTTCATTTCTTTTGGTAACGACAGCCGGATTCGTGGCGGGATTGGTTCCGGGAGTGCTGACAGGCGGGGTTGTTTTCGCCGCATTTTTGGCTGCCAGCTCATCCGCTTTTCTTTTCGCTTCGGCTTCCGCTTTCGCCTTGGCTTTAGCCGCTTCTATTTCCCGGCGTACAATGGCAGTGATCGCATTCTGCAGGTCCCGGTCCCTTTTCTTCTTACTGGCAATCTGTCCGGCCAGTTCCTTTTCCTTTGATTTCAGCTCAGCCACCACGGCATCTTTCTCTTTTTTCTGCACGGCCAGTTCCTGCACCTGCTTAGTCTGGCTTTGCAGGGCTACGCCTTTCTGGTCCTTACGCACCAGTTGTTGTTTTTTTCGCTGCGCGATCAGTACCTGTGTTTCCTTAATCGTGCTCACCTGCTTTTCCCGGTAGGCCCGGTAACTTTTCAGGTAGGCGATCCGCTTGACGGCATCGTTAAAACTGCTGGCAGAGAAAATAAAATTGACATAATCATAGTTACTCCTGTTCTTATAGGAATAGACAATTGATTTCGCATATTGGGCCTTGAGGGTATCCAGTTGCTTATTGAGCCGGTAGATCTCGAGCTCACTCAGGTAGATATCGTCATCAATATTCCGGAGTTCCCGGTTGATCGTGCTGATGTATTGTTCCTGCAGGTTGATCTTCCTGTTCAGGATATTTAACTGGCCCAGGGTCTGCCGGGTCTGCCCCTTTACCTTGTTGTAAACCCCTTGTATCTCCTGCAACTCCCGCTGGATCTCCTGTCTTTCCTTTTCTAACTGGGTCTTATCCTGCGCAGGCTGGGCCTGGCTTGCAACAGCAAACCCGAAAAAGAAAAAGGGCAGCAACATTTTTTTTCTCATGTTAAACCGGATTGAGGTTAAAAAAAAGGGTCGGCATTATTTCTCTAAACGGCAACAGGCAAAATAAATTTTACCGGCTATTCCGCTTTATAGTTTTTGGGCAC
The DNA here is from genome assembly GCA_016219985.1 of Sphingobacteriales bacterium. Classification (GTDB taxonomy): domain Bacteria; phylum Bacteroidota; class Bacteroidia; order Chitinophagales; family Chitinophagaceae; genus JJ008. The sequence continues at coordinate 52,450 of JACRJO010000020.1, read as the reverse complement.
GGAAAAAGGGAAACTTAACGTTTCATTAAACTCATATTGCTTGTAATTGAGCTTGATCTCCAGGGTCTTTTTTTCCGCCACGGTGATCACCCGCTTTTTGGAAAAAATAACGCCTTTCTTATCCTCATAATCACTCCAGGTAAGGTAACTGGTCCGGTTCCGTTGTTCATCCAGGTCATCCAGCTTGGCGCTCCGCAGCAATCTTTCCGGCTCACCCAGGGTGATCATCATTTTGAATAAATTGTTCGCCCCATGCAGGGAGATGCTCCCAGCCGACTTGCTATAGGAGCTTATATCCGGTGTCAGGAAAACGGGATTACCGATCAGCAGGTCCTGCAGGGATGGCAGGTCCAGCGGCAGCGCGGCAATTTCCTGGAGATAGGCCACACTTCGGGCGATATATACCTTATTCTGGCGGTCCAGGATCTTTACTGAATCCCGTGTGATATAGGCCCGCAACCCTTCAATCCCGAAGATGGCAGTAATGCGGATCCAGATCGCACTGTCCCGGTACATGCGCAGTTCGGCATTTACATTCAGTTTCTTGCCGCCGGTTTCTTCATAATCCACATCCACTTTGCCTGAAAAACTGGTAAAATCAATCCGGTTCTTCACCAATTGGCTGTATTGCTCCCGGATCACAGCCATGGAATCCTCATGACCGGTATCCGCCGGGGGCAGCAGCACCGTGCTAGTATCTTTTTTTACAATGGCAGACTGGATCTTTTTGGTAGCCCGGCAGGAACCAAACAGAGAAGCGCCAAGAATGAAAATAAATATGTTTCGGATCATGCGTACTGCTTTATTTTTTTCCGGTATGACCAAAGCCCCCTTCATTTCTCCCGCTGCTTTCCAGGGCCTGCACGGCAATCCAGTTACATTTTTCCACTGACTGGATCACCAGTTGGGCAATGCGGTCGCCGGGATGAATGACCTGTTCTTCCCGGGAAAGGTTGATTAATATAATCTTAATTTCTCCCCGGTAATCGGCATCAATGGTGCCGGGTGTATTGAGACAGGTAATTCCCTGTTTGATGGCCAGTCCGCTGCGGGGCCGGACCTGGGCTTCATAACCGGCCGGGAGTTCGATAAATAAACCGGTAGGGACCAGGCATCTTTCAAATGAAGCAAGGGTCAGCTCTTTTTCGAGATGAGCGCGGATATCCATCCCCGATGATCCGTCCGTGGCATAAGCCGGCAGGGGGTTGGACGACTGGTTGATTATTTTTACTTCCACCATTGGCATTCGGCAAAGATAAGTATTGGAGAAAGGAAATAAGGCCCGCTCAGGACTCCTTCTTCAGTAATACAGTGGCATAAGCCATCAGCCCTTCTTCCCTGCCGGCAAAACCCATCTTTTCAGTAGTAGTGGCCTTCACCGATACATCACTGTTCCCCACCTGCAGGATCCCTGCAATGACAGCCTGCATCTGTGGCACCCAGGGTTTGATCTTTGGCGCTTCGAGACAAAGCGTGCTGTCCACATTCACCACCTTGTAGCCTTTTCCGGAGATCAGTTCATAGGTTCTGCGGAGCAGTATCTTACTGTCAATATCCCGGTAAGCCGGGTCGGTATTGGGAAAATGGATACCGATATCACCCAGGCTCAGTGCGCCGAGCAGGGCATCGCAGATGGCATGCAATAACACATCCGCATCACTGTGTCCCAATGATCCTTTATGATGGGGGATCTGAATACCCCCGATCCATAATTCCCGGCCTTCCGCCAGTTGGTGAAAATCCACCCCGGAGCCAATGCGGTATGACATAAATGCTGCTTTTTACAAATATCGCGATAATACCGACGAGACATTAAAAATGCCTTTATTAGCTGGCGCCAATGTCTGTCGGTATTATACCGGGAGTAATCACTGTAAAACTAATGTTCAAAAGGTATAAGCAGGTCAAAAGACAATACCGGACCTGCAGATCATAGCTAACAAAAAAAAGAGTCCCGGCACAAGGCCGGGACTCCGTATAAAAAACTTCGTACGATTATTTAGCTGCTTTTGCACCATCCAGGTCAAACAGTACAGAGAAACGCAGGGTGTTTGACAGCGGGTTGCGGCTAACACCGCTACCGGCAGGAATCAGGTAAGCGAAATTGAAACCAAATACATTGTATTTAAGGCCTAAACCTGTAGTGAAATAACGGCGGTCGCCTTTGGTTTTATTTTCGTAGAAATAACCGGCACGCAGGGCGAACTGGTTATTGTACCAGTATTCAGCGCCCAGTGATACCTGGAATTCTTTCATTTCTTCAGCAAAACCACCGGGGGCGTCGCCGAAAGAACTGAACCAGCCACCGATTACACTCTTGCTCCTGTAATCAGCAATATCCTGTGCAGTTGCATTTTCACCGGGAGGGGTGGGTACTAACAGTTTGTTTACTTCCAGGCCGAAAGAAATGGAGTTGTTGTCATTCATTTTCTTGGCGTAATTCAGTCCCAGGCCCAGGTTGGCGGGAATGAAATCTTTTGCATCCGCATTATCAGTGTAGGAGACCTTGGTACCTAAGTTGGATAATACCGCACCCCAGGCAAATCCGCTACCGGATTTTTTACCATCATGGTAGTAAGCCAGGTCTGCCGCAACAGCGCTGGCAGATTTGTAGGTAGTACTTCCGTTGGTACGGCCACCGGCCAGATTGGAGTTGATATATTTTAATGCCAGGCCCACGCCGCTTTTGGCGCTCAGTTTACGGGAATAACCGAGGTCAATACCAAATTCACGGGGACGGAAATTACCGTCGGAAGTACCGGAAATATTGGTAAACTCGATATTGCCCAAACTGAAATAACGAACAGCGCCAGAGAAAGCCTGTTCATCATCTAATTTATAATAACCAACCAGGGAAGCCAGGTAAACATCATTTACCAGGTCTTTCAGCCAGGGAGTATAAGTTGCGCCAATGCCCCCTTTGGATTGATTAAATGCCACTTTACCGATGTTCCATAATCCTGAATAAGCATCAGGAGAAGTGGCAACACCAATATCACCCATACCGCCAGAGCGGGCATCGGGTGAAATACGAAGAAACGGTACAGCGGTGGTAACTACGTTAATAGGGTCAACCTGAGCTTTTACAGTTGAAGATAAACCACAAAAAAGCAGTAGTCCGGCAGTTAGTTTTAAAGCAGTTGGTCTCATTAGAAAATTTTTAATAATGGTGTAAATATAGAGCATTTGCATAAATACAAAACTAAAATAGAGAAATTATCTGAAACGAAAAAAATGCCGTTTCAGGTGGTTCTCAATGGTTTTTGTAGTTATGTTGGCGCTTGCCAATGAACAAATTTCTTGAAAAAAACGTCTGTTTTCCGTTTTTATTGTCAATTTTAATTTTTACTGTTAAAAAGCTTACATACTGGTTTTCAAGGCTGAAAATAGGATAAAAAATGATAAAAAATCATAACATTACCAGTTTCCCGAGCACCTCCTTCGTTTTTTTACTGCCTGCAATAACCCGCAATTTGTAAATATATACCCCCCTCCCCGGCCGGCTGCCAAAGTCGTCCTTGCCGTCCCATATGATTTCCGTCACCCGGTTTCCTTCAGGAACGATACTACTGGTAATGGAGCGTATAACCCTGCCGGTTATTGTCATAACCTGCAACTGCACCTGCAGGGGCTGACCGGGTTTATTGTGTTCAAACCAGAACCGGGTCTCCGTGGTAAAGGGATTGGGGTAGTTCAGCACATGACTGAGTTCCAGGTCGCCGTCATTTGCTACCATGAATTCCAGCAGGATCTCGCTGGAATTATTCATCACATCCCAGGCTTTGATCTTTAGGCTATGGGGCCCGGGGGAGAGTTCCGGCAACTGGAACCGCAGCTTCCCCAACTGGTAGCTGTCCTGGTCTGCCTGGTAAAAATCATTGAGTATAAAATAGCGGCTGTTATCCCCGTCGAGGGTGGCCACGATATCATGGCCGATCCCGATCCCGGTTGTGTTGATCCCGGAAGAATCAGCTAGGCGCAGCAGTAATACCGGGTTTTGATTGGTCAGTCCCCCGTTGGCAAAAAGTTCATCATTCAGCCAGGCCTTGATGACCGGGCCTTCCCCGTCCCCGCTCCCGCCCTGGCCGATCCCCCCCACTATGAAATTTGTGAAAAGCCCCTGCCCGTCAAGGCTACCGTCTTCCGCATACAAACTGAGCCGGCCATTCCCATACTGGAAATTGATATCCTTTGGCATTTTGAATGAAATCCTGAAACGGCCGCTGGCCACGGAGAATTTTCCACGGAACAAAGTGGTTTGCCAGGCCTGGAAAGGAACGGGCTGACTGCCCGGGTCATTGCCCAGGGTGGTAATGGTTTGCGGCTTATCGAAGACCGCCGGGTATACATTCCCGTTAAACCCGCTGAGCAGGGTTCCCTGCTGGTCGGTAACTTCCCCGTCAATGGTAATAGTTTCCTGGGCGCTCAGGGTGTCGGCCTGGGCAGCCGGGATCCCGTTTATAAATACGGGTCTTATTTTTAATACCGGGAAGGCCAGGGTCATGGCCGGATCGCCCAGCAGGGTAAACTTCCGGTTATTTGAAATATCGGGGAGGGTCTGGTAGGTAAAGTTCTTCGCTTCTTTAACCGCGTCGCCCAGGGTCCTGTATCGCCCGTCACTGCCCGCCTGCAAAGCATACTGTATATAATTATTGTTCATCACCCGGTTGCTGAAGGCAAAGACGGGTCTTGTCGTGGTCATCAGGGCAATGGCTCCGGTGGCGGGTCTCAATAACAGGTTTTCCCCGATAGAATTCACCAGCGGGTTATCATAGGGAGCAAAATCGCAGGTGGCCGTAATAAATAAAGGCAGGCGGTTTTTATTGTTCCAGTTGTTAATGACCGACTGATCGAGGATGGTTTCTTCCGCCAGCCGGGCCGAACCGCCATGCCCGTTATAATTCCAGATCAGCGTACCATTATATACCTGGTTATTGATGGCCTGGTTAACCTGGGGATAGCGGCTTCCCCCGGCCCCGCTCTCCTGCTGATAGGCATCGAGGTAAATTTTCTGCTGGTTAAAAGCGGGGGCCACAGCAGTGGCAGTACCTGTAATAAGTTCGGCGTCCTGCAGGTGGAGATTCCCGTCTTCATCATCTGCAATAAACGTGAGATTATTTCGCCAGGGACCCATACTTTCCCTGTCATAATAGGTTGTTACTTTATCAACAAAACGGCCGGCCTCTTCCGCATTTTTTGCCGGCACCCGGCCAATGCCGATATCAAGATAATTAGAAACAAGACCGGAATTGATATCCTCATTATCATCCAGGAAACCGAAAAAATCATCCGATGCGTACGTGGATAAGGGATCGGCTGACTGGCTGCTTTGCCAGGCCGGCACCAGGCTGGTATTATTGAACAACCGGTCCCGGTAATCAAAGGAGGCATCTCCAAATAACAGGAGAAAACGGGGTTTGTCTGCCGGAACCATCCCATATTTGTCATAGTACATTTTTACAAAATCCCGGATGGCCACAGGGTCCGGGCTTCCGCTTCCGAATTCCTGGTACACCTGTTCCGTGGTAACCAGCGCCACCCTGTAATTGTCCCGTTGCTGGTGAAACAGGGCGAGGCGGCGGGCCTGCGGCAGCAGGGAAGTATGCGTTACGATCAGCAGGTCAGCCGGTGTACTGCCATGAAGATCCTGGTTGGCTATTTTCCCAATGGCAACAGGCTGCAAAAAACCGGGATTGGTAAAGGCAGCGTATTCCCTGAGCCTAGAACAATCATTCACAAACCGGTATTCATTCCCGTTCAGTTCCCCGGCCATTTTCAACGGACTTAGCGGGTCCGTGATATCCCATACCCGGGTGTTGCTGTTGGCCCGGGCCACTGCAAACTCCGCCGTATTAGCGCCTACTGATTGCCAGTCGCGGAACAGGAGCTGGTTGTTTCCCTCCAGCGAAATAGCCCTTCTTGTAAATAATTCAAACCAGTTTAACCAGCCCTGCGAATTAAAACTGCCGGGAGTGTAGGTATAATTAATAACAGGTGTGACTGATGATAAAGTTCCCGTCGAACTCAGCGTGGCCTGCTGAACAAACACATCATAGGTCCCGCCGCTTACCGGGTTAAGCAGCAACTGGGCCATTGGCTGGTTATCGATCCGTATATCGAAGCGGCTGGCGCTGCCTACGGACCTTGCCGCGCACTGGCTCCGAAGGGTCAGGGCCGCTCCCGCCTGTAAACCGGGCAGGGATAACGGGAAGTTCCGGCTCAATATCTTGCCCGGTGCATTAGCAAATTCTTCCCCGTACCATTCTTTGCCCCCGGAAAGAAAATTGACCGTGTCGAGTTCATGAAAAAAATGTTCCGAAAAAAAGTTAACGGTAACAGTGGGCGACCCGGCTACCGGTGCCTGCCCTATTCTTTTTCCATTACCGCCGATCGTAATAAAATAGAAAGACTGCCCCGTGTAAAGATTCTTTTTATGTAGGAAAGACTGGTTCAGGGAATCTTTTACCCATTGATCCGGACCGGTTGAAAAAAACAGGATATAATCGGTACCATTCAGGACCCCGTCCCCGCCATCTTCCACCTGCACGGCAATTTCAGTAAGATCATCGCGGTAATTCCCGTTATTGGCTTCCGGCAGCATAGCTCCGCCGGTTCCGAAAAGCCGGAAAGAAGCTGATGAAAGATTATGGGCCTGGATGCCGAGGGAAACCAAAAAAGGAAGATCTATTTTGTAGATCCCGGGCTCCCGGGTACTGAACTTATACCAGTCACCCGCGGCCAGCACCGAATGGGGGGCATAATTTCGCTGGGAGGACCCGAAAAAAGGGGCCAGCAAAAGCATGCCTGCTATAACAAAACCCCTGCATTGGTACATGTGCTAACCCATTGGTTTGATGGGAATTTCCCGTTTAAAAAAAGGTATTTCTGCGTGAATGGTCTTGGCTAAAGTCTATATATTCGCAATCCGGGGGGTAAAAATGACCCAGGGTGCAATATTTTACCCCGCCCGGCGTTAAAATTATTCCAATTCATAGGTTTATGCAAAAAACAATGAGAAACTTAACAATCCTACTATCCTGTGTGGTGCTGCTGGCATCCTGTAAAGGATCCGGTTCAGGCAAAAAAGGCAACAAATCCAGTGTAACCGGCTGGAATTACAACGACAAGAACCAGGGTGGTTTCCAGGTGTCCAAGGCGAAAGAACAAGGCCTCGGCCCCGGTCTGGTGTTCGTGGAAGGTGGTACTTTCACTATGGGTCAGACAGAGGAGGATGTGATGGGCGACTGGAATAATATTCCCCGCCGTGTATCTGTTCCTTCCTTCTATATTGACCGCACCGAAGTGGCCAACGTTCACTACCGCGAGTACCTGCACTGGCTGACCCGGGTTTTTGATCCCACGGATCCTGCCAATGCCAAGATCCTCGAAGGGGCTTTACCCGATACCCTGGTATGGAGAAGCGAGCTGAGCTATAATGAACCTATGGTTGAATTCTATTTCCGTCACCCCGGTTTCAACGACTACCCTGTGGTGGGTGTTACCTGGAGACAGGCCAAGGATTTCTGTCTCTGGAGAAGTGACCGTGTAAATGAAGGAACCCTCGTACAGAAAGGGTATATCAACAAAGCCAACCTGAAACCCGGCGCTCAGCAGGGCGACAATAACTTTACGACCAAATCATACCTCTTAGGTTTATACACGGCCCCTCCCGGCAAAGCCATGCAGTCTAAAAAAGGTCAGCCCCCGATGGCTCCGAATATGGAGTCCGGTGTGATGCTGCCTGATTACCGCCTGCCTTTTGAATCCGAGTGGGAATATGCGGCTTATGGCCTGATCAACCAGAACCCCCGCCCCAGCCTGAAAGAAGGCAAGAGAGGGGAAGAGTTACAGTCTAACAAACAGGTATACCCCTGGTCACAGAATGTGAATGGTCTGCGTGACACCCGTCGCGGCAGCTGGCAGGGGGTGTTCCTGGCTAACTTTAAAAGAGGCTCAGGAGATAATGCCGGTGTGGCAGGTGGGCTGAATGACCGTGCTTTTTACACTGCTCCTGTGAATTCTTTTTACCCCAATGGATTCGGTGTATATAATATGGCCGGTAACGTGAGTGAGTGGGTGGAAGATACCTATCGCCCGCTGTCTGCACTTGATTTCGATGACCAGCCGGCTCCGTTCCGTGGTAACGAATACAAAAAATTATATGTAGTGGACTCCACCACGATGGATCCCGCCACCCGCTATGAAAAAGACAGCCTGGGTCGCGTGAAAATGGTGAATGTAACCGATGCGGAAAGCAAGAACCGCCGGAACTACCAGCGGGGTAATGTGATCGACTTCCTCGATGGTGACTCTTTATCACAATCTTCTTATGGGTATGGTAATACCACCCTGATCCATCCTGAAAAATCCAAAGTGTACAAGGGAGGCAGCTGGAATGACCGGGCTTACTGGTTATCCCCCGGCAGCCGTCGCTACCTCGAAGAAGACCAGGCCCTCAGCACCCTCGGTTTCCGTTGCGCCATGAACCGTATGGGAAGCCCCGAAGGCAATAAACGCAAAACTGGCCAGTACTTCAAAGCGAGACGACAAAAAAGATAAGCTAATTAAAATACGGTCCTCCGGAAACGGGGGGCTTTTTTTTGTTCAAAGTTCGGAGTTCAGCGTTCGGGGTTAGCTTGATATGCGGAAAGTTCACTGATAGTTTTAACGGGCTGATGGTTGCGGGTTCGGAGTTCGGAGTTCATTACTTTTACATCATGAACATCGAATCCCTCTACGAATTATACCTGCGCAACCCTTCCATACAAACGGATACCCGCCGGTTAAAGCCCGGTGATATGTTCTTTGCGCTCAAAGGCGATACCTTCAATGGCAATCAATTTGCCCGGCAGGCAATCGACGCCGGGGCAGCCTGCGCGGTGATTGATGAACCGGAATTTTTCCTTGAGGGAAAAACGATCCTCGTGGAAGATGTGCTGAAAACACTGCAGGCCCTGGCCCGGTATCACCGGGAACAATTCTCCATTCCCTTTATTGCCATCACCGGCAGCAACGGCAAAACCACCACGAAGGAACTGGTGCATGCGGTACTCGCCACAAAATATAAAACTGCTACCACAGAAGGTAACCTCAATAACCATATCGGCATCCCCCTCACCCTTTTAACGATAAAAGCGGATGCGGAGATCGCTGTGATCGAGATGGGGGCCAATCACCGGAAAGAAATTGCCGGCTATTGCGAATATGCGCAGCCAACCTATGGAGTCATTACCAATTGCGGCAAGGCGCATCTCGGGGGATTTGGCGGGGAAGAAGGTGTCCGGCGGGGAAAAGGAGAACTTTTTGATTACCTGCGGGCGCACGGAGGTACCGCTTTCGTGATGTGGGATTATGACTATCTCCGCAGCATGAGCCATGATATAGCCCGTATCATCAAATACGGAACGGCCGGCGCGGACCTGGAAGGTCATACGGTAAAAAATGAACCCTTCCTTGAAGTGGAGATCACGAAGGGCGCGGATACGGGACTGATCAAAACAAAACTGGTGGGAGATTACAACCTTCCCAATGTATTGCTGGCCGTTGCTATCGGGAAGCATTTTAAAGTACCGGATGAACAGATCAGGTCCGCCATTGAAGACTACCAGCCCTCCAACAGCCGTTCACAACTGCTGCAAAGCGGCAGCAACCAGGTTATACTCGACGCCTACAATGCCAATCCCAGCAGCATGAAACTGGCCATTGAGAACTTTGCCCGTTTGCAGGCTCCCTCCAGGGTCCTGGTGCTGGGCGCCATGGCCGAGCTGGGAGACAGCAGCCTGGCTGAACATAAGGCCATCATTGACCTGATCGGTCAAACGGCCTGGGAAAAGGTGGTGCTCGTCGGTGGAGATTTCCTGAAGATCCCGCATCCCTATATTTCCTTCAGCCATTCAGAAGAAGCAAAAAAATGGTTTCAGCAGCAGGCTTTTGAACATACACATATCCTGATCAAAGGCAGCCGGAGTATGAAAATGGAAAAGATTTTAGAACCCTAACTTTGAACCATGAACTGGAAAGAACGATTCCCCCAATTTGAACCCGGACTGATCGAACTGATCGAAAAAGAAGCCGTACAGCGAAGTTTTAATGCCGGCGACGTGATCATGCGGACCGGCCAATATATAAAATCCACCGCCCTGGTACTGGAAGGCCGGGTAAAAATTTACCGGGAAAACCAGGATGGCGGTGAATTCCTGATGTATTACCTGCTCCCCGGGCAGGCCTGTGCCGTATCCATGATCTGCGCGATCCAGACGCATACCAGCGAGGTCATGGCCGTTGCGGAAGAAGATTCGGAAGTACTGATGATCCCGGTACACCTGATGGATGATATGATGAACCAGTACAAAACCTGGTACCAGTTCGTTATCCAGACCTACCGCAACCGGTTTGATGAGTTATTATCCGTTGTGGACAATATCGCCTTTCGCAATATGGACGAACGGCTGGAATTTTACCTGAAGCGGTATGCGGAAAAAACGGGCAAAAAGAGCATGGATATCTCGCACCAGCAGATTGCCGATGACCTTAACAGTTCCCGGGAAGTCATATCCCGGCTGCTGAAAAAAATGGAACAGCGCAACCTGGTGAAACTGCACCGGAATATGATCGAACTGACCTGAGCATACCCGCTGTGATTTCTGTCACCCCCGGAAAAAAACAGTTCCCCTAACCTTGCATAAAACGGTATGGAAATCCTTGGTTATATAGCAGCAGTATTCATCGGTATTTCACTGGGCCTGGTAGGCAGTGGTGGTTCCATTCTTACCGTACCGGTGCTGGTGTACCTGATGAGCCAGGATCCCGTACTGGCCACCACCAGTTCGCTGTTTATCGTGGGCGCCACCAGCCTGGTCGGCGGGCTCAGGGCCTACTCCCGGAAACTGCTTGATTTCAGGGCTGTGACCGAATTCGGCTTCCCTTCTATTTTTTCCATCTTCCTGACCCGGCACTATTTGCTGCCAGCAATACCGGATACCCTTTTCAGCCTGGGAAAGATCATCGTAACAAAAAATATGTTGCTGATGCTCGTATTCGCGGTCCTCATGCTGCTGGCCTCTTATTCCATGATAAAAAATAAAGAAAGCAGTACGGAAAAATTAAAAGCCAAAGAAGGCGGTGAACGGGTATTCCCCCTGATGTTCTTCGGCCTGCTGATCGGGGTAGTGACCGGCATGCTCGGCGCCGGCGGCGGTTTCCTGATCATCCCCACCCTGGTATTGTTCCTGGGACTGGATATGAAAACAGCCGTGGGCACCTCCCTGCTCATCATTGCCATCAATTCCCTGTTTGGTTTTCTATTCAGCCTCAAACATTTTGAATTTGACTGGACCCTGCTTGGCATTTTTACCCTGTTGTCTGCCGCCGGTTTGTTTATCGGCAGCCGCCTTTCCGAAAAAATATCCCCGGCTTCCCTGCGAAAAGGGTTCGGCTGGTTTGTGCTGATCATGGGAATCCTGATCATTATCAGGGAATTAATCCTCTATTAACAAACAGCACTGAAATCTGTGATGGATGTCACTGTGCAGGAAGCTGCACAAACCGACTTTTGTATCCTCTATTAAAGGAATAAGCAATGAAAGTGGAACAGATATATACGGGTTGCCTGGCGCAGGGAGCTTATTATATTGAGAGCAACGGGGTGGCCGCGGTGATTGACCCGTTGCGTGAAGTGGCGCCTTATATCCGCAAAGCGGAAAATAATAAGGCCCGTATCGACTATGTGTTTGAGACCCATTTTCATGCTGATTTTGTCAGCGGTCACCTGGACCTGGCGAATAAGACAGGCGCCAGGATCGTGTACGGCCCCGGGGCAAAACCGGCTTTTGATGCGCATATTGCGGAAGATGGTGAAATATTCAGGTTGGGCGATGTGACCATTACCGCTTTGCACACACCCGGTCACACCATGGAAAGTACCTGCTATTTATTAAAAGACGAAAATGGAAAACCAGCTGGCCTTTTCTCCGGTGACACGTTGTTCATCGGGGACGTAGGCCGTCCTGACCTGGCCCAGAAACTGGTGACCGACCTGACACAGGATAAACTCGCCGGATACCTGTTTGATTCGCTGCGCAACAAGATCATGCCCCTGCCCGATGATATTACCGTTTACCCGGCACATGGAGCCGGCAGCGCCTGCGGGAAGAACATGAGCAGGGAAACAACGGACACACTGGGCCATCAGAAAAAAACCAACTACGCCCTGAGACCCGGCATGTCAAAAACGGAGTTTATTAAAGAAGTCACCACCGGGCTGGTCGCCCCTCCCGCTTATTTCCCGCTCAATGTGATGCTCAATATACAGGGCTATGAAAGCATTGACCAGGTACTGAAGAGGGGGAAACAGGCATTAAGCCCGGATGCTTTTGAAACAGCCGCAACGGAAACAGGAGCCCTGGTACTGGATACCCGCGACCCGCAGTTATTTGCAGCAGGCTTTATACCCAATTCCATCAATATCGGCATTGACGGGCAATTTGCCCCCTGGGTGGGCGCCATGATCCCGGATATCAGGCAGGAAATACTGCTGGTAACAGATGAGGGAAGAGAAGAAGAAGTGATCACCCGGCTGGCCCGCGTGGGTTACGATTATACGATCGGTTACCTCGAGGGAGGCTTCAGGGCCTGGAAGGCAGCCGGCAAGGAAACAGACCGGATCGAATCCATTGACGCCGCTGAACTGGCAAAACGGATGAACCGGGAAAAACTAACGGTACTGGATGTACGCAAAAAAAGTGAATACCAGAGTGAGCACCTGGCGGATGCGGTAAACGCCCCGCTGGATTTTATCAACGACAGTATGATCCTGATCGATAAAAATAAACCCGCTTATGTGCATTGTGCCGGCGGCTACCGCTCCCTGATCTTTAATTCTATCCTGAGGGCCCGGGGTTACCATAACCTGGTGGATGTAAAAGGCGGGTTCAAGGCCCTGAAAGAAAGCGGGTTGTTTCCCGTCACCGATTATGTATGCCCGACCACGCTGTTATAAATGAAAAATAAAAATTTAAACAATCAATATGGCAACCTTAAAAGAACTCGTTACAGATCCGTCCACCGTTTTTGTTGACGTCCGCAGTCCCTGGGAATTTGAAGCGGAACATATCCCTGGCGCCCGCAATATTCCCCTGGAACAGATCCCTTATAAAGCAGATGAATTCAGGGCCTTTCAGCGGCCGGTGGTCGTCTATTGCCGCAGCGGGGCCCGGAGCGGCATGGCCCTGGCTATCCTGCAGCAAATCGGCGTGACCAATGTGTACAACGGCGGCGGCATCGGTGATGTACAATTTTTAATTAACTAAATAAACCCTTTTTACATGTTATCATTTCTGCAGAAATTATTTGGCGGCACTCCTGTCGATTATAAAGAACTCATACACAACGGGGCGGTCATTGTGGATGTCCGCACACCCGGGGAGTTCAAAAGCGGGCATATCAACGGGTCAAAGAATTATCCCCTGGATACAATCCGCGGAAAAGTAAATGACCTGAAAAAGCTCAACAAACCCGTGATTACCGTCTGCCTCAGCGGCGGAAGAAGCAGTATGGCGAAAAATATCCTGAAAGCAGCCGGCATTGAAGTGTACAATGGCGGCCCCTGGACCAGCCTGCGGGGGAAGATCTGATAAAGTGATTTTTACTGAAAGAGGCGCCCGGGGCAGGCAGCCTCTTTTTTTCCCGCAACTGTCACTGGAAAGAAAGTGAAATCAAACTTTCCGGCCCGGTCATTAGCGCAGGTATTCAGGCCAGCAATACCCCAAGGCCCCAATCGCCATTCCCTAAACAAAATTCCCATAGCCCTGACTAACGACTAAAGACTAACAACTATCGACTAAAGACTTTCTCTGAAAATCCCTAACTTCCCCAAAAAACATGCTCCGGAAGATCCTCAAATACTTCCTCCTTCTTTTGGTCATTGCCGCTATCGCGTTCTTCATTTTTGCACCGGGATATATTGATCGTGATAATAATAAAGTGACCCTGAAAGTCACTAACCCGCATAAAGTGGCCTGGTATGATTCTATCCCCTTTATTGCGGACCTGCACTGCGATGCGCTGCTCTGGGACCGCAATAACCTGGAAAAACATTCCTACGGACATGTGGACATTCCGCGGATGCGGGAAGCCAATATGGCTTTCCAGGTTTTTACCGTTGTCAGTAAAACACCGCGGGGGATCAATATTGAACAAAATGATGATAAGACTGACCAGATCGCCCTGCTGAGTTTTGCACAGTTGCGCAATCCGAAAGACTGGTTCAGTGTAAGATCAAGAGCCCTGCACCAGTGCGGGGACCTGTTTAACACTGCGCGGAAATCAGGTGCTGAGTTCCGGGTGATCACGAGCCGGGCAGAATTACAGCAATTTATCAGCGACCGGGGCAGCAATCAGCGGCTCACGGCCGGTATGCTGGGTATTGAAGGCGCTCATTGTTTAGGGGATGATATCAGTAACCTGCAGTCATTTTATGACGCGGGGGTGCGTTATATCGGCCTTACCCATTTCTTTGACAATGCCTGGGGCGGGTCCGCCCATGGGATCGCTAAAGGAGGATTGACCGAAAAGGGAAAATCCCTGGTCCGGAAGATGGACAGCCTGCATATACTGATTGACCTGGCCCATGCTTCCCCGAAGACCATTGATGATATTTTTGCCTTTACCCAAAGCCCGGTGCTTATTTCGCATACCGGGGTAAAAGGCATCTGCGATAATACACGCAACTTATCGGATGCGCACCTCGCGGAGATCGGCAGAAGAAACGGGTTAGTGGGTATCGGTCTCTGGGAAACTGCTGTCTGCGGAACGGATGCCGAGGCCACAGCAAAAAGTATCCGCTATGTGGCGGATAAGATCGGGGTGGACAAGGTAGCGCTCGGATCCGATTTTGACGGGGCCACCACCACGCATTTCGATGTAACCGGGCTTCCGCTGATTGTGGATGCATTGCTGAAAGAGGGTTTCACCCGGGAAGAAATCTATCAAATCATGGGAGGCAATGTGCGGGATTTTTTCCTGCGTAACCTACCTGAAAAATAAAGGGGCGCGGCGATATTAACATTTCTAATTTAAAAAGAATCCCCTGCTTTCATTGATCCGAAACCCAGCAGGAACACCCGCATATTTGCTTTGAAAGTAATTGCAAAATGCTTTGGGAACGATATGAAAATTTTTTGTAAATCAATGCTTTATACTAACCCAGCAAATTGTATTATACTATAAATGGGAAAAGTAGTACCTTGCATGTGAAGTAGGTAATTCCTTGTAAAGTGTGGTGGTGAAACACCTGCCATAAATGTAGTCTAATCTGCATCGCTCCAAGGGTCTATTTCTTCTTTAAAGATTAATATGAGGGGGTGATTATTCATCCCCTTTTTTTATGATAGTATTTTTAGATGAAAGCGGAGATTTAGGCTGGACTTTTGACAAGCCCAATGGGAATGGTGGGTCAAGCAGATACATTACAATTTCCGGAATCGTTGTAGATGAACAACAGTTAAAGTATGTAAAAAGATACATTTCTGACATTTATCAGAAGTATAACCTGACTCCCAAAATTGAAAAAAAGGGGTGCAATTTTTCCGACCTGGACGCCACGTACATCTCAACAAACATATCTAAAATTATTGCCAAAGCCCCTTCGTTTAATGTTATTAGTATAACCGCTAAAAAAGAAAAAGTTCTCCCTAAATTGCGGGAGGACTGTAATATTTTTTACAATTATATGTTAGGTGTCATGCTACCGGATACTTTCAGGCACCACAAGGACATAAAAGTGGTTTTAGATAAAAGAACCATAAAAGTTGACCACGGTAATAATTTTGAGGCCTATATTAAAACGAAATGCTGGGGTGAATTAAAACTGGATATCAATATTAATTGTGAGTATGACTCAAGCGACAAAAATGAAGGAATTTGGATGGCCGACTGGATAGCTAATTGGATCTGGAGAAAATATGAAAATAATCAGGATTCAGCTTATAAGGAATTGAAAAAATTGGCGGGTACACATTTTTATGAGAAAACATTATACATTCAGTAGAAATATCCTGCCTTGGTCTAACACGTATATAGTTACCATCTTTTCTGAAACCAGCATCTGCCATCCCGCCTTTTAACAACCAGCCCGGCGAATTTGACGCATATCAACATCAGCTTACAAAGTCTATAAAATCAGTAGATTATATACTTCAGCTTTACCCCGTCGCTTATTTTTCTGCCGCCCTTGCCAACATCCCGGTGAAGAAATGAACAGAATGCTCCTGCAGTAAGTGCAAATAGGAGTAAATTCGCCGCAGATTTCAGGAATCGTTCATTAAACATTCAAACAAAACCGATGCTGGATTTTTTGAGACAACCCTGGCCCTGGTATGTGGCCGGTCCGCTGATCGGCCTGATGGTACCGGTATTATTACTGATCGGGAATAAATCATTTGGCATTTCTTCTTCGCTCCGGCATATCTGTGCCGCCTGCCTGCCGGCGCGTATCCCTTTTTTCAGGTATGACTGGAAAAATGAAGTGTGGAACCTGTTCCTCGTGGCGGGCATCCTCTTCGGGGGCCTGGTCGCTGCCCAATGGTTGTCCGGCCCGCAACCGGTGCAGGTCAATGAAAAATTAGTGACGGAATTATCCGGTTACGGGATCACGAATTACCAGGGCCTGGTTCCGGCCGACTTGTTTACCTGGTCGTCACTGCTGACGGCAAAAGGACTGATCCTGATGGTGGGGGGTGGTTTCCTTGTCGGGTTTGGCACCCGGTATGCCGGGGGTTGCACCAGCGGCCATTCCATCATGGGATTATCCACCCTGCAGTTGCCTTCCCTGGTTGCGACCATTTGCTTTATGACAGGTGGTTTTATCGTGGCCAACTGGGTTCTTCCCTTCATCCTTAAATTATAACCAATGTCCCCTGTTACAATAAAAGAAAAAGAGCACCACAAATTCCTGATCAGCAACAGCGACTTTGAAGTCCGGTCGCTGGATGCGGTCTGTTTAAACGAATCCGAACTCAAACATCCCTGGTGGTACAATTTCAAATATTTGATCGCCGGGGTTTTTTTTGGCATTATCCTGGTCAAGGCCGAAGTGATTTCCTGGTTCCGGATACAGGAAATGTTCAGGCTCCAGAGTTTTCACATGTATGGTGTGATTGGCTCCGCGGTGGCGGTTGGCGTTCTTTCCGTCTGGCTTATCCGGAAATTCAACATTAAAACCATTTATGGGGAGCCTATTGAATTTGTGACCCGTAAGCTGAATAAAGGAAATATCATTGGCGGATTGCTGTTCGGCTTCGGCTGGGCCATTACCGGCGCCTGTCCCGGCCCGCTTTTTGCCCAGGTTGGCACGGGAGCTACGGCGACGGTCGTTACCTTATTCAGCGCCATTGCGGGTACCTGGTTTTATGGCCGTTTCAGGGACCGTTTACCGCATTAAAAAGGCTGTACCAGGAGCGATCCCGGATCCGTTTCCGGGCCCCGGATCTGCTTCGGTACAGCCGAACTGTAGCTAAAACACTCACTCTTATATCTCAACAGCGTTTGGAATCAGATGAAGAGCATGTGCACGCCTTCTCCCTCACTTTTCTTGTAGAAATCACCCACGGTGATCACTTCCTCAATCCCTTCAAACAGGTCCTCCCTTTTATAGTGGAACATATCCATGGCCAGTTTGCAGGCCCACATGCGAACGCCTGAATCGGCTAATATTTCCAGGAATTCGGGCACTTCGGGCATATCGATCTTGGCCATTTCTTTCTTCATCATGGTTGTAGCCAGGGCTTCCATACCGGGCAATCCGCCCACCATCGTGGGAATATGCATGGCCGGGTTACCGACAGTGGCAATATGCAGGCTGTTCATTTTCTTTTTATGCACGGCTTCCAGGCCGAAAAAAGTAAAGAACATTTCCGCCTCGATCCCTTCCATGCGGGCGCCGTTGGCCAGTACAAAAGCGGCATATACATTCTCGAGGGTGGCTTTTGACAAGATGATCATCATCTTTTTTATTTCGCCTTTATTTTCACTCATAACATAATTTTTACTGGTGGTTAAATACAGCTCGCGGGTTTGGGGATACCGGCAATTTTAGTAGCGGTTTTCAACGGGGCTTTCGGGAACAACTGGTAGAATTCCTTGATATCCACCACCCCGCTTTTCCCGATCTTCCGGATGCTCAGGGGCACTTCGTTTTTGTACTCTGTTTGTATATAACCCAGTATTTCCCAGTGGCGCGGGGTCAGGCTGATCTCGTTTTCAACCGCGAGGGCTTCCCCGATCGTCTTGTCCCATTCTTTAAAATCGGTCATAAAACCTTCCTCGTTAACATGGATGGTTTTGCCTGCAATTACTTTTTCCATAAAATAAATTTTAGTTGTGAATGATTATACAGTTTCTGCTTTTGCGTATTTCTTTCCGGATTCAGACATGGTGGGTGACACGAAAGGAATATGGGTTCCTTTCAGCAGCATATGCCAGTACACCCAGCGGAAGGCCAGTTTGCCCATATGGTTCATCCGGCTCTCCTTTAATAAACGCAGCGGGCCCAGTCCCGGGAAGGGGAAAGTTCCTTCCACCGGTTCATGCGTATAGTTGAAGTCGATCAGCAGGGCCTTGCCGTTTCCTGTTTCGATAAAACAGTTGGCGTGCCCGTCAAATTCTTCTTTGAGCGGCTCCCCTTTCACGAACCGTAAAATATTCTCAGTGAGGATCTCCGCCTCGAAGTGCGCCACAGAACCGGCCTTGGAAGCGGGGATATTACTGGCATCGCCTAATACAAATACGTTCTCGTATTGTTTGGACTGCAGGGTGGCTTTGTGGGTAGGAACATAGTTAAGATCGTCCCCCATCCCGGAACGCTCCATCAGGGCATCCCCTTTATTCGTAGGAACAGTTACCAGGAGATCGAAAGGAATCGTCCTTCCGCCGTAGTCAATGATCTGTTTGTTTTCATTGTCCACCTGTTCAATCGCGAAATCTCCCTCGATATGGATGTTCTTTTCTTCCAGCAGGTGTTCCAGGGTGGCGGTAGCCTTGGGTTTGGTAAATGCTCCGCTCAGCGGGGTCACATAGGTGATCTCCACTTTATCCCGCATGTGTTTGTGTTTAAAATAAGAATCAGCGAGGAAGGCAAATTCCAGCGGGGCCACGGGACATTTGATCGGCATCTCGGTAATATGGATAACCAGTTTACCGCCTTTCCAGTCCCTTAATTTATTACGGAGATTGAGCGAGCCTTCAAAGGTGTAAAAATCAAAAACGGACCGGTGCCACTCGCTGCCTTTCATTCCTGTGGTCTCTTCCGGTGCAATCTTGGCGCCGGTGGCCACGATCATCACATCATACACGAGGATGCTGCCGTCGCCCATCAGCACTTTGTTTTCCCCGGGCACCACTTTGTCAATGGATCCCTGGATCAGGTCGACTGTTTTAGGAATGAATTCTTCGATGGATTTAACGATGTCTTCGGGTTCATATATATCAAAGGGAAGAAACAGGTAACCGGGCTGGTAGTGGTGTTCTGTTCTTTCGTCAATAATACTGATCCGCCAGTCGGGTCTTTTCAGGTGATGGCTCAGGTGATTCGCCATCATGGTTCCCGCGGTGCCCGCTCCGAGAATTACTAAATGTTTCATGTTGAGCTATTTTTGTGAGTTGTGAATTACACGGCAAAAATCCACCCTGCCGGCCACTGATTTCTACGAGGACGGTCACTGGTGCGGGTGACTCCTCTCAACCCCGGAAATGATTCTTTCTAAAACAGGTCAGATTGTTTTACCTGTGTGATATATGTCACCATTTCTGCATTTTCGCTGTAGTAAAAAAAGGCCGGAAATAGCTGTTTTTTGCACCCCGTCTGTTTATCCGGGACAAGTATATCTGAAATGGGAATAACGGGAAGCGGCAGCTCCCCGGCCAGGGAAAAGGTTATTTTCAAATAAGCGCGGCCCGTCATTCGGGCAGGGCTGCTCCGCCGGCTATTTAAACAAATTTTCCTTTTGTCCGTTGATTGCTTGGTGATCATAATCACCGGCCCAACCGGCTTTTTCGTGCAAATTGCATTCCTGATAAATTAATACTGAATGAAAACATTATTCTTACCCCTTTTACAGGTCCTGCTCCTCCTTAGTTGTACGAACAATCCCAAAGAGGAAACGGCAACCGGGGAGCAGCCGGCCGCCATCAGCCCGCCCCCCGGCGAAAACAAGCCGGTTGTACAACCCGCACTACCTTCCTTCCGGATGATGAATAGTAATAACCAGGTAGTGGATTTAGCGCAGTTCAAAGGGAAGAAAGTATTTGTCAATCTCTGGGCGACCTGGTGTCCTCCCTGCCGGGCGGAGATTCCTTCTATCGAAAGCCTGGGGGCCAGGACAGATAAAAGCAAAACCGAGTTTGTGCTGCTCTCCCTGGATGACAATTTTGATAAAGCCCAAAATTATGCGGTCAGTAATAATATGAAACTCCCGGTTTATTATCCCGCCGGCACGCTTCCCGCACTCTTTAATACGGAGGGCATACCGTTTACTGTTATATTCAATGAAAAAGGGGAGATCATTTACCAGAATATGGGAAGTGACAACTATGATACGCAGCGATTCATGGACCTGCTGAAAGCCCCATAAAGTTGCTTGCGGCTGCGCCGCTTTGTTTCACCACATAGGGCCACATAGGAGGCACATAGATAACTGTCCTTTAGAACGCCTATGTGCAAGCCGCAGGCTTCTATGTCACCCTCATTGACTCTTCCCGCTTTGAGCAGTGTGAGAAAGAAAAGACCCTCCCACTTTCGTATGTACACTTACACTATGCCTGCGGGCCCGCCTCGCGGCGAAGCGGGCCCGCAAGGCAGGTGATAAAAAAACCGCGCAGCGGCTTGTAAAAGAAAAACCCCGCATCGGCGGGGCTGCTGCGCTACTATATTAATTTCTTTATTCCTCCGTACTCACCGGCGCCAGCAGTTTTTCTTCGATCACTTTTTTAAAAATATGTTTCGGAAAAGCACCCGGCTGCATCATGGGTTCACCCGCGGAATCAATAAACAGCAGGGTGGGAATACTTTGAATACCAAAGACTGCAGACAGTTCCTGCTCTGCTTCCGTATCTACTTTATAAATAAGCAGGCGGCCTTCGTATTCCGCCGCCAGTTCTTCCAGCACCGGCGCCACCATTTTACAGGGACCGCACCAGTCGGCATAGAAATCAATAATAGCCGGAAGGCTGCCCTGGTATTTCCATTCCTTTTCTGTTTCGTAGTTAAAGACTTTATCCTTAAAGTCCTGTGTGGTCATTTTTATCGTCGCCATTTCTGTTTGTTTATACAAAGGTAGATGGGACCTAATTACTCCCCGGTGACTATGATCACAGGGCCAGGACAGGCTCGGGTATTTTAACTTTTTCCAAAGCCTGTTCGATATCGCTGACCAGGTCCCGGCCATTTTCAATACCCATGCTCAGGCGGATCATTTTATCCGTAATATGCAGTTCTTCCCGCTCTTCAAAGGGCACATCCGAATGGGTCATGCTGGCGGGATGCTCGGCCAGGCTTTCCGTGCCGCCCAGGCTCACGGCCAGTTTGATATGTTTCAGGTTGTTCAGGAAAGTAAAGGCTTCTTTCTCACCACCCCGGATATCAAAACTCAGCATCGCCCCTCTGCCCAGGCACTGTTTATTAAAGACAGCGAGTTGTTCCGGGTTATTTTCCGCTGTATAACCCAGGTAATAAACTTTTTCCACTTTGGGGTGAAGGGCCAGGTAGCCCGCCACCTGTTCCGCATTGATGGCCGCAGCTTCCATCCGGATCTTGAGGGTTTCCAGGCTGCGCATCAATAACCAACTGGTATGGGGGTCGATCATGGTGCCAAAGAATGTCCGGGTCTTTTTAATTTTTCCGATCAGTTCCGCACTGCCCACCGCGGCACCGGCAATCACATCACTGTGCCCGCCGATATACTTGGTGGCAGAATACAGGACCAGGTCGGCTCCGTGTTTCAGCGGATGCTGCCAGAGCGGCCCCATATAGGTATTATCCACGGCCAGTAAGACTTTCTTATCCGCCAGCGAAAACCGCCGGGCAATCGTGCTGCACATGTCAATATCAATGAGGTCATTCGTGGGGTTGGCGGGTGTTTCTATAAAGATCATTTTCAGGCGGCGGGCATGACCGCTTTCCACCAGCATTTTTTCAACCTCTTTCCTGCTTTGCCCGGCCTGGAAACCGATCACCTCCACCCCGAAATGGGTGAGAATATGATGTATGAATTTATGCGTACCTCCGTATAAAGGGTTGCTGTACAGGACCACATCACCGGGACTGAGAAAGGTCAGCAGGGTGCTGGCGATCGCACTCATGCCACTGGAAAAGGCCGCCGCTTTTTCTCCCCCGTCCCAGAGTTTTAACCGTTCTTCCAGGATCTCCATATCCGGATTGTTGATCCGGCTGTAGATCAGTCCCATTTCCTCCCCATCATGGCCCGGCTTACCATAGGCCATTTCAAAAAAGGCCTTCCCGTCTTCGGCGGATTTAAATACAAAGGTGGATGTCTGGAAGATGGGGCACTTTACGGCGCCCTCACTCAGTTCAGGTTTGTACCCATACCCTAACATCAGGGTTTCGGGTGAAAAATCAGGTTGCTTCATATACCCGGTTATTTGTTTGTGTTCTAAGTTGAAAAAAATAACCCGCTCCTTCCCTGACTTCAGGGGAAATGGAAAACAAATCTGTTTTGCCCGGAAAACGGGCCATTAAAAGACATTTTATCTGTTATTTTATCTATTTTTAGATAAAACATCTTTATGGAGCTTGACAAAACCGATATCCAGTTGCTGGAACTATTGCAGGCAGATGCCCGGCTGACCAATAAAGAGCTGGCGGATAAACTGGGAAAATCCATAACGCCGATCTATGAACGAAAACGCCGGCTGGAAAACGAAGGATTTATTACCCGCTATACAGCCATCGTTGATAAAAACAAGATCGGCAAGAGCCTGGTAGCCTTTACCAATGTGCAGCTGAAACAGCATGCCCAGCATATCCTGCTGAATTTTGAAAAAGCCATTGTCAAATTTGAGGAGGTGATGGAATGTTATCACATGACAGGCGTTTATGATTACCTGCTGAAAGTGGCGGTGACGGATATGGCCGCTTACCAGGATTTCATTGTAAACAAACTGGCGCGGCTGACCGATATCGGTACGGTACAGAGCAGTTTTGTGATGACCGAGGTGAAGCATGAAACTGCGTATAAGATAAAGAGAAGTCTGTAGCCTGTAGTTGGTAGTCGGTAGTCCCTTCTAAGAGCAGTTGTTTTTATAAAACAGGTGATCCGTTATTTACCGGGAAATCGGTGTTTATTCATACCTGCCCGTTTCGCGGGGCTGCGGCTGCGCCGCTATTTTCACCACATAGGTAATACATAGTTACACATAGTAGGCAGATAGGATAACTGTCCTTAGCAGACCTATGTGCAAGCCGGAGGCTCCTATGTTATCCTCATTGACTATTCCCGCTTTAAGAAATTTGCCAATCATTGTACCCTGCCCGCTTTAGTAGTTAAGCCAATACTATGCCTGCCTGCCCGCTTCGCGGCGAAGCAAGCCGGCAAGGCAGGTGATAAAAAAAACTGCTGCTCCATAGAATGAAACAGCAGTTTTATAAGCGGTAAGCAATCCTGCAACCGTTATTACAGCATCGTTTTGGGTTCAGCGTATTTGGTCTTGCTCAGCCCCGTCAGGCTGAGTGCCTTATACCCGCCCCGGATATTCACGAGGTGATCAAAACCCCGGGACCGGAGAATGGAGCACATGATCACGGAACGGTAGCCGCCCGCACAATGAATAAAGTATTTTTTTTCCCGGTCCAGCTGGGCCATATTCTGGTTGATAAAATCCAGCGGGAAATTTTCCGCCCCCACCAGGTGCTCTGAATCAAATTCACTTTTTCTCCGGGCGTCCAGCAGGTGCGTATGTTTATTGTCCATCTGGTACAAAGTGGCAAAATCCTCCGGGCTGATCTCTTTGATCACCTCCGTGCCAAAGCCCGCTGCTTTCCAGGTCTCCATACCCCCTTTCAGGTAACCGATGGTATGATCGTATCCCACGCGGGCCATCCGGATAATGACTTCTTCCTCTCGTCCTTCATCCGCGAGGAAGAGGATGGGTTGCTTAAGGTCGGTGATCAGGGTGCCAACCCAGGGAGCGAAATTATCATCGATCCCGATAAAAATGGACCCGGGAATATGTTCCGCGGTAAATTCTTCTTTCTTGCGGGTATCCAGCACCAGGGCGTCCGTGCTTTCCCAGATGGCTTCAAATTCCTTTGCGGAAAGCGGGTTCATTCCTTTATGAATAACCTCCTCGATACTTTCCATATTCCCCTTCAGGTTCAGCAGTACATTGAACGGGAAATACTGGGGAGGCTCCACCAGCCCGTCGGTGACGGCTTTAATAAATTCTTCTTTGCTCATATCGCTCTTCAGCGCATAGTTCACTTTCTTCTGGTGACCAAGGGTGTCCATGGTCTCCTTGCTCATGTTCTTGCCGCAGGCGCTCCCGGCTCCATGGCCCGGGTACACAATAACATCATCCGGCAGGGGCATGATCTTATTGCGCAATGAATCGTATAAATGTCCCCCCAGGATCTCCGGGGTGATCTCCGCTTTTACTTTCTGCACCAGGTCCGGGCGCCCGACATCCCCGATAAAAAGAGTATCACCGGTAAAAATGCAATACTCCCTCCCTTTTTCATCCAGCAACAGGTAGGTGGTGGACTCCATGGTATGACCGGGGGTATGCAATACTTTAATGGTCAGGTCTCCCAGTTTTAATAATTCCCCGTCGCTTGCCACATGCACATCATAAGCGGGCGCAGCGGTAGGGCCGAAGACGATGCTGGCGCCGGTTTTATTGGCCAGGTCCAGGTGACCGCTTACAAAATCCGCATGGAAATGGGTTTCCAGGATATATTTTATTTTCGCCCCGTTGCGTTCGGCCTTATCCACATAAGGCTGGGTTTCCCGCAGGGGATCAATGATGGCGGCCTCGCCCTTACTTTCAATATAGTAAGCGGCTTCAGCGAGGCAACCGGTGTAAATCTGTTCAATTTTCATCGCTCGGCTATTTAAGGTGTATGGGTTATAAAAAAAATCCCAGGGGTAAAATTGGCCGTTCCCCCTGAAAGAAATAGTGCGTTTGGTTACACAAAATAAATGGCTGGAAATCTTTCAATACCTGACAATGATCAGCCCGGCACATGGTTTAAATCTGCCAGGTACAGGAATGATACCTGATGTCTCTGTAACTATTGTCACCCCTTCCCTGCTTCCAAAGCGGGAAATTTGTGGAAATAACGAAACATGACCCTGATTGACAGAATAAAAAACGGCTGGACGACCCTGAAATTCATCCGGGTTGGCCTGGGAGGCTTAATTTTGTACTCCTCCATTGATGAAGGCCAGGTACCCGGAATCTTCCTCGGTGCATTTTTCCTGGTATTTGCCTTGCTCACCGACGGAGTTTGCTGCGCCGGAAATGCCTGTTATACGGCTCCGCCCGCTACTAAAACAAAAAGTATTGAAAATATTGAATATGAAGAACTGGGTGCTGAATAACAAATGGCTGATCATCGGGATCCTCGCCGGGGCCGGGGCGGGTTACCTGTACTGGCAGCAGATCGGCTGCAGCAGTGGTACCTGCATGATCACCTCCAAATGGCATAACAGTACGGCCTATGGGGCGCTGATGGGCGGCCTACTGTTCAGTATGTTTAAAAAAGAAAAAAATGACGGCAAGCACTAAAAAAGAGAGTTTTGGGGAGATTATCCGGGGGAATACTCCCGTACTGGTCGATTTTACGGCCCAGTGGTGCGGTCCCTGCCGGATGATGAAGCCCATTTTGGAGCAACTGCACCAGCGGATGGGGGAAAAACTCAGGATCATAAAAATTGATATCGATCAAAGTCCCGCTGCCGCCCAGGCTTTTAACGTGCAAAGTGTACCCACCCTCTTGTTATTCCAGGAGGGCAAACAGCTATGGCGGCAATCCGGGGTACTGCAGGCCGGGCAACTGGAAAAGATCATTGAACAAAATATAACCAACCATTAGAATGTCAGACAAAAAAGTACACCGGGGCTATCTTGCGTCCTCGCTGAATTGCCGTTGTCCCCGTTGCCGTGAAGGAAAACTTTTCAAGCACCCGCTAAACATCAGTTTCAAAAAAAACCTGGAAATGCACAAGAACTGCCCCGTATGCGGGCAGATGACCGAATTGGAAGTCGGTTTTTATTATGGCACCAGCTATGTCAGTTATGCCCTGACGGTGGCCCTCAGTGTGTCCACCCTTGTAGCCTGGTGGGTATTGATCGGACTCTCCACCGAGGACAACCGCTTTTTTTACTGGATGGGGACCAATGCCGTCATCCTGGTCCTGCTGCAGCCCTGGCTGATGCGGCTGAGCCGGAGTCTGTGGATCTCCTGGTTTGTGAAATATGACCCTTACTGGAAGGAAAACCAGCCTGAAGACTTTTCAGAAAGATTAAATGCGGAACAAGCCAACAACTGGTAAGCTCAAAACCCTTATTTTTGTGCCCCTTTTGAACCAAATGGAGACCTGCTCGAGTGGTTGAAGAGGCACGCCTGGAAAGTGTGTATACCCCTAAAGGGTATCGAGGGTTCGAATCCCTCGGTCTCCGCTTCTAAAATTTCAAATTCCTACAAAGTCTTATAAACTCATGGTTTGTAAGACTTTTGTTTTTTCTACCCCCTCTATAGTGTTCCCCTTTTCTACAATCTGCAAGGTGACCATGGGGTGACCTGTTTTTAAATATATGCAGGTCACCTAATGGGACTCATTTAACACTATTTTATAATGATTTTCAATTAGTTATTTTGAGAAGTCAAGAAATTTTCGTACATTTGCACAATTGTGCAGGCCGTAAAATGGCTATACATCTTTTGATTCTCCCTAAAAAATCAAAAGCAAACCCAGAGGGAAAAATCCCGCTCTTCTTAAGAGTCTCATTCAACGGACAACGCGCCGAAATAGCCTTAAAACGCTTTATAGAGCCCAAATTATGGGATAACAGACGTCAGGCAGTACTTGGCCGTAATCCGGAATCTCAGTCCATTAATGACCAAATAAGGGCATTTAAAACGGCTATTTACAGTCATTATTCTAGGCTTGTAGAAAAAAGTGAGACTATCAGCGCAAAGAAGCTAAAGGATTTATTCAATGGAGTAGAAAGGGAGAAAAAAACTATAATTCAGGCTTTTGAGTTCCATAATGATAAAATGGAAAAGCAGGTCGGCCACGACTTTGCCCAGGGAACCTATGACCGTTATAGAACCTGTCTGAAACTCCTTAAAGAATTCCTTGCTAAAAATTACAAAACAGATGATTTCAACTTGGAGGATTTGCGATTAGAATTTATCACCGAATTTGATTATTTCTTAAGAACTGAAAGAAAATGCAACAATAATACCACCGTAAAGTATATTAAAAACCTCCGGAAAATAATAAATCAGGCAAGGGCTTTTGAATGGATGCAAAACGATCCTTTCACTAACTATAAAGCAAAACTTGAACAGGTAGACCGGGAAATATTAACTCAAAATGAGATAGATGCACTTTTAGCCAAGTCCTTTCAAATAAAGAGACTTGAATATATAAAAGACATTTTCCTATTCAGTTGTTTTACTGGCCTTGCCTATGCGGACGTAAAAAAACTCTCAAAGGATAATGTTTTTATAGGCATGGATAAAAACAACTGGATACAGGTAAACAGAACAAAAACCAATGTCCAAAGCAAAATACCTGTTTTACCGGTTGCACAAGCCATTTTAGATAAATACCAAAATAACCCCGAGTGTGTTCAAGGAAACAAGTTGCTACCAGTTCCAAGCAATCAAAAATATAATGCCTATCTAAAAGAAATAGCGGATTTAGTCGGCATAAATAAAGAACTAACAACACACATAGCCAGACATACATTTGCTACAACTGTCACCCTAAACAATAAAGTTCCTATTGAAACAGTTTCCAAAATGCTTGGCCATCGGTCCATTAAGACGACGGAACAATATTCAAAAGTTCTGGAAGTGAAAATTTCAGACGACATGAGCAGCCTAATGGACAAGTATAAAAAAATTACCCCTCTAAAAGCCGTAAACGAATAAACTTAAGATATGAACATCGATTTATTAACCTTAAATGACTTAAAATCATTAAAAGAAGAAATTATCAATGAGGTAAAATCCTGCCTTCAGATTTCTGAGCAAGAAAATGTGTGGCTCAAAACTTCTGAAGTAAAAAAAATACTCGGCTGCTCCGAGGGGACATTAGTTAACCTTAGAGCTTCTGGCATGCTTCCTTATTCAAAAATTAAGGGCACTATCTATATCCGTAGAAGTGACCTTAGCAAGCTATTTGATTCTCATATTGTAGCATAATGATCCATACTCACCCCTTTTTCTTAAACCTGCCCACAAGATATTTAATCTGTGACCAGATACAAGGAAATGTACGGCTGGAAACAAGCCTAAAAAACTGACAGTACCAGCCCAGAAGTCGGATAGTAATTACTAAATAAGTAATGAGGTTTCTCCGATAGGGTAAAAAGGTCTTTATATAAACTCTATTGCTTTAATTAATTGCCAACCAGAAACATTTTCCGGCAAATTTATTATGGAAGATGACACAAGGGGGTTGGTGATGAATAAACATCATAAAATTAGTTTCTGACTAATTTAAAGCCTGAACTTCAAATTAATTAAAGATAGGTGTAGAACGGGATTTGCATCGTTTGACGTACGCTTTAGAGTGAAAGTAAAGGATAAAGTTGCTGGACGATAAACCAGACAGGCAAAATAAATTGTGATTTGTAGGGGATTTTTATGCCCAAATGTTTATCAATGTTAAACCTGTTTTTAGATTTGGATTATCAATGTAGGCAAATTTCGATATGCATTACATGGTAATAAATTAAATGACTCTTCGAAAGTAGATAATCCTGATATTGAAATAGGAAACAAACTTAATGTCATTTTCTTAAAGAAAGCAATGACTTTGTAAAGTTAGTAAGATATCCGAAAAGCTAGCCCAAATGCTCAATAATAGGAACCATAATGCTTATAACAATTGAAATGATGGCTAACCAAAGTGCAATTCTTATTCTACCGCTGGAATGTTGTTCTTCCTTAACTGAATTGTATAACACTGAGGGGTTTCCTTAATAATCATTACCACCCAAGTTTGGCATTGGATAATAGTACTCCAAAAAATCACGAATGCTAATATATTTTGACTCCCTTGCTTCTTTTAAACTTGTAATTAAACATCTCAAAATCGGATATCTTTTTTTCCCTGACTGATATTCTTCTATATCACTAAAATAATCGTCACCTATACCATAAGATGACCCGAATTTAGGCGTACAGAAGGTGATTAAAGTTACTAATTGATTTTTAACCCATCCCAAATTTTGATTGCATGTATATGGATTATATTCCCTGCCATATGATTCACCCAGAATTAAATATTCAGGGTCTCTATATCCGTAAGCTGAAATCCAGCGATGTCTTAAAAATTCATTTATAGCTCTTTTTTGAAGTTTCGTCATTACCTCAATATACTGTTCCCGATAAGTAGCGATATACTTTTTCAATTCGGGCAAACAATTAAATATCTTATCCAATTTTTCTGTTGGTGTTGAACTAGTATCAACATTAGCCCCAAATGGGCATGCAAAAATTGGCAATATTTGTTGTGGCGCATATAATTTTATTAATATCCCTCTAAGTACATTGCTACTATCTTTAAGCAGATTGATTTCGTGATCAAAAGGCTCACTACTATTCTCTTCCTGAATATTTACCAATTTATCGTCCCCTATAAACCGAAAAGTGTAGCTTGAGAAGTTTTCTCTATCAACAGGCCTCCCAATTGTCAACATATTGAAGTCAGTTTCAACCAATTCCTTTAGTGGGTCAGTAATTGAGTAAAGTACATCCTCGAAAGTTTCTCTATTCTTAGCAACTGTCTCAAATCCAAAATCCCTTTCCATTGTACATCTTATGGTCCTTTGGGATTCAACAGTAGTTAGCTGCTTTTGGCTACTATGGTTTTGACAATTTCCCATTATTAGCCCCAACATAAAAATGAGAGTAAACTGTAAATTCTTTTTCATAATTCAGGTTTTAGCATAAAAAAGACGTGACCGCTTTTGCCCGCACCTGAGGCTCTGGAAAGCCCGTGAAACGAAGCACAGCCAGCCACGCCATAGCGTGACCTGAGCCATACTCCCCGTTTCACTTTAAAATTTTCCAGATTTCAGGTAACAGGAATGTATAACAAGGTTAATACAATTGCCGTCCTTCGGCATAATCAAAAATAGCAATATTTCTGACAAATAATCATTTGCCACTTTTTGTATATTTATAGCAATAATTACTGCAAATCGACCTGTAAATGATAACAAAAAAACCTGTCAGAGATAAAAAGCCCTTGGGCTCCTTTTGGGAAAACCCGTGGAGTAAGTTAATTGCAAGTATTGCAGGTATATCAACAATATTTGGAGTTGGTTTTGCTATTGGAATTTTCAAAGAAAGTTTTGATTCAAAAATGGAAAAGCTTGAAATAAAGCAAGAATGTAATGAGAAATTACAAGTCGAACGTAATAATTGTCGAGAAACATTAATGTCTCAATATAGGAACTCGATTACAGATTTAGAAAATGTAGTAAAAGAATTAAAAAACAACAACTATGAAAAATAAAATTAAATCTATCATAGAGGTTGTTTTAGTTATATTATTAGTTGTTACATTCATCTTTTATGAGAATGCAAATAATAAACTAATTAATCAACTTGAGCAAAGAGACAACTTAATCTCTGCCATAATAAATAATGATTCCGCTTATAAAAAGACTATTAATAGCTATAATGATACATTAGAAAAGTACTTTTCGGATTGTCAATTTGAAATTAACGGGAAAATTGTACCCACATCTGAAGTTCTTAAGCTTGCAAACAGGGCTTTAACGGAAATTGCCTACTTAGAGGATTCAATTGCTGTTTTGAATAAAAAAATTATTCTACATGAAAGAATGAATTTTTTAACAAATGAAATCCTGAAAAGACATCTAAAATATGAAGACTCAGTTGCTGTAACATTAGCTGAAATTTCAAAAATTAATAAGAAATATGATTCGGTTGAAGTATACAAGTATATATCAGATTTAGCACGAAATAAATATGGATTGAAAGTTGAAGTAACTAAAATAAAGAATGGCTTTGTTGTCAAGAAACAATTTTCGAAAATTGATACTGCAATGATTCTATTTGAGTATTTTAAAGATGATTTAAGATATGATTCTGCTAAAAATAATTGGATAATGAAAAATTAAACTAAGTTTTCTCTTACACTCAAAAAGGCAGTTAAAACCCCTCCCGTATAGTTAATTATAAAACAATACCACCCCCCATACTACTAGGATTATTATAGCATTCTTGGAAAAGGTTATTTCAGTAGTTACTTTTGCAAAAGTTTGATTGAAAAGGATACTATGGGGTGACCTCAAAATGCAAGACTTTACAAGTATTTGAATTAGAATATATTAGGAGGAAGGTTAGGAAGCCTCGGTCTCCGCCTTCGCCCTCCGAAGCTTTTCCACCTTTACCCATGGCTACGGTGGATGAAAAGCGCAGGAGGGCTTTTTTTAC
Source organism: Sphingobacteriales bacterium (assembly GCA_016219985.1). Taxonomy (GTDB): domain Bacteria; phylum Bacteroidota; class Bacteroidia; order Chitinophagales; family Chitinophagaceae; genus JJ008. Next base: position 20,736 of record JACRJO010000020.1, on the reverse strand, counting down.
CTGTACATTTATTTCCAAATCAAGTTTTTCGAGGGCTCCGGCGGACGGGTCCGCCATCCATTCACTTCCCGGCCTGTCCAACAAAAAGATAAGGATACCGAAGCTTTTCCACCTTTGCCCATGGCTACGGTGGATGAAAAGCGTAGGAGGGCTTTTTTTTACACTCCTTTTGAGAAAAATACAAGCCCCACACCGTTTTTCCCCCGTGGCTGGTTCCAGGTTACAATCGAATTTTGATATAATCTGAAGCAAAGTATATGTATCATGTCTATATTCTGCGTTGCGCTGATGGCACTTACTATACGGGGTGTACCAGCAATTTAAACAACCGGCTGCTTCGCCACCAAACAGGAGATGTGTCTTATACCAAAAGCAGGTTACCGGTAACCCTGGTAGTCAGTTGCTCTTTCACCAATAAGTATAAGGCATTTGAATTTGAAAAGTATCTTAAAACAGGCTCCGGAGCGGCATTCCGGAACAAACACTTGCTCTGATACAAGAAACCACCCTGCTTACTAAAACTTGCAACTGTTTATCAAGAATTGAAATACAAAAGAAGCTCTTTCCCATTTTCGATTGTAAAGATTCCAAAAAAAAGCACCCTTCACTTTTAATATAAATTGCTTTACTGCCCGGAATTCTTGCTCCTGAACTCTTCGAGGTGTTTCACGTAGTACTTTGCCCCCTTTTTATAACTCCCGCTCCAGAAATCCGGGTCATACATCTTGCCGGTCCTCAGGTCGTACAACCCAAACTTATAATCGGTTGTCGGGGGAATCCTTTCCCGTCCGACCCATTTTCCGGGAATTACTTTTTCAGTAATCATGAAAATATACTGGTAAGAACCGCTTTGGTATTTTTTTGCCTTCGCCTGCTTATCGGGGCATAATTCAAATTTTCCTTTATAATTTTTTTCGAAAGCCTCCATTACACTTTCCGTGATCTTGTCACTGGTACCGGGGGCGATCAGGATGATCGTTTCCTTTTTTCCAAAATCCGGGGGGAAGTTGAAGTCGCTGTCTTTTTCGTCCTGTGCAATGGCCGTTTGAAACGTGAATAAGAGTGTGACCAATGTTGAAGTCAGGCAACTGATTGCTTTTTTCATACTAATGAATTTATAACAGGATAAGAAATACGCGGGATAACAATCCATCGGGTGACCGTTTCCCGAACAACCAAAATACAAAAAAATGTATCAGGAAAATTCCTTTGCTGCGTATATCCCGGGCCCGGCTTTTAAAGCGACGGTACAGGCAACTCAAATGCTCCCCCTGCCAGCAACGGATTCCCACCGAAAAATTATCTTTACCCCAGGCAGCGGAATTCGCCGGAAACCTGGTCAAACTAATAAATTCAATTTTCGCACTGCATGTATGCTGAAACAATCCTTCCCGCCGGTGGCATTGCAGCTTATGTAAAAAGCATCCTGGTATTTGAGAATGAACAACCCGGGCTCAACACCATGCTGCCTTTTTTTGCAGATGGTTGCCCGGGTATCATATACCAGGACGCCCCTAACGGGTTATATGTGCACCCGCCCAAAAAGAAAATGCCCTCCTTTTTCCTGTATGGCCAAACGATACGCCCCATTGAGCTTTCCGTCCGGGGCAAATACCGCCTGCTGATCTTTCAGCTTTATCCCACTGCTGTTAAAAGCCTGCTGCACGTAAACCCAAAAGATTTTACGGACAGCTGCTATGACCTGCGTTTATTACCGCAATCCTCCATCCCCGGCCTGATCCGGCAACTCCGGCATACACCTGAATTACTGGCGCAGGTTGAAATTATTTCATCCTTCTTAGCAACCCTCGCGAAAACAAAGAAGAAAACACTGGGTGATAAAGTCCAGTTGTCCATAAAATTAATACTGGACCGCAAGGGTACTATCAGCATCAGGGAGCTGAGGGCCTCTCTTCATATAACCGAAAGAACCTTTGAAAGGCAGTTCATGACCCAGGTGGGTGTCGGTCCCAAGCAATTCGCCAGGATCATTCAGTTCCAGCATTCATTGAACCAGCTTAACGCCAATAACTATGCCCGGCTGACCGATATCGTTTTTGAAAATGGCTTTGCCGACCAGTCCCATTTTATCAGGGCCTTCAAGCATTATACCGGCAAAACTCCTAACGCGTTTAAAAAAAAGAAAAAATAGGCAGCCCTCTTTTTGCCGGTTTTATTCTATTTTCTCCTGCCTGCCCCGGGTAGCTTTGTCCCGGTATAATAAGATAAGATGAATGGACAGCAGTCCCGTCCGGCGCTTTGTAAGCAAGGGTCACAAAGGGCTGTATTGATTTAGTCCTCGCAGCGCAGATTTTTAAATTGATGCCGCTTCAATTGCAGCCTGGCAGAAAGATCCGGAAACCAAATGGTAACCCGCTTTATAAATAACCTCTTCCAAATGATAACCGTTCAAAACGCCCTGTCCTTCTTTGCCATTTTCTTTTCCGCCTTATTGACCGGCTTATTGTATGGCTATTCCTGTTCGGTCAACCCGGGGCTGGGCAAATTGCCCGACACCATGTATTTAGAAGCCATGCAGTCCATTAACAGTGAGATCCTGAACCCCTGGTTCTTTGCCAGTTTTATCGGGACCCTGATCCTGCTGCCCGCTGCCGCCTGGCACAGTTATGTTCATGCGCCGAAAATAAGTTTCCTCCTGATCACGGCCGCCGCCCTGGTCTATATCATCGGCGTATTCGGCATTACTGCCGCAGGGAATGTTCCGCTTAATGAGAGCCTTGCAAAATTCAATATCTCTATGGCAAACCAGGTCAGCATCAGCGCGCAACGAAAATTATTTGAAGCCCGCTGGAATAATTATCATACACTCAGAACCCTCTGCGCCATCCTTACCCTGATCTTAACAATAGTATCCGCTTTAACCATCCAGTCTGCAAAATGCAAATGAAAAAGACCGCCTGCCTCTTAAGCCTTACACTCCTGTTTCAACTCATTATTTCCTGTACCCGGAAAATATATCCTACAAACGGGGAAACGATCTACAGAACGGGAAGGAATAACCAGGGCCAGGCAGTCCTTGACAGGGACCGATCGGGTTTACGAACTTTTAAAAACTGCCAGGGCTGTCATGGGAAACACGGTGACCGGATAAAATATGCGGTTCTGAAATTTTCGTTTCTGTCCAATCCGGAAATTCACGAGACTCCCTATACCGATTCCCTGGTTAAACGCTTTCTCGATACGGATATTAAAAGCAACGGGCAGAAAGCCAATATCGGGGTGAGGTGGAACATGACCGAACAGGACAAAAACGACCTCATTCGCTTTTTGAAGACCTTGCAGTGATTACCGGGTTCCTTTTGCTATCACCCCATCCTGAATTACCTTCCGGATCAATGTCTCACACCAACCCGGAGGGTCTTCTTCTGATTCACCCGGCAATCTGCACAGCGTTCAGTTCCGGGAATGGGCTGTCCTTAGAATCGCCGGGCAATGGTAATGCCCCCTTGTAAAATTGCATCACTGTTGGTATCCGTTTGAAACCCGCCTGCCAGGCCCAGGCTGATCCTGTTATTGATTGTATAATTATACTGGAGCTGAAACAGGCCCCCGACAGCAAATGTTTCCTGCGGGGTCTCGTTCCTGTATTCTACCAATATGGCAGGCACACCGGTCATATTCGGATAATACAACCTGTATCCGTCAGTTCCATTCGAAGCTGACTGGTATCTCGCAAACACACCCAGGCTGGTAAGCAGTTCATGTTTGGCTGTTCTGATAAAACTAAATCCCCCGTTCACACCCGCCTGTACACCCGCGGTTGTAAACCGGATGGAGCCATCCCTGGTAGTGCCTGTATTATTATCTTCTATGATAATTCTATCCTTACCATGGTTAATGGAAGACCTGAAATTATAATTCAGTGAAAACCGCCGGGTTTGATAGCGGATATACTCAGCCCCGAAACTGGCCCCGTTATAATCCCCGCTGCCATGCTTTGCATACCCGCCGGCTAGCTGAATGGCCCTGTTGGGAATTTTTGTTTGCGCACTTACAGAAGAAAAAAACAGCAGGCTTACTGCCGCCATGACAGAAATAAAACTTTTCATTTTTTTTGGATTAAGATTATAAAATATATCAGTTATAACTAAATAAAATCGTTCATGTCCTTTAAACAGGGCACTCAACAACATTTTATTCAGTTATTGCAATTGTATAACATCACCATGAAAAAGGAGGGGGTAAATCCGACATTCGGGGCAGCTGATTACGTCAATTGTTCTTTTTAACGTTGCCTTAAGAAGCGCAGATACCTTACAGTTAGAGTTGCTGTTCAATGACCGGATACCAAGGCCACAGCAGGTAAATATCCTGCCGGCAGAAACAAGTGACTATGTAAATTTTCATAGCGAAAACGCAGGAGCTTTGTTATATTGCAGGTAAGCTGGTCAAAGTTGTCACGCCCTAACAAAATACTATTGCCCCGGTGAGTTTCCCGGAGCAGGATGATGAGACCGGAAATTCAGTAATTCAAAAAAGAATATTTATGGCTACCAATATCTCCATTCTTAAAATCAAAGCCTCCAGGCAAAAGGTCTGGGACGCCCTGACAAAAGCCGAACTCGTAAAACGCTGGCAATACGGAAGTGATTTGCTGACCAGTTGGGAAATTGGCAGCGATATAAAATTCAGCACCGCATGGGAAGATAAAGTGTTTGAGCAATGGGGAAAAGTATTGGCTTTCAAACCAACAGCGTTCGCACAATACAGCCTGTTTGCACCCAGGCCCGGGCTGGAAGACAAACCTGAAAATTATTTTACGATGAGTTATGTCCTGACAGAAGAAGACGGGCAGACCAAACTTGAAATTATCCAGGAGGATCACCGCCCCAATGCTGTTCAGGAAGCTCCACAGGGAGAGGAGAACCCGGTTTTGAAAGCATTAAAAGAAGTGGCCGAGGAAGAGTGAAACATCGGGCGCCCAGGTCAGGTATAAACATTTCCGCAACTATTTGGTGAGTTTATACATGCACACTGATAAAAAGGCAAATAAATTTTTGGTTCCCGGAACGGCCCGGAGTCAGGGTCATTTTCATGGATTACTTTGAAATTTGAGAACCGGAAATGAACTATCGGCCCCGTGGCCGCCCCGCCATAGCCGTAGCGAAGGAGGGCTCGTGGCCCGAGGCTCAAAGCTCAAAGTTATTTGGAGATACATCAAAAGTCAGTAACCAGATACTGGTTTTAACTATCCGGGTACTTCTCTTCGCCAGCAACCCGATCTCAGCTTTCCTTTCCTTTTAATCCCCTAACTTTCGCCGCTGTATGTATTATCTCTGGAAACTATACTGGAAACTCATCGGCTGGAAATTCAGGGGGCAATTCCCCCATCAACTGCCGAAACTGGTATTGGCCGTTGGCCCGCATACCAGCTGGTATGATTTTATTATCGGCCTCGCCGCCCGCAAACTGGTTAAAGCCGGCCCCATTCATTTCCTCGCTAAAAAAGAACTCTTTGACGGACCCTTTGGCTGGTTGTTCCGGGCCCTGGGTGGTACAGGGGTGGACCGGTTCAGCAGCAAGGGTATGGTGGACCAGGTGGCTGACCTGTTCAGTAAAAATGAAAAATTCAAAATTGCACTGGCTCCTGAAGGTACGCGGAAGAAAGTGGACAAACTGCGCAGCGGCTTTTATCATATCGCAGAAAAAGCAGGCGTGCCCATTGTATTGGTGGGACTGGATTTTAAAAACAAGCAAGTCTGCTTTTCGGACCCGGTCTATCCAACGAATGAAGAAAATGATATGAAAACCATTCTCCGTTTCTTCGCGGGGATGACAGGAAAATACCCGGAGAAAGGATTGGGACACCTGGCAAACGGGACCCGGGTACAGCCATAAGAAAAGGAATAGTAACTCACTTTTCAAGTCTCCGATTAACAGTACCTTCCATTCTAAACTGACCGGAATGAAAATAAATACAAACCTGTTGTGTACTACCAATAAACGTATTCTTTCATTAATTACCGGTATTCCCGGCATAACGATCAAAAAATCTATTGCCCGCCGGATGTTTTGCTGGATGCTGCTAATACCCTGGACAAGCACGGCCCAGGATACCATTGTAGTGATCACGCCCCACCCGGATGATGCGGAAGCTTCCTGCGGAGGATTGATTGCTAATTCCGTGGCTGCAGGCAGTACGGTGATTATCCTGACCATGACCGGGGGTGAATTGGGGATTTCCGGAAAATCCAGGGAAGAAGCCCGGGTGATCCGGGCTGAAGAAGCAAAAAATGCTGCCAGCCTGCTGGGTGCAAAAGTTCAATTTTTCGGAGCGGTGGATGCATCCCTTGCGGCGGATTCCATCAACACTGCAAAACTGGGTGAGATCCTGCTTCAGCTGCACCCCGGTCTTGTGCTGGCGCCATGGCCCATGGATGTGCATGCGGATCACCAGGCTACCGGTTTGCTGGCCTGGAGGGTGTTCCAGGACAAACGCTGTTCCTTTTCGCTTTTCTTTTATGAGACCACCAACAGTCCCCACACAAAAACATTTGCCTTTACCCCCACAGACTATATTGATATTACCGGGCAAATGACCATAAAAAGGAAAGCCACTTTACTGCATACATCCCAAAATCCGTCAGAGTGGTACGGAATGTATGAAACATTAGCCACTGTCCGGGGATACGAGGCCGATGTACCCTTTGCGGAGGCCTATATCCGGGCGCAAAATTCTTCCGGGATGGGAGGTCGTTCCAATATCATAAAAAAAGTACTATCCGCTGGTAAATGAACAAAATGATTATCGTTAAATCAGGGTTATGAGGTTACCGGGCAGGATCTTTTGCAGGTATGGAAAACAATTCCCCCGCATTCCCCGTCGTGATCCGGGCTACTTCCTCCGCCGGGATTTGTTTGATGGCAGCGAGTTTGTCCACCACATATCTTAAATACGCCGGCTCATTGCGCTTACCCCTGAACGGTACCGGGGCCAGGTAGGGCGCATCGGTTTCGAGTACCACCTTTTCCAGGCCGATTGTTTCAAAAATCTTATCTAACCCCCCGTTCTTAAACGTAACCACGCCCCCGATACCGAGATAGAAACCCAGTTCCATTAATTGCTGCGCCTGTTCTGCAGTTCCGGAAAAGCAATGAAACACCCCTTTGAGTTTCCCCCGCTGGTGCTGGCGGATCACATCAATACATTCATCCGTGGCATTGCGGGAATGGATCACAACCGGGATATTGTAGTGAAGGGCTAAGCCGATCTGCTCATGAAAAGCCGTGTATTGCTGTTCCGTAAAGGTCTTGTCCCAGTAAAAATCCAGCCCGGTCTCCCCCACCGCCACAAAGGCCCTTTTTTCGAAATAATCCCGGATGATCCTGAGCTCCTCCTGGAAATTTTCCTTCACCGAACAGGGATGCAATCCCATCATGGAGCGGCAGCGGTCCGGGTATTGCTCTTCTAACCCGAGCATATCCTCGTGGGTTTCCGCATCGATGGCCGGGAGCAGTATTTTTACAACTCCTTCTTTTTCAGCTCTTTTCAGTATGTCCGGACGATCATTTTCAAACTCAGGAAGATAAATATGGGAATGTGTATCGGTCAGTTTCATGCAAATCGGGATTCAGCCTGCAAAACTCCACAAAAAACTTTAAGATTCCCTTAAACTTTTCAGCCGGGATACCATCCTAAAGAAGCTAATACCTTTCAGACATTAGTTTTGCAGTGATTATTCCCGGTATTATACCGACAGACATTAGCACCGGCCGATCCATGTAATTTTAATGTCTCGTCGGTATAACTTGTCAACTCAAATCAAAACGTAAGTTTATGAAAATCAGGTTTATCACGGCCGCCTGCCTTTCCTTCGGTTTCCTTTTTACCACGCTGATTATCAGCTCCTGTCAGAAGGAAAAAAGCCAAACTGCCCAGGACCAGGAGCAGGTTGAAGCTTCCCGTGTCTCCGGCGAATCCGAGTCAGAAGCGGAATCCGTGTTTAACGGGGTCTTTGATGACGCGATGGGCGTGAATGAGGAAGTGGCCCTCGGCGGAACCGGCGTTTTCGGGAGACCGAATGTTTGCCCGGTAGTTACGGTTGTCCGGCTGAATGCCCCCAACCCCTTCCCCGTACGGATCATTATGGACTTCGGGGTGAATGGCTGCACAGGCCCTGATGGTCATCTCCGCAGGGGAAAAGTGATCACTGAGTATACCAACCGCCTTTTGGTGCCCGGCGCCTCTGCCACCACCGTTTTTGACGGGTTTTACGTGGACAGCCTGAAGGTGGAAGGCACGCATAAAATCACCAACATCAGCACCGTATCTTCGACGAATATCCCCGTTGACCGGAAATTCAGGGTCCTGATCCTCCAGGCCAAACTGACCCGGCCGAATGGCAATTTTATCGCCTGGAGCAGTGAAAAAACCATCACCCAGGTCGAGGGGCTGGGTACCGTTCTCCCGATGGATGATATCTTCAAGATCGAAGGCGCCTCTCACGGGCAGGTGAAGCGGGGCAACCTGCTGGTAAGCTTCAATTCGAGCATCCAGGAACCCCTGGTCAAGCGGTTCAATTGCCGCTGGATCGTGCGTGGGGTGGTCAAAACCGTCCGGCTGAACAGCAGCACCAATAGCCCCTGGGTGGCCGTACTGAACTTCGGCAACGGGAACTGCGATAACCTGGCCGTAATCACGATAAATGGAGTTTCTTACCAAATTACTTTGCCGTAATAAAAAAATTATTATACCTTTAAACCAGTTTTCATAGGGTACGGATTAAAAACGGGCCAGGGTTTCTACCCAGGCCCTAACTTTTTTAAGAAGTTCCCTCATTTTTTGCTCAGGAAATGGCCGAAAACAGGTAACCGGCCCTGCTAAAGTGTTCCAGCACAAGCGGTAGTGTATAGCTCAGTTTATTCCACGCTTTTTCACTGTCATGAAAGACCACAATGGAACCATTGTTCGTATGGTTGATCACATTCCGGTAACAACCCTCTCGCGTAACCGAATTATCGAAATCCCCGCTCAATACATCCCACATAATGATCCGGTACCGGGATAGTTTTCCTGCCTGTGCCGACCTGATTTTTCCATAAGGCGGCCGGAAAAGCGGGGATTGAATCAATGCCGCAGCCTCCGAAATATTCCGGAGGTATTCCTCATCGCCGGTCTTCCATCCGTTCAGATGATCATAGGTATGATTGCCCACCGCATGTCCTTCGGCCAGGATCCGTTCATAAAGGGCGGGATGAACAGCTACATTTTTTCCAATGCAGAAAAAAGTGGCTTTGGCATTGTACTTCTTTAATTCATCCAGCACAAAAGGGGTAGCGAGGGGATGCGGCCCATCATCAAAACTCAGGTAAATGACCTTCGACCCGGTATCCATATTCCAGACCCGGCGCGGATAGAGCCGTTTCAGCCACCACGGTGTCCTGATCAGATAAGGCATTCCCCGGTGTTTTCGCTGAAGAGGCTTCATCCCTTCCCTGTTATTTTCATTTTTATTGACCATGAAAGAATCCTTCAAAACTACTCATTAAATTCATTGCACAGGTTGCCCCGGCCATTTCTATCTTTGCAGTCTATGAGCAAAAGAGTGCGTGTACGTTTTGCCCCCAGTCCTACAGGCGGCCTGCACCTGGGTGGCGTAAGAACCGTTTTATATAATTATTTATTTGCCAAAAAACATGGTGGCGATTTCCTGGTACGGATCGAAGACACGGACCAGGCCCGTTATGTACCCGGTGCGGAGGAATATATTTTTGATACCCTGAAATGGTGCGGGCTGGAACCGGATGAAAGCGTTCAGCACGGCGGCTCCTATGGTCCCTACCGCCAGAGCGAACGAAAAGAATCTTACCGCCGGTACGCAGAACAACTGGTGCAGGAAGGACATGCCTATTACGCGTTTGACACACCAGAGGAACTGGAAAAAATGCGGCAGGATTATAAGACGCCGGAAAACCCGTCTCCCCAGTACGACCATACGATCCGTATGAAAATGCGGAATTCGCTGGTACTGCCTGCGGAGGAAACAGCCGCCTTGCTTGCCGCGGGCGCCCGTCACGTGATCCGCATTAAAATGCCGGTCAATGAAACCGTTTCCTTTACCGATATGATCCGGGGAGACGTGAGCTTTGAAACCGGCACTGTAGATGATAAAGTATTACTCAAAGCCGATGGCATGCCGACCTACCACCTCGCCGTGGTGGTGGATGACCGGGATATGCAGATCTCCCATGCCTTCCGCGGGGAGGAATGGCTGCCTTCCGCCCCGGTACATATTCTCTTATGGAAATACCTGTTCGGCCTGGACCAGATGCCGCAATGGGCGCATTTCCCCCTGATACTCGGCCCGAATGGCAAACTGAGCAAACGCGACGGCGCCAAATACGGCTTCCCCGTTTTTGCCATGAACTGGACCGATCCAAAAACCGGCGAACTCACGGAAGGATTTAAAGAAAAAGGGTTCCTGCCCGAAGCCTTTATCAACCTGCTGGCCTTATTAGGCTGGAATGAAGGCACAGAACAGGAGATCTACTCCAAAGAAGAACTGATCGAAAAGTTTTCTATGGAAAGAGTGCACAGCGGCGGGGCAAAATTTGATTACGAGAAAGCAAAGTGGTTTAACCACGAATGGATTAAGAAGCAGGAAGTTCAACGTTTGCAGCCAGCGGTTAAAACCCTGCTGAGCGGAAAAGGTATTACTGTCCCGGATGACAAAATCTTGGAAAGCGTAATCGGGCTGGTAAAGGAACGCTGTACACTGATGACCGATTTTGTGCAGCAGTCATCCTTTTTCTTCGCGGCGCCTGAAACCATTGATATGGCCGCGGTGCAACCAAAGTGGAATGAAGCCAAACAGCTTTTCTTCACGGAACTGGTCCGCAATTATGAACTCGCGGATACCTGGGATGCGCATACCCTGGAAAATAATTTCAAGGAGATCGCCTCCGTGAATGACCTGAAGCCCGGGGAACTGATGCTTCCTTTCCGCATCATGCTGGTGGGCGGTAAGTTCGGACCGGGGGTATTTGATATCGCCGGGTTATTGGGGAAAGCCGAAACTATCAGGCGGATCCATACAACCCTGCATTTGCTGCATCCCCCTCATTAAACACCCATAAAAAAATCAATAAGCCCGCTGCTTCATAAATGGTAAAAGACCTGAAAACCCTAAAATACAAGGGCAAAGTGGTATTCGAAAAAGTGGTTATGACAACCGGCTTTAAACGGATCCCCAAATTTTTCAAGGAGGAGGAAGCCTGCTTTTTATTCCTGTCCAAAGGCGCTTTCCGGTTCCGGACACCCACCCGGGTACTAACCTTCCATGAAGGGGATGCCATGCTGTCAAAATGCGGGAATTATTTCATTGAACAGCTATCCGCGAACCCTCATCCCCCTTCCGGTACCCTCTCTGCCCTTGCCGGTTATTTTTACCCGGAAATGGTAAAACAGTTTTTCCAGGCTGACTTATCCATCAAGCATTTTCAAAATAATTTTGACACCCAAAAAGTAGCTATTGAGCCCCTGCTGAAAGCCTGTATCGACAGTATCAGCTACCTGCTTGACAATCCCCTGCTGGCGGATGACAACCTGGTCACCACAAAATTGAAAGAATTATTACTGCTCCTGAGCAAGACCGAACAGGCCGGGTCGATCCATGATTTTATCTCGTCCCTGTTTACCCCTGCCACGTATGACTTCAACGAGATCATTCAAAATAACCTCTTCAGTGATCTGTCCATGGAAGAACTGGCCCGGCTGACCCATTCCAGTTTAGCCACGTTCAAAAGAAAGTTTTCGGCCCTGTACCATGAAAGCCCGGCTAAATACATCCTGGTAAAACGGTTGGAAAAATCCAGCCAGCTTTTACAAATCAAACCGAAACCGGTAGCTGATATTGCCTACGAATGCGGCTTTGAAAACATCACCCATTTCAACAAAGCGTTCAAAAAACATTTTGGCAAAACCCCGACGGCATTCCGCCTGAGCCAATAAGACAAGTTTCTGAGCTTCCCGGTAAATTTCAACTCCCTGCACCTGCTGATTTTTGTACTGCAGCATTCAATGCACATGGTACAACTATAACCCCTGTGCCCGGCGGCGGCCATTCCAAGATTTTCACAGGATCGCTGCAGGGCAGGAAAGGGCAACGACTGAAACTGATAACAAACAAAACAAATAAAAAATGAAACTCAGAAAAGAAATCATCGTAAACAAGGACATTGAAGCAGCCTGGAAAGTATTGGGGCATGACTTTGCAACTGTTCATGTCTGGGCATCTGCGGTTAATCATTCGGCAGGCAGTGGCAGTCCCTTTAATGGAGCAAGCTGTTCGGAAAGAGGCTGCGAGATCCCCGGGATGGGCAGGATCAGCGAAAAAATAATCAGCTATTCAGATACTGAACACAGCCTGTCCTACGCGGTACGGGAAGGAATGCCAAAGATGATAAAGCAGGCGGTCAATACCTGGCAGCTTTCTTCCCTTGGCGCCGGCAGGTCAAAACTGATCATGGTAATGGATATCACCCCCGGCGGTTTTATGGGGATGCTGATGCAACCCATGATCCGGATGATGATGAGCAGGATGGGCAGCAGGATTGCCGCTGATTTCAAATACTATGTGGAGAACGGCCGGCCCAGTGAAGCCAAACTAAAAGCGCTTAGAAAGCGCAAAGGGTAAAGGGCATGCCTTTCAGCCGTTAAAGGAATACAGCCAGGGCCTGGTTGTATTCCTCTTTTATAAAAGGCGGGGACAAGAGTGCTCTAATTAAAATAATCTGACTGCCCCGGCAAAAGGTTTCCTGCAAAGCCGGTAAGACAGTTCTTAAACTTGTGAGGTCCTCTTCTTTGGTGAATCAAAAGGCGGGAGAAATTTTCAATTTTCTGAGTGTCTTAAAATCTTTGCGGGCAAAAAAAGCAGCATACAATTTGCATGAGCCTTCAAGCCCCCTCTTTAACTCCTTCCCTCTTTACCTCTTAGCCCTTCATAAGCAATCTTCAAGCCTCAAAAAAAAGTAATGCTATCCGCAGGCAGACCCAGGTCATTCCTTATACCCCTAACCCTGCTGCTGTATCATTTGCATGATAGAAATAAACGGTCCTTTCCCCAGGTCTTCGATCATCCTACGGTCCGCCTCCTCCAGTTGAATCAACCCCTCCGTATTGCCCGCCACCTGTTCTGCGGTACGGATACCGGGAATAATAACCGATACTTCCGGGTAACTAAGCAGGTAACCGAGGGCCAGTTGCGTTTTACTGCATTGATATTTTTCACAAAGCCTCCATACCGGTTCGAGGGCCCTTGTACTTGCGTCTACAATGGCGGGAACCAGCCGGTTCCGGCGGTGATCATTTTCGGGGAAGGAAACTCCCCTGTCAAATTTACCGGTCAGCAAACCAAATTGCAGGGGCATCCGCGCAATGATTCCGTATCCTTTTTCTGCCGCCGTTTTTAATAAGGGCAGGCTTCTTTGATTGAGCAGGTTGAGCACCAGTTGAAAACCATGGCCCAGTCCCTGGCCCAGGAGGTATTCCGCTTCGGGCAGGGGATCAAAGGTATTCAGCGAAAGTCCCCAGTACCGGATCTTACCCGCCTGCTGCAGTTCCTGCATGGCAGCGGTGCAATCGCCCTGCTGCAAATGTTCCAGCCGGGCGGTATGCAACTGGTAGTAATCGATGGTATTTCTCCTGAGCCGGCGCAGGCTCTGTTCGCAGGCCCCGAGGATATAATCCTTTGTATAATCAACGGTGAATTGACCGCCCCGGGACACATTTCCCACTTTACTGGCGATGATGATATCCTTTTTGTCACCAATCAGCTTGCCCAGTAATTCTTCCGAATGCCCGAGCCCGTAAATATCAGCCGTATCAAAGAAATTGATACCGGCATTCAACGAGGCGCGTACCGCCCCGGCGGAAACGGTATCATCCGCATCTCCCCAGCCAATTGCCGTATTCCCGATCATGGCGCTGCCGCCAATCGCCCAGGCGCCAAAACCAACTTCACTGACCCGGAGACTGGTATTTCCGAAATTCCTGTATTGCATACCGTAATTTACAGGGTAGTGAAGGAAAGAACCTAATTTTGTAGTTGAAAATTTGCCAGATGAACAGACCAATCAGAGTTTTAGTAGCCAAAGTCGGGCTCGATGGCCATGACCGTGGTGCTAAAGTCATTGCAACCGCCCTGCGGGATGCGGGGATGGAAGTAATCTACACGGGATTGCGCCAGACCCCCGAAATGGTGGTCAATGCCGCCCTCCAGGAAGATGTGGATGCCATTGGGATCAGCATACTTTCCGGCGCCCACAATACGGTATTCCCCAAACTGGTCGCCCTGATGAAAGAAAAAGAACTGAACGATGTGCTGCTGACCGGCGGCGGTATTATCCCCGATGAAGATATTAATGAATTAAGCAAACTTGGCGTGGGCAGGCTATTTCACCCCGGTACCAATACCCACGAGATCGCGGATTATATCAGCGCCTGGGTGAAGGAGCACCGGAATTTCTGAGAGACTGGCAGCAGAATGCCTGCTGATAAATTGTTTAATCCGATTATCCATCTTATCTTCCCGCTGTGCATCAAGGGCTTTGATGCATTGCTGCGATTACTCCACTTAGACTACCGTTACTATTTTTTTTTCGTAAACTGAATTACGTATGGAATGGCAATCCCTGCTGGCCGGGTATGGCACCCATCCCCGTGTGTGGGATGAAATGTTTGGCAACGACGGTATCCGCCCCGCGTACCGGAATATTGTTTCCGCGATAGAAGACCTGTCTGCCGGGGAAATGAGTCATAAGGATGAACTGGCCAAGAAACTTTTTATGAGCCAGGGTATCACGTTCACTGTGTACAGCAGCGGGGAAGGCATTGAGAAAATATTCCCTTTTGATATTATTCCCCGTATCCTCGAAGCGGCGGAATGGAAGCATATTGAAGAAGGGATCAAACAACGGCTGAAAGCGCTGAATATATTCCTGAAGGATATTTATCACCAGCAATTCATCATCAAAGACGGGATCGTACCGGCCAAACTGATCTATTCCTGTCCCAACTTTGTCCGGCAGATGGTAAATGTAAATGTGCCCTTTGATATCTATACCCATATTGCCGGTATCGACCTGATCCGCGATCACGACGGCACTTATTATGTACTGGAAGATAACCTGCGTACCCCCTCCGGTGTTTCCTATATGCTGGAAAACCGCAGCATCACGTACCGCATCTTCCCGGACCTGCTGCCCCGGAGTAAGGTACGTTCCGTAAAGGACTACCCGGATTTGCTGTTAAAAAACCTGGTCGGGCTGGCCAGTCACCGGAAAAGTAACCCCACCGTGGTATTGCTGACACCGGGTATCTATAATTCCGCTTATTTCGAACACAGCACCCTGGCCCGGCTCATGGGAATCGAGCTGGTGGAGGGCAGTGACCTGCTGGTGGACAATCACAAAGTGTATATGAAAACCACCACGGGGCTGAAGCAGGTGGATGTAATCTACCGCCGGGTGGATGATGATTTTATTGACCCGCTGGTGTTCCGGGGCGACAGTATGCTGGGGGTGCCTGGTATCTACGGAGCCTGCCGTACCGGCCAGGTTACGATTGTTAATGCCATGGGCAACGGCGTGGCAGATGATAAAGCCGTGTATTCTTTTGTACCTGCCATGATCCGTTATTACCTGAACGAGGAACCGATCCTGAAAAATGTACCTACCTACCAACTGGAATTCCCGGAGAACCGGAAGATTGTTTTTGAAAGCATGGATAAAATGGTGATCAAAAAAACAAATGAGTCCGGTGGCTATGGAATGCTGATCGGCAGTGCGGCTACGGAAAAACAAATGGAGGAATTCAAAGTGGCCGTGGAAGAAGACCCGAGAAGTTATATCGCCCAGCCGATCATCAGCCTTTCCTCCGCTCCCTGCTATATTAACGGGGTGCTGCAGCCCCGGCGGGTGGACCTGCGGCCCTTTGCGCTCTATGGCCCGGAGGGGATCGATATTGTACCCGGGGGACTGACCCGTGTGGCACTGAAAGAAGGGTCGCTGGTGGTGAATTCATCGCAGGGAGGCGGAAGCAAGGATACATGGGTTCTTGAGTAGCATTATCAGATTTTCCGGAGAAATCGTTCTTCTGAGCAGTGGTGAGTCGGCAGTTAGTAGTTCCTGGTTAGTAGTCAACAGCCGCTCCTAAGAGTACGAATCTATTAAATAATAATCGTTTACAGAAAAGTGGCAATCGTGAACTATCTCCGGACGGAATGTTTTTGACTTTTTACTTTTGAATTTTGAGTTTAAAGAAACCATCCTGAGAAAACAGCATTTAAGTGTTAAATTAAAATAAGTAGTCTAGCTATGCTTAGTAGAGTCGCCGACTCCGTCTTCTGGATGGCCCGTTATATGGAACGGACAAACGGGATGCTGCGCATCCTCCGCACCAATTATATTTCATCCCAGGATGAAGTAAAGGATTTTAACTGGCACACGCTCCTTCACAATTACAGTGATGCCGGCGCTGAAGAAATGGATGCCATCGGGAATCATTCCGTAAAAGTACTGGAGCACCCGCTGCTGGATAAGCAGAACGGCGCTTCGGTCATCAATAATATTACCAGGGCACGGGAGAACGGCCGGGCCGTGCAGGACCATATCACCAAGGAAGTATGGCAGTGCCTGAATGATTATTACCACCTGATCCGCGATAAACATATTTACAACCAGGTGAAATCCGGCGACCCGGTCACGGCCCTGGATGCCCTTATTCAGCAGGGGATGCTCTACCACGGAACAGTGGATATCACGATGGCCCGGGGAGAAGGATTCAATTACCTCAATGCCGGGAAATTCCTGGAGCGGGCCATTTTATCGGCAGATATGCTTAATATCAAACTCACCGAACTGGGCTATAACCTGCAGCAACCCTTGGAACTGCCGGCCCTGCGGTACCTCTTATACTCCTTATCGGGTTATGAACTCTACCTGAAAACTCACCGGGGCAACCTGCAGGCGGATTTTGTCATACAACAGATTGTTTACAACGAACATTTCCCGCATTCGGTCTCCTATTGCCTGAAACAATTGTTCCGGTATTTTGAGCGGCTGGAAGCGGAGAGCCTGCCGGAGAATTATAAACAACTGGAATTCCTGATCGGGCGGGCGATGAACAATGTAAAGTACAGTATAATCAATACGGCTGACGGAGATGGATTAAAGAGATTCCTGGAACAAACCCGCCGGGAACTGTTTGGTATTGCTGCTGCTTTCAATCAATATTATTTCGGGAATTCCTGATTTCCCGCAACTTTGTACCTATGCCTGAATATCATATCAAACATATCACCCGGTATACCTATCCGACTCCTGTGATCGACAGCGCCAACCAGGTCATGCTCTTCCCAATCAGCGACAGGCAGCAGGAAGTAAAGAAACATGATCTGCTGATCAGCCATCATCCCTCGGTGGAAGTGTTTACCGATTATTTCGGAAACCAGACCGGCATCTTCTCGGTGATCCGTCCGCATTCGGAATTATCCATCCAGTCAAAGATTGATGTGGTTACCAAGGAAGTGGCCTTACCCGCGGATGAGGTCCCGCCGGAACAACAATGGGAAAACCTGTCGGTCATCCGGGAGCAGTTTCCTTATATGGATTTCATGCTGCAGGAAAATTTTGATGCCCAGGATGAAGTGGTGGGACTGGTAAGATCCATCATGAATGAAAACATCAGCCCTTTTGCAGCAGCCGGTAAAATGTCGGCCTATGTCTTCAATCATTTTGAATATAAGCAAGGCATTACCAGTGTGGAGACAAAAGTGGATGAGATCTGGAAGCTGAAAGCCGGGGTTTGCCAGGATTTTGCCCATGTGCTGCTCGTGACGCTCCGCCTCGCGGGCATTCCGGCCCGCTATGTAAGCGGGTATATCTGTCCCAGGAACCACGAACTCCGCGGCGAAGGAGCCACCCATGCCTGGGTGGAGGCCTATATTCCATTTTACGGGTGGCTGGGACTGGACCCTACCAACAACTGCATTGTCAGTGACCGGCATGTAAGGCTGGCAGTCGGCCGGAGTTTTACGGATTGCACTCCCATGAAAGGCACTTACAAGGGATCTTCTGAGCACAGCCTTGAAGTGTCCGTAGTCATAGACAACGGCGAACTCAGCGAGGAAGAAGAAGAACCTGTTCCGGTATTTTCCTACCAGGTACAAAACCCGGCCGTAACGGATAATTCGTACCGGCGGTTTATGGAGATGCAACAGCAGCAGTAATCAATTCTTGCTATCTTCGGCCAAGAAACTGCAACTATGAATTATCAAACCCTGCTTACCATACTGGAAAACGGTATCCTCACCGTTGTCATCAACCGTGCTGATAAACTGAATGCCCTCAATAAAGAAGTATTTACCGAACTGAACCAGGTCCTGGATGAAATAGAAAAAAGTCCGGCCGTGAAATCCGTGATCATCACCGGCGCCGGCTCCAAGGCCTTTGTGGCGGGAGCGGATATCACTGAATTCGGCGGACTGAACAAGCAAGAAGCCATGGCCCTGGCCAAAAGAGGACAGGATACTTTTGCCCGCATTGAAAATTCCTCTAAACCTATCGTGGCCGCGGTAAACGGCTTCGCCCTCGGGGGCGGCTGCGAACTGGCCATGAGCTGCCATTTCCGTATTGCCGCGGAAAACGCAAAGTTCGGGCAACCCGAAGTAAATCTCGGGCTAATCCCCGGCTATGGCGGCACCCAGCGATTGGTGCAATTGGTCGGGAAGGGCAGGGCCATGGAACTGTTGCTGTCTGCCCGGATGATCGACGCTAACGAAGCAAAGCAATCAGGCCTGGTGAATGAGGTTACGACTCCCGATTCCTTACTGGAACATACCCGGAAAATCCTGGAAACGATCAATTCCAAAGCGCCCCTCGCGATAGCGGCCTGCATCCGCGCAGCCAATGCCGTCTTTGATGAAAGCAGGGACGGCTATGCCCTGGAAACCGAAGAATTCGGGAATGCTTTTAATACAGAAGACATGAAAGAGGGGACTACGGCTTTCCTCGAAAAGAGAAAAGCCGTTTTCACCGGCCGTTAATTTTTCTTTTCCATCAGTCTTTCATCCACCCGAAAGACCCCGATCTCGCTGATCCGGACGGGACCCTTCTGTTCCTCCATGCTCAATGTAACCGCATCTGCTGCTGTTGCAGGAAAACAAATGATCCTTTTTCTCCCGATAGTTGTTCCGCTGATCTCTCTTACCAATTCTTTTTTATTGGTAAGCATAATCCGGAACCTGGCGCAACTTTGTCCCTCAGCCAGGTTTTCCTGAAGGACAATACAATTAAAGGTCTGCGGCTTCCCGAATTCAATGCCGAGGGGTTGCGGCTGCAGCCTTGTTACCGTTACAAAGCTGGAAGGATTGCCATCATCCAGTACCCGCACGGGGCGCTTCTCTTTATGTGAAATAAAAAATCCTTTTCCCTTTTTTGCGAGGCGCTGGCCAAAACTTTGCTCCCTCAGTTTCCGGAAACCCACCAGGGAGGCCGAATCATTTGCATGAATCCGGCCGCTCCTGTCCGGTGGAACATTTAATAAAAGAGCGGCGCCCCGGCCCACGCTCTTCAGGTATATCCCGAATAACAGTTCCGGTGTTTTCACTTTATCATCTTCTTCTTTATGGTAAAACCAGCCGGGCCGGATACTTACATCTGCTTCAGCCGGTATCCAGTGTTTACCATTCCTGTTCCCGGTTGTCAATGTATCCTGTGGCGGGGCGCCGAGGCCGGGGGTAAATCCTTCCGTATCCAGCGTATTCCAGTTCGTTTCCCCCGCCTCGCCATTTTCATTACCCACCCAGCGGATATGCGGACCCACATCACTGAAGATTACCGTATTCGGGGATAGTTTTTTAACTGTTGCCCTGAACAGGGGCCAGTCATATACCTGCTTTTTCCCATTGGGTCCCTCCCCATTGGCGCCATCCCACCAAAGTTCCCGGATGGGTCCGTAATTGGTGAACAGTTCCTTCATCATATTTACAAATACCTCATTATATGCCGGGGTTCCGTAATCCGGATGGTTACGGTCCCAGGGAGAAATATAGACCCCGAATTTTAACCCATATTCCCGGCAGGCGGCGGAAAGTTCTTTGAGCACATCTCCTTTCCCGTTCTTCCATTTACTCTCCCGCACGGTATGTCTGGAATACCGGCTGGGCCATAAGCAAAACCCGTCATGATGCTTGGCTGTAATGATGATCCCTTTGGCCCCAGCCGCCCTCGCCACCCGGCACCATTGACGGCAATCCAGTTCCCTGGGGTTAAAAATATCCTCCGGCTCATCTCCCTGTCCCCATTCCTTATCAGTGAATGTATTTGGGCCAAAGTGCATAAAGAGATAAAATTCCATATCCTGCCAGGCCAGCTGGGATGGACTGGGTTTGGGCTGGGGCTGGGCCCGGGCCGCCTGTGTTCCCGCCCATAGGAGTAAAGGCAACAGTAAGAGGGTTTTTAATTTACTACGCATACTTTTTTGAAGGTTCAATTTTCAATGCTCATTAGAAGGCCCCATCAACCTGCCTGACCGGCAGACAGGCCTGTTAACCTGTTAACCTGTCAACTGGCTTAAAGACTCAACCTGCCTGCCGGCAGTGTATTACTTCACAATTCCGGGAACAGATTTGCAATTTTTTTTAGTTTATCTAATGGTGTTTCATAGCTTAATGCCGAGTGCCTTCTTTCATAATTATATCGCCACATAAAACCTTC
>JACRJO010000019.1 GCA_016219985.1 Sphingobacteriales bacterium | reverse complement strand
GCACCTGATCCATTGGTCGTAATTGATGAGGCAGACAACTGCTCGGCACCGGTAGTAGCTTTTGTAAGTGATGTGACAGATGGTAACCTGTGTCCTGAGACAATAACAAGAACTTACAGCGTAACGGACAACTGTGGTAATCAGATCACAGTGACCCAGCTTATCCAAATCACCGACCCAATCATGCCAACAGCTTCGAACCCTGTTGGTGTAACAGTACAATGTATTGGAGATGTACCTGCAGCAGATCCGCTGGTAGTAACCGATGAAGCCGACAACAACGGTGTACCGGTAGTAGCTTTTGTAAGTGATGTATCAGACGGCAACACCTGCCCTGAGACCATTACCAGAACGTATAGCGTAACGGATGATTGCGGCAACCAGATCACGGTAACCCAAACCATTGTTGTAGATGACACCACCAACCCAACAGCAAGCAACCCGGCTGGTGTAACAGTACAATGTATTGGTGATGTACCAGCGTCAGATCCATTGGTGGTAACCGATGAAACCGACAACTGCTCAGTACCGGTGGTAGCTTTTGTAAGCGATGTATCAGACGGCAACACCTGCCCTGAGACCATCACCAGAACGTACAGCGTAACCGATGCATGCGGTAACCAGATTACGGTAACCCAAACCATTGTTGTAGATGATACCACCAACCCGACTGCAAGCAACCCTGCCAGCGTAACGGTTGATATAATCGCTAACGTACCGGCCCCAGACCCGCTGGTAGTAACCGATGAAGCAGACAACTGCACGGCAGCACCAGCAGTAGCCTTTGTAAGTGATGTATCCGATGGCAATACCTGCCCTGAGACAATAACAAGAACGTATAGCGTAACAGACAACTGCGGTAACCAGATCACAGTGACCCAAACGATCATTGTATCAGATATGATTTTACCAACGGCTTCCAATCCGGCAGCAGTGAACGTACAATGTATAGCCAATGTACCAGCGTCAGATCCACTGGTAGTGATTGATGAAGCAGACAACAACGGCGTACCGGTAGTAGCTTTTGTAAGTGATGTATCAGACGGCAACACCTGCCCTGAGACTATCACCAGAACATATAGCGTAACAGACCCATGCGGTAACCAGATAACAGTTACCCAGCAGATCATTGTCAACGACACGACCAACCCGACAGCCACTAACCCGGCAGGTGTAACAGTTCAGTGCATTGGTGATGTACCAGCCTCAGATATCACTGTAGTAACCGATGAAGCAGACAACTGCACGGCAGCACCGGTAGTAGCTTTTGTAAGTGATGTATCAGACGGCAACACCTGCCCTGAGACCATTACCAGAACGTATAGCGTAACGGATGATTGCGGCAACCAGATCACGGTAACCCAAACCATTG
>JACRJO010000002.1 GCA_016219985.1 Sphingobacteriales bacterium | reverse complement strand
GATAGTGGTAGTGCTATGTTCCCCGCCTTGGGGGCCGGCTGTGCTATTCGAAAGTTTTTTCAAATGGGGGTGGACAAAGGAACCCTTCTCTTGTCCACCCCTGTTTGTAAGGTTCACTATGTTTAATCCACTTCCCCCGCCAGGCGGTGGACAAGGCAGATTTCCTAATTACGACTGGCGTATTGGTCAGCTCCCGAATGGGCTGTTAGTTATTTTTTTTGCGGGGCTTTCTGAATTCTTTGAGCTTGTCGCTGATATAGACCAGCATTTCAGTGGTACTCGTCTTCCTGCAGAAATCATAAGAGGGACGATAGGTGTACATGAAAAGACGAAGCGAATCCCCTTCCAGCTTTGTTATCCGCTTTACCAGCTCTGCAGAGAACAGGCGATCAATATAATCATCTCTTTCGGCCCGCTCCAATCGCTTCCTCAGTTCCCTTCGCTGCCTGGATTCCCGTGAAAAATGACTGAGCGGGCTAAGCACGATCCCGAACCCGCCCGGAGTATTCCGCCCCGTGATGCCCGGTTCTTTATGGTCCAGGAGATGACCGTAGTAAGCCCGGCGGTTCAGCGAATCGGTCCGGTAATCCGTGGCCAGCACAGTTACCCCTTTTAAAAGGATTGCTTTTACATGCAGGGTTATATCCATACGGGTGTAGAACATGTAATTTTCCACCAGGAGGGTGTCGGGTTCATACCCGCTGATGGTAAAGATGAGCTTGTCATCTTCCCTTGCCGCTATATGATAATACCCGTTCTTGTCGGTCTGCACAAAAGAGGTGCCGGCACTGTTCATCACCGTTACCCCCGCCAGCACCGAATCGGTGGTTGCCTCGTAAACCTTTCCCGTGATGCTTGTTTGTGATAAAACAGGAAGCGCTGCATACAGGAAGAACAGCGTAAGAATTACAGGAAGACGGAGCATCTGTAAAAATAAACAGCGCCGACCTGCCCTTTTTTTTCCATGGGGCAATTTTTTGTTAAACCGGTCAGGAACCCTTACCAGCCAATGCCATAATCTTCGCCGTGATTACTGCTGCCTCCCCAGAAACTGCCATGCTTCCAGTCGAAATAAATAGCATTGATGGGACCGCTGGTACGGTCATCAAAACTGAGGATATAGCCCATTTGCTTTAACTCCTCCCGGACTTTTTCGGGAGTACCATCCTGCAACAGTATATACCCCGGTCTCGGTTTCCGGTCGCCGGCTTTGGAACCCCCGAGCGAAAGCCATAACTGGTTTGTATTGATATTGGCGGCTTCAGTGGCCTG
Source organism: Sphingobacteriales bacterium (assembly GCA_016219985.1). Lineage (GTDB taxonomy): Bacteria > Bacteroidota > Bacteroidia > Chitinophagales > Chitinophagaceae > JJ008. Next base: position 58,374 of record JACRJO010000002.1, on the reverse strand, counting down.
CTGCACATTCATGCCGAACTCAGTCATGTTAAGAAAGAACTGCAGGAGGTTCTGGTCCTGGGTATCACCTCCCTGTACGGCAAAGGACAAATAAGGCCGGCCTTCCTTCAGTGCCAGCGCCGGGGTCAGGGTGACGCGGGGCCTTTTACCCGGGGCCACTACATTAAAGGGATTGAGCGTGGAATCCAGTACAAAGCTCTGCATCCGCTGGCTCATCCCCACCCCGGTATTCCCGGCAATACAGGCCGGCAGCCATCCGCCGCTCGGGGTGATGGATACCACCCAGCCTTCCTTATCAGCGGCTTCCACGCTGGTGGTACCTCTCCAGAGACGGTCCTGGTATTCCATATCCGCGGCAGACGTACCCTGGTTATCATGGGCCGGCATAAAATTTCGCTTACTGCTATCCGGTACCAATCCCCGCTGTTCCAGGAGTTTCAGCCAGGGGTTGGTCTTTCCTTCGCAGGGATAGGGATCACCCGGACCAATCAGCGGGTCATTCCGTTCGGGGTTGATCAGGGCAGCCCTTTGTTTCGCATATTCCTTGCTCAATAAACCCCGGATCGGTTCGGCCGGCGGGAAATACGGATCGCCGTAATAAAAATCCCGGTCCGCGAAAGCGAGGTTCATCGCCTGGTAAAGGGTATGAATATAACGGCTGCTGTTGTAGCCCATTGATTTCAGGTCCATGTTTTCCAGGATATTCAGCGCCTGCAGCATTACGGGTCCCTGGGTCCATTGCTGCAATTTATAAACATCAATTCCCTTATAGTTCACTGTCAGGGGCTCCTCTTCAAGCGGTTTCCAACGGGCCAGGTCCTGCAGGGTAATCAGGCCGCCCTGTTCCTCGCAGCCCCTGACAAATTCCCGGGCAATATCTCCTTTGTAGAACCGGTCATAAGCGGCCATGATCGCTTCCTTCCGGCTTTTCTTTTTCTTCAAGGCTGCCTGTTCGGCCTCCACCATTTTGGTAAGGGTTTGCAGGAGGTCCTTTTGTACAAAGATCTCTCCCGCTTCCGGCGCTTCTCTTGTTTCGCCCGGGTGTGTAAGAAATATTTTTTTGCTGTAGGGCCATTCTTTGATCCGGTTCTTCCCTCTTTCCATGCTATTGGCTGTTTGTGCCTCGATCGGGTAACCGGCAGCCAGTTGCATAGCCGGCGCTAATACTTCCTTTAAGCTTAATGTGCCGTACTCTGCCAGCATATAACAGAGTCCGCCGGGTGTACCGGGCGTGGTGGCCGCCAGGGGCCCGAACTCCGGGGGAAAATAATAGCCTTTACTTTTAAAAAAATCAGGGGTGGCGCCGGTGGGGGCTACTCCCATGGCATTAATAGCAATTACTTTTTTGGTTTTGGGATTATATAATAAGGCCTGCGTTTCACCGCCCCAGCTCAGGACATCCCACATGGTACAGGTGGCCGCCAGCATGGCACAGGCTGCATCCACTGCATTCCCTCCTTTCTGGAAGATCATGGATCCTGCCGTTGCCGCCAGGGGTTTCCCGGTAATGGCCATCCAGTTTTTTCCATGCAATACCGGCTTTTGCGTTTGCTGGGCATTCAGCCCGCAGGCTGTTAAAAGCAGAAAACCGGCTAATAATGATTTGAGCATAACCGTCCGTTTTTGATTTCTTCTTTAAAGGTAAGCGGAAGACTGCTTACCCGGTGCAGCTGTTTGAAATCAGGGTTTTCAGTTTTTTTCCCATGATTTTTATCAATCCGCTTCCCCGGGAAGACAGGAATGTTTAACTTCAAAATAAAAATGGCCAGATCACATCATCGTAAAAAACACAGGGAACATGTACGGCAGTTCAGTCATACCCATAACCGGGAAACCCCGCAGGGAGGCAACGGCAAAGCCATCAATATTGTCATGATTGTCGGAGCTTTAGCCGGTCTTGCCATCGGATATTTTGCGTCGGAAGGGGAACTGATATGGATGACCCTGGGCCTGCTGGCCGGCGCCACCGGTGGTTATTTCGTTGGGAAAAAAATAGACGAGGACAAGTAGGCTCCCGTTCTTTGTCCGGATCCAGATAATTTGTGGATATAAGGTTTAATTTTACAGGTATAACTTACTTACATTTGCTTAAATTTTATAAGATGAAGCTTTTTGTTGCGGGCTTACCGTATGATATGGATGACGCAGAACTGGAAGAGTTTTTTGAGAAATTCGGTACAGTTACCTCCGTTAAAGTGGCTATGGACCGGGAAACCGGCAAAAGCAAAGGATTCGCTTTTGTGGAAATGCCCAACAGTGCCGAGGCTAAAGAAGCGATTGAAGGCCTGAATGATCTGCCTATCGGGAGAAAAGTACTGGTGGTTAAAGAGGCAGAAGATAAACAAGGTGGTGGCGGGGGCGGTTTCCGTCCGAACCGTGACCGTGGTGGCAGTGGTGGCGGCGGATATAACCGCTATGGCAATAACAGCAGACCTCCACGCGACAGGTATTAACAGAACAAATTGCTTATACTACAACCCGGTTTACGCCGGGTTTCTTTTTTCCCGTATCATCGCAGGAGAACAGGCCCGGATCAACCGGAATTGTCTCCTGCAGGAACTGCCCCGTTCAAGTTGGTCCCAGTCCAATTATAACTGGTATAATACCGAACAGCTATAAGGAGATAAACGAAACGCTTTGTTGACCTCTCCTGCTGTTTCCGGCAGGACGGTACTGTTATCCTGTATAAAAAATTTCCAGGAGCCCTCCGGCGTGAATGTGGCTTCCTTACCCGAACCGTTGAAGCAGACCAGGATCCTGGTCCATTTATCACCGGCGGCCTTCCCGTTTATCTCATATACGACCAAACCATCCGGCAGGCTATCATAAAACCGGATATTCTTTGCAATACTTTCCGCCGTTTGCTGGCGCAGGGCCGGGTGATCTTTACGCAAACTGACAAGGGTCTTTATATAAGAAAACACCCCGGCATTTGCTGTTTTTAAATCCCAGTTGATCGCGTTGATACTGTCCGGTGAATCATAAGAGTTTTCCACCCCGCTCTTACTGCGCAGGAATTCTGTACCGGCATGCAGGAAGGATATTCCCTGTGAAGTGAGGACTACAGAAATGGCCAGTTTGTGCATATTTCTCCTTTCTTCATCTGTTGCTTCTTTTGCGGATATACCCAGCTTATCCCATAAGACATGGTTGTCATGGCATTCACAATACGATACTGTTTGTGCGGGTGAAGCCGCCCAGGCTGCTTTTGAATAATTGACTTTTGCATAATCCACCTGGGGATGCGGGCACGCAGCTGTAATGCCAAATTTTATACTTTCCTCCATCCCGGGTTTCCCGCTGGCAAATCCCTTGTCGGCATGTTCAAACACACTCCCCTTGATCCCGTCCCGGATATCATCACTGAATACCGCGATGCGATCCAGCCTGGCTGCATTGGCCTTTACTGCCCGTTGTGAATCTGGTAAGGGAGAAGCACCGGCTGTCCACCCCTCCCCGTATAAAAGTATCCCGGGTTTTATTTTATGCAGTTCCCGCGAAATGAGGTTCATGGTTTCAATATCGTGCACCCCCATCAGGTCCAGCCGGAACCCGTCGATATGGTATTCCTGCACCCAATAGCGCATGGATTCCAGCATGAATTTCCGGAACATAGGTCTTTCACTGGCGGTTTCATTGCCGCAGGCGGTGGCATTGGAGAAGCCGCCTTCCTTGTTCTGGCGGTAATAATAACCCGGCACCAATTGATTGAAATTTGATTTTGCAGACAAGGCGGTATGGTTGTAAACCACATCCATGATCACCCCCACCCCGTTGGCATGGAAAGCCTGTACTAATTGTTTGAACTCCCGGATCCGGGTCGCCCCTTCATAGGGATTGGTTGAATAGGAGCCTTCCGGCACATTGTAATTGAGCGGATCATATCCCCAGTTGAACCTGGCATCCGGGTTGGATTCATCCACCGAATTATAATCGAAAGATGGCAGCAGGTGCACATGCGTTACTCCCAGTTCTTTGATATGATCCAGTCCGGTGGAAAACCCTGCCTCGTTCTTAGTGCCGGTTTCTGTGAGTCCCAGGAACTTTCCCTTGTGTTGTATGCCGGATGTGGGAGAAATACTGGCATCCCGGACATGGAGTTCATAGATGATTGCATCCACCGGGTTTTGTAAAACAGGGCTGCGGTCTTTATCCCATCCCGGGGGATTGGTTTCTGCCAGGTCCACCACGGCCCCTCTTTTGCCATTCACGCCCACGGCTTTTACATAAGGGTCTGTGACTTCATCCGACCACTGGTCTTTTATTTTTACCCGGAAACTGTAGAATTTATTTTTCTGATCGGTATAAACAGTAATCATCCAGGCCCCGTTTCTTTGTTTCACCATGGGATAAGAACCGGCGGAAAAATCCCCGGTACCGTTATGGTATAATTTAAGTTCAGCGGCGGATGCTGTGGGGGCCCATATTTTAAAGATCGTCCGCTGCGGCGAATAGGTTATCCCCAGGTCCTTCCCTGTGTAAACCGGGTAGCGGGTAAAATCAGCAGGCTGGGCGCCGGCGGCAAATAAATGGGTGATAAAAGGGAGCAGCATAATAAATCGCTTCATTGAATAACGGTTATTTCCGGTAAAGTTACTGAATGCAGTTATGCAGCAATCGGGATAAATAATTTCGGAAGCCATTCTCCAATCCTGTAAATTGTTGTTCCATTGCTAACAACTACATTTTTGTCGTATGGGAGATTTCCAGGTTAAAAAACAAACGAAGAAATATGATGTGGTGATTGTGGGTTCCGGCGCCGGCGGCAGTATGGCCGCCTATGTACTGGCCCGGGCCGGGTTAAAGGTTTGCATCATTGAAGCGGGTTATATGTATGATCCGCAGAAAAATATTACCCAGTTAAAAAATCCCTGGGATTCCCCGCGGCGGGGAGCCAGCACCCGCTTCCGTCCCTTCGGCGATTTTGATGCCTGTTATGCCGGCTGGTCCGTGGAAGGAGAACCTTTTACCAAAGAAGAAGGCACCGACTGGATGTGGTGGCGGGCAAGGATGCTGGGCGGACGCACCAATCACTGGGGACGGATCTCCCTGCGTTTTGGCCCGAAGGATTTCAAACGGAAAAGTATCGATGGGCTGGGTGATGACTGGCCGATCGGGTATGAAGATGTAAAACCTTACTATGATAAAGTAGATAAACTGATCGGCATCTTCGGCACGAATGAAGGACTGGAAAATGATCCCGATGGTTTTTTCCTGCCGCCTCCCAAACCCAGGTTGCATGAACTGTTTATCAAAAATGCCGCCGGCCAGGCAGGTGTAAAGGTTATTCCTTCCCGTTTATCGATCCTGACCCAACCGATCGAGAATGATGCCGGCCGGGGTTCCTGTTTTTTCTGCGGCCAGTGTAACCGCAACTGCAGTATGGCCAAGGCCGATTTTTCCTCCACCAATGTACTGATCTACCCGGCTATGAAAACAGGTAACCTTGATGTGGTACCCAATGCCATGGTGAGGGAAGTATTAACAAACAGTGAGGGACTGGCAACCGGCGTTTCCTATATCAGCAAGGAAGACCTCATGGAATACCAGGTGGAAGGCCGCGTGGTGATCGTAGCCGCCAGCGCCTGCGAAAGCGCCCGGCTCCTGCTCAATTCCAAATCCGCCCGGCACCCGAACGGGCTGGCCAATAGCAGCAATGTAGTGGGAAAATACCTGCATGATTCAACCGGGGCGGCCCTGGGCGGGGTGCTCCCCAAACTCTTTGACCGGAAACGGTACAATGAAGACGGTGTGGGGGGCATGCATATTTATTCTCCCTGGTGGCTGGATAATAAGAAACTGGATTTTCCCAGGGGATATCATATTGAATACTGGGGCGGAATGAGCCAGCCCTCTTATGGTTTTAGCTGGGGTATCGAAAACCTGAACGGGAAATACCTGGTAAAAGGCAAACAAAAAGAAGCCGGTGGGTACGGGGCTTCGCTGAAAGAAGATTACCGCTATTTCTACGGGGCGGGTGTGGGAATGGCCGGGCGCGGGGAAGCCATCCCGCTAGTAACGAATTATTGCGCCATCGATCCGGATGTGGTGGATAAGTACGGGATCCCTGTACTGAAGTTTAATGTGAAATGGAGCGAACACGAGATCCGCCAGGCTAAACATATGAAGGAAACCTTCAAGGAAGTGATGCACAATATGGGCGCCGTGATCACCTGGGGTGGTGATGATGATGAAAAGAACAACTGGGGGCTTTCCAAACCCGGGGAGATCATTCATGAAGCGGGTACGGTCCGGATGGGAAACAATGCCCGCTCTTCTGCACTGAACAAATGGAGCCAGGCGCATGATTGTAAAAACCTGTTTTGCGTGGATGGCGGCCAGTTTGTAAGCCAGGCGGATAAGAATATCACCTGGACGATTCTCGCTTTATCGATGCGGGCCAGTGAGTATATTATTGATGAAATGAAAAAACAGAATTTATAGGGGGAATTCGGAATGAGGTGGGATGAATCTCATAAAAATAAAATTTTATGGACAGAAGAAAATCATTGAAACTAATCGCTACCGGGGCCGTAGCTGTGCCCGCTGCTATTGCCGGTTGTGTTACAGATGATAAGAAACCAGCCGCTAAAACCGCTGAGCCTGTCTTCAACCTGGACCGCAACCCGGATGAACTGAAATACGAAAAGGAACTGCTCGCTAAAGAAAGATTCTTTGATGAGCATGAAATGGCGACGATCACACTGTTATGTGATCTCATCATTCCGAAGGATGAGGTCAGCGGCAGCGCCAGTGAAGCGGGGGTGCCCGCCTTTATTGAATTCATTGTAAAAGATATGCCCCAGCACCAGGTGCCCCTTAAAGGCGGGTTGCGCTGGCTGGATCTGCAGTGCATCAAAGAGTATAAAAATGCGTTCATCGGGTGCACAAGGGCCCAACAGCTGGAAATGGCCGATCAGCTTGCTTATCCGGAAAAAGCCAAACCGGGGATGAGCCAGGGCGTAAAATTCTTTTCGCTGATGAGGGACCTCACGGCCACCGGGTTTTATACCTCGGAATCCGGGGTGAAGGACCTGGGTTATGCGGGTAATCTGCCCACCCAGTGGAATGGCGTGCCGGCGGATGTACTCGCCGCGTATCAATTGGCTTATACCGAAAAAGAACTGAAAGAATGTGTCCGTTTTGATCCGGGCAAATAGGCAGGAATGACCCGGGCTTTTTTTAATGAACTCAACCATTTACTATGAAAAGAAAACTGACTGTACTCGCTGTTTGGATCATGAGCATGGTATCGCTCTCCGCGCAGAACTATGTGACACTGCATGAGGACTGCAATTACCGCGGCCGGAATTCCTACCTCGAAGCAGGCACCTACCGCACCTACCAGATGAGGATCGGCAACGACAAACTTTCTTCCCTGCAGGTCCCGGCTGGTTACCGGGTTACCATATACGAGGATGATAATTTCAGGGGCCGTTCGCAAACTTTTTCTGACGGGGTGAGCTGCCTCGATTCGGCCTGGAATGATATGGCTTCTTCCATCGTGGTGGAAAACACAAACTACCAGCAAACAAACCCGAATGAATACGTGGTGTTTTATAACGATTGCTATGGCCGCGGTTTTTCCCGGAGCCTGCGCCCCGGTGTGTACAAGGGAAATGACCTTGGTGAATTAAAAAACAATATTTCTTCCTTTTCTATTTTCGGCAACCTGCGGGTGCGGGTCTATACCGGGAATGAAGAAGCCACCGGTTATTACAGCAATTTTGACAACAGCGAAACCTGCCTGGGCCGCAATTTCAACGACCGGATCAGCTCCCTGGTCATTGAATACAAACCCTACTCCCCTGCTGCACCGGGTTCGGGCAGCGGGTTCGGGGAAGGCGCCTATGCCCTTTTCTACACGGATTGTAATTACGGGGGAAATGCACTGCGCTTGCAGGCCGGGCGTTATACGGCAGAGCAATTAGGATTATTGAAATACTCGATCGCCTCCCTTCAGCTGCCCGCCGGTTTTTCCGTCAGGGCTTATGCGGGTGAAAACGGGAATGGCCCTTCGGTACAGTTTACAAACGACATGAATTGCCTGGGCTATGACTGGCGGGATAAGATCGGGTCGCTAATTGTGGAGCAATACGGTGGCGGCACCGGTCAGCCCGTGGTTCAGAATGTAATGATATACACGGATGCCTATTACAAAGGGCAGGCAGTTACTTTATTACCGGGAACCTATGCCACCATGGCCCTGGCCAATGGCTTCCCGGACAAGGCGCTGAGTTCACTGCAATTACCACCGGGTTACCGGGTGGTGCTGTATGAAGGAGAAAATTTCAGGGGCAAAAGTTATACAATAACCGCCTCCCGCAGCAATTTCGCCCTGACCAGCTGGAACGACCGCACTTCATCCATTAAAGTGTACCGGGAATAAAAAAAACGCCGGGGTCAGTGCCGGCGTTTTAACAGGAAGATCATTGGCTTATGCGAATTCTTCTTTGGATGTTTTGCTGTAATCATCGATCAGCTTGCGCTGCAGGTCGAACGGTACCGCTTCGTAACCGCTAAACGTCATTTTGAATTTGGCTCTTCCTTGGGTGATGGAACGGAGCGAGGAAGAATACCCGTCCATTTCAGCCAGTGGAACTTTAGCGATCACTTTCTGGAAATGGCCTTCGCTGTCGATTCCTTCCACGATCGCCCGGCGGCTCTGCAAGTCACCCATCACGGCGCCGGTCAGGTCATCCGGGCAAAGAACATCTAATTGGTAAATGGGCTCCAGGATCTGGGGATCCGCCTGCTGGAAGGCCTGGCGGAAAGCCTGGAGACCGGCGATCTTAAAGGAGATATCATTGCTGTCCACCGGGTGCATCTTACCATCGTACACGCATACCCGTATATCGCGGGCATAGGACCCTGTCAGCGGGCCATTCCCCATTTTTTCCATCACCCCTTTCAGGATCGACGGGAGGAAGCGGGCATCGATGGCACCACCCACGATGCAATTATAAAAGACCAGTTTACCGCCCCAGTCCAGGTCGTGCACATCACGTCCCCGTACGTTCAGGTCGGTGGGTTCGGGCATCCCTTCATACCAGGGTTCGATCCGCATGAACACTTCCCCGAACTGCCCGGCGCCACCGCTTTGTTTTTTATGGCGGTAGCTGGCATCGGCCATCTTGCGGATGGTCTCCCGGTAAGCAATACGTGGTTTTACAAATTTGATTTCCAGTTTATGCTGGTGTTCGATCTTCCATTTGGCCACCGCGAGGTGCATATCTCCCTGACAATGGATCAGGGTTTGTTTCAGTTCAGAAGATACTTCCACCCGCAGCGTGGGGTCTTCTTCCCTTAACTGGTGCAGGGCCTGTGATAATTTCTCTTCCTCCCCTTTTTTCAGTGTTTCAATGGCCATGGTCATATTGGGGGCCGGGAACTCAATCGGGGGCAATTCGAAATTCTTACCCTTTGCATGCAGGGTATTATTCACATGGGTGTTCTTCAGCTTCAGCGTGGCGCCGATATCACCGGCCACCAGTTCATTGATGGGCAGCCGTTTGTTTCCTTCCACCAGGAAGAGCTGGGTGATCTTTTCGGTAACGCCGGTGGTTTCGTTTTCGAGTTCCATCCCGCTTTTGATCGTACCGGAGTACACTTTAAAGAAGGAAAGTTCACCCACATGGGGTTCGGAAATGGTTTTATAAATGAAAATGCAGGCCGGCTCGTTCGCATCGCAGGGAACCGGTTCGCCTTTCTTTGTTTTCTGCGGCGGCATTTCATTGGCGCTCGGGCATACATTGTCAATAAATCCCATCAGGCGGCCGCTGCCCATATTCCGTTCCGCCGAAAGGCAGAACAAGGGGAAGAGGTCATGATGGATCATGGCCTTTTTAAGGCCGTTTTTCATTTCGTCCTCGTCCAGTTCGCCCTGGTCGAAATATTTTTCCATCAGGGTCTCATCGTTACTGGCAATGGCCTCGATGAGTTCTTTATGCAGTTCATCGGCTTTTGCTTTTTCGTCTTCCGGTATTGCCGCTTTTTCCGGTTTGCCGCCATTGTCCTTAAAGCGGTACATCGTCATCCGGAGCACGTCAATGATCTCGTGAAAACCGGCGCCTGTCTGGCGGGGGTACTGCACCACCACCACATTATTCCCGAAATGGGATTTGGCTTCACGTACGGTTTTATCAAAGTCGGCATTGTCGTCATCCAGTTTGTTGGCGGCGAAGATCATCGGGGTCTTGAATTTCTCGGTGTATTCCCAGATGATATCCGTGCCCACTTCCACGCCCATGACGGCATTCAGCAGCATCACACCCGTATCGGCCACCCGGAGGGCAGAGATCACTTCGCCGGAAAAGTCATCATACCCGGGCGTGTCAATGATATTGATCTTATATCCTTTCCACCGGGTGTGCAGGAGCTTGCTGAAAATAGAATTACCACGTTCCTGTTCAAGCTCGTGGTAATCTCCTGTTGTATTTCGCTCCGCGACAGAACCTCTCCGGTTGATCAGTCCTGCTTCAAATAGCATGCACTCCGCTAAGGTGGTCTTACCGGAGCCGGCATGCCCCAGCAAGACTATATTTTTTACGTGTGAGGTATCAAATTCTGGCATAGCAATAGAATTTATAGTTTGAAGAAATTGTTTATGACTTACACAAATCTTCAAAAGGTATTGAAAGAATCGTATGAACCCGGTTAGGGCCCGGGCTGATTAAAGTCAGTCATCAGCGGTTCAGGAGGTCCGGGACAGGAACCCGTTGAATTCATTCCGCAGGTCCTGTAAGGTCTGCTCGAGTGAACGGAATTGTTCCTGCAGCGATTCATAAGTGCTGTTGATCACATCCGGGGCCCCATTATGCTCCGAAGCGCCAATAGCCAGCTTGCGGTCATAGGTTTTGATCGCTTGCTTGAGGTCGTGAATGTTGATAAGCTGAATGTGAAACTGGTTGTGGAGATGTTCGACTTCCTGTAGTTGATCTTTGGAGAGGGGCCGGCCAGCTACCTGGCGGATTCTGTTTTCGTCCTTTGTAAATTCATCGCGGTAAATGCGGAGTTGCTCTCTCCAGGCATTGCACTCCGCGGAGAGCTGTGAGATGTCTACCTGTACCATGGGATTTAAAATTTAGGGTTTAAAAAAATAAAGAACTACTGAAAAATACGGGCCGGGGCTGGCCGATTTTTCCGGGTAATGGATTGGGCAGAGGTGGGTTAATGTTTAATGAAAGTTAGCACCTATTTGGGTAAAAACAAATTATTGCAGGTACATTTTAAAAAAAGAAATGCACAGGGAGGATCCTGTGCATTTGACTATAATAAGGAGTGTAATGGTTAATGTCTTCTCACTTTCACCTTCGTGGCTTTTCCTCCCCTGGGCCCTGTAACCGTGGTTTTCTTTACGGTGGTTGTCTTACCCCGCGGACCGGTAACGCTGGTGCGGGTATGGGTTACCCGGTAATGGCCGACGGAGGCGGAATGCCGGGTTCTCACCAGTACAGAACTGCTGCGGAAAGGTGTGTACACCCGGTGTGCATGCAGTACCCTGTGGGTACGCACCACTACAAAGGTCCGGTGATAATGGGCCCGGTAAGGATGCCATACATGCCAGGCAAAAGGCCGCCAGGGTCTCCACCAGGCCGGGTAATATTTCCAGCGCCAGGGAGATATCCAGGGACGGTAAACGGGACCATATACAAAACGTACAGAGGGCCATACCCACACATTGATCACAACCCGGGCTGCCGGGTAATCATACCCTGCATTGGGCCCGCTGAGCCGGCTGTTGTTATAATTAATAAAGGAGTCATCCTCCCCGCCGCCGTCCGGTTCCACAATAACGGCTTCTCCATATATCTCCTCATCCCCTACGATCTGGGCAATGGCCGATGTGTCGCCTGTTTTTTCCAGTTCAATCACCGCGATGTCCTGGTTTTCCGATGCGGATACCGGTACCTGCAATACAAAGGCATGCGCTTCCTTTTCTGATTTATCAATCACCCGGATATAATCGGTCTCACCATCCCCGTTCAGGTCAAGGTTATTGACATGATTGGATTCGAGGTTGAGGGCTTTTTCAAAATCCTCAATGCTGGCTGACTGGCTGAACAACTGCAGGGCCCCCTGCAGGCTGAATTGATCGCCCGGTAAGCCGGTGGAATCCACGCCCGACTGGTCCTGGGCCTGGGTGGCCATTGTGTTTAAAATGAACAAAAGAGACAGGGTAAAAAATGGTCTGTATAATTTCATAAAATGAAGTTTTTGGTCAGACAGCGTTTTATCCGCAGGGTTTAACCGGGATCATCCCGGGTACAGAAAAATACAGGATTTTTTTGAAATTCGATAACTTGCCGGTTCTTCATGATCTCACCAAATTCCATACAGCAGATACTGGGCCGGACCGACATTATTGATGTGATCGGCAGTTTTGTCAAGCTGAAAAGACGGGGTTCAAATTACCTGGGCCTCTGCCCTTTTCATAATGAAAAGACCCCCTCCTTTACAGTCTCCCCGAGCAAAGAGATCTACAAGTGTTTTGGCTGCGGCAAAAGCGGGAATACGGTCAGCTTCGTCATGGAGCACGAGAAATACAGTTACGTGGAGGCCCTGAAATGGCTGGCCGCCCGTTACGGGATCGAGATCGAGGAAACCTTTGCCAGCGATGAACAGCGGCAGCAACTGCTCGCGGCCGACAGCCTCTATATCATCAATGGATTTGCCCAGCAATTCTTCAGCCGGGTACTTTTTGAGACAGAAGAAGGACGGGATGTGGGACTGGCTTATTTTAAAGAAAGGGGATTCCGGGAAGACATCATCCGGAAATTCCAGCTGGGTTATTCGCCGGAACAACGGGATGCCTTTACCCGGGAAGCCATCGCCAAACAGTACAATACTGAACTGCTGATCAAATCCGGGCTGGTGGCCAACCGGAATGACCAGCTGATGGATAATTACCGGGGTCGTGTCATCTTCCCGGTCCATAATCACAGTGGTAAAGTACTGGGCTTCGGCGCCCGTATCCTGAAGAGCAATGATAAGGCGCCCAAGTATATCAATACCCCGGAAAACGAGATCTATATCAAGAGCAAGATCCTTTACGGATCTTATTTTGCCCGGCAGGCCATTGACAAAGCGGATGAATGCCTGCTGGTGGAAGGATATACCGATGTGGTCTCTCTGCACCAGGCCGGTATCGAAAATGTAGTAGCCAGCGGGGGTACCTCCCTTACCCCCGACCAGTTAAGGCTGATCCGGAAATACACGAATAACCTGACCATTATTTATGACGGGGATGCCGCCGGCGTAAAAGCGGCGCTGCGGGGACTGGACCTTGCACTGGAGGAAGGCCTGAATGTGAAACTGGTACTGATTCCCGATAAGGAAGACCCCGACAGTTATGTCAATAAAGTCGGGGCTGCAGCCTTTACCCAGTTTGTACAAAAGAATAAAAAGGATTTTATCCTCTTCCAGCTGGAAGTTGCCCTGAAGGATGCCGGATCGGACTCTGTAAAGAAGTCGGAGGTCGTGAACCGGATGGCAGAGACGATTTCCCGGATCAATAAAGCGGAGGATTTTACCCGGCAGCAGGACTATATCAAGCAATGTGCTGAATTACTGAAGATCGATGAGGGCGGACTGCATACCCTCGTGAATAAATTTATCCGTGACCGGGTTTCCACCATGGAACGGAAACTGCCCTTCGAAGAAGCAAAGCAGTTCGCGGAAAATGCCAAACAGGCCGAACAGACCAATTTTGATGAAGCGACCTTCAACCTGCTTTTTAAAGATGAACTGCAGGAACGGGAAGTAGCCCGGATCTTACTGGAATACGGGATTAAAAAATGGGATGACCAGAAACTGATCGCGGAATATATCCTCGAGGAAATGGTGGATGAATCCCTGCTGGATAACCAGGAAGTGATCCGGCTGATCGCAGTCTTTAAAGAATTGCTGGCACAAAACCCGCAACAGGTAAACCGGGGTTATTTTATCCATCACCCCGATACAAAGCTTAGCGCCTTCGCCGTGTCCCTGATGAATTTTCCCTATGAAGAAAGCGAACACTGGCGCCGGGAATTCAGCCAGTCCAGCGGTTACCAGAAAAGCCTGTTTGAACAATCCTACGAAGATTTTATACGAACCGTGGCCCCCGAAAACAACGAAGCGTTACTGGGCTTCCTGAAAATGGATGAAGACAAAACCAATGAGGAAGTGGAGTCAGCGGTCAATTACCTGAAACTCCGGAAGATCAAACGGATGTTGCTGGAAAACCAGCTTGACCTGGAGAAAGAACACAGTCCCGAAGAGTCCGGCATGCTGCACCAGACCCATGAACACCTGAAACAAATGGAAATGGAGCTGACCAAAAAAATGGGTGCGGTGATCATCCGTTAATCCCGGCCTGGGCCATCAGCATATCACTGTACGATACCTCCACCAGGTCATTCCCTGTAATCTCCAGGGCCGATAAATAGAAATCACATTGTTCTTTCAGTTGTTCCGCCCCGAGCTGACCGGCTGTTTTATTCCCGGCTTCTATTTCCACGAATGAACCGAGTTCCGGTATTTCATCAATATGGAATTTCACATTGCCGATATAATAGATCTCCCGTTTTTTCCTCACCACCACTTTAATCCCATTGGCGCTTGCCAGGGCTTTTTTAAGGCCGGCGGCATCTTCCACTTTTACCAGTTGGAAGGCGGATTGTTTCGGGCCGGCCTGGTCAGGGCGTTCGTAAAAGATCAGGTTGTTTTCAATATTCCCTTCCCGGAGTTTCAGGCGGCCGTTTGGTACATTGAAATACGTATCTGTCTGAAGGTCGGTGCCTGTAAAGCCGGCTCCCTGCGCTAACAGGTATGCCCGGACATGGTCCCCGCTTTTACAACGGGCCTTGATTTCCACATTGAGGTAGTTCATCTGAAAAGTAAAAGGGCTGTACCGGCAGATACAGCCCTTCAAAAAGTTTAGTAATATTATTTATTCCGCTACTGCAGCCGCCGGCCTTTTCCGGCTGGCCCCGATTGATTCCCCACGGTATTCTTCTTCACAACGGGTAAAACGCATGGCGCTCCATACATGGTCCAGTTCCACCCTTTCAATGCTTTCATATCCCTCGCAGGTCAGACGGTTCCAGCTGCATTCCCGGTTCAGGTCCGTCACGATCTTGGACGTGGTCTTGGGATAGGCCACCCAGAATTTAGAACCAGTCTTAAGCGAAGGCATCACATCTTTCAGGATCCCGTTCAGCTGGTTTTCATTCACGGCAAAAACCAGGGCAAAATCAATTTTCCTGCTTTTTAAGAGCGGGGTCATGTTTTTGGCGAAGGACAGCTTGCTGAATTGTTTCTCGATCGAAGAAGGCAAACCCTGAATTAAAAGATTCTTTTCGTCTGCCAGTTGTAACTTTTCAAACACAGTTTGTGACATACTTAGAAACTATTTTAATGGTTCCGGACAATCTCTTTGAAAAAAGTCCGAGTTCTCAAAGCAGGGACTGCAAAGGTACTGAATATATGGTGTATTTTCTACATCATTGCAAATTAAAATCCCATCCACCGCGAAGTTGGACGGGATTTTAATTATTAGGGCCTAAATCATTTACCTACAGGCTTATACCTTGCCAGCGCTTCCGGCATATATTTCTTTAGCTGGTCAATTCTCCGGCCTTCTGATGGGTGGGTGCTGAGAAATTCAGGAGGCGTTTGCCCGGTTGAAGCTTTTTCCATTCTTTCCCAAAGGGCGATGGCTTCCTGCGGATTATACCCCGCCATGGCTGCAAAGATCAGCCCGTAGCGGTCGGCCTCCAGTTCATGTTTACGGGAGAAAGGCAATAAGACCCCTAACTGGGAACCTGCCCCATAAGCGCCCAGAAAAAGGTTCTGGGTTTCCTGTGGTTTATTGGCAACGGCTACGGATAAAGCCACTCCCCCGAGCTGTTGCAGTAATCCCTGACTCATCCGCTGGTTACCATGTTGCAGCAATGCATGGGAAACCTCATGTCCCATGACGGCTGCCAGGGCCGCTTCGTTCTGCGTAACCGGGAGCAGGCCGGTATAAACAACAATCTTGCCACCCGGCATACACCAGGCATTAACGGCTTTATCATCCACGAGGTTCACTTCCCATTTATAACCCGCCAGGTCAGCCGATTTACCGATTTCGCTGTAATACGATTCCACTGCTTTTACAATCCGCTGCCCTACCCTTTTCACCATTTCTGCATCCCGGTTATTCCCGTTGGCCACTACTTTATTGGTGGACAGAAACTGCTGGTACTGGGTGGTAGCCATCGACTGCAGTTCCGATTCCGGGAGCAGCTTAAATTGTTTTTTTCCGGAAAGTGCATTCTGTGAGCAGGCAACGAGGAAGGAAGACAGCACAAAAAATGCAATGAATTTATGTGTCATGTTGTGTAGTTTTTTTAAAGGTATTCAATCCTTATACCAACCTGGGGTATAAGGATAACTATTTTGACTGCAATAAAGTTAAATGATTCCTTTTAATCGTTGTGCTGCTGCGCCGCTTCCCTTCTGCGCTGACGGCGGCGGTCCCGGCCCTTGAGGATGGGTACTTTGCTTTCATTCCCCCGCAACAGCCGGCCTATATTCTTCTGATGGGTCAGCAGTACCATCAGGGCGACCGCAATGGCAAAGACCCGGTAGAGCGGGTTATCCACGTTAAAAATGACGAGTATAAAAAAGGGAAATGCGATACTGGCCAGTATGGAACTGAGGGAAACAAAACGGGTCAGGTAAAGAACAAGAGAGAAAATGCCCACACAACTTAAGGCCGTCCAGGGTGATATGCCCAGCACCAGGCCGAATAAAGTAGCCACTCCCTTACCCCCGCGGAAATCCGCCCATATCGGGAAGATATGGCCCAGCACTGCTGCTAAGCCAAGGCCGGTCTGGAGATTCTGCAGGTTGATCTCATTGTCTGTATATTCCGGTAAGAGCAGGGCCAGTTTCACCGCTACAATTCCTTTCAGCATATCGGCCACCATCACAAATGTACCCCATTTGGAACCCAGCACCCGGTACGAATTGGTGGCGCCGGCATTGCCGCTCCCGTAATCACGAATGTCTATATTGAAAAAAGCCTTGCTCACCCAAACAGAGGTAGGAACACTGCCAATCAGGTAGGCGACTATAATCAGAAGAAGTTCATTCATAGAACCTTGTCATTTTTCCCCCGTATCAGCGGGCGAAGCACGAAAATACAGAAAAAAAGGGAAGTGGTAACGCTAAATTAACCGGTGGATAATATTCGCTTAACAAGCAAACTGTAAACAGATCCAGCCATTTTTTTCTTGTTTGTCAACCAGTTGCAATGACAGACCTGCAGCGGCTTCCCGGATATCCGCTTCATCAGCAACCAATAAGCCGCTTAAAAGCATAGTTCCCCCGGGGTTTAGTTGGGATTGCAACAGTTGCAAATTATCCAGGATCACATTTTTATTGATATTGGCTAAAATGATATCCGGTTTGCCAGCCTTTGCCGCCGTATCCGCCTGCACAAGCCGGATTTTTGAGCAATGATTCGTGACCTGGTTTTCCCCCGCATTCTCAATACTCCAGTCATCATAATCGATGGCCAGCACATCTGCCGCTCCCATTTTTTCAGCTAATATGGCGAGTACACCCGTGCCGGTTCCAAAATCGAATACTTTTTTACCCCTGAAATCAAGGGCCCTCATTTGCCGGATCATCAGCCAGGTGGTGGCATGATGCCCGGTTCCAAAACTCATTTTAGGGGTAATGATAATTTCATGTTCCACCCCTCCGACCGGTTCATGAAAGCCGGCCCGCAGGGCAACAAAATCGTCCACCACGACCGGTTGAAAACTGGATTCCCAGGCAGCATTCCAGTTTTGACCAGCCACCAGCTTCATGGAAAAAGGAACTGCAAATTCAGCTGCAATCTCCTGTACAATGGCAGGATCAAAGCCGGCTTCCGGGATAAACGCTTTCAGGTCATTACCCGTTTCTTCAAACCCGTCATATCCTTCTTCTGCAAGACGGGCGATCAGGATCTGCTGCAGCTCCGTATCCGGAACGGGAAATGTAATTTCTATATGATTGGCCATACGTAAAAAAGCCCCGGAAGGTCCCGGGGCTGTAAAGATATTTTTTAATTAGAGGAACCATCCTGCTGTGCCGGTGGTCGTTGTTCTTCCCTCGGCTTCTGCTCGGGTTTCGGGATCAGCACTTTCCGGGACAGTTTGAACTTACCGGATTTGGGATCCGTACCGATCAGTTTCACTTTCATCACATCGCCTTCTTTCACGATGCCATCCAGTGTTTCGAGACGCTTCCAGCTGATCTCGCTGATATGCACCAGGCCTTGTTTACCCGGGAGGAATTCCACGAAAGCGCCGAAAGGCATGATCGACTTCACGGTTGCTTCATAGGTATCTCCCACCTGCGGAACAGCCACAATGCCCTTGATCCAGGAAACGGCTTTATCCACGCCATCTTTACTGGTACTGAAGATGCTGATCTCTCCTCTTCCGTTGATCTCTTCGAGGTTGATCGTGGTGCCGGTTTCGCGCTGGATTTCCTGGATCACTTTACCACCGGGCCCGATAACCGCGCCGATGAATTCTTTATCAATGAACAGTTTCACCATCCGCGGTGCATGGGGCTTCACATCGCTGCGGGCGGCCGGTATGGTATTATACATGGCATCGAGGATATGCAGGCGTCCTCTTTTTGCCTGGTCCAAAGCCTGCTGCATCACTTCCATTTTCAGGCCATCCACTTTGATATCCATCTGCACCCCGCAAATACCATCGCGGGTACCGGTTACTTTAAAGTCCATATCGCCCAGGTGATCCTCATCGCCCAGGATATCGGTCAGGATCGCATATTTATCGCCTTTGGTGATCAGTCCCATGGCCACACCGGAAACGTGCTTCGGAATGCCCACCCCGGCGTCCATCAGGGCCAGTGAACCGGCACAAACCGTAGCCATGGAAGAAGAACCGTTTGATTCGAGGATATCACTTACCACGCGAACCGTATAAGGGAAATCGCCGGAGGGCATCATTTGTTTCAGGGAACGCTGTGCCAGGTTACCATGTCCTACTTCACGACGGCTCTGGCCGCGCATCATTTTCACCTCACCAGTTGAGAAAGGAGGGAAATTATAGTGCAGGTAGAACTTGGAGTCGACTGATTTGGCAGCGCTTTCCACCAATAATTCATCTAAAGGAGTACCTAAAGTAACAGTAGTAAGAGACTGGGTCTCACCTCTTGTAAACAGGGCGGCCCCATGCGGAGAAGGCAGTGCGTCTATTTCCATATCGAGGGGACGGACCGTTTCCAGGTCACGGCCATCGAGGCGCACTCTTTCGTCCAGGATCATATCCCTTACCACGTCATATTGCAGATCTCCGTAGTAAGTAGATGCCAGTTTCTTGGTCAGGTCCGGCAGGCTTTCTCCTTCCGCAATATTCAGGTCCTTTTTCAGGAAATCCAATAATTCCACTTTGATCGCATCGAAGCGGTCGGTTCTTTCATGTTTGCCCAGTCCGCCTTTGGCAACTTCGTACACTTTTTGTTTGGCAAAACTGTAAACCTTTTCTTTCAGGGCTTCATCAGTAGCGGGTTTGGTGTAGTCCCTTTTTGATGTTACGCCAGCCAGGTCTCTCAGTTCTTCCTGGGCTTTTACCTGGATACGGATGGCTTCATGGGCAATTTCCAGCGCTTTACACAGGTCGGCCTCGCTGCATTCCTGGGCTTCCCCTTCCACCATCATCAGGTTCTTATCTGTAGCGGCGATCAGGAAATCCATATCGGATTTTTCCATCTGGCTGCGGGTGGGGTTCACCACAAATTCACCGGCAACACGGGATACCCGTACTTCTGAAATGATTTCCTTAATAGGAATATCGGAAACGGCTAATGCAGCAGAAGCGGCCAGGCAAGCCATGGAATCCGGCATAATTTCCGGGTCACTGGACACGAGGGTCACCAGCACCTGTACTTCACATAAATAATCTTCCGGGAATAAAGGACGCAGGGCCCGGTCGATCAGCCGGCTGGTCAGCACTTCATAGTCATTCAGTTTTGCCTCTCTCTTAAAGAAAGAGCCGGGGATACGGCCGGCAGAAGCAAATTTTTCCTGGTAATCGACCGACAGGGGGAAAAAGCTCTGTCCCTCCTTGGGTTCTTTGTTTGCACATACGGTTGCCAGGATCATACAATTGCCCATGGAAACGGTAACGGATCCATCGGCCTGGCGCGCCAGGCGGCCAGTCTCAATGGTCACCATGCGGCCCCCACCGATATCGAAGGTTTTACGAATTTTTTGTTGTAACATTTTTTTCATTTTTAGGGCGTTGCACCCTGTGAAGAATTTGAACGGGTTCACCCGGAACTGCCCCTCCTTTCACCTGCCGTATTGGTATCCTTCAGGCAGGATAACCGGGTAAAAAACGAGGGGTATAAAAACAGTTATTCCCAACATCCGGAAGACATTGGGAATAGTATATTCAGGTCCTGTATTCTTAGCATTGAACGTCGGAACGAAAGACTCTCCCAATACCCCGGCGGGGAAGGGTTTATTTCCTGATTCCGAGTTTCTCGATCAGCTGGCGGTAACCTGTCAGGTTATGCTTTTGCAGGTAATTCAGCAAACGTTTCCGCTTACCTACCAGTTGCATCAGCCCGCGGTGTGTAGAGAAATCTTTTTTGTTTTGCTGGAGATGGCCGCTGATCTGGCTGATTCGTTCAGTCAGCAGGGCGATTTGTCCTTCAATGGATCCGGTGTTCCTGGCAGAACCCGCAAAGGTTGTTAAAACGGTCGCTTTTTTTTCTTTTGTTAAAGGCATCTTTTTAATTTTTAAATTTCATCCGATTTTTCATCTTGTATTAAGGCGGCAAAGGTAAGACGGTTTCCGCTAACAGCAAAGGCTTTCCCCGGCTTTTTTTACCGCTGCACCCTCCCTCTCATGACTGATAATCAGCTGATAACTTAACTTTGTCCCATGGAAGAACTTTCCCAGGACACCCGTAATATACTGCGATTGCAATTACCCACGGATCCCCGATGGGTCAACCTGGCCGAAAAATCCCTGGAAGATATCCTGACCGACCATGCCTATTGTGAGCAAAAAGCCGCTACTTCCTGTATTTCCCTGATCCAGCGATACAGCAGCCGCGAAAAACTGGTGGCCGAACTGTCACCGATCGTAACCGAGGAATGGGGACATTTCCGGATGGTGCTGGCTGAATTACAAAAAAGAAAGCTCAGGCTCGGCAAGCAACGGAAGGATGAATATGTAAACGCCCTGATCGGTTTCCAGCAAAAGGGCGGCGATGCCGAAGGGAGGATGCTGGACCAGTTGCTCACCATGGCCCTGATCGAAGCGCGAAGCTGCGAACGGTTCAAGCGGCTGAGCGAGGGTCTCGGCGATGCTTATATGCAAAAATTTTACCGCCGCTTTATGGAAAGTGAAGCCGGTCACTATACCCTTTTTATCGAACTGGCTGAAACGTATATTGACAAGGAAAAAGTGAGACGGCGCTGGAAAGAATGGCTGGAATATGAAGCCTCCGTGATGCAGACAATGGATATCCGCGGTGACCGCATCCACTGAGTCAACCTTATTTACCGCAATCGTTTGTAGCTGCAAGGGAAGAACAGATGAAGTAATTTTAACGGGATATGAACGAACCGCCCTACCTGGAAGCCTTATCCGCCTTTGCAAATTCCCTTCATGATTTTTCAGTCGGGCCGGTACCCGGCGGGCTGATCAATCATTCCTACAAGATCAGCAACAAACAAACCGGGGATACTTTTCTATTGCAGCAAATTAACCGGCAGGTTTTCCCGGAACCCGGAAAAATTCAGGAGAATTACCAGCTGCTTTGTGAATATATAGCGGAGAGACAAATCCCTTTTCTGCTGCCTGAGCTAAAATATTTTCCAGGCAGGCGACCCCTCTACACGGACCGGGAGCAACGTTGCTGGCGGGTGTTTTCCTTTGTTGAAGAAACCCTGACACTGAACAGTGCAGGCAACCCGGAACAGGCGGCTGCGGTGGCGGAAACCTTTGCCCGGTTTACCGCGGCATTCAACGAGATGGACTGCCGGCGCCTGCATATTATTATACCCGGTTTTCATCACCTGTCGAACCGGTTCAGCCAGTTCCGCCAGGCCCTCAGCAATGCGTCCCCGCAGCGGCTGATGAGATCCGGCGGGCTGATCCGTGAATTAAATGACCGCGAACGCTATGCCCGCCTGTATGATCTGTTCACCGGCTCCCCGGCATTCCCCCTCCGCGTCATGCACCACGATGCCAAGATCAGTAATGTATTGTTTGACTTGCACAGCGGGAACGTGATCTGCCCCGTGGATTTTGATACCGCCATGCCCGGTTACTTTTTTTCCGACCTGGGTGATATGATCCGTTCTATGGCAGGTACTGCCGATGAAAATAACTGTGATTTCGGCCGGATAGAGATCCGCCCCGCTATTTACCAGGCCATCCTGGAGGGTTACCTGGAAGGAATGGGCGCCTTCCTGACCCCTGAGGAAAAAAAATACATCCACAGCGCCGGCCTGCTCCTGGTTTATATGCAGGCCCTGCGTTTCCTGGCGGATTACCTGGATAACGATGTATATTACCGCACCAGTTATCCCGGGCAGAACTTAGACCGGGCCGGGAACCAGCTGGCTTTATTAAACAAACTGGAGGAATTCCTCGCTGATAACTATAAATTTACATGCTGACCACCTGAAATTTTATTTAGCGTTTATGCCTGTTCAACAACAACTATCTTCTGTCACTGCGTCCGGGGAGGACTTGTTTCATTTTACACTGAGTAATAAAGCCGGCACCGAGGTGAAAATTACCAATTACGGGGCGATCATCACTTCTTTCTCCCTGAGGAATCCCGACGGTACCCAAAATGATATTGTGCTCGGATTCGACAAGGTGGAGGACTACTTCAGTGAAGAATACCTGGGCCAGTATCCTTATTTTGGCTGCGTCGTCGGCCGTTGTGCCAACCGGATCAAGGATGCCGTTTTTGATATTGACGGAACAAGATACCAGGTCACCCCGAATTTTGGAACCGACCAGTTGCATGGCGGGCTGACCGGTTTTGATAAAAAAATATGGAAGCTGACCGGCGTTGGCGAAGACCCCTGCCCTTTCGTGGAGATGAAATACCTGAGCCCCGACGGGGAGGAAGGATTTCCCGGCAACCTGGAAATCAGCATCCGTTTCGAACTGACCGAAGACAATGAACTGAGTTATGCGTTTACCGGTACCACGGATAAGCCCACGGCCGTGAACCTCACCCATCATGGTTATTTCAACCTCAATAATGGCAAAGGGGATATCCGGGATTATGAACTGAAGATTTATGGTTCCCAGGTCCTCGACCAGGATGAAAACCTCTGTACCACCGGCAGCCTCACCGCCGTAAAGGATACCGTCTTTGATTTCCGGAGTTTCACCCGGATCGGTGACCGGCTGAATGAAGTACCGGAATATGATAAAAGCTACGTGGTGGACAAGAATCATGATCCTTCCGGGCTGGCCCTGATGGCCGAGGTACGGTGCCCGGCTTCCCGGCTATTGCTCCAGGTTTATGCCACGGATCCCGTGGTTCATTTTTATACCGGCAAATGGATCCCCGCCCTTGAAGGCAAAAACAATACGGTGTACGGATCCTTTTCCGCACTTTGCCTGGAAACGCAGATCCATCCCAATGCCATCAACATCCCGCATTTTCCAAAAATGATTTTGAGGCCGGGTGAAGTGTATCGCAGTAAAACGGTTTATAAGTTGATTGGTTAATAGGTTAACAGGGCTTTCTATCAACGTAACAGCCTGTCAACTTACTATGCGGGTTGTGAAAAATAGGTAAGTTCATCAGCTAAATCGATGAAAGGATATTGCTGCTGCAGGGCAAGCGCCTTTTCATAGTGTGCTGAAAGAAAACGGCGATGTGCAGCGGTATCGGGCTGAAAGGCTTTGTGTTTCCGGGCGATCACGATCTTTTTCATTTCCTGCATCAGGAGTCTTGATTCGTCATCAATACAGGTGGCGGCGAATTTTTCCAGTACAAATTCGGTTGCTGGATAATTGGGATGCACCAGGTCGATATCATAAAAACGATAATCCCGCAGCACATCAATCACCAGTTCATAAGCAGGAAAGTAATAGGTAAAATCATACTTACTGACCAGTTGGTGTACGGATTCGATCAGCCGGGCCTTGCTCCGGTTGTTCTCCACCACCCCGTCCCGGATATGGCGTACCGGGCTGATGGTAAAAAGAATCTTCAGCTCCGGGTTAAATTGACGCAGTTCATCAATGGTATGTTCCAGCAGTTCCCTGATTTCTTTAATTTCCAGCATTTCTTTGCTGAACCAGTTCGCCGGCGCCCGGTGGCAATTGGCCACCCCGCTGTGCAGGGATGCTGAAGCGCGGCTGGCCTGCTCCGTTAGCCGGTACGTAAATGCGGAGCCGAGGGTTATGATCAGCCAGCCTGCTTTTTTTAAAAAATCATGGGCCTGCTGCCGGGACGCATTCATGACCCGCAGGGCCTCTTCTTTATCTGTCCGGGAAAAACGGGAGTGATGCATCCAGCTCTGCCAGACCTCGTTCAGTTGAAACAGGTCCGCTTCGGTAATGTTCCTGTTATCAATATAGGATTCCAGGCTGCGGCAAACGCTGTCCGGGCCGAACAGGATCCCGTTGGGGTTTTGCAGAATATTGAATTTTAAATCGCCCAGGACATTGCCGATATGTTCCGTAAAACAGGAACCGGTCAGCAGGATCTTATCCCGGTAGGTCAGGGGAACCGGCAATTTTTTCAGTTCAATATTCAGCATGAAATCCATAAGCGCTATTTAAATAGTTCAGCAGCCATCCGGGAAGCTCGGGCCAGCGCTTCCTTATCCATTTTCCCCAGTAATTGCTGTGTTTCAAAATAAGGGATCATTAATTCCGTGTCCATATTCCCTACCAGTTCATCATCGGCCATCGGGCAGCCGCCGATCCCTTTCAGGGCGCCATCAAAACGCCTGCAACCTGCTTTTACAGCCGCATCCAGCTTCGCTCTCCAGTTTTGGGGGGCCGAATGCAGGTGAACCCCGATCTCGGCACCGGGCAGGGTTTCCACCAGGTAGCGGGTCAGGGTATAAATCTGTTCCGGCTGGGCCAATCCCACGGTATCTGCCAGTGAAATGATCCCGATATCCATCGCCACCAGCCGGTTCACCCATTCAAAAACAATTTCCTCATCATAGGGATCGCCATAGGGATTCCCGAACCCCATCGAGATATAGACCACCAGTTGTTTCCCGGATTTCACACAAAGCTCCTGCACTTCCTCCACCCGGCCCAGTGATTCTTCGATGGTGCTATGGGTATTCCGTTGCTGGAAGGTGCCGGAAACGGAAAAGGGAAACCCGAGATAACTGATCTCGTCAAAGACCAACGCCTCCTCCGCTCCTCTCCGGTTGGCAATAATGGCCAGTAGTTTTGATGGAGAATGGGTGATATCCAATTGGGATAGTACGTCCCGGGTATCCGCCATCTGCGGTATGGCTTTGGGAGAAACAAAACTGCCGAAGTCAATTGTATCAAAGCCGGCTTTCAGCAGGGTATTGATGTAAGCGGCCTTTTTTTCCGCAGGGATCAGGGTTTTCCATCCCTGCATGGCGTCCCGGGGACATTCAATAAGTTTCACCTGGTTCATAATCCGAATTTCAGTAAAAATGCTGATAGATGGGCCATTGCATTTCCGGACGTGAAAACTCCCGATTCCCGGGCGCCTGTTCTCAAAGTCAGTTTCTTAAGCCAGGCGCTGCTTCATCGCCTCATACAGTATTATCCCGGTGGCCACCGAGACATTCAGGCTTTCGAAACCGCTTTTCATCGGGATCTTTATTTTCTCATCGCATATTTTCATCAGTGCGGGATAGATCCCTTTTTCCTCGCTGCCCATTACAATGGCGCAGGGGACTGTAAAATCCATTTCACTGATCGTTTTTTCCGCGGTCATTTCAGAGGCAAAAACGAGGATCCCGTTCAGGTGCAGTTCATCCACCGCCTTCATCAGGCTGTTGACCCGGCAAACCGGTATTTTTTCCAGGGCGCCGGCCGAGGTCAGGATCGCATCCTCATTCAGGGCTCCCACTCCTTTGTCGGGAATAATGATGGCATGCACCCCGGTGCAATGCGCGGTGCGGGCTATGCCCCCGATATTCCGGATATCGGTGATCCCGTCGAGGATCAAAAAAAGCGGAGCTTCCCCGCTTTCCATAACAAAGGAGATTACATCCTGCAGGTTTTGGTATTGCACCCGGGCGATCAGGGCCACACAGCCTTCATGTCCGGTTATATTGAAACCGTTGAGCTTGGCCACGGGAACATAATTAACAGGAACTCCTTGTTGTGTGGCTAACTGTTTCAGTTCCCGGATATCGTTTCCCTGGGCCATTGTGTCGAGGTAGATCCTGTCCAGTTGCCGGCCTTCACGCAACGCATCCATAACGGCGGTACGGCCAATGACAAGGGAGTTTTTTTTGGGGCGCTGGGGTTGCCTGAAATTTTTCACGCTGTAAAATTAGGTGATTGCTGCAGAAGACATGAGCAGGAAAGAAAATTAAACAGCCCGGCAGGCGGAAATAGTTTAATTGGACCGCGGCGTGAAGACCGCTGAGAGATTCATCTCTGTGCCTGTTGTGGTGAACCCCAAAGCGCTTATACCGACGAGACATTAAAAATGCCTTTATTAGCTGGCGCCAATGTCTGTCGGTATTATACCGGGAGTAATCACTGTAAAACTAATGTTCAAAAGGTATTACTTGTCTGTCCGACATTTTTGACCGGATTTTCAAATCAGGTGTATGGTATTGAAAAATGTCGGCAGGTAAATGCTGGTATTAAAAACCCTGAAAGGCTTTACAATCTTTCAGGGTTTTTCAAGTCTTATAAACAGGTTTATTTCAGGCCGAATGCCTTTTTTACTTTGCTTACAAAGTCGAGTTTCTCCCAGGTAAACAGTTCCACTTTGCGGGTAACCGTCTTACCGTCGGGGGAAGTAAAGGTCTTCGCGATCACTTCCGGTTTGCGGCCCATATGCCCGTAAGCGGCCGTTTCGCTGTAAATGGGATTACGGAGTTTCAGGCGCTGTTCGATAAAATAAGGACGCATATCAAATACGGATTCCACGATCTTCCCGATCTCGCCGTCAGTCAGTCCTACCCTGGCAGTTCCGAAAGTATTTACGTTGATGCTGGTGGGTTTGGCCACACCGATCGCATAAGATACCTGCACCAGGACCTCACTGGCGACCCCGGCAGCCACCAGGTTCTTGGCAATATGGCGGGTTGCATAAGCGGCGGAACGATCCACTTTGGAAGGGTCTTTACCACTGAAGGCGCCGCCCCCGTGCGCTCCTTTACCACCGTAGGTATCCACGATGATCTTACGGCCGGTCAGTCCCGTATCACCATGCGGGCCGCCGATCACAAACTTACCGGTGGGATTTACATGGTATTTGATATCGGTATTGAAAAGCTTCGCATATTTTTTATACCTGGATTTTACGCGGGGAACCAGGATATTGATCACATCATTTTTGATCCGGGCCAGCATTTTTGCCTCACTGTCAAAATCATCGTGCTGGGTGGAGATCACGATCGCATCGATCCGCACGGGCTGGTTGTTGTCATCGTATTCCAGGGTTACCTGGCTCTTGGCGTCGGGACGCAGGTAAGGCATTTTGGAATTCTTTTCCCGGCGGATGGCAGCGAGTTCAATCAGCAGGTTATGCGCCAGGTCGAGGGCCAGCGGCATATAATGTTCGGTTTCATTGCTGGCATACCCAAACATCATTCCCTGGTCACCAGCGCCCTGCTCTTCTTTTTTCTTCCGGTCAACCCCCTGGTTGATATCAGCAGACTGTTCGTGGATGGCAGACAAGACCCCGCAACTGCTGGCTTCAAACATATATTCACTCTTGGTATAGCCGATCTTGCGGATCACCCCGCGGGCAATCTCCTGTACATCGAGATAAGCTTTTGATTTCACTTCGCCGGCCAGGATTACCTGCCCGGTGGTCACTAATGTTTCGCAGGCAACTTTTGACTGGGGGTCAAAGGCCAGGAAATTATCGATCAGTGCATCAGAAATCTGGTCGGCCACCTTATCAGGATGACCCTCACTTACGGACTCGGATGTAAATAAATAAGGCATGAGTTATTGATTTTAAGGACGCAAAGATAAGGGGGACGTCATAATGAACAAAGTCCTTCCGTCAAACCGGAAGGACTTTTGAACATATCTTGATAACTCTTTCATCAGAGTTTGGAGTAGACGATCCGGAGCCGGAGCCTTTTGGCCGGGTTCAGGTAGCTGCCGCCGGCCAGCACCACCCTGCCATAGGCCGGCAGGTCAGAGATATACATCTGGTTAATGCTATTATAGGCCGGGGAATAGACAAAAGTCCTGACCGGTGTGTACATCCGGAGCTGGTAATTGGTGTTTTTCCGGGTAACGATATGCTGCACATACCGGGAAATATTGAACCGGTAGGTACTGTCCGGTTTCAACAGCCCCCCGAATGATGTGATATCGTAAGTGAAATTGGTGTAATTGTTGGACAGGCCCATGTCGCTGTCAAAAGTGGATACCGTATCCCCCGCCGCATTCACCCGGTCAAGGAAAATGGCCTGGGGCTGCTTAAAGATATCATCCTGGGAAGAACGGATAGGGGTGGCGATGATCTCGGCCCGGTGGATCACTGAATTCCGGAAGGTATCGAGACCGGGTATCTTCAACTGCGCATAGGAGCCCGGTACGCTTTGCAGGTAAACCTGGTCGTCATTGGTTCCCGCATTGGCCAGGTAGGTATCCCAGTTCCCGGCCGGTGTCCGGTTAATGATATTGGCCTGTCCCCCGGTGGCATGATAAAAGTCCACCGAAGTGGTATCAATCAGCCCGTTCCGCTTCACCTGGAAATAGATGGTCAGTTTGGATTTGGCATTATCAGCGGGTTTAAAATAAACCAGGGCATTGCCTGCATTATCGGCTTTAATGGCCAGCCCGCGGAATACGGTTTTGAAGATCGAATCGGAACGATAGGCCCCGTTGGCCGTTTTCGTGGTATCGTAGGCTTTAAACCGGTCACCAAGCTGGTTGGTCAGCGGGATGCGGATGATATTACCCAGTTTGGTGGTATCCCGCTTGCGGATATGCAGGATGCTGTCATCGAGATTTTTTACCTGGAATGTTTTGGACCCGAGTTCCCCGCCCGTGGTCAGAAAATCAGCGTGGCCGTATTTATAAAGAGACGTATCATTAAAGCCGGCATTCTGGGCAATCTCGTAGACGCGAACGGTCTGCAGGCTGTTCGTATCCCCGTAATACCCGCTGTAGGAAAGGGACAGGATCACCGAATCAATAGCTACGACTGAGTCGCTTTTGACAAAGGGGTTGATCATGTAGTTGGGATAGCTGAGGTTGAAGTAGCCGTCTGCGTGGGTGCTTCCGAATTCAGGATCGTTACTGATTTGACCCAGGGCCTGTTCATCCGAATAATACACTTTGTTGCTGTCGTTAAAGAGCTTATTATCGGTTTCGATATCGAGGAACGTTTCGAAGGTATTGATATTGTCGATAGGCGGGATCAGTCCCCCGCCCAGATCGGTGGCCTCATTAATCTTACGGCAAGCTGAAAACAGAATAGCAACCGTTGATACGATTGCTATCCCTATACATACAGTTTTTTTGTTCTTCACAAAGTAATTTTAGGATCGTGGTTAGTGATTTTTATTTGCCTGCAAGGTCGCTATAGAGTTGTAAATAGTCTGTTAAATCTCCATCGGGGTTATGCGGGAGGGTTTTCTTGCCCCTGACCTTGGTGAATTCCTCTGCCAGTTTCTTATCGATCTTCTCGGCGCCGAACGTGATAGCATCCGCGAAATGGGCGCCGCCGCGCTGCAGGGCCACATTGGTTCCCTCCTTGTATACTTCCAGGTCTTTATCCTTTAAGGAAGCATGGATCAGCGCTTTTTTGATAAAGCTGCTTCCCAGTTTTTCTTTAAATGTATTCTGGCCGATGGTGTACACGATCTTGCTGTGGGCAAAAACGGGTTCTTTTTTATAGACCGTTTTAAGGTAGGCCGGGATCAGTCCCGTCATCCAGCCGCTGCAATGAATGATGTCCGGCGGCCATCCGAATTTTTTTACGGTTTCCAGGGCGCCCTTGCAGAAGAATACGGTGCGGAGATCGTTGTCGTCAAACCATTTTTCATTTTCATCATGAAAAACGAATTTCCGTTTGAAGAGCTCCTCGTTATCCAGGAAATATACCTGGAGACGGGCGCTGGGCAGGGAGGCCACTTTGATCTGGAGCGGCATGTCATCATTATCCACCGAAACATTGATCCCGGATAAGCGGACCACTTCGTGCAGGCGGTGACGGCGTTCATTAATAATGCCAAACCGCGGCATGATACAGCGAACTTCAAAATTGTTATCATTCGCTTTGATCGCCAGTTTGTTCACGATTTCCGAAAATTCAGTCAACTCCAGGTAGGGTGACATTTCGTTCGCGATAAATAAAATTCTTTTCTTTGCTGACATGTTCGACCTGTTTTGTTACCCCGCTGAGGCAATGACTCCTGCAGCCCGGCTTAGTTTTAAAAAGCCTAAAGGCCTGCAAAGGTAACCATTTTCGGCCGAATTTGATTTTTTAAACCGCATTAACCTTCAAACGGTACGGCAAGATGATTTTATTTAAAAGAACAACTGACCTGCATAAATATCTTGATGCTCAGCGGCAAACAGGAAAAAAAATCGGGTTCGTGCCTACCATGGGCGCACTTCATGATGGACATTTATCCCTGATCCGTCAATCGAAATCCATCACGGACCTGACGGTCTGCAGCATCTTTGTAAACCCCACCCAGTTCAATGATCCCCGCGATTTTGAAAAATACCCGGTCACCCCAGACCAGGATATTGCCCTGCTAGTTGCGGCCGGATGCGATCTCCTTTTCCTTCCGGCTGTTTCCGAAATATACCCGGAGGGTTTGCAGCCAACTATGCAGTACGATCTTGGGAGGATGGAGACATTGCTGGAAGGAAAATTCAGGCCGGGTCATTTCCAGGGCGTATGCCAGGTGGTGCACCGGTTGCTGGACAGCGTGATGCCGGGTGATCTTTTCCTGGGTCAGAAAGATTACCAGCAATGCATGGTGATCACCCGTTTAATTGAACTGATTGGGTACAAGGAGAAGACCCGGGTGCATATATGTCCCACTTTGCGGGAAACAGATGGCCTGGCCATGAGCAGCCGGAACCGGCGCCTCGGTACAACCGAAAGGGCCGTTGCGGTTACCATTTACCAGGCTCTTTGCTTTATCCGGGAAGAGTTGCGCCCCGGTGACCTGGCCCGGCTGAAAGAAATGGCCCGGAAACAACTTGCTTCAAAAGGATTCAGGGTGGATTATCTTGAAATTGCCGATGCAGGCAGGTTGGACCCCTGCCCTTCCTGGGATGGAAAACAAAAACTGGTAGCGCTGGCCGCTGCCTTCCTGGGGGAAGTGCGGCTGATCGATAATCTTCCGCTGAATTGATCATCTATTCGGTCCGCCGTTTTGTTTTTCACCCGCATCGGGTTACTTTCGGGCTGGGATGAAAAAAAATTTCCGGACCATACTGCAATACCTGCTCTTTCTCGGTGTAGGTATATTCTTTGCCTGGCTGTCGCTTAAAAACCTGGACCAGGAAAAGACAGAACAGATCAAAATGGCTTTCCGGAATGCCAGGTACTGGCTGGCGCTCCCGGTATTTTTTATTCTCTTATCCAGTCATGCCGTCCGGGCGCTCCGCTGGCGGCTGCTGATGGAACCCATGGGCTACCGGCCCTCCCGCCTGAATTCTTTTTTTGCGGTAATGATCGGTTATCTGGTGAATATGGGGGTACCCCGCCTCGGGGAGATCGTGAAATGCACGGTGCTGGCCCGTTATGAAAAAATACCGGCCGATAAACTGGTTGGTACGATTATTCTTGAACGGCTCATTGACAGCCTTACCCTCCTGCTGGTTTTCGGCATCACCCTGCTGATCCAGCCGCACTTGTATGCGCAGATCATGGAAGCTTTTTTTAAAAGCGGGGGGCCAAAAGAAGAACCGGCTGTTTCCACCGGGCTCATCACCGTTATCCTGCTTTGCGCCCTGCTCCTGCTCATTGGTTTATGGATGCTGATCAAAAAGAAGAGCCTGAAAGACCTGCTGGCTGTTTTCAAAAAGATCTGGAAAAGTGTGATCCAGGGGATCAGTACCATTCAGCACCTGAAAAAGAGAAAACAATTTATTGGCTACACCCTCCTGCTCTGGGTGCTTTATCTCTCCGGCGGGTATATCGGGTTTATGGCTTTCCGGGAAACATCCTTATATGGGGTCCGGGAAGCTTTTACCATCCTGTCTGCCGGCAGCATCGGTATGATCGCATCACCGGGCGGGATCGGCGCTTATGCCTACCTGATTGAAAAGACCATGCAATTGTACGGGCTGAATTATACCATTGCGCTGGCCTTCGGCTGGATCCTCTGGCTGGCACAAACAACCGTGATCCTGCTGGGAGGTATCATTAGTTTTGGGGCCTTGCCTTATTTTAATAAAAAGAAAAAACATGAACAGGGCTGACCTGATACCACAAAAAATTTTAACCCGGGAGCAGGCCGCGCAAAGAGCTGCCCAGTGGAGAGCCCTGGGAAAGAAAATCGCTTTTACCAACGGGGTCTTCGATATCCTGCACCCGGGACATATTTTTTCCCTTTCCGAAGCCGGGAATGAAGGCGATTACCTGGTCGTGGGACTCAATGCGGATGCTTCGGTTAAACGGCTGAAAGGGGAAAGCCGCCCGGTTAACGGGCAGGACGGAAGAGCCCTCTTACTGGCATCCCTGCTGATGGTGGATGCCGTGGTGCTTTTTGAAGAAGACACCCCGCTGGAACTGATCAAAACGATTATGCCGGATGTGCTGGTAAAAGGCGGTGATTACACCGTAGAGCAGGTGGCCGGTGCAAAAGAAGTGATCGCCAACGGGGGAAGAGTGGTCATCAACCCGATCCTCGAAGGATATTCCACCACCGCGCTGATCGCCAAAATGAAAGCGCACTGACCCACCGTATTTCCTGAAACTTAATATGCACATCCTGGATGCTTTGGTAATTTTATACCCGATATGTTCTGTATATTAACCCACTTCTATGCCTGAATCCGCCAAACGAAGAACCATTGCCAGGGATATCAGCTGGCTTTCATTTAATGCCCGTGTATTACAGGAAGCGGCGGATCCCACAGTGCCGCTGCGGGAACGGATCCGTTTTCTCGGCATCTTTTCCAATAATATGGATGAATTCTTCCGGGTACGGGTGGCTACCCTGAAACGGATGATCCAGTTTGGCAGCAAGGCCCGGATGCACCTGGAAAACAATCCCCAGCAAATCATTGATGAAATACAGATGATGGTACTGAACCAGCAGGGCGAATTCAACCGGATCTGGGAGGAACTGCTGGCCGAACTGAACAAGCAGCGGATTTACCTGCGGAATGAAAAGGAGCTAAACCCCGCTCAGCAGGAGTTTGTCAGGAATTACTATGAAGAGGAAGTGAGCGCCGATATCATTCCCCTTATGATTGAGAACATCCCGGTATTTCCCATGCTGCGCGACAAATCCATTTACCTCGCGGTGGTCATGTGGAAAAAGGATAATGCATTCCGGAAAAAATATGCCCTGATCGAAATTCCCAGCCGGATCTATGGCCGGTTTAAGATACTGCCTTCCGCCAAGGATGAACACGATATCATACTGCTGGAAGACGTGATCCGGTTCAATCTCCCGGATATCTTCTCCTATTTCGGGTATGATCATTACCAGTCCCATATTTTCAAAGTGACCCGTGACGCGGAAATTGACCTCGATGATGACCTGTCGACCAGCATCATCCAGAAAATAGAAAAGGGGGTGAAGAACCGCCGCAAGGGAAAACCGGTGCGTTTTGTGTACGACCGGGAAATGGACCCGGGATTACTGGAATACCTGGTGATGCGGCTCAACCTGGCCCGGAAGGACAACCTGATACCCGGGGGGCGGATCCACAATTTCCGTCATTTCATGGATTTCCCGGACGAGGTTTTCAAAGAAAAGAAGCACCGGAACAAACCCTTTGATCATCCCGGGCTGAGGAACCGGCGGGTGTCCGATGTGATCCTGGAAAAAGATGTACTGCTGCATTTCCCCTATCATTCCTTCCTGCCGCTGGTCGACCTGTTGCGGGAAGCGGCCATCGATCCGGATGTAACCACGATCAAGATCACCTGTTACCGGCTGGCACAGCAATCCAAGATCATCAATGCGCTGATCAATGCCATGCGTAACGGGAAAGAAGTGGTGGTGATGATAGAACTAAGGGCCCGTTTTGAGGAGGAAGCCAATATTGAATGGAAGAACCGGCTGGAAGAAGAAGGAGTAAAAGTGCTGATGGAAATTCCCCACATGAAAGTGCATTCGAAAATCTGCCTGATCCGCAAAAGAACCGCCGGCAATACCACCCTGCAGTACGGGTTTGTAAGTACCGGCAACCTGAATGAAAAAACGGCAAAACTCTACGGGGATCATTGCCTGCTCACGTCCAACCAGAAGATCATGGCTGATGTGAACCGGATCTTCCATTACCTGGAGCAGCCCAAAGCAGGTTCTCATTTCCTGCGGGATTGCCGCTATGTTCTCCCCAGCCCGCATTTTGTAAAAAAGGAAATGATCCGGCTGATAGATGAAGAAATCAAACAGGCCAAAAAGAAAAAACCCGCTTCCCTGATCCTGAAGATGAATTCCCTGTCGGATGAGACCATGATCGCCAAACTGGAGGAAGCAGCCCGGGCCGGTGTGCAGGTCAAACTCATTGTCCGCGGGATTTTTTGTATGCTCTCTGAAAGTAAGAAACACCTGAAGCCCATCCGGGCTATCAGTATAATTGATGAATACCTGGAGCATGCCCGGGTGTGGGTATTTCACAATAAGGGCAAAGAGAAAGTTTACCTATCTTCGGCCGACTGGATGTTGCGGAACCTGGAACACCGGGTGGAAGCCACCTGCCCGGTCTGGAATAATGAACTGAAGCAGGAACTGATCGACATCCTCAATATCCAGCTGGAGGATAATGTGAAAGCAAGGTGGCTGGATAATGAACTGAACAATGAATATGTGCGGACCAACAAAAAGAAAATCCGGTCACAGGTAGAGACCTACCACTACCTTCATAAAAAAACTCTGACCCAACTTGAGACTGGCAGCCATTGATATCGGCAGTAATGCGGCAAGACTTTTGATCACCGATGTAATCGCCGCCCCCCAGGGGAGTACTGAATTCATCAAGACCGTACTGGTACGGGTTCCCCTCCGCCTGGGTTTTGACGTATTCGACAAAGGCGAAATTTCTCCCGGCAAAGTGGAAAAGATCATCAAAACGATTAAATCCTACCGGCTGCTGCTCGATGTTTACGAAGTAAAACATGTGAAAGCCTGTGCCACTTCCGCGATGCGGGATGCCTCGAATGCGCAGGACATTATCAAAAAAGTAAAAGAAGAAACCGGCCTGGAGATCGAGATCATCAGCGGCGACCAGGAAGCTTCCCTGATCTATGAGAACCATATTGCGGAGAATATGGCAGAGGAAGAATCGTATCTCTATATCGATGTGGGCGGTGGCAGCACCGAGCTGACTTTTTTCAGCGATGGGAAGCTGGTCTTTAAAAAATCCTTCAATATCGGCACCATCCGCCTGCTGAAAAACCAGGTAACGGAAGCCAGCTGGGATGAGCTGAAGGAATTCATCCGCGGCAGGACCAGGGGATACCATCATGTGACGGCCATCGGAACCGGCGGGAATATCAATAAGGTGTTCTCCCTGTCCAAACGGAAAGACGGCAAGCCTTTATCACTGGACCTGCTCCGGGATTATTATAAGGAATTCAGTAACCTCTCCATGTCACAACGGATCAGCCTCCACAAACTCAGGGAAGACCGGGCCGATGTGATCGTGCCTGCCTTGCTGATTTATATCAATATCATGCGCTGGGCCGACGCGGAAGAGATTTTTGTTCCGAAGATCGGCCTGGCCGATGGTTTGATCCATACCTTGCACGAGGAAGTCCGGCTCCGCGAACTGGAAGTCTGACCCTTCACCTTTTAATGTTCAGCTATGTCAGTAAATAAAGAAGTCAAACGGGTAACCACCCACACCCTGCAAAAGATGAAGGCCGCCGGTGAGAAAATTTCCATGCTGACGGCTTATGATTATTCCTTTGCCCGGATCATTGATGGCGCCGGCGTGGAGGTGATCCTCGTGGGCGATTCCGCCTCCAACGTGATGGCCGGTCATGAGACCACGCTTCCCATCACGCTGGACCAGATGATCTATCATGCTTCTTCCGTGATCCGGGGTATTGAACGCTGCTTCGTGGTGGTGGACCTGCCCTTTGGTTCTTACCAGTCAAATTCAGAAATAGCCCTTGCTTCGGCTGTCCGCATTATGAAAGAAACAGGAGCCCACGCAGTAAAAATGGAAGGCGGCGAGGAAGTGATCGATTCCATAAAAAAAATTGTATCGGCCGGTATCCCGGTAATGGGTCACCTCGGGCTGATCCCCCAGTCCATTTATAAATTCGGCACCTACGAGGTCAGGGCCAAAGAAGAAAAAGAAGCAGATAAACTGAGAAGGGACGCTCTTTTACTCCAGGAAGCCGGTTGTTTTGCCGTAGTGTTAGAGAAAATACCGGCGGAACTGGCTGCTGAAGTGTCTGCAAACCTGGCAATCCCCAGTATTGGTATTGGCGCGGGGAATGGCTGTGACGGGCAGGTACTGGTCATGCATGATATGCTGGGCATTAATACTGAATTCAAGCCCCGTTTCCTGCGTCGGTACCTCAATATACATGAACAGGCCACCAGGGCGGTGCAGCAATATATTAAGGATGTAAAATCGGGTGATTTTCCCAACCTGCAGGAACAATACTGAGTTTTGTAAAGGTTCTGTCATACCCAATGCCATAAAAAGCGGGTTTAAAACACCTCCCCTATTTTTGCGGCAAAACCAACGAATGAAACTTTTCCCGGTACTCCTGCTGCATATTATATGTTTCCTTTCTTTCCGGGTTACTGCGCAGGACAGTACAGTCCTGCTCGATAATGTGGTCGTTACGGCCACCCAGGCGGCCCAGCTACAAAAAGAAAGCGGCCGGAATATTCTTTCGGTAAAAGGAACCGCCTTTTCCGCTTTGCCGGTGCATTCGGTGGATGATTTACTGCGTTACCTGCCCGGGATCGAATTGCAGCAACGGGGCCCGCAAGGTTCGCAAAGTGATATCACGGTACGGGGCGGTACTTTTCAGCAGGTATTAGTGATCATCGATGGGGTCAAACTGAATGACCCGCTGACCGGCCACTTCAATATGTATATACCGGTTCATCCCTCCGAAATTGACAGGGTGGAAATCCTGAAAGGGGCGGCTTCTGCCACCTGGGGATCCGAAGCCGTGGGCGGGGTGGTGAATATTATCACCAAAACATTTTCCGGTAAACCATTCAAAAATGAATACCGTACCCGTATCCTGGCGGGTGAATACGGGCTTCTCAATGCAGACAGTTATTTCCGCTGGTCAGGTCAAAAAAGCCAGCTCAGTGGCGGCCTCTTGTCCAATAATGCAAAGGGACAGGCCCTGCGCGGCACCCGCGGTTTCTTTCACCTGCATACCGCTAATCTTTCTTATTCCCGGCTATTGACCGGCAACTGGCGGCTGAATATCCGGGCAGCAGCCGATTTCAGAAAATTCAATGCACAGAATTATTATACCAGTTTCTCCAGCGATACTGCCCGGGAGAAAGTAAACAGCGGCTGGTTACAGGCAGGGTTACAGAAAAAATACCCGAAAGGTCATTTACAATTGGATGCTGCGTATAAAAAACTCAGGGATCAGTACTGGTTCCGCCCCGCTGCTGCCCCGAATGACAACCATACTAATTTCTATACAGCGCAGGTATATTATACCGGGGCCGTCAGCAAGCAAACGGGGTTTACCCTCGGCACCCAGGCCACCCGGAAAGAAATTAAATCCAATGACCGGGGAAACCATGCCTTATGGCACGGTGCGCTCTATGGTATTCTCCGCCATCAGCCCGGCGGATCATTTTATGTCAATGAAAGTTTACGGCTCGACTTCGATGAAAGTTATGGCTGGGTGCTGGTTCCCCAGGTCAATATGGCCTGGAGTCCTTCGCGGCTGACCCTGCGGGCAGCCGCCGGAAGATCATTCCGGGATGCCGATTTCACCGAACGGTATAATAATTATAACAAGACCCTTGTGACCAGCGGCCGTATTGGCAATCCCGCACTCGAAGCAGAACATTCCTGGAATGCGGAAGCAGGAGCCGATTATTATTTCTCACCCCGGTTCCGGGTCAGCAGCAGCCTGTTTTACCGGAATCACCGCAACCTGATCGATTGGGCTAACACAGCTTATGCCGATATGCCCCGCAAAGACAACCTGGTCCCCACCGGCACCTATGCCCTGGCGCGGAATACGGAAAAGATCCGCAGCAGCGGATTTGAACTGGATATTCTTTATAATGAAAATACCGGCAGGCACAGCCGGCTCCTGGCGATGGCCGGACTGACCTGGCTGAATTCAAAAAATGAGGACCCGGTTCCCTCCCTGTATATTTCATCGCATGCCCGGTTTCTGCTGAACTATTCCACGGCGCTGACATTGCACGCTTTTACTTTTTCCTTGACGGGTGTTTATAAATACCGGAATGAACAAAAAGCCGCTGCACTGAATGCTGTTTTAACCCGTTCCTATGCGGTATTGAATGCGGGGGCCGCTTACCAGTTCCCGGGTAACAAGGGGAAAATATTTTTGCAGGCCGATAACCTGTTCAATAAAAAATACAGCGACCTGCTGGGATCCGCAATGCCCGGCCGATGGTTATCAGGCGGAATTGAGATAGCTTTGTAGCCTCAATTAAACCATATGGATTTTCTGAAGACTTTACAGATCGGATCTGAAAACCAGGGCATCAGTACCGGGACTCAATGGCTATCTTCTGCGGGAGAAACCATTGACTCCTTTTCTCCTGCGGACGGGAAAAAAATTGCCTCCGTAATCGCTGCGGATAAAGAAAGTTACGAAACAGTGATCCGGAAAGCGGAAGAAGCATTTAAAGCCTGGCGGCTGGTTCCCGCACCCCGGCGGGGTGAAATCGTCAGGCAGGTTGGAGAAGCCTTGCGTGCATACAAAGAGCCGCTCGGCAAACTGGTATCCTATGAAATGGGAAAAAGCCTGCAGGAAGGTTATGGGGAAGTGCAGGAAATGATCGATATCTGTGATTTCGCGGTGGGACTCTCCCGCCAGTTGCATGGACTGACCATGCACAGCGAACGCCCGGGGCACCGCATGTATGAGCAATACCACCCGCTGGGCATTGTGGGTATCATCTCCGCATTCAATTTCCCGGTGGCCGTATGGAGCTGGAACAGTATGCTGGCCTGGGTCTGCGGTGATGTATGTGTATGGAAGCCTTCAGAAAAAGTACCGCTTTGCGCTATCGCCTGTCAGCATATCGTTGCCGCTGTATTCCGGAAGAATAATGTACCGGAAGGCGTCTCCGGGCTGCTGGTCGGGGGCCGTGAAGTGGGCGAATGGATGGCAGCGGATACCCGCATTCCCCTGGTCTCTGCCACAGGTTCCACCCGGATGGGTAAAGCGGTGGGGGCTACGGTAGCCGCCCGGCTGGGCAGGTCATTGCTGGAACTGGGCGGAAACAATGCAATCATTATTTCCAAAGAAGCCGACCTGGATATTGCCATCCTTGGAGCCTTGTTTGGCGCCGTAGGTACAGCCGGGCAGCGCTGCACCAGTACCCGCCGGCTGATCATACAGGAGGATGTTTATGAAACAGTAAAGAATAAACTGGTCTCCGCCTACCAGCAATTACGTATCGGCGATCCGCTGGATCAGCAAAACCATGTAGGGCCACTGATCGATAAGGCTGCGGTGCAGATGTACACCGGCGCCATTGAGCAATGTAAAAAAGAAGGCGGCCGGTTTATCGTGGAAGGCGCTGTACTATCCGGCCCCGGTTATGAAAGCGGCTGTTACGTAAAGCCCTGTATCGCGGAGGCAGAGCCCGGGCTCAGGATCGTACAACATGAAACTTTTGCACCCATACTCTACCTCTTGAAATATAAAACAATAGAGGAAGCAATTGCAATTCAAAATGAAGTGCCGCAGGGCCTGTCCTCCGCCATCATGACCCTTAATTTACGGGAAGCCGAGCAGTTTCTTTCTGTGGCGGGAAGCGATTGTGGCATTGCGAATGTAAACATTGGTACGAGTGGTGCGGAGATCGGTGGCGCTTTTGGCGGGGAAAAAGAAACCGGTGGTGGAAGGGAAAGCGGCAGCGATGCCTGGAAAGCTTATATGCGCCGGCAGACCAATACCATCAATTACAGCCAGTCACTGCCCCTGGCCCAGGGGATCCGTTTTGACCTGTAGGCAAGATCTGCACAGCTGTTGAAAGAATTGAAAACCGGCATATTATGATATACCGGTTTTTTTATTGACTTTTGCATATAAACCCATTTATTCTCAATCAACGCCTATGAGAAAGATTGCCGCGTTCTTCATCCTCCTGCTTGGATATGGAGTGATAAGCTCTGCCCAGGTAAGGGTAGCCATTGTTGCCGGTGGACATCAGTCCCGGGTCATCGAGGAAAATAATCTCCCAAACTGGAATGATATCAAAGACCATTATAAGGGCCGGATCGGGTTCCATACCGGTTTTGTGGCAGATATTCCTTTTTCACCAAAGTCCAAATTGTTTTTCCAACCGGGGGTACTCTTTTATAATAAGGGGCGTAAGTATGCCCAGGTCTTTGATCCGCCTGTGGGTACTATCGTCAGCCAGAAAAGTACACAGTATGTCAATTATGTGGATATACCCCTGAACCTGGTTCTGAAGTTCGGGAAGAAGACAAAATTCATTATCGGGGGTGGCCCCTATGGATCCTTTTTCTACAGCGGGAAGGAAACGTCCCAGACGGAACAGGAAAATGGCGTGGTGCTTACAGAAGAGAACAATGATTTATCGGTCGGGAACCAGGCCGGTCAGTACAGAACCTATAATTACGGGGTAAATGGCCTGGTGGGTGTGGAGTTCCGCGGTTTCTTTATCACCGCCAACTACAGCCATGGGCTGAATGATTTTTACCAATCCGCTTCCTATGATGGCAGTTTCCGTCACCAGGTGATTGGCGGAACTTTGGGTGTATTCCTTGGCAAAGGAGAAAAGATAGAGAAAAAGGTAAAGGATAAAGACAAAGACGGTATCCCGGACGACAAAGACAATTGTCCCGATGAAGCAGGGACGGCGGCAACCAATGGCTGTCCCGATAAAGACGCCGACGGGATTGCCGACAAAACCGATAAATGTCCTGATGTGGCAGGCCTGGCAAAATACGAAGGCTGCCCGGTACCGGATACCGATAAAGATGGCATTAATGATGAAGCAGACAAATGTCCCGACCGGTTTGGGGTAATCCGGTATGCAGGCTGCCCGGTGCCGGATACCGATAATGACGGGGTGAATGATGAGGAAGATAAATGCCCGTCTGTAAAAGGAACAAAGGAAAGAAATGGCTGCCCGCCGGAGGAGATCAAAAAAGAGATCGTGGAAAAAGTGAATTATGCAGCCAAGCGGATCCAGTTTAAATCTGCCCAGGCCGTGCTCCTGCCCCAATCCCTGGCGGTACTGGATGAGGTTGCTAAACTGCTTGCCGATAACCCGGATCTTCACCTGGCTATTGAAGGCCATACCAGTGGTGACGGGATCTTCGAAGCCAATATGCAGCTCTCAAAGGAAAGGGCCGAGAATGTGAAAGCCTACCTCGTGAAAAAAGGAATTGACGCCGCCCGCCTGGATGCCAAAGGCTTTGGTCCCACCCAGCCGCTCAACAATGGTAAAACACCGGCTGATAAGGCCCAAAACAGGAGGGTTGAACTGAAACTGAGTAATTAGGTTCCGGAACTCCCAATAAAATGCTAAAGCCCCGCTCCCCCGGGGCTTTATTTATGTAAAATGTATGAATGGTAATCATTATTTTTATGCCTTTATGATATTTGTAATATAAAATCTGACAATGATGTTATTAGTGAAACGTACCTGCCTTTTTTTCGCCCTGGCCCTGCTTTCAATCAGTGGTTTTTCCCAAAAAGATGAAGTACCCAAAGGATGGCATATGCTGGACAAAGCCTCCACCGGGTATTACGGAATCAGTACCGACAAAGCCTACCAGTTTGTGAAATCAAAAAAACTGAAGAGCACTACGGTGATCGTGGCGGTGATTGATTCCGGGATTGACACCCTGCACGAAGACCTGGTATCCGTGCTCTGGAAAAACCCGAAAGAAATTCCGGGAAATGGTATTGATGATGACAAAAACGGGTACGTGGATGATATTCACGGCTGGAATTTCCTGGGTGGCCGGGACGGGAAGAGCGTGGAAAAAGATTCCTATGAAGCGGCCCGGGTCTACCATCTTTATAAATCCAAATACAGCGATAAAGAAATCCATGAAGCGGAACTTTCTCCCGAAGAAGCTGCAGAGTATAAGATGTGGAAACGCTCCGAAACAGAGGTGGCGGGTAACAGCAAGGAAAGCGGCCTGGAACTGCTTTTTATGAAAAGAGCCTATGCAAACTGTATGAAAAGCGACAGCATACTGCGCAAGGCCATGGGGAAAGATAAATACACCGGCAAGGAACTGGAATCCTTTACCACGGATGATGCCGCGGTAAAGAAGGCCAAAAATGTAATTTTCAGCCTGATGTCCGGCAATGATGCCCTGGAGACCAGCAATGAAGAGTTCCTGGACGGGTTTGCCGAATATATTTCCGGGGAAGAAAGCAAGGCGGAAGCAGCCAACACCCCTCCCCCTGCCTACCGGCAGGATGTGGTGAAAGACAACTATAATGATTTTAACGACCGGTTCTATGGGAACAATGATGTGATGGTCAG
The DNA here is from genome assembly GCA_016219985.1 of Sphingobacteriales bacterium. GTDB lineage: Bacteria > Bacteroidota > Bacteroidia > Chitinophagales > Chitinophagaceae > JJ008. The sequence continues at coordinate 15,302 of JACRJO010000002.1, read as the reverse complement.
TAATAAATCTGCCCTGCATGGTACCCATGTATCCGGCATCATCGCGGCCGCCCGGAACAACGGGAAAGGAATGGATGGGATTGCCGATAATGTAAAGATCATGCCGCTGCGGGCCGTACCCGACGGGGATGAACACGATAAAGACATTGCCCTTGCGATCCGTTATGCTGTGGACAACGGGGCCCGTGTGATCAATATGAGCTTTGGAAAAAGTTTTTCCCCCGAAAAAAAATGGGTGGATGATGCGGTTAAATATGCAGAAAGCAAGGGCGTGCTCCTGGTGCATGCGGCTGGTAACGATGCCAAGAACCTGGATACCACATTCAATTTCCCCACCCCCGAACTGCTGGACGGCTACAAACCGAATAACTGGATTACCGTAGGCGCCAGTGGCGATCCGAAAGCCGGTGGACTGACGGCTAATTTCTCGAACTATGGCAAAAAGGAAGTGGATGTATTTGCACCAGGGGTGAAGATCTACGCTACGGTACCCGGTGGCAATACCTACCAGAACCTGCAGGGAACCAGCATGGCGTCCCCCGTAGTGGCCGGCCTGGCTGCCTTTATCCTGGAATACTACCCGAATTTAAGCGCCCGCCAGGTGAAAATGGTGATTGAAAAATCTGCCCGGAAACCAGAAGATAAAGTGAAAAATCCCGGTACCGATGATATGACGGGCCTGGATGAATTGTGCAAATCCGGCGGAATCATCAATGCCTATGATGCAGTCAAACTGGCTTCCACCCTTAAAGGAGAACGCAAACCGCAACCGAAAAAGAATACCACTAAAATAAAAACGAAAACAAAGAGCTGATCTTTGTAATGAAACATCTTTTCTCATAGGGCTGCATCGGTTTTCCGTTGCAGCCTTTATTTTTGAAGAAATATTCCGGTATGATCTCTTACAACCCTAGGGACTGGTTCAGCTTCATTACCCGTTTTCATAAGGCCGATACCTTCCGCCAGCTGCTGCCCCTGATATTCTTCATCAGCGTGTACGCGGGGCTGATTGCCTGGCTGGAAGTGGATTACTGGAAGCTGTCCGAAAAAAGCTACCTGAAAAATGTCCCGGTGATGCATACTCTCCTGGGTTTTGCGATCAGTATGCTGCTGGTCTTCCGGACCAATACGGCGTATGACCGTTGGTGGGAAGGACGCAAATTATGGGGCGGTCTCGTCAACAGCAGCCGGAACCTGGCCATGAAGCTGGATACGATACTCCCGGAAGAAGACCAGGCAAACCGTTCCTTTTTCCGAAAGGCCATCCCGGCTTTTGCGTATGCCCTGCACAATCATTTACACAAAGAACAAACCCGGGTTGAATTATTTGAAGACGAAGAACACCGGCCTATCTTCCAGCGCATCGACCGGGAAAAGCATATTCCGAACCAGGTGGCCCTGCTGATCCACCGGCATGTACAACAGCTTTGCCGGGAAGGAAAAATCAGCGGGGAGCAGTTGCTTTTCCTGAATACCGAACTGCAATCCCTGACCGATACCTGCGGGGCCTGTGAGCGGATCAAGAACACCCCTATCCCCTTTTCTTACAGTGTATTTATCAAGAAATTCATTTTCTTTTATATCATGACCCTTCCCGTCGGTTATGCCATCCAGCTAGGATATTATGTGGTACCGGTCGTTATTTTTATTTTTTATGTACTGGCCAGTCTCGAACTGATCGCAGAAGAAATTGAGGATCCCTTCAGCGGTGATTCCAATGATATTCCGACGGCGGTGCTGGCGCAAAACATCCACCGGCATGTGGCCGAGATCGTATAGATCAGTTCCGCGAACCCTGCGGCGCCGGGCTCATCATTTTCTTTAGTTTGGACCCGGCGGTTTCCAGTATTTTGTCCGAGTTATTCATCAGCATTTTCATAACAAAGGAACTCCGGGAGGCTTCCTTTACATGAACCGATATGGAATATTCTCCCTGGCTGAATGATCTTCCGACTGTTCCGTCGGGCTTTATATAGGAGCCAAAAGAACGGGGCACGATAAAGCTCCGCCCTTCTAATTGTTTCCCGATCAGCCGCCTGTAATAATCTGCATAGCCCGGGCTGTCCTTATCCACCGGTGCATTCCGCAGGAATAAGTAGAATTTTCCCAGCGTTACATTATCAAACAGCATTCCCTGTTCATTTACATAAGAGGTGCTGAAGCTGATCTCAATATCCATATTAAGTGTGCGCGGCCCTTTTTTCTCCACTTTGGCCTTGGGTATATTCAATTCCAGGTTTTTTAACTTCAGCCGGAATGTATTGTTGTTTAAAATTTCATACAGGTTATGGTCGTCCAGTTCAAATTCAGCTACCAGGGCGGTGTCCTCCTGTTCCTGCGGCTGCGGGATCAGCCGCAATAAAGTAAACCCGTTGAACTTCATTCCCACCGGGTCAAACGGGTGCTGGGTGGACAACTGGTCATAAAAGACTAAGTCCTTTTGCCCGGTAATATATTCCGCCGTGTAACGGCTCCTGTCCTTTTTAATCATTTTTTTGACTGCATTGGTGGCGAGGGAAATCAGTCCCCCCGACATGGCGGTCAGAATGCCCCGGTTTCCGTCTTTCAGGATGGCGGCCCTTTCTTCGAAGCTGTAGATTTTTTGTTCTTTCAGCGCGGTAAAATCAAGTTTATAGGGATCTTCCTCCACCTGTATCTCGGTCCTGTCCCTTCCGGATGAACGGGATTCCCGGCCCGGCTGGCAGGATGGGAGTACGAGCAGGAATAAAAGCAGCGTTAATAAATAATGGCGCATAGCTGTTTTTTTCCTAAGTTAAGAATAACCTGCTGGAATTAACAGAACCTTCTCACCGGTAGTTGATTTTTTCCCGTTTTACGGAAAGAACAGGCAACTTTTTTTGAGCCCTGCCGATTAGAGATAAAACAAAGACCCAACAACTATGAACAAAAAAATGACCCTGCTGACAACTCTTTGCTGTTTGCTCCTGCTTTATTCCTGCAGTAAGGATGGCAGCAGCAATAATAACACGAATAATCCCGGTACACTGGATTGCAGTACGGTAACCAATAAAGCCTTTGCCGCAGATGTGAATCCCATTATCCAGGGCACCTGTGCTTCCCAGGTTGCCTGTCACGGCAGCGGCAGTGTAAATGGTCCCGGGGCACTGACCAGTTATTCAGCGATCTTCAACAGCCGCAGCAATATCCGTTCCGCAGTAGCTTCAGGCACCATGCCCAAGACCGGGACCCTGAGCACGGCTCAAAAAAATTCCATCCTTTGCTGGATTGACAGCGGGGCTCCCAATAATTAACCCGGGCTTTAAAAAAGCGGAAAGGGTTGACCGGTATGGCGGCAATCGCCAATCTATAATATATTTATAGCTAAATAACCGGTTTATGAAATCCTGTACAGCCCTTTGCCTGCTGTTGCTTTCCTTTGGGTTAAACGCCCAGGTCAGTTCAGGCCCCTTAACGGTGGAAAAAATAATGAGGGACCCCCAATGGATGGGTAGCTCCCCTTCTTCCCCATTCTGGAGCCAGGACGGGAAACGCCTGTATTTTATGTGGAACCCGGAGAAGGCCCCGGCTGATTCGCTTTATTATATCAGCCTGGATGACAGGAAACCGGTAAAAGCCACGCCCCTGCAAAAACAGGAGCTCAATGCCACCGGGAACTATGTATATAACCAGGCAAGGACTGCTTACCTGTTTATAAGGAACGGGGATATTTTTTATACCGATAGCAAAAGCGGCCGTACCCGGCAGATCACTCAAACAACAGACACGGAAAGCAACCCGCAGTTTTGCTTCAATGAAGCAAAACTGGTCTATACCCGCGGGCAAAATCTTTATGCCTGGGACCTGGCCGGCGGCGAGACCATACAACTGACCCATATCAAAACCGGGGAAAATGCCGGCGGCTCGTCTTCCGGTATATCGCAGCGGGCAGGCGGCGCTCCCCCTGCCGGGAAAACCGGTTCCAACCCGCAGGAGCAATGGCTGCAAAATGACCAGCTGGCTTATTTCCAGGTTTTGAAAGAGAGAAAAATAAAAAAGGAATTGGCGGATGCCTATAACAAAAGCCTTCCCAAAGAAAAAGAATTGCGCAGCATTGTCCTGGACGACAGAAATCTCCAGGGCCTGGCGATCAGTCCCGACGGGCGTTTCGTGAGTTACCGCTTATCCCGGCCTGCCGCGGCAAAAACGACCATTGTTCCCAGTTATGTCACTGAATCCGGGTTTACCATTGATATCCCTGGCCGCAGTAAAGTAGGCGCTGTCCAGGGCAGTAACGAGTTTTATATTTATGACCGGGAAAAGGACACGGTGTACAGTATAAAGACCGATTCCATTCCCGGTATCAGGGACCTGCCTGACTATGTAAAGGATTATCCCAAAGAACTTGAAGAACGAACAAAAAAAGCGGTTAACCGGCCCGTTAGTTTTGGCAGTTTGTCCTGGTCACCCCGGGGCACAAATGCCGTAATGGAGATCCGTTCCCAGGATAATAAAGACCGCTGGCTGATGTCGTTTGACCGGAACACCGGAGTTTTCAGGTTGCTGGACCGGCAAAGGGACGAGGCCTGGATCGGCGGACCCGGTACCAGCGGATTCGGGGGGTTCTCCACCGGGTGGATTGATGAAAATACATACTGGTTCCGCTCGGAAGTAACGGGCTATTCGCACCTGTACCTTGCGAATATCAGTACCGGTGAGAAAAGAGCGCTTACCAGCGGTAATTATGAAGTGCAACAGGTACAGTTATCCGTTGGTAAAAAATATTTTTATATCACCACGAATGAAGTACACCCCGGTGAACAGCAGTTTTACCGGCTCAGTATTGCGGACGGGAAAAAAGAAAGGATCAGTACCCTGCCCGGGGCCCATCAGGTAACTGTTTCGCCGGATGAAAAGCTGCTGGCTGATCTCTATTCTGCTTCCACCCGCCCCTGGGAACTCTACCTGCAGGAGAATAAAGCCGGAGGAAAAACAGAGCAGGTAACAGATAAAGCCCGGAGCGACGAATTCAATGCGTATTCCTGGAGAGAACCGGAGCTGATCCGTTTTACAGCAAGGGATGGAGCCGGGGTATATGCGAGAATTTATAAGCCTGCAACCCCCCACCCCAATAAACCGGCGGTATTGTTTGTACACGGCGCCGGCTATTTACAGAATGCACATAAATGGTGGAGCAGTTATTTCAGGGAATATATGTTCAATAACCTGCTTGCCGATAATGGCTATTATGTGATGGATATTGATTACCGCGGCAGTGCCGGCTATGGGCGGGACTGGAGGACGGGCATCTACCGCCATATGGGAGGTAAGGACCTTACCGACCAGGTGGATGCGGTAAATTATCTTATAAAAAATTTCGGGGTGAATCCGCAGCATGTGGGTTTATACGGGGGGTCTTATGGCGGCTTTATCACCCTGATGGCCCTGTTCAATGAACCGGATGTTTTTGCTGCCGGGGCCGCGCTTCGCCCGGTTACGGACTGGGCCAACTACAATCATGGTTATACATCCAATATTTTAAATGAGCCCTATACAGACAGCCTGGCTTACCGGAGAAGTTCACCCTATTATTTTGCGGAAGGATTAAAAGGAAGCTTACTGATCTGCCACGGGATGGTGGATGTGAATGTACATTACCAGGATGCCGTGAAACTGGTTCAGCGGCTGATCGAACTGGGGAAGGATAACTGGGAACTGGCCTCATATCCCATGGAGGACCATGGATTTGTGGAACCCAGCAGCTGGACCGATGAGTACAAGCGGATTTTCCGGCTTTTTGAAACCGTATTGAAAAAATAATCCCGGCAGAAAAGAGGTAAAATAACCATCCTAAGCACTTCGTTTACCGTGAATTAGCTACTAATTACAAAGTCCCTATATTTGTAGCTTAAGATTCGTTATGGCGAAACAATTTGAAGATTTTGATGCAAACCTGGCCGGGGATGAGGGGAAGGCGGAGGAGACAAGGGCCAGTTGGTTTAAGCGTATCAAGAAAGGGATAAATACCAAAACTTCGGAGAAAAAGGAAACCCCGGAAGGGCTTTGGGTCAAATGCCCGGAATGTAATTTTATTTGCACGGTCACCGAATTAAAGGAGAACTACTTCGTTTGCCCCAAATGCGGTTACCACCACCGGATCAACAGCCAGGAGTATTATGATATCCTTTTCGATAACGGCGAGTACACGGAACTGTTTGAAGGCATCCGGAGCAAGGATTTCCTGGAATTCACCGACCTGAAGCCGTATAGAAAGCGGCTGGAAGAGATCTGGAATAAGACCGATCTCAAGGACTCGATGCGGGTGGCTGCGGGGAAAGTGGGGGGCAATGACCTGGTGATCGCCTGTATGGATTTTGAATTTATCGGCGGATCCCTGGGCAGTGTGATGGGGGAAAAATTTTCCCGGGCGGTGGATTACTGCATCCTGCATAACATACCTTATATGGTCATCAGTAAAAGCGGTGGGGCCCGGATGATGGAAAGCGCCTTCTCCCTGATGCAATTAGCCAAGACCAGTGGTAAATTGTCCCAGCTCAGCGATGCAAAACTGCCTTATATTTCTTTGCTGACAGACCCCACATTCGGGGGCATATCCGCTTCTTTCGGAATGCTGGGCGATCTGAATATCGCCGAGCCCGGCGCCCTGATCGGTTTTGCCGGTCCCCGGGTTATTAAGGAAACGATCAAGAAAGACCTGCCGGAGGGTTTCCAGCGCAGCGAATTTATCCTCGAGCATGGTTTCCTGGATTTCATTGTTCCCCGGAAGGATCTTAAAAATAAATTGGCTACGGTCCTGGGACTATTTAAAAATTAAGCGGAACTACTATTGAACAGACGGAAGGGATACCCCGGGTGACCCCCTATCTTGCATTTACCCATGGCAGAACTCAGAAACAGGCAGGCGTATCATGATTATTTCATAGATGTAAAATATGAAGCCGGGATGATCCTGCTCGGTACGGAAGTAAAATCGCTCCGGGCCGGCAGGGCCAGTTTCAATGACAGTTATTGCCTGGTGCACAAGGGGGAAATCTGGCTGAAATCATTGCATATTGCAGAGTATTCGCATGGCACGGTCAACAACCACGATCCCCTGCGCGACCGGAAACTGCTCCTTGAAAAAAGAGAGATCCGGAAGATCGAAGCCAAACTGAAGGAAAAGGGATACACGCTTATCCCCCTGCGGATCTACTTCAGCGAAAAGAACCTGGCCAAGATCGAGATCGGCCTGGCCCGGGGTAAGAAAATGCATGATAAAAGAGAAAGCATCAAACAAAAAGATGCCGAGCGGGAGATGAAAAGATACCTGAAATAGCCCTGTGTAAAACTTCCTTTTATCAGGGCACGGCTTTTGCCGATATTCACGACTATGAAGAAAGGATTGCTGTTCTGTTTCCTGTTTTTTTCCCTGTTTTCCGGCGCCCAGACCGTTTTCGGTTACTGGTACGGCTATGCCAATGTAAAAACAAGCGGGTCCGCCAGCAATTACCTGGTGGAAATGGTGCTGCAACCGGAAAAGAATTATGTAAAAGGGATCCTGAACTATTATTTTAAAAATACCTTCCGCAGTCTCCAGGTCAAGGGGAGTTACAATGCCGGCACCCGCCAGCTGATCCTGTATGATGTACCGGTGGTTTATTATGGATCCACGGCCCGGCTGGAAGTGGACTGCATCATGGATATGACAGGAACACTGCGGGTATCCCAGGCAAAATCCGTTCTTTCCGGCTCCTTTACCGCCCGGCCGGATTATAAATACACCTGTACGGATATCGGGTTCAATCTTACCCTGAACGGGGATATCAGTAAAAAGGATTCTGTGCTCAGGGCCATCAGTGAGTACAAGGAGAATTACCAGGTCTGGCAGCCCGCACCGGAAGACACGGTGGTGGCCGCCAATGTCATTCCACGGAAGGTGGTGAATTATGTGATCGAAAAACAATATACCGAGCGGGAAAGCGTGGTCACCAACGAAATCGAAGTGGAATCCGACTCACTCCGGGTAGATGTATATGATAATGGCGAAATCGACGGGGATATCATATCCCTGTTCTATAACCAGCAACTGATCCTGTTCAACCAGAAACTCACCCACAAATCCATACATATCAACCTGGCTTTAGACAGCAATAAATCTTCCAATGAGATCAGCATGTTTGCCGAAAACCTGGGACTGATCCCCCCGAATACAGCCCTGCTGCGGGTCCATGACGGGAAGAATGTCTATGATCTCCGGGTATCCAGCACGCTGGAACGGAATGCGATCATCCGGATCAAGCGGAAAAAAAAGTCAGCTCAATAACCTGTTCAGAATAATTCAGGCTGACTGTCTTCTTCTTTCGGTTTTACCCATTCCAGTTCCGTGGATTTGCTGTAATCCGCCAGTTTCGTGCCGACGGTTCTCCAGCCGGTTACCTCCGCAATTTTGGTGATCTTGAGTTTCCCTTTCCGGATCTGGGCTCCCCTGCCCTGTTGCATGGCCAGTATGGGTTCGTCCATGGTGGTTACTGCTTCCACATAATTTCCTTCGCCCTCTTTGATAAAAAGAAATTTATTCCGGAGAGTGGTTGTTTCAATCTTAAACCGCTTTACCATGAATTGTTTCTTGTCCATATCCACATAGACAGCTGTTACAATTTTTTCCGGGTTGAATTTTTCGATAAAGATCACTTTCTCGGCATCCAGCTTCCGGGTCAGTTCCTGGTCGGTGATCTCGTAGTTGCCGTCATTGAACATCACCAGTATCTTATCCTCTGCTTCAAACACGCCAAGGTAGGCTCCCTTTTCCTCCGTATTCAGGCGGCCAAACTGGTCATCGTACCAGAGTTTTTTACCGGCGATGGTGGAACGGCCCGCCTCTTTGAATTTCACGGATTTGACCGGGTACTTGGTAACCTGGTTCCCCATGCTGTTCCGGCCTTTGATCTCCAGTTCCTCAAAATAATAATCAAAATCCTTGATGCGGGCGGTACAGTTACCCAATACGATCCTGACCACTTCTGCTTCCCCGTTGGGGTTGGCGGTAAAATAATGGACTTTGGATTTCTCGTGCCCCTTGGTCAGGTCGTATTCCTTATCGCGGGTCACGCCGGTTACATTGAACCGTTTGGCATAACTGATCCCCGTGGCCCCATCCATATAGATCATATTATAGGTGGTACGCTCATCGTTCTTCTGGAAAACGGCTGCGTGTAAGATATCCTTCCCGATAAAGGTCTTGTCGGAGACCTTCACCACTTTCATGATCCCCCGTTTGGCAAACACAATAATATCATCCAGGTCGGAGCATTCAAACAGGAATTCGTCTTTTTTCAGCCCGGTGCCGATGAATCCCTCCGCCTTGTTCACATACAGTTTGGCATTGGCAATAGCCACACTTTTGGCTTCGATTACCTCAAACTGTTTGATCTCGGTCTTCCGCTCGCGGCCTTTACCGTATTTCTTTAAGAGGTTTTCATAATAAGCCACCGCAAAATCCACCAGGTTGGCCAGGTCAGATTTTACCTGCCGGATCTCGGCTTCCAGTCCCCTGATCTGCTCATTCAGTTCATCAATATCCAGCCGGTAAATACGGCGGACCGGTTTTTCTGTCAGTTTGATGATATCTTCCCTGGAAATATCCCGCTTCAGTTGTTTTTTAAAAGGAACAAAGGCTTTGTCAATCGCTTCCAGCACTTTTTCCCAGGTCTCGTGTTTCTTCTCGAGTTCCTTGTATATTTTTTCCTCGAAAAAGATCTTCTCCAGCGAGGTATAATGCCATTTCTCCTGCAGCTCCCCGAGTTTGATCTTCAGCTCCTGTTCCAGCAGGTCCTTGGTCTTGTCCACGGATAAGCGCAGCAGTTCCTGCACCCCCAGGAACTGCGGTTTCTGCTCCACGATCACACAGGCATTGGGCGAAATGGACACTTCGCAGTCGGTGAATTTATATAAGGCGTCGATTGTAATATCCGGTGAAATACCGGGCGCAAGGTCTACCTGGATCTCCACCTCCGCCGCCGTATTATCGGTCACTTTTTTGATCTTGATCTTGTTCTGGTCATTGGCCTTCACAATGGATTCCATCAGCTGGGTAGTGGTAACGCCATAGGGTACGCTCTTAATCGCCAGTGTTTTTTTATCCACTTCTTCGATATGGGCCCGCACTTTCACCTTGCCCCCTCTCTTTCCCTGGTTATAATCCGCCACATCGATCATGCCGCCGGTCAGGAAGTCGGGATACAATTCAAAGCGTTTTCCCCTCAGATATTTAACCGCAGCATCAATCAGTTCACAGAAATTATGCGGGAGAATTTTTGTGGAGAGTCCCACGGCGATACCATCGGCCCCATGCGCCAGCAATAGGGGGAATTTCATGGGCAGGGTGACTGGTTCATTTTTCCGGCCGTCATAACTAAGCTGCCATTCGGTGGTCTTCGCGTTGAAAGCCACTTCGAGGGCAAACTTACTCAGGCGGGCTTCAATATAACGGGCTGCGGCCGCATCATCCCCTGTTCGTACATCACCCCAGTTACCCTGTGTATCGATCAGCAGGTCTTTCTGGCCCATATTCACCAGGGCATCGCCGATACTGGCGTCCCCATGCGGGTGGTACTGCATGGCCTGCCCGATAATATTCGCTACTTTATTGAAACGGCCGTCATCCATTTCCTTCATGGCATGCAGGATACGGCGTTGCACGGGTTTTAACCCGTCTTCCACAGCCGGTACGGCCCTTTCCAGGATTACATAAGAGGCATAGTCGAGAAACCAGGATTTATACTGGCCATGCAATCCGCTGTCGTTGTTCTGTACCTCCGTTATTTTATTCTTAGCTGCACTCATTTCTTAGTTCTTTCCAATGATTCCTAAATGTGTGTACTTAAATCCTTCCGTTGTTTTCAATCCATACCCCAGTGCCCGGTCCATGGAGGAATGCCCGAATAATACAATACCAACCAATACCAGGGTGACGGAAGGGATCAACCACCCGGCGAGCAGGCAGGCTACGGCCACTCCTTTATGGTGAAATAAGTTATAGCAGGCCGCCCCGGTCTTATTCCCGGCGAGATAACCGGCCATGCTGATATCCGGTCCGATCAGCAGCAGGAGATACCACCACCATGCCGCTTCCAGCCGGGTGAGCATAAAAATACTCAGTGCCAGCATCCCCGCTTCTTCCAGTTTCAATATATTCTTCATGATTCCGTAGTTTCTTCCGCTGCAGGCGTGGTTACTGATTGTCCGCCACCAGCCAGTTTAATGTCAAAGTCTTTCCAGCCTTTATCCGGGTCACCCGTGATCTCTATCTTTCCATCAGCGATCAGCTGTTTCATTCTCCACATCAGGAAAAGATCGCCGGTTTTAATCTTCATCCGGTTCAGGGTATTGCTCAGCACCCGGGTGGCTTTCTGCCATTCCCCAGTACAGTTTTTCAGGATCTCGCTGTCATAGAAACTTTCTTCCCTTCCTGCTATTTTCTTACCCCCCTCCAGAATTCTTACCACCGCGTTTTCTTCCGCGATCTTTCTCCATTCATCCGGGTCGATCTCAAATTCACTCAGGGTAACGGGGCGGGCCAGTTTCTTGGCTTTTGTAAATTCTTTCGCCTGGATCTCATTCAGCCAGGAGGGGTAAAAGATATGCCCCTTTTCATTGATAAAAGGCAGGTTATTCAGGTACAAGACCATTACCCGGCCCTGGTAGTCCCGGAAACGGGGCATCAGCCAGTAATAACCCATAACATCATGCTGGTTCTGTCCCATCCATATCCATAATTCCTCCGCGGGATTTTCATCCAGTTTCGTTTTCAGTTCTTTGACTGTTTCGCGGTCATCAAAACTTCCAATTCCCTCCGTGCCGTAGGGGGAGTTCCGGGACAGTTCCCGCCACCAGTCCAGCCGGGCCTGCCAGCCTTCTTCCGTATCGAGGTTTAGTAAAGGGCCAACGGCAAAATCGTCCCGGATCTGTACGACTTCACCGGCCAGGGTTTCATCCAGTTCCATCACCTGCTGCATCAGGCTCAGTTCGCTTTCATTAAATACAATATGAATCATACTGTTTTTTTATCGGGTTGAATAATATAATACACACAGGTCGTTAAAAAATTCCGGAAAAAAGGGATGGCTTTAATCAGCCCGGCCTGTTTCCGGGTTTTCCAGCCAAATTTCCATTCATAGATCGGGTTCAGCAGGTAGTGCCGGACACCGGAAAAATGATAGCCTTCCCGCCGGCATATTTTTTCGAAACGTTCAATACTGATCCCGGTTTCCCGGATCTCCATCATTTCTTCCACGTTCTCCCCGCGATTCTTCAGGATCCATTTATACAGGCCCTTCGGCAGTAAATGGATATAAGGCAATCGCGAGAGTTTCGATTTACAGATCTGCTGGTGACCGCCAAAGGGCATATACCAGGGCGGGAATCCGAAAAATATGATCCCGCCGGGTTTCAGGAATTTTTTCATCCAGCCGATCAGCCGGGCCTGGTCGTGGATATGTTCGATCACATCCTTCAGCAGGATAATATCAAACAGCCCGTTGAAATCCTTTTCAATATCGACGAGGTAAATATCCTTTACCACAAAATGCAGGCGACCGGCAGCAATGTCCTCCGGCAGGTATTCTTTTGCGTGTTCAATCCGGGGTGCATCCAGTTCCACTCCCACTCCTTCGCAGCCCCGGTTGATAAATGCTTTCAGCACGCCCCCCTCGCCGCAGCCGATCTCCAGTACCCGCATACCGGGATGCAGGGGAAAGCTTTCCTCTATAAAGGGGATCACATATTTTTCCGCATTCATCACCTGAATGTCGAAATATCGTTTTCTATCCGCGTGAAATTCAAACATGATTATACCGGTTCTTCCACTTTGTCAGACTCAATACGAAGGTTTCCTATAATAAATTCCTGCCGGTCAGGGGTATTCTTTCCCATATAGTATTCCAGCAGCTGCTGGATATGGTCCCCCTCTTCCACCCGCATCAGTTGTTTACGCATATCTGAGCCGATAAACTGGGCAAACTCATCAGGACTGATCTCTCCCAATCCTTTGAAGCGGGTTACTTCGGGTTTGCCACCCAGCTTTCTCATGGCTGCCTGTTTTTCACTTTCCTCGTAACAATAAATGGTTTCCTGCTTGTTCCGGACCCGGAATAAGGGGGTCTCCAGCACATACACTTTTTCATGTTTCACCAGGTCGGGAAAGAACTGGAGGAAGAAAGTCATCAGCAGCAGGCGGATATGCATGCCGTCCACATCTGCATCGGTGGCGATCACCACATTGTTGAAGCGGAGGCCTTCCAGTCCTTCTTCAATATTCAGGGCATGCTGCAATAAGTTAAACTCTTCGTTTTCGTACACCACTTTTTTGGTCAGGCCAAAACAGTTCAGGGGTTTACCGCGAAGGCTGAATACCGCCTGGGTCTCCACATTCCGGGCCTTGGTAATGGATCCGCTGGCGCTGTCCCCTTCGGTAATGAAAATGGTTGTCTCCTTTTGTTTCGCCACATATTCCTCCCTGCCTTTGGCCGGCGCTTCTTCATCGAGGTGGTAGCGGCAGTCGCGCAGTTTGCGATTGTGTAAATTGGCCTTTTTCGCCCTTTCATTGGCCAGTTTCTTGATACCGGCCAGTTCTTTTCTTTCACGTTCGCTTTGTTCGATTCGCTTTTTCAGCGCCTCGGCGATCGCGGAATTTTTATGCAGGAAATTATCCAGTTCTTTCGAGAGAAAATCACCCACGAATTGTTTCATGCTGGGGCCGTCAATATCAACGTTGACCGAACCCAGCTTGGTCTTGGTCTGTGATTCGAAGACCGGTTCCACCACCCGTACCGAAACGGCCGCCACAATACCCGTTCGGATATCGGAGGCGTCGTAATCTTTCTTGAAGAAATCACGGATCGTTTTTACATAGGCTTCGCGGAAGGCCTGCTGGTGGGTTCCGCCCTGGGTGGTATGCTGCCCGTTTACAAAACTGTAAATATCCTCGCCGTAATCATTATTATGCGTGATCGCCACTTCAATATCCTCCCCGGCCAGGTGGATGATCGGGTATCGGATCTCGTCTTCGTTGGTTTTACGCTGCAGGAGGTCCAGCAGCCCGTTCTTGCTGATAAAGGATTTCCCGTTAAATAAAATGCGGAGACCGGCATTCAGGAAACAGTAATTCCAGATCTGGTTCTCGAGGAATTCCGGCAGAAATTTAAAATTCTTAAATACGGTTTCATCGGGGATAAAGGTCACCAGGGTACCGTTCTGTTCCCCGGTTTTGGCTTCCTTGTGCTCCTTTATTAAAACGCCTCTTTCAAACTCCGCCGTTTTCTCCTTTCCTTCCCGGATGGCGGTTACTTTAAAATAATGGCTTAGTGCATTCACGGCCTTGGTACCCACCCCGTTCAGGCCCACGGATTTCTGGAAGGCCTTGCTGTCGTATTTGGCGCCGGTATTGATCTTGCTCACCACATCCACCACTTTGCCCAACGGGATGCCGCGGCCAAAGTCGCGTACGGTAACTGTTTTTCCGTCGATGGTCAGTTCCACCGTTTTCCCATACCCCATTGTGTATTCATCAATACAGTTATCCATTACCTCTTTTACCAGCACATAGATCCCGTCATCGGGGGAAGATCCGTCTCCCAATTTACCGATATACATACCCGGCCGGAGACGGATATGTTCTTTCCAGTCGAGCGACTTGATGCTGTCTTCGGTATAATCAAACAGGTTGGTTGTGTCTTTGTCCTTTGCCATGGTCACAGTGCGTTCTATATGTGTAATAGTTGAATTCAAGCTTGTATTCAAACAGGCTCCTCATTTGTCAGGCTGACCGGTCTTGTTCAGGTACGGTCATCGGGCAAATATACCAAAACAGGCTGGGCAGTAAGGATTTAGAGTTATTAACAGTTGGGGAAAACGGGCACCACGTTTTAAAGAGTAAACCGGTGAAATTATTTCAGGGTTTGCCTGCGGCAAAATATTAGATAGCCGGGAAGACGGAAAGGCGGGAAGAGTATACAAAGCCGCTTTCCGCCTTCTTTTCTTCCCGGTCAAGAAAATTACGCAAACCGAAGAGAGTAACAGTGCGCTACCCCCCGCTGGCGGGGGCTGGCTGGCTATTTAAAAGATTTTTCAAATGGGGGTGGACAAAGGAACTCTTCTCTTATCCACCCTGTTTGTAAGGTTCCTTATGTTTGACCCGTTTCTTTCTCCTGCGTCGTAACCCTGCGGGGGTAAAAAAAGTAAACCCGGCATAAAGCCGGGCTCCATCATTTGTGACCCCGCAGGGACTCCCCTCCTGCGTCGGGGTAAACTTCTCGCCCCTGCGGGGGTAAAAAAAGTAAACCCGGCAT
>JACRJO010000001.1 GCA_016219985.1 Sphingobacteriales bacterium | reverse complement strand
TCGCTGCTCGTCGCTTTTTCAAAGTCCTTCAAATTCATCCGATCCGAACCGGGGCAGCAGTTTTTGTTAAATCAGTGGGGTTGGGGCCCGCAAGTGGCTGGTTCCAGTTGCGGAAACGAGCTGCGAGTTATGAGTTACGAGATACGAGACCTATAGTTCGTTATCTGCCTTTAAGTCTCGAAGCTCAAAGCTCGCCGCTCGCAGCTTTTTCAAAGTCCTTCAAATTCATACAATCCATCCAGATCCGCCCCGGCCTTCATCTCGACCACTGGTTTGATCAGTCCATCGTGCAGATCATAGACCCAGCCATGCAGGTCGGGCCGCCGGTCACTGCTCCAGGACCGCTGGATCAATGCTGTTTTGGCCAGGTTAAATACCTGCTCCTTTACATTCAGTTCCACCATCCGGTTCGTCCGTTGTTCTTCATCGGGAATAGCTTCCAGTTCCTTGCGGTGAATGCGGTAAATGTCCTTGATATTCCCCAGCCACATATTTAGTACCTGGTCAAAATCGCGGTTCGATAAAGCCGCCTTAATGCCGCCGCAGCCATAATGCCCGCAAACCACCACGTGGTTTATTTTCAGGTGATTAACCGCATAGTCCACCACGCTCATCAGGTTTACATCAGTATTGACCACGAGGTTGGCCACATTCCGGTGAATGAATATTTCCCCGGGTTCGGTCTGGGTGATCTGGTCCGGGGGAACCCGGCTGTCGCTGCAGCCGATCCATAAAAATTCAGGCGATTGCACATGGAGCAGCCGTTCAAAGAAGGCCGGATCCTCCGCTTTCTTTTTCGCCGCCCAGTGCTTATTGTCGTTTAACAGTATTTCGTATGGTTTCATTCGGAGATTAAAAATAGAGGAAACACACCGGATTTCAATTTGTTTGGACCAGCCGGCTTTATGCCTTATTTTGCACCCTTCTTTATGAAAAAAGAAAGCGCGTCATATAGCAAAATTCAGCGATCATCCTCCTTACTGATGATCCTGACCCTGCTCTGGCTGACCATCAGCGCTCCTTTTTTACTAACTGCTCAGCAGGAGCATTCCAGGCAAGACAGGACGGCTTCCGCCTCTTTGCCGGTGAATGGCAATGAAGAAGAAGCCCCCGGACCCATTGGAAATAATACAGAAGAAAAGTCTCCCGGCGTCAATTCATTTTCTGAAGAATACCTGCATGACCATCCCGCGGAACTTCATTTCCCGGCACTGATCTCCGCTTTCAGGGAAGCAGGAACGACCGGAATTTATGTAGCCTATCACGGTGAGCTCCTGGTTCCGCCCCCCAACCGGTACTGACCGATTCTTAAACATTATTGTCGTAAACGACAGGGATGGCATTCATTCCTGGCAGAAATTATTTATCCCTTAACCGGGGAAAAACTGTATTTATAATATGAATCAGCAAAAAAATCTTTTGGCCGGCCTGAAGAGCGATCTGCCTTCGGGACTGGTGGTATTTTTAGTGGCGCTTCCCTTGTGCCTGGGGATTTCCCTGGCCTCCGGGGCTCCTTTTTTCAGTGGAATAATATCGGGGATCATCGGTGGCATCCTGATCGGGGCCTTGAGCCATTCGCCCCTGAGTGTCAGTGGTCCTGCCGCAGGCCTCGCCGCCCTGGTACTGGGAGCGATCAGCAGCATTGGTGATTTCAGTTTGTTTTTATGCGCCGTTTTTATCGCTGGTATTCTGCAAATCCTGCTGGGGCTGGCAAAATTAGGCGGGATCGCCAATTATATTCCCGGGAGCGTGATCAAGGGGATGCTTACCGGTATCGGACTCCTGATCATTGCCAAGCAAATTCCCCATGCCTTCGGGTATGATAAGGATGAAAAAGGGAATGTGACCGAACTGTTTCCCTTTGGCCAGGAGGATTTGCATGAGTTGTTGCAACCCCTGCAGCATATTCATGCCGGTGTTTTCCTGCTTTGTATCTTATCTATCATCATTATGATCGCTTGGGAAAAACCTGTTCTTAAAAAGAGGGTTGGTTTTATTCCCGGGGCCCTGGTGGCCGTCCTGCTTTCTGTTTTCCTTAATGAAGCATGGATCCGTGCAGGCAGTAAACTGGCCGTGCAAAACGAACACCTGGTGCAGCTAAAAGTGGCCGGAAGCGCCAGCGAGTTTTTCCGTTTTTTCACCCTGCCTGATTTCAGCGGGTTCCTGAACGGCACCGTGATCGTGTATGGAATAGTGATCGCCCTGGTTGCTTCCCTGGAGACCCTGCTGAGTATTGAGGCCATCGATAACCTGGACCCCGAACGGAGGGTGACCAATACCAACCGGGAGTTATTGGCCCAGGGGGTCGGAAATGCTGTGGCGGGACTGGCCGGGGGCTTACCGGTTACCAGCGTTATTGTGCGCAGCAGCGCCAATGTGAATGCAGGGGCCCGGTCAAAAATGTCGGCCATTATCCACGGCGTCCTGCTATTATTGTCCGTCATCCTGTTACCCGGCCTGCTGAATAAGATCCCCCTATCCTCACTGGCGGCCATCCTGTTGCTGACCGGCTATAAACTGGCAAAACCTGCTGTATTCAAAAATTTCTGGGAGGCAGGTAAATTCCAGTTTATCCCGTTTATCACTACCGTAACAGTGATCCTGGCCATTGATCTCTTCAATGTAATGCCTTCTTTGAGCGGGAAGGGCTTGCTGGTTGGCGTATTGACCGGGTTGCTGACAGCAGCCGGTTCTATTTTGTACGGCAACCTGAAAAATTCCTATTATTTCCATTCCGAAAATCACCAGGACGGGGACCTGATCCGGATCCGCCTTTCCGAAGAGGTTTCGTTCCTGAACAAAGCGGCGATCCGGGAGACCCTGGATCATATGCCGGAAAATTCCACGGTGATTATCGATGCGTCCCGTACCCGGTATATCGATTTTGATGTGCTGGAACTGATCAAGGAATTCAGGGATATTAAAGTACCGCTGAAAAAGATCCGCCTCACCCTGGTGGGGTTTAAGGACGCGTATAAAATCGAAAATTTTTCACATGTACAGTCTGTACATAAATAAAATAACCAATCATGAGAGTACATACCAAAGAAACACAATCGAGCCTGACACCCCGGATGGTGCTGGAAATACTGAAAGAAGGAAATAACCGATTTATCGGCAACCTGAAAGCGCAGCGGGACCTGCTCGGCCAGGTAAATGCCACCCGCGACGGCCAATGGCCCGTGGCCACAATCCTGAGTTGTATTGACAGCCGGACATCGGCTGAACTGATATTTGACCAGGGACTGGGCGATATTTTCTCCGTGCGGATCGCCGGCAATATTGTGAACACCGATATCCTGGGCAGTATGGAATTTGCCTGTAAGATCGCCGGCTCCAAACTGATCGTGGTGCTGGGACATACCAAGTGCGGCGCGGTGAAAGGGGCATGTGATCATGTGGAAATGGGCAACCTGACCGAGTTGTTATCCAAACTGCAACCCGCCGTGTACGAAGAAAAGGAAACCCTGGAGGCAGAACAACGGCATTCCGGCAACCCGGTTTTTGTGGAAAATGTGGCTTCCATCAACGTGCGCCGTTCCGTGAGGAATATTATTGAACGGAGTTATATCATTGAGCAAATGGTGGAATCGGGAGAGATCGGGGTGCTGGGCGCTATGTACAATATCGATACCGGTAAAGTGGACTTTTATACGGATGCTGAATTTATAAAGGATGAACGGAATCCCGGGTTCAGTGTAAAGGAACTGCGGCATTAAAATTCCGGTGGACCGGGTCAACTATTATTGTGTAACTATTGGTCAGTTCAGTTCCTCCGAGGATTCGGGCAGGTGATCGTATTCCCCTTTAATGGCAAACCAGCCAAAGATCATCAGTCCCACGGCAATGGGCGTGAATATACCAATGATGATGATCCAGATCACCGGGTTATTAATATCCTTTTTACCGGCCGGGTCAATATGTACGATGGCCCGGTCCACCAGGAAATAAATCACTGCCGGCGCCAGCAGGAACCACAGGATACCCAATGCTCTTTTTATTTTATTCATATGAACCAGTTTAGTCGTCTACGTTTTCATCAATTTTATTGGTCAGGTAAATACTGCCGATTATAAAACAAAGGGCGGCGATCCCGATCGGGTACCAAAGTCCGACCAACGGGTCTGCCGGGAACGTGGTGGTCAGCAATAAGCCGATAAAGGGAACCAGTCCGCCAAACACCCCGTTGCCGATATGATAGGGCAGGCTCATGGAAGTGTAGCGGATCCGGGTCGGGAAGATCTCCACCAGGAAGGCGGCGATGGGGCCATAGACCATGGTGACATATAATATTAATAAGAAAACAAGCCCCACGAATTTCCAATAAGTGGATGCCGGGACCGTTTTTTCTGAAATAACGGGCCTGGCATCTTTTTTCAGCATAAACGGGATCTTGCTAAAATCAGTTATTCCGGCTGCAGATAGGGGCGGGTAAAGGATACTGCCTTCAGCCATAACCAGGGTGTCCGTGCTTTTTTGTTTAAACAGGATATTGTTACTGCTGCCGCTCGTTACACGCTGTTGCAGGATCTTTATGCCATCTGTTTTAGTAAAAAGAGTATCTGATTTAATGATGCGGCTGCTGCCGCCGGGCATTTCAATTGTATGACCGCTGATCGCTGTGTCATCCAGGAATGTATTGAAGATGGGCCGGTAGGTGAGTATCGCGAGCAGCATCCCTGCCATCATGATCCACTTTCTTCCGGTCCGGTCGCTCAGCCAGCCCCAGAATACAAAGAAGGGGGTGGCGAAGAGGATGGCCCACAGCATAATGGTCCGGCTTTGCTCGAACCCGATCTTACAGGAATTTTCCAGGAAGCTTTGCGCATAAAACTGGCCCGTGTACCAGATAACACCCTGTCCCATCACCGCGCCAAACAGGGCCATCAGCACCATTTTGAAATTGGCTTTATGCCGGAAGCTTTCTTTTAACGGGTTAACCGAGGTTTTGCCTTCATCCTTTAATTTGGAAAATAAAGGAGACTCGGACATTTTCAGCCGGATATAAACAGAAATGGCCACCAGCAGTACGGAAATCCAGAAGGGATAACGCCAGCCGCCCCATTCGGCATTGAAGGAGGCATCCGGCATATTCAGTTTCACGAGCATTATGACGCCCAGGGCTACAAAAAGCCCGAGTGTTGCCGTGGTCTGGATCCAGCTGGTATAAAATCCCCTTTTATGTGCCGGGGAATGTTCTGCCACATACGTAGCGGCGCCGCCATATTCGCCGCCCAGAGCCAGGCCTTGTATCAGCCGGAGCAGCAATACCAGCAAGGGTGCCGCGATGCCGATGGTTTTATATCCCGGGACCAGCCCGATCAAAAAAGTGGAACCGCCCATTAATACCAGGGTCAGCAGGAAGGTATATTTTCGGCCGATCAGGTCACCCAAACGGCCAAAAACCAGGGCGCCAAAGGGACGGACGATAAACCCGGCAGCGAAAATAGCAAGTGTGCTCAGCAGGGCCGCCGTGGCATTTCCTTCCGGGAAGAATTGGGTGGAAATGGTTTTGGCCAACATCCCGAAAATGTAGAAGTCGTACCATTCTATCATGGTCCCTACAGAAGACGCCGTTATGACACTCCGGATCGTTGATGGTTTCATCCGGTTAATATAGCCATTAATAAAAAATAAAAAAAATAACCGGGGACGGGACCGCTGTTTGGGCAGGGTTTGCCGGTCATGTCGTAAATTTATAGCTCCTTAGCTAATCACGTAAACAGTTGCTGCCATGTCATATCCCTACCAGATAAAATCACCCGAGCAATACGAGGCCGCGTATAAAAAAAGTGTGGAAGATCCCGAAGGATTCTGGGATGCCATTGCTTCTCATTTTACCTGGCGAAAAAAATGGGACAAGGTCCTCGACTGGAATTTCACAGAGCCCCGGGTGGAATGGTTCAAGGGGGCTAAACTGAATATTACAGAGAATTGTATTGACCGGCACCTGCATACAATGGGCGACAAGCCCGCCATCATCTGGGAACCGAATAACCCCGAGGAAAGAACCCGGGTGGTTACGTATAACCGGCTGCACAAGCGGGTTTGCCAGTTTGCCCAGGTATTAAAAAACAATGGCGTTAAAAAAGGAGACCGGGTCTGTATTTATATGGGCATGGTTCCGGAACTGGCTTATGCTGTACTGGGTTGTGCCCGGATCGGCGCGATCCACAGTGTTATCTTCGGCGGATTCTCTGCCCAGAGCATTGCCGACCGGCTGTATGATGCCAGTGCGGAATACATTGTTACCTGCGATGGCGCTTACCGCGGTAATAAAGATATTCCCCTGAAAAGCGTGATTGATGATGCGCTGATCGGCAACCGGACGGTAAAGAAAGTCATTGTATATACCCGCACCCGCACCCCGGTTTCCATGATCAAGGGAAGAGATGTGTGGTGGGAAGATGAAATGGAACATGCCGAACAGCAGGTAGAGCGCGAGGGAAAAGTGAGTTTCCCGGCCGAAGAAATGGATGCGGAAGATCCCCTGTTCATTTTATATACATCCGGTTCTACCGGTAAACCCAAAGGCGTGGTGCACAGTTGCGCGGGTTATATGGTCTACACCGCTTATTCTTTCGTCAATGTGTTCCAGTACGAACCCGGCGATATTCATTTCTGTACGGCGGATATCGGCTGGATCACCGGGCACAGTTATATCTTATACGGGCCATTGAGTGCGGGGGCCACTACCATGATGTTTGAAGGAATCCCCACCTGGCCCGATGCCGGCCGGTTCTGGGATATTATTGATAAATACAAAGTAAATATTCTCTACACAGCGCCCACTGCCATCCGTTCCCTGATGGGCTTTGGCCTTGGCCCCGTACACGGGCATAAACTGGACAGCCTGAAAGTACTGGGTACGGTGGGTGAACCGATCAACCAGGAAGCCTGGCATTGGTATGATGAAAATATCGGGAAGAAAAAATGCCCGATCGTGGATACCTGGTGGCAGACGGAAACCGGGGGAATCCTGATCTCCAATATGGCTGGTGTAACGGCTGCCAAACCCACCTATGCCACGCTGCCCTTACCAGGCGTGGAGCCTATCCTGGTGGATGAGAATGGCAAAGAGATCGAAGGGAATAATGTGAGTGGTAATCTCTGCATCCGTCGTCCCTGGCCGGCGATTATAAGAACGACCTATGGCGATCATGAACGCTGCCGGATCAATTATTTTTCCGCCTACCCCGATTTATATTTCACCGGTGACGGCGCTTCCCGGGATGAACAGGGCCGGTACCGCATCACGGGCCGGGTGGACGATGTACTGAATGTAAGCGGTCACCGCCTCGGTACCGCGGAAGTGGAAAATGCCATCAATATGCACGCCGGCGTGGTGGAAAGCGCGGTGGTTGGCTACCCGCATGATATTAAAGGGCAGGGAGTCTATGCCTATGTCATCTATGATCATGTACACGGGGATGAAAACCTGACCCGACAGGATATCCTGCAAACGGTTACCCGCGTGATCGGCCCGATCGCCAAACCGGATAAGATCCAGTTTGTCCCCGGTTTGCCGAAAACACGTAGTGGTAAGATCATGCGCCGGATCCTGCGCAAGATAGCGGAAGGGGAGTTGGATAATCTCGGGGATACCACCACCTTACTGGACCCGGGCGTGGTGGAGGAGATCAGGCGGGGGAAACTCTGACGGGTATTTTTTCGCTGATTTATCAGCAGGTATCAAAAAAAGGAGCAAATAATAGCATCTGTGGCGGCTAAAAATTATTTTTGGCGGATAACCACTGCCGGAAGTAATATCTTATGGAAGAAAAAAAAACCAGTCGCCGATTGCCTTCACTGATACGCTGGATCCTTTGGGTGCTCCTGTTCCAGTTTGTGCTGATCAATATCAGCGCTTCCCTTTATGCATACCGGCTCACGCATTTTTACGATGATCCTTCCTTACGGGTAAATCATGCTTCAGGAAATATACTCCGGAAGACCTGGAAATTATTTACAGGGCCCCGCTTTCCCAAATCAGTTATTACCGGGCTGCCCGATTTTGCGTATGACACGGTACAACTGAAAACCGAAACGGGGATCCTCATTGATGCCTGGTATGCCAAACCCGATTCCCTGGCAAAGGGAACGGTTATCCTGTTTCATGGAATCAGCGCAAATAAGAGTTACCTGGTTCATGAAGCGGCGGAATTCCGGAGACAGGGTTATGCCGTTATGCTGGTGGATTTCCGGGCGCATGGCAATAGCGGTGGCCTGGTGACCACGATGGGAATGAGGGAAGAAGAAGAAGTGAAACTGGCCTGCGATTATGTAAAAGGCAGGGGCGAAAAAAATATTTTCCTTTGGGGTGTTTCGATGGGAGCGGTGGTGCTGACCAGGGCTGTTGGTGATTATTCCCTCGACCCTTCGGGAATCATACTGGAAATGCCTTTCAGTTCCCTGCAGTCGCACCTGAAAGCAAGGGCCCGGGTGCTGGGCTTTCCGCAACAGCCTTTTGCCTTCCTGGTTACCGGCTGGATCGGCCTGGAACGGGGCTTCAATGGTTACGGTCATTCAACGGTGCGGTATGCTAAAAAGATATCCTGCCCGGTCCTTGTACAATACGGGGAAAAAGACAGCTATGTGCTGAAAAGCGAAATTGATGAGATCTACCATGCCATTGCCTCAACGGATAAAGCGCTGGCAGGGTATCCAAATGCAGATCATGAATCCCTCCTGCTCAATGACCCCGACCGGTGGGTGCAGGTAGTGGGTGATTTCCTGGAGAAGAAGAGGAAATAGGTTATTTGCGGATCGTGACGACGGTACCCGGCCCTGCATACTGGTAAAACTCTTTCACGTCATCATTTTTCATAGAGATACAGCCGAGGGTCCAGTTTTTATAGCGGTCAATCACAAAATCTTCGTGCGGCCAGGTGCCATGTATGCCAATGCCGCCGCCGATACGGGCATTGGCCGGGATTTCGCCCCGCTGTTTTCGTTGCTTGAATTTTTCCACGCTTTCCCGGTTGGGATAATCAAGGGCCAGGAAACGGCACCATTTTTCATGCACTCTTTTACTGGTGATCCGGAAAGTTCCTTCCGGTGTATTCTTGTCCCCTTCCATTTTTTTATCGGCCAGGCTGTTATTCCCGAATACAACCGGGTAGGTGGCATACCAGCCATCCTCGTCAAAAACACTGAGTTCATAATCGGATTTATCGATCGTGACAGAGATGCGCCCCACCGGTCCTGCGGATACGGACCGTTTATGACCGGCACTCCGCGAAATATTGGTTGATTTGGTAGCCGTCAGGCAACTCCCCAGGAAAACAGAAGCTAAAATAACCGCACTTTTCATTTCTATTTGCTTTTTTTTGTAAGGCCAGTAACCTGCTGCGGGGTGGAGCCGCTTGATCTCATGGCTGAATGCTGTTCCGGTGGTCCGTCCAATCACTCAAACGCAATGCCACATTTTTTTATTTTATAAGCAGGGGACGGATGAGGGGCCGGCAACCATGTTTTAACAGGCTGTTTAGAGAACTTACGGGGAAATTTTCCGGGTATTCTTTCTAATCGATAAAAAAAAGCCGGCCTTTACCGGGCCGGCTCCTGTGGATAAAAAAATATTACCAGTTGCTGAAACGGAATCCGAGGGTATAGGGGGTCATGTCCAGTCCTTTCTGCCACATGTTTTTGGTAGCATAACTTCCATACAATTTTACCGGGCCCAGGGACAGTTCACCGATATAGGACAGTTTGAAGCGTTCGAGATCGAAATCACTTTTTACTTTTTTCACATCCCCGTCATTCTTGGTTTTAAAACGGGCGGAATACAGGTAACCGGCGCTGACACCCCCGCTGATGCCAAACCCTCTCTTGCGGTTGGGAGTGAAATTGATGTTCAGCATCATGGGAACCGTCAGGTAATCGGCGGCTAATTTCACTTTTTTCCTCGAATCGATGCCCTGGGTGATCAGGGTGGGATTTTTGGTAAAAATGATCTTGTCATTTTCAAAATGATAATTGTTCAGTTCCAGCCCCAGCCCGTATTTCAGGTTCAGCACGTGTTTGGTGATATTCAGTTTTTGCATAAAGAACCAGAGGTTCACGTTCCGGGACCTGCCGGCCCTGGCCTGCAGGTCATCCTTACTAACACCTGCTGTGAGTACGTTAGGGTAACTGGAATTGTCGGTATAGTTAGAGAAACCGAGGTCCATGATCCACCAGTTGGTGCTGAGGTTCCCGGGCTTTTCTGCGTGGCGGTTCCGCATCCTGTATTCCTTGTCGTGCAATATCTCTTTGTCCTTGCTGCCGGCTTTGCGGATGATCACCAGGCCGCCGATGCGGATGGTATCATTTTGCGGGGCGGGTTTGGGAGCGATCGTGGTATCTGCCTGGGCAAAACTGCCAAGCGTTGTACATAAAGCCATGCACAGGGTAAAAATCCTTTTCATTTTATGGATCGTTTTAAAGTTATTCATTTAATTGATGCCTGAACCCGCCTGCTGCTAAAGGGTTATTTCAACCGGATGGCCAACCCGCCCACCAGCAACCGGTTATCATCGTCGGTCGGGTTGATATGGGTTCTTTTTTCAAAGGTCCGGGTTACTTTCCGGAAGAAACCGCGGAGTTTATTTTTCTTTCCACCAGCGTCTTCTTTCAGGGAGGCTTCTGTAAAGTCAGACGGGGAAACAGTGGGGTTTGTTACAACGGTATTTACCAATTCTGTTTTAGTATCATTTTTTTCATCCGGGGCGGGGTTGTATGCAGTTTCATTTTTAGGTGCATTGCCGTTTACATTCGGGTTGCTGACCGGCTGCGGCAGGTTATTATTGGGCTTGTCATTTTTCGTGGCAATCACCGGTTCATTGTTTTGCACCGGTACGGGCAAATTGTTTCTAAGGATTGCATTTTTATCTTTTATGGCCACGGGGCTATTCGTTTGTTTATAGACCGGTGCTGTAACCGTCTTGGGTTGTACTGTATTCAGTGTATTGTCTGTCCCGGTATGCTCATTCAGTGAAGCTACCCCGGATTCTTTCTCTGCAGGTGCCGGGTTCCTGATCTCCTTCCGGCCGGGTGTTCCGGTGGCAGCGGTATCGGTTGCCGGTTTATTATTCAGCAGCAGGGCAGTGGCGAGGCCAGCTCCCAGGATCAGGATCGCAGCGGCCGCTCTCCACCAGCGTACGGGCAGGGACCGGACTTTTTCTTCTTTCCGGTAAAGGGCTTCTTTATGGGGAAAAGAAACTGTTTCGGGTTGCAGCCGGGTAAACAGGAGCAGGTCGAGCTCTTTTTTAACCGCCATGTTTTCCGCGGCGAAATGATCCACCGCGGCTTTTTGCCCGGCAGTAAGCTCGTTATCGGTATAAAGTAAGAGATATTCTTCGTAATTGGAAAGATTGACCGGGGACGCTTCCTGTCCTTTCAGTAATTCTTCCTTGCCGGCAAAAACAATACTGGTATCGGGGGTTAATTTATATTGTAAAAGGAGGTCCAGTTCTTCTTTCAGGTCGGGGTGAAGCTGTACGAATTCTTCCACCATCCGGCGACCGGCGCTGTCCAGTTCATTATCCATATACAGGATAAAGTACGTTTCGTAATTATGGCGGGTTATATACATTATTTTGTTGTCATTTTTAAGCTACCCAATAGCTGGTATCTGAAGATCTCCTGGTTTCAGTCGGTAGTTAGAAGTCGGTAGTAAACAGCCCATGTTATGAAAATGTACTTCTAAACCCCTGAACCCTCAACCCTATATCACATTTTCCATTTTAACCAAATACTCTTTCAATTGCACCCTGGCCCGGTGCAGGTAAACTTTTACCTGGCTGGGGTTCAGGTTCATGATCTGCCCGATCTCTTCGTAACTGTATCCTTCATAATCTTTCAATAAGACCAGGGAACGCTGGGTCTCATTCAGGCGGCCCAGGGCCTCGTCCAGGATCTTTTTCAGGTTATTGACCGGCCGGTTTTCCACTCTTGCTTCCGCACTGAATTCCTCCTTTAGCTGAATTCGCTTCACTTTCCGGATATGATCGATCATCTGGTGATAGGCAACTGTGAAAAGATAGGACTTGCTTTTCTGCGCATCCACTTCCTCCCGGTTACGCCACATTTTCTCAAAGGCAGTCTGTACCACATCCCGGGCATCTTCTTCATGGCGAAGATTTTTCAGGATGAAGCGGTACACATTGTCTGCATACACATTCACACATTCATTGTATTCACGTTCGGTCATAAACAGCCTGGAGTGGGGTAAAGGTAATAATCAGCGGCTCTTTGTATAATAGTACGTTTGATGAGCCTCTTAGTTACAGTTAGAATAAAAAAACCGGGTATGGGACCCGGCTATAAACAAAACTATATAAAAATCAATTAGTTAATTGGCATAAAAGAGATAAACTGCCTGGACAGGTTCTCCATCATCAGGTCTTCGCTCCTGTTTTTTTCCTTATCAGAGCAGGGGGATTCCGCTTTTTTGCAGCATTCCTTGCCCGGATCTGTCCGGGTATCTGTACTTCCGGAAGTCCTGAATACGAGGAGGCAGAGTATAAATAATATGATGAGGGGTGTTATGAATACCCGGTATTTCGCTTGCATCTGGCTGGTTTAAGGTTTGGACGAAAGTAGAAAGGAAAATGTTACAGCTTTCTTATAAATCTTTTGCCTGATATCAATATAATTTTAATTCTATTTATTGTGGGTTGATTATCTTTTATTCAAGCCGTTTTACCCACATTTTTCGGGAACCGATGATGAGCTCCATCTGCCAGAGCTGCCTGTTTTTCCGGTCAATATAATAGGTGGTGCTGCTACCCGTACTGGATCCCAATTCATCGATAACTGTTACTTTCCACACGCTATGGGGACCCGATACGGGGCTTTTATACAATCCCTTTTCCACTTTATTGATCCGCGCGAGGGTAACGCCGGTTTTTCCTGCAGGATTATAATCATAGATAGCGATCTCCCGCCGGTAGCCTTCCTGCAACGGCAGCCAGCGGATCAGGAACGGGTAAAGATTGCTGTCAAAATAATCCTGCATCGTACTGTCCTGTATCTGTGTTTGTCTCCCATTTATTTTATCGGTATAAAAACCGGTCACTACTTTTCCAAAATAAAGCTGCATGTCCCGCTGCCCGTTATACGAGGAATGGTAAACCGGTGCAAGGGTCCTGCTTTCAGCGATAGTAGTGTCAATCCAGGGTGATTTACTTTGGTTCAGTTCCACGGTGGTTATTGCCCGTATTTGTTCCTTATCCTTTTGGACGGTTGTTCTTAGTTTCCCGATTTCCACCAGGGCGCTATCTTTCCCGGCATACCAACCCATCAGGGTTGTTTCATTCCGGATCCATTTTTTAACCAGGGCCTTTTTTCCGGGGGTTAATATTGACTGGGCTGGTACCGTGGCCGGTAACAGGAGCAACAGGTATATAAGAGCAGGTCTCATGGTGTATCAATTTGTACAATATTATAACCGGCAGTACAGAAAACCCGGGAGAAGCGGCCAACTGACTAAACCCAGGAGTGAAAGGAAAGAGCAGCGGAGCAAATGTTTTTACTTTCTGATTTTTTTGTGAAAGAGCGGGAAGGGTGTATGTATATTTGTTCCTAAAAATTGCTGTATGAACGAACAACTGGCACAAAGGATCGCTGCAGAAGTGGAAGAAATTAAAGCTTCCGGCCTGTATAAAAATGAACGGATCATTGAAAGCCCGCAGGGGGCAGAGATTGTAGTGAACGGTAAAACAGTCCTGAATTTTTGCGCCAATAATTACCTGGGTTTATCCAGTCACCCGAAAGTGATCAAAGCCGCTCATGAAGCCATTGACAAAAGAGGATACGGGATGAGCAGTGTGCGTTTTATCTGCGGCACCCAGGATATCCATAAGGAACTGGAAGAAAAGATCTCGAAATTTCTCGGCACGGAGGATACCATATTATATGCGGCGGCTTTTGATGCCAACGGGGGTGTGTTTGAACCGCTTTTCAGTGAACAGGATGCGATTATATCGGATGCACTGAACCATGCATCGATCATTGACGGCGTGCGTTTGTGCAAGGCGCAGCGATTCCGCTATGAGCATAACGACATGAAAGACCTGGAAGCCAAATTGAGGGAAGCAGCGGCTTGCCGGAGCCGGATCATTGTGACTGATGGTTCCTTCAGTATGGACGGTACCATTGCCCGCCTGGATGAAATTGTAAAACTGGCTGAACAATATGATGCCGCTATCATGATTGATGAATGTCATTCCTCCGGCTTCCTGGGCAAGACCGGAAGGGGAACGCATGAATACCGCGGGGTGATGGGTAAGATCGATATCATTACCGGCACCCTGGGAAAGGCCCTGGGAGGAGCCTCCGGTGGTTTCACGTCCGGCCGCAAAGCCATCATCGATATGCTGCGCCAGAAATCAAGGCCCTATTTATTCAGTAATACGCTGGCGCCCTCGATCGTGGGGGCTTCCATCGCAGTGCTTGATATGCTGACTGAAACCACCGAACTCCGCGATAAACTGGAATACAATACAAAGTATTTCCGTTCAAAAATGACGGAGGCCGGATTCGATATCAAACCCGGTGATCATCCCATTGTCCCGATCATGCTCTATGATGCGGTGCTGGCCCAGACCATGGCGGCCAAACTGCTGGAAGAGGGTATTTATGTGATCGGGTTCTTCTTCCCGGTGGTGGCCAGGGGACAGGCCCGGATCCGGGTACAACTCAGTGCAGCCCATGAACAACAACACCTGGATAAAGCGATCGCGGCGTTTACCAAGATCGGGAAAGAACTGGGTGTGTTGAAGTGATTTTTTGATAAAAAGATATCGTTCGGCAGATCCCAATTGAATTTTACTTACGCCATCCGGTTGGAATGACTGGTCCTGTCCCCCGTCTGGCGGGGGCCGGCTGTCCGCACAAGGGAAAATTTGCAAGCAGGGGTGGATGGTTCATATGCTATTCAGGAGTTAACTTTTTTTCGATCCAGTCTTCCAGGCAACAAATCACTGCGTTAATATGGTTTAATACATCATCGTCCGTAAACCGAAGCAAAGTAAAACCGGCTTTTTCGAGGTCTTTTTGTTTTTTTTCATCTTTAAGAATAACCTGCTCATCATGATGAGTTATACCGTCCACTTCTATGACCAGCATTAATTCCTTGCACATAAAGTCGGCAATATATCCAAGAACCGTACGCTGGCGGCGAAATTGATAACCTTTTAGCTTTCTTGCCCTCAAGGCATATTTCCAAAGACAGGCTTCCGCTTTGGTCATCCTTTTCCGGAGTTTGTTGGCGTAGGGCTGAAGATATTTCGTGTAGTGATGATTGCTATACCGCATAGCTGAAAATAGGGCGGTTGAACTGGAAAGAAATGGGTAAAAAACTATGGTATCCGTTTTTTTTCGGGGTGCAGCAGTTTGTCCACCCCAGTTTGAAGATTTCTTTTAGTTGGAGCCCTTCCCCCGCCAGACGGGGGACAGTGCAGTGTTCCTTGTTATGGCTGGCGTAAAGGGAGCTCACTTTTTTCCTGGATTTCCTTACATCTGTGCGGCAAGAAGAAATGCAGCAGTTCATTCACCCCTGTTTGAAGATTTCGTTTAATTGGAGCCCTTCCCCGCCGGCCGGGGGATAGTACAGTGTTCCTCCATTTTGTTGATGCAAAAAGAGCTTAGTTTTTTTCCAGGATTTTCTTACATACTGTGCAGCAAAAAGATAGGTTATTGAAAATGATGAACTCGTAAAACTACGAATACAAAAAGGCTGTTAAAAAAGACAAATTACCTGAATATTTTTCCGGCCAAAACAGGAAAAAGCACGTCGAAAGTTATGAAATGCAATTTTCCCGGGGTACCTTCGTTTAAAGGATATTGATATAAACTCTACCCACCAATTCCTCTGGAATTTCCATTAACTAATTCTTGACCCGTACACCCGGCGAAAGCAGGGGGTACCAAACTTTTAGAAAAAAGTATGAAAAGATTTTTTCTGTACCTGGCCACAGCAGCGTTTATGCTGGCGATGTTCAGTTCCTGTGCAGCCACCAAAAGGGATTGCCAGGGGAATAAACACTACAAGTTAAAGAACGGTATCTATCTTTAAATGGAATGCACAGTCATCTTATTGAGTCCCGGTTTTTGACCGGGACTTTTTTTTGGCAGTACCGGGCGGATCCCGGCTGGCCGGAATGGGTTTCCGTAATATTTTAACCCGGCCCGGCATTGTGACAACCGAGGGGTTAACTTTGTCCAAATTTTACAGCAGCAATGAAAACAGCGATCTATCCCCTTTTTCTCCTGGCCTTCTTATACGCCTGTTCCCCTAATAATGTAAAGCAGGATAAAAGCCTGGAAAAATATTTTACCGAAAATAAGGTGGAGGGCTGTTTTGCCCTGATGGACAATGCCTCCGGGAAATTTACTGTCTATAACCTGGGTCGTTACCGCGACAGCAGTTACCAGCCGGCTTCCACCTTCAAAATCCTGAATTCACTGATCGGGCTCCAGACCGGCAAGATCAGCAGCGACAGTATGGTCATCAAATGGGATAGCGTGAAAAGATGGAATGCTGACTGGAATAAAGACCTGACCATGTACGAGGCGTTCCGGGTATCCTCCGTCGCCTATTACCAGGAAGTGGCCCGCCGTATTGGAAAAGACACCATGCAGCTCTGGTTGGACAGTTTAAAATACGGGGCGCAAAACGATACACAAAAAGTAGTGATCAAATCAACGGTTGACAGTTTCTGGCTCGACAATTCAATAAAGATCACACCCGACCAGCAACTGGGCCTGGTGAAACGGCTTTATTTTGATCAACTGCCTTTTTTTAAGACCTACCAGGAAATGGTAAAAAGGGCCATGCTGTTTGAAAACAATACCAATTACAGGCTTGGTTATAAAACCGGCTGGGGGCACCGGGAGAATGGGAATCCCATGGGCTGGATCCTTGGCTGGGTGGAAGAAAATAATCACCCCTACTTTTTTGTCCTGAACATCGAATCCCGGGATGAAAACATAGATATGGTAAAAGTGCGGATGAAAATACTCAAAGATATCCTGAAACAACTGGGCTTCCTCGAAGGAAAAATGTAAAAAGCCTCTTGCTTGCCCGATCCGGAACTTGTAGCATGAAATTTGATTTCTTCCCCCGATGAACTGGCAATTTCAATATAAAGAACTGTCCCTGCTGTTTATTTCAGCAGCCATTCTCCTTCTCCTTTTTACAGGAATACTCCGGTGGAAGAAGGCAACCCTGCGGAAGATCGGGGACCCGAAACTTGTCAGTTTACTGATCCGTCATTTTTCCCAACGGCGGTTTGTCCTGAAATTCATATTGGTCTTACTGGCCTTATCGGCAGGCATCCTGGCGGTAATGAATCCCCGTGTTCCCGGTGATGCAGATAACAGGACCCGGAAAGGAATTGATATCGCCATTGCACTTGATGTGAGCAAGAGCATGCTGGCCGCAGACCTGGCGCCCAACCGGCTGGAGCGGGCCAGGCAACTGGTCAATAAACTGATGGCTGAAATGCCGGATGACCGCGTGGCCCTGGTACTTTTTGCCGGCAAGGCTTATCTCCAGATGCCTTTAACATCCGATCATGGGGCGGCAGAACTTTTTGTTTCTTCCGCGAGTCCGGATGCGGTGCCGCAGCAGGGGACCGTTATCAGCGATGCCCTGGCCATGAGTGCCGGGGTTTTTAGCAGTACAGATAAACGATTCAAAGCGGTACTGCTGATTTCCGATGGGGAAGACCATGATGCAGAAGCCGTGCATACAGCCCGTGCACTCGCTAAAAAGGGTGTCATGATCAATGCCATCGGGATCGGTTCGCCGGAGGGGGCCGCGATCGTGGATCCCGCCACAGGGGAAAATAAAAAAGATGAGGCAGGCAACACGGTGATCTCAAAACTGAATGAAGACGGGCTGAAGGAAATAGCCGGGGAAACCAACGGTCTGTATATCCGGTTGCAGAACAGTGATGAAGCAATAGCGGCTTTGAAAGGACAGTTAGCACAGATCGAACGGAAAGCTTTCGGGGACATCTCCCAGATGAATTTTAAAACCTGTTATGGATGGCTGGCCGCTGCCATGTTTGTATTGCTGCTGGTTGAATTCTTTATCCCCGAAACAAAAAGGAGGCTGGCCGTATGAGAATGTTCTTCATACTAATTATACCCGTACTCCTCGCAGCAGCGCCGGCCCTGGCCCAGCAGGAGGAAAAGACCATTCAGCAGGGAAATGAATATTACCGGCAGCAACAATTTGATAAGGCGGAATCGGCCTACCAGAAAGCCCTGCAGGAAAACCCGGCCAGCGAAAAAGCAAAATTTAACCTGGCCAACAGCCTGCAAAAACAGGGAAAACAGGAAGAAGCCCTGAAAGGATTTGCTGAACTGGCTGATAACACGAAAGAAAAAGAGCAAAAAGCAAGGGCCTTTTATAATAAAGGGGTGGTACTGACCCGGCAGAAGAAACTGGAAGAAAGTATTGAAGCGTATAAAAATGCCCTGCGCCGGGATCCCTCCGATAAGGAGGCCAGGGAAAACCTGCAAAAAGCGTTACTCGAACTGAAGAAAAAGAACCCCCCGAAAAAGGAAGAAAAAAAAGAGCCGAAGAAACAACAGCCCAAAAAACAACAACAGCCTAAGATGAGTCCCAAGGAAGCGGAACAACGGCTGAAACTGCTGCAGCAAAAGGAAAAAGAAGTCAACCAGCGTCTCCAGAAGGAAAAGTCAAAATCCGGGGGCAGCCAGGCCAAAGATTGGTGAACCGGGCTCCTTCTTCTTTGTTAGTTTTGCAGTTATGCAATCTTACTGCGAATCCCTCACGCATTACCAGCGCCTTGGAACCCGGGAAGTCCGGGTCGGGAACCTGCTGCTGGGAAACGGGCAGCCCATCCGGGTGCAGACGATGACCACCACCGATACCCTGGACACCCTGGCCACGGTGGAACAAAGTATCCGTTGTATTGAAGCCGGTGCAGAACTGGTCCGGATCACCGCTCCTTCCAAAAAGGAAGCGGAGAACCTGCTGAATATTAAGCAGGAGCTGCGAAAAAGAGGCTATACCACCCCGTTAGTTGCTGATATTCATTTTACCCCCAATGCCGCGGAAGTGGCGGCCCGGATCGTGGAGAAAGTAAGGGTGAATCCCGGCAATTATGTGGACAAAAAAAAATTTGAACAGATCGGGTACACCGATGCAGAATATGCCGAAGAGATGGACCGGATCCGCGAGCGGTTTACCCCCCTTGTGAAGATCTGCCGGGAATATGGAACCGCTATGCGGATCGGGACCAACCATGGCTCCCTCAGTGACCGCATCATGAGCCGGTATGGGGATACCGCGAACGGAATGGTGGAAAGCGCGATGGAATTTCTGCGGATCGCCCGCGCCGAATCCTATCACCAGGTGGTGCTGAGCATGAAAAGCAGTAACCCGCAGGTGATGGTGCAGGCTTACCGTTTACTGGTTAAGACCATGTATGAGGAGTTTGGGGAAATCTACCCCCTGCACCTGGGGGTAACCGAGGCAGGCGATGGAGAAGATGGAAGAATCAAAAGCGCTATTGGCATCGGTACCCTGCTGGAAGACGGGATCGGCGATACCATTCGTGTTTCGCTGACCGAGGACCCTGAATTTGAAATCCCGGTATGCAGGGACCTGGTAAAACGCTACCAGCTGAACGCCGGTACTCCTTCGGGTTTGCAGGTACCCGGATTATCATCCCCGGGCTATTCCCCGTTTGACTATAAAAGAAGGGAGACATTCACAGCCGGCAACATCGGTGGCAAACAGGTACCGGTGGTGATTGCTAACCTGGCAAAGAATGAAAAGATCACCCCGGCCGATTTGCAAAGCGTGGGCTATTCCTATGATCCGGTTACGGATAAATGGACCATCAGTGAAGCGGCGGCTGATTTTATTTTTACCGGTCACCAGGTACCGGAATTTGCATTGCCCGGCGCGC
Source organism: Sphingobacteriales bacterium (assembly GCA_016219985.1). Taxonomy (GTDB): domain Bacteria; phylum Bacteroidota; class Bacteroidia; order Chitinophagales; family Chitinophagaceae; genus JJ008. The sequence continues at coordinate 138,144 of JACRJO010000001.1, read as the reverse complement.
TGAAAATGATCCTGTATCCCGCGGCCTGGTTGCCGGTAGCCGGTTCCCCGGAATACTACCCCATTTTTGATGCCGCCGGATTCGCACAGGCGGAGCGGAAAAGTGATAAGCTGAATTTTGTGATGCAGGATTGTTACAGTGACGAAACAGCGATCAATGATTATACCTTCCTGGACCAGTTAGCCAATGACCCAACCGTCGTACTCTGCCTGTCCAGCCGGAACGCCAATGCTATGCAGTCGGTGCGCCGGATGTTCGTGGAACTGCAGCAGCGCGGTATCCGGAATCCTGCCCTGCTTTTCACGGACAGCGGGGAACAAACGCCGGATGAGCACCTCATTCATTTTGCCGCTGAAACAGGCGCTTTACTGCTGGATGGAATGGGCGACGGGATCTGCCTCGGGTATAACCGGAAGGCAAGAATGGATAATGCACAGGTGAAAGGACGCACTTACCTGCCGGTACAGGATATCTACCAGTTTACCAACAATACCGCTTTCAGCATCCTGCAGGCCACCCGCACCCGGATCTCCAAAACGGAATACATCAGTTGTCCCAGTTGCGGCCGCACATTATTCGATCTCCAGGAAACCACGGCAAAGATCCGCGCGGTCACCCATCACCTGAAGGGACTGAAGATCGCTATCATGGGCTGCATTGTAAACGGCCCGGGCGAAATGGCGGATGCGGATTTTGGTTATGTGGGCAGCGGCCCCGGAAAGATCACTTTATATAAAGGAAAAGAAGTGGTGAAAAGAAATGTCAGCAGTGAAGTGGCCGTGGATGAACTGATTCATTTACTGAAAGAAAATGGCGCCTGGGTGGATGCATACTAAGAACTATGAGAAAACAAACCTGGATCCTTGTTTTTTTTATTGCTTTGGGGGCTGATATCGCCGGTATTCAAACCGGGAATGAAATCATGCAGCTTATCGCCAAGCCCCTGCTCCTGCCCGTACTGGCGGTTTATTTTTTTACGGGAACCAGGGAACCGGACAGCCCGTTAAAGAAATGGATACTGACGGCCCTGTTTTTTTCCTGGGGCGGGGATCTGTTGCTGATGTTCCAGGATAAAAAAGAAATTTTCTTTCTCCTCGGTTTGTCTTCCTTTTTACTGGCGCATATTTTTTATATCCTTTTCTTTCACCGGGTACGGCTCTGGGAAAAGATCGGGAGCAATCCCTGGTACTTGCTCCTGGTGATCATTTATTACCTGGTACTAATCAGCTGGCTTTCGCCGTACCTGGGGGAAATGAAGATCCCGGTAAGGATTTATGGCGTGGTCATCAGCACAATGCTCATGCTGGCCCTGCATATGCCCGGCCTGCGGAATAGGGCAGCCGGAACTTGGATGCTGGCGGGCGCCTTCCTTTTCGTATTATCTGATTCCCTGCTGGCAGTTAATAAATTTTACCAGCCATTTGATGCGGCCGGGATCCTGGTCATGCTTACGTACGGGCTGGCTCAGTGGTTCATTGTAAAAGGAGCAATTGAGTATCTTCGCGGGCAGCAGCCTTCATTATTATAAACTAAAACGATCCCCCGGGGACTGGCATGAAAAAAACAGATTTTTTAGTAATTGGTTCTGGTATTGCGGGATTAACCTATGCGCTGAAAGTTGCCAGCCGTTTCCCGGAGCGGAAAGTACTGGTGATGACCAAGGCGACGGCCGATGAAACCAATACAAAATATGCGCAGGGGGGGATTGCCGTGGTGAATGACCCGGAGCATGACAGTTTCGCCAAGCATATTGAGGATACCCTGGTCGCGGGGGATGGTATCTGCAATGAGAAGGTGGTGGAGATTGTGGTGAAGGAGGGGCCGGAACGGGTGCAGGAGATCATTGACTGGGGCGCCCGCTTTGACAAAGAAGAGGACGGTGACTATAAAAGAGGAAAAGAAGGGGGACATTCAGAATACCGCATCCTGCACCATAAGGATGTTACAGGAAAAGAAATGGAAAGGGCCCTGCTGGAAGCGGTGGCCCGGCAGGCGAACATTGAATTCATCAACCATTGTTTTGTTATCGATATCATCACCCAGCACCACATGGGTTACCTCATTACCAAGTCCACGCCGGATGTGGAATGCTACGGCGTGTATGTGCTGAACCTGGAGACTAACCGGATTGAAAAAATATTAGCCAGGATCACCCTGCTGGCGACAGGGGGTAACGGCCAGGTGTACCGGACCACCACCAACCCGTCCATAGCCACCGGCGACGGGGTATCGATGGTTTACCGGGCAAAAGGCAGGATCGAGAATATGGAATTTATCCAGTTTCACCCGACGGCCCTGTACGAGCCGGCCGTCCGGGGACAGGCCTTCCTGATCACGGAAGCGGTGCGGGGTGACGGGGGGATTCTGCGGAATAAAAACGGGGAAGCGTTCATGGAACGCTACGATCCGAGAAAGGACCTGGCGCCCCGGGATATTGTGGCGAGGGCGATCGACAGCGAGATGAAGAAAACAGGTACAGAGCATGTCTGGCTGGATTGCCGTCATTTCAGCAAAGAAAAATTTACGGAGCATTTCCCGAATATTTATGAGAAATGCCTTTCGATCGGGATAGAGATAACAAAGGACCTGATCCCGGTGGCACCAGCTGCGCATTATAGCTGCGGGGGAATAAAGACAGATGAATGGGGGAGAAGTTCAATCAAGCATCTCTATGCCTGCGGTGAATGTGCCAGCACCGGCCTCCACGGGGCCAACCGCCTGGCCAGTAATTCCCTGCTGGAAGCCATGGTATTTGCCCATCGCTGTTTTCTGGATGGGGCGGAGAAAATAAAAGATATTTCCTATAATGAATCCCTGCCCGACTGGAATGCAGAAGGAACCACCGAACCCCGGGAGATGATCCTGCTTACCCAAAGCCTGAAAGAACTGCAGCTCGTTATGAGTGATTATGTCGGGATCGTCCGTAATGATATGCGGCTGCAACGCGCCATGCGCCGGCTGGACCTTTTGTGGGAGGAAACCGAACATTTATACCAGAGCAGCTCCCTTTCTCCCCAGTTGCTCGAAATCCGGAATATGATCACGGTCGGCTACCTGATTGTGAAAGGGGCCAGTTTCCGCAAAGAGAGCCGTGGCCTGCATTTCAATACAGATTATCCCGAAAAGAGTGTGCTGGTACAAAATATTGTACTGTAAGCTGGTTCCGGCGGCTGCCTTACCGGCATCGGGGCGGGTGTCTTATCTTTGTACTTCTTATGTATTATATCGTATTCGGCTTTTTATACCTGCTGTCCCTGCTGCCTTTTTTCATTCTGTACGGTATCGCCGATATTTTCTTTGTGCTGATTTATTTTGTGGCCGGTTACCGCAAGGAAGTGGTGATGGGGAACCTGCGCAACAGTTTCCCGGAAAAATCAGAAAAAGAACGGAGAAGCATTGCCCGCCGGTTTTACCGCAACTTTATCGATAACTGGGTGGAGACTATTAAACTTTTATCCATCTCTAAGCGGGCCCTGGATAAACGGATCAGTGGCAACCTTGATGTGTTCCGGCAACTGCATGCCGGGGGAAAATCCGTGCAGGTGAACCTGGGCCATTTTTTCAACTGGGAGATCATGACCCTGTACACCGGGATCAGCCAGCCTTATACCTTCCTGACCGTTTACCTGCCGCAAAGCAGCAGTATCGCGGACCGCCTGCTGATGTATATCCGGGGAAGATGGGGTAACCCGCTTTTGCCCGCCACGCAAATGGCAAAAGCGATTATACCCTGGCGTAAGAAACAATATCTGCTGGCATTGGGGGCGGACCAGAGCCCTCCCGGGGGAACAGACGCTTATTGGTTATATTTTATGCATCAACCGGCTGCTTTTGTTAAAGGACCGGAGAAGTTTGCGCGGATCCAGAAAGCGCCGGTGGTGATGATGACCACCACAAAACCCAAGAGGGGGCATTATCATTTCGATTATTTCCTGCTGGCCGAAGACCCGGGCGCTTTGCCGGACGGGGAACTGATCCGCCGCTACGTGCAGCACCTGTCTGCCAATATTCAAAAACAACCGGAACTCTACCTCTGGAGTCACCGTCGCTGGAAACATAAATGGAAACCGGAATACAGGGAGCAATGGGTAGATACCGAAAAGGCGCCCCTTAGCTAATCCATAAAATTTTTTCGCTCTATGTATTATGTGATCTATCCCCTGCTTTATTTATTTTCCCTCCTGCCGTTCAGGATATTGTATGTGTTATCTGATGGCATCTTTTTTCTCGTTTTTTATGGAATAAAATACCGCAGGGAAGTCGTGCTGCAGAACCTGGCCATCGCCTTCCCGGAAAAGACGGAGAAAGAGCGGTTTCGGATTGCCGCCCGGTTTTACCGCAACCTGGTTGATGCGTTTATCGAGTCAGTCAAATTTATTTCCCTTACCCCACGTGCTGCTTATAAGAGAAGTTCAGCGGATGTGGAAATAATCAATCAATTACTGGCCAATGGGTACAATGTGCATGCAATGGCCTGCCACCAGTTCAACTGGGAATACGCGAATATCCTCTACCCGCTGAACCTGACGGCTCCCTTTGTGGGAGTTTATATGCCGATCAGGAATAAAGTACTCGACCGGGTGTTTTATCAATTCCGGAAGCGGCATGGTACCGTACTGATCTCTGCTACAGCTTTCCGGGAACAGACCCATACCATTTTTGATAAGCATTATGTACTCGCCCTGGCAGCCGATCAGAATCCAGGGCATCCCGGGAATGCGTACTGGCTGGATTTTTTCGGGAAACCGGCTCCCTTTATCTGCGGCCCGGCCAAGGCAGCCGTAAAAAACCAAACGGCCGTGGTGATGATCGGTTTTGTGAAAAGGAAGAGGGGGCATTATCACTTCAATTGCAAAATGATTACGGAGAATGCGGCGCAGTTTAGTCCCGAAGAGCTAACGGCCTTGTACCGGGATGAGGTGGAACGGGTGATCCGGCAGGATCCGGCCAATTATTTGTGGAGCCACCGTCGCTGGAAATATGAATGGAAACCGGAGTACCGGGATATAATAAAACAGGCCGCCGGGTAAGGCGGCCTGTTTTATTTCAACCTGTGATTTATGCTTTCTTTTTATGGTTTTTTTTCAGCTGCAGGTAATCGAGGAAATAGATGACTTTCAGGGAAAGATTGTTATTGTCATCCGCTTTCATGGTGTTTCGTACATTTTTAAAATAATCTCCATCTACTTCCTGGCTGCCGGTATTGGCGGCGTTTTTCCAAACCACGTTCAGGAAACTGCCCGGGGCAAACTGCCAGGTATAGACCATATCGACATTGAAGAAATTGATATTGTAATCCGCGTTTCCGCCATAGCTGTTGTTGCGGGACAACGACCCGTCGTTGCGCAGGGTAAAATACTGGTCGTAATGCACCTGGCTCCAGTAATGACGGATCCGGGTATTGATATTCATTTTGCTGCTGAAGCTGTATTTGATCCCGAACGTATTGTCAACCGACTTGATATCCCTCCGGCCAAAGATGATGGTCTCGTTATCGAAGCCGGCAAACCCGGCATTCCTTTTCTGGGGAGAAAGGGAAATTGTATGGGTAAGGGTCAGCCTGTTATTAAAGCGGTACCGGTTCTGCATATCGATCGAATAGCGCTTGCTGTTGAATAAGGAGCGGTCAACATATATGGCATTTACGAAAAAGCTATATTTCTTCGCGCTGTTGCTTTCAACCCATCCGGAAAAAAAGTAATTGGACCAGCCCCGGAAGAAGCGGCCGTCCACCCGGGCTTCATAATAATTATTACTCTTCGGTTCATACCCGACCAGGGCCCCGATAAACCAGAGGTTTTTCAGCTGCCCGTTTACATTGGCATTGACATTCAGGCCCTGGAAACCGGCCGGGTTGATCAGCCGGTAGGAATGGTAAAAATTAAAATTAAAGTACATCCGGTTATACCAGCGGGTGGGTTTGATCCAGTTATAGCCCGCATACACCGAATGGTCGATCAGGTTGGTGGTGGTGAAGTAGCCGAGGTCATTTCCCCGGAAGTGATGGTTAATGAGATCTTCCTTGACATTGAAGGTAAAGCGCCCGCTGGATTTCCCGAATGAAAAACTATGACCATAACCTGTCCGGTTCAGGTTATCCGGGAGATCGCCGGAGAGCAGGCTCATGGCCAGTTTCCCGCTCAGGTTCCAGGTATTCTTTTTGTCGTACAGGCTGAACTGTGCGGCGCTCACATTGGCATCATATTCAGCGCCACTGCGCCATACATTGGTATTGGTAAACGTGATGCTCGAATTGTTTTTTAAAGACTGGTCCAGCACCATCACATTGTAATTGGTAAGCGGGTCGATCAGCACATTTCTTTTCTTAAAGGTCAGGGTGTCTTCCAGCCCGGCATAACGGTTATTGGTAATGGCATTCAGCATGCCTACACCCAGCCCCCTGGCGGTCCGTCCTGAGATCTTGGTGGCATTGATCAGTTTGGATTCCACCGGGTTTTTTATGATCCGGTCATGCCCGTTGATATATTCATCCACGGAGTGCACGAGTACCGGGTCGATACCAATCCGGCGGGGGTAGAACAGGCCGCTTTTATTGAATAATTCGGTTCCTTCCGTGAAAAAGGGCCTGTTTTCCTGGTATCTTACTTCAAAAGGAGTCAGGTTCAGCACCCGGTTATCACTCTGTACCTGCCCGAAATCAGGCACGAGTGTGGCGTCCAGGGTAAAGGCCTGGTTGATCCCGTATTTTACATCCATACCACCATTGACGGAGGAGGTCCAGTCTTTTACCCCGGCTGTGCGCTGGGGAAAATGATTCACATAAGTGGACAGATAGGGAGAGAACTGGAGGCGCAGGGGTGGTTTGATATTCGTGATACCGGTCCAGGCACCTTCCTGGGTCAGGAACCCGTTTACATTCGGATCGATGGGATTCCAGGTAAACTGCTGTTCTGTTTTTCGCCGGCGCCGGGTGATATTCAGTCCCCAGTTCTGTATTTCTTTTTTACTGAAGCGGATCGCAGAAAAAGGAATGAACATTTCAAAACTCCACCCATCATCGTGGATTACGGCGCCGCTTTCCCAGACGGCATTCCAGCTGAAATCTTCCCCGCCGTTCATATTGTCACCGGGAGACATTTTGGAGTCCCATTGTTCATTCAGCGGGGTGACAAAATATTCGAACCCGTTTATTTTATCATAGTAGGTATCGAAGATAATCCCGATATAATCATTGGTGCCGAACCCGTCCCGCCCGGATAATTCGGTGGCAATGCTGTCTTTGGTCCGTTCATAGCAATAACCGCCAAAATAGATACCCTCATCGCTGTACATCAGGTAGGTTTCAGTCCGGGTTTCCGGGTTTTCCGGCGCCCCTACCTTGGGGCGGAATTCCACGAGTCCCGTCATTTTAGGCGCTTCTTTCCAGGCCGCTTCATTCAGGAGTCCGTCTATTTTGATGGGCAATGCAGTTCGCATGGCAGGTAACTGCCGGGGAGCTGGCGATTGGGCATTTGCATAAGAACAGAGGAGCAGAAATGCTCCAAGGGCTAAGTTGGTTTTGAATTTCATGGCTATACTTTAAACTGTAGTTATGACGTAGAAACAGAACAGAAGGTTACTGTTTTACAAAAGAACTACTAAATCTTTCGTAGTGTAAAAGTAGGGGCAGAAACAGGGAACCCCTTTTGGATTTATCTGGCCGGCAGGTATTTCCTGACGAATGGTCAAAAAGGGGGGGTGTTAACTTTTTATTGGGAAATAAGATTTGTAATTTCCTGTTGCTGCCTGGTGATCAGGGGTGATACTAATAATTGTTACATTAGCATACAAGTTCCGCAAACCATTAATACTTTGTCTATGTCAAGTCCTGACCCGGCCCCGTTCTGGCCGCACAGCGAGCACTGGTCTGTTAAGATCCCCGGCAACACTCCCCATTACCGGATGCCCGTTCTTGAAGAGACCGGTTATGCCATTATGAAGACGCTTGATATTTCGCATATCCCTTCTTCTGAATGGGAGAACCTGAAGTATATGGACTGGAAAAGCGGGGGTGATACCAATTTTGCACCCCTGGCTTCCTGCGACGGCACCATTGAATGCAAGGGGTTCTGGGAAAATGGTAAACCGGACAAGGATGCCCTCTTTACGTCCAATGCGGAACTGGCGCCCCGCCTGATGGAATACATCCGGTCCATACCCGCTAATTTCGGAAGAGTACGGATCATTAAACTGGAGCCGCAAAACCAGGAACAGGCCCTGCGCTCTGTACACCGGGATGATAATAACCGCCTGAACCCCGAAGAAGACGGATGGGTGGTCCGGATGTGGATTGAACTCACCGATAACCCGGATAGCTATATGTTGCTGTATGACAGTGACGGGGATAATTTACCGCTCAGGGAATCTGAGGCGCATGTACCCATGCCCAAAGGAGCGCATTTTGTAGTGGACTCCCAGCGGCTCTGGCATGTGGGGGTGCACAATGGGGATAAACCCCGGTATGCTGTTATTATCAGTTGCGAAAGCTCGCCTGCGCTGGATGCGTGGATCAAAAGCAAAATGTAATCGGACCGCAATAAATAATGAAAGCTGCTGGCGCATCTTTTGGGGCCACGGATTGCACGCCTGCCTGCTCGCCTCGCTGCGAAGCGGGCCGGCAAAGGCAGGGATGAACACTGATTATATTGCCACGAAATTGCACGAATTAACACGAAAGGGGTAAAGCCACACCTGCGGTAGGCAGGGATTGCACGGATTATATTGCCACGAAATCACACGAACTGGCACGAAAGGGGCAAACAATTTTCAAAGAAGGTTTCGTGTGTTTTAGTGTGCTTTCCTGCCTGCTCGCCTCGCGGCGAAGCGGGCCGGACAGGCAGGCGTGGCAAGCTGTCATGTAATACTGGTCCGCTTCTCTGCGATGTTGGCATTTATCTGTGTTAATCCGTGCAATCCGTGACCAAAAAATTCCTGGCCCCTTAATTCAGCACACTATTTTCCTTAACGATCTCCGCTTTTTCCTGTTCTTTGATTTTGGCCCACCCCCCGTTAATATTCCGCAGGTTGTGGATCCCTTCTCTTTTCAGGAGCGAGGCCGCAATCACACTGCGGTAACCGCCGGCACAATGCAGGTAAAGATTATGCTGGTCTTCAATATTGGCTATTGAACCGGGATCGGTCATTTCCTGGAGCGGAATGTTCACCGCGCCTTTCAGGTGCCCGTCTGCAAACTCTGTTTCCCGGCGCACATCCACCACGACCAGGTTGGGATCATGCGGCATATCCATCATCAGTTCATCGGCGTCCACATCAATGATCAGGTCGATAGGATGCCCCGAATCCTGCCAGGCTTCAAAACCGCCCGACAGGTGGCCACTGAATTTTTCAAAACCCACTCTTGCCAGCCGGACAATGGATTCTTTCTCCTTTCCTTTTTCCGTTACGAGGAGCAGGGGCTTGCCAAAAGGAAGCAGGCTGCCGGCCCATTCTGCAAAGCGCCCTTCCAGCCCGATGCTGATGGATCCCGGGACGAAGCCTTTCATAAAAGTATCGGCATGCCGTGTATCGAGGATGATCGCATCTTCCTTTGCTGATTGCATAAACTCGTCTGCAGATAGTTCCCGCAGCCCTTTCTCTAATACGGTATCGAGACTGTCATACCCTTCTTTGTTGATCCGGGCATTTACCGGGAAATAAGAAGGGGGAGCCGTGATCCCATCCGTTACCTGGTTAATAAAATCTTCTTTACTGACGGCTTTCATCGCGTAGTTCGCCTGCTTTTCCTCACCGATGCTGCTGTATGTGCCGGGTCCGAGATTCTTGCCGCAGGAACTGCCCGGGCCATGCGCCGGGTACACGATCACCCCATCTGCCAGGGGAAATAGTTTTTTGTGAATGCTTTCATACAACATACCGGCCAGATCGTAAGTGGTCAGTTCGGCGCCTTTCTGCGCCAGGTCGGGGCGACCCACATCACCGACAAATAAGGTATCGCCCGTAAATACGCAGTGATCCTGCCCGGAAGGATCTTTTAATAAATAACAGGTGGATTCCAGGGTATGACCGGGTGTATGCAGTACTTCAATCTTCAGGTTGCCCACACTGAACGTCTCACCATCCTTCGCCACGAGGACCGGGAATTTTGTTTTTGTGCCGGGACCGTAAACGATTGGCGCCCCGGTGGCCTGCCCCAGGTCGAGGTGGCCGCTTACAAAATCAGCGTGAAAATGGGTTTCAAAAATGTATTTGATCCGGGCCTTTCTTACTGCAGCTAACTCCAGGTAGCGTTCAATATCCCGCAAGGGGTCAATAATGGCCGCTTCCCCGTTATCTTCTATATAGTAGGCGGCTTCACTGAGGCAATTGGTGTACAGCTGCTTAATAAACATGATTCGTGGTTTTTGTAATCCGGGCAAAATTACTTGATAAAATGAAAAACCCCATCACATTTGCAGCGACGGGGTTTGACGAAATCCTTTGATCCTGTTTAATTCAGGAGCTGCTTGATAAACTGGTTCAGTTCCTGCATGCGATTGATATTCACTGAATAGTAAATAAATTTTCCATCTCTTTCTGTTTTCACAAAACCGGCTTTGCGAAGGATAGCGAGGTGCTGCGAGGCAACAGATTGCTCCAGCCTGAGTTTCACATATAATTCAGTTACGGTCATTTTCCCGCTCTCATCAATCAATTTTAGTATTTGCTGACGGAGTTTATGGTTCAGCGCCCTGAGTACAAGTGCGGCTTTTTTTACTTCCAGCAGGTCAACTTTCAACAGGATCCCATTTTCTTTCGGGTCATTAATGGTTATTGAATAATTACTCATATTCAGAAAAGGTTGGTTTTTGAAATGGAAATACAAAAATACCTACATCAGTTTGTGTATTCGTTAATAAAATGATAAGACGGTAACTAAATTTATTTCCTGCGCCCTTTAGTATAAAATTCTTTTATATATACGGGTTCAGCGTAGGCGAGGCTTGCAAATTCCCGCAGGGTAAACGCATGGAAGGATAATCCGGTAAGGTGCAAGGCATTAAATTGAATTTCCCCGAAACGGGCATGGGGGGAATGGATCAGTGGTTGCAGTTTTTTGCTTCCGCTTCCACAAAACAGGATGGGATGAGCGGCAAGAAATGAGTGATAAGTGGTTTCATCAAGGATCAGCGCTTCTTCCGCCGAAAGAACTGACAGGTTTTTATCATAGAGCGCGGCGTAAACCTCCATCCGCCGGGCATCAATCATAGGACAAATCAGCCCGGTAGCTGTTTTTTTCGCCGCATTAGCCATCATCTTTAAGGTACTTATCGTGATCAGCGGCAGATTCAGGGCATAGCAAATCCCCTTGGCCGTTGCCAGACCTACCCGTAGTCCTGTGTAGGAGCCCGGGCCGATCGTAACTGCCACGGCATCCAGTTGCTGAAGGGCGATACCCGCTGTTTTTGATACATTCTGAATAGCGGTATGGATCCAGGAAGCATGGTCAGACTGGTTTTCGTTCAGTTCCATCAAGAGAGGGCTTTCATCCCGGGCCAGGCAAACGGAGGCTGTTTCCTGCGAGCTGTCGATATTTAATATGATTGCCATTAAACGCTTGCTTCTTTTTGTAATAATACCGAAGGTCTGTACCGGGTACTGATTTCCGCTAATTGGGAAAGTAAATGGAAAACAGCAGCCTGTCCTATTTTATCGCACCACTCAAAGGGTCCGTAGGGATAATTGGTACCCAGTTTCATCGCAGTATCTATTGCAGGTTTGCTGCTTACTTCTTCTTCGAGTGCGAAATAAGCCTCATTGATCACCGAAGCCAGTACCCTTGCCGAAAGAAAACCGGGAATATCGGGTACCCATTCGATCGTTTTGGTGAAAATACCAATGACTTCTTCCGCTTTCTTTTTCACGGATTCATCCGGGCAGGCTGCTTCGAGCAAGGGGCTTTGTAAAAAGCCGGGCCAACCGTTAAAGCGGATGAAATGTGCCGGCCAACCCGCCCTTGTTCCGCTTACCTGGTTGATAAAGAAGAGGGTACCCGTCTGATTCCGCAGCGTTTCCGGGTAGTCCGCAGGTGTAAAAAGCAGGTCGATAATGGCTGTTGCGCCGGGCAGGGCGCCGGGATGATCCGGCCATTCGATCCGGGCATCTCCTTTTATGCCCAGGGACAGCCATTCTTCTTTCTGTACTTTATTTGCGATTACCCCGATTATCATCCCGCTATTTTTTGCAAAGAAAACGTATAAAGCTAAATTCGCTGCACTCAATTTATTATTTACCATGCCCAGGACAATTATCAACACCCCGAATGCCCCGGCCCCGATTGGCCCCTATAACCAGGCGATCCTGTCCGGTTCCACTCTTTATATTTCCGGCCAGGTTTGCATAGACCCCGCAAGCGGCGAACTGAAAAATAAAGACATTGAAGAAGAAACCCACCAGGTCATGCATAACCTGTCCGCGGTTCTCCAGGCCGCCGGGATGGATTTCAGCCAGGTGGTGAAGACCACGATTTTTATAACTGACATGAACCAGTTCGGCATCATCAATGGTATTTATGGAAAATATTTCCAGGGCGATTTCCCCGCCAGGGAAACCGTGCAGGTAGCTGCCCTGCCCAAATTGGTGAATGTAGAGATCAGCATGATCGCGGTCAAGGATTAAAACCTGATTTTCCCTGACCTGCTTTCGTATTTATTCTACAGCTTTTATAGCGGCTTTTTTTATCTTGTGACTATTATCTGTTAAAGTCCCCATAAACGAGAAAATCTCCGTATGAAAAAATTTTACAGTTTGCCATTGTCTGTCATTGTACTGGCAGCCGCCTTATTATTTGTGGCTGGATGCGCCAGTAAAAAAAAGTATGACAAGGATAAATATGATGGCCCCGACCTCGCCATCCAGTTTGAAATAGAGCGTACCAAAGACCCGGCCACCGGCAAAGTACCCTGGAACAAGATGCTGCTTGCCATGCAGCAGACCGAAGCGGCCAAGGACAGGGCGAGAGGCGATGCAAACAGGGTCGAAGCGCTGAGCTGGATAGAAAGAGGATCCGATGGTGATTTCAATGGCCCGCAGGGGAACAGTCGCCCTAACCAGGACCAGACCTCGGGACGTATCAGGGCCGCTATGGTGGATTCACTGGACCCCACGCATAAAACCGTTTGGGTAGGCGGCGTGGACGGCGGTTTATGGAAGACTACGGATATTACTGCCTCCCCGGCCAACTGGATACTGGTGAATGATTTCCTGAGCAATCTTGCTGTATCGGCGATTTGCCAGGATCCCCGCCCCGGATTCCAGAACTTTATGTACTTCTGTACGGGCGAGTCTTTCAGCAACGCGGATGCCGTACGGGGAGTGGGTGTGTTTAAAAGCGTGGACGGTGGCACCACCTGGTCTTTTTTATCCAGTACAGCATCCTATACGTCCTGTACCCGTATTATCTGCGATTACCAGGGAAATATTTATCTCGGTACCCGTGGAAACGGGTTGCTGCGTTCAACAGACCAGGGAAGCACCTGGACCAATATTACTCCCACCGGTATCGGTTCCAGTGTTTGTGATATTGAGATCAGTTCCACCTCGGGTCCCGGCCGTTTACATGTGGCCACCGGTATCTTCAGTACTTCCGGTTACAAGTATACAGACATCCCTTCCACTGTTAGTTCCGGTTCCGGATGGAATGCTCCCGTTAGTGCTTTTTCGACCTTCAACCAGCGTACCGAACTGGCCATTCTGGGAAATGTCTTGTATGCATTGCCTGATAACAGCAGTCACCAGGTACCTACTATCTGGAAATCCACTGATGGCGGTGACAACTGGTCCGCTACTTTGGCACAACCTACATCCGGCTGGGCCAGCGGACAGGGATGGTATTCTTTATCCGCGGGTATCAACCCGGCGGATCCTAATCAATGCATTGTTGGCGGTCTGGATACCTATAAAACTACTGACGGGGGTGCTTCCTGGGCAAAAATATCAACCTGGGCTTCGACATTCGGGCAATATGTACATGCCGATCAGCACAATGTCCAGTGGTGGGATGGCGGAACGAAACTTCTGTTTGCCTGCGATGGAGGCATTCACTTTTCATCGAACGGCGGCACCACTATCCGCGACCGGAACAAAGGACTCCGCCTGAAACAATTTTATTCTGTGGCCATTCACCCGACCCAGACCAACTATTTCCTGGCAGGGGCGCAGGATAACGGCGTGCATCGCCTGAATCACCCCGGGCTGGACAGTTCCATTGAAGTAACCGGCGGGGATGGTTGTTATGTGGCCATTGACCAGAATGAAGGGCAATACCAGTTTGGATCCTATGTATATAATGTGTATCGCAGGAGTACCAATAACGGGTCCAGTTGGTCCACCCCGGTAAACAACCAGAGTTCAGGCCGTTTTGTGAATCCCTGGGATTATGATAACAATGCGAATATTATTTATGCCTGTAATAATGCAGGCACTTACCTGCGCTGGGATGACCCGCAGACCGGCAGCACTACCACCGTGGTTCCTGTAGCCGCATTTGGTTCAGGGAATGTATCGGCTGTCCATGCTTCTCCCTATGCCGCTAACCGGGTATTCTTTGGAATGGGTTCCGGTGCTGTCTTCCGGGTGGATGCCGCCAATACCAATACGCCTTCGGCCACCAATATTACACCGTCCGGGGCAGCCGGTTATGTGAATTGTATCGTTACCGGGGCTACTGACCAGGACCTGATGGTTACTTACTCAAATTACGGGGTGATGAATGTATGGGTTACCAGTAATGGCGGTACCAGTTGGGCCGGTATTGACGGGAACCTGCCGGATATGCCGGTACGCTGGGCCCTTTTTCATCCTGATGATAATAACAGGGCCTTTATCGCCACCGAGACCGGTGTTTGGGAAACCGATGCGATCAATGGGGCCAGTACGGTCTGGAATGCCAATCCCAGTTTCCCGAATGTAAGAACGGATATGATCAAATACCGCGCGGCTGACCGTACCATTGCTGCGGGTACACATGGACGTGGTATATGGAGCGCTATTATCCCTCCGCCGACAGGCTTTAGCTTTGGCAGTACCACCCCGGCGACCGCCACCTGCCCGGCGCCGGCTACCATGAATGTAACATTGCCAACGGTCTCCAATGGCGGGTTCACCAACCCGATCACTTTATCCGCCACCGCCGGTGTGCCGGCTGGGACAACGATCAGTTTCGGTACCAACCCGGTTAACCCCGGTAGTTCTTCCATCGTTACACTGAACAATTCGAACACGCTGACAGCCGGTACTTATAATGTAACGATCCAGGGTACTGCTACGGGTGCAACCAACCAGGTTACATCCGTAAGTTTCGTCATTAACCCGGGCAGCGGGCCTGCCATTGTCACTCACCCCTCCGGCCAGACTGTTTGCGAAGGCCAGAATGTAACGTTCAGCGTGGTGGCTACGGGCAGTTACCAGTGGCAGGTGAGCACCAATGGCGGTGCGAACTGGTCGAATGTGGCCGGTCAGACTGCAGCCGCTTATACGTTAACAGCAGTAACCACTGCTTTAAATAATAACCAAAACCGCTGCGTGGTCAGTAGTCTTTGCGGCAGCACAAATTCAAATGCGGCCATACTGACGGTCAATTCCGGGGCCAATATCAGCAGCCAGCCCACGGACCTCACTTTATGTGCAGGCAGTGCGGCCAGTTTCTGTGTAACGGCTGCTGGTACAGGTATTACTTACCAGTGGGAATCCAGCACGACGGGTTGTGCGGGTCCCTGGACTCCCGTTGCCGGCGCCACTGCTTCCTGTTACAATATTCCCGCTGTATCAGCCCCGATGAATAATTCGGCCTACCGTTGTAAAGTGACGAGCACCTGCGGCCCGACCACGATCACGTCGAACTGCGCTTTACTGACCGTGGCCACAGCTGTTGCAGTTACCGGGCAGCCAGCCAATCAAACTATTTGTGATGGCGCCAATGCCAGCTTTACCGTAGCCGGCAGCGGATCAGGCATTTTGTACCAATGGCAGTTGAATACGGGGGCGGGCTTTGCCAATATCAGCAATGGCGGGGTGTACGCAGGGGCCACGGCGGCTACGTTAACGATTACCGGCGGCAGCACCGCGATGAACGGGTATCAATACCGTTGCCTCTTGTCCAACTCAACCTGCACAACGCCGGGTGTATCCAATGCAGCCGCCCTTACGGTGAATGCATTACCGGCCATAAGCAGCAGCCCGTCCGCACAGACTATTTGTTCCGGCAGCGTCACTACCTTCAGCGTATCTGCAACAGGTACCGGTGTCAGTTACCAATGGCAGGCCAATTCCGGGGCCGGTTTTGCAAATATTGCTGACGGTGGGGTATACTCAGGAACATCCGGTTCAACACTTACTGTAACCGGGGCTAGCGTCGCCCTGACAGGCTACCAGTATCGTTGTGTGGTAAGCGGCACCTGTGCACCGGCTGCTAACTCAGCAGCGGCCACACTTACGGTGCATGACCCGGTGCTCATATCTTCGCCCCCGGCCAATGCAGAAGTTTGTTCCGGTACCAATGCCAGTTTTGCGGTAGCAGGAATCAGTGTCCCGGCCATCAATTACCAGTGGCAGGTCAGTAGTGATGCAGGTGCTACCTGGACCAATATTGCCGGGGCAAATGCGGCCAGTTATACAGCCAACAGTGTGATCACGTTGATGAATAATAACCGGTATCGTTGTTTGCTCTCCAATAATACCTGTACCACGCCGGTGGCCTCCGGTGCGGCAATCCTTACCGTTCGTCAACTGCCTTCTGTCGGTTTGACCGCGGCGCCGCTGACGACGCTGTTGCCGGGTGAGAGTACTACTCTTACCGCTACGCCATCTGCTTCAACCGGCGGTACGCTTACGATGAACTGGACGTTGAACAGTGGCGTGATCGCTGTGACTGGAAATACATTGCCGGTAACAGTGGCGAATCTCGGCGCTTACCAGGCTGGTATCCGTGAAACCTGGCCCAGCAGTTTATTCTGTTCCAGTCTTTCGCCGGTGGTCACTATTACAGCCAATGTCAGCGACAGGCTCTTTATTTTCCCGAGTCCGAATGACGGTAACTTCACCGTATCATATTATAATAACGGGGGAAGCAATACCCAGCGGAGGATCCTGGTATATGATACAAAGGGCTCCGCTGTCTTTGACAAGCAGTTCCCTGTCTCAGGCCCCTACACGCTGATCCCGGTGAACCTGGTACAGGCCAGCCGTGGTCTCTATTATGTGGTCGTGGGAGATGCCGGGGGTAAGAAACTGGCTGAAGGGAAAGTGCATGTGAGATAATTGGGGAAATGAGATTCTTATAAAGGCTGTTTCTTAAGTGAGACAGCCTTTTTTTTGGGATTAGGTGGTAGTCGTTAGTCGATAGTCTTTAGTCGATAGTCGTTAGTTGGAGCAACATTCAACATTATGTGACAAAAAACATCCGCTGCGCGGATTGGCGGCTGCGCCGTTTTGTTTCACCACATAGTGCCACCTGGTTACACATAGGAGGCACATAGATAACTGTTTCTTAGAAGGTCTATGTGCAAGCCGCAGGCTTCTATGTTATCCTCCTTAGAGTGTTCCTGCTTTTGTGGAATTAGGTATCTCATATACCCTGCCTGCTTTAGGACATAAACAGGTTCTGTGTGGTAAGCAAAAAAATCCTGCTGATTTTATTACTGCTTATCAGCAAACTCAATTTTAAAAGCTGCTGCAGCCCGAACCAGGCTGACTTTCCGGGGCAGCTCCAGCATAAACCGGGTTAATTCATGGGTAATGGCAGGAAGAAAATAGTTGCGGATTGTTTTTGTTTTATTATCATAGTGAAACTCAAGTGCTGACCTGGGGGCATCGGACACCGTTTGCTGCCAGGTTTTTAAACGGTCAATTTCCAGTTCGGCAACCAGTTGTTCCATACGACTGACCAGGCTGTCGGGTATGAGTGCTGTATAGAACCCCTGTTTGACAGCATGTTCTCCACCTATAAAGCGGAGCTGGTTCTGGTTTGTGATTTCAAGTGTCATAGCCGGACAGGTACCAAAGCATGGACCATGGTCAAATTTTATACCCTCCAGGGCAACTTTTTTTGGCAGAATACTTTTGCGGTCTTTCAACAGAAGCTGTTTTTGCAGCCCGGTAAGCTCCAGTGCATTTTTATTCAAGGCCCCGAGTTCCAGTTCTGTACCTGTAAATTTTATAACCAGGAAATCATAGTTTTCCGTGATGACTGTTTTATAATTGTCCCGGGAACTGGTACCCTGCCTGTAAAGTCTCAGTGTATCACCCGCCAGTTTGTATTTCATTTGCTCAGGGAAAACTCCGAATAGCTCAATATAGGCCCATTGGCTGTCAATTCGTACAAATTCCAGGTTTTCACCGACCCATGTTTTCTGCAGCGAAACAGGCTGTGCGGCCAGTGAAACTGTAAACTGGAACAGCAGGTAAAAAAGGATCGTACGCATCGGAAAAGGTTTAGCCGAATTTAAGACTTTTGACAATAGGAAAAGCCTGCCGGGGGACGACAGGCTTTTCTTATCAATATAAACAGGTATCAGAATCCTTTCTTCTTCCACCCGTTATTGGCCCGGTCCCAGTCCGGTAATTTTTTGTCGGGATCCAGTACCACTTCTTTTATTTCGCTGGTAGTCGGCACCCTGAACTTCCATTCGGCACCGCGTTGCCAGATCTCCACGGGTAAGTCGGACCGGTGTTCCTTTCCATTACTTTCTATTACCAGTACCGTTACCGGCATCGCCATTTTTTCTTTGTTTTCAATGATGATCTCACTGCCATTTTCCGGTTTATTGTCCATATACGTGACTGACTTTACAGCCTGGTCCAGTTTCCAGGTATTGAGTACCCATCCCCTCCAGAACCAGCCCAGGTCCTCGCCACCGGCATTTTCCATGGTATGAAAGAAGTCCCAGGGTGTGGGGTGTTTGAAGGCCCAGCGCCGGATATATTCCCGGAAAGCCCCGTCGAACCGTTCCTTGCCCAATACCACATCCCGCAAAGCGTGCAGCATCTGAGCCGGCTTCATATAGGCGGCCACGCCCAGGTTATCCTGCTGGATCACTTCCGGTGTATTGTAGAGCCCGTCCATGGCTTCCCCAAATACATATTTAACCATGAAAGAGGAATTCGGGTCACTCAAAAAACCTTCTTCTTTGAATTCCCCGTTGTTAAAGGCTTCCGTGGAAAAATCATTGATAAATGTATTAAAACCCTCATCCATCCAGGCATATTTCCGTTCATTGCTGCCCACGATCATGGGAAACCAGGTATGACCGAATTCGTGATCCGTCACGCCAAATAAACCCGAGCCCGCCGATCCGGAACCGCAGAATACTATGCCGGGGTATTCCATACCACCGACGATACCCGCTACATTAGTGGCCGCCGGGTAGGGAAACTCAAACCAGGTTTTGGAATAATGTTCGATACTGGCCTTGGTAAACTCCGTGGACCGTTGCCAGCCATTCTTTACAATGCTTTCTGCAGGATAGACACTGATGGCCATACATTTTTTCCCGCTGGGCAGGCTGATGCGGGCTGCATCCTGCACAAAGGCTTTTGAGGCAGCCCAGGCCACATCTCTCGCATTCTGGATGCGGAAACGCCAGGTGCAACTAACGGTTTTTGGGCGGGAATTTTTATCGGTTATTTCTTTTTCGCTGCGGATGGTAACCGTTTTATCACTTTTTGCAGCGGCGTCCCAGCTTTTCATTTGTTCCGGGGTATAACATTCCTGGGGATTCTGCAATTCACCGGATCCCACCACGATCAGATCGGAAGGGGCGGTAATGCTGAAATCAATATCACCATACTCCAGGTAAAACTCGCCGGCCCCTACATAGGGCAGGGTATTCCATCCCTGGATATCATCATACACGCATAAACGGGGAAACCACTGTGCCACTTCATAAACGACACCGTTTTTTGTATTCAGTCTTCCCATACGATCCGTGCCGTATTCCGGGACAGTAAAACTGTAGGCGATCCGAATCTTCAGTTTTTTCCCGTGTTCCAGCGGATCTTTCAGGGAAATGCGCATACGGGTATCAGTGGTCAACGTGCCATTGGGTGTGGACGGAACGCCTTCCGATTCCAGTTGCAGGCTGGTAATCCGGTAACCTTCTGTAAAATTTGCATTGGCCCAGCGCCCCCCTGTTTGGGTGGTGGTGGCGGAACCGCGGGAATCATTTTTATAAATATTCTGGTCCAGCTGCAGCCAGAGGAAACGCAAATTGTCCGGGCTGTTATTGGTATAGGTAATGCTGACCTCACCCGTAACCGTATGCGTGCCGGTATCCAGTTTGCATTGAATGGAGTAATCGGCTTTATTCTGCCAGTATTTCGGTCCGGGCTCCCCGCTGGCGCTGCGGTAATCATTCCCGGGGTAGGGGTAGAACTGCGGGTTAAAGGCTTCGCGGTGATCATACCCGGATTGGGCATTAATCCGGAGGAGCAGGAAAAGGGTGAGAATGGTAAGCACAATCTTCTTCATGGGGGGCAATATTTGGCGGAAAGATAAAATAAAAGGGGAGAAGACGGGTACCGCGAAGAAGGTATTTGCAGGACTTTAGGAATTTAATCAGGCTGACTTTGCAGATAAAGCGGGCCGGCAATACAGGCGAAAAAGATATATCCGCTGCGCGGGTTGGCGGCTGCGCCGCTCTATTTCACCACATAGTTACACATAGGAGGCACATAGGTATATTGTTTCCCAGGAGATTTATGTGTAAGCCGCAGGCTTCTAGGTTAACCTCATTGACTCTTCCTGCGTTAAGCAGTGTGAGAAAAGAAATGGCCCTTGCATTTTCACGACATTACTTGCTATGTGGTAAAAAATATCCGTGGAGAGGATCAGCGGCCGGCCGCTACTTTTTACGATATAACCTCTCCTGAAGTGTGACAGGATTCTATAGAAATAATTTTTCGGCCACCTCCACGCTCTCCGGTTTACCCACATCCACCAGCCGGTCGCCGGAATGATCATAACCCATGATGCGGTGCGCGGACGCCAGTTCGAGGTAAACATCAATCAGGGAGAATTTGCCGCTGAACCCCGCTTCTTCCATCAGCCGGAAGATATCGTATTCAAACAGCACCACGCAACTATAAGCTTTGGGGATAAGACCCGGTTTGGAAATGGCTATTCTCTCTTCCCCGGTGCCGGCATGCCGCCAGCCACAGAGCCGGTCATTTTCATCAAACAGAAGATAACGGGAAGACTTTCTGCCGGTCACGCCAAAAGAAACCAGGGCTTTCCGCTCTTCATGGAACCGCAGCAGTTTACTAATGTCAAGATCGGTCAGGATATCGGCATTGCAGGTAATAAATCTTTCACCGGGGGTAAAGAGTGATTTGGCTTTCAGCAGGCCGCCGCCGGTTTCCAGCAGTTCCCCGCGTTCATCACTGACCTGTACCCGGCTGCCCCATCCCTGCTGTTTTTTGATGGCTTCTTCAAGCTGGTCCGCGAAATGGTGCACATTGACAATGATATCCCGGATACCGTTTTGCTGCAGGTATTCAATATTGCGTTGCAGCAGGGATTTGCCATTGACAACCGCCAGCGCTTTGGGATGCTGATCCGTCCAGGGTTTAAAGCGGGTGCCGAGGCCCGCTGAAAATATCATTCCTTTCATTGCTTTTTTTCCGGTAAGGGATTGTACCAGTTTTTCGCCTCCTGTTCTATATGCAGCAATTCAATTTTTACCTTAAACTTATTGCGCAAATGCCGGGCCATGGCATCGGCGGCGTACACACTGCGGTGCTGACCG
This sequence comes from Sphingobacteriales bacterium, assembly GCA_016219985.1. GTDB lineage: Bacteria > Bacteroidota > Bacteroidia > Chitinophagales > Chitinophagaceae > JJ008. The sequence continues at coordinate 116,407 of JACRJO010000001.1, read as the reverse complement.
CCGGTACAACCGAAACTGATCATCAGGCTTTCAAAATCCCGTTTGATATATTCTTCCACGGTGATGTCCACAATATCAAAAGCACTGTTGAGAAATTCCGGCATCTGGGTCTGCTGTTCCAGAAAATCCTTTACCTCTTTGTCGCGGCCGGTCTGTGTTTTCATGCTTTCCACCCGTCCGGGGTTCAGGATACCGCGGCAGTCGAAAACAAAGCCACCCCCGTTCCCGCTGCTATCGGCAGGAATTTGTTTGCGGTAGGAGAAACTATGTATTTTAATGACCAGCGCTGTTTTCTCCGTGGCCTGCGTGGGGGTGAACTGTTGTATGATCTCATCGGCCACACAGATATCCAGTACTTTCCGGAATTCCGGGACGGCGATTCCGAGGCTCTGGTGTTCAAAAAATTCTTTCAGGTTGCGAAGGGCCAGGGGGATACTGGTCAGGAACTGCGCCTTCCGTTCAAAAAGCCCGCGGAAACCATAGGCGCCCAGCACCTGTAACAGGCGGATGAGTACATAGCCATTGTACTGGCTCATAAATGTGTTGCGGTCGACCGGCTGACCAATGAGATTCTCAAAAGCATTGATATAATCATCGAGCAGGTTATTCTTCCATTGATCCGGAAGATTGGCCCGGGCCTGCCAGAGCATCGAGGCCACATCATATTGAGGAGCGCCCTTCATACCACCCTGGAAGTCGATAAAGTGTACGCTCTGGTCTTCTTTCACCAGGATATTCCGGCTCTGGAAATCCCGGAACATAAAATATTTGTATTCGGTGTGGGTGAGGTAATTGCTCAGCGCTTCAAAATCGTCAATGAGTTTTTGTTTGTCGTAGGGTTTGCGCAGCGCATCGAGGAAATAATATTTAAAATACAAAAGGTCCGCCATGATGGCCTGCCGGCCAAATTCACGGTTGGTAAGGCAATGATCGTAATCCAGGCCGGCATCCCCTTTTACCTGCAGCAGGGCCAGGGCCTCCAGGCTTTTTTTGAAAAGGGCATAGACCTCATCCGTGAATCCTTTTGCCTCCAACTGGTTCAGTAAGGAGCTATCGCCAAAATCTTCCTGGAGATAGAATAACCGGTCCTCGCTTACCACGAAAATCACAGGTACGGCCAGCTGTTTTTGCCGGAAATGCCCCGTGAAATAAAAAAAGGCTTCGTTTTCTTTTATATTGGCTCCATAAGTGCCGATTACGGTCCCTTCCTGCTCATGGATACGGAAATAACGGCGCTCACTTCCGCTTTGCGGCAGGAGATCCACCGATACCGGGGCGACCCCCTTCCAGTTCTTATACAGGGATATTACACGTTCAACCAGGTGCTGCATGGGACAAATGTAGTCAACTGCCTGCAATCCTGTATGTTGACAGAACTAACAGGCATTAGTTTTTTCTGTTAATTTTGCTTTTTCATTTACTATGAGTACAGCTCCCTCCCCCAAAGTGCGAATTGTTACGGCTGCCAGTCTTTTTGACGGACATGATGCGGCCATTAATATCATGCGCCGGATCATGCAAAGCAGGGGCGCCGAGATCATTCACCTCGGGCACAACCGGTCGGTAAAGGAAATTGTGGAAACGGCTATTGAAGAGGATGTCCAGGGTATTGCCATCACCAGTTACCAGGGCGGCCATGTGGAATTTTTCAAGTACATGAAGGACCTGCTCGATGAGAATGGCTGCGGGCATATCAAAATATTCGGTGGCGGTGGCGGTACGATCCTTCCCGGTGAAATAGAGGAATTGCAGCAATATGGGATTGCCCGGATCTACAGCCCGGATGATGGCCGCCAGATGGGACTGGAGGGAATGATTGAAGATGTGCTGAAACAATGCGGTCTCCCCGAAGGGGAAAAGCTGTCCTCTCCGGTGAAATGGAATGGTAAGCTGCCGCTGGATGAAGTAAAAGATGTACGGCGAATTGCCCGGGCTATTTCCCTTGCAGAAAACAAGCAGGAATATGCTTCCCTACTGAAGGAACTAACCGGGTCAAAAGACGATCCCGGGGTCTCCCGCCAGGGGGCAGGGGGGCCGGTATTAGGCATTACCGGTACCGGCGGAGCCGGCAAATCTTCCGTTACTGACGAAATTGCCCGGCGTTTCCTGCATAATTTCACGGACAAGACCCTGGCGGTTATTTCCGTGGATCCTTCCAAGAAAAAAACAGGAGGAGCCCTGCTGGGCGACCGGATCCGGATGAATTCGATCAACCACCCCCGGGCCTATATGCGCAGCCTGGCCACCCGGGATGACAATACGGCCCTGAGTTCATATGTGCGGGAAGCTATTGATATCTGCAAAGCGGCAGGATTTGATTTTATCATACTCGAATCCGCCGGGGTGGGACAAAGCGATGCCAGTATCCTGGATTATTGTGATGTCAGCATGTATGTAATGACCCCGGAATACGGGGCGGCCTCCCAGTTAGAGAAGATCAATATGCTGGACTATGCCGACCTGGTCTGTATCAATAAATTTGATAAAGCCGGCGCCCTGGATTCACTGGCCGACGTAAGAAAACAATACAAGCGCAATCATAACCGCTGGACGGCCAAAGATGAGGATTTACCCATTGTCGGCACGATGGCCAGTAAATTCAATGATGATGGCGTGAATCACTTATTTGTACTCCTGCTGAAAAAGATTGAAGAGAAAACAAAAGTTGTTTTCGGCAGGTACCAGTTTGCAGAAACAGCCACTGTCTCCCCATCCGTGATACCCTCCAGCCGGGTCCGTTATCTGTCTGAAATTGCGGAGAATAACCGCCACTATGACCAGCTGGTGATTGAACAGGCGGGGATCGCTTCTAAGCTATACCAGCTCCAGGGAGCGTTGGATATCCTGGGACAAAAAGCGGATGCTGCTCTCCGTGAGGCTTTGCAAAAAGAGCTGCAGTTTTACCAGGAACAACTGACCCCGGTGAGCCGCAAACTGATCACGAACTGGCCGGGAAAAGTAAAGGAATACCAGAAGGATTTTTATGAATACACGGTTCGTGATAAAGTGATCAGGCAGCCGATGACCACCCAAAGCCTGAGTGGTACACGGATCCCGAAAGTGGTATTGCCCAAATACAGGGATTGGGGTGATTTGTTGAAATGGCGGGCCCAGGAGAATGTGGCCGGTCATTTTCCCTACACGGCAGGGGTATTCCCGCTGAAAAGGGAGGGAGAAGATCCTACCCGCATGTTTGCGGGGGAAGGGGGACCTGAACGAACCAACAGGCGTTTCCACTATGTAAGCGCGGACCAGCCGGCTAAAAGACTTTCCACTGCCTTTGATTCCGTAACACTCTATGGGGAGGACCCGGATCATCGCCCGGATATTTATGGAAAAGTGGGAAACAGCGGGGTGAGTATTGCCACGGTGGATGATGCAAAAAGATTGTACAGTGGTTTTGATCTCTGCGATCCCCGGACCTCCGTATCGATGACCATCAACGGGCCCGCGCCGATGCTGCTCGCTTTCTTTATGAATGTGGCCATTGACCAGCAATGTGAAAAATGGATCAGCGCTAACGGGAAGGAAGCCTGGGTGAAAGAGGCCCTGCAAAAGAAATACCCGGACGGCGAAATACCCGTCTATTACAATTCTTCTTTCCCGGCCGGGCTGCCCGGGGGAAATAACGGGCTGGGGCTGCAGTTGCTCGGGCTTAGCGGGGATGAAGTGCTGCCGGCTGATGTATATGCGCAGTGCAAACAGGCCGCCCTGCAACAGGTGAGGGGAACGGTGCAGGCCGATATATTAAAGGAAGACCAGGCGCAGAATACCTGTATTTTCTCCACCGAGTTTGCCCTGAAACTGATGGGGGATGTGCAGGAATATTTTATCCGGGAAAAAGTGCGGAATTTTTATTCGGTCTCCATCAGCGGTTATCATATTGCGGAAGCGGGCGCCAATCCCATTACCCAACTGGCGTTTACCCTGGCCAATGGGTTTACCTACGTGGAATATTACCTCAGCCGCGGGATGAATATTGATGATTTTGCACCCAATCTTTCCTTCTTCTTCAGCAATGGAATGGACGCGGAATACAGTGTGATCGGAAGGGTGGCCCGCCGGATCTGGGCAAAAGCCATGAAGTACAGGTACAAGGCCAATAAACGCAGCCAGATGCTGAAGTACCATATCCAGACATCGGGCAGGAGCCTTCATGCGCAGGAAATCGATTTCAACGATATCCGTACCACGCTGCAGGCCCTGTATGCCATTTATGACAACTGCAACTCCCTTCATACAAACGCCTATGATGAAGCGATCACCACGCCTACGGAAGAAAGCGTGCGCAGGGCCATGGCCATACAGCTGATCATTAACCGGGAACTGGGTACTGCCAAAACAGAAAATGTGATCCAGGGCTCCTTTGCGATTGAAGAGCTCACTAACCTGGTGGAAGAAGCGGTATTAGCTGAGTTTGACCGTCTCACCGAGCGGGGCGGCGTACTGGGAGCCATGGAAAGAATGTACCAGCGGAATAAGATACAGGAAGAGAGCCTGCATTATGAACACCAGAAACATACGGGCGAACTGCCCCTGATCGGGGTAAATACCTTCCTGAATAAAAAAGGAAGTCCCACCGTGATCCCCGGTGAAGTGATCCGCAGTACAGCGGAAGAAAAGGAGCAGCAGATCACTAACCTGCGCAGCTTCTGGAGCCGCAATGAAAATAAATCAGCAGCCATGCTGAAGCGTTTGAAAGCGGTGGCCATCAGCAACGGTAACCTGTTTGAAGAACTGATGGAAACAGTGAAGTATTGTTCCCTGGGACAGATCACAAATGCGCTTTATGAAGTGGGGGGGCAGTATAGGAGGAATATGTAGGAAGTCGGTAGTCGTTAGTCGTTAGTCAGCGTATTTAAATTTGTGTGGTGTGAATAAAAGAAATGCCCGCAATAGCTATTTCTGCTGCTGCGGGTATTTTAATTATAGTGAAAAACAAATAAATAATCAATAGGCCTTTGGTTTGTAACGGGCTAAAAAGTGGTTACTTTCCGCGGGTTCTGTTTTTGCTTTTGACTTGTATTATTCGCTGTCGGCTATTTTCTTGCCGCTGGCGTCGATCAGGATCCATTTTCCTCCCTGCATCACTCTTGCCGCGCCATTGTCAAAAACGCCGGCAAAATTGTACTTGAAGGGAATGATGTCCTTGCCCTTGTTATCAATAAATCCCCACATACCTTTTTTGTTCACAGCCGCCAACCCTTCAGAGAAACGAGAGGCATTTTCGTACACCAGGGGGATGACCGTTTTCCCGCTTGTATCAATAAAACCATATTCATTGCCATTGCCTACCACGGCAAAACCGGCATAGAAAGACATGGCTTCCGCGTATTTGGGTTCAATAAACACTTTCCCGGTACTGTCGAGATAGCCCCATTTGCCATTTTGTTTTACGGCGGCAAAACCTTCGGAGAAGGTCAGTGCATCATCATAGATCAGGGGCACCACCAGTTTGCCGTCTTTGTCCACAAAACCATGTTTTTCCCCTTTTCCCACGAGGGATAATCCGCAGACACAATCATCCACATGGTCGTATTGTTTGGCCCAGGCCTGTCCATAACCTGCCAGTGAAAGGACCAGGGCACTGAGCAGAAGACTATATTTCATAACAAATAGTTTAGGTGAAGTGATTTTTAACAGGTTCTAAGCTACAACCACAACTCGCGGGTTACTATGATAATAGGCAGTGATAAAGGTGATTTTAATTAAAAAGAAGGCCGGAATCCTTTACAGGCACGGGAATCCCCTGATTTTCTGCTAACTTCGCATCTTTCTAAAACTGAATACTTTGCGTTTTACCGAGTTTAATTTTCACCCCCAGATACTGGAAGGAATCGAAGCATCTAATTACGAAACCGCCACACCTGTACAGGAGCAGGTAATCCCGCCCATCCTGGAAGGCCGCGATGTGATCGCCTCCGCGCAAACAGGAACCGGTAAGACAGCCGCGTTTCTCCTGCCGGTTATGAACCGCTTACTGACGAATCACGTAGACGGCCAGGTGGGTGCCCTGATCATTGTGCCGACAAGGGAACTGGCGATCCAGATATCGCAACATATCGAAGGCTTGTCCTATTTCACCCACCTGAGCTCCATTGCTATATACGGCGGAAACGATGCCCAGAATTTTGTGGCGGAGAAGAAGGCCCTGCAAATGGGGGCGGATGTTATTGTTTGCACACCCGGGCGTATGATCGCTCACCTGAACATGGGTTATGTAAACATGAAGGGACTCCGGTTTCTCATCCTGGATGAAGCAGACCGCATGCTTGATATGGGATTCCAGGACGATATCAATAAGATCATCAAGGCTCTTCCCGCTAAAAGGCAGAACCTGTTGTTCTCTGCTACCATGCCGGAGAAGATCAGGCAGCTGGCCAAGCGGATCCTGCACGAGCCGGTTGAAATAAATATTGCGATATCCAAGCCGCCTGAAAAGATCATTCAAAAGGCTTTCCTGGTATATGAGCCGCAAAAATTGCCCCTGATAAAAAAACTGCTCCGCGAAACACCCTATAAAAATGCGCTGATCTTTTGCAGCCGCAAGCAAACGGTGAAGCAGGTCCGGAGAGAACTGAAACAGTCCGGCTTTAATATTGAAGAGATCCACAGTGACCTGGAACAGGCACAACGGGAATCTGTGCTGGGATCCTTTGCCAGCGGCCGTATTCCCCTGCTGGTGGCAACGGATATCCTGAGCCGGGGGATTGATATTGATACCATTGACCTCGTGATCAACTGGGATGTACCGGGTGACGGGGAGGATTATGTGCACCGGATTGGCCGGACCGCCCGTGCAGAAGCGGACGGAGCGGCGTTTACCCTGGTGGGTGAAAAGGAACAAAATAAGTTCGCCGTTATTGAGCGCCTGCTGGAGAAGGAAGTGGAAAAAGCGCCGGTCCCGAAGGAACTGGGCGAAACACCGGCTTACCACCCGCGCAGCCGGAGCCACGGTCACAGCCACAGCCAGGGTCATGGTGAACGGCCCAAACGGAAATTTTTCAAGAGCAGTTCCCGTAAGAGATAGGAACTCCACCTGCACCGTTTTCATAAATCAGTTTATATGAAACCAGGATTTATGCTGATTGCTTCCGGTATTGCAATGCTCCTCCTGTACAGTTGTACAACGGGCCGCTATGCATCCGCCAATAAAGCCTATAAGAAACAGGTTAAAGAATTTTCAAAGTTGCTGAAAGAATACCCGGTCAAAGACTCCGCCGGTTTAGCGTATGCACCGGACTGGGTAGGTACCACTAACCTTTCTATGCGCCGCCCGAATTTCGTGGTGATCCATCATACGGCGCAGAACAGCTGTGAACAAACCCTGAAAACATTTACCCAGACCAAAAACCCGGTCAGTGCGCATTATGTGATCTGCAGGGACGGGACCGTGCATCACATGCTGAATGACCTGTTGCGGGCCCATCATGCCGGGGTCAGTAAATGGGGAAACAATATCGACCTGAATTCTTCCAGTATCGGGATTGAGGTTGACAATAATGGTGCTGAACCTTTCACCGATGAGCAAATCAATTCCCTGTTGTTATTGCTTAGCCGGCTGAAAAAAGCCTACACGATCCCGGTGGCCAATTTTATCGGGCATGCGGATATTGCACCGGGCCGGAAAGTGGACCCGAGCCGCTATTTCCCCTGGCATAAACTGGCGGAAAACGGGTTTGGGAATTGGTATGATACCACGCAGGTAAACGTACCGGCAGACTTTAACCCGCTCCTGGCCCTGCGGGTGATCGGGTACGATATCAAAAACGAGAAGAATGCGATCCAGTCCTATAAGATTCATTTTGTACAGCAGGATACCACAAAGACGATCAGTGAAGCAGACCGGAAAATTCTGTACGATTTAATGAAGAAGTATCAGTAAAGCAGAAAGGGACTGATGGTTTGCTTCCAGTTCCCGGTTTCCCGGCTGGCCTTGATTAATTCCCCGTTTTCAATTTTCATAAATGAATCGCGGACGCCTGTGAGCCGGTCCAGGTGTCCTTTCCCGGAAGGATTGGCCACGGTGGGGTATAAGCGTTCCCCTAATTCCCCGGGATACATTTTTTTTATCAGTTGTAATAAGCAGAGACCCGTTTGTACCGGGCGGAAGGAAGAGGGGGTGGTAACGGTACATCTTAATCCCCCGCATTTTTCTCCGGCATAGATGCCGGAACCGGGGATGAAATGAGCTGCGGTTACACTAATGCCGGGGAGCCGCAAATCCCCGAACGCTGCCGCCATTTCTTCAGCCCGTATCCAGGGGGCGCCGGCAATTTTAAAAGGGGTGGATGTCCCCCGGCCCTCATTGACATTAACTCCTTCGAGCAGTCCCGCTCCGGGATAGAGGAGGGCTGTTTCGGTATCGGTAATGGCAGGAGAAGGAGACCGGAAATACCAACCGGCTTCCCCGGCGGTCTGTTTGCGGTTCCAGTTATTTATTTTGATGACTTCCAGTTGCAGGTCCTTTACCCGCGTAGCTGCAAAGAAGGCGGCCAGTTCGCCCAGTGTGCAGCTATGCCGTACCGGGATATTCCACCGGCCGGTAAAGGAAGAACAATGCGCTTCATCCAGCATCGGGCCCTCGGCTTTATCCGGGTCCCCGCTGATGGGATTGGGCCGGTCCAGTACGACCAGTGTTTTGTTCGCCGCGGCGCAGGCTTCCATTACATGTGTGAGCGTCCAGAGATACGTGTAAAAACGGCAACCGGCATCCGGGATATCAAAGAAAACGAGATCAACCCCGGCTAATGCGGCGGCCGTGGGTCGCAGCTGGTCACCATATAAACTGATCACGGGGAGTTGTGTGAGCGCATCTGTGGTATCCGGCTGGCTGGCTCCGTCGTCCCCGCTGGCTGTCAGCCCGTGTTCCGGGGAAAAAAGTGTACGGATCCGGAAGCCGGCTTTCAGCAGGGCCAGCCGGGAGGATTCGCCGGTATGGGTACTGGCGGCGTTGTTGGTGACGAGTGCAGCAGGCAGTTCCTTCAACCGCCCGGGTTGCTGTATCAGCTGATCAACACCAAAGAAAAGGTTTCCCATTTTTATGAATTGAGTTTCCTGCTTTTTCAGGATCGTTGCCGGCAGGGGACAGGCAAAAAACAGGTGCAGGCGCCTGATTTTTTTTGCATGGTAAGTTACACTATTTGTATTCATGTAGATTTGAGGACTAAATACGGAGTATGGAATTTGGAAGAGTTTCCCCTGAGGAACTAAAGAATATTGATTTTTCCCTGCCGGCCGAACCGGCTTTTAATAAAAGTATAGTAAAGGGTAAGCGGGCAGCAGGGCCCGGGGTTTATATGGGCTGCGCCAAATGGGGCCGGGCGGAATGGGTGGGAAAGATCTATCCTCCAAAAACAAGGGAAAAAGATTTTTTGCAGCACTATGTGAATCATTATAACTGTATTGAGCTGAATGCCACGCATTATAAATTATACGGGGAAGCGGGTATCCGTAAATGGGCGGAGAAGGCGGCCGGAAAGGACTTTTTATTTTGTCCCAAAATGTACAAGGGCGTCACGCATGCCGGTAACCTGAATGGGAAAAGCTTTCTGTCGAATGAATTCTTACGCGGTATCAGGGGATTTGAAAAACATCTGGGTCCTGTTTTTGTGCAGGTGGATGACCGGTTTTCGCCGAAACGGAAAGATGAGCTTTTTACCTATCTGCAATCTTTGCCCGCGGACCTGCAGTTTTTCCTGGAGGTACGGCACCCGGATTGGTTTAACCGGGAAAAGGACAGGGAAGAATTGTTAGCTTTTCTCCGGGACCATAAGATGGGAGCGGTGATAACGGATACGGCCGGGCGAAGGGAATGCGCCCATATGCACCTGACCATACCAAAGGCCTTTATCCGCTACGTGGGGAATAGCCTGCATCCTTCGGATTACAGCAGGATCGATGCCTGGGTGGAGCGGATCAAATACTGGCTGGCAAACGGGCTGGAGGAATTGTATTTCTTTATGCATATGCACGATGAAGCCACTTCTCCGGAACTGACCGTTTACATGGCCGGTAAAATGAACCAGGAATGCGGATTGAACCTGGTAAAACCTCAGTTCATTGCGGCGAAATCCCTGCCGGAACAAAAAGGATTATTCGGCTAATGGATCTCGTATAATTCATCCCACCGGGTGGTATACCGGGGACTGCGCATTTCCTGCCGCATTTTCCAGTTTCTTTTTGTGCCGGAAGCGGCGAATTTCAGAACATCATCCCGCTGACTGAAATTGATATTATCGACCATATCCATCAGTTTACGCTCAGTATTTTTGCTTTGGGATAAGAATAAATTGCCCTGTATGGACGTATCGGGTACAATCCCTCCGAGCATCACACCTGCTTTAAGGTATTTGGGACCCGGTTTGTATATTTTTTCTACCAGCGGTACCGCATACCTGATCAGTTCACTGGTGTATGAAGTGGGCCTGGGCAGGCGGACCTGGGTGCCTGTGGTCCGGGGATTGTATTGATACGGGCCGTTTCCGGTCTCGTTGGTTACCACAAAAACATGGATAAAACCGGCGGCCCCATACTGGCGGCGGAGTTTTTCCGCTGCCCGGGTGGTATAAGTTGCCACGGCTTGCTGTAGTTCAGCGAGGTCATATACAGGTATTCCAAACATCCGGGTGGTGGCAATCATTTTTTTGCTGTTCAACGGGTCTTTCATTTCTGCGCAGGGTTCGCCGTTCAGTTCTTTGATCAGCCGCATACCCACCACACCGCCTAAATGGGTGCGGGCCCAGTTGGTGCTCATTTTGCTTAGTTGCCACGCATTATAGATACTGAACAGTTCTTTCAGCTTTACCGCGTACCTGTACCCGACTCCCCATATATCGGATACGTCGGTTTTTAACAGGGCCTCCCGGATCCTGTCTTCGGTATCCAGTACCAGTACGCCACCAGTCTGCAGTTTATTTTTTTTCGAAAGCCGGTTGGCCACTTTACTCAGGACCTTGGTGGGCGCCACGCCCACGGAAACAGCAATACCGGTCCATTGCTCCACCGTTTCTTTGATCTGCACGGCTGCCTGCTGTAACTCCCCGTCCGGGATCATGCCGAGGTCAAGAAAGGCTTCATCCACCGAGTACACTTCCACCTGGTCTTTCCCCACCAGTTCCCGTAGGGTATCCATCACCCGCATACTGAGATCCCCGTAGAGGTTATAATTGCTGGAGAACACCGCCACGCCGTTTTTCTCAATAACCTCTTTGTTCTGGTAATAGGGAGCGGCCATGCCCACCCCGAGCTTTTTCGCTTCATCGGTGCGGGACACAATGCAGCCGTCGTTGTTACTGAGCACCACAACAGGTTTTTCCCGGAGAGAAGGCTCGAACAGCCGTTCACAGGAACAATAAAAACTGTTACAATCGACGATCGCTTTCATACTACCTCCGCCTTTCTTTTTTTTTTAAGCCGCAGCGGGCAGAGCGCACAGGAAAAAAATACACAGGGGTGGAGGCGGAGAGAACACATTGGTTCCTCTTCAGTGCGCCCGATTCTGCACTACTATTTTACATTTGGTACTCTTCCCCTTTAAATCGCTCCCGGTCATTCAGTTTCTTCCCCCATTGCGCATGGGGAAATTGATAATTCCCTTTCTGCTACCCCAACGGGTGAATCACAAAAGTCACCACGCCCCACATCACGAAATCGCTGAACTCGGCGAGGTTGATATTTTTATAGCGGCTGTTTTCGGGGATTAAAAATGCCGAAGTAAAATTTTTATGAAACCTCCGTACCAGCAGCTCCCCGTTCAGGATGGCCACGATCACTTTCCCGCTGACCAGTTTCAGCGAGCGGTCCACGACGAGGATATCCCCGTCGAATATCCCCGCCTCCTTCATCGCATCCCCCTTCATCCGGAAAAAGAAAGTGGCGGGTTTGTTCCGGATCAGTTGCTCATTCAGGTCAATTCCCTTCTCCGCATAGTCATCCGCCGCCGCGGCAAAACCGGTGGCATTGGCCGTCTTCACATCCTGCTGTTTGAATTGTTTCGAGCCCTTATAGGCTGCCCCAAAAAATAAATCCTCTTCCATATCTCCTGTTTTAATATCCCCGGCCGGGGATGGTGAAAAAAAATGTGCAAAAATTTAATGGGGTTTTCTTTGGTAAAGCTAAATAATTTAGTAAATTGGTGCTAAGAAAATGGGGAAAATATTTTTCCCGGGAGGAAAGACAATGGAAACAATCACCAACACGATTCCCGGTTACCGGGTCTACGAGTATTTGCTGGCACTGGCTCCCCGGGAGGAACTCCGGGACCGCATCAGCAAATTGAAGGAAGAATTTGCGGGAAAGTACAAAACAGGCGACAGCGGGCGGGGCAAACCCTGGGTGCCGCTGGTCCGGTTTACCCAATATGCCATGATGGAAGAACGGATCCTCGCCCGGCTGAAGACCGTGGCGATGGGCTTCCCGCCGTTCAAAACGGAATTGAAGGACTTCGGCAGTTTTCCCGCACATACCATATATATTAAGGTGACTTCAAAGCTCCCGGTGCAGCAACTGGTGAGGACCCTGCGTACCGAAGTCCAGCGCCTGCTGAAAATGAATGAGGAGCATAAACCTTATTTTTTCATGGAACCGCATATCACCATCGGCAGTAAACTGAAGCCCTGGCAATATGAGAAAGGCTGGCTGGAATACAGCCGGAAACATTTCACCGGCCGCTTTATTGCGGACGGAATGATCCTGTTGCGCAGGCCCGAAGGAGAGTTGAAATACCAGCCGCTGATGCGTTTTGAATTTCAGCACCTGCCGGTAATTACCAGGCAGGGGGAACTATTCGGGTAGACTTCAGTCCGTACACTGTAACAATAAATGTGGGATGGGATTTGTGAGTAGGAGGATAAAGGGTAAGGAATCGTGAGCATGAAAAGTGAGGCGACTCTTTATTCTCCTTTTTTAGCAGGCAAGCGAGAAACCAGAATCCAGAAACCAGAAGAATAGAACAGGCCGGAATTATTATATAGACGAACAGCCCATCCGCTTTTCCTTCCCGTTCTTCCCGTCTTCCCGGCTAAACTAAGGAAACAATTTTCCGGTCAGCAACCGGTCAAACGAAACAATACCAACAGTGAGTAAGGAATCATTGCGGCAGGATGCCGTGAAAGTGCAGACAAAACAAAAGGGCGAAGAGAACAGTTACCTGCAGGGCCGGGGGGCGCAGATTAATACAAAGAACCGGTTTCTTAAAGACGAGCGGACCCGTGAACATATCGAGGGGATCGACGACTGGGAAGAAGGGGATGCCCGCACTGTCTATATGGAACAGGAGTCAAAATCCATTGTAAACAAAGTGGAGAGTCCCGATGTGGGTATGGGTTACAGTATGAATCCCTATGCGGGTTGTGAACATGGCTGTATCTATTGCTATGCCCGCAATGTGCATGAGTACTGGGGCTACAGTGCCGGGCTTGATTTTGAGCGGAAGATCATCGTGAAGAAAAATGCTCCGCAGTTGCTGCGCAAATTCCTGCTGCATAAGAACTGGGATGCCACGCCCATTATGCTTAGCGGGAACACAGATTGTTACCAGCCGGCCGAACAAAAATACCGGCTGACCCGCGGGTTGCTGGATGTCTGTAATGAATTCAACCAGCCGGTGGGGATACTGACTAAAAATTCATGGATACTCAGGGACAAGGACATCCTGCAGGAAATGGCGAAGAAGCAGATTGTTTCGGCAATGGTATCCATCACCTCCTTTAACGAGGACCTGCGCAGGGTCATGGAACCGCGGACGACCACCGCAGCACAAAAACTGAAAGTGATCAAGGAGCTCAGCAGCGCCGGTGTGCGCATGGGCATTATGATGGGGCCGATGATACCCGGGCTGAATGAGCACGAGATGCAGCGGATCATGAAGGCGGCCCGGGATAACGGGGCCACGTTTACGGCATACACTTTTATCCGGCTGAACGGTGCCATCAAACTATTATTCCACGACTGGTTGTATAAAAATTTTCCCGACCGTGCCGATAAGGTCTGGCACCTGATCGAGCAAAGTCATGACGGGAAGGTGAATGACAGCCGCTGGGGTGTACGCATGCGGGGCGAAGGCAGTATCGCCAAACTGGTAGCCGATCAGTATAAAAAATATGGAAAGTTATATGGAATGAATGCGGAGGACTGGAGTTTGAACAGATCTTTATTTCGAAGACCGGGAGAACAAGGGAGATTATTTTGAAGTTTTTTTTAACTTTGGGATGAAACCTTATACTATGTCTAAAATTAAAGATTCTCAAAAACGAATGTATGAACATTCAAAAGCTAAAGTTGATTTATTTGCGAGGTACTTATCAATTTATTTAAATGTAATAAGTCGAGTTCCATTTATTAAGAAAATATATCTTTTTGACCTTTTTGCTGGAGAGGGAGTTTATCTAAATGAAGAGAAGGGTAGTTCAATAATTACCTTAGAATCTATTAGAAGTCACTATTTGTCAAATAATAAGAAATGCCCCAATATTGATATTTGGTTCAATGATAGTGAGAAATCCGAAATTGATGAGGGAGTTTTTAAAATAGAAAGAATTGAGAGGTTTGCTAAATCAATATTTAAGCCGGAGAATGTAAATGTTAAATATACAAAGCTGGAGTATAGTGAAGTGATAAAATTAGTAATCCCACTACTTGAAAACATGAAGGATTCAGAGCGAGCGCTATTGTTTATAGATCCTTGGGGGTATAAGGAAATTGATCCTAAAGATTTGAAAGGTATAACAGATAATGGGAAGTCAGAGGTTTTATTGTTTTTGCCGATATCTTTTATGTATCGGTTTGCCGATAAGGCATTAGCAGATGATGGGTTTATTGGCGGTAAGCCACTTGAGAAATTCTTAACTGAATTGTTTAAAGACGAGCTTCCCGATACGAATAATCAATTTCGGTTTATAGAAGAGGTAAAGAGAAAGTTTAAACAATATTTGGGAGTAAAATATGTAGATACATTTACAATTGAAAGGGGAAGCAAAAACTTTTTTTGCCTATTTTTCTTTACAAATAATAAGACAGGCTTTGTAAAAATGCTTAATGCAAAATGGGATTTAGATGAAGAGAGCGGCAGGGGATTTCGAGTGAGAAACCAGGATCAAATGAGTTTTTTTGATGAAGTAGAAGTCGCTGATTATTTATCGATGATAAAGGAGTTTTTGGGCCAAAAGGAAGTTGTTACCAATCAAAATTTGTTTGATTTTGGTTTAACTCAAGGATTCTTGCCGCCACATACGAAAAAAGTCCTTGATGTATTAAAGAAAAATGGTGAATTAGAATTAATTTCTTTAGATGGTGAGAAGGTAAAAGGTTTCTATCTTGAGGATAATCATAGCAGAATAATTCAAATAAAACTTATATAATGGCACAATCATCCATCGAATGGACCGAAATGACCTGGAATCCGACCACAGGTTGTGATAAAATCTCTGCCGGTTGTAAGTATTGCTATGCAGAAGTGATGACCCGGCGTTTACAGGCCATGGGGATTGATAAATACAAGGACGGGTTTGAATTGCGTATTCATGAAGATGCGTTGCTGATTCCATTTGAATGGAAAAAACCTAAAGTGGTGTTTGTTAACTCAATGAGTGATTTGTTTCACAGGGATGTGCCGCTTTCGTTTATTCAGAAGGTATTTGAGGTAATGAAGATGACGCCCCAGCATACGTACCAGGTTCTTACAAAGCGGGCGGAAAGGCTGTACGAAATACATGACCAACTGAACTGGACGGCCAATATATGGATGGGGGTGTCAGTGGAGAATGAGAAAGTAATGGACCGTATTGATTTCCTTAGGGAGACCAATGCCAAGGTAAAGTTTTTATCCTGTGAGCCCCTGATAGGCCCTCTTCCGGACATGAACCTGGAAAATATACATTGGTTAATTGCGGGCGGCGAGAGTGGCCGGAAAGCGAGGCCGGTAAAAGAAGCCTGGGTATGGGACATCAGGCAGCAATGTGCAGAACAAGGGGTTGCTTTTTTCTTCAAGCAATGGGGGGGAGTAAACAAGAGGAAAACCGGTCGTGAATTAGGAGGGCGCACTTATGATGAAATGCCCGTCCAAATAGCGGAGTAAAAATTATTTTAGAAATTTCTTTACAAATATTTGGCAGCATCAAAAAAATAGTTTCATCTTTGCATCCGCAAAACAAATAAATGCAACGTATAAACGCACATATCGAAACAGGATACGGATTTAGTCCCAAAGGACTTGATCGCGTAAGCGGGGCATGTAGTGCTGAAGAATAAGTTAATCAACGAATTCGATGAAATACGGACCCCGCAAGCGATTGCGGGGTTTCTTTTTATATCCCGGACCAGTGAGTAAGAGCAGGCTGGCAGCCTGCTGTATTCCGGAGGATGGAAATTTTTTCCGGGTGAAGTGTGTAATAACAACTAAACTGAATCTGTAAACAAAATAAAAGGAATTGCTGAGACAACAACGACATAAAAGAACGGCGGTGAAATGGCAGCCCCTGCCGGGGGCTGGCTATTGCGGGTATCGTATAACCGCTGCAGGCTTCTTTATGCCTGGAGCAAATGACGATAGCCAATACCGGCGACGAATGGAGTTTTATTAATCCAGGTGCAATAGTACCTGTATGGTAAAGCCCGGTCGCCGCCAGCGACCGGGCTTTATGTTTAAAAACCATAAAATGATTTTAAAAATACTTGAAGGAGTTCACTTAGCAGGCGGTTTGGCCGTAATAGCTGTGATCATGCTGAGAGGCTCAGCAGGAAAATGGAGAAGGAGGTAAGAATGAAATTTTTAGTAACAATCCTGGTGCTGCGCTTTTTAACCGGGCTGATGAGCAACCGGGAAGAAGATAATAACGCGGGGAATACGAACCCGGGGAACGGCAAAGTCCTTCACCCGGCTGAGCATGCCATCCGGTAGTGCGGAGCGTGTGCACCCATTGAGAATTGAACATTGAGAATTGAGGTTCTTAGAAATAAAATGTTCAATATTCAATGCTCAATACTCACAGTTCAATGCAGGAACTAACTAAATTAAAGATATCATGTGCAGCAGGGGGGACGAGCGACCCCGGGAGATGCACCGGGGCGCTTTTCCAATGAGAGTGAAAATGCTGGTTAATACAAAAGAAGGAAATAGCGGCGAATGAATTCGGCAATGAAGAAATAAGATATCAGTCAGTATTCGCTGCAAATGGCGCTTTGGCAGACCGGGTATGCGCCGGGGTGAAAATCCGGAGATCGTGGTTCAACTCCACGGGGCGCCGCAAGGAGGAATAAACAATGGAAAGGAAAGAAAACTGGAGAACCCTGAGCGGGGAGAGAATGACTGTTCCCATCAGCGAAGAAATCAGCAAGGTACTGGCACGGGAGGCCGCGGAAGGGCACGACCTCAAAGTTTGCATTGGTACGGACAGCCAGGTAAAGGCCGGGGTAACCGGCTTTGCCACCGTGATCGTCTTCCTCCGGAAGCGGAAGGGCGGGTTTATGTATATCCGCAGCGAAACGACCCGGAGACGGATGACGATCAGGGAGCGGATGCTCACCGAAGTGAGAATGAGCGTTGAAGTCGCGTATGAACTCTGCAACCTGTTCAGCCGGTACGGGGTGGATATGGAAGTACATGCAGATATCAACACCAACCCGAACTTCAAAAGCAATGATGCGCTGAAGGAGGCCATGGGCTATATCCTTGGAGTGGGCTTTGCTTTCCGGGCCAAACCCGATGCCTTTGCCAGTTCCAGCTGCGCCAATAAAATGGTACAGTAGCGGGGAGTGAAAATAGAGGAGGTGACAAGGGAACGAAGGATAGAGATCCTATTGAGCGGGAAACATAACAACCACACTGCGTCCTCTGCGTCTAAGCGGCCCTGAACCCTCCGCACCCTCGTATCTGTTGGGTATCGCGGCCAGGAAGCGAAAGAGTGGTAAATAAAAAATAGTAGTTAACATGTAAAGTGTAAAAAAATGAGCAGTTTATATAACCAGAAAGTCATCAGCATCAACAACGTGTTTGATGACCGCTTCCTGGATACGAAGATCCTGTACCTGCATTGCTTCAATGTGCTCCCGAGTTTGAATTTTATCAATCACGTGGACGGAGAGAAAGCATTCGCGGCATTCTGTGAGCGCTTCGGGAACCGGATCAAAAAGGTACATCGCTACCGCTGGTACAAACGGAAGAAAAAGCAATTCCAGTTTGACCGTACTGTGATCATCCTGCGGTCAAATTGTATCGTGGAGTTTGATGAGGATTATTGTGAGCTGTTGCATGACGGGAGGGACGAAACCTTTGTACAGGAACTGACCATTTTGGTCAACACGTTTAAAGAGCGGCAGCGACGGCAACCCCTTGAGATCAACCTGATCGTGCAGAGCCGGAATTCCCTGGAGCTTAAGGCGATGGAGATCAAACGGACAAAACTCGACCTCGATTTGTTTTATGAAGATGATTTTAAACCAATCGATGAAATCATCCGGAAAAGACTGGGAAAAAAGAAGGATAAGGGGATCGTGTTGTTGCATGGTTTACCCGGAACCGGCAAGACCACCTACCTGCGTTACCTGGTAGGAAAGATCAGGAAAAGGGTTTTGTTTTTATCGCCCTCGGTGGCGGGAAACCTGATGAACCCGGATTTTATCGAGTTGCTCATTGATAACCCGGATACGGTCCTGATCATAGAGGATGCAGAAAACATCATCATGGACCGCCGGCATAACAGCAGTTCGTCTGTATCCAACCTGCTGAACATTTCAGACGGGTTGCTGGCCGACTTCCTGAATGTGCAACTGGTCTGTACGTTTAACAGCCCGCTGGCGACGGTGGACAACGCCCTCTTACGGAAAGGAAGGCTGATCGCCCGGTATGAGTTTGGCAAACTGGGGGTAAACAAATCCAGGAGATTAAGCAAGTACTTCGGGCTGGAGAAACAGATTGATGAACCCATGACGATCGCGGAAATTGCCAACCCGCATGAAAGCCATGAGGTGGTTAAACCAGTCGAAGTGATCGGGTTCCGGTTAGCGGAAACCCTGATGAATTAACCAGTACGAAAACAACTAATTTTAAACAGAAGAAATGAGCAAGTTAAAACTATCAGGAAAGCAAATAAGAGCCATTGGCTACCCCGAAGGACCGGTGGTAAGCGTGGCCATGCAGGTGATGTGCACCCATTTCAAACATCATACGGAAGAAGCGGCATTGGATATATTGAAGCAGGTGCTGACTGCACCCGAGCATTACCTGGCGGATGAAATATTAAAACCGGTGGCGGAGAAACTGATGCCGGTGCCGGAAACAGAAGGAGCGGAGATTTCCCTGAATCAAAATGGTATAGCCGTCAATGTTTTCGGGCAGGAACATATTGAGGAAGTGGCCCTGCACCAGATGTACCAGGCCGCCAAATTACCCATCAGCGTGGCAGGGGCTTTAATGCCTGATGCGCATAGCGGTTATGGGTTACCGATAGGCGGCGTGCTGGCTACTGATAATGCCGTGATTCCCTATGGGGTGGGGGTGGATATCGGTTGCCGGATGTGCCTGAGTGTGTTTGATCTTAATCCAAAGGACCTGGCAGACCGTGAATCCTTTTTTGCCCGTGAATTGGGGGAAGCTACTTTGTTTGGAAGCGGTGCACAATTTGACCATGCCGCCAATCATGAAGTAATGGAAGATGAATTGTTTTACCAGTTACCCCTGCTAAAACCCCTGCATGGAAGGGCCTGGAAGCAGTTAGGTACGTCCGGGAGCGGGAATCATTTTGCCGAGTTTGGAATCGTGGAGATTGCTGCGAAAGACGAGGTACTCGGACTGGATGCGGGAAGCTATATTGGCTTCCTGACCCATTCCGGCTCCAGGGCATTAGGCGCCACAGTTGCCAATCATTATACCAAACTGGCCATCAGTAAGCGCCGCCTGCCGCAGGAAGCGAAGAACCTGGCCTGGCTGGGACTGGATGAAGAGGAAGGAATTGAATACTGGAGGGCCATGAACCTGGCGGGTGATTATGCCAGCGCCTGTCACCAGGTGATACATGATAAAATTGCAAAGCAACTGGGACGCCAGCCGTTGAAACGGGTGGAGAACCATCACAATTTTGCCTGGAAGGAAAGCTGGGAGGGAAAAAATGTGATCGTTCACCGCAAAGGAGCCACGCCGGCGGGTAAAGATGTGCTGGGAATTATTCCAGGATCGATGACAGCAGATGGATTTATCGTAAAAGGGAAAGGAGAGTCAGCAGCTGTTAATTCTGCTTCGCATGGAGCCGGGAGGAAGATGAGCCGCACCCGGGCCATCGCCTCTGTTACTGATAAACAATTCAGGGACGAGCTGAAGAAGTTTGGCATTAAACTGCTCGGTGGCGGACTGGATGAATCCCCGTTTGTCTATAAGGATATTGAAGTAGTCATGCAATCCCAGAAAGCGCTGGTGGATGTCCTCGGCCGCTTTACCCCGAAGATTGTAAAAATGGACGGGGCCAAACACCGGAGTTGGGGAAAAAAAGGGACAACGGGGATTTTTGGGGAGTAATTGACCAATGAGAATTGAACACCTGCAAGGTCGGGGTGTTCAATTCTCATTTTATGCCGACGAGACATTAAAATTACATGGATCGGCCGGTGCTAATGTCTGTCGGTATAATACCGGGAATAATCACTGCAAAACTAATGTCTGAAAGGTATTATTCTGCTGCAAATTCCAGCAACAGTTCCTTATCGGAGTACAATAAAAGTGTTTTTCCTTTTATTTCGAACCGGTTTGCCCGGCCAAGTCGCGAGAGGAAAGCTTTCTCGATATCCTGCACGCCTTCACAATACATTTCCGTCGAGAAGAGATGGCTGATCCGGATCGTATTATTCACAACGGATAAGCTTCCGCCAAAACTGTTGCAACTGCCGTTGCCCCCAACCCTGTTCTTTGCTTCATCGAATTTGATAAAGGCGCGGGTATAGATATAATCTACCTGGTCCTTTCCATGAATGCTTTTTAAAACCCATTTGGTTGTATAAAGAGATACGGAGCCGGCCGGGGGCTCCTGGTTCATCGTAAAGGAGGTGGCAATAAAAAAAAGGGCGATTACCAGGCTGATCTGTTTCATATTATCGGTTTGATACAGATCAGATGCGGTCCGGCTGCCCTTTGCACAGCCAACAGCCGTCCGGAAATGGTAAAATCCTGTTAACGGGGAGGCTTACACTTTTATATAGATCTTTTTCTTATCCATCCAGTAACAGATGGCCCACATAAAAAGGATCACACAAATGGCATAGAGCAGGGAGCCGTTTTCTTTGGCGCCGGGCGTATGGATCAGCACTTTCTTATAGAGCCAGTTCCAGGGATTGCTGCCCTCTCCGAGTTTGACCAGGGCCAGCCCTTTGGGTAAAAAAGCGCTGAGTGCAAAAACAAACAAGGCGTTTTTGCCAAACACATCAAAAAACCGGGCCAGCCCGCCTTTTATCTTTTTAATTTCGATCATATAGATCATGGTGGCAATGGTCAGGATGGCGAGGCCGGTGGTGTAGATCACATAGGAACTGGTCCATATTTTTTTATTGATGGGGAAGACCATGTCCCAGCAGAAACCTGTTACGATCATCCCAACCGCGATCACGAATAAACCCGTCAGCATTTCATACATCCCGCCGCTGCTGGCGCCCGGCTGGTCCGGAACAGGCAGTACCTTGCTTTTCTTTTGAATATAATCTCCCACGAGGTAGCCGAAGATCACCTGCACAATGGCGGGCAGGGTACTCATCAGCCCTTCAGGATCAAACGGGATGCCTTCCCCTTTATACAGGTGGGCCTCGCCAAGGATCAATTTATCAATACCGGTTCCAAACCATCCCCGCAGGCTGTAGGGATCGGCGGGGTTCCCGGTATAACAGAGCATCCAGTAGACAAGCAGGAGAATAAGTCCTGCCAGGAATGCTTTGCGGGCTTTCAGGTAATAGATCAGAACGGAAGCAAAAAAATAGGCGAGGGCAATCCGCTGTAACACGCCGAGGATACGGACGCCTTTTACTGTTTCCACGATATTCCCGGCACTGTCTTTTGAATAATCAATCCAGGTAAAACCCTTGAAAATGGTTTCCCTGTGAAAATCGCTGGCAGCTTCCGCCAGCCGGTTCACTTCGGTAACAAAAGGCCACCAGTTCAGGAACAGCCCGATCAGGAAGATCAATGCGGACCTTTTCAGCACTTTTTTCCAGAAGGCGGCATCCCCGCCTGCTTCCAGCCGGGGCATTACAAAAGACATCGCATTTCCCACGGCAAATAAAAAGAACGGGAAAACCAGGTCGGTTGGGGTCAGCCCATGCCAGGGGGCATGCTCAAAAGGGGCATAGATATAAGTCCAGGAACCGGGGTTATTTACCAGGATCATCAGGCATACCGTGGCGCCACGAAAGACATCGAGAGAATAAAAGCGTTGATTCACCGCGAAAGTTTTGGTAACTGAAGGTAGGGTAAAGTTCAGATTTTATCCGGACGGGGATGACTGCTGCCATAAGAATGGAATTCGTAAAACGGCCGGCAGGTAATTATTTATACTCCAAAAATCCGGTCCGGCGCTGCGGCAATTTTCCGGCTGCCGGATCTGCAAAAACAACTGATCAGGTAATATACTTAACAAGACCTCGTATTTCTACTAATAGTTATCAACTTATGGGGGTAAATCCCTCAAAATCCGCTGATTTTATTCATTGTCCACTCACATCTTCGCCTATATTTGCCTCCAAATTGAAAGGCTCCGAAAAGGAGTTTTTACGACTTATACGGAACATATTGAAAATCAATCATATAGATAAAATTTATGTGATTGAAGTGGCGAAGCTTTGAATAAAATTGACTGAGTTGACAAAAAAGTGGCTTGCGATATATACCCGGCCCCGCTGGGAGAAAAAAGTGAACCAGCTTTTAGCAGAGAAAGGCTTTGAAAGCTATTGCCCGCTGAATAAAGTAAAACGGAAATGGAGCGACCGGATTAAAATTGTGGAAGAGCCATTATTTAAGTCGTATGTATTTGTAAAGCTTTCCGAAAAGGACCGCACAGAAGTACGGATGACCAGTGGCGCCATCAACTTTGTTTACTGGAACGGGAAGCCGGCCGTAATTAAAGAAAAGGAAATCAATGCCATTAAAAGATTCCTGGATGAATATGAGTATGTGGAAGCACACCCGGTGGATATAAAAGTGAACGAGCGGGTCATGATCACGAACGGAACTTTCATGGGGCAGGAGGGGAAAGTGCTGGAGTTGCGGCATAAAGTTGCCAAAGTGGCGATTGACAGCCTGGGCTATATTTTAATAGCCCATTTTGAAAGAACTAAACTAACTTCGGCGCTGCCAAAGTAAAGAAAGGAACCTTATTTTTTTGCGGCCAGGCTGCAGCTTTATTTAAAGATTTATTTAATGAAATTCACCCGGATTTTCCTGCTGTTTGCGTTACCTCTTTATTTCATTTCCTGTAAGCCCCTGCAAAAGATTCCCAATTACCTGGAAAATGTAACCGATTCCACGGGGAAGGGCCTGGTGAAACCGGCTGAACTCCGGATCCAGAAGAATGACCTGCTGTCTATCCAGATTTACAGTCTGAGTACTAAACCCGAGCAGTCGGATGCGATCTATAACCAGCCGGCCATCGGCGGACAGGCGCCCGGTTACCTGGTGGACAATGACGGCAATATCGAACACCACCGGTTAGGGGTTTTTCATGCGGAAGGGCTGACCAAAAATGAACTGGTGGCAGCGATCAAAAAAAGACTGAAGGAACCGGTGGAAGTTATGACGGATCCTTCCGTGATCATCCGCTTTATGAATTTAAAGGTTACAGTACTCGGCCAGGTAGGACATGAAGGCCCCGTCAGTGTACCGGGGGAACGGCTGACGATCTTCGAAGCGGTGGGATTAGCCGGCGGTATTACCGATTACGGGAAAAAGAATAATGTAAAAGTGATCAGGGAGACCAACGGGCAACGTGAAACGGCCATACTCGACCTCACTTCCAAAGATATTTTTGATTCTCCCTTTTATAACCTGGTACAGAATGACATGGTCATCGTCGAGTCTACCCAGCAGAAAGTAAAGGATGCGGAGCAGGTGAAAACCATGCAAAAAATATCCTTTGCATTCACCCTTGTTACGGTGGCCGCAACCCTGACCAATATTTTTATCAGGAATTAAATAAGGTTTATTTAACCCATCTTATCCCTTCAAATGGAAGAGACAAAAGCGAACCCCCATTTTAATCCCAATAAAAATGATCTCAATACCCTGAGTTTCCGGGATCTTTTTTATAAGTATATACGGTTCCTGCCTTTATTTATTTTATCGGTGGCCATCACCCTGCTGGGCGCCTTTTTGTACCTGCGGTACACCATACCGGTGTACAGCGCTTCCGGTACTATGGTGATCAAGAATGACCAGGCCGCGGGGAACCGGGGCGACAAAGTGGAAGAGCTGTTCGGTAATAACCGGGCGCAGAATATCCAGAGTGAGATCGAAATGCTGAAGTCCAGGCCGCTGATGCAACGGGTGGTGGAACGGCTGAACCTCCAGTTCAGTTATTATGCCATCGGCAAGATCAAAACGGTAAATAAGTACAATCAGGGTCCTTTTCTGGTGCGGGCGCGGCAGATTGCGGATTCTTCCGGCACTTTTTCATTTAAGGTCAGGAACATCAATGATAACGAATTCAGGATTGACGAAAATGTCACCCCGATTCGGTACGGGCAGGAGTTTACCACCCGCAACGGCATTTTTGTGCTGGAGAAGAACAGGAATATGCCGGGTTCCTTTGAATATAAGGTTACCTGGCAGCCAACTGTGGCAGCAGCCGGAACCTTCGCTTCCGCCTTGCAGGTTTTACCCAAAACACCCGGGACCGGGATCCTGAATATCAGCATGAAGACCCCCAACCCCCAGTTGGGGTCGGATATTATTAACAAACTGATGGAAGAATACAGCGCCTACAGCGTGGAGCAAAAAGTGCTTTCTTCCGACCAGATCCTGAACTTTATCGGGGAACGGCTGGTGGATATCGGCTCCAAGCTGGACAGTGTGCAGCGGAATTACCTCGATTACCAGACCCGCTACAACCTGATCGATGCGGATGTACAGTCGGGTAATTATTTCAGTATCATCAGCGAGTCCGACAAATCGGTCAATGAGCAGAATGTAAAACTGAATGTGACCGGGATGCTGGATGAATACCTGTCCGATAAAAAAAATGAATTCAATAAAGTAGTGGTCCCCTCCAGCCTCGGGCTGGAAGACCCCACCCTGAATGACCTCGTTTCTTTATACAATAAGGCCCAGATCGACCGCAAGCTGCTGGTGGACGGAAATGTACCGGTAGCCAACCCGATGGTAAAGGAACTGGACGG
Organism: Sphingobacteriales bacterium; assembly: GCA_016219985.1. Classification (GTDB taxonomy): domain Bacteria; phylum Bacteroidota; class Bacteroidia; order Chitinophagales; family Chitinophagaceae; genus JJ008. The sequence continues at coordinate 91,048 of JACRJO010000001.1, read as the reverse complement.
GCAGGTAGAGAAATTAAGGGTCAGTATCCGGGAGAACCTGCGCAATATCAAAGCCGCGACCGGGAATGCCCTGCAGGAAGTGAAACGCAGGGGTAGCCTCAGTGAAGAACAACTGAGGGCCATGCCGGTTAAGATCAAGGAACTGGCGGAGATCAAACGGCAGGTCGAAACGTACCAGGGTTTATTCAAACTCTTTACGGAAAAGCAGGAAGAAACAGCCATTTCCAAAGCTTCTACCATTCCCAATTCGGAGATTATCGACCGGTCCTATCCAAACCTGCAACCGGTAACACCCAACCGCCGTTCCATCCAGGCCCTGGCGGTATTACTGGGACTGGCCATTCCCGCACTCTTCATCTTTATCAGCGAAATACTCAATGATAAAGTGACCACCCGTTTCGATATCGAAAAAATCACCGAAGCGCCGATCCTGGGTGAAATTGGTCACTCGTATTCCGATGAAACACTCGTGGTCAGCAAGACCACCCGCAGCATGGTGGCTGAACAGTTCCGGATCATCCGGTCGAACCTGCAGTATGTGCTGGGCAAAAAGGAAAAAGCGGTGATCATCACAACTTCCTCCTTCAGCGGGGAAGGCAAATCCTATGTGTCCACCAATATGGGCGCCGTGCTGGCCTTAGCCGGAAAGAAAACCATTATCCTGGAATTTGATATCCGGAAACCGAAAGTATTAGCCGGCCTGGGCATCAGCAAAGGCCCTGGTATTACGAATTTCCTGGTTGGGAAAACTAATAATTTACAGGACCTGATCCGCGAAGTGCCGGAACATGAAAACCTGTTTGTCCTGGGATGCGGACCGGTTCCTCCCAACCCGGCTGAATTGCTCCTCGATCCCCGGCTGGATGAACTGTTTGACTGGCTGAAGAAAAATTTTGATATCGTGATCATTGATACGGCGCCGGTGGGAATGGTAAGCGATGCCATGACACTCAGCAAGTATGCGGATTGCACGCTCTACCTGGTAAGGCAGGCCCATACCTTCAAGAAGCAGATCGCCCTGATCGACGAGTTTTACGTGGCGCAAAAACTGCCGAAGGTTTCCATCATTATCAATGATGTTAAGCTCAAGCCGGGGTATGGGTATTACGGGTATGGACGTTATGGGTATGGCTACGGGTACGGTTATGGCAGTTACTATGAAGAGGAAACAGCACCGGATAATTTTTTGGATCGAATATTGACCAAACTGGAAATACGACACCTGTTTGGATCGAAAAAGAAAAAACGGAGAAATAATTAAGCATATGCGTGTATTAGTAACCGGTGGTGCCGGTTTTATAGGATCCAACCTGGTGGAAGCCCTCCTGCAGGATCAGCGGGTTAGCTCGGTCAGGGTACTGGATAACCTGGCCACAGGTTTTCTTAAGAACATTGAACGCTTCTTTCCTGATCCCCGCTTTGAATTTGTGGAAGGGGATATAAGGGATTTTGAGACCTGTAAAAAAGCCTGCGCCTCCATTGATGTGATCACCCATCAGGCTGCATTGGGCTCGGTTCCCCGTTCCATTAATGATCCGCTCACCTCGAATGAGGTGAACATCACGGGCACCCTGAATATTTTCACCGCGGCCAGGGAAATCAGAATTAAAAGGGTGGTGTATGCTGCCAGTTCCTCCACCTACGGGGATCACCCGGGACTTCCCAAGCAGGAAGACAGGATCGGTAACCCGCTTTCACCTTACGCAGTCACCAAATATGTTAACGAGCTCTATGCCCGGGTTTATGCCGGTTTGTATGATATGGAATTTATCGGGCTCCGGTATTTTAATATTTTTGGTCCCCGGCAAAATGCCAACGGTCCTTATGCGGCCGTTATTCCCCTTTTTGCGGAAGCCCTGTTAAATAATATGCCGCCCACGATCAACGGGGATGGCAGCCATAGCCGCGATTTTACCTATGTGGCCAACGCGGTACAGGCCAATATCCTTTCCTTATTCACCACGAATAAAGAAGCGGTTAACCAGGTATATAATATTGCCTGCGGCGAACAAACCTCCCTGCTTGAATTATTCAACGGACTGAACGCAGAAGCCGGCACCTCGCTCCGGCCGGTCATTGGCCCGGAAAGACTCGGGGATGTAAAACACAGCCTGGCGGATATCTCAAAAGCCAGGCAGCTGCTGGGCTACCATCCGACAGTCACAGTAAAAGAAGGCCTCCGGAAAACCTTTGCCTGGTACCGGGAAAGTTTAGGATGCCAGCAGGTGTAACAGGACCGGGTATTGTTTTTTCTTCACCTAATACTCACGAATATGAACTCCTCTTCAGGAAAAACCATCATTATTACCGGTGGTGCGGGATTCATAGGCTCCCATGTAGTACGGCTCTTTGTAACGAAATACCCGGATTACAGGATCGTTAACCTTGATGCACTGACCTATGCCGGCAACCTGGAGAACCTGCTTGATATTGAGAAGGCCCCTAATTATTTTTTTGAGAAAACCGATATCCTGGATACGCAGGCGATCGATGAAATTTTTGTAAAATACCAACCACATGGGATCATCCACCTGGCCGCCGAAAGCCATGTCGACCGCTCTATCCTCTCTCCCCTGGATTTTGTATATACCAATGTGATCGGTACGGTCAACCTGCTCCAGGCTGCCAGGAAACACTGGACCGGCCAGTTTGACGATAAACGGTTTTACCATGTGTCCACCGATGAAGTATACGGGGCACTGGGCGAAACAGGCCTTTTTACGGAAGAAACCAGGTATGATCCGCACTCGCCTTACAGTGCCTCTAAGGCGGCCAGTGATCACTTTGTAAGAGCGTATCATGATACATACGGACTACCCATTGTGCTCAGCAATTGTTCCAACAACTATGGCCCGAATCACTTTCCGGAAAAACTGATTCCGCTCTTTATAAACAATATCATTACCAAAAAACCATTGCCGGTTTATGGGGATGGATTATATACCCGTGACTGGCTTTTTGTAAAAGATCATGCGCTCGCCATCGACAAAGTATTTCATCATGGCCGTAACGGCCAGACCTTCAATATCGGCGGATTCAACGAATGGCGGAACATCGACCTCGTGAAACTGCTCTGTAAGCAAATGGATGAAAAACTGGGGAATGCCCCCGGAACCAGCGAACCCCTGATTACTTACGTGAAAGACAGACCGGGCCATGACCGCCGTTATGCCATTGATGCCACCAAAATAAACCAGGAGCTGGGCTGGGCACCTTCCGTAACATTTGAAGAAGGCCTTTCCCAAACCATTGACTGGTATCTGCAGAATACAGCCTGGCTGGAAAATGTGACGAGTGGAGTCTATCAGCAATATTACGCTGAACAATACAGCAAAAGATAAACCTAAGCCCGTCCGTTACCATTTTACCTGCTAATTATTCAGGCATTCCAGTTATTTTAAATGAAAAATAAACTTCCGGGGCTAAATGGTTTACGGGCAATTGCGGCCAGCCTGGTCCTGGTTACCCATGTATTTCAGATTGCGGGTGATATGGGGGATGCCCGGGCGGGGGACATTTTCCGGCAACATGCAGTACTCGGTACTGAAATGGTGAACCTTTTTTTTGTGATAAGCGGATTCATTATCACCTATATTTTATATAAGGAGAAAAATGAAACCGGCGCCATAAACCTGTACCAGTTTTATGTAAAAAGAGCGCTCCGGATATGGCCCCTTTATTTTGGCATTATTTTGATTGTTTTTGTGTTGACCAGAACAACCCGGTTATATGAAGCGTTTCCGGAATTAAACAGGAATGGGCTGATCTCCCTTACTTTTTTTATTCTAACCTTTCACACCTTTATCTCTCAGGTCGGAACATCGGTGTTACCCCATTACTGGTCACTGTCCGTAGAGGAGCAATTTTATATTTTCTGGCCGCCCTTGTTCAAGTTTTTATCTAAAAAGGGGGTTTTGATATTTTGCCTGATTATTATTTCAGGTATGGCTGTAGTGCGGAACGTAAATGAATACCTGAATGTGCATTACAGCAGCCAGTTTCCCCGGGCAAAAGGGCTCGATACTCTTTTCTGCAGTTCTATGTTCGGATCAGTAGCGATAGGCGCTATCGGGGCCTGGATGCTGGTGCATAAAAACCGCTGGCTGAGTTATTTTTATAACAGGTACTTGCAAATTGGCTGTTGGTTTGTATTGCTGCTGATGTTGATTCACCCGTTTCATTTACGATTTATACATTTTGAAATCACCGCTTTTGTCAGTCTTGTACTGGTACTCAATGTGACTTCTAACGGGAAAAGTCTGTTCAGGCTGGACCAGAAATGGCTCGACAGAACGGGTATGATTTCCTATGGAATCTATATGTTTCACTGGCCACTGATACCCGTCATCATTTTTGTGTTTAAGGAGACGGGTCTTTGGTCCTTTTCAACTGAGGCAAGGCAGGTACCTTTGCTGCTCGTAAGTTACCTGCTCACCTGGGTACTTGCCTGGTATTCTTACCGGTTTGTGGAATCCCGCTTTCTGCGAATGAGACCAGCAGGCAGGTCAGCTAAACACGTTGCTCTTACCAGTTAAATTGCTAATTATGAAAGGAATCATTCTCGCCGGCGGCTCTGGTACACGGCTTTACCCGATCACCAAAGCGATCTCAAAACAACTGATGCCGATCTATGACAAACCGATGATCTATTACCCGCTTTCGGTTTTAATGATGGCCGGCATAACCGAGATCCTTATTATTACCACCCCGGAAGACAATCCCCAGTTCAGGCGTTTGCTGGAAGATGGCAGTAAGCTGGGGTGCCGCTTCGAATATGCCATACAGGAAGTTCCCAATGGACTGGCCCAGGCTTTTGTGATAGGTGAGCCCTTTATCGGGAATGATAAAGTGGCCCTCGTGCTGGGAGATAATATATTTTACGGATCCCGGATGGATAAACAACTGAAGGAGCTGACCGATGTGGAAGGGGGCTATGTATTTGCTTACCAGGTAGCCGACCCGGAGCGGTACGGCGTAGTGGAATTCGACGAACATTTTAATGCATTAAGTATTGAGGAAAAGCCGGTGAAACCCAAATCAAACTTTGCCGTACCCGGACTCTATTTCTATGATAACAGTGTGGTGCGTATAGCCAAAGAACTGAAACCTTCCGCCCGGGGCGAATACGAAATAACCGATGTAAATAAAGAATACCTCCGCCGGGGCGACCTGAAAGTGGCCCTGCTGGACAGGGGGACGGCCTGGTTAGACACCGGGACCTTTGATTCACTAAGTGATGCCAGTGAATTTGTACGGGTCATAGAGAAAAGGCAGGGAACCAAGATCGGTTGTATTGAAGAAGTGGCCTACCGGAACGGATTTATTAATAAAACACAACTCGAAACCATAGCTGCCGAACTGGCCAAAAGCGGTTACGGCGAATATCTTAAACGAATAATCTAAAAACAAATCACCATGAAAATTGCTGTTGTTGGTACAGGCTACGTAGGCTTGGTAAGCGGAACCTGTTTCGCGGATACAGGTAACGATGTAACCTGTATTGATATTGATCAAAACAAAGTCCGTAAGCTGAGCGCCGGGGAGATCACCATCTATGAACCGGGCCTGGAAAAAGTCTTTTCCCGTAATATCGCGGAAGGCCGTCTCCGGTTTACCACCTCCCTGAAAGAGGGTATCGAAGGTTCCAGTATCATCTTCCTCGCCCTGCCCACTCCTCCCGGTGAAGACGGGAGTGCCGACCTGAAATATATTCTCGGGGTGGCAAAAGACCTGGGGCAACTGCTGACCCCGGCTGATTATAAAGTGATCGTGGATAAAAGTACCGTCCCGGTGGGTACGGCAGATAAAGTAAGGGATGTGATCCTCTCCGCTTCGGCAACGGATATTTCCGGTTCCTTTGATGTGGTGAGCAACCCGGAATTTTTGCGGGAAGGAGCTGCCGTGGAAGATTTTATGAAGCCGGACCGCGTCGTGATCGGCACCAGCTCTGAAAGAGCCCGGAAGATCATGCAGCAATTATACGAACCTTATGTGCGGCAGGGCAACCCGATCATCTTTATGGATGAGAAAAGCGCCGAGCTGACCAAGTATGCGGCGAACAGTTTCCTGGCCGTGAAAATCTCTTTTATGAATGAGATTGCCGTATTATGTGAAAAACTCGGAGCCGATGTGGACATGGTACGCCGCGGTATTGGTACGGATTTCCGGATCGGTAAACATTTCCTTTACCCCGGTCTCGGGTATGGGGGAAGTTGCTTTCCGAAAGATGTACAGGCCCTGGCCAAATCATCGGCTGATGCAGCCTACGATTTTAAAATACTCAATGCCGTGATGGAGGTCAATAAACTCCAGCGCGCCTTCTTTATTAATAAGATTGGCCGGTATTATAAGAATGAGCTGAAGGGGAAGAAATTCGCTGTCTGGGGTCTCGCTTTCAAACCCAATACGGATGATATCCGGGAAGCCCCGGCGCTCGAAGTCATCCGGCAACTGACTGCACAGGGGGCAACAGTTACCGCCTTCGACCCCGAAGCCATGCCGAATGTTAAAAGGGAAACAAAGCTCGACATGCAGTTTGCGGATAACCAGTATGAGGCTCTGAAAGGGGCGGATGCCCTCGTCATCTGTACCGAATGGAATGAGTTCCGTACACCGGACTTCGGGAAAATGGCGGCGCAACTGAAGGAGAAAGTAATATTCGACGGACGGAACCTCTATGATACCGGCACGATGGAGACGATGAATTTTTATTATGAAAGCATCGGAAGGGCAAAATGACCTGTAAAATGACCTGTAAATTGTTAAACCCTAAAGACTAATACCCATTGAAGAAAAAGCTGATCCGGTACGTCCTGATCCCGGTTGTATCACTTATAGTATTGTTATTTGCCTTTAGTGCATCTCCTGAAATATCCAAGGAAGATAAAACCTATATCAGGGCCTTCCTGGATGAATGGAAATTCACCGATAGTTCGGGGAGTATTCACCAAAGCTTTGAAACGGAAATGGAGTTTATCTCCCGGCTGCAGGACAGCGTGATCAGGAGTGTCCGGCATTCGTTTAATGCCTACAGCGACCTGGGAGATATCAAATACTACTTTGAAACCCGGAAAGGACTTTGTTATGACCGGGCGGCCATGATGGAAAAATTCCTGATGTATTTTGGTTTTAAGATCCGGCATATCTATCTCTATTTTAACCTGGAGAACAAACCCCTTGGGGTCACTGATTTTTTCCGGAGCAACCTGTCTTCCCATGCCATGCTGGAAGTAAAAACCCAAAAAGGCTGGATGGTCATGGGGACCAACAGCAACTGGCTGGGCTGGCAGAGCGATGGTCAGCCGCTCACTATTTTTGCCGTGCGGCGGAAACTGAGGGAGGGCGGGATACAACTGAAAAAAACCGGCGCTTTGGGAATGGGAAAGCCTTTTTTTGTGGACTTGCCCGATCCCGGTAAATTTAAGATCGTGTACGGGATTTATTCGCGGCATGGCCAGTTCATGGTATCCCGGCCGGTGGAATCCTCGCTGAGAGCCGTCGGGCTCCGGAGCCCTTTCCCGGATTACAATCTCCGCATGCTGCTGAGTAATTTTTAGCAGGAAGGCTGCGGGTACGGGAATTAACTGACCCATTCATCAAAACCAATCTATTAAACAATAATCATGAAAAGAGTACTGATAACCGGCGCTGCCGGATTCCTGGGTTCGCATCTCTGCGATAAATTTATCAGGGAAGGGTATGAAGTGGTGGGAATGGACAACCTGATCACCGGGAACCTGAAGAATATTGAGCACCTGTTCCCGCTGAAAGAATTTAGTTTTTATCATCACGATGTCAGCAAATTTATCCATGTGCCCGGGCCGATCGATTATATCCTGCATTTTGCCTCACCGGCCAGCCCGATCGATTACCTCAAGATCCCGATCCAGACCCTTAAGGTAGGATCTCTCGGCACCCATAATTGCCTCGGACTTGCATTGAGCAAAAAGGCGAGGATCCTCGTGGCCAGCACCAGTGAAGTGTACGGGGACCCCCTGGTACATCCGCAGAATGAGGATTACTGGGGAAATGTAAACCCGGTGGGTCCGAGAGGTGTTTATGATGAAGCCAAGCGGTTCCAGGAAGCGATCACCATGGCCTATCATACCTATCATGGGGTGGAAACAAGGATCGTACGGATCTTTAATACCTACGGACCCCGGATGCGGCTCAATGACGGAAGGGCCCTCCCGGCTTTTATCGGGCAGGCGCTGCGCGGGGAAGATCTTACGGTATTCGGGGACGGCCGCCAGACCCGGAGCTTCTGTTATGTCTCCGACCTGGTGGAAGGGATCTACCGGCTCCTGCTGAGCGATTACGCCAGCCCCGTTAATATCGGTAACCCGGATGAGATCAGCCTGAAGGATTTTGCGGAAGAGATCATTAAACTGACCGGGTCCAACCAGCAGATTGTGTACAAGCCCTTACCTGCGGACGACCCCAAGCAACGGCAACCGGATATCACCCGGGCTAAGCAACTCCTGAACTGGCAGCCCACGGTTTCCCGCGCAGAAGGCCTGAAGATTACCTACGAATATTTCAAATCCTTGCCGCAGGAGGAAATATGGAAGGATCACCTGGCGTTTGGCAAGAAGGGTTGATAGGTTGACAGGTTAATAGGTTGAAGGGTTAACAGGTTGACAGGTTCGTTCGCCTGCAACTTCGCAAGTTTATTTGATCATTGTATAGAAATCAGCTACGGGGGCAAAGGATGATGAAAAGGAGACCCTAACAACTATTTAAAAAATGGCCAACAAAGGCATAAAAATTACCGATTTTTCACCACACCTGTTTTGGGATGTAGACAGGCAAAAAATCGATTGGAAAAAAAACAAGGCCTGGATCGTAAAAAGGGTCCTGGAGTACGGGTTGTTGGAGGATTGGAATTTATTGAAGCAATATTATAGTCTGGATCAAATTGGCGCGATATGCAAAGAACTGCGGTTTCTTGATGAAAGGTCGCTTGGTTTCATCTCTGTATTAACCGGAATACCTAAAGAGTCATTTCGATGTTATATTTTGAAACAGTCGATTCCCCCACACTGGAGCTGATGAATAAAATCATGTCTGTTCCTTTATTCGCCCCATTAAGGCTGGTGGGGGGGACGGCGATGGCATTGCAAACAGGCCACAGAAAGTCTGTTGACCTGGATTTTTTTGGGTCTTTGGTTTTGGAGGAAACGGAGTTAGCCGAAACCCTCTCTTCTATTGGAACCATAACCTGGCTGAATAAATTAAAAAATATCAAAAGCCTGCTGGTAAATGGTATAAAAGTTGATTTTGTGAACTATACATATCCATGGCTGGACGATATAGTGATGGAAGGAAAGCTTCGGCTTAGTTCCAAAAAGGATATTGCTGCAATGAAGCTGGCCGCCGTCACGGGACGCGGAGCAAAAAAGGATTTTGCAGATCTTTTTTTCCTTCTTCAGGAATACAGCCTTGCGGAAATGATAAAAATGTATGAAGAAAAGTATTCGGACGGATCAGTTTTTATGGTTTTGAAGAGCCTTGTATATTTTGATGACGCAGAAGCTGATGCGATGCCCGAAATGCTGATACCTGCTAAATGGCCATTAATAAAAAAAACCATTATTCGCCATCACAAAGAATACCTGCGATGAGCGAAGCCGCATGAAAGCTCCCTGCTATAGCGATTTTAACTTTTCAAGGAACCCTTACCCGCTTTAGGGTATTTTTTGACTCCGCCTGTGCTAAAGCTCCGGTGGGCAGGTTTGACTTTTCAGGGAACCTCTTCCTGCTATAGGGTATTTTTGACTTTTTACTTTTGAATTTTGACTTTTCAGGGGTCCCTTCCCGCTTTAGGCATAGAATAAATAGGTACATAGGCATCAATAGAGTCTCCGCAATTCAAAGTGCACCCAATAGCAGGAACCCTCCTGATAACACGCCCCTGACAGCTAACAACCTGCCTGCCGGCAGGCAGGCTAACAACTAACAACATCCATGTGCGGAATCGCCGGAATTATTACTGCCAATCCAACTGAACTGGACGGCAGCAGGCTCAGGCCGATGACGGATAGTATCGCCCACCGGGGGCCCGACGGGGAAGGTCATTGGATCAGCCCGGATGGTAAAGTGGGCTTGGGTCATCGCCGCTTATCCATTATCGACCTGTCGGATGCCGGCGCTCAACCCATGCACTACCTGGACCGCTACAGTATTACGTTCAACGGGGAGATCTATAACTATATCGAGTTAAAAGAACTTTGTGCGAAACAGGGATACCGCTTTGCCAGTCACAGCGATACTGAAGTGATCCTGGCCCTCTACGACTGGAAAAAAGAAGCCTGCCTCTCTTATTTTGACGGGATGTTCGCCCTGGTGATTTACGATGCGAAAGCGCAGAAAGTATTTGCGGCAAGGGACCGTTTCGGGGAAAAGCCATTTTATTATTACCATGAACCGGGAAAGATCTTTGTCTTCGCCAGCGAAATGAAAGCGCTCTGGGCAGCAGGTGTCAGGCGGGAACTGAACAGGCGGATGCTTTACAATTACATGGCCTTTAAGTACGTGGACAACCCGGCCGACCACAGCGAAACCTTTTTCTCCGGGATCACCCGCCTGCCGCATTCTCATTATATGCTGATTGATGTCTCTTCCTTGTCAGTCAGCACCCAGCGTTACTGGGATATCAATAAAAACTATACGGACCACTCGATCAGCATGGAGCAGGCTGCGGAAAAATTCCGGGAACTGTTCTATACCTCCGTCAGCCGGCGCCTGCGCAGCGATGTGCCCGTGGGGAGCAGCCTCAGCGGGGGACTCGACAGCAGCGCCGTGGTGGCCGTGATCGATGACCTGAATAAAACAAGGGGGCTGAAGCAAAGTACTTTTTCTGCCATTTTCCCCGGCTTTGAAAAAGACGAAAGTCAGTATATCCGCCTGCTGCTGCAACAACTGAATGCGGACCCGCATTTCACCAGCCCGGACGCGGATACCATGCTCCGGGAACTGGATACCTGTTTTTATCACCAGGAAGAACCCTTTGGGTCGGCCAGTGTCCTCGCCCAGTATGAGGTACTGAAATTGGCCAAACAAAATAAAGTGACCGTCTTGCTGGATGGCCAGGGCGCGGATGAACTGTCAGCGGGATATCATTCTTTTTACCAGTACTTCTTCAAAGAACTGAAAAGGACCAATCCCTCCTTATATAACAAAGAACGAACGGCCCGCCGCCTGTTGCAGGGAAACAGTACGATCAATCCCCTCCCGCCAAAGGACCTGAAATACCATGCCCGCAAACTGGGCGAACCGGCCCGGGACCAGTTGAAGAAATGGCGGGGGATTTACCGGCAATGGACCCATCCTTATTTCAACGCGGATTTTTTCCATGAGTACAGCGCGGAACAATTTATTTTTCCCAACCCGGCTTCCACGCTTAATGAGGCGCTTTACAATAGCGTGAATGAAAGCATGACCCAGTTACTGCGGTACGCCGACCGAAACAGTATGGCGCATAGCCGCGAGGTAAGGCTGCCCTTCCTGAGTCATGAACTGGTGGAATTCCTGTTCAGCCTGCCGGCAGCATTCAAGATCCATGAGGGCTGGACCAAATATATCCAGCGGAAAGCCTTTGAACCCCTCCTGCCCCCCGCGATCACCTGGCGGAAGGACAAGATCGGGTACGAACCCCCGCAAAAAAAATGGATGGAGAAGGAGGAAGTAAAGCAGCGGATTCTTGCCACCCGGCAGGAACTGGTGAAAGAGAAGATTCTTCACCCGAATGTATTAAAGCAGCCGGCAGAAGCAGCGGCAGCTCATGAAGATGTGAATAATAACTGGAATCATTTAATGTTGTCTTACCTTATTAACCCTTCAACTTTCCAACCTGTCAACCGTGTTTTATAAGCACCCTGCCGCTGTCGTTGATGACGGCTGCACAATAGGGAGCGGCACCAAAATCTGGCACTTCTCCCATATTATGCCGGGGGCCGTGATCGGGGAGAACTGTGTGATCGGGCAGAATGTGTTTGTGGGTAATAAAGTGGTGATCGGGAATGGAGTGAAAGTGCAGAACAATGTATCCCTGTACGAGGGAGTGATCTGTGAAGATGAGGTGTTCATTGGTCCCTCTGCTGTTTTTACCAATGTGATCAACCCGCGCAGTGCCGTGGACCGGAAGCAGGAGTTCAGGACAACCCGACTCGGTAAAGGAGCCACGATCGGGGCGAATGCCACCATCATCTGCGGGCTAACCATCGGCCCCTATGCTTTTATCGGTGCCGGTGCCGTGGTTACGAAAGATATTCCGGCTTATGCCCTGGTGATGGGTAATCCCGCCCGGCAGACCGGCTGGATGAGTGAGGCAGGGGAGAAGCTGGAGTTCAGGGATGGGGTTGCCGCTTGCAGCAGTAGTGGTACGGAGTACCGGTTATTAGATAATGTGACTGTGGTTAAAGTTGATAAGTTGACAAGTTAACTAGTTGAAAAGGGGGGGCTTCTGAGAAAGCACCTTATCAACCTGTCAACCTATCAACCTGTTAACTTGTCAACCTGTCAACCTATCAGCCTGTCAACTAACGTGAAGAATTTTCTACTCATAGGCGCCGCCGGATACATCGCCCCCCGGCACATGAAAGCGATCAAAGACACCGGCAATAATCTGCTGGCCGCGCTGGACCCGCATGATTCCGTGGGGGTCTTGGATAGTTATTTCCCCGGCTGTCACTTTTTTACGGAGTTCGAGCGTTTTGACCGGTATTGCGATAAACTGAGAAGGGCAGGCACAAAAATCGACTATGTTGTGGTTTGTTCGCCCAATTACCTGCACGATGCCCATATCCGTTTCGGATTACGCATCGGGGCGGATGTGATCTGTGAGAAACCGGTGGTGCTGAACCCCTGGAATGTGGATGCATTGCTGGATATGGAAAAGGAAACCGGCAGGCAGGTCTGTAGCATACTCCAGCTGCGGGTGCATCCTGCTATCCTGGCGCTGCAGCAACGGGTCAGTGCCGCAACAGGAAATGCAAAGTATACGATCAGGCTTGATTATATCAGTGCCCGTGGCAACTGGTACCTGAACAGCTGGAAAGGGGAAGAATCCAAAAGCGGTGGAATTGCCACCAATATCGGGCTTCATTTTTTTGATATGCTTTTGTGGATATTCGGAGAGCAGGTAAGTTTCACGGTACAGGAATCAACGCCATTAAAAACGACGGGTACGCTGGAGCTGGCAAAAGCAACGGTACATTGGCACATGAGTATTGATGAAAATGACCTGCCGGCTGATGCAAGGCAAAAAGGACAGAGAACCTGCAGGATACTGACCATTGATAACGAAGCCATTGATTTCAGTGAGGGCTTTGAGCAGTTGCATACAAAATCATACGAACAGATACTGGCCGGAAACGGGGTACGGCTCACGGCAACCCGTCAAAGTATACAACTGGTGCACGATATCAGGAATTACAGACCCTGATAGTAAATACGGGAAACTGCGCAGGCAGGACATATCAGCGGAAACCCGGAAAGCTTTTACGGCCATTCATCTGGAGAATACCCACCAATAAGAAATGACACTCAAAAAGGATACGTCAAGCGGCATGACCACAAAAGTCATGAAGGGGAGTTTTTGGGTATTGATGGGCCAGGTATTGCCGTTGGCGGCCACCTTTGTCGCTTCCCCTTTTGTGATCCGGTCGCTGGGTTCTGAAGCGTATGGGATTTTAATACTGGTTGGTCTGATTTCTTCGTATTTCGCCTTTGGCGATTTTGGTATGGCAATGGCTTCCACCAGGTTTGGTGCAGAAGCTTATGCAGAAAGCACACCGGAGCAGGAAGGGAAAGTGGTGCGAACTGCTGCCCTTATCGGGATCACTTCGTCCCTTTTTATCGCTATACCGCTCTTTGTTTTTTCGCAGTGGATTGTCGGTGATTTACTGAAAGTCCCCCTGTATCTTCAACAGAAGGCAAGTATTGCATTAAAGATAACTTCGGTTGCCTTCGTCATGAGCTTTGTTGGCAATATCTTTAATACCCCGCAACTTTCACGTATGCGGATGGATCTGAATGTCCTGATAAATGCCGGCTTTAAAGTGCTCATGACCCTTAGCACACCGTTGGTGTTACATTTCGGGGGTGATTTAGTGGATGCTACGATTGTGGCCTTTCTGGCCACCCTGCTGATAATGGGGAGCCATATTTTTGTTTCCGGAAGGCTTCAGCCTGCCATTTATGGGACCAGCATAGACCGGAAAATGCTGAAGCCACTGCTGAATTTCGGAAGCAGCTATGTATTATATGGTATCGGGTTACTCGTTACGAATAATCTGGAAAAATTCATTCTCACCCGGTATGTTTCAGTTCAATCGCTGGCGTATTACTCGATCGCATTCACTTTTGCGGGAATGACCACGATGTTTTCTGTAGCTATGGTACAAACCCTGATGCCTGCTTTCTCACAATTGCTTACCGCCGAGAAAAGGGAACAGCTTCGGTCCCTTTTTACCCGATGTGTAAGAGTAGGGATGATCGGTCTCATTCCTTCTGTTATGGGACTACTGATCATTGCAAAGCCGTTTTTTACCATATGGGTGGGGCCTGATTTTGGCAGGGAAAGCGTTTTCCCGTTTTACATCTTGCTTGTTGGTGTTTTCTTCAGTTTGCTGGTTTATATCCCCAATACAGTACTCATTTCAGCTGGAAAATCAAACCTGTTTGCCAAGGTCTACATGATTGAGGTATTGCCTTATGCCGCTATAGTCTATTTTTTGATCCAGTGGGCCGGAATTCTTGGAGCGGCGATGGCCTGGAGTTTGCGTGAAATAGTGAATGCCCTTACATTTATTTATTTTACCCGCAGACATATGGGTCTCAGTATAAATTTCGGACTTCAGCTCAGGACGTTGGGAGCAGGGTTCCTGGTATTTATGCCGCCTGCACTCATCGCATTCTTATATAACAATTCATCATTCTGGGTGTTTATCACCCTCCCATTTTCACTGGCGGGTTATATGTGGCTTATCTGGACCCGGTTTCTTGAAACAGAGGAGAAGAGCTGGGCAGCCGGTTTAGTGAACAGGATAATTAAAGTAAAAGGCACTGGAAATTGACCAGCGGGTACAAAATGGATACAGGCAGCGAAAAGCTTTCTGATGCCGTTCAGACAAGGCATCCCTTTCCGGCGAACATGCAGAAGGAAGACCTGGCGGATTTTGAAGCGGGGGCAAGTTATTCAACTTTCGGCGGAAGGCTGCAGTATGTCGGCAAGGCTGGCATTTCACCTGAATCAGTCATTTATAAGAACGGGGTCCTGCTCAGAGATTCACTGGCTTTACCCGGACAGGCCACTTATTATCAATACCGTCACCAGGTCAAAAAGCTTTTATTTTCTCCAAAAATCAGGCTGGCCCGGGGTAAGAAATATTTACTGGTAACCGACAGCTGGTCGTCCGGGCATTTTCACTGGATTGCAGATGTGCTGCCTAAATTGATTCTCGTGAAAGACAAGGCGGCGGAATTTGTATTACTGCTTCCCGATCTTCCTTATATAAGAACCGTCGGCCTGGAAAGCCTGGATATACTCGGTATCCGGTTTGAAGAGGTGGTGTTGATGCGGCCGGAAGCTTTTTACAAAGCCGATGAACTGTATTACATACCAGCGATTACCATTAGCGGCCAGTTTGATGTTTCACTCATGAAGCAACTGAAAAATGCACTTTGCGATCAGCTGCGGCCGGGGACAAAGAGAATTTATATTTCCAGGTCAAAAGCAGCCGTCCGTAAAGTGCTGAATGAAAATGAACTAATTCCCTTTCTGCATCGCTATGGATTCGAAATCCTGAACGGGGAGGATTACAACCTGAAAGAACAGGCCAGGTTGTTTTCAGAAGCTGGAATATTAATGG
This sequence comes from Sphingobacteriales bacterium, assembly GCA_016219985.1. Taxonomy (GTDB): domain Bacteria; phylum Bacteroidota; class Bacteroidia; order Chitinophagales; family Chitinophagaceae; genus JJ008. Next base: position 75,176 of record JACRJO010000001.1, on the reverse strand, counting down.
GTATCCATGGGGCGGGACTGGCTAACTGTATTTTTATGCAGGAAGGCAGTAAACTGATTGAATTACGGAAAAAAGAGAACGGCCCCCTTAATGTTGGGTACTGGCACCTGGCTGATGCAGTAGGTCAGAAGTATTATTATTTTAACGGGAAGCCGGATAGTAATTTACCTTTGGTTGGGTCCGGTTGTAACTTAACCATTGATCCCGGGATTCTCGAATCAGTAATACTCAATCATATTGCCTGATCTTAATTTAACTTAAGTCATTTTGAGAATACTAATCGCCAAAATTATTGCAAGATTTTTTGTTACCCTGAACTTTTATCACAGTAAAGGCAAACTTGAAAAATTACGTTCAATGCCAGGGACAAAGATTGCTCCGGATGCCTATTTGGGAGAGGGAAGCAATATTATAGTATCAGGCAAATACAGGCAACTTCACATAGGTGCACGGATGTATATGAGAAATTTTTGCAGTATACTTCTGGACACTGATGCATCTCTTGTGATCGGGGATAAGGTTTTTTTTAATAATGGTTGTTCAGTAAACTGTTTGCATGATATTGAAATTGGCGCCGGAACATCAATTGGGGAAGGCGTGAAGATTTATGACCATAATCATTCATATCATTATGAACAAGATGGTACTCTTGTTTTGGAAAGAGATCAGTATACTTATGGAAGAGTGCGGATTGGTAAAAACTGTTGGCTTGGCAGTAATGTAACTGTTTTAAAAGGGGTGGAAATAGGCGACAACGTAATTATTGGAGCAAACTGTCTTATCTATAAGTCAATTCCTTCCGGATCAGTCGTAAAGCATATTGAAAATCTTGAGATTTCAGTTAGTAAATTATAAAGAAGAGAACGAAAAGTGTCCTCTTTGGAGAAGTTTTGTATTCTGATAAGTGGGATGAAATCAGCCAGACCATTTTGGTTTTAAAAATAAGCCAGTTGCGAATTTTATTTATTGATACCACGACAGACTATAAAGAGATTGGAGGAGGACATTTAATACTTCCTGATCTGATGAGAGCATTAGGTAACCGTGGCCATGAACTACATTTGGTTACAAGGGGAAATTCGAATCCAAGACTGGCAGAACTGATTAATCAAAGTGGCGCTCATGTTCATATTAGGCCATGGATTGCAAAAGCACCAGTAGTAGAGCTCTTGCCTCGATTCAATAAATGGGTCAGGGACCTTGCTCCGGATATATATGTTATTTCCAGTTCGGCAGCTATCGGATGGCTGATATTACCTTGGCTACCTGAAAGTATACCTGCTTATACGATTGGGCATAATGATGAAAAGACTTTCTACGAACCTGTCAAACATTATTATGCATTTCTGAGTGGTGCTATCGGGGTAAGTCAGCAGATATGTGAAAAATATATCAGGGATTGCAATATGTTGCCCGAGCGCGTCAGCTGGATTCCATATGGAGTTAAATCAGCAAAGGAAATTAACGTGCCGGAAATTCATAGCCAGCTGCGCCTTGTTTATGTTGGAAGAATTGACGCACATCAGAAAAGGATTTTGGACCTGGCTGCTGTACTTTCTTCATTAAGCCGGAAGAAAATCCCATACGTCTGCGATATTGTTGGAGATGGACCTGACATGGTGGCATTCAGAGAGAAACTAAAAGGCGAAGTACCAGAAGGGCAGATTGTCTTTCATGGGTGGTTGGACAAAGAGAGTGTTTTGTCTGTATTAAGCAAAGCTGATATATTTCTTTTAACATCAGCTTTTGAGGGGTTCAGCATTGCGCTTACAGAAGCTATGGCATATGGCTGTTGTCCGGTTGTTACAAATATCAAGGCGGGAAATCAGCAGTTGATTCAATCCGGGGAAAATGGATTTCTAATTGAAGTAGGTGACATTGAAGGGTTTGTTAATACGATATCATTACTTGCTGAGAACCGGAATCTGCTTGAACGCCTGCGTTTGCGGGCATGGGATACTGCAAAAGAATATTCGATAGCAAGAATGGCTGAAAAATATGAATTACTGTTTTCCAGGGATTTAGCTAAAGGGAAGTGCAAACCGGCCAAGCCCGATGAGGGATTTCCGGTTATGCCATCTTGCCAATCAAAGTACCCCATTTGGCTAAGGCGAGTTAAGGCATGGTTTGAAACAAGGCCGTCAGTTTAATAATTATTCTATGGGCAGGAAAATTGTCATTCTGATAAATAAATGGCGTCAACTAAGGAAGAAACTGCTAAGATTTTGGTCCACATTCTTTACATACCTTCTATGTAAGTTATATGGGGTAAAACTGGCTGCTGGTATCGGTTTTTGGAAGCGGCCTGTTATTTACCGTGAGTTGGACTCCGTAATAATGATCGGTGAGAAATGTGTCTTCAGGTCAGATCTTGATTCGAATTTGCTGGGCGGGAATAAACGATGTATTCTGTCAACACATGCGGCCAACGCAGAGATCCGGATAGGACAGCAGTGTGCATTTACCGGGGTAACCATTGGCGCTATGAAGCAAGTGGTTCTCGGGGATCAGGTACTTGTTGGAGTAAACAGTATTATCACTGATTTTGATTGGCATTCAATGGACCCGTATGACCGGGATAATAAGCAAAAGATGATCGCAAAGCCGGTAGTTATTGGCGATCATGTCTGGATTGGGGCTAATTGCACTATCCTAAAAGGGGTGACTATTGGGAAAAATACAATTGTCGGAAGCGGGAGTGTGGTTACAAAAGACCTGCCGGCCAACGCCATATGTGCGGGAAACCCATGTCGTATAATCCGGTACTGTAGTTGAACTGGTTCTAACTATTTTTAATTTTAAATATATGCAAACGGTAATTGTAACCGGCTCAGCCGGTCTGATCGGCAGTGAGGCCAGTCTTTTTTTTCACCAACAGGGTTTCCGTGTGGTGGGAATTGATAATGATATGCGGGCTTATTTTTTTGGCGAGAATGCCAGTACCCAATGGAACCAGCAAAAACTGGAAAGTGGATTGGATCATTATTTACATTATAAAGCGGATATCCGGGATTTCGCCGCGCTGGAAAAGATCTTCGCAGAGTACAATACTTCTATTGCGGCTGTGATCCATACGGCCGCCCAGCCTTCACATGACTGGGCCGCTAAAGAACCGTTTACTGATTTTGGGGTAAATGCTACAGGAACGCTGAATATGCTCGAAGCAACCCGGAAATATTGCCCGGAAGCGGTGTTTATTTTCACCAGCACCAATAAAGTGTACGGGGATACCCCCAATTACCTGCCCCTGATCGAAACCCCCACCCGCTGGGAGATCGACCCTTCGCATCCTTTTGCCGAACATGGTATCGATGAGTCCATGAGCATCGATAATTCCAAGCACAGCATTTTCGGGGCCAGCAAAGCCGCAGCTGATATCATGGTGCAGGAATATGGCAAATACTTTGGTATGAATACCGGGATCTTCCGCGGCGGTTGCCTGACCGGCCCGGCCCATAGCGGAGCCGAACTGCATGGTTTCCTGGCCTACCTGATCCTCTGCGCCGTAAACAAAAAGCCTTACCGGATTTTTGGGTACAAGGGCAAACAGGTGCGGGATAATATTCACAGCAAAGACCTGATCAGTGCTTTCTGGGAATTCTACAGTGCCCCCCGCCAGGGTGAGGTATATAATATCGGCGGTTCCCGTTTCGCCAATATCTCCATGCTGGAAGCGATCAGCATGATCGAGGAACTCAGCGGCAATAAACTGGAATATACCCTGCTCGATGAGGCCCGCAGCGGTGATCATATCTGGTATGTGAGCGATGTACGCAAATTCCAGCAGCATTATCCCAACTGGAAATATGAATACGATATGCGCAGAACCATTGCTGAAATGGTAGATGTCGCCCTGACAAAAAGCTAAACTATTCTGTCGTTTCGAAACAAAAGAACTAAAGTGTAATGAAAAAATTATTATTACTGTTGCTAAAGCCCACATTTGGCTCAAAAAGATTTCTGAGGTTTTATACAATACTGAAGAACATTTCGCTGCTTGGCCTTAACTACCGGGGTACGGATATAAGTACAGACGGGGAACTTTTTTTTATCAGAACAGTCCGCAAGTATTATGGAAATAGAAACACCCATCTGGTCTTGTTTGATGTCGGGGCCAATATTGGAAATTATTCTGTTGTTCTCGACAGGGAGTTTTGTGATAGTAAAAGGACCATTTATGCCTTTGAGCCATTTTCGAAAGCGTATAATGAGCTGGAGAAACTTTCAGCTAAAATTGCTGATTTTAGGCCAATCCGCCTGGGTTTAAGCGATAAAACCGACGATGTAACTTTTCTTTCCAGTACAGAGTTTAATGAAGTAGGCGGTTTGTATAAAAAGGATTTTTCGAAGTATAATTTCTCGCTGGATCTGAAGGAGGCGGTTCATTTTGAAACCTTACAGGATTATTGCAATGCAAATGGGATTGCCAGGATTAATTTTCTCAAGATCGATGTGGAAGGGCATGATTACTATGTTTTAAAAGGGGCGCAGGAGTACCTGGATAAACGGCTGGTTGATTTTATCCAGTTTGAGTTTGGAGCGGCTAACTTTCTTTCAAAGACTTATTTGCATGATTTTTTTCAGATCCTGACTCCTCAATTCAGGCTGTATCGTTTGTTGAAGAATGGATTTGAAGAAATTAAAGAGTACAATACGGACATAGAAATCCATGTTCAAAGCAATTTTGTCGCAATAAGCAGGGATATAGACCTGGATGTTTAATACCGGGTTTGGAATGGATCTAATTTTTAATTTTTTATCGCATGAGTGGAACTAGTTTACCGTTGGTTACGGTAATTACGCCGGCCTATAACCAGGGAGAATTTCTAAGGGATACCATTGAGAGTGTGCTTTCACAGAATTATCCGCATATTGAATTGTATGTACTCAATGATGGCTCAACAGATAATACCGAAGCCATCCTGAAAGAGTATACCGGGCGGATCAGGTGGGAGACGCAAACCAATATGGGCCAGACAGCTACCATTAACAAAGGTTGGAGGAATACAAAGGGAAGTATCATCACCTGGCTGAATTCAGATGACACCTACCTGCCCGGTGCAGTAAAGGCAGGCGTTGATTACCTGCTGGCACATCCTGAAACCGGGATCGTTTTTGCCGATTCTGTTTTTACAGACGCGGCAGGAAATCATCTAAACCGGACAAGACCCGTGCCTCCTTTTGATTATCTGCAATTTGTAACCGGCTGTGAAAACCCCATTTCCCAGCCCTCCTCGTTTATCCGGCGTGAAGTAATGGAAAAGGCAGGTGAACTGGATCCCAGCTTTTATTATTTTATGGATTGGGATTTCTGGCTGAGAGCCGGGCTCTGTACAAAAATTGATCATACCGACGGGGTCTGGTCGACCTACAGGCTCCATGCAGAATCAAAGACCGTTTCCCAATCCAAAAAGGCAGCACCCGAACTGATCTACATGTACGGGAAATATTTTTCCATGGGTAACATCCCTGCCGGGATCCGGAAGCTGGAAAAGAAAGCCAGGATGAATATGTACTTTACCTGTGGCAGTTATTACCTCACCGGGGAGGATTTTGCCTCCGCCGCAAAAATGGCCCGGAAAGCATTGGGTGTATATCCGGCCGGGATATTTTCCCGCAAGGCCCTGCATAAATTCTTATACTGCACATTCGGCGAGCGTCCGCTGTATAAAGCGATAAAAAAAATAGCTGGCAGAAAGTAGGCTATTGTTGAAACCGCAGATGTCACAACTTACCGGAATATCGCTCGTAGTGCCCGTATTCAATGAGCGTCTGTCCGTACAGGCCCTCATCAATACGATCAACGCACAAACAAGGCCCCCCGATGAAGTAATTTTCGTGGATGGAGGGTCTGTTGATGATACCCCCGCTCTGTTACAATCACTGACGGCTCCTGATAAACGATACCGCGTGATCCGGGCGGTACGGGCGATGCCGGGCAAGGGACGGAATATCGGGGCAGCGGCGGCTGCACATGAATGGATCGCATTTACTGATGCCGGGATCATACTGGACAAGGACTGGCTAAAGGAACTTGAAACAATGGCCCTTACAGACCCCGCCACCGATGTGGTATATGGAGATTTTGCGCCACGGATCAGGAACAGGTTCGAAAAATGTGCAGCTATCACGTATGTTCCCGGGCAATCCCCTGGAAAAATAAGGGGAAGGTCCATTGCTTCCTGTTTAGTCCGCAAAACAGTTTGGGAAAAAACGGGGGGATTTCCGGATTGGCGGGCAGCAGAAGACCTGGCCTTTATGGAAAAGGTTGATAAAGCAGGTAGTTGCTGCAGGGAAGCGCCCGCTGCAAAAGTGTATTGGGAACTCAGACCAGATACCGGCTCTACATACCGGAAGTTCAGGCTTTATTCCATGTATAATGTCTGGGCAGGCCGCCAGGCTGACTGGCACTATGGTATATTACGGCAGTATTTGTTGGCAATCGTATTTTTTCTGCTGGCAGTGTTCCATCATTGGGGATGGATAGTATTGATCCCGGCCTGGTATGCGGCAAGGGTGGCAAAAAGGGTTGTACTACATAAAAATGAATTCGGATTGAAACCATTGTTTGATCCGCGCGACTTTTTTACCATACTGTTGCTGACCCTGGTGATTGATATGGCTACGTTTTCAGGATGGATCAAAGCATTGATAAAAAAACCAGCTGGTAACGTAATTTCAGCTGACTGAAACCTTGCCTATATGACCCCGGTCACCCCATTATCTGAAAAGCGGCCCGCTGTGTTTTTGAAAGCGTGGGCGCCGTGAAATGGGTGGTAACCCGGTTGCCGTTCATTAAGTTCCGGGACCACGGCTGAATCAGTCCGGGGCTTGCATCCCCGAAAAAAATAGGGATTGCGGTGTCAGTATTAAAGTGTACGAATCCGACCCGATTCCCTAAAACGATTAGGTGAACGTCTCCGTTTCCCTGTTGAACATCCTCATACAGGTGTCTGCACTCTGCCCCGTTTCACAGATCCCCTGTTGCGCAAATACATGGTAAGGACCCATACCGGGATGCAACGGACGGTCTGTTTGAGAAAAAATAACTGAATCTATTAATCATCTGTCATGTGTGGTATTGCCGGATTTATTTCTCCCGAACTGCAACAGGAAGACCTGTACACCCTGACCCGTACACTTAAGCACCGGGGACCTGATGCAGAAGGATTTTTTTTGGAAGAATACAACCCGCTGCGTACGGGACTCGGTCACCGCCGCCTGTCCATCATTGACCTGAGCGAGGCGGCCAATCAGCCCATGTACAGCCATTGCGGCAGGTATGTAATGGTGTTTAACGGCGAGATCTATAACTATTCCGACATTAAACAACAAAAACTGCCCGGCGTGAACTGGCGGTCGTCCGGTGATTCTGAAGTGATATTGGAAGCCTTTGCCCGTTTTGGTGCAGCCTCCTTTGCCTGGCTCAATGGCATGTTTGCCCTGGCTATCTGGGATAAACAGACCCAGGTACTCACCGTGGCCCGTGATCATATCGGCATCAAGCCTTTCTATTATTACCTGAAGGGGGCTGAGTTCATATTTTCTTCTGAACTGAAAGGTATATGTTCTGTAAAGAAGCAACTGCCCGTCAACTATTCCGTGATTCCCGCCTTTCTGCATGTCGGTTATATCCCGCACCCCTATACGGCTTACCTGGATGTTCATAAATTACCGGCGGGATCCTTTGCTGAGATCAGCCTGGATGCAAAGGGACAATTGCAATACCGCGAAACTTCCTTCTGGAAGATCGGTGATCATATTGAACAGGAAGTGCTGTCGGATGAATCAGCTGCCAAAAAGCAACTGGATGAACTGCTGACAGATGCAGTGGCACGCCAGCTCGTGAGTGACGTGCCGATCGGTACCTTCCTGAGTGGCGGCACCGACAGCAGTATAGTTACAGCCATGGCCTGCAAAGTGGCCGGCCGGAAGATCAATACCTATAGTATTGCTGTTACCGATGGCAAAGTCAATGAAGCGCCGTATGCGGCCGCTGTGGCCAGGCACCTGCATACCAACCACCATGAATTACCGATTTCCCAAAAGGATATGCTGGAAATGGTACCCGGGTTCATGCAGGTGTATGATGAGCCATTTACAGACTCTTCCGCATTTCCCACTATGCTGGTGAGTAAACTCGCCCGGCAGCATGTTACCGTTACCCTGAGCGGTGATGGCGGCGATGAATTATTCTGCGGGTATGGCAGTTACCAATGGGCGCGACGGATGCAGCATCCATTACTAAAATTGGCATCTCCCCTGATATTCGCGGGTACCCGTTTGCTGAACAGCCGCTTTCAGCGGGCCGGGGGAATGTTTGAATCATACCCCAAAGGCCATTTCAACAGTCATTTATTCAGCCAAAGCCAGTATTTCTTTTCAGAAAAAGAAATTGGCAAACTCTTGCATAGCCCCGCTTTTGATCTTTCATCCCTTAATTATACGTTTGGCGGCCGGTCCCTGAACGCAGCAGAACAAATGAGTTTCTGGGACCTGGAGAATTACCTGAAAGATGACCTGCTGGTGAAAGTAGACAGGGCCAGTATGCAGTACGGCCTTGAGACCCGCGTGCCCCTGCTTGATTACCGGGTGGTGGAGTTTGCCCTCAATCTCGGCTCTTCATTGAAATTACAACGGGGAGGTACCGCTAAGTATTTATTGAAACAGGTATTGTATGATTACGTGCCTCCGTCTTTGCTGGACCGTCCCAAATGGGGCTTTAGTATCCCCCTGGGGAAATGGCTGAAGACAGATCTTAAATGGATGATTGATCAATACTGCAATAAAGCAATGGTGGAAAAAGCAGGTGTGGTGAAGTATGAAGCCGTAAGAGAACTGGTCAGGCGTTACCAGGGCGGGAAGGCCGATCACCTGTATAATAAAATATGGACCTTAATAGTTTTACACTGGTTTTTACATGAGCACCAATAAACAGATCCTTTATATATCGTATGACGGGATGACCGACCCGCTGGGACAAAGCCAGGTCTTGCCCTATCTCTGCGGACTGGCCCGTGAAGGATACCGGTTTACCATCCTGAGTTTTGAGAAAAAAGACCGCTACGAAAAAGGAAAGGAGACCATCCTCGAAATAACCCGTAAAGCCGGTATACAATGGGTGCCCCTGCGTTTTACCAGCCGCCCGCCTGTTCTTTCCAAATTTTATGATGCGATCCGTATGCGCCGGACGGCTTTCCGTCTTCATCGCGAAAACCGGTTTGATATGGTGCACTGCCGCAGTTATATCGCGGCTGACCTTGGCCTGAAACTCAAACGGAAGACCGGTACAAAGTTTTTTTTTGATATGCGTGGTTTCTGGGCCGATGAAAAAAAAGAAGCCGGCACCTGGAACCAGGACCGTTTTATCTTCCGGCAGGTATACCACTATTATAAAAAAAAGGAAAAGGAATTTATCCGGGAAGCGGATCATATCATCTCGCTCACCGAAGCGGGCCGGCTTGAAATGCAAAACTGGACGGCTTATAATCCGGCCGTTCCCATGAGCGTGATTCCTTGTTGTGCAGATATGGATCATTTTACACTGACCTCAGCTGCCGGTAAAGCGGAGGGCAGGGCCCGGCTCGGTCTCCCGGCGGATGCCCTGGTGGTCAGCTACCTCGGGTCCGTGGGTTCCTGGTATATGCTGGATGAAATGCTGGAACTGTTCGCCCTCATCAAAACAAAATATGCAACGGCCCGTTTTTTATTTATCACGCATTCTCCCGCCCAGCTGATACTGGCAAAACTGAAGAACTACGGCCTCCGCCCGGACGATATCCTGATCACCGAGGCCGGGCGGAAAGAGGTGCCGGTTTTTACAAAGGCCTCGGATATCAGCCTCTCCTTCATCAAACCGGTTTATTCCAAACTATCCAGTTCGCCGACCAAACTCGGGGAACTGTTATCAATGGGGATCCCGGTGATTGTCAACAGCGGGGTGGGTGATGTGGAAACGATCGTCCATAAAAGCGGTGGCGGATTTGTTTTACAGGCCTTTACCAGGAAACAATACCAGGCTGCGCTGGAGGCCCTGCCTGCATTGCTAAAGCGGGAGCCGGCCCTGATCCGGGAAAATATCCGTACCATCTACAGCCTTGAAGAAGGTATAAAATCATACAGTAAAGCTTATAGCAGCTGCTTCAGCAATAAAACGGTTACTGCACATGAGTAAGAAAGTATTATTTATGGTGCCATACCCGTTTGATAAGGCGCCGAGTCAGCGGCTGAAATTTGAACAGTATTACCCGTACTTTGAACAAAACGGGTTTATAATAAAACACCGGGCTTTTATCAGCGAAGCCTTCTGGGAAGTTATTTACAGGAAGGGCCATTGGTTCAGCAAACTGCGTTATACATTAGCTGGTTACCTGAAACGGATCACCGACCTTTTCCGTATCCGGCAATATGAGGTGGTATATATCCATCTCTGGGCCACGCCCTTTGGTTTCCCGGTATATGAATGGTTGGTTTGCCTGCTGGCCCGGCGGGTTATTTATGATATTGATGACCTTGTGTACCTCGCTGATTCCAAAAGCCAGGTCAATAAAATGGTTGCCGGGCTCAAGGGCCGGAACAAACCGGTCTTCCTCATGAAAAAGGCGGATCATGTGATTACCTGTACGCCCTACCTGGATAATTTTGTCAGGAAATACAATAACCGCACCACCGATATTTCGTCTACGATCAATACGGACACTTACCGGCCAAAAAAGGAATATGATTTCCGGGAACCTTTGCCGGTGCTGGGCTGGAGTGGCAGCCATAGTACTTCTAAGTACCTTCACCTGCTGGAACCCGTTTTCCGTCAGTTAAAAAAGGAAGGCGTGCTGTTTAAGTTACTCGTGATGGGGGATGCGGGGTTTACCATTGATGGGATGGAAGTGGAAGCGCTGCCCTGGAAAGAAGAATATGAAACGGCTGTGATCAGCCGTTTTGATATCGGGCTTTATCCTTTACCCGACGAACAATGGGTGTATGGGAAAAGCGGGTTGAAAGCCCTGCAATATATGGCTGCAGGGGTGCCGACCATTGCTACAGCCATTGGCGCCAATTTCCGGATCATGGAAGAAGGACGTACCGGTTTCCTGGCGAGGTCGGCCGATGACTGGGTCCGTATAATAAAACAGTTACTTTCTTCTCCGACCCTGCGGGAACGAACCGGGACAGCCGCCGCGGAATTCGTTCAGCAACATTTTTCTGTGGAAGCCAATAAAGATACCTACCTGTCGATCCTGCAGGGCAACCAGGAGAGCCGGAATAATTAATACCTGAGGAAAGCAATAGCGTGAACCAATTATACCTGATAGGCCGTTTTTTTAATGGAGGGGATATTATTCTCTTTCCTCTCTGCTTTATTTTATTTTTCAGCATTATCCGGTACAAGGCCAACCGGCAAACGGACCCGGCTATCCGTAAACTGTATTACCGGGCTTTTTATTTTAAAACCATCGGGGTACTGTTGTTTACCCTGATCACGGCCTTCTACTTTAAAGGCGGGGATACCAACCTGTTCTACCAGGCGTCAAAAGACCTGCGGACCGCGATAGACGATGACCTGGATAATGCCTGGTTGATATTGAATACCGTCAAGCTGACCGGGAATCACCCGCTGTTCAATTATTTTTACTATGATAATTTTGACCAGGATATTACCTACGGGTACATGATTACCACCAGCAATTTTCTGCCTGGTAAGCTGGCCCTGATTCCGTCCTATTTGTTTTTCGACAGTTACCTCTGCATCAATATGTTTTTTGGTTTCTGGGCACTGGGCGGGGCCATACGGCTCTTTAAGTTTTTTTATTATTTCTATCCCCGGTTATGGCGGGAACTGGCATTGGCCTGCCTGTTTGTGCCGAGTGTGGTCTTCTGGAGCTCCGGTTTGCTGAAAGATCCTGTTACGTTTGGTTGTGTGGGATATATCCTTTATGCGATCCTGCAATTGGTCTACATTAAAAAGAATACGGTAAGCTCGGTACTCTGGATACTGATTTCAGCCTACCTGAGTTTTTATATCAAGGCGTATATCCTGCTGGTTTTGCTGCTGAGTATCCTGGTCTGGGTATTCGCGGAATTCAATAAAGTGATCAAGGAAAAAGTGCTCCGCTATATTTTTTCCCTGTTCACCTTTGCGATCAGTGTGGTGATTGCGTATTTCCTGCTGAATTACCTGACTTCCACGGAAGCGGCCAAGGAGTTTCAGCTTAGTACGGTAATGGAAAATGCAGAGCAGCAACGAAAGGGGTATGAACATATCGGGCTGGTTCAGGGCGGCTCTCACTTTAAGATCAATGCCTCTAACCCGTTTCTGCTGGTGGTGGAAAGTATCGGGGCCACTTATTTCAGGCCCTTCCTCTGGGAAGTGAGTTCGCCGATCGTACTGCTTTCTGCTATTGAGGCCGCCATTTTCAGTTTTTTCACCCTTTTCTTCTTCTATAAACGGGGCCCCGGAAAATTTTTTACCATGGCCTTCGAAGACGGGCGGATCCTGCTCTGCCTGGTCTTTGCCCTGGTATTCGCCTTTTCCGTAGGATCCTCAACCGGTAACTTTGGGGCACTTTCAAGGTATAAGATCCCCTGTACCCCCTTTTATCTTATTCTTCTTCTTCTATTATATACCAGGGCAAAGCTGCATTTCCCCAACTGGTTTAATAAGGTGGTTGACTTTGCTGTTCCAATAAAGAAATGAAATTATGTGTGGTATAGCCGGATCCGTTAATGGTTCACCCGATATAGCGGGACTTACCCGGGCCCTCCTGCACCGGGGGCCTGATGAACAGGCCACTTTCACAGAAGGCAGGCTGGTATTGCATCATCACCGCCTGGCCATCCTTGATATTGCCAGCGGGAAGCAGCCTATGAGCTGGAATAACCTCGTGATCATTTTTAACGGGGAGATCTATAATCACCTGGAAGTGCGGGAGAAATACGGACTGCAATGCCGCACCCAGTCAGATACGGAAACGATCTTACAGGCTTATGCAAAGAAAGGTCCGGACTGTCTTAGTGATTTTGACGGGATGTTTGCCCTTGCTGTTTATGACCGTGACAAACAGGAATTATTCCTGGCCAGGGACCGGGCCGGTAAGAAACCCCTGTTTTATTATTTTGACGGCAAAACCTTCCTCTTTGCCAGTGAATTGAATGCGATCCGCAGCCAGCTTCCCCTGGAAGTTGACGAGGCGGCCATTGGTCAATACCTCAGTGCCGGCTATTTTTTCAGCCCGGCCAGCCCTTATAAAAACGTGCAGCGGATCCCGGCCGGCAGCTATGCCCTGCTGCGGATGAACGATCTTTCATTGCAGGTAAAAAAATGGTGGGATATCCATGACTTTTACAGTCGCCCGTCAACAGACGATTTTCAAAGTGCCTTGCATAAAACGGATGAACTGCTCCGGCTGGCTGTGAACCGGCGGATAGATTCATCCGACCTGGAAGTAGGGTCATTCCTCAGCGGGGGTATTGACAGCGGACTGGTCACTGCTCTTGCCAGTCAGCACAAGTCTTCCGTTAAAACATATACGGTCTCCTTTGCCGGGGCCTATGATGAGGCCCCGCTCGCCCGGCAGGTAGCTGAACGGTATGGTACGGATCATCATGAGATCCGGATTTCCTTCGACCACCTGCGGGATGATGCAGAGCAGATCATCAGTAATTACGGAATGCCCTTTTTCGACAGTTCCGCCATACCCAGCTACTATGTAAGCCGCGAGGCAAGGAAACACCTGACGGTGATTTTGAATGGGGATGGTGGCGATGAAATTTTCGGGGGGTACCGGCGCTATGTTCCCTTCGCCCGGTATGATTTTTTCCGTCCGGGTCTCCTGGTAAAATCTCTGGCCGAATCAGTCTACCCCTTACTGCCCGTATCGCACGATAAAAAAAGTAAGTACAACTATTTCTACCGGCTGGCCGGCTTTGCCCGTAAGAAAGGGCTCGACACCTATTTCAGTTCCACCCTTGATATTTTTGAGGAACATACAAAAGCTTTTCGCTTTGACCGCGCCTCTGTACTGGGTAACATACAATCGTCCTTCGACCGTATCAACAACTCCTCTCTCAGCGGGTTGCAGAAAATACTGAACCTCGATTTTGATCATATCCTGGAAGCCAACCTGCTCGTGAAAATGGATATTGCCACTATGGCGAATTCACTGGAAGGACGAAGCCCCCTGCTGTCAAAAGAGTTGCTGGAATACATTCCGGGTTTGCCGGATCCGTATAAGATAAAGGGCACACAGACCAAGTACCTCCTGCGCACACTGGCCCAAAAATACCTGCCGCCCGATCTGATTCATCAGCCTAAAAGAGGATTTGAAATTCCGCTGAAACAATGGTTAGATGGTGAATTGAAAGACCTGGTCGCCACGTATATCTTTTCCCCCGATGCCTGCTACAGGCAGTATATTGATCCACGGTTTGTGCAGGAGTTGTGGAACCGGAAAGTGAAAACCGGGGATGAGAAAAGAGCCAAAATGATCTGGTCGCTTTTTGCACTGGAAGTGTGGTACAGGAAGTGTTATTTGAAGAAGTAAAGCCCTCCTTCAAAGAAGCTACGGGGGATGAGCGGGAAGCAAGAGGAACCTGGTATTAGCCAGGGTGTCAATAAGTGAAAAACCCGACTACAAACCTGCCTGACCGGCAGGCAGGCCACAAACCACAAACTACTAACTACAAACTACTAACTACCGACTATCCCCAGATGCCCAAACTCCTTAGAATAACCACCGCTCCCATATCCCTCAACGTACTCCTGCCCGGGCAGATGAAGTATATGCGGGAGCAGGGTTTTGATGTACTGATGGTAAGTAGTGATGGCCCGGAGCTGAAAGCTGTGCTGGAAAGGGAAGGGTGCCGTCATCATATCATCCCCATGACAAGAAGGATGACGCCTTTCGGCGACCTGCGTTGTTTATGGTTGTTGTATAAATTCTTCCGGAAAGAAAAACCGGACCTGGTGCACTCCCATACTCCCAAGGCAGGTTTGCTGTCCATGCTGGCGGCAAAAATGGCAGGGGTGAAACTTCGGGTGCATACCATTGCGGGACTCCGTTATGTAACCACCAGGGGGTTCGGGAGACAGGTACTGATTGTGATGGAAAAACTGACCGGGATGGCGGCCACCCATGTATGGCCAAACAGTTATTCCATGAAAGCATTCATAGAAAGAAACCGGTTGGTGAACCCCAAAAAACTGGAGGTGATCGGGTGGGGATCAAGCAATGGTGTGAACCTGGCCCGTTACAATACGGCTGCATTGAAAGCGGATAAGCTCAATGAAATAAAAGCGCATATTCAGTACGATCCTTCCCTGTTTTATTTTTTATCAGTTGGCCGCATTGTGCATGATAAGGGAATGGACGAACTGCTGCAGGCTTTCGCCCGTTTGCACAAGGATCATCCGCAGATCCGGCTGGTGCTGGTGGGCGCTTTTGAAGATGAAGTGGACCCGGTGAGCGATACGGCCCGTCAATTGATAAAAACCCATCCGGCTGTGATCAGTGCGGGCTGGAGTGATGCCGTGGAATATTATATGCATATTTCGCAGGCGCTGGTACATCCCTCGCACCGGGAAGGTTTTCCGAATGTACTGATGCAGGCCGGGGCCATGGGCTGCCCGGTCTTATGCTCCTGCATCGACGGGAATATTGATATAGTAGAGCACCGCAAAACCGGGTTGATCTTCGAAGTAAAGAATGAAGAAGCGCTTTACCGGGAAATGGCCTGGGCTCTGGGGCACCCGGAAGAACTGAAGGACTATGCCCAAACCCTGCTCCAACAGGTTCAAACCCATTATGATCAGCGCATTGTGCAATCCCTGCTCCGGGAAAAATATCTCCAACTCCTTGCTGCACAATAATTTCCCCCTGCTTATCGGGATTCTACGTATTTGGTAAAAGTACTAGTACCCGATTTTTGCTTTTAATGGCCTCATTGTTTTGGAAGCGATGACTATGTTTTTATTTTAGCTCATCCAAAATCCAAATCAATGAAAACCACATTGAAAAAGCCAGTGGCTATTGTAGGCTATTCTGGTCACTCTTTCGTCATCATCGACATCCTGCTCAGTGCAGGCCGCCTGGTAACCGCTTATTGCGACCAGGAAGAAAAAGAGTTCAATCCCTATCATCTCGAATATTTAGGAAAAGAATCCGATGTGATTCATAAACTGAAGCATTATGATTTCTTCGCTTGTGTCGGGCACAATGGAATCCGGGAGAAAATACATACCAATCTCAGCCAGTATTTAGGGAACCCGATCAACGCTATTCACCCCAGTGCGGTGATCTCTTCTTCCGTAAAGATGGGAGACGGGATCATGATCGCTGCCAATGCCACCCTGAACCCGCTGGTGGAAATCGGCCGCGGGGTGATCTGCAATACATCCACCAGTATTGACCACGAATGCATCATCGGTGATTTCACCCATATTGCGCCCGGGGCCGTATTATGCGGGAATGTAAAAGTGGGTCGCAATACCTTTATCGGCGCCAACTCGGTAATCCGCCAGGGGATTGTGATCGGGGATAATGTAACGATCGGTGCGGGCACTGTCGTGGTGAAAGATGTTCCTGACGGAGCCACGGTAGTTGGTAACCCTGCACGTAATCTTGTCAAGAAGCCCGCCCGGAAACTGGTGGCGGCTTAATAAGCATAAAAGATATTCTGGAACCCGGCGCGATGCCGGGTTTTTTTTTGCCACGATTTTTTTTTGCCACGAAAACACACGAAAGCACACGAAGCTTCGCATCCTGGCCAGATATCCTGAAGGAGAAAATAATAGCCGGGCAGGCGGGCGTGGCTCTGTATTAACCGAAAAGACATGAAGCTGACTTCATATTTTCCTGCCTACTCGCCCGTGGCGAAGCAGGCTCGCCCGTGGCGAAGCAAGCCGGACAGGCAGGCGTGTGCTTTCGTGCACTTTCGTGTGTTTTCGTGGCAACTTTTTCGCTTCCCAGCCGGGTCTCCCGAAGGGACCCGGCGTGGTATCCACATTCAATATAGTTGTATGGTGTCAGGTGTCTGGTGTCAGGTGGCTTCGTAGGGATTATTATTTGCTTCCCCGACGGATCTTACGGGGGGAATTGTAGCCGGGAAGGGCGGGAACTTGATATAGCCTTTTCCTGCCTACTCGCCCGTGGCGAAGCAGGCCGGACAGGAAGGCGTGCACTTTCGTGTGTTTTCGTGGCAACTTTTTCGCTTCCCAGCCGGGTCTCCCGAAGGGGACCCGGCGTGGTATCCACATACAATATAGTTGTATGGTGTCAGGTGTATGGTGTCAGGTGGCTTCGTAGGGATTATTATTTGCTTCCCCGACGAATCTTACGGGGGGATTGTAGCCAGGAAGGGCGGGAACTTGATATAGCCTTTTCCTGCCTACTCGCCCGTGGCGAAGCAGGCTCGCCCGTGGCGAAGCAAGCCGGACAGGCAGGCGTGTGCTTTCGTGCACTTTCGTGTGCTTTCGTGTGTTTTAGTGGCCATAAATCCGTGCAACCCCTGCCTACTCGCCCGTGGCGAAGCAGGCTCGCCCGTGGCGAAGCAGGCTCGCCCGAGGCGAAGCAGGCCGGGCAGGCAGGCGTGGCTCTGTATTAACCTTAAAGACGGAAAGGATGCGAAGTTGACTGCACATTTTCCTGCCTACCGGACAAGCAGGCGTGTGATTTCGTGTGTTTTCGTGGCCAAAAATCCGCGTCTTCCCCGACTACGGTTCTGACTTTTTATCGGTACCTTTGCCACTTCAAAAAACACAATAACCAACCTTACGTGAAACCCGTGGACCTCAATGAATACCGTGTTTTATTCCTGCGAAAAAAGGATAATGAATTTGCCCGGCGGGCAGAAGATTTTATCCGGTCCCGGTTCCCGAAAGCGGTAATCTTTTCCGGCAGCCGGAAAGACAAACTCCCCCCCGAAGTACTGAACTGGTCCGGCGACCTGATGATCTCCTTTATCTCTTCCTGGATCTATCCTGCCGCATTATTGGAACGGGCTTCGTATGCGGCCATTAATTTTCATCCCGGCAGCCCGGAATACCCGGGAACCGGTTGCACCAATTTTGCGATATATAACGGGGAGAAGGAATACGGGATCACCTGTCACCATATGAAAGCAACGGTTGATTCCGGCAATATTATCCGGGCAGAACGCTTCCCGGTGGGAGAGGAAGATACCGTGTACAGCGTAACCCAGCGATGCTACCGGCTGATCGAGGAAAGTTTTTATGAAATAATGAATTTGATCATTTCCGGACAACCACTCCCGGTTACTAACGAGTCGTGGAAAAGAAAACCCTATACGAGAAAACAACTGGATGAACTTTGTCATATCCGGCCGGAAATGACCCCGGGAGAAATTGAGCGGCGGATCAAAGCAACGACCTATAAAACGCCCTGGGCCTATACGCAGATCGGGGAACATATTTTTAAACTACAAGCGAATACCAAAGAATGACAACTGATACATTAGCTGTCTCCAAAAGCCCGGTAACGGGAAAAGTATATGAGATCCCTGCCGTGAAGGAAGATAAAGCCGGCATTGACGCTTTTATAGCCCTTCACCCGGGCAAGAAACTGGTCGTGGTACAGGGACTGGGATTCGTGGGTTCTGTGATGGGACTGGTGGTGGCCAATGCGCTTACGGAAGAATATGCCGTGATCGGGATTGACCTGCCCAGCCCCGCTTCTTACTGGAAGATCCGCTCCATCAACGAAGGCGTATTTCCCGTGATTGCCAGTGATCCGAAGATCGAAGAGTACTACCAGAACGCACTCCGCAAGAAAAATTACTACGCCAGCTTCGATTCGTATGCCTACAGCAAAGCGGATGTGGTGGTGGTGGACATCAACCTGGATGTACAGAAAAAATCCGCAAAGAACAAGGACCTCGAAGGATACAATGTAGACCTGTCCCCTTTTAAAAAAGCAATTGAAGCCATCGGGTCCCAATGCAAGCCGGATGTGCTGGTGCTGGTGGAAACAACTGTTCCGCCGGGCACCGCTCAAAAAATTGTACGGCCCTTACTCGAAGAAGCATTAACCAAACGGGGATTGCCCGTTGATCAGCTGAAAGTGGGACATTCCTACGAAAGGGTGATGCCCGGCCCCAAATACATCGATTCCATCCAGAATTTCTACCGGGTCTTTGCCGGTACCGATGAAAAAAGTGCGGCTGCCGTGGAAGCTTTTTTGCGTACCGTGATCCGTACGGATGAATACCCGCTGACCCGGCTCGGCAATACCAATGCCACCGAGATGGCCAAAGTGCTGGAGAATTCTTACCGGGCCATGAACATCGCTTTTATGGTGGAATGGAGTCGTTTTGCGGAAGAAGCCGGCGTGGATATTTATGAAGTGGTGAATGCGATCCGGATGCGGCCCACGCATAAAAATATCATGCTCCCGGGACTTGGCGTCGGGGGCTACTGCCTGACCAAGGACCCGCTCCTGGCCAGCTGGGCCCGGATGAATCTTTTTGGCAGTGAAGAAAAACTGGGACAAAGTGAGAAGGGGGTCCATATCAATGATAAGATGCCTGTTTATGCATTTGATTACCTGCTGGCACAATACGGCGGTTCACTCGAAGGGAGGAAAGTATTGCTGCTGGGAGTAAGTTACCTCAATGATGTGGGGGATACCCGCTATACACCCGTCGAAGGTTTTTATGATCAGTTGCAGGCAGCAGGATGCCTCGTCAGCCTGCATGATCCGCATGTTAAATACTGGGAAGAAAAAGATACCTGGATCAACCAGCAATTAGAGGAATTGCTGCAGGAACAATATGATGTGATCGTGATCACCACCGGTCACAGGGATTACCGGGGCAATGCGGCCCTGCTGGAAAAAATAAAACAACAGCCGGCTGGCTGGGTCTATGATACGATCGGCGTGCTGTCCAATGAGGAGATCCGGTCTTTGCAGGAAAAGCATATCGTGAAGGTGATCGGACGGGGAGATCTCTGAGTACTGACTACTGAAAATTGAGCATTGAAAATTGAGCATTGAAAATGATATTGAAATGAATGCTCAATGTTCAATTCTCAGTTTTCAATATTCATCGAAAGGTAGCCCCGAAGGGGCTGAACAATCATAGCCCCGGGTGCAACCCGGGGGACAAAATGTCAAAATAGGTTGGAACCCCGGAGGGGTTCAACAGAAATTGAAAATGGGTCATAGATAAAAACAGCACAATAAAAGAGTAATAGATTTTTTATGAGTAAAAAAGTTCTTCTGTTAGGCGGCGCGGGTTTTATCGGGTTTAATATCACCAAATACCTGGCGGAAAACCGGGATTACCAATTGACCATTGCCGACAATTTTGCAAGGGGTAAACAGGACGATTATTTCACCGGGCTGGTGAATAAACATAATATCCGGGTGGTGGCCGGCGACTTTACCGATCCCGCCACTTTTAACCAACTGGAAGAAGCCTACGACCAGGTCTATATGCTGGCATCTGTGGTTGGGGTGGACAATGCGAATTCCATTCCGCACGAAATTATCCGGATCAACACTGCCCTGATCTATAATACCCTGGAATGGGTGCGCCGCAGCAAAGTGGGGAAAGTGCTCTTTACCTCCACCAGCGAATGTTATGCGGGGACGATAGAAGCCTTTGGCTATACCACGCCCACCCCGGAAGAAGTGCCGCTTTGTATCCAGGAGATCGGTCACCCGCGGTTTACCTATGCCGTGACCAAGATGCTGGGTGAATCCGGTTTTCTCAACTATGCCCGCATCCTCGGATTTGAAACCACGATTGTACGGTATCATAATGTATACGGTCCCCGCATGGGATTCAAACACGTGATCCCTCACCTCGTGGTGCGTTTCCGGAAAGGAGAAAATCCATTTAAAGTGTATGGGCACGATCAGACCCGTGCATTCTGTTATATCAGCGATGCAGTGGAAGGCACTGTGCTCGCCATGGAGCAACCCAACACCAATGGCCAGACCTACCATATCGGCACGCAGGATGAGATATCCATTGGCGACCTGATCCATTATGCCGGTGAACTGATGGGCTTTACAGGTGAATATGAAAATGCACCCACGTATCCCGGTTCGGTGAGCCGCCGCTGCCCGGATATTACCAAGGCGAGGACCCAGTTAGGCTACGAACCCAAAGTGATGTGGAAAGAAGGATTAAAAATAACGGTGGATTGGTACAACCAATACCTTGAAGCCGGAAAATTAGTATATGAGTAACGATAAGTTTATTGCCCTGAGCCTGCCGAATATGGCCGGTAATGAATGGAAATATGTGAAAGATTGCCTGGATACCGGCTGGATCTCTTCCGTGGGTTCCTATGTGACGAAGTTTGAACAGATGGTGGCAGATTTTGCCGGTGCGAAATACGGGGTGGCCGCTGTGAACGGGACTGCGGCCCTGCATATCTCCTTACTGCTTTCAGGGGTAAAACAACATGATTACGTGATTCTGCCCAATCTCACGTTTGTGGCTTCTGCTAATTCCATCAAGTACATGGGGGCGGAACCCCTGCTGATTGATGCGGACCCGGACCTGTGGCAGATGGACCTGGACCTGCTGGAAAACTTCCTGGAAAAGGAAACAACAGTAAAAGGGAAAGAACTGTTTTATAAAAAAGACGGCTGCCGGATCGGGGCCATCATGCCGGTGCATATTCTCGGGAATATGTGTGCTATGGACCGGTTCCTTTCGATCGTGAACAAATACCCGCTGCCGGTGGTGGAGGATGCCACGGAAGCGCTGGGTACCACCTATAACGGAAAGAGTGCGGGGACTTTCAGTCCCCTGGCCGCTTTCAGTTTTAACGGGAATAAGATCATCTCCACCGGGGGCGGCGGGGTGATCGTAACCAATGATGAAGCCCTCGCCAAACATGCCAAGCATCTGACCACCACGGCCAAGGCCAGCGCCGATGAATATTACCATGATGAAGTGGGCTATAATTACCGGCTCGTGAATGTACTGGCCGCGATCGGGGTGGCACAGATGGAATTGCTTCCGTCATTTATTAAACGGAAAAAGGAGATCGTGGCTTTTTATAAGAAAGAGCTGGAAGGCGTGGCGGATATCCGGTTCCAAAAAGAATTGCCGGAGGTGAAAACCAATGGCTGGTTGTTTACGATACAGACGGAAAAGCAGCAGCAACTGCTGGATCACCTGAATGCGAATAAGATCCTGAGCCGCCGTTTCTGGATGCCCATGAACAAACTCCCGATGTACAAGGATTGTGTGTATGTAACAGAAAACGACCGCTCGGGATATATTTATAATACCTGTCTCAGTATCCCCAGTTCCACCAATATCACGGATGAGGAACTGGAAATTGTAGCCAGGGAAATCAAAGCCGCCATTGGTTAAGGCCGGTTGCCGGTACTCACTAACCCACCATTATGTACAAGTTCATCAAGCGTTTTTTTGATATTTTAGCAGCACTCCTGGCACTGATCCTGTTATTGCCGGTCTTTATACCCATTATTTTATTGTTATTGCTGACAGGGGAGCATGAAGTATTCTTCCGGCAGGAGCGGGTGGGGTATAAAAATTCCATCTTCCTGATCTGGAAGTTTGCCACGATGCTGAAGAACAGTCCGAACATGGGACATGGGGATGTAACGGTCCGGAAAGATCCGCGGATCACCGCGGTGGGGCGGTTCCTGCGCCAGAGCAAATTCAATGAACTGCCGCAGCTGATCAATATCCTCACCGGTGATATGTCCCTGGTGGGCCCCCGCCCGCTGATGAAAGTGGGTTTTGACCGCTACTCGGAAGAAATGAGGAGAAAAGTGTACAATGTGCGGCCGGGGCTCACGGGGATCGGTTCGATCGTGTTCCGCGATGAGGAACTCATCATCACGCAGAGCAAATTGCCCCCGCATGAATGTTACCGGGATGTGATCCTGCCTTATAAAGGAGCCCTGGAAGTATGGTACCAGCAGCACCAGGGATTTTATACGGACTTTATGATCCTGTTCCTGACAGCCTGGTATGTGGCCTTCCCCCACAGCGGTCTTGTCTATAAAGTTTTTCCTTCCCTTCCCAAACGAACTTTCTGATTCGGAAATAAAATTCATTTGTAATTTCGGAAACAAAGTACGCCCTGTATTATGTTTAAATGGTTCTCCAGGTCAAAACCGGATCCGGAAGCGGATAAAGCGATAATCGGGTTGTTGCAAACAGATATGCATTCCCACCTGATCCCGGGTATTGATGACGGGGCGCCGGATATTGAAACCTCGCTCCAGCTGATCGGGGGGCTGCATGCACTGGGATATAAAAAGCTCATCACCACCCCGCATATCATGTGGGACATGTACCGGAACACAAGGGAAGTGATATTGGAAAGGCTGGAATGGGTGCGGACCGCAGTAGAGGAAGCGGGGCTGGATATCGAAATTCATGCGGCTGCTGAATATTTCCTGGATGATTATGTGGCGAAGCTGGTCGCCGATAATGAACCCCTGCTGACCGTAAGCGGGAATATGGTGCTGGTGGAATTTTCCATGGCCTATCCCTCGCATAGCCTGAAGGATATTCTTTTTGATATGCAGATGCAGGGATACCAGCCCATCATTGCGCATCCCGAACGCTATATTTACCTGGAACAGAACAAGGCGTTTTACGGGGAGTTAAAGGATATCGGTTGTCATTTTCAGCTGAACCTGCTTTCTCTTACCGGCTACTATGGGAAATCGGTCAATGAACTGGCCCACTACCTGATGAAGCAGAATTTTTATGACCTGGCCGGAACAGACCTCCACCACTTCCGCCACCTGGAAGCCCTGCACAGCCCGGCTTTATCGGGGCCACTCCGGAAACTGCTTGACTCCGGTAAGATAAAAAATGCCGGACTCTGATATCCCCGAAGGATCAGTTCCCCGATCCATTCTTTCACAGGTACCGGTCGGTGCAAAAGCGCTGCCGGGAATCAAAAACTTTTATAGCAGTGATTGCATCCCTTCCCGGAGAACAGCCGTTCCGGGGCCGGACGGGTATTTCAGCTCTGCCCGGCAAACCTTTCATCCCGGTAACGGGTTTCTTAACTAACTGATTCATAGGGCTTAATTTTTTTGTGGAATTATTAAACAAAATAGGGAAGGTGCCGCCAAAAATCTGTTTAGTTTTAGTATAAATAAGGGATCAATTTATGCCGGGACAAGATTTTGACCAGTTGCTGTTGCAGCATGCGGACTTCCTGAAACCATTTGCGGTTAATCTTACCCGTGATAATGAGGCGGCCAATGACCTCTACCAGGAAACCCTGTACAAAGCCCTGGCCAACCGCGACAAGTACAATGTGGGCACCAATATCAAAGCCTGGTTGTTTACCATCATGCGGAATATTTTTATCAATGATTACCGCCGGAAAGCCAGGCAGAAGACGATTTTTGATAATACGCCCAATGAATTCCTGCTCAACCAGCAACAGGTTTCGGTCAGTAATGCCGCGGAAACGGCCATGCGGATCAAGGAGATCAATAAAGCCATCCGGCAGTTGCCCGATATATTCAAAACTCCCTTTTTATTGTATTTTGAGGGCTACAAGTACAATGAAATCGCGGGTATGCTGGATGAACCCCTGGGCACCATCAAAAGCCGGATCCATTTTGCCCGCAAATTGTTAAAGGAGCAGATCAGCCGTTATTAACTGGTAACAGGCGCCGGTAATTCATAATTAGTTACCTTTCTTCTTTCAGCAAATTAAAACACCCCGGTCCGGGCGCTGTTAAAAATTCAGCCGTGACCGATCATTATGAACCTGACGCAAGTAATTCTCGTGGATGAGAACGATCATTCCCTGGGTTCCTGTGAAAAAATGGAAGCGCATCAGAAGGGGCTTTTGCACAGGGCTTTCAGCGTATTTATCTTTAACAGTAAGGGGGAAATGCTGCTGCAGCAAAGAGCCCTGCACAAATACCACAGTGCCGGCTTATGGACCAATGCCTGCTGCAGCCATCCCGCTTATGGCGAAGCGACCCCGGATGCCGTACACCGCCGGTTGAAGGAGGAGCTTGGTATCGATACGGCGGTGGAGAAATTGTTTGAGTTCCGGTACAAAGCCAGCTTCGGCAATGGTCTTACCGAACATGAATTTGATCATGTATATGCCGGGCGGTTTGATGGAGAAATACATGTTAACCCGGATGAAGTAATGGATTGCTGTTATAGATCTATTGCGGAGATCATTCATTCGCTGGAAGCAAGCCCGCAACTGTATACCGCCTGGTTTCAACTCGCTTTCCCAAAGATCCGTGACTGGTGGCAGCAACAACCGCAAAACCGGGAATAATTTTTACCCCCGGGTTCACCGTTAAATTTTTAGCCGGTAAGAACGGTAAGGCGGTAAGCTTGAGTTGTAGTCTCCTTTTTTTCAGATTGCACAAAAGAACACGGATATTGATGAGTTTCCGTAATCTCATTTTTTAAAACAATCTCTGTTAGAAGGGACTACGAACCTGCCTGCCGGCAGGCAGGCTCCAAACTGCTAACTACGAACTTACTGATCCGGGTCCAGTTGCATAAACTCCCTCTTCACCGCTTTCAGCATGCTGAAAAGCTGCGCCACCTGGATCAGCAGCAGCACACCCAATGCGAGCAGCACGTACCAGGGCAGGGTGATGGTTTTCACCCCTTCAATTTTTTGGAAGCGGGCAATATGCCAGCCGTTCAGCGCGGAACCGAATGCCATGCCCACGAGGAGGAAGGAGATCAGGGAGTACACCACTTTCATAAACATGATCCGCATGGTGGAATAACCGACTTTGAAATTTTCCAGGATGGCGGCGGGTATAATCAGTACCAGTGCGATCCAGCTCCAGTTTTTGCTGAACCATTCATTGTTCAGGGTCAGGTTCAGGCCGAGTACCAGTACAATGGAAAGCAGTCCCCAGGGGAACAGCAGGAAAGTGGAAGGTTTTGTGGTGGGCATTGCCATATGGATTGATTTTGTGGGAGAAAGTTAGAATTATTCGCGGAAAAGGTAAAGCATCCTTTTTGGGGCGCTTTAGTGCTGAACAGTAGGGATAAAGGCCAAGTTTTTTCTATCAATACCTATAATATATTAGAAATCATTTTTTTATGAATGGTTTATTAATTTAGTCAATATACTGACTATAATTGGCAAAAATGTGCAAATGCCATGTTGAAGATTGAATCAAGTGCCTGTCAGGACCTGGGTAGTGCGGTACAGTACTATTTTTGGAGAAACGATAATCAGCAGGAAGCGGATTTTATTGAGGTAATCTGGAAGGGTTTGAATTCATGTACCCGCCCGGGAAAAAATAAAGCCTCCCCTCGCCTTTGCCAACAGCTACCCGGACCGGATCACATGAATTTATTGAAGGGATGACATTGCATTCCCGCAATGAAAGTGGGATAGTAGTCTCAAGGCTAATACTGTCGTACAAATAGCAGGAGATTTGAAAACAATAGGAGACTTTAAATGACATAAGGTGCTAAAACCGGAAATAAAAGGCTGATATAAAACATATCATGTCTTCAAATCCTTAAACTTGGATTCCTGTTGACGCAGAAACAAAGGAATAAATATCAATATTTTGTTCAGGGATCTCAAGGGGAATAAGCAAAGATTAGCGGTTTTTTTATTGTCATATATCAAGTGGTTTTCTATCCTTTCCCATGCTGAGTAAACAGCAGAAGTGAAATTGAAAAAAGGGACACCAATAGCTTATATAGGAATCTTATAATAATAAAAATTTAAGTAACGGCACCTACAAATATAGGAAGATGCCGTTCGGGTAACTTTATTATTTATCATCATCACACTTTATCAGTTATTTCCAAACCCTCCGCTGCTCTTGGTTCTGTTCTTTTCTTCTTCTGAAGCATCCTTTCGCTGGCGGGCGGAATTCACGGTATTACTGCCAAACCTCCAGGTAAGCGCAGTTTTGAACTGGCGGGTCTCAAAACTGGCATATGTCCTGTTGTACTGCCCTGCAAAATTGTTGTATCCATTGAATTTCATACTGAAAAAGATATCAGCCACCGAAACCTTGAAACTGCCTTTGCCCTTAAGCATTGTTTTCTGGATACCGGCATCCATCGTCCACATAGATTTGCTTTTGAATGCACCTTCCCAGATGGCAGGAGAATTATACCAGCCGCTTATCTCACCTGTCCATTCTTTTTTCTTTCCAAACTGGTAGCTGTGCTGCATGTAAATATTAACAGAAGCTGCACGTAAATCAACGACCCTGCTGCCGCCGAAGTCGGCTTTATAATGTGAGTAGTTACCGCTGACACTGACAAAGGCAGTATAAGTTTTGTACACAAATGGGTAACTGATGTTCAGTGCCACCACATTCTGTATGGCTAAGTTTTTACGGGTCGCAAAGCTTTTTGTCTTTTCTGTTGTGTCCAGAAGGTAAGTAAACACATCTTTTACATGACTGTAGCTCAGTGATGTGTTCAGCTTGTATTTATAGCTATTGGTCAGCGTGATAACAGTGGTGTATTGCGGTCTCAGGCTGATATTCCCTTTCAGATAAGCATATTCGTCTAATTTGAATTCAAAAGGGTTCAGGTCCTGGTAGGCAGGCCTGTCAATCCTGCGGCTGAACGAAAGACCCCATTGGATCATCGGGTTTTTATTGAACGTAATGGCGGCACTGGGAAACAGATCTGTGTATTTCCGTTTAAACGTTTGCTTACTGGTTGTATTAACAGCGCCATTCGTATCCAGTCCGTAAGAATTACCGGAGGAAACGGTATTCTCCATTCTTATACCAAATTGTATCATTTTTCCTTTCAGTTGCCTGTTATAATTTGCATACAGGGCATTAATGTTTTCGGTGTAGTTAAACTGGTTGCTTCGTGAAATATCCAGTGTTTTCACCTCAGGATCGGGCTGAGATACATCAAAGCGCTGGAAATTATTTTCGGTATATATAGCTGATATTTTAGCGCCTGCTCCCAGCCTCCCTTTTTTATAATTTTGCTCATAGTCGGCTTTAAAGGTATGGATGGCAATGTCAGCCGGGCTGATAAAACGGTAGATCACCTGATTCAGCAGTACAGCACCTGCCGGGTTATAATAAAAATTTGGCTGCAACTGATTGCCTTTACTGTGGAAGAGACCATAAGCGGCATCGGCATTCAGCTCATGCCCGGCAGTATCAGCATACCTGTAATTCAGGTTGAAGCTCACATTATCTCCTTTAATCATATTAACATTTTTGGCCACCAGCACCCTGTCTACTATGCCGGTTGGTTTATGGCTGATTGGTGTCATGCTCATATTGTTAAAACTGTTCTCTGAAATATCACCTGTAATCAGCCCGCCAAATGTATTTTTTTGATTAAAAAAAAATCAATGCCGGCCTTAAATACGTGGTTTTTATCCAGCAAACTGGCATCGGTTTTATTGTCAAAGACTGTATCCAGCACACTCCTGTACACTTTAAAAAGCATATTGCCCTTGTTATAGCTGCAGTTATAGGTGCCAAAAACATTTATGCCTTTGCTGCGATGGTTGAAATTAATACCTCCATTATACTTTGGATATACGCCAACGCTATAGCCTGCATTTATCGAACCATTGGTTCCAAATGCCTTGTTCTTTCTTAATTTAATATTGATAATTCCTGCATTGCCTGCCGCATCATATTTGGCAGATGGGCTGGTGATAAGTTCTATGGTTTCCACCTGTGCTGACTGAATTGCTTTCAGGAAATTGGCAAGATCAGTGCCTGCCAGGGGGGGTGGCTTACCGTCTATATAGACTTTTACTCCATTCTTCCCGGCAAGGCTCAGGTTGTTATCTTTATCCACCAGTACTCCCGGCGACCTACGAAGCAACCCGAGTGCATCAGTGCCGATAGCATTAATGGCCCCTTCTACATTCAGAATGGTTTTATCTGCCTTTACTTCCACAATTGGTTTTTTGCCTGATACTGTTACTTCGCCAAGAGTGCCTGTGCTTTTTTCAAGAACGAGATCAGGGGCAGATACTTCCCCGTAACCAGCTACTTCAAGTGGTGCAGAATAAGCCGGTGCAAATCCAACATGGGAAACACTGATAAGATAACTGCCGGGCTGAGGTGCGTTAAAAGAATATTTTCCTTCCGATGACGTAACTGCCAGCTTTACAACTGAAGAATCATTCACTTTCAGTAATGACACAGTAGCATTTTCCAGCCATTTGCCCTGCTGATCTTTTACAAGCCCCTTTATCTGTTGGGCTATTGCAGCTGAAGTCATCAGTGTGAAGGTTATTAAAAAAAATACTATTTTTTTCATTTTGCTGATACTTTTTTGAATTTTTTAAGAGGCAATACTTCTCCGGTTCGCTGTAAAGGAGAGATTACAGCGATTGGAACAGGCCAATTTTTTTGTCAGGAGTCTGGTTTTTTTTAAGTTACTTGTCCCCGTTATTCCGCGGGTCAAAGTTTACCATCCATTCAATGCCATATTTGTCTCTGAATATGCCAAAATAAGAGCCCCATGGACTGTCAGCCACAGGCATTTCAATTGTTCCACCTGCTGAAAGCCCATTAAATAACTTGTCAGCTTCTTCTTTGCTATCCGCACGTACTGAAATTTTACTCCGGGTTTCATTTTCATTGTGCTTCCCCATAAATTCAGGAGTGTCACTTGCCATCAGTATACTGCTCTTCCCGATTGGTAAGGCGATGTGCATGATTTTATTGGCTTCATTTTCTGAGCCAGGAAAGCCGGGGCCTGAAAGGTCTTTAAACCGGGTAATCCTTGCGAACTCTCCGCCAAACACCGATCTGTAAAATGTAAATGCTTCTTCGGCGTTGCCGTTGAAGTGAATGTAGGGGTTGATACTTGCCATATTTTTGGGTTTTATTTTTAAACAATTGTCAGGGTGCGACTGGAGCTTTGCAGCCGGTCGCACCTTCGGGGCACGTATGTTCAGTTTTGCACAAATGTTCAAACAAAGAACTGCCGCGGAACTTTACATTTAAACCCGCCTGGGCAAAACCCTGGCTGACGGGTCATAATCTTGTTATGTCAGTTTCACCGGGTAAAATGTCGTCCATGATAAAATATTTTTCGGCTGATCCTCAGGGGCAGGTCCCGGAGTAAACAAACAATATTTTATAGGCTCACTTAATTTCATTTCTACTGCTTTTCCCATGGCCCGGATACTAAGCCCCCACTTTGTTACAAACTTTAGGTCTGTACCGGTTTCCCGGCTTGCCAGCAAATCACAGCCATATTGCCAAGATTTGTCGGCTCAGGCCTTGTCAATGCACCCAGGCTTTTTTCCTTGGCGCATTTACTTTGATTAGCGGGACGCTTGTCGTTTTGTAGTTTTTTGTCAGCTATAGTCAGACCTGTAACTCAAACCAGTTTAACACCCGAATTGAGAGTTGAGTGATCAGGCGTAAATTTCTGCAGGCAGTCAGAAAAAAGTGTCAGTGGTACTGGCTCCCCGGGGGCTTGCAAGTGCCGCTAACTTTTTTATTTTTTCGCCTTAAGCCCATATCGTATGGCCTCTTCTAATATACCAGGGTTTATATCTTTTAGCGTTTTGAATTTAATACAATACCCGGTCACCCTGGCCTTTCCTAATTTCTGTCCATACGTTCGGGTTAAGAAGGTCTTATCTTCAAGACCCATGATGTAGACAGAGATACCAGTGGTGTTGGCACTCAGCCCAATTTGATAAAATTCCCGGGTTATTCCGTCAGCATATTTTATGATGTAAGACCCATATCCAATACTGGGATTTGAAACAATTTTGCCCTTAGCGTCTTTACCATCCAGGAACCATAGCTTGCATTTTGGGGATACGCGGAGTATGAGGCGGTGTAGCGCTTCCAGATCGCTGCATTTGGGCTCAGGCTGGCTATTGATATACTCTTTGATTTGTTCTTTTACGCTCATGTGAATCAGTTTTTGGATAAAGTTGCCAATAGATTTTCCAGGTTAACCAATGACATTTTCATTCCGTGCGTAAAGCCGTCCAATATCCGCTCTAACCGTTCAGGGGATTCATTATAGATGGAGATATGGACTCTGGCCTTTCCGTTCTGTTCGCTGAAAGTATGATCCCATTCTGAGCCCGGCAATTCGGGATTCTTACTGTAGCCGGCAACAGGGTTGCCATCGGGGAACCATACCGGGCGGGCATGCTATATCTTGTTTTGCGCTTCCGGCAAACAGCTGTCAATTTCCTGTGCAAGCTGGTTACATATCTTTTTATCAGCGACTGATTGGGCATTGTTATACGCCCTGATGTCTTTGTGCAATTGAGGGTCAGGTTTTTAGTTGACTAAAGATAGTGAAAACAAACCCGGTTTGCAAGTGCGCTTCTTATACCGACGAGACATTAAAATTACATGGATCGGCCGGTGCTAATGTCTGTCGGTATAATACCGGGAATAATCACTGCAAAACTAATGTCTGAAAGGTATTATCAGTAAAACATATTTCCCGGCTGTAAATTTTCACAGGGATAATTACGACCGGGCGGAATAGCGAAATTCTGCATTTAACCCCGTCACTTCTCAATCAGTATTTTTATCTTCAAAAACTCTTCCGACTTTGTCAGGACGCCATGATCTTCTTGGGAAGAGTTGAATTGGTAAATGAAGGTACAATCCCGCTGGTAGGGGAGGTCGGGGAAGTTCATAGGATGCGAATAATAAATAACTTCTCCTTCTTTGTTCAGAGATGAGGCCGCAATATTGGCGACAGGTAAAATATCCGGTTCTGCTGGCTTGCCATCAGAGACGCCTGTCACTTTTAAATTCAGGGCAAAGGCAAAAGGATGAATTCCGCTTGTGTCAAGGTAGGCCATTGCCTTTTCTTCTTCCGCTAACCTGCCCTGCAGGTTGTGGGAATTCTGATCGTCGGAAATCAGTGTACCATCCGCTGATCTTCTTATATAATGTAAAAATGAAATATCAGAAGATATTCCTTTTTCATCCGCCATATATATTGAGCAGCCGGTTGTATCATCTGTGGAAGCAATGGACAGGCCCTCCATCGGCTGGCCGGGTGCGTAATAAAACTCGGCATGGTATTGTGCCCGGTAATTCTGCATGCCTTCTGACTTTTCTGTATACTCAGATGTTTCATTTCTTCGATGGGTATTTACCTGGATCCGTTTGCTGTAACGGACCATCACTTTGTATGGTTTTAACTGTATGTCTATGGCAGCGCTGCCGGTAATCACGTCCTTACGGCCACAAGGTTGTTCAAAGTTGTAATGGGCTACAATGGCTGCAAACTTATACTTCGATGCAGTTTTAAATTTTACTTTGGCTTTGCCCTCCGCGTCGGTGGTAACCTTTGATGGGGTTACCGTGCCGCCATAAGTTCCCCTGATCCAGGCACTGTCATACATTTCCCCGGTAAAAGATACCACCCGGTTTTTCAGCGGATACCCATCACAATCTTTCAAGAGTATTTCCACTTCCGTTTCCTCACCCATTGATAGTTTTGTTTTCTTCGGCTTTACCCGTAAAAGATCTTCCCCATCGCCTTTCATAAGAGGCTGCCCCAGCGCAACTTTACTGTTTGTTTCCCTTTCCCTTGTTTCATAATTCTTAATCACTTCCGGCAACGGGCCCAATGCCATTGAAATTTTATTGGCAATGCCGGTGTACGTATCCCCTTCAGCAAAAGAAAAGGGAATAGTGACTGTTTTAATTTTTTTACGGCTGATGGAGGTTTCGATATTGGCGGTTACCAGGAAAACATTTCCTTCACCGCTGATGCTGCCGGTAAGCAGGTATTCGCCAATGCTGTACTCACCGGGGCCTGCTGCATACACATTGGGGGTTGCAGCGCCGTCGGGAAAAATATCCCCGGGCTGGTTTGTTTCATTGGCATCCAGGTAGGTAAGACAGGAAGCCGTACGCTGTATATCCCTGCGAAGCTGCGGCGCTATATAATAAAGCCGTTTGAATAGTTCGGGATTAGTGGCCTCCTCCGGGGCTTTTACATCAAAGTCAAACAATAATACGTTTGTGGGTGCACAGTTGGCGGTGCAGGTTTTTGCCTGGCTGTAACAAACCGAATGGAGCAGGAGGAACGATAAAGCCACAATAATCCCTTTCATAAAAGCGAACAGCATTGGTGAAATATCAAAAGTATTCCGGGCGGCGAGGATTGCACTAAGTAGTAGTGACGATTTTCAGAGCTACGTAGATTTACGTAACCACAAACGGAGGTTTGTCTGTTTTTTTGCCTTTGGAAGCCAAAGACGGCTGCTTGCCTTAAATTTACGGCAAAATATATGAAAAGGCTTTTATATATAATTATAAATCTTTCCTTCCTGCATATTTCGGCGACCGCACAGGACGCCGGGTTGCCAGGGATTTTGTCGGCGAAAGACGATACCGTAAAGGCAAGAAAGCTCTCAGTTTATATTAAGTATAAACTGCCGCCCAATCACAAAAGTGCCGAGGAACTCACACATCAGCTGCTTGAGTTAAGCAAAAAATTAAAGTATGATGCAGGAATGGGGGATGCCCTTTCTTACTTCGGTTATTTTGAGTATAACAAAGGAAACTTTCGGGAGTCAATTGATTTTACGACTGACGCTATTCAGCATTATCAGCGGTGCAGGGATACACTGGCGCTCTCAAAATGTTATGGCAATTTAGCGCAGGCATACGAAGCTGTCAATAGCAATGATAGCGGAATGACTTACAGGATGAAAGCGATCAGCCTTATTGAAAATACAAACTCATCACTGCTGGCTTTGCATTATTTGAATTTGGGGATTAAATTTCTTAACAGGGTTCATAATCCGGATAAAGCGCTTTTCTTTTTCAAAAAAGGGGAAGAAATTGCCCTGAGGGCTGATGATACCTCTCGTTTATTGTCTGCCTGGGTTGAAATAACCCGGGTGCTGAACGATGATTTTGAAAAATACGATGAGTCGCTGATTTATGTAAAAAAAGTAATTGAGCTGGCCGGGAAAGCACGGGATGGAATTATCTTAAGCCAGATCTATGCAAATTACTCGAATATTTTGCTGAAAAAAAACAAGCTGGATTCGGCCGTTTGGGCGGCAAAAACCGGGATGCAGTATGCCGAAACAGCAAGATATCCTGAAGGAGTTATCCTTAATGGTATCAAAATAGCAAGGGTGCTGAAGGAAAAAGGAGATTACCGGGAGCAAAAACGGGTATTGGAAAATGCATTGGAAACGGCAAAACAATTTCCCCATATTGAACATAAGCTATTTATTTATAAAGAATTATCGGAGGCCAATTACCGGCTGGGTAATTACCGGACTGCCTATGATTTAAGTTTAGTAGCTGATCGCTATGCCGACTCGATCCGGAATGAGAGGGATACCAGGATATTTGCCGAGCTGGAAACCAAATACCAGACTTCTTTAAAGGAAAAATCAATATCTCAGAAACAATTGCTGCTCGCCCAAAAAGATTTACAACTTCAAAAGAACCGTAATTATATGTATTATTCCTTAGCCGCGTTGGTTATGGCCATATTGGTCGCAGGCATGCTTTATGTTCAATACCGTCACAAGAAGCTGGTGCATACCAGGGAAATAAAGGCGATTCAGCAGCAAAAAGAAATACAGTTGCTGCAGGCAGTGATGCAGGGTGAAGAAAAGGAACGCAACCGTATTGCCAAGGACCTGCATGATGGTGTGGCAGGTATGCTGGCTGCTGTGAAAATGCATTTCAGCAGCATGCCTGCTGTTGATCATTTATTGCAAACGGAAGGCTACCAGCAAGGCATGAAATTGCTCAACGACGCCACGCAGGAGATTCGCAAAACATCGCATAACCTGATGCCGGAAGTATTGCTGCAACACGGACTGGACGAGGCTTTACGCCGCTACTGCAACAATGTAAACAACAGCAAAACGCTCCAGTTGCAGTACGATTCATGGGGGGAAATAGACCGTTTTGTTGATGGCTTTGAATTGTCTGTTTACCGTATTGTACAGGAGCTGATAAACAATGTCATTAAGCATTCAAAGGCCTCGCAGGCGATGGTGCAATTAACGCAGCAGGGAGATTTGCTATCTATATCCATTGAGGATAATGGCATTGGGTTTGAAAAGGACCGGGAGGCGGAGGGAATGGGATTACGCAGCCTGCAAAGCCGTATCAAGGCCATGAATGGCAAAATTGAACTACTGGTTTCTGCACAGGCGGGTGTAAGCGCTTATCTTGAATTTGAGGTTTCAGAATTAAAAAAAGAAATTACGACCCTGTATGAATAAAATTCAACTGGCTATTATCGATGACCATGCGGTGGTAATTGACGGGTTAAAGACCATGCTTGCCGCTTTTCCGCATTTGGAGGTTGCGTATTCAGCGCAAAGCGGTTCCGAACTATTGAACTATTTACAAACTTCAACCCCGGATGTACTACTCATGGACATCCAGATGCCCGAGATCAACGGTATTGATCTCTGCAGGCAGGTGCTGCGGCAAAATCCTGGGATTAAGATTATTGCCTTCAGCAGCTTCGATGATTCTAATTACGTAAAACAAATTTTTCGCAACGGGGCAAAGGCCTACCTGCTGAAAAATACTGATAGGGAAACCCTTGTAAAGGCCATTGAAACGGTGATGGAAGGGGAACAGTTTATGGATAGTGCAATTCAGAGAATAATGTTACAGGAAAGTATTACGGGCCAGCGTCGTTCTATTTTTGATATCCCCCTTACTAAACGGGAAACGGAAATTGTACGGCTGATAGCAGAAGGACTATCGAACCAGGAAATTGCGGACAAACTTTTTTTAAGCCTGCGAACTGTTGAAACACATCGCCTGAATGTATATCAGAAACTAGGTGTTAAAAATACGGCCGGGCTGGTAAAGGAGGCAGCCAAAAGGGGATTGGCTGGTTGAAGATTTGCCAGGTAACTCCTTTCTGGTAATGCGGATTTGTCCGGATTTTGCCCGCGAAAATTGGGGGGTAATTTATACCATGCGCGGTGCGGATGGTAATTTTTTTAATTTAAAAATACGGGTTCGGCAGAAAGTTTATGAAAATAAGGCTTTCATTCTTATACATTATTTCCTTCTTGTTGCTTACAATTGTTATGATGGAGCTGCATGAAACTGTCCATATCCTGGTTGGCCGCTTTATTTGTGGTTGTTGGGGTACAAGGGATTTTAATGTTTGGTCACTTTGCAAGGAATGTGACACCGGCAGGTCTCTTTCATGGGTGGCCACCATTTCCGGCCCCCTTTTTTCCTATGCATTGATGTGGATTGGAGCGCGCTGGTTACGCTCTTCCAGTGAAGGCAAAAAGGCCCTGGGGTTTTCACTCATTTTTGCCAATATTCCGTTTGGAAGAATCAGCCAGGTGATGAAAGGGGCCGGTGATGAAATTGTTGTAGCGAAACATTTGCTTCAAAATGATTTCAGCGGAGCACAAATAATTATGCTCTGTTCGATCGTTGTTTTAGTAATTGGTTTACCTCCTCTTATCTGCTCTTTCCGGGCGCTGACCAACAAATACCGGTGGCTTTATTTTATTGGCTTTTGCACGCTGCCTGTGCTTTTCATTTTGATTTATATTCTTCTCGGGATGAACTCCCTGTTAAAGAGTGGCGTCTTATGCCAGGTTGGTATTATGGGAACGCCATTGCTGATAACCATTCACACACTGATTGCCCTTTTTTTTCTGCTGTTATTGCGCAGGAGCATTTTTACACTCAATGAGACCCATGCGAAATAGAATATTTCGCAGTTGACGGATGTGCACCCCGGGGCAAATACCGGATGGCGGAGCGGTTTTTTATGGGGAAGTGAATACAGGGAAAGCAGGGCCGTTCAGCGAACTATTCAGGCGGGTCCGCGCTTTCTTCCATCAAACCGGGAAGGAATCTTTTTGGATCGAAGCCTCTCTTTAGCAGTACCAGCCAGGTACGTACTACTACGTAATTAGGCAAATACGCATTGCTACTGAACATAGCGCTTTTCCCAGCGTGTTCCTTTGCAAAACAAAAAAATAACAGATATGAAAAGCGTATTAGCAGTAGCAGCCGTCATAACCGGCCTCTTGTTTACAGCAGGGACTACAAGTTGTCAAAAGGGGTCAGGTAAAAGTGCTGATGACCTTTATAAGAATTCGCCTGCCACAGCAGCACCCGACGTATTAAAAGGAGGAATCTGGTTTTGGGGCGGGTTGAGCCCTATCTCGTATTATGACCGTGATGGCCATGAGCTGGGAAATGAAACGGAAGCGGCAAGGGAGTATATCTTCAGCGAAGTAGCAGGCAAAGGGAGAATTGAATTCTGGCAATACCTGGGGCTCCGGAATTCTTCCAATTGTACCACGGAGGTTTTTACGCAAAAAAAAGGAACTGTTGTGTTTGAAGGAACAGACAGGTTTACTTTTTACCCTGTTGAAGGTAAATTTAAAACAATTAAAAAGGGGTGTAATGCAGGAATAGCTGAAAGAAAGGCTGATGCAGAGGACCTGAAACCTGAAACGTACCTGTGGGAAGCAAAAGTGATTAACGGCGAGAAACTATTTTATGTGTACGATGTTACGGATGTGGATAAGCAGCATGCAATTTTTGTTTACCAGTATGTACTGTAAGCAGATAGCTCCATTGACAGGACAAATCAACGGGCTTTCAGGTTTTGTTATTTTAGCCAGGGTTATTTCCTGAGTATTGGACATTGGAATATATGTTGTTTGCAGCCCAAAGCTGAGGACGACGATTGTGAACTCTATAAACGTTTTAACAAACAGGAATTTATGAATCAAGTTTTACCTTTTGGAAGGAAGGTCTTAGCCCTTCTTTTTTTGTTTTGCTGGGTATCAGCTTCCGCAACGGATCCTACCATCTCTGCGTCCAACGTTACATTTCCCGCCAGCCAGATCGATGGCGGGCAATTCCAGGTTTCCTTTACGGGGGGAAATGGGACAGGCAGAATTGTGGTGGTAAAAGAAGGTAGTGATATCACAGGGGTTCCGCAGGATTTTACAAGGTATACAACCAACCCTGCTTTTGGAACAGCCGGTAGCGAATTTACGGCCCCCGGTGAATACGTTGTGGCTTATACCACCAGTGTGTCTTCCGCAATAACGGTTACTAATCTTAAGGCCGGGACTACATATTATGTCGCCATATTTGAGTTTAATGGAAACTATAATGTCCCATCAACAATTGATTACTCTGCTGTTACACCCACAGGTAAATTGGTTACCACCGACAGCGCTCCATCCACGCAGGCAACCATTACCGGATTTTCCCTGGTTGCAGGTACATCACTCCGGGTCCATTATACCAATGGTAACGGAACCGGCAGGATGGTGGTGGTCAAAAAAGGCACGACTATAACGGCATTGCCAGTAGATCTTACGCAATATAATTATAGCTCGGTATTCAAATCTACGGCAGCCGGCTCTTATTACCTCGATGCAGAAACGTTTATTGTGCTAAAATGGAACACTACGTCGCCAGGTACTGCGGACTACGCTTACGTATCAGGGCTGGAGCCTAATTCCACCTATACGTTTGCTGTTTTTGAATACAATAGCAGCGTCAGCGCTGTTAGCCCTGTTTTTTTAAGGCCGGGCACGCAGATGACGGTTACCACCAATGCCGGCCCCACCCTGGCCTCTTCGGGCATTACATCCGGCACACCCGATGGTAACAGGCTAAACCCTTACTGGGCAAATGGGAACGGGGCAAGAAGATTGGTGATTGCCAAAAAAGGGTCGGCGGTAACAAGCGCGCCTGTAAATGGTAACAGGTACACGGCCAATGCACAGTTTGGAATGGGCGCAGAAATTGTCGCCGGATCAAATGAATATGTTGTGTATGATGGGGTAAGTAACGGGCTGACAGTCACCAACCTTGAAAAGGCGACAGGGTATCATTTTGCAGTATACGAATTTGATATGGATGCTAACGGGTATGCATATTATTTAACATCCTCCCATGCTTCGGCCACTATAAGCACGGCGGCTGCACCGACAAACAATTTAACATTGACGGTGTCAAATATTACGGGAAGCTCAGCCAAACTCAATTATACATTTCCGTCATCCGGCTATGGAAATTCCCGTATGTCGGTTATCCGGGATAGCTTCCCGGTTGATTTTCTGCCCGTTGATTTAACAGCATACAGCGGCAATACCAGCACTTACGGAGGCGGTGCATTAGTAGCCCCGGGCACTTATACCCTGGCTGGTCAAACAAACGGCGGCGCTCCGACTGTTACCGGATTAACCCCCGGCCATACATATTATGTTACCATTTTTGAAATGAACGGAACTACCGCCCCGGTGTATCTGACCCCCGGCGCTTCGGTGAGTTTCACCATTCCAAACGAACCTACTGCGGCATCAACTAACCCGGTATTTTCTTCTATTGAGGGAAATTCAATTCGCTTTGACTGGATCAACGGCAATGGTGCAAGACGAATTGTGGTGGCAAGGAAAGGTTCGGCTGTGTCATCGGTGCCGCAGGATGGCATTACTTATACCGCTGCTGCCTTTGGCAGCGGAACGGAATTAGTTGCCGGATCGGGTGAATTCGTGGTCTATGATGGCACGTTCAATTCCGTTACAATCAGCAACCTGGAAAAGGCCACAACGTATCACTTTGCTGTATTTGAATATAATCCTTCTGCTACGGGCCCTGATTATCTGAATGCCGCAGGTAAATGGCTGGCTGCATCTAAAGCAACCGCTTCTGCACCTGCCACACAAACTTCAAACCTGTCTGCTTCCAATATCCAGCTTAACCAGGCAACTATTTCATTCACAGGGGGCTCAGGAGCGGGGAGGATATTTGTTATGCGGGAGGGCTCGCCGGTGGATGCAGAACCCCTGGATTTCGTGAACTATAATTTTTCGGCTGTATTTGGCAATGTACAATTAGGTACGGGAAATTTCATTGTTGCTAAGAGCGTCGGCAATTTTACGGTTACTAATTTAAAGCCGGGCACACAGTATTATATCACTGCTTTTGAATACAATGGTAATTCTGCACCCGTTTTTTTGTGACCCGGAGCGGTGATGTATAGTTTTACTACCTCTGGTGGAATTGTAGCGCCAACACTTCCCGCTCAGTCGCCTTTGTTTGATGCAGTTGATGGGAATAAGTTCAGCTTTAAATGGACCAATGGAAATGGAGCCGGGCGTATTGTGGTGGCACGGAAAAACAGCGCCGTTGATTTTGTGCCGGCTGATGCTGTAACTTATCCTGCTAATGCGTCTTTTGGAAACGGGCCTGATTTAGGTGGCGGTCAATTTGTAGTATATAATGGCACGGGAACACTGCTGGCGCTCACCAACCTGGAGGCGGCAACTACCTACCATTTTGCCGTGTATGAATATAACGGTTCGGGCAGTACAAGTAAATACCTTACAACAGCATTGAGTGCCAGCGGGTCAACAGTAACAGCCCCGGCAATTATTAGCTCAAACCCAATAACTGCGCCTGCCGCCAGTTCAATTGTATTGAGCTGGACAAACGGCAATGGCAGTGGAAGAATTGTGATTGCGAAAGAAGGAAGTGCCGTGACAGCTTCACCGGTTAACTTAAATGCCTATTCAGCAAATGCAATCTTTGGAAATGGCCCGCAGGTTGCGGTGGGTGAATATGTCGTGTATGCCGGCGCCGGCAGCTCTGTTACTGTAACGGGACTTACTGCGAATAAAACCTACCATTTCAGCGTATTTGAATACAATGGATATGATGCGCCTGTTTACAACACAGGCAATGCGTTAACTGCCAGCGCCACTGTTTTGTCAGCCTTGCCGGTTACCTGGCTGTACGTTAACGCAGCGGAAACAAATGGTAAAACCGTGGTAAACTGGGCTACGGCACAGGAAATAAATACGGAGTACTACCTGGTTGAAAAAAGCAGCAATGGTATTGACTATTCGGAGATCGCAAGGGTTAAGGCTGCGGGCAATTCAAACCAGGAAAATCATTATTCCTATACTGATAAAATGAACAGTTCCGCTTCCGCCTATTACAGAATCAGGCAGGTGGATGCGGATAATAAATATACCTATTCCAGCGTGGTGCGCATCAGCGGCGCCCTTACGCAAAAAATAAAATTGCTGCAGAACCCTGTACAGGGCCAGGTGAGGATACAATGTGCTGGCGAACACATGGGGGCCACACTCAGGATTGTTGATGTATCCGGGAGGGAGTTGTGCCGGGCAAAAATTTTGTCGCCCCTTACAACCATTTCAACCGGTCACCTAAAAGCCGGAGTCTATTATATTGTTTTTTGTGACAAAAGCGGGGCTATTGAAACTATTCCTTTGATTAACCTGTAATTTTATTTTTGGTTCAGCTTTACAACGGGTCCGGAATACGGGCCTGTTGTTATTTATACCCCGTATCAGGTAGTACTACGTAATTCTATAATCAGTTGTACTACGCAGAAAATATGCCTCCGGTTGGATTTACTTTGCTTTTACGTTGATTCATCACATTAATCATGAAAATAAAAAGCCAAATGAGACGAATATTTTTTTTGCTGCTATTGTTGTTGCCGGTTTTGTGTTTTTCCCAATCAGTATTGGGTAAATTAGGCCGGAAAGTAAAAGACAGGGTTGAGCAAAGAGCAGATGAGGGGGCCGACAAGGTGTTGGATGAAACTGAAAATAAAATAAAGAGCGGGGGCAAAAAAAACAAGGCGAAAGAAAATAACAATAGCAGGGATACGTCTGTAACCGGCGAACCCCAGGTTGTGCAAAACCCGGAGGCCTTTAAAAGCTATTCCCGGTACGATTTTGTACCCGGGGAGGAAATCGTTTATGCGGAGGATTATTCGCAGGATGTTACAGGCGAGCTCCCACTGAAGTGGGGTAGTAACAACCGGGGCGAAACCCAAACCATAGCGGGGCTGCCCGGCAAATGGATGCGTGCTTACCAGGCCGGCCGGTTTGTTTCGCCTTATATTAAAAAACTTCCGGAAAATTTTACCGCTGAGTTTGATATGGTAATGAACTTTACTGCCCCTGAAAAGTCATGGATTTTTCCGGAATTTATTTTTAAACTGGTAAATACGCCGGCCGGTGATGATAAGGGAAGGAACTATCTTGCAGAGTCAACGGGCATTACCACGGTGAAAATAGCAATAGCCCCGGAAGAGGAGGGGGCTTCCACCATCTGCTTAAGGACGGCATTGAAGGAGGACAAGGAATATTTCAGCAACACGCCCAAGGAAGTAAAAAATTTCAGAAGTTATTTTGGAAAACCCGTTCATATTGCGGTATGGGTGCAGAAGGAAAGGCTGCGTTTATGGATAAATGGTGAAAAAATTTATGATATACCGCAGGCTGTTCCTGCTAATTCTTCCTTTAACCGGTTTGAGATAGAAACTGCATCTTCCAATTATGAGGACGAACAGGTAGGCTATTTTGTTTCGAATATTAAATTCGCACAGGGAGCTCCTGATATGCGCAGCAAGCTTATTACTGAGGGGAAATTGGTTACAACCGGAATTCTCTTTGATGTAAACTCCGATAAAATTAAAGCGGAAAGTTTTGGGGTGTTGCAGGAGATCGCAAAAGTACTGAAGGATAACTCTTCAGTTAAGGTAAAGATCATCGGGCATACAGACAGCGACGGTGAAGACGCAAAAAATCTTGACCTGTCAAAACGGAGAGCTGCATCGGTTAAGCAGTCTTTAACCACTCAATTTGGGATTGAAGCATCAAGGATGGAAACCGATGGTAAAGGTGAATTACAGCCCGTTTCTGATAATAATAGCAAAGAAGGGAAGGCGCAAAACCGCAGGGTGGAATTCGTAAAGCAATAATCAACGTCAATCGAAAGGAAATGAAAACAGTGAAATGGGCTGCCATTGCCGCTCTTACTTTCTTTATATCGGGCATCCGGGCACAGCGGCCTGTGAAATACCAACTGATCAAACTGGCTGAGAAAATCATTCTTCCGCCCAATACACCTGCTGAAGCTTTTGACAAAACAAGGGTAAATGGTGAAGTGGAGGAAAGGAGAATGTTTGGCTCGTTTTACGATGAGATGAGGAAAATTGGAGTGGAGCTGCAAACACAATCCACCATGCAAATCCGGCAAAATAATAAGCAAAGGCAGGCAGGCGATCAGGCCTTGGAAGATGGCTTTGGCGATATGAGTACAAGTGAGCAGGCACAGTATTTAAAAAGTCATCCGCAACTGCAACAGGCGACGGGAGTTAACAGCTCGATGATGGAGTTTGCATCGAAAATGCAGGACCCTGCCTTCAAAAAAAAGTTTGACGCAATGAGTGATGAGGAAAAGGCAAAGCTGATGATGCAATACCAGAAGCCGCAGATTGCGATGAACCGTAAAGCTCATTCCCAGGAAGGGTTAAAAGCCGTAGCAGAAGCGGCAAAATTAATTGGACGGTTTAATGAGGAATACTACAAAGGTGGTCTCACCAATTTTGGTAAGGATCTCCAGGCAAAAGAAAAACAGCTGGATGAAAAGGAGGAGTTGGAATTGAAACCTGTTCTGGCGGAAAAATACCGCCTTCTGCAAAAGACAGGCAAAGGAATGTCAGATGCCGACAGTCGCAGGCTTAAGGAGGTGATGGCGCAGGAATGGGCAATCCGCAACAAAACATTTGAAAAGAAATTGAGCCTTTATCAGTCGGAACTGCGCAATCTTATGACACGGTTCAAACTGGCTGCAAAACCTTTCGATGATTTTCTTGCACGAATTAATTATGGCGGCACACTGGATGCAGCAAATGAAGCGAAAGAGTTATCACAACTGGCCGGATACCAGGAAGGATTGCTGAGAGTAATTATAGAAATCCAGGACCTTTCTAAAAACATTACGGTGTCAGCGGCTCAGTTCTGCAGGGAAAAGATTGAAGCTGAAAAAGGCAAATAAATTCTATTGCAAAAACCTATGCGCATTATTCAAACTATTATTATTTCCTGTTTTCTGATTGCTTTGTTCAGTACCGGATCATCTGCACAAAGCATCGCTGAGACAAGATTTTCGGAATATATTACGGGTATGCCGGAGCCCCGGCTTACAATGGATGAAACATTACAGTCGCTTGGGGGCGATCAGGATAAAACAATTAAAGATGCCTTTGCGTTGCCCAAATCACAACGTGATTTTATTCTTCGCTCTTTTTTTGAAAGGTTTAAAAACAATATTGCGGCCATCAAAAAGAATAAGGCACTTCTGAAAAAGTATAGCCCGGAAGAACAGAGAATGATGCAAAGTTTTATGGCGGATGGGGAAAGGCTGGATGAGGAGGGGCAATTTGCTGGTTTTTCCCTGATAATGGACACAAGGCCGGCCGTGAGCAGCGGCAA
This sequence comes from Sphingobacteriales bacterium, assembly GCA_016219985.1. GTDB lineage: Bacteria > Bacteroidota > Bacteroidia > Chitinophagales > Chitinophagaceae > JJ008. The sequence goes on along the minus strand of JACRJO010000001.1, from coordinate 30,937 downwards.
ATTGTCCTGGAATAAACTTTCAGAAACATTAAGTAAAAATGGAATGGGATATTATCGGCAGGTTTTACAAATCGAAAAAAGCCTGAACTGGCCTGTCTTTTCTAAAGAGGTTGCTGAAAGAGACCTGCTGCACCACATGTTTGAAAGGGATGATGAAATCAACGCCATCAACGGGCAGTTGGAACTGGATAAGGCAAAGGTGCCGGTAAAAAAAGTAAAGGTCTTTGAGGGCATGGATGCTGTTGCCGAAATCCCGGACCCGCAGAAAATGCTGAAACTGCTGAAGGACGCTGATCAGAAGCGGCAAAATTATTTTCAAAGAAAGCATACCTCTCTTTATTCATGGTGGAAAATAAACGCTGAAAACATTTACAGGTGTGCAAACGAGTTGAGCGCCCTGTTGGACGCAATCGATTATGGCAAAAAGCTGGACGGTAATGACAGGCAGCTGATTGCTTTGGTGGCTGATGTGCAGGAGCGTGTGTGGGAGGCGCTTATGCATTTGAACAGCATTTCTTTTACCATAGCGGCGAATGGGCAAACGGCGGCCGCCAGTCGCAAAATGACAGAAGATGCGGCAGGTATATATAGAAAAATGGAATCCCCTGATTGAGTGAGTATACAATGGCGCTGGCCGAAGGAGGCCGTCTTCTTTTTTGTACACCTGCCTCTGTATCAGTTTATGAGTTGGCGCAAACAACATCGGTGACCAGGAAGAATATTTTAGAAGCGAAAAAACATACGATCAATGAAAATGAAAAATTTAGTACCAATGGGGTTATTGTTTGCCCTGTTTGCCCAAAACAGCGTGATGGCGCAAGACGCCAAAAACAACGGCCTTTATGATGTCAAAAAACTGAGCTTTTTAAATGCTGGAATTGGACTTGGAAGTTATGGGCTTTCCGGCACCGGCGGCTTGCCCATTGCCGTGTCATTTGAGCATGGCCTTACAAAAACGACCAGCGCGGGTATTGCGGCGGGCTATGTGCAGCGTAAATACCTGGCTGACTGGAAATACACGTACCTCCTGTTCGGCGCCAGGGGTTCTTATCACTTCAATGAAGTTTTAAAAATTACCAACCCCGGGCTTGACGTTTATGGGGGTGCCGGGCTTCTTTACCGGAGATACAGTGTAAAATACAGCATGGATACAGGTGGCGTGGACGGCGGTGATGGGGGAGAAATCATCGGGCAGAAAGATACCGGTTCCGCTATCGATTTTGAACTGCACGCCGGGGGGAGATATTTTTTTAAAGAGAATTTTGGCGTGTATGCTGAATTAGGATATGGCATTTCTCCCGTACAACTTGGGGCAACGATCAGGTTTTAAGTCCCTTGCAATGGAAGCAATGGGCCTGGCTATTTAACTGCCCGTTGCTTCTATTGCCCTGTTCATTGCCGGATGTAAATCTTCATTAATTCAAACGGATATTGTAAATGAATAAACTTATATACACAAACCGCTGCAGAAGCCTGTGGATATTTGCACTTCTGCTTTGCATTAGTTCCTGCAAAAAAAATCCTGTAGCTGCACAAACAAAAGCTGTAACCGAGGTACGTCCTGCCGGGGTTGCACTCACGGAAACACTGACAGAATCAATCGGGCCGGATGGCGGATCTGTCAAAAGCGAGGATGGAAGAATCGAAATTATTATTCCCGGCGGCGCATTGACAGAAGAGACCGATATTGGTATCCAGGTTATCAAAAATACCGCCATCAGCGGCATTGGAAATAGTTATCGGTTTACGCCACACGGAAAGATATTTAAAAAGAAAGTAACAGTCCGTTTTTACTACAAAACCAGCGAAGCCCGGCTCTGTAATAAGGAAGCACTGGAAATTGCCTACCAGAATGAACGGGGGATCTGGACATGTGCGGGCGGTACCGTGAACGACACCACGCAAAAAATAGTATCTGTTCAAACCGATCATTTTAGCGACTGGGCTTTGATTGCCTCATTGGAGTTAACTCCAACTGCAAAAACAGTGGGACTGGGTGAAAATGTTACCTTGAAGGCGTTGCGTTATGTGTACCCGCCCGGCAACAATGGCCCCGATGACTTAGCAGTACCTCTTGCCATCCCGGATGCCATTTGCGGAGTACCAACAAAGCTGGATCCCGGGTACATTGTAAAATGGACACTGAACGGACCTGGCAAACTGACGGCAAATGGAAATGAAGCAAGTTATACGGCTCCTTCCACCATGCCTGCTAACAGAAGGGTCACTGTAACAGCAGAACTGAATGTTCAGGGGAAGCAGGTGTTACTGGTCAGCACTATTTATATCATTGATGAGGGTATTTCAATTAGTATTGATTATGGAGATTGGCACACTTACCCGGCTGTTGGAGTGAAAACTGTTTCTCCCAACCGGTATGGTATAGTAAGCCAGCGTGTAACTCCTGATATTCCCCAAATTATTATTTCCTGGCCCGTTATTTCCGGGCAGAATTCAGCGGGAATGCATGAGTGGTTTTCAAAGGGGGAACCTGAGAATTATATTGGATTCGAAGATTCTGATGCCTCCATCAATGGCATATATACCTCGGTATATGAAAAGGATGATGAACTTACGGATAGTGGGGGGTACGTGACAGCTGAGGAGTTTACTGAAGGCGGAAAAAAATATGTCAGGGGCTCTTTTATTATCAGCCAGTCAGGACTGATGGATGTGTCAACAGGAAAGCAGAGAGAAATAGGCTTTGTTGTAGGAACTTATAAAGTGCAAAGAAAGTGGTAAGGATTTGACAGGGTGTATAAGCAGTAGGTCGGTAACAGGGAGCAGTCTTTGGACTGTTCCCTTGTTTTTTACTTATGCTTTCATTTTTCTGATCAGCTGTAGTTGAAAGCAGGGGCCGGAACCGGAACAAAGGCCCGGCTGTAGAAGCGCTGCAATACGCAAAAATAGTAGGTTGTTTTCCATCAGAAGCTAATAGCACCTCACTTCGCAACCGCAAAAGGGTAAAGAATTATTGCTCCCCCGATTTTTTTTTAGCAGTCTGTTTAAGAGCGCAAACTATTGTAGTGCAACCTGGGTACCGGTTTTCGATTGCCTGCTGCATTCCCTGAAGAAATGGCTAAAGTACGGGGTTATCACAGTAGGGTTATCAGCTGTCCTGTATACAGGCTGCGTTACTATAATTACTGCTGATATGCTGGCAGCGGCTGAAAATCTTTAAACCGGGTATCAATATGGGTTTTCTAGTATTCTGCGGTAGTTTTACAAGGCAATAAGGGCTGTTTCAGGCGCATAAGAGAGGGTGTAAATACGTCAGACCTTAGCGGACATTTCTATTACTTCTCCCCATTGCTCGAATACTTTGCCCTCCCACTTTGTTACAAACCTTATGCCTGTACCTGTTTCCCGGCTTGTCAGCAAATCATAGCCATATTGTCAGGGTTTTGCAAGCTCAGGCCTTGTTAATGCGCCCCAAACTTTTTGAGTTGTTGCATTGATTTTGATTGCCGAGATGCTTGTCTCTATGTATTTTTTAATAGGGCAATCATATTTAGGCTTGTTACTCAAACTGCTTTGCCACCCGAAAAGAGTTTTGATTGACAGGCGTAAATTTCTGCTGACTGTCAGGTGAAAAATAGTCATCAAAAAGACTCAACGGCACTTTACAATTGCCGCTAACTATTTTATTTCTTCACGCACAGGCCGCATCATTAATATTTTATACCTGGTACAAAAAGGACTGCTGCACTTACCGTTATTGTACCTGAGCCGTTATATCACGCAGCACAAAAAAGATTACTATCGTTTATTACAGGAAGTACGGGATAAAAATAAATGGGAAGAGTGGGTATTGTTTATGCTGGATGGAGTAGAAAAAGCGGCGGCTGACTCTATTGTATTAATTTCAGCCATCAACGTATTGATGCAACAGTATAAGCAGCTGATACGAAGTAATCATCCCAAACTCTACAGCCAGGATTTGCTGAATAACCTGTTTAAATATCCTTGTACCAGGAGTGAATTCTTCCAGGCTGATTTGCAAATCAGCCGCAGTACAGCTATTCGTTATTTAGATACGCTGGTTAAAGCTGGTATTTTAACTAAGCACAAAATTGAGAGGGATAATTTTTTTCTGAACGATATATTGTTTGAACTGCTCGCTAAAAGTGAGTAACGTGGCGGTTTTTTAGGAGTAATGGCTCGACTTTTCTGGTAGGGTTTTCAAAACAATTCAAAAAGGGCGAATAAAAATGAAAGTTGAATTGATAAACCCAAAGGCATATAAAAAGGAAGGGGGTTGTCTCAAAAGACGACCTCCTCATTTTTTTAATTTTTTGGGCCTGTTAATTTGGCCAAAATGTAGCCTCGCCCAAACTGAGCAGATGATTGATAATCAATCATATACCAATGAAGGGTAAAACAACAGGGAAAGTAAAAGATATTGGTCAACTTAGGCCTTCTCAAATTCTGGTATAAGCTGAAGAGACTGTTTTCCCCCTGTATGATGATTTTGTAATAAGGGGTAGCCTTGTTATTTTGTACGATTGAAAATGAGAAGAATTGTGCTGCTCATTTTTTTTGCACATGACTATGTTGCTGCTGTGAGTGGATTTATTTGCAATTTATATTATGTACGTTTGTATTTAGGTATCCTGGCTGCAGAAATATAGTAGTACACTATTTATAATTTACGAAAAATGGACGACGATCAATTGAAAAAGCATTTTGAGGAAATAATTGCACTCACAAATGATGAGTATGAATATATCAGATCACATTTCAAAAGGAGAATTATAAAGCGGAAAAGATATTTGTTGCAGGCCGGGGACAAAGTGACAAACACTTTTTGGGTAAAAAAGGGGTTGTTAGTCGCTTGCTATCATGATGAATCTGGCAAGGAACATGTAGTTCAGTTTGCAATGGAGAACTGGTGGATTACAGATTATCCTGCTTACTTTTCACAGGGGAATGCAACACTTAGTATAGAAAGTATTGAAGATTGCGAGGTTTATGCGCTTTCATTTGATGACAGGGAAAAAATATGTAAAGAATTTCATAAGGTTGAATACTTTTTTAGAAAGAAGGCAAATAGCGGGTATGCTGCATTGCAAAGAAGGATGCTCTCTTTCTTGTCAGATGATATTAAAGGGAGGTATGAATTGCTTTTGAAGCAATACCCTGCGCTCTTACAAAGGGTACCCAAGTCGATCGTTGCGTCATATCTTGGGGTGTCAAGGGAAACGTTAAGCCGGTTGCATTGAAGATGTGATGTACATCACAGTAAAACTGTGATGCCTCTCCTTTTTCAGGCGAATGAAAGACCGGAGCTTTGCAGAAAACGAAGGAATGTTTTCGGCTGCCGACTTAATAACATACACTGTTTCGATACTGATTTTAATTGTAATCCCGGGTCCTACAATGCTCTACCTGATGTCCCGGGCATCTCTTCAGGGCATAAAGGCCGGTATCTATTCTTTACTGGGAGTTAATTTTGCTGACCTTGTATTTATCTTATTAGTAATCACCGGATTTTCATCAGTTGTTCAAAACACGCCCTTCCTTTTTTTATGCATAAGGGTGCTGGGTTCAGTTTATCTGCTGGTTCTTGCATACAGAATGATCAGGGCAGATGAAAAAAGAACAGTATCCCGGGATACAAATTTATTCAGTAATAGGCTTAAGCTGTTTTGGACCGGCTTTGTTATAAATATTTCAAACCCCAAGGTGATCTTTTTTTTTATAGCTGTTTTTTCCCAGTTTATTACACCAACAAGAGAGGGCGTTTGGAGGCAAAATGCAATACTTGGAGTAATATTTCTGAGTATAAGTTTTCTTGTTAACTTATTATTCATTGGGATGTCCTCCTTCATTTATAAAGATGGACATATACACAGAATTCGCATTAAACAACGGTTTATCGTAGCTGCTATTTTTATCCTGATTGCAGTTAAAAATCTCATCTGAATGTATTACATATGAAAAAACTATTCCTTTTTGCCTTTTCTTTATTTGTTAGCAAAGCGTGGGGTCAAAGTGATTCAAAGTCAGGGTTGATTGAATTTGCACAAAGTACAGTACAGTGGACCGGTATTGCCATCTCTCCTGATAACCGCATTTTTGTCTGTTTCCCAAGATGGGGTGAAGAGGAGCATATAGCTGTCGCTGAAATTGTGGACAGTATTGTTGTGCCTTTCCCCAATAAGGAGTGGAATGATATTAATGAACAGGCACATTTTATTTGCGTACAAAGTATTTATGCGGATAAATCAGGCTGTCTTTGGGTCCTGGATACGGGGTACAAATTTGAAACTGACTCCACCAATAGCGCCTATTTTTATTGTTTTGATTTAAAGACGGGGACATTGAAACAAAAATTTGTATTTCCTGTGTCAGCGATTACTGGCAAAAGTTACCTGAACGACTTTAGAATTGATACTGACAGGGGATATGCATATTTTACTGATTCGCAGGCGGGGGGAATTGTTACGCTAAATATGAAGACCCGTGAAATCAGGAGAGAGCTGGCTTTACATCCATCAACCATGACAGAAGTGGCTAAGATTTCTGTTGAGGGTTATGAGAGAAAGCATCCGGTAAATTCTGATGGGATAGAATTGGATGATAAAAACGAATACTTGTATTATTCATCTCTGATGGGGAAGTATGTATATAGGATACCGGTGTACATTTTAGTGAATACAAAGATGAGTGACCGGCGGAAGGGGGACTATGTTGAAAGATACGCGGATACTGGCGCAAATGATGGAATAATAATGGATAAACACGGAAATATAATTTTGAGCAGTCTTGAAAAAAATGCAATTTCTTTAATTACACCTAACCGGACTGTTAAAACCGTAATAGCTGATAAGAGAATACAATGGCCGGACTCCTTTGCATTCGACAGTGACGGGGCCTTGTATTTTACCATTTCAAAAATTCACCTGCCGAAAGAAAAAAGAGGGAAATATAAAATCTTTAAGCTACCCCGCCTTATTGATTGATAAACCCGTATTTCATGGGTTTATATCATCCTCGTTGTGTACTTGCTGATAGAACATTAGCAGACCACTGCCGAAGATTATCAAATATGTCTATTATGGGCGACTTCGTTTGAAAATCAATCCATTAATTGAGTCCAGTCGCTATCAGCAATCTTTTGGGGAACCGGTATAGTAAAGTATTTGAACTCCCAGTCAATGATGATCCGCAGGTAAATAGGATGTAGTCCCTTTTTGTTTATGCGGCTCTTCCGGTTAAAAACGACACTCACACTAGGCAATTGCATTTATGTAAGCTTCGAATATTTTCAAAGAGGGTAAAACAATTAACGGGAATCATTGAGGATTAAAAAACGGTGTAAACGACATAACCCGCTACTGTAGCGGGTTTCATGTGTTTTTTTATATTGTCGGGGCTTTTTGAATTAGCCCTGCTGTAGCCTCGTAATGGCTATCAATATTAGTGGGAATCAAGGAATTTACAGAAAACCGTAAACGAAACCGTAAACGGGTTGAATACGTTTCGAAATACTTTAGGTAAAGATATAAAAACTCCCGTTAATTCCTTTTAGCAACGAGGTCTTAGGCAACCGACTTATAAGTATTATTTATTTCAATGCTGGCGGAGCAAGCAGTGACGATACAAATCGCGACCACAATTCCAAGAGTAATAACGTCATTTTTTTGTGATTTTGAAAAGGCATTCCACCCTTTCTTATTTGTTGCCATATTGGCGACAGCATTTTCTATTGGAGTAGAGATAATGTTTTTTACTGATTGAGCAGCTAAGTTTTTTACAACAGGGTTCATAATAATGGAATTTAGATTGTATAATTAAAATAATAGAAATGTAATTCCTCCATATTCCCCTAGTTTAAAAGTTTGCTCCAATCCCATTAAATCGGCTTTTGAGCCTGGAGCAATAGATGACACCCATCTAGACAAAGGAGAAACATTTTCAATATAATCAGGCCTGGGCAATGTGGTATCAATTTCTAGGAATAATGACTGCAGATACTCTTTATGTACATTGATAATGGGCCTTTTTGAGAGGCCAGTCAGCTTTGCCAGGGAATCGGAACGAAAACAATAATGTTGAGAAGGATCAGCTTTCCAGCGAATAAACATGCATGGGAAAATATCAAGTTTGACATAATGAATAGCTGTACATTCAATCGAAGAGTCAAAAATGTTCTTCAACTGTAAAACAGAGTCCATACCTGGCTCAAGTGTTTTAGCAGTATTAATGAAATTTTTTTTTGGCATCAGTAAATGAGAGGCGAAGTGATCTGCTTCAATTTCATGGGGAGGCTTTTTTACCAACGGGTTTTCAGTGGTGAACGCCAATGATATCCCTTTTTTAAGTTGATTACGATGATTGTCAATAAAGTAATGGCCATAATCATGGGCCAGTGTAAACCTTGCCCGTGGAACCCTTATATCGGGAAGTTTGTCAGAATTAAGATGCAGAAAAAAATTGCCATTTTCATGAACGAGCTGCCCCAAAAAATAAGGCCCATATTTTTCATGAATGATTGTAATATCCTTGTCAGACGCAATACGATCGAGGTCAACTTTGCCGTTGACCAGGTATTGCTCTGCAATGAACTCTGCCAGATCTTCTATTTCAGTAAGAGTTGAGGACATTACAATTATTTTTCCTTTTCACGTTTAGCTTTATCCCGATGTTCTTTCATTTTTTTCAATACTTCTTCAGGCAATTTGGATCCTTCCCTTGCAGCCATTGCAAAATTGTCTGTAGTCTCAGCCAATTTCTTTTTAACAGGAGCGGTACGTTTAGAGGTAAGGAATGTTGGTTCACGAAGCTCATCAGGTAAAATAATATCAGTATTGCCAAACTTTTTTTCGAATTCAGCTACTTCCTCCGGTGTTTCAGGAAACAGGAAGCCGCCTGTTCGAAAAGCTTTTTGAATCATTTTATCCAGTTTTGTTTCGTTGGTATTGCCGGAATCTTTTTTCATAAATGGTAATTATAGTATTAGCTGTTGTTGGGTGTAAGGCAGATGGTTTTGATTTTGTCGTAAGTTCTTTTCTTTATCTGACGGATGTTTTCAGGTGTTGTATCATATAGTTTACAAAGATATTCCATGGTATTAGTGGTCAAGTGCTTTCCAGTTTCAATACATCCATCAAGCGCATATTCCAAAAGGATGTGCTTATCCCTTTCTTTTTTTATGGTGCTTAACGCTTCATTAAGTTTATTCCTGAATTCGTTAGGCACTGCTATTTCAGGATCAGGGTACAATTCTTCAAAAAGATCAAAAGCCGGTTCTGGTAAATGAACCAGAATTTCGTCCAGTGAATCGATATTTATACGCCGGGCATATTCTCTTCTAAAATGATTCTTTGCGCTTTTACCGAGCCAACCCTTTACCCTGGCAGTATACTCTTCATCGGAGGTGTTGATAGGAACTTTAAACTTTGCTTTACTTTCAGAAATGCTGCGAAACGTTTCCTGAGTAATGTCTTTTGCTAGGTCTTCTGCATCGCTAAAATTCCTTGTGAAATGCAAAGTGACTTTAAAAACATAACCTTTGAACCTGTTAAAGAACTGCTTAAAAAGGGAGTCAAATCCTTCTTTTGTTTTTTCCTTTTGAAGGGCCTCTACCAGCTCCTTATCACTTAAAGCCATCATTAGCTTTGGATTTATTGTGGTGATTTCCATTCGGAACGTTGTTTAGTATTAAAACCCGTAAGCGTGACAAAATTAGAATTGTCACGGTTATTTGTTTTATATGTATAACTAAATCTCATAATTATGGATACGCAAAACAAACCCGAAATTGATGTAGAACAGTACGCCAAAGAGGGCAAAGAAGTGCCCAAAGGGCATGTTTACATTATTACTGTGGACAGGCAAAAGTTCAAGGTAAAAGAGGAGTGTATGACTGGTAAAGAGATACTTATGCTGGCTGGGAAGACACCGCCTGAAAGGTTTCAGTTGAATATGCGACTAAGGGGCGGAAAAGTGGTGAAAATTGGGTATAATGAAAAGGTATGCTTTACGGCCCCCGGAATTGAAAAATTCATGACCATTCCACTGGACCAAACAGAAGGAGGTAAGTAGATGAAAAGGCAATTTCAGTTACCTGAACAGGATACAACCTTCCTAGAAGGCTTAGGATTGTCATGGGAGGCCGTTAATGATGGGGGGATGCAATGGGTAATAATTCATAATTACCCTGTCCCCCCTGGGTATAATATTACTGAGGTATCAGTTGCTATAAAAATTGAATCCGGATATCCCAGAGCGCAACTGGACATGGCGTATTTTTTCCCAGCACTTTCACGACTTGATGGAAAAGCAATTAATGCTATTACTGTTCAGGTAATTGACGGTAAACAATTTCAACGATGGTCAAGACACAGAACAGGGCAGAATCCCTGGAGAGAAGGAGTCGATGATCTGTCTACTCATATAGCCTTAGTAAGTTACTGGTTTGAAAAAGAATTTATAAAACAACCCAATGGCATTGCAGCTTAGAATATCGGGATTACATCATGAAGTTTTAAAACAACATTTGCTTCCTGCCGATGGCCGAGAAGCAGTAGCAGTAGCCTTATGTGGACGGTATAATAGCGGAGGTAATAAAATCTTAATGGTACATGACCTTACATTAATTCCGCATAATGAATGCTACACCCGGGAATGGGATTTATTATGTTGGCCAACAGAAAGGATCATTCCTTATTTTGAACGGATATCCAAAACTGATCTTGCTATTTTAAAAATTCATAGCCATCCCGGAGGTTATGAAAAATTTTCAAATGTTGATGATAAATCTGATCATGAATTCTTTGATTCCGTATTTGGATGGACTACTAATAACGAACCACATGTCAGTGCAGTGATGTTGCCAGAGGGTAAAATATTTGGCAGATTCTTTTTTAATGACCTGCACCATGAGCCGATAGATAATGTATCTATTGTTGGCGATATAATTCACCATTATAAAAAGAAAAATAGTCATATTATTGATGAGTTTGCTATGCGGACAATTCAGGCGTTTGGAGAGAAAACCTATCAGGCTTTAAAAAGCATGACTGTTGGAGTAGTCGGATGTTCAGGTACCGGGAGCCCTCTAATTGAGCAGCTTGTAAGATTAGGGATTGGTAAAATTGTGTTGATTGATCCTGATACTGTAGAGTTTAAAAATCTTAACCGAATTCTTCACACGACTATTGAAAGTGCAAAAAATCATGCTCCTAAAGTAGATGTGATAGCAAAAGCTATAAAATCAATTGGTCTTGGCACAGAAGTAATTCCGTTTCAAACAAATCTCTACGATAGTATAGATTCGTTACAATCGCTTATTGCCTGTGATGCGGTTTTTGGGTGTATGGACAGTGTTGACGGAAGACACTTGTTAAACCAATTGTGTTCCTTCTACCTCATTCCTTATTTTGACTTGGGAGTAAAGTTAGAAGCAGATGGAAATGGCGGCGTTGAAAAGATATGTGCAACTGTCCATTATATTCAGCCAGGTAAATCATCTTTACTTACAAGAGGCCAGTACACAATGGAAGATGTAAGGGCCGCAGGCCAATACAGGAGAAATCCGGGAGAATATGAAAATCTCAGAAAGGAAGCTTATATCAAAAATGTCAACGTAAACAACCCTGCCGTGATCAGCGTAAATATGCAGATTGCCAGTCATGCAATAAATGAATTTCTAAATAGAATTCATCCATATAAATGTGATCACCCAAGTCAATATGCGGCCGGTACTATTGATATTACTGAGGGTTATATTGTAAACGTTGCTGAATCGGATTTTGAAACCGACCCTTATTTAAGAAAAAAAATTGGAAGAGGTGATATAGTTCCTTTTATTGAAATGCCTGAATTATCATGAAAAAGTGGCTAAGAAAAAAAATCAGTAAATTAGTCAAGTGGTTTAAACCTAAATATAAAACAGAACGCAGAGATGAGTTGCCGGAAATTCTAAGTGATCGAACTATTTATATTGTTGGACAACCGAATAACCCCTGGCTTATTGCTTTTAAATGCCCCTGCGGTTGTAATAGTATCATTCATCTTAACTTATTAGGGGATGCCGAGCCAAAATGGAGATTTAGGATTACTTCTAAAAAGAGATTGAATATTTCACCATCTGTATGGAGAACTAAAGGTTGTAACAGCCATTTTTTTGTACGAAATAGTAAAATTGATTGGGTTGGAAGCCGAAGGAGATTTTGGTTTAATTGATTTCTTTTACATTGATCTACAATAATTTAGGTAATATTCGTTAAAATTTGTCACGCTTAGGTATTTAATGAAATTTATCGTAAATTTGTATTCTTCTAGACCTAAGGAGCTGTACGGCTCCGGATGGCCTGGACCAAATCCTCGGTTTTGAACCGGGGTTTTTTATACCCTGATTATTCCGTCTTCGTCTGCAATTTGAGACACGAAACATGAGCCCCTTAATTTTCTATTGAATATTCTGTCTGCTTGTAATTTTCGTCTTGAGCCTTGGGGAAATTCTTGTTCTTTTAATGTATATGCTATAACATCTGCTGCTTGTATGAAAATTGAATCGGCAGAAACTCTGAATATGGGATCTTCAATAACCCAACCTATTCTAACACCCGGTATAGTGACGCCGCTGGAACCGGTTCCAAGCAATTTTCTGACATGGGTATGAATAACTTTCTCATTCGCCCGATCAAATAACAAAATGCCATTTTGGTTTTCATTTTTTAGAAACTGATCGAAAGCCTGATAAAGTTTTGTAATAACAGTAGTAAGATATTCATCTGGATTCAGGCCACTCTTTGTTTTATCAATCACAACCGTAATTATTGAAAAGGGTTTATGCTGACCAATTGTTTCAGCAAATTTTTCAATCAGCATCCATCGGTCTTTGACGCTTATTTGTGTATATTCTTTAATCTTGTGAGGATCTATCATCTCTGCACAGTGAAACTCGATATCATACGGCAAATAGGCCTGTGCAGCAATTTGTTTTCTAAAGCTTTTTAATACATCTAAGGAAAATTTCCATTTATCGGCGGGAACGATAAGTGCGGATAAGATAAAATAAGGAGAGCCTGTCTTATCAGGTTTTGCCGGGTCAAAGAGTCCGCAATCTCCGCTTTCATCAACGTAACAAAAGTACATAGGCAAGACATTGTAACTAAAGGTTGTGAATATACTACATCTTCAAATAAAAGCGATTGGCACGCATCGCTGTAGGAGAAGCACTAAAGGGGGAGACTGAGCTACCAATCTCATTGTGCATAGCATTTCGGTCCGGGTTTTAGTCGCTTCAAGAATCGAACTTTTTACCCTTATCCATTATCTATCACGGTTTTGCATAAACGAAATGGCAGAACCGTAAACAAAACCGTAAACGAATTGCCCAAAATTCATCTATATCAAACAAAAAAGCCATCCGAAGATGGCTGGAAGTCAGTGCTTTAAAAAATGCAAATTTAACAAGTAGCCTCGCCTAGAATCGAACTAGGATCTGGAGCTTCGGAAACTCTTATACTATCCATTGTACTACGAGGCCGGTCTTATTTAATCAGTCCCGGGGCATTGGTCGCGAATACCTTCACGGCAATGGCGAGCAAAATTACGCCAAAAAACTTTCTCACCGCCATTAATCCGGCTTTTCCGAGCACTTTTTCGATCATATTTAAGGACCGGAGCACCAGGTAGATCACGATTAGGTTGATCAGGATGGCGAGCAGGATCATGTATTCGTTCCGCTCGGCACGCTCAAAAGTGGCTTTCAGCGACATAATCGTGGTCAAAGTACCGCTCCCGGCGATCAGGGGAAAGGCAATGGGTACCACCGTTCCGGTCGGGGCGCCCTGCTCGGGTTTAAAGAATTCAATTCCCAGGATCATCTCCAGCCCCAGGATAAAGATGACGATCGAACCCGCCACGGCAAATGACCGGATATCGACCCCCAGGATATTGAGAAAGGGCTTCCCGATAAAAAAGAAAAGGACCATCAGGGCCCCGGAAATCAGGGTCACTTTCCAGGCATTGATCCCGCCCATTTTTTGTTTTATGGAGATCAGCATCGGGATGGAACCAACAATATCAATCACCGCGAACAGCGTAAAAGTCAGGGTCAGGAACTCCTGGAAGTTAAATTGCATGAGGTTGGTTTTTGCAAAAATATGTATTGCACCCTATTCAGCCGGTATATTTAACGGGGCGCCCCGGCCCAGCTCCTCCAGGCAGTGCCGGCACAAACAATCCCGGTACCGGGTTTCCATTTTTTGCTGTATGCCTTCAGGCAACACAATACCGTAACACTGGCATTGCAGGATATTGCCGGTCTTACATTCAAAACCTGCCCCGCAACGGGGACAGGTTTTATACTCGTGTTTGCATTGAATCTGTGTCATCAGAAATGATAACGGAACCCCGCTGCCGCATTGAATCCGGCCGTATTGAAGCCTGATATTTCGGTGTAGTGACTATCGGTGATATTCCGGAGATCCGCGAACAGTTTAAAACGGTCATGGCCCAGCCCATATTCCGCATAAAGATTCCACAGCACATAACTTTTCAGGGTAGTATATACCGTACTGAAACTGCTGTTATCAAAATAAGCATCCTTCCGCTTGCCATTCCACTGCAGGCTGCTGTTCATCAACAAATGCTTCCCGACCCGGGCGCTTCCCCGGATGCCGGCGGAAGAACGGGGACGGCGAAGAAGATTGAAATAGGAAGTGTCCTTCCCCCCGTTCTTTGTGTGGATACGCCCGTCCACCCAGGTATAAAAAGCACTCACGTCAATGTCTTGACCGATCCTCCAGCTGCTTTCGAATTCCACCCCGTAGTCATGCTGCCGGTCCTGGTTGATATACTGTGACTGGAATGTACTGCTGTTGTAGTAGAAAAAAATAATATCCTTCACCCGGCGGTTGAAACCGGTTACACGGGCCGTCCAGTGATGACCGGGAGCATAATACTGAAGCCCCCCCTCGGTTGTCACCCCGGCTTCCGGTTTCAGTTCGCTGTTGCCGTATTCGGAGTATAACTGGTACAGCGATGGCGTGCGGTAGGCAGAGGAAAAATTCGCATATATCTTTATTTTCTTATGGAGCAGCCAGGAGGGATTCAGGGAGAATACCGGGAAGGGGCCATATTCCGAATGCAGGTTCAGCCGGCTGCCGGCTTCGAGATTAAAACCGGAAGGCGCGTTCCAGTTCACAGCGGCATAAACAGCTCCCTGCTGCTGCCGGAGGCTGTCCTTGCTGTACCGGCTGCTGTAGGGCCCGAAAAAACTGATGGATTGAAATGACTGGTCTGTAACAGAAGCCCGGAAATCAAGACCCCCGGAAAGGGTCAGCTGCTTATTTTTTTTTAGGACCCAGAATAAGTCGGCAAAATGTTCATTGCCCTTGTAATGGCCGGCTGACCAGCTGTCAAAACCGTTCCGGCTTTTAACCGAATCATCCGTATAGCGGCGGTCCACTCCATTATAATTATATAAAAGGGTAAGGGAATGTTGTTTCCATTTTAATTCATTACGCAGCCCCGCCTGCCAGCTCTTTTGACGATAGGTATAATCCAGTTCGTCTGTAAAAGCGCCCTGGTCAATGGCCCCGTCGATATCACTGTAGCGGATAAAGGGTTTAATACTCAGCCCCTTTACCGGGGTAAAGCCCAGCCCGGCCTGGAAATTATGCTGCCGGTAATGATCTTTATCCGTAACCGGGTAACTGCCCTTGTTCACGGCTTCATTCATTCCTTTGCTGTCTGTGAAGGTATAATTGCTGTTGTATTCCAGCCCGGCAGCCCGTCCGTATATCCCGGCATGGGCCCGCCAGGTGCCAAAACTGCCATAACTGATCCCGGTATTGCCGCTGGTCTTTTGACCCTGGGTCTTCCGGGTAATGATATTGATCACCCCGTTGATGGCATCACTGCCGTAGAGCGTGGATTGACTGCCTTTCAGGATCTCGATCCTTTCGATTTGCGACAGGGAGAGATTGCGGATGTCGAAATTGCCCCCGATACCCGAGGGATCATATACCGGTATGCCGTCAATGGTAACCAGGGTGTGTGAAACATAGCCCCCCCGCAGGTAAATACTCTTGTCCTTGCCGGTATTGCTGTTGGCCCCCGCAATGCTGATGCCGGCCTGTTCTGCCAATACCTGCGAAAGATCTTTGCCCCCGCTTCTTTCCAGTTCTTCGCGGGTAATGATGCTGACCACTTTGCCGGTCAATGAGGTCCTGGAAGGATACCGGTTGGCTGTAACCACGGCTTCATTCAGCAGGGTGGTATCCTGCTGGGCCAGTAACTGGTTGCTGATCATGACAGCAGCCAGCACAAAAAAATGTCTTTTCATTTCTCAATGAATTTTTGTGTGACTGCTTCCGAGATAATAAAGTGAAAATAAAAGAATGCCCTTACACTCTTAAATCTCCAAGCCTTTCACCCGAAAGCTGAAAAATAATGAAGTGATCTGGCAGGTCTTCTGGCTCAGGATTCGCTGCACCTTCCCATCCGCTTCCGCGGATAGTGGATTTGCAACAGCTAAGGAATGTTCAGAATAACGGAGTGGTGTCCCTATTCTCCATTTTCTATTTCCATTCACTTTCCTTTACAGCTACGGGGATAGCACCGGACTCGCACCGGATTTCCCTTTTCATCCCGGTTTTAACCCGGGAACCAAATCGGTGCAAATGTAATGCGCCGGAAATTACTATACGGAAGAGTTATTCACAATACCATTCCCGGTTGTTGGCCGCTTTGACTGACGTTAAAAGTTTAACCCGGCCCCGTCATTTTTTTGTCTTTTTATTTTGCAGCATTTCTTTAACAGTTGACTGCATAATGTACCCGCCTTTTCTGCGTTTGGGGAGGTACCACCGCTGTATTAAAGACCATGCCCGCTGTAGCGGGACAGCCCTGTCGCTTCTGCCCGGAGATTTTATAAACATCTAAAAATGTCCGATGAAGCATGTAACTACTATTCTCACTGCCCTGGCCTCTTTCCTGTCAGCCGTTCTTTCCGCACAATCGAATCATCCGAAGTATGTATTTGGCCTGAACCTGGGTTTTACCGTGTACCAGGGTGATCTTACCCCGGAACGGTTGGGTGCGTTTAAAACTCAAAAACTTTCTATCGGGCTTCATGCCAGCCGCCTCCTCAGTCCCTCCCTCGCCGTGCGGGGAAATCTTACCCGGGGCCGGCTGAAGGGGGACGATGCCCGCTATGCTCAGCCCGAATTCCGGCAACAGCGTAATTTTAATTTCACTTCACCATTAACGGAACTCACGGGACAACTGGTCTGGAATCCGCTTGGAAGAAACTACGCGGATCAGGGATTTTCTCCTTACGTCTTTGCCGGAGCGGGTTTTGCATTCCTGCATATCCGGCGGGACTGGAGCCAGTTCAATCCCGCCTATTTCGGAGTTGAGTCACCGGAACTATTCCCCGGCCTGGCTGCTGATACGGCTCATTCCCTGCCCCGGGTGATACCGGTAGTACCCATTGGTGCGGGAGTCAATTATTTTTTCAACGCCCGCCTTGGTGCAAATGCAGAAACTTCTTACCGGTTGGCATATACGGATTATATCGACGGCTTCAGCCAATCGGCCAATCCCCGGAGGAATGATCATTACCTGCAATATTCAGTCGGGATCCTGTACCGTACCGGGAAGACCGACCGGCTTAAATGCCCGGTGATCCGTTATTAAAATGGCGGAGGGAATAATAAATTTTTCCCGAAGGCGGTTTAACTTTTGATAAACCACCGGGTCAGAGGACTACGACAAAGGCAGTATAATACAGCGTGAATTTGTCGGGCAGTTCAATAAATAACCGGGTCCTGTTTCCACAGGGCCCTCATTCTTTTCTCGAACGGGTGCTGCTATCCGTATAAATATCCGGGCAGAACCGGTAACGGGATGAAGGAGCTTGTTTATCCGGGTACCTTTATTAGTTACCAATATATCTGCGGGAAAGGAGGGTGTCAAACAAACAGTTGCAGGATGTCTTCTGCATGGAACCCTTGTCAGCCCGGATAAATTTTAGTTGTATCTTTCCAACTATGACTGCGAAGAACAAACTAAGCCTCTTTGACTTAAGCCTGATCGTGGTGAGCCTTGTCATCGGCATGGGTATTTTCAGGAACCCGGCCTCAGTGGCGGCTACCTCGGGCACGAGCTCCATTTTCTTCCTGCTCTGGATTGCCGGGGGGCTGATTGCGCTTTGCGGTGCATTGACCTATGCGGAGATCGGCCAGCGCTTACCGGCCATGGGCGGCTATTATAAAGTATTTGCTGAATGTTACCACCCCTCCGTTGGTTTTTCCGTCAATGCGATTATCCTGATCAGTAATGCTTCCTCACTGGCCGTGGTGGCCCTGATCGGGGCGGACTATGTGAGCGACTTGCTGTACGGTAAACCCAGCGGCATTTTTTTTAATTCCGTTGTTGCGATTACTGCGGTGGGCCTGTTCTTCGTGGTGAACCTGTTCGGGCTGCGGACCAGCAGCCGTACCCAGAACGTGCTGATCATAATCAAAGTGGGATTGATGGTGCTGCTGATATCGGCCTTATTCAAAGGAGTGGTCATTGAACCCCACGGATACGAAGAGGGATCCCCTTTATTTACACTGAATGACAAGAACGCGGTTTCACTTTTTGTGATATCCCTGATACCGGTCTGTTTTGCCTACGGGGGGTACCAGCAAACCATCAATTTCGGGGGAGAAGTAAAGGAAACCCCCATTATACCTAAGGGCATATTCATCGGTATTATCATTGTTATCCTGCTCTACCTCCTCATCAATGTGGCCTATGTACAGGTGATCGGGTATGATAAAATGAAAAATGCCTCCGCGATCGGGGCGCTCCTCTGTGAAGCCTGGTTTGGCAAGGCCGGGGGAAAAGTATTTGATGCCCTGATGTTTTTATCAGTGCTGGCCTATGTCAATATCCTCCTGATGAGCAATCCCCGCGTGATGTATGCCATGAGCCAGGATCGGGTGCTCCCGAAGATATTTTCCTACCGCCACCCGAAAACAGAATCCCTGGTACCCGGCTTGCTTACCTTCTCCCTGATCACAATCGTTGTTACTTTTTTTGGGAAAGGGGTGGACAATATCCTCAACTTTACCATGTTCCTCGACAGTATCGGGATGAGTACTTCCGCCGCCACCCTGTTTATTTTACGGAAGCGTAAACAAAACGAGGAAGGAATCACGGGTACCTGGAACCGCTTCACACCGCTGCTGGCCGGATTTTTTGTTTTTAGTTATTTTATGATTGCCGTGGGGGTGGTGATCAAGGATGTGAATGCCGCGCTGATCGGTACGGGCCTGCTGGCTTTATTCCTGGGGATCTATTTTATTTTTTATCATAAGAAACCTGCCTGATGGACATTTCCCAAATAATCAACGAACTGGGAGAAGACCGCGAACAATACTTTAACGCGGTGGCGCCCCCGATTATCCAGACCAGCAATTTCGCGTTTAAGAAAGTCGCGGACCTGGGCAAGGCCTTTGAAGATGAAATGGGAGGCTACCTCTACAGCCGGGGACTCAATCCTACGGTGGATATTCTCCGAAAAAAACTCGCGGCGCTGGACGGGGCGGAAGACTGCCTGGTTTTTAATAACGGCGCGGCGGCCATATTTGCCGGCATTTTCGCAAATATCAAATCGGGTGATCATATTGTATCGGTACGGGCGCCCTACACCTGGGTGCAGCGGATGTTTGACGTGATCCTGCCCCGCTTCGGGGTAACGGTCACCTATATTGACGGAAGCCATACCGGTAACTGGAAAAACGCAACCCGGCCAAATACCACCTTCTATTATCTCGAATCCCCCAACAGCTGGGATTTTGCCATCCAGCCCATCCGGGAAGTGGCTGATCTGGCAAAGGCGAAGGGGATCACGACGCTTATTGATAACAGTTATTGCACCCCACTCTATCAAAAACCCATCGAAATGGGTATTGATATGGTGATGCAGACCGCCACCAAGTATATCGGTGGTCACAGTGATACCCTGGGCGGGGTGCTTTGCGGATCCCATACCATGATGAAAAAGATTTTTGACAGCGAATACCTCAATATCGGCAGCGGGATTCAGCCCTTCAATGCATGGTTGCTGATCCGGGGACTCCGCACCCTGCCGGCCCGTATCGGGCGGATCACAAAGACCACGGCGGAACTGGTACGCTACCTGCGGAACCACCCCAAAGTGGAAAGCATCCTCTTCCCGCTGGATGACAGTTTCCCCCAATATGAACTGGCCCGGCAGCAAATGAAGGGCGCCTGCGGCCTCTTCACCTTTGTGCTGAAGACCCGGGAAAGGGAGAAGATCGTGCAGTTCTGCGAATCATTAAAACATATCATGATGGCCGTCAGCTGGGGCGGTCACGAAAGCCTGGTTATTCCCAAATGTGCCGGGATACCGCCCGGGGACTTTGACCCGGACAACCGGGAACACCGCTATGTGCGGATGTATGCAGGGCTGGAAGAGGCCGGTTACCTGGTAGCGGACCTGGAACAGGCTCTCGCCGGACTTTAACTGCCGTTTGTCAAAAATCATCCCTGCTGAGGGGCTTTTCATCTATTTTTGCAGCCTATGAAAAGGAGCATCAAGCTGGCTGTTGCATTATTGGTTTTTACTGCTTCATCCGGCCAGGATAAATGGGATCTTCGCCAATGCGTGGACCATGCTGTTAAAAACAATATTTCAGTAAGGCAAACGGACCTGCAATCGCGGTTTTCCGCACTTGTCTACAATCAAAGCAAGGCCGCGCAGTTGCCCAGTTTCAATTACAGCGGAAGCGTGGGTTACCGGCTGGGCCGTTCCGAAAACCCCACCACCGGTGTACTCGAAGACAATAATTTCCTGAACATCGGCATGCAGTTGCAGGCGGGCATTACCGTTTTTAACTGGTTTTCCCGGAAGAATACAATTGAAGCCAGCCGGCTGAGTTGGGAAGCGGATAAGGAACAAACCAAAAAGATCCAGAACGATATCTCCTTAAATGTAGCGGTTGCTTATTTGCAGATCCTGCTTGCCCGTGAACAGGCCAACCTGTCGGAGGCCCAGGTGAATTTATCGAGGGCCCAACTGGAGAATACCCGCAAAAAAGTGGACGCTGGCGCATTGCCGGAGCTCAATGCGGCTGAACTGGAAGCCCAGCTGGCCCGCGATAGTTCTTCACTGGTGACAGCCCGGGCGGCGGCGATCCAGTTCCTGCTGCAACTGAAATCCCTGCTCAACCTGGACGCGGGGCTTGATTTCGATATTGCCACTCCTCCCGTAAACCTGATCCCGGTTGACCCGATCGCTTCCCTGCAGCCGGAAGAAGTATATGCCTCTGCCATCAAATTCATGCCGCAGCAAAAGATCAATGAACTTCGGATCCTGTCGGCTAAAAAAAATACGGAAGTGGCCAAAGCGGAACTCTATCCCAGCATCACGGCTTTTGGCAATCTGAGCACGAGTGCTATTTATTTTAAGCGGGCTATTTATAACCAGTTACTGGCGGGGTATACCAGCACCGGGGCAAGGGCGGACGTGAACGGAACGTATTACCCGGTGGAAGTGCCCAATTATATTGATGGATCCACCGTAGTGCGTTATTACAAACCCGCCAGTATCCCCAAACAGTTTAATACCAACTTTGGACAGAGCGTGGGGGTGGGAATAAGTGTACCTGTTTTTAACGGGAAGACCGCCCGCACCGCCTGGGAACGTTCCAAAGTAACCCTGCAGCAGCAGGAATTACTGAAAGAACAGGGCGATATGCAGCTGAAGCAGGATATCTATAAAGCCTATAATGATGCCACCGCGGCCTTACAGAAATACAATGCTGATGTAAAAGCCATGCAGACCGCGGAGAAAGCCTATTCCTTTACCAGCAAAAGATACGACCAGAATTTATTATCCGCCTTTGAGCTGGTCAGCAGCCAGACGAACCTGCAAAAAGCGAAAATACAGGCCCTGTATTCGCAATACGATTATGTTTTCAAAATGAAACTCCTTGAGTTTTACAAAGGCCAGGGCTTAAAACTTTAAAAAACCAGAAGATGAACAAGAAACTGAAATGGATACTGATCGTGCTGGGTGCGGTGGCCGTGATCTTTATTATTGGCAAAATAGTGGGCGGGAAGGACAAGGCCATCAAAGTGGCTACTGAAAAAGCGGCGAAACGAACCATTATTGAAACCGTGAATGCCAGCGGCAAAGTTTACCCCGAAGTGGAAGTGAAGATCAGCCCGGATATATCCGGCGAGATCACCGAACTGAATGTGGAAGAAGGGGACAGTGTGCGGAAAGGCCAGGTGCTGGCCCGCATCTTTGCGGATATTTATGCCCTGCAGCGGGATGAAGCGGCCTCCCGGGTCAACCAGTCTGCGGCGACCGTGGACAACAGCCAGGCCGCGCTGGAGTCCCTTCGGGCAAATATGGAACTGGCCGAGCAGACCTATAACCGGAACAAAAAACTCTACGATGATAAAGTGATCTCGAAGGCGGAGTTTGAACAGTTTGAAACCACGCTCAAATCGGCCCAGGCCAATTACAACGCGGCCCAGCAAAATATTAAAAGCCTTAAAGCCGGCGTGCAAAGCACCCAGGTAGGACTCAGCAGGGCCAATAAAGACCTGAGCCGGACCACCCTGGTGGCGCCGATGGACGGGGTGATCTCCTCCCTCAAAATAAAGAAAGGAGAAAGAGTGGCGGGGAACAGCTTCAATGTGGGTACAGAAATGATGACCGTTGCTGATATGGCCGTGCTCGAAGTCAGGGTGGATGTGGGGGAAAATGATATTGTGAAAATCAATATCGGGGATTCAGCGGATGTGGAAGTGGATGCGTATAACAATCGTAAATTTAAAGGGGTCGTGACCAAGATCGCCAGCAGTACCAAGAGCAGTTCCCTGGCTTCTACCAACGATGTAACGAACTACGAGGTGCGGATCCGCCTCGATAAGGAATCGTATAAAGACCTTGGCAACCGGACCTTCCCTTTCCGCCCCGGTATGAACGCCAGCGCCGATATCAAGACCCGGCGGGTGGAAAATGTGCTGGCCGTACCCATCGCTGCGGTGAATGCCAGGGTAAAAGGAAGTGACCAGAGTATGGCCGATAAAAAGAAGGAAAAGGAAAGCAACAAGGAGGAGAATGAAAATCAGAACCAGAATCAGAACGGACCCGTGGTGGCCAGTGATGAACTCGAGGAAGTGGCCTTTATCCTCCAGGCCGATGGTACGGTAAAGAAAATAGTAGTGAAAACCGGCATACAGGATATTAATTATATAGAGATCCTGACGGGCTTAAAAGAAGGAGCGGAAGTGATCACGGCTCCCTATGCCGCCGTTAGCAAGGACCTGAAGGATGGCATGAAGGTTACGGTCGTGCCCAAGGATAAATTATTTGAAAAATAATAATGGCTGTGCGAATAGCACGAAGGGGCTGTATCCTTGCGATACTGCCCCTTTACTGTTCATACCCCTGTGGTTTAAATAAGCGACTATTCAGCCTGGTAAGTACACTATTTTCCAAAGACTTCCTGTTAAATCAGCTCTCCATAAATCACGCCCTCTCGCTGCTTTCCCCCGGGCAGGCAGTTTTCCAACCGCTATTTCACTGTTCCTGATTTTCGTCAGCCCGGAAAAAAATCCCCTTTTTCAGGGAAAAGATTAATATTTTTCATACTATGTTTACATGGCTGCTTTGACGATAGCTGGAAAGGAACAGTCACGGCGCTATAGCTGCAGCACAACCCCCAGGCAGGGATGATCCCTGCTGCAAAAGCGGATCAATTCTGCAAACAGTAAAGAATAAATAGAGCAATCATGAAAAAGATCTTCCTGCTGCTCCTGTTAGCTGCTACCATTACCGGGTTTGCACAAAAAACAGTTTTTGACATTGCCAGCTTCAAAATTCCCGGGGGCTGGAAAAAGGAGCAGAAAACTGACCTGGTGATACTCAATGCACCGGAGAACAAGAGCCATACTTTCTGCATCATAACAGTGTATAAAAGTATCGGTGGAACCGGCGAAGCGCTGGCTGATTTCCAGGCAGCCTGGAAAGGATTGGTGGCGGATCGTTTATCCGTTACAGAAACACCGGCTGCTGAAAAAGGGGATCCTGTGAACGGCTGGAGTACCAATACAGGTACAGCTGCATTCAGTATACAGGGAACAAACGGGGTTGCCGTGCTTACCACATTCAGCGGGTATAATAAAGCGATGAGCATATTGGTCATTACCAATGACCCGGCATCACAGCAAACACTGGATCATTTTTTCAGCAGTATTGATTTAAAAAAACCGGCGGTCCCGAAAACCGCACCGGCTCCCGCGTCAAATACCGTTGCTATAGTTACACCAGGATCGCTCAGCGATTATATATTCACGGCTCCTCCCGGGTGGGCTACCGCAAAAAGCGCCAGCGAAATCACGCTCAGCGGACCCGATAAGCAATCCACCCTCTCCCTGTTGCCCATGGCAGCCGGCAGTGGAAACCTGGAAACGGATATGCCGTCCATCTTCTGGCAGGTATTTGACGGGTTTGAAAAGGATCCCTATAATCCCGATCACCATATAATCACAAAAGGGGTTTCTCCCCAGGGATGGAATTATAGGAAAGAGGAAATGGGGATCCGGAAGATGGTCAACGGGAATAGCATACAGGTTTATGGGTTTGTTATGCTGGTACAACTGGGTAACGAGGTGGCCATTATTGCAGGAAGTTTTGCCAACTCCGGAAGTTTACTCTGGGAAACAACAAATGCGGACTGGCAGTTGTTTTTCCATAGTCTTTCCTTTAAAAATTATAAAGGAACCGGCGTGAATCCTCTGCAGCAATCATTGCCCGGCAAATGGTTCACCGGCAGTTACAGCGGAATACTTACCTACACATTTGCGGCGAATGGCCATTACGCCAGCGGGGCAGCCTTCAGCACCACCCGCGAGGTTTCGGCCTACCAGCTGCTTGAAAAAACAACCAGCTTTGTGGGAGACGGAACCTATACCCTGAAGGGAAATATACTCACCCTCACCAATGCAGGCACTAAAAAAACAGTGGTATCTCAACTCCGTATCTATGACCAGTTCCAGTATGGTGGCTGGACGCACCATATTGGCATGTTATCAAAGACGGCCGAGGGCAAACCCTATGAAGTTACCCTCGTCATTCAAAAAGATTAAACCAGGCAATATGAGAGTTATTTTTTTAACAGGGTTTCTTTTTGCGGGTTTAATTACCTGTGCCCAGTGTGATAAAGGGCTATTGGAGTCCAAAGAGTATGGCTGGAAAAAAGGAACTGACGCCCTGCCCGGAAACCTGGGTAAGGGTATTATAAAAGCCCGCGCGGTTGTTCAGCAATCGGCGCAGATTGTACAAAACCTGTACCCGAAGCTTAAAGGAGGCGAGGGGCTCTGGCATGGTTACTATAGCGGTATTGCCCCGGCGAAGCAACCGGTGTCGCCGTATAACGCGTATATGATGTTTTATCCATACCTGTGTATAAACAATACGGAGAAACGGGGAAACGGGTATACAGCCTCCGTTTTTATAAGTATCAATGGTCTCGGCGATATCGGTTCTCGCATTATTATAAATAAAAAGGAGTATATGTTAGTGCGGGCCGTGGCTCCTGACCCGGAAGGGTATTACTATTTCAATTCAGGAAGCAGTTATGACACCAATACCCAGGAAGCCTGGCTGCTGACGGCAAAGGACAAATTCCCGTTTATATTCATGACCCGTGGTGAATACCTGTCAGAAATGCGGGTGGCCACAACACAGAAACGTGACCAGGTCGAAAAGAACCTCAGGGGATATTATGAAAAGCTGGTCGACTCAATCGATCATTATATTAAAAAGGGCCCGGCCTATCTTGCCGAACCCGCACAGGTACTGAATTATATCACTGAGTTTAACGGGTTCGCGGAAGGTAAAAAATTTGCCGACCCGGGCAGATCTTATATTATAAAATCGCTGAACCCGGATTACTTTACGAATTCATCCGGGTCTGCAACCCCCCTGTACATGACCGTGGTGATCCGGCATATGAAAGAATACCAGCCCAGCCGGCAGTTCTATGAGGCTGTAAAAAGGACACCCCTTTTACAGCAACTCAGCGCACTATTAGGGAAGTAGCTTTATGTGAAGTGGCGATAAGGAGCCATACAGGCTTTTATACGCTTGCCCGGGGCGCCGGTACAGTTGCTGCATCCGGTTTTGTGGATTGCCCTGGAAAATTATGAAACAAGCAAGCGGCATGATAACGGGATTTCGCCACGTTCAGGATCGCCGTTCTGCCGAACAGGATTTGGCCTTACCTTTAATTGTTATTAGCGTTGTAACTAAAATATAATTGAGTATGCGGTTCGGAGTTATCGGTAGCGGGAGCTGGGCAACGGCCCTGGTCAAGATCCTGACGGATAAAAAACAACCGGTGAACTGGTGGATCCGGAATAAAGACACGATCGCTTTTATAAAAAGTAAACAGCATAATCCCCATTACCTGAATTCGGCCAAATTTGATGTTTCCCTGCTGACCCTCTCGGCGGATGTGAGGGAAGTGATTCGTCATTCCGATGTGCTGGTCATTGCTGTGCCCTCCGCTTATGCCGCGTCCAGCCTGACCGGGCTTACTGCGGATGACTGGAAGGGAAAGAAAGTGGTCTCTGCCATAAAAGGATTGTTGCCCGATAAAAACAGTCTGCTCAATGAGCATCTCCAGCAGGAATTCGGCCTGGGACTGGAAGATTATTTCGCGGTGCTGGGCCCCTGCCATGCGGAAGAAGTGGCCGCGGAAAAACTGTCCTACCTCACTTTTTCCGGGATTGATCTGAAAACGGTTTCCGTTATTGCCGACCATTTCGCCAATGATTATATCAATACGGTCGTCAACCACGATATTCTCGGGGTTCAATACGCGGCCGTACTTAAAAATATCTACGCCCTGGGTGCGGGTATTGCGCACGGGCTGGATTATGGAGATAATTTTCTCAGCGTCTATATCGCCAATGCCGCGGATGAAATGGCCGCTTTTTTAAGGCAGTTCGGGGCCGAACATATTACGGTGGGGGAACATGAGGGAGAGGACCCGCTGACCCACCGTAAAACACCCAACTACGCGGCTTCTGTGTACCTGGGCGACCTGCTGGTAACCTGCTATTCCCTGCACAGCCGGAACCGCCGCTTCGGGAATATGATCGGGCGCGGTTATTCCGTGAAATCCGCCGAACTGGAAATGAATATGGTGGCGGAAGGGTACAATGCGGCCCGCTGTATTAACCAAATCAACCTGACGGTCAATGCCCCGATCCCCATCGCGGAAACCATTTATACAATTCTCTGGGAAAATGTTAAAGCGCCCGATGGTTTTAAACGCATCGAACAGGTGCTGGTCTGATCAGGAAACAGACCCTATGCCTTTTGTTTACCATGGATTTGTACCAGCCGGCCTGGGAATTATGATCCTTACACTCGGGGGATACCAGTTGCTGCAATACTGGAGAAAACGCCCGGACCGTTCCCGGTTTCTGAAGTAAAATTTTTATCTTCAGGACCGATAAACACAACCGATGATCAATTTCTTCCAGGTACTGTTCTTCATTGCGGCCATTGTACTGCTCGTACTGAATGTGCTTGATTTTAATAAATGGCGCGAGAGCAAAAAGGAAGGCAGTGCAAAGCCCCATCCCATGCAGTGGTTCAACTTTATTCTTACTTCCCTCGTGGCCCTGGGCTGCCTGCTGAATATTATGGTGCGGTGGATCAGTAATGGCTAAAAGAAAAGCGCGGCTGCAATCCCGTCAGCCAGTAATTTCCCTTCATTGGTCAGCAGCAGCCGTTCCCCGGCCCGTTGAAGTAATCCGGCATCCACATACTTTTTAGCACTGGCTTCCAGTAAAAAGCGGCGCTCTTCATTTACTTTTCCGGTGTCCAGCCCCTCCAGGGTCCGCAGGGAGGTCATGATATATTCATTCAGTTGCTGGGTTTCCGTCAGTATTTCTTTTTCAAAAGGAATAATCCCCTGGTTAATGGAATGGATATAGCTGTTGTTATTGGCAATATTCCATTGCCTTTCTTTTCCGGAATAGGAATGAGCAGCCGGACCGATCCCGAGATAGGGCTGGCTTTGCCAGTAGGATGAATTGTGCCGGCTGCGCCAGCCGGGCAGGGCAAAATTGGAGATCTCATAATGCTCATACCCGGCTTCTTCCATCCATTTCATCAGCAATAAGAATTGTTCCGATTGCTGATCAGGATTGATGGGTTCGTATTGTTCTTTCCGGATCAGTTTGTCTAAGGGTGTTTTCGATTCCACGGTCAGCGCATAACAGGAGAGATGAGGAATTCCCAGGGCGATGGCTTTTTTTACATTCTGTTCCCATTTTTCATGGGTCAGCCCGGGTGTCCCGTAGATCAGGTCAATCGTGATATTCCTGAAATACCGGAGGGCCAGTTCCAGGTTCTCCGTCGCCTGCCCGGCTGTATGGGCCCGGTTCATCCATTCGAGGTCTTCCTGGAAAAAACTCTGGATGCCGATACTCAGGCGGTTGATGCCCGCTGATTTCCATCCCGCTAATTT
Organism: Sphingobacteriales bacterium; assembly: GCA_016219985.1. Lineage (GTDB taxonomy): Bacteria > Bacteroidota > Bacteroidia > Chitinophagales > Chitinophagaceae > JJ008. Next base: position 2,396 of record JACRJO010000001.1, on the reverse strand, counting down.
CTCCCCGGTAATATCGTCCGGGTTGGCTTCGAGGGTGATCTCGGCATCCGGGCTTACCTGGAAAACCGCGTTTACCCTGCTGAGAAGTTGATTTATATCGGCCAGGTCCAGCAGGCTGGGAGTACCGCCGCCGAAATAAACAGAGCGGACCGGGTTGATGCCCGGGTAAACTTTTTGCAGGACCAGTTCTTTCAATAAAGCGGCCAGCAGTTCGTTCTTATAGCGCAGGGAAGTGGTGAAATGGAAATTGCAGTAATGACAGGCCTGCTTGCAAAAAGGGATATGAATGTAGATGCCCGCCACGTTTTTGTTATTTAATGAATAATTTAGCCTTTCCCGTCCAGGTTACGGGTTCCGCTGAAAAGCCGCATGCGAAAATTCAGACTGCAAATATCGGTACTGCTTTTCTTGTTGCTGAGTATTTATACATCGGCCCAGGAACCCTATAACCTGCGCATCCGGGTGGCCGATAAAGACAGCACGGCCCTGGTAACCGAGATCGGGATACCGGCCGGTTTTTCCTCCCGCACCGCCTGTATCGGGTATATCAGCAAATTACCGGCCCTGATGCAGGCAAAGGGATATGTTACCGCCTCGGTTGATACACTCCGCTTTGATACCTTATCCGCCTACCTGGTTCTTTTTGCAGGCGAAAAATATCAATGGGCCCGCCTGGATGCCCATACGGTAGAACCTTCCCTGCTGGATGCCGTGGGCTGGCGGGAAAAAACTTTTGCCGGGAAGCCGATGGATTTTGCGCAGGTACAAAGCTGGCAGGAAAAATTCCTTACTTATCTTGAAAATAACGGCTATCCCTTTGCCCGGATCTATCTCGACAGCCTGCAAATGGAAGAGGACCGGGTTTCCGGGTTATTAAAGGTTGACAGGGGGCCCCTTTATAAGATCGACAGCATTCGTGTCTATGGCAATGCCAGGATTTCCGGCACCTACCTGCAGCGTTACCTGGACCTGCCGAACGGGACCCGTTATAATAGGGAAAAACTGCTGCGGGTCAACCAGAAAATAAGGGAACTGACCTATGTGGAAGAAGAAAGACCCTTTGACATTACGATGCTGGGCACCGGTTCCGTGCTGAACCTCTACCTGAAGCAAAAGAAAAGCAGCCAGGTCAATGCGCTGATCGGGTTCCTGCCCAATAATGATCAGCTCTCCTCCAAAAAACTGCTGCTGACGGGTGAAGCGAATATCCTGTTGCGCAATGCGCTGGGCGCGGGAGAAACCATCGGGCTGAACTGGCAACAGTTGCAGGTGAAATCACCCCGGTTGAATATCCTGTACCAGCACCCCTATCTTTTTCATTCGGCCACGGGGCTTGATTTTTCCTTTGATATGTTCCGGAAAGACAGCAGTTATGTGAATGTGAATCTGCAGCTCGGCGCCCAGTATGTGCTCAGTAAAAACCAGTCGGGTAAATTATTTATACAACGGTTCCAGACCCTGGTAAGCGGGGGAGGGATCGATTCCGCCTTCGTGGTGAATAACCGGAGGCTGCCGGATGTGGGGGACCTGGGTTCTTTCAATGTAGGACTGGATTATGAACTGAACAGCACCGATTACCGGCGGAACCCCCGGAAAGGGAATGAATTTCACATTATCGCATCAGCAGGCACCAAGAAACTCAGGAAGAACAACAGTATACTCAACCTGAAAGACCCGGCCGACCCGGATTTTGACTTCGCCAGGCTGTATGATACGGTAAAGCTGAACACCTACCAGTTCAGGGTCCGGGTAATGGCGGCCAGATATTTTCCCCTGCGCAATAAACGGAGCACGGTAAAAACGATGCTCAATGCCGGCTTGTTTGAGAGCGGCACCATTTTTAAAAATGAACTGTTCCAATTGGGAGGGTATAAACTATTGCGCGGATTTGATGAAGAGAGCCAGTACCTGTCCCGGTTTGCTATCGCCACGGCTGAATACCGCTACCTGGTGGGTCCCAATTCCTATTTCTACCTGCTGGCGGATGGTGGCTGGGGACGCAATAATGGGTTCAATGCAGGGGTCAGTTATACGTATTTCGGCACCGGGCTCGGGTTGGCGTTTGAAACAAAGGCCGGGATCTTTAACCTGGCCTGGGCGGTGGGTAAAAGAAATGATTCGGAACTGAACCTGCGGCAATCCAAGATTCACTTTGGGTTTGTGAATTATTTCTGATTTTGGGCCGCGCCTGCCTGCCGGCAAAGGCAGGGATATACACTGATTATTGGTCACGAAAGGCCACGCCTGCCTGTCCGGCCCGCTTCGCCGCGAGGCGAGTAGGCAGGAAAGCACACGAAATATTCAATCAGCTTCCCGTTCTCCCCGTCTTCCCGGCTATAATTTATCCTCTTCGGGAGACCTGGCCAGAAAGCGAGTTTTTTAATACAAATGTTCTT
>JACRJO010000018.1 GCA_016219985.1 Sphingobacteriales bacterium | reverse complement strand
GCTGGTTCTGTGATTACCGACATGAGTGTGAAAGTGAATATTAATCATACCTGGGTGGGAGATCTTGAAATCAACCTGCTGGCCCCCAATGCGGCGAATATGAACCTGATCGGGGAACTGGATGGAGGTACCGGCAGTAACGGCACAGATAATTTCACCAATACTGTTATCAGTTCCAATGGCACGGTAGCGCTGAGCGGCTTTGCTGCACCGCGCACCGGTACATTCAGGGCCGACCGCCTGCTGGGCTACGGACCTGCCAACGGTCCTGGTGGAACCGGCACCGGTTACCAGACTGTATCCGGCATCACCTGGCCGCAACTGCAAACTACCATGAATGGTACCTGGAGCCTGGGTCTGTCTGACTGGTATAATTTAGATGCGGGTACGCTGACAGACTGGTCACTGTCCATTACCTATGTGGCTCCGAACTTTGCCCAGGGTATATGGGATGGCCCTGCCGGAACGATCTTTACGGATGCAGGGGCAACCACTGCCTACACCGGTACCCCGGCCACTACCGTATATGTGAAGCCGGCGGCAACCACAAATTATTCCGTGTATTTCACTACTACAAACCCCTGTACATCGGCTACGACTACAGTACCTGTAACGGTTAACACACCGGTTGCGGGTCTCACCGTTAGCCCGGCCACCCGCTCAGTTTGTCTTGGTGGTAACACTACATTCAGCGCCAGTGTAACAGGCGGCAGCCCGGTAACTTACCAGTGGCAGCGCAGTACTGATGGCGGTACTAACTGGAGTAATATCAGCGGTGCAACCAGTGCGACACTGAACATCAGTGGCGTGACATCGGCTATGACCGGTTATAAATACAGGGTGGTGGCTTCCGTAGGATCCTGCGGATCAGTTACCTCTGCTGCAACCGGCACACTGACTGTTCTTGCGTTACCGAATGTTAGCATTGCCTCTCCTGTTGTAAACCTTGTGCCAGGCCGTAACACAACGATCACCGGTACCAGCTCACCCGCAGCAGCAGCTAACGGATGGGCCTGGACGCTGAACGGTGCGCCGATCAGCGGTAGTACCAATACACAAACAGCGGGTGTGGATGCACTGGGTACCTACCAGGCAACTGTAACCGATGTTAACGGTTGTGTTAATACCACGAACCAGCTTGTGATCGGTGCGGAAGCATCCGATAAACTCTGGATTTATCCCAATCCGACACCGGGTGCCTTCCAGGTGAGGTTGTATTATTCAGGTAACGCCGCTGAAAGGCGGGTGGTTTCCATCTACAACCAGAAAGGTCAGCTGATTACCAGCCGTACATTTGACCTGAACTACCGATCTGCACCTTACCAGAGCATGAATTTTGACTTCACAGGTATGGCCCGTGGTACCTATGTGGTGAAAGTGGCTCATGAGTACAGCGGTAATATTGTTTCCGGACTGGTCCTGATTCAGTAAGTAAACGAATCGAAAATCAATCATAAGCCCCCGGTTCACCCGGGGGCTTTTTTTGACAGGTAAACCCGGGGTAAACGGCCCATTAAAAAAGAGCTTTCAGTTGAAAGCTCTTTTTTAATAACTATATCAGTTCTGTTTATTGGACCGGGAGTGCAGGATTGGGAATACGGCCGGCTTGTTCCGGGTTTCCGGTTCCGGATAGCTTACCGGCAACCGGCATGACCTGGAATGCTGTCATATCCGGCACCACGCAGGGCATGCGATCGGTGGGTAAAACCCAGACCTGGTCCTGGTTGGGCAGGGTGAAAACCGGCTTCCCTTTGAAATTTTGCGGAGATCCGTACCCGTTAGCCGGGGCGGTCAGGGCTCTATTCTTCCAAAAATCAAGTTGAAATTTAACTTCAGTTTCTTTGGCAATCCGTTGCCTGATTTTTTCGCCCAGGTCTGTCAGGTCCGCTTGCTGGGCAGCCAGTCCGTATCCCCCGGCAAGGCCGAACAGCAGGAAAACTTTTTTCATAACATAGGTTTATACGCCAATTTACAGCTTATTTTCTCATTTTCTTCCAGGCGTTGATCAGCCCGTTTGTGGACGAATCATGGTTGGTAACAGGGGTACGGGACTGTAACTCCGGTAAAATCTTGTTTGCCAGTTGTTTTCCCAGTTCCACCCCCCATTGGTCAAAACTGTAAATATTCCAGAGGATTCCCTGTACAAATATTTTGTGCTCATACAGGGCAATCAGTTCTCCCAGTGTAAACGGGGTGACCATTTTTACCAGGAATGAATTCGTGGGCCGGTTCCCCCTGAATATCTTAAAGGGGAGGAGTTGGGTGATTTCCTCTTTGCTCAGTCCCTGTTTCTCCAGTTCAGACTCCGCTTCCGCTTCTGTTTTTCCATTCATCAGCGCTTCGGTTTGAGCGAAGAAATTGCTCAGCAGTTTTACATGGTGGTCACCCACCGGGTTGTGCGACCGGGCCGGGGCAATAAAATCACAGGGGATCAGCGGGGTTCCCTGGTGGATCAGCTGATAGAACGCATGCTGACCGTTGGTGCCCGGTTCTCCCCAGATAACGGGACCTGTCGCATAATCCACCGGTTCCCCGTTCCGGTCGATGCTCTTACCATTGCTTTCCATATTTCCCTGCTGGAAATAAGCGGCAAAGCGATGCAGGTACTGATCATAGGGTAAGATGGCTTCCGTCTGTGCCCCGAAGAAATTGGTGTACCAGAGACCGGTCAGCGCCATGATGACGGGGATGTTCTGATCCAGGGGGCTGCTGGCGAAATGGGTATCCGCATGATGCGCTCCTTTCAGCAATTGTTCAAAATTTTTGTACCCGATCGTCAGGGCAATGGAAAGGCCGATTGCACTCCAGAGGGAGTAACGGCCGCCCACCCAATCCCAGAATTCGAACATATTGTTTTTATCAATCCCGAATTTCACAACTTCCTTTTCATTGGTGCTCAGCGCCACAAAATGTTTGGCGATATAGCTTTCCTTCTTAGCCTTTTTCAGGAACCATTCCCGCGCTGTATGGGCATTGGTCATGGTTTCCTGCGTGGTGAATGTCTTGGACGCGACGAGGAAAAGCGTTCGTTCCGGGTCCGTTTTTTTCAGGGTCTCCGCAATATGCGTACCATCCACGTTGGATACAAAGAATGTTTCAATCCCTTCCACCTGGTAGGGTTTGAGTGCTTCGGAAACCATCAGCGGCCCCAGGTCGCTGCCCCCGATGCCGATATTGACGATATACTTTATCTTTTTACCGGTATAACCCCGGTGCTTCCCGCTGTGAACGCGTTCACAGAAATCTTTCATTTTGCGGAGCACTTTTTTTATACCGGGCATAATATCCTTTCCCTGGGTATAGACGGGATTGCCGGAAAAATTCCGTAATGCGGTATGTAACACGGCTCTTTTTTCAGTGGCATTGATCAGGTCCCCGTTGAACATGGAGCGGATCGCCTCCGGCAGTTTGCATTCACCAGCCAGTTGAAGCAGGAGGGCAAGGGTTTCGCCGGTAATGATATTCTTGGAATAGTCAAACACCAGGTCTTTGGTACAGAGGGAATATTGCTGGTAGCGGTTGGGATCAGCGCGGAACAATTCTCTCATTTCGGTTTGCCGGATAGCTGTATGGTGTTCCTGTAGTTTTTTCCAGGCATTGGTCTGCGTGGGGTTGATGCGGGGTAACATGATTTTATAATTGGTTAAATACTTGGATTGTTTTTTCGGTCATCGCGGGTGTAATATCCAGGTGAACCACCAGCCGTACGCGGTTGGGGGAGATGGCATAACCCAGGATGCCCTGTTCTTTCAGCCGGTCCACCAGTTGCGCGGCAGCCAGGCTTTCGTCTGTTTCAAAAATGATAATATTGGTTTCAACCGGGAGCATCATTTTTACAAAGGACTTACCGGAAATGGCTTCTGCAATACGGGTGGCATGGGCATGATCTTCTGCCAGCCGTTCAATATGATGCTGCAACGCATAGATGCCTGCTGCTGCCAGAAAACCGGCCTGACGCATACCCCCGCCAAAAACCTTGCGGACCCTTTTTGCTTTCCGGATAAAGTCTTTTTTCCCCAGGAGAAGACTACCCACCGGGCAGCCGAGGCTTTTGCTCAGGCAAACGGAAATACTGTCGAATATTTCCCCGTATTGCCGGGGATTTTCTTTCCGGGCCACCATGGCATTCCATAAACGGGCACCATCCAGGTGAAAGGCCAGCCCGTTTTCCCGGCAAACCTGCCCGATGGCCTGGATATCCCCGAACTGGTAACAGCTGCCTCCACCCCGGTTACTGGTATTCTCGAGTGCTACCAGCCGGCTGTGCGCCCGGTGCGGATCATCGGGCTGTATGGCTTCAAGTACCTGTGAGGCCGTAACCCGGCCCCGGTCCCCGTGCAGCAATTTTACGGAAGCCCCGGAATTAAAAGCGATCCCGCCCCCCTCGTATTGATAAATATGTGAGCTTTCATCACAGATCACTTCATCCCCGGGCTGGGTATGGCATTTGATAGCAACCTGGTTGGTCATGGTACCCGAAGGACAAAAGAGTGCGGCTTCCATCCCAAACAGGTCTGCGGTCATGTCCTGCAGCGTATTGATGGAGGGATCCTCCCCAAATACATCATCTCCCACGGGTGCTTTCATCATGGCTTCCAGCATTCCGGGTGTCGGCCGGGTAACGGTATCCGATCTGAAATCGATGGTCATTTTAATTTTTCTGCAAGATAATCAGTTCACTCCTTAAATAGGTTAGTTGACACGTAAACCGGCCGTTTTAAGACCGTTTTTTATAACTTGCCCTCATGCAGATATCGTTTTGGATACAGGTGCTGGTTATCGGGGGCTCTGCCGGGATGCTGGCGCTGGCCATTTACCTGATGTCGGTGTTTAACAGCCTCTTCTCCGCGGTTAGGAACAAATGGCTGAGGAAAAACCTGGCGGTACTGCTGGTGGCCATCTGTTTTATGTTTTCCCTGACAGCCATCTCCTCTGAACTGGTCGTCGAGGCCGCCAAGAAGGGATGGGTGAAGGCTTCCGTCATTCATTTCTTCAACACGATCCTGATTACCTTATTCGTGTACAATTCTTTTTTGCTTGTCAACTGCAGTGCAAAACTGAAGAAGCTGAATTTTATTAAATACCATGCGGTTATTATCCTGACTATCATCATTTCTTCCCTGGTCGTATTAACCGGTATCAATTTTTTTGAAAACGGGTTGCATTTTGTAAACCTGAGATCAACCCTGCTCTTCGGTTTTTATAATGCCGCGGCTGCGGGATTGATTTATACCTCGGCGAGTTATGTGGAGCTTGACCGGAAAAGGAAACTGAATGAAAAAGAACTGGAAGTGACCCGGCTGATGGCGCTGAAAACAAAGGCGGAACTGGACGCCCTGCACTCCAAAGTGAACCCACATTTCCTGTACAATGCCCTTAATTCCATCGCCGACCTGGCTATTACGGATGGACGGAAAGCCCGGAAGATGACCATTGCCCTGGCCGACCTGTTCCGGTACAGTATTAATTACAGCCAGGACAATTATTCCTCGGTGAAGGATGAAGTGGCGATGACCGAAGTGTATCTCCAGATTGAAAAGATCCGGTTTGAAGACCAACTGAACTATACGATACAGGTGGAACCGGAAACCGCGTATTACCTGTTACCCCGTTTTATACTGCAACCCCTGGCGGAGAATGCCGTTAAGCACGGGTTAAAAGCAACGGGGCTTATGACCGAAATTCTGCTCAGCATCCGCCGGGAAGGGGAGGGCCTGCTGATCGGGATTGCGGACAACGGGCCAGCTTTTCCGGAAGAACTGACACCCGGCTATGGCCTAAAAAGTGTGTTCGATAAAATGGACCTTTTGTTTCCCGGAGCCTACGAGATCCGGTTCACCAATCAACCCGTTAAGCAGGTATCCCTGTATATAAAAAAACTGATGAAAAATGAGCCGGTTATTTAAAGCCATAGTGATAGATGATGAGCCTGCCGCCCGGCGCCTGATGAAAAACCTGCTGGCGGAATACCGGGATACCGTGGATGTGATAGCTGAAGCCGGTAACGGGAGAGAGGCTGTTGAAAAAATCCAGGCCCTCCGGCCCGACCTTATTTTCCTGGATATCCAGATGCCGGATCTTACGGGGTTTGAAGTGATCAGCCAGCTTTCCTATAAGCCCAATATCATCTTTACCACAGCCTATGAACAATACGCCATCAAGGCGTTTGAAAGTTTTTCAATTGATTACCTGCTGAAGCCGATCAAAGAAGAGCGGCTGGAGCAGAGCATTCAAAAACTAAAAGATTTCGGTAAGATTCCCGGGCCCGGGATCGACGTGGGTGGTCTCCAGGATATCATCCGCCAGTTGCAGACCCCGCCAAAGGCAACGGCCCTGCCCGTAAAGATCGGGGACCGGATCATCCTGCTGCGCTTTGAAAGCATTGTCTATATGGAGGCGGAGGATAAATATGTTTATATCCATACCCTTGAAGGAAATAAACACCTCACCGATCATTCCCTGACCACCCTTGCTGAAAAGCTGCCCGCCCAGTTTTTCCGGATCCAGAAGTCATATATCATTAATAAAGACCGGATCCGGGAAATGCATCGCCATTTTAATGGCCGTTATCTCTTTATCCTCGATGACAAGGCGGGTACCCGTCTTACCTCCGGTCGGACCTACCACGATTCGATCAGGTCAGAATTTGGCCTCTGATCCCTTTTTTGACTAAAAAGACTCTTCCAGATTTGATCAGGGTCAACTTTCCGTTTATCCAACCAACCAGCCTTTTGTACGAAACCGGTCCCTGATTGTAACCCATTTTACCAGACCACGTCATACAACCATAATCCGGAACGGCCGAATATCCCTAAAATAGGCCGTTTAATTTAAAACATACTTCTATGTAATGCAAAGTACTGAATTTTGAACTGTAATAAATAAAAACAAGTACTTACTAATAAATCAACGATTATGAGACATTTTAAATCATTTCTGGCGATCGTCTTTGTGGTTCTCACTTTAGTTAGCCAGGCACAATCTGCCGGAGGAGGGAGGGTAAAGGGCATGGTTACCGACGGAAGTGCTAAAATCCTTGAATCAGCCACGATTACCCTGGTCAGGGCGGCGGATTCCAGTGTCGCCAAAATAAGTGTGGCTGATCGCTCCGGCCAGTTTGAGTTTGACGATGTGGCCGAAGGCCGCTATTTCGTTAGTATTACTGCCATCGGTCACGAAAAGGGGTTTTCCGAAACCTTTGAACTGAATCCGGCGAATATGTTTGTGCAGCTCAAAACAGTTGACCTGGTGCCCCAGGCCAAATCACTGGGTGCTGTTACCGTTACGAGCCGTAAACCCCTTATTGAACACCGGGTTGACCGTACGGTGGTGAATGTGGAAGCAGCCGTTACCAACGTTGGCGCCTCTGCCATGGAGGTACTCGAAAAATCGCCGGGCATTTCTGTGGATAAGGACGGGAACATCAGTCTGAAAGGGAAACAGGGTGTGCAGGTCTATATAGATGGGAGACCCAGCTATCTCTCCGGTGCTGACCTGGCCAATTACCTGCGCAGTCTCAGCAGCAGCCAGCTGGACCAGATCGAAATCATGACGAATCCCCCTGCTAAATACGACGCAGCAGGAAACAGCGGTATTATCAATATTAAAACTAAGAAAACAAAGCAGTTTGGATACAATGGTTCTGTATCCTCCAACTGGAGCCAGGGACGCTATCCCAAGATAAATGAGTCGTTCAATTTCAATTACCGGAAGAATAAGGTCAATTTCTTTACCAACCTGGGATATAATAGCCGTAAGAATTTCCAGAACCTCGATATCCAGCGGAAATTTATCGAATCCGCCACGAAAGAAGTTAAATCTCATTTTGACCAAGAATCAAGGATCAGGGAACAAATGCAATCTTACAACGCCAAACTGGGGCTTGATTACTACAGTTCTCCCAATACCACCTGGGGGGTAGTATTGAATGGTTTTTATAATCCCGGGATCTTTGCGAACAACAGTGATATTCAGATATCAAACCCGGACAGGGTCCTCCTCAGCCGGACCTATGCAAGTACCTCAAATGACAGGAACTGGAAAAATCTCAGTGCCAACCTGAATTACCGTCATGTGTTTGATACAGCAGGCAGGGAATTAACGGCCGATGTGGATTACCTGACCTACCGGAGCAGCAATAACCAGGACCTGGTGAATGCCTACTTTGACGCCCAGGGCGCTCCCGGAACCAAGGCTGATACCCTGCTGGGCTACCTGCCGCAGGATATTTCCATCTATTCGGCCAAGATGGATTATGTACACCCGCTTAAGAAGGGGGCGAAGTTAGAGGCCGGCATTAAGACGAGCTATGTGAGTACGGATAATAATGCACTCTACGACAGTTTAAATTATGGGATCAAAGTGCGGGATATCGGGCGAAGCAATCATTTCCTTTACAAGGAAAATATTAATGCAGCCTATATAAATTACAGCAGGTCCCTTTCCAAAAAATTATCGGGTCAGTTCGGATTGCGGGTGGAAAATACCATCGCCAAAGGAGACCAGGTAACAACCGGGGACCATTTCGACCGGAACTACACCCAGTTGTTTCCCACTGCTTTCCTGCAATACACAGTTAGTGACAAACATACATTGGGCCTGAACTATGGGAGAAGGCTGGAGCGCCCCGATTACGGGGACCTGAATCCTTTCATCCTGTTCCTGGACAAATACACATTTGAACAGGGCAATCCCAACCTGCGGCCCCAGTTCTCCCATAATATTGAACTGAGCCATACCTACAAAGGGTTCCTGAACACTACCCTGAATTATACCCGGACCACTGATATGATTAATGACGTGCTTGAGCAGGATCCGGATAAAAACGAAACCGCCATCCGCAAACAAAATATTGCCAAACAGCGGCAGTACGGGATTTCCGTGAGTGCCGGCGGCCAGTTAACCAAATGGTGGAGCGGTAATGTATATGCAAACGTATATAATAATTATTTCAAGGGAATCCTCAATGGTGACCCGGTGAAGATTGATGCCACTACCGCCCAGTTCAACGGCTCCACCCAGTTTAAATTCAAAAAAACATGGAGCGCAGAACTCAACGGCTTTTACCGGACCGGTGGCGTGGACGGTGTATTCCGGATCAACGGCTTTGGGATGTTGAACCTGGGCCTGAGCAAGCAATTGTTTAAAGGGAAGGGTTCCCTGCGCTTCAACATACGGGATATCCTGTATTCCCAGAAAATCAGGGGTACTATTAAATACAGTAATATTGACGCGGCCTTCCAGCAGCACCGCGATTCCCGCCAGGCGGCCCTCGGGTTTACCTACCGGTTCAGTAAAGGAAAACTGAATAATAATAACTCCCGGAGAAAAACGGGAGGCGCCTCCGAGGAACAGAACCGCGTCAAAGCGGGTGGTGAAAACTAACCTGTCTCATTAACCATTAAATCTTATCGCAATCCTTCTGCCAGTGCAGAAGGATTGTTTTTGTTATATGTTAATGGCCCATTAACATTCCTGTTCTGTACTGTTGTTTTTTTACCGCTGGTGTATAGGCATGCCTATTTTACCCTTCAACACGTAAACTACGAAACTTGTCATATTTGCTTTCGGTGCATGCTTCAAATGTTTCAATTTTAAGGCCGATTCGTTCACCAACAATAGCCATGATTATGAGAAAGTACACAGCCTTCCTGCTGTTCCTTATTGTTTGCAGTGTAACAGCCGCTGCACAAAGTAAAACCGCCCGCCTCAGTGGCCAGGTACAGGATGTTTCCGGTAAACCACTTCCGGGTGTAACCATCTCCTTATTCCGCGTTGCCGATTCTTCCATGCTGAAAACAGCCCTCACGGGGAAAGACGGCCGGTATGAATTTGAGAACCTGTCCGGGGACAAATACCTGTTGCAGGCATCTGCTATCGGGTTTGATGCTGCTAAAACAACCGTTATCATTGCGGAGGACGGCAGTGATACCGAAGCGGCTGCCTTCGTTCTCACGACTGCTTCAAAAAACCTGGAAGGAGTTACCGTAACGGCAAAAAAACCGTTCATCGAGACCCGGATCGACCGGACCATCGTCAATGTGGATGCATCTCCCACGAATGCCGGCGCCACAGCACTGGAGGTGCTGGAAAAATCGCCCGGTATCATGGTCAATAATGACGGGGCCATCAGTTTACGGGGGAAAGCAGGCGTTATTGTGATGATGGATGGCAAGCCCAGCTATCTTTCCCCGGCCGACCTGGCCAATCTCCTGAAGAATATGCCGGCCTCCGCCATCGACCAGATCGAGATCATGACCAACCCTTCGGCAAAATATGATGCATCCGGTAATTCCGGGGTCATCAATATTAAAACCAAAAAAGGAAAAGCGGCCGGTTTCAACGGTTCATTCATGGCCGGGATCACCACCAGTTTTTTCGAACAGAACGGAACCCTGTACGTGATACCCAAATCACAGAACAGCTTCAACTTTAATTACCGGAAGAACAAGATCAATTTTTTTGGCAATTACAATCCTAACCTGTTCCGGGGGCAAAGCTCCCTGGATATCAGCCGGACCAAACTGGATGAGGATAAAAATGTATTGGGGTATAATGAAGTGAACACCCGTTTCAAATTCGGCAACAACAATCATACGCTGAAACTGGGACTTGATTTCTTTGCCGATAAAAAGAACACGTTTGGGGTGGTGCTGAGCGGTTTTACTTTCTCCGGTCATCCCACGCCACGGACCCTTACCACATCGATGGATGAGAACCGGCAGGTATTGAACAGTATGCTTTCGCAGACCGATAACAAGCTCCGCTTTCAGAATTTCACGTCCAACTTTAATTACCGGCACCAGTTTGATTCGGCTGGCAGGGAACTGACCGTCGATGCGGATTTTATTGCGTATGATAACAGTTCCCGGATGACGCTGACCACCCATTTCTTTAACAGCGCAGGGCAATCCTACGGTGATCCGCTGATCCTGAAAGGGCACCTGCCTTCTTCCATCCAGATCTATTCGCTGAAGGCGGATTATGTTCATCCGTTCAGGAAAGCAGGCCGGGTTGAAGCGGGCATCAAAAGCAGCTATGTCACCAATGATAACCTGGTGAATTATGAACGTTGGGACCTGAGCAAATGGGTAACCGACAGCCGGTCCAATCATTTTATCTATGAGGAGAATATTAATGCCGCCTACCTCAATGCCAACAAGCAGGCAGGCAAATGGTCGTTCCAGGGCGGTCTCCGGCTGGAGAATACCGTTGCCAAAGGCTACCAGGTCACCAATGATTCTTCGTTCAGGAGAAATTTCACGAATCTCTTTCCAAGTGCATTTATCAGCTATGCAGCGGATAAAAATAACCAGCTGACCGTTTCGTACAGCCGCCGCATTACCCGTCCCAATTACCAGGACCTGAACCCGTTTATCTATTTCCTCGATTCCTTATCCTACCGGAAGGGCAACCCGTTCCTGTTGCCCCAGTTCACGCATAATATAGAGCTCAGCCATTCCTTTAAGGGAAAACTGATCACCACTCTGAATTATAACAGTACCAATGACGTGATCTCGCAGATCCTGAAAGCGGATGGCGACCTGGTCTTCCTGACTTCGGATAATGTGGCCCGTTTCCGGAATATGGGTATCGCCATCACGGCCCCGGTACCTGTTACAAAATGGTGGACGGTCAACCTGTTTACCAATATATTCCATAACCACTACTCCGGAATGTATGAAGCCAAACCGCTGGATATGGCCTACACATCTTTTATGGTGAATATGACCCAGACCTTCACCATTCAGCAGGGGTTCACCCTGGAAATGTCCGGCTTTTACCGGGCGAAAGGAGTGGATCAACTGAGTATCAACGAACCGATGTACGTGGTTAGTTTTGGCGGACAAAAACAGGTCATGAAGGGCAAGGGAACGCTCCGGCTCAACCTCCGGGACCCCTTCTGGCTGCAGCGTTACAAAGGCCGCACCGAGTATGACGTGATTAAGACCCGTGTGCAGAACCGCTGGGATAACCGCCAGGTTACGGCTTCTTTTACCTACCGCTTTGGAAAAAATAACCCGCAGAACCAGCCCCGCAGGAGGAACAGTGCTTCCCAGGACGAACAAAACAGGGTGGGGCAGGGAAACTGACGGGATTGAAGGGAACTTCCCCATGGGTCAGAAAGGTCCTTCTTTTACAGGAAGGACTTTTTTATATTTGTAGCCAACCAAAACGAACAACTATGCCTTCCTTTGATATTGTCAGTAAAGTGGATGTGCAGGCCCTGGATAATGCAGTGAATGTGACCACGAAGGAGATCACCAACCGCTTTGATTTTAAGGGATCCCATGTCCTGGTCAGCCTGGATAAGAAAGAGTTTCTGATCAAACTGGAAACAGACGATGATATGAAAATGCGGCAGCTGATCGATGTACTGATCAGCCGGGCCCATAAGCAGGGCATTGCACCGGAAGCGTTTGACGCCTCGAAGGAAGGAGCCCAGAGCGGCAAGGTCTGGAAGAAAGAAGTGAAAGTGCGGAACGGGCTGGCGCAGGAAGACTCCAAAAAGATCGTAAAGCTGATCAAGGACGCCGGGCTGAAAGTACAGGCTTCCATCAATGACGACCTGGTCCGGGTGACCGGGAAGAAAATCGATGACCTGCAGTCGGTGATCCAGCTTTGTAAAACAGCCGGCCTCGGGCTACCCCTGCAATATGTGAATATGAGGGACTGATAACTGGATAACCCCCTTTTTTCGTGAATATCCTGGTGCAAAAGGGGTGCAAATAAAGTAGGCTGAAAATTTGGAAACGGGTAATACGGTAAAGTATATTTGGTATACAACTGCACGATGTCTTAGCAATAAGACAGAAATGCAAGGGAGGAAAAGAAACCTGTAAAAGGGTGGATTGAACTCCGGAAGCGACCCCTCAAAAGGCCGTTTTCAGAAAGCGTCGGGTTAGTCAACCGGAAGGCGAAAGCCGGAAAGTGAGCTCACTTGGCGCTTTCATATTTTCAGGCCTTTTTAGCCGAATATTTGGTCAAAACCCCTTCCTGGCCTATCTTCGCCGCCCAAATTTATCTATTCATCTGTACGGCAAAATCCGTGCAGCCTTAAAAATCATAGAGTTATGAAAAAAGGACTCCATCCCGACAGCTACCGGTTAGTAGTTTTCAAAGACATGAGTAACGGCCACAGTTTCCTGAGCCGCTCCACAGCTGCTTCCAAAGAGACCGTAAAATGGGAAGATGGTAATGAATATCCCCTGATCAAGCTGGAGATATCCAATACTTCTCACCCCTTCTTTACCGGTAAGAATATGCTGGTGGATACAGCGGGCCGTATCGACAAATTCAAGAAGAAGTACGCGAAAAAATAAGAAAAGCATTAACTTGTGCAGAGCTCTTTGCGAAAGCGAGGAGTTTTGTTTTTCATGGCTATACTTTAAACCTCCCGGTTCTCCGGGAGGTTGTTTATTTTTACACATAATTTCCTTCCATGAACAAGATCATTTTTACGGAGGAATTCTGCCAGCCGGAAAACCTGCATCCGTTCACGCTTACACGCCAGATCCAGGACATCCGGGTGGGTATTCTGACCATCCGGGAAAAATGGGAAAAAATGCTCGGGCTTGTATCCTACGATAAGAAGGAAGATGATTACAAGGACCTGGGCCGGTCGGTAAACATTGAGGATGTGGTCGGGACCGGTGATTGTTTTATGATTCATGGAAACGTGCTGCCTGCTGCCCGCCTGGTCAAAGCCATCCGGAAATTAAAGAACGGGGAATGCATTGCCACTCCCGGGGGAAACAATATCGCTTTCCGTTTCAGCCGGAAAGAAATTTCCGATAAGTATAAGATCAAAGTGGACCGGGCCGTGGTATTCAGCGGGGAAATTAAAACCATCCGGTATCCCTGGGATATTTTTCAGCTGAATGACTGGGCGATCCGCCAGGATTTTGCCCTGCTTACGGGGAAAAGAAAATCACAGGCCATTCCCCGCAGCAATAAAGTGGTGAACCCCTCCGGCGTTTTCATTGAAAAAGGGGCCAAAGCAGAACACAGTATCCTGAATGCCTCCACGGGCCCGGTTTATATTGGTAAAAATGCAGAAATTATGGAAGGCTGCATCATCCGCGGCCCCTTTGCCATGGGCGAGAATGCCTGTCTGAAAATGGGAACGAAAATTTATGGCGCCACCACCCTGGGGCCGGGTTGCGTGGGTGGAGGAGAGATCAAGAATTCCGTGCTGTTCGGGTACAGCAATAAAGCGCATGATGGCTACCTGGGTGATGCCGTGATCGGGGAGTGGTGTAATATGGGGGCGGGTACCAGTAACTCCAACCTGAAGAATAATGCCAGCGAGGTAAAAGTATGGACCCCGGGAGGTGAACTGAGCGCTGGTACGAAGTGCGGGGTAATGATGGGGGATTATTCCCGGACAGCCATCAATACCTCCATCAATACAGGAACCGTGATCGGGGTTTGCTGCAATGTGTTCGGGTCCGGGCTGACTCCCCGGTTTATCCCCAATTTTTCCTGGGGCAGTGAGGGCGTAACCCGTTATACATTTGAAAAAGCGATCCCGGATATTGAGGACTGGAAGAGGCTGAAAGGCCGTGAAATATCCGATGATGAAAAAAGTATCCTGAAGTATATCTTTGACAAATTTTAAAACTGAATAAACCTGTACAATGAGGAAACAAATTGCCGCGGCTAACTGGAAAATGAACCTGACTTACCAGGAGGGAGAAAAACTGCTGGATGATATTTTAGACGCCGGGATCAGCCTGGCTCCGCACCAGCATGCGATCTTCGCCGTTCCCTATCCTTACCTGATCATGACCCGGAGTGAAGTGGCCGAAGAATTCAATTACCATGTGGCGGCACAAAACTGTCATCATAAGGCATCGGGTGCGTATACCGGTGAAGTATCCGTGGATATGCTGCACTCGATCGGGGTCCATTATTGCGTCGTGGGACATAGTGAAAGAAGGGAGTACAACGCGGAAACCAATGCGATGCTGGCGGATAAAGTGAATCTTTGCCAGGAGAACGGGATCACACCCATTTTTTGCTGCGGGGAACCCCTCGATATCCGGGAAGCCGGAACCCAGAACGATTTTGTGGCCACCCAGCTGCGGGAATCCCTGTTTCACCTGCCGGCTGCGCGGATAAAAGGGATCATCATTGCTTATGAACCGATCTGGGCCATTGGCACCGGCAAAACGGCCAGTACCGCCCAGGCACAGGAAATGCATCATTTCCTTCGATCTGTGATCGCGGATCATTATGGTAAGGATATTGCTGATGAAATTCCCATCCTGTACGGGGGGAGTGTAAAAGCCAATAATGCCGTGGAATTATTCAGCAGCCCGGATGTGGATGGGGGCCTCGTAGGAGGCGCTTCCCTGGCAGCCGCTGATTTCACCGCTATTATCAGTGCCCTGAAATAAGGATTAACGGGCGATGGAATGGCGCCGCTTATTCATCACTTTTTAAGTTGTGGCTATCGCTGCTCCCTATCATATCGTCCTTCAGCGAAAGAACCAGGTACTGCTCAGTTTCCTGAAGATAAGGGCCGTGGTGAACGGGAAGGAAATTTATCCCCTTCCGGACACCCGGCCGGTGGTCATCCCGGTTCAGGCAAATCATCCCCGGATCGTTATTACCGACGGGTATCATATTACCGCACCCCTGAAACTCGTGTATAAGGACCTGCCCGTATATTGCTTTAAGGTTGCATGCGCTGTGAGTGACGGGCAATTGCTGGGCGGGTTCGGGGCGCTGGCCATCCTGTACTTATCCGGTTTCTATTCGGGAATCCTGGCTCTCAAGGTTTTTAGTTTTATACCGGTTATCTACCTCCTGGCTTTCTATTACCTGAACCGGAAAGAATTTATCCGGCTGATACCGGTTACCAATTAGCTTTCTTTTGTACCCGGAATTCCGGGCAATGCGGCCGGGGTATATGCATCGATAAGGGAAATATCCAGGATCGTCCGGGTTTGATCTCCGCTGGGATGGTACATGATGCTGAAGCGGGCGCCCCAGACGATCTCAGCCGTAACATAAGACCAACGGGATACCACGGTGTTTGAGAATACCTCATCAAAGGCTTTTACAAAGACCATCAGTTCCATATCCGTGGCCTCCAGGTCCTGTTCACTGAACCCATACAGCGGGCTTTTCTCATTTACCGGGTGTACGACTGTCCAGCTTAAAGAGAGGGAATTCACTTTTGAAATCTCTGTATCCAGGTTGTAAAACTTATTGACGGGTTTTCCATCTTCTTCCACCCGCATGGCCAGGGTCAGTTTTACTTCTGCTTCGGAAAGCAGGTTGTTTTTAAAGGGAGCTATGCGGAACATCAGGGCGATGCCTTCCCGGTATGGGGACACCAACGCATGATCACTGAATTTTAAGAAAGCCTGGGGCCGGGAAAACCGCCCGTAAAACAGGCCGGTGGCAATGGCAAAACTTAATAACCCGAGGAACGCTTCAAAAGTAGCCACGGCACTGGTCAGAAAACCGGTGGGACTGATGCGGCCATAACCAACCGTTGTAAATGTCTGGGTGCTGAAAAAGAAGACTTCTGAGAATTCTTTCAGGTTATAACTTCGCTCAATACCGGCCAGGTGTTCCACTCCGATACTGTAATAGATGCCTGCAAAAACCAGGTTAATACTAATATAAACAAAGAGAAGAAGGAACAGGAATTTACCTCTTTTCATTCCCAGCATGGTATGGTACCAGCTGTACCGGTTCAGCCGGCTGACTCCCCGTTTCCCGACATTGGGGCCACCGGTGGCCCGGTCGAAGAAACGGCCGCTGCTGCTGTTATTGCCAAAGCCGGTATTGTCGACGGAACGGAGAATGCGGAATCTTTTTAGCAAGGCCATTGTCAAATGTATAATTAATCGGGAAATTCCTTTGTTCTCAATAGCGGCTGGTTTATTTTTAATCACTTATGACCCGGAAAAAATTGTTATGGCTTTGCAGTTGGTATCCGTCCAGGACTGACCCGTTTAACGGGGACTTTATCCAGCGTCATGCCCGGGCAGCCGCTTTATATAACGACATTTATGTGATCCATGCTGCCGTAGAGGAGCAGGGTGAGGCGGGCGGCAGCAGGAGCGAGATCATAAAGGGGGAAGGGCTTACTGAACATATCCTGTATTTCAAAAAAAAGGCATCCCTGGCCGGGCGACTGCTGGCACATTTCCGCTGGTCAGTCCTGGTTAAAAAAGCGATCCGGGCCTATATCCGGGAGAATGGACTTCCCGGCCTGGTACATGTGCAGGTGCCGATGAGAGCCGGTTTGCCGGCGATGTGGATGAAGCGAAAATATAAAGTGCCCTACCTCGTTACGGAGCACTGGGGCATTTATAATGAAGTAGAAGTATTGAACTACGAGGGGCGCTCAGCCCTCTTCAAAAAACTTACGAAATCAATCTTTGGCGGGGCCGCTTCATTTATCAGTGTCAGTCGTTACCTGGCCGAAGGGGTGAACAGGCTGGTGCTGAAAAAAGAATACCAGGTGATTCCGAATGTCGTTGATACCCGGCTATTTTATTACAAGTCCCGTTCCGCGGAAGCATTCCGGTTCATCCATGTATCGAATATGGTACCGCTGAAGAATACGGAGGGAATACTGAGAGCGTTCAAACAACTCATTGCTGAAATAAAAGAGGCAGAGCTGGTGATGGTGGGTAATCCTGATGATTCTATATCCCGCCTTGCATTTTCTATCGGACTTCCGGTTGATAAAGTGATTTTCAAGGGAGAGCTGCCTTATCCGCAGGTTGCTGCTGAAATGCAGGCGGCGGCTTCCCTGGTGCTGTTCAGCAATATAGAAAATTCTCCCTGCGTAATCGGGGAGGCGCTGTGCTGCGGTTTACCGGTCATTGCCACCCGTACCGGGGGCATACCTGAACTGCTGAGTGGCGAAAACGGGGTATTGGTTACTCCCGGGGCCGAGGATGAACTGGTATCCGCCATGCGTCAGCTGATCATGAATTTTGCACAATACGACCGGGAAAAGATCGCTGAAGCAGCCCGCGGAAAGTTCAGCTACGAAGTGGTTGGTTTGAAAATGGATGAAATTTATTCCGATGTACTGGCCTGAACAGGCCGGCAATCAGCCTTTCAGTTTGCTGACCAATTCAATATAATCAGTCATGGCCTCGGTACCGGACTTGCCTTTCAGGGCAGCCCAGGCCTCGTATTTGGCCTTGGCCACGAAATCAAAGGGGTTGGACGGCGGGTCAGCGCTGATATCTCCCTCGCTGGCCTGTTTGTAGAGGGAATACAACTGGAGTAATGTGTCATTACTGGGTTTTTCAGGGAGGGTTTTACTATCGGCGATCGCTTTTTCAAATTGTTCTTTCAGGTCCATATAAGGTTTAATTTATGTGAATGTAATGATTTTGCAGGGAACGGGTTCTTACCGGGTTCTGGCATTATCAACGAATATTGATTTTACGCTGGCTTTATCTTCAATCAGTTTGAAGAATTCGTCCAGGTAGCTGGTCATCCCTTTTTTTATTTTTTTATCGAGCAGTTCAAACCGGTTGATCAGGGCAAAGATGCTTTCCCTTTTGCCCCGGAATACATCCAGTACGATCTGGATTTCCTCCTCCGTGCGGGGAAATCCCCGGTATACCCGCTCGGTTACTTTTTCCGTACCGATGACCTCATTGGGTACTGCATAACTGGCATCCACCAGCCCGCAATAGTCAAAATCATAGGGTACCACATATGGGGCCATCCTTTTATTTTGCCTGTCATAGATCAGCTTGATATTATGGTTATTGGGAACTGTCCAGTCTGTATTGCCGATCATATACTGAAACAAGGCTACCATGGTCATCATATCCCGGTTGGTGGCTTCCGTCAGCAATTTGACTTCAGCTCTTTTCTCGCATCCGTTCCGCCGGGCCATATCCGCATCATCTTCGATCAGGAAAGCATACTGGCTGAAGGATTTTATCCTGTTCCGGGTATCATGGTAGGTAACCCGCAGCAGCCTTACCCGGAAACTCCGGTCCTCCAGCAGGTTATAAATCTTATAAACCAGGAATTCTTTGAGTACCAGTTCTTCGTCTGAATCACGGACATCACAACCCATCACGAGTTTTAATTTGCCCAGCGAATGCAGGCGGGGAGAGCCCGGGTTACGGAAATTGAGCATCATGGGCGGAATCCTGCAGTAATCTCTCCGGAAATTACCCCTGGCGCTGGTCAAGACCTGTTCAGTGATCTCTGTGCTGTCCGGAAATTTCATCGTGACCCGGGCCGGCTGAAAGCCTCCCTGATTTTTTTTACTTTGTAATTGCCGCAGATCGGTAGTCAGGGTCATTCGGATCACGGCCTCATCGGTAAAGAAGCGGATACTGTCAACCGGCGCTTCCTGTGCAAGGGCGGCCGTCGAAAAAGAAACCAGGAAAATAAGGGACCATCCATATTTCTTCATACAGAGGTGTTTAATGACGAATAGGTTTTTGTTTCAGGAAATTACAAAAGAATTCCTGAATCAAAGGCATACGGGGCCTTCCCCTTATTTTAATACCTCAGGTATAGCCTGCCCGGTGGTTCCGCTGGGCATCTGGATATGAAGCAGGGATGCCAGGGTGGGGGCAATATCTGTCATATGTGTTTCCCGGTTGGTCCGCCCGGTCTTAATACCCCATCCGTACCAGAGCAGGGGAATATGGGCATCATAGGGGTTCCATAGTCCGTGCGTGGTGCCGGTATTACTGTAGGCATCGATATAACCCGGTTTCGGGATGAATTGGATATCGCCATTCCGGCGCGGGTAGAACCCATTATTCAGCATCTCCCTGATCCTTTCCGGAAGGGGGATCTGATTCAGATCATCCAGCGCAAAAACCCGGTCAATACCCGGTTCCGCCTGCAAACGGCTGACGATCCATTGTGTAATCTCTTTCTTATCCGCCCTGGCAGAATCCAGCAGGGGGTGGTTCAGGTGCACCTGGTAATTATCGTCGCTCACGATGATACTGCTGAGGTGATATTTTTCTGCCAGTTCTTTATTGAGGGATTCGATGACCTTTCCCATGAATACACGACCCCCGGGCAAACGATTTTCCTGCATGAATTCAGGCACATGGGCTGCACCATGATCGGCCGAAAGAAAGACTGTGTACTGGCCTTTCCCCACTTTAGCGTCCAGGAAATTCAGGAAATCGCCCAGCTCCCTGTCCATGCGCAGAAAGCCATCTTCTGCTTCCACTGAGTTCGGGCCGAATGTATGACCGATATAATCCGGGGAAGAAAAACTAACCGCCAGGAAATCGGTGATATTGTCCGCCCCGAGTTGTTCCGCCTGCAGCGCCGCTTTGGCAAATTCAAATGTCATACTGTTACCCATCGGGGTAGCGGATATTTTCCCATAATCCTTGCCGGCCCATTTTTTCAGGTCATAAGGGAAAGCAGCCCCGAAGGGTTTGGCCTCATAGGCCTTATCATCCGCGGTACTTTGTACATAACTGCCGGCCGGGTACAACAGGCTCCATCCCTTTTCATAATAGTGGTCCACGATCTTACGGCTGTTGAAATCGGAAACCCACCGGGGCAGTTCTTTCATGTAATAGGTGGAACTGATCCAGTTGCCATTCGTGTTGTCATACCAGTAGGCTGCATTGGCGCTATGCCCCGCCGGTAAGATGCCGCCCCGGTCTTTAATGGCCACCCCGATTACTTTACTCCGGAAATTAGTGGCTAAACGAAGTTCATCACAGATCGTGGTGACCAGCAGGTTGCGCGGGCTCATTTTACCCAGGGCCGAAGTACTGCCCACGGTATTCACTGATTTATCATCGGTGCAATAGACGGTCTTCATCTGTTCTTTATCCCACCAGGTATTGCCAGTAATCCCGTTAACAGCCGGAACAGAGCCGGTATAAATCGAACTGTGCCCGCAGGCGGTGATCGTCGGAGCGTAAGGAATCAGTGTATTTTCGCAGGCGAAGCCCTGGCCAAGCATTCTTTTAAACCCGCCCGTCCCGCTATACCGGTCGTAATACCGGTACAGGTAATCCCAGCGCATCTGGTCCAATACGATACCCACCACCAGCCTCGGCCGTTTGATATCTGGCTGGGCCCAGCCAGTGCCAAGGATTAACAGGAAGAATGCAGTAGTCAATAAGCGACGCATATATTTTATATTTTAACAAAAATACGGGTTTGATCGTTGCAGAAATATGACCCTTCTGTTACCGGTATCTGCTGCCATTTGTATAAAAAAATAAGCGGGACCAGCCGGGTACAGTATTTTTATCGCATGAAAACAATCGGATTAGTAGGCGGAACTTCCTGGGTATCGACGCTGGATTATTACCGTCTTTTTAATGAACTGACCCAGCAGCGGCTCGGTGGCAATGAAGCGGCGAAAATTGTATTGTATTCGGTGAACTACGGAGAGATCGTTTCCCTGACCCAGGCGGGAGATTGGGAAGCTATTGCCGCCCTTATTTCAGATGCGGCCCGGAGAGTGGAAAAAGCCGGGGCAGACTGTCTCTTACTGGGAGCAAACACGATGCATCATATTGCCGGGGAAGTGCAGGCATCGGTCGGTATACCCCTGCTTCATATTGCAGACGTGGCAGGCCGGGCTATCCGGGAAAAGCAGCTCCGGAAAGTGGCTTTACTGGGAACGAAATACACCATGCTGTTTGATTTTTACAAAAAGAAACTCGCGGGGCAGGGGATTGAAACCATCATCCCGGATGAAGAAGGGATTCGCCTGGTAAATAATGCCATTTACCAGGAACTGGGAAAAGGCGTATTTCTTCCGGAAACGAAGGAGAAGTTTTTACAATTAATAAACAGGCTGGCAGAACAGGGTGCCGGGGGGGTGATCCTGGGTTGTACTGAAATACCCATGCTGATCAGGCAGGAAGATACCCCCGTGCCTGTTTTTGATACGACCCGCCTGCATGCGGCTGCCGCTGTTGACTTTGCGCTACAGTGATTCTTTAATGGGTGTGCAGTGTTCTGCTAATATTTTTACCTCACCGCTGGTCTTTACAACGGTAATGCTGCAGCGCTGATTGTCATCAAATACCTGTCCGTGATAGGAGCCTTTTCCTTTCCAAACGGTATTAACCACCGCGGTATTCCCTTCCAGTTGAATAGCGTATTGCTGTCGTTCCATGGTCTGCAACTGGTACACGGAAGAGGAGGCTGTCTGCACCAGGCTGGCCCTGTCGAATGTATGTCCCGACTGGGTGAAATACAGGTACTGTTTTGAAAGAACGGAGTCCACGGCCTTTGCATTCTTGTGTCTCCACCCTTCATCAAACCGGTTAATGATGTCCAGGACTTCCTGTTCGGTGAGTTTCTCCGGTTGCTTACAGCAGGAGGAGAAAGCTTCCAGGATAAGCAGGACGCTGAGGAGGTAAAAAATACGCATAGTTGACAAAAATAGGATTGTTTTTTAGTTCACCTGCTCCCTTTTTCACCGGGTCTTGCCCAGTACCCGGAAAGACAGGGAAGCTATGATACAGATACCTCCCGCCAGGTACCATAGCAGTTGAAAGCTGCCATGCTGGGCTACCTGGGCGCCTCCCATCGGGCCGAGGGTCTGGGCGGCAGACCAGGCCATGGTATATAAAGCGGCATACTGTCCCCGGTTAGCAGGATCGGTCCGGCCGATCCAATAACTGTTCATAAATGGCATCGACAGGATCTCTCCAAATGTTACGGTCGTCATCATGGTAAAGGCCAGCAGGGGACCTATCCCGGGGATGTTCAGCAGGGTGAATGCAATTCCCACAAGGAATACGCCCCTGGTGATATAATACATATTGTTCCTTTTCCCTTCGAGCCGGTAGATCAGTGCCATTTCAACCAGGGCGATCAGGATACCATTAAAAGCCATCAGCAGCCCGATAAAGGGTTTGGAGAAATGGAGTACTCTTTCAAAATAGACCGGAAGGTTGGTAAAGAGCTGGAAAAAGCAACTGGCGAATAATACGGTGATGCCGATAAAGAGCATATACTTCTTGTCCCGGTAGGCTGGCATGAGCAATGCTTTTTCCGCTGCTGTCTGCCTGCCCGGTTTATAATGCGCGGGTTTCATCAGGAGCCACATCAGGGAAGCTGCCGCAATATTGGTGAGACCGTCCACCCAGAATAATAATTCATAGCTGACAGAAGCCAGCAGGCCGCCAAGCCCGCTGCCTACAGCCCAGCCTAAGTTAATGGCCAGCCGGTTCAGGGCATAAGAGCGGGTACGGTTCTCCGTTTTACTGTAAAATGCGATTGCTGTTGAATTGGCCGGACGGAAAGCCTCATTCACAAAACTAAGTAAAAAGGTAAAGACACAGATCAGGGGATAGGTTTTCATTTGTCCCAGTACCAGGAATAAAATGCCCCCGCCAAAAAGGGTGAATAATTGTACCGGGTAGAACCCGATCTTATCTGTTAACCGCCCGCCCAGCCAGGCCCCGCTAAAAGCGCCAGCGCCAAACAGCCCGAATACATATCCCGCCTGTCCCACCGTGAACCCCATTTCATGACTGGTGAGGTAAAGCGTCATAAAGGGAACTACCATTGTACCACTCCGGTTGATCAGCATGATCAGAGACAGGAGCCAGGTCTCCCTGGAAAGACCTGCGTAAGCGTTGCGGTATGTACGGGCTGTAGCCGAAATCATAGAGGGACAAAGTTACCGGTTTGTTCTGCGGCTGGCAACCGCTGGTGTAAACAGTACGATTCAGGGCAAGGTTTTCTGCGGCTATTTTGTATATTCCATCATAAAACAAAACCAAATGAAGAAGATTTTTGTCCTCACAGCTTTGACCGGCCTGACCCTTGTGCTGGCCAACTGTTCCGGTGCTAAGAAACTGGCTGGCGTACCCAAACTGAACTATACGGCCAACCTCCAGGCTGTTATATCAGAAAATTGTTCCCCCTGTCATATCCCGGCCCGGGGCGGCAATAAAAAACCGTATGATAATTATGAAAATGTAAAGACCGATATTGATGAGATCATCCGCCGGATCGAATTAAGCCCCGGGGAGAAAGGATTTATGCCCTTCCGTAAAACCACGAAACTGAGCGACAGTACCATTGCTGTTTTCAGGCAATGGAGGGCTGATGGGGTGCTGGAAAAATAACGGTTATTCTTTCATGAGCAGGTCATAGAGTTGCCGGGTCCAGTCCACCCGAAGGACTGAAAAAGATGGATGGGCGGCATCTGCGGATAATTCGATCATCAGGTTATCGGCAAACCGGGATACATACTGATTCTCATTGATCTTTTTCCACTCAAATTTTTTTTTATTCAGCACCTGTTGCAAATACCCGCTGAGGCAGGAGTCGCGGCGGGTTATTATTGTTTCCGAGAGGCAAAGGCCTTTATCGTCAAATGCACAGATATACTCCGTATTTCCACCAGCAGATTCTTTCCATTGTACCCGGATCGAATCCCTGCTGACAATAACCTGGGAATTTCCGCTTTTTGCCGGGTACTTTTTTTTCAGGGCGGCTTCTGCATTTGCCTGGGTAGAATTAATATAATCCTGGGACCGGGCGGCTGACAGCCCGCCCAGCAGGAAAACTGTTAACAGTACTAGCTGCTTCATGGAAAGATTAATGTTATGGCTGCAAATGTACTGGCTTCCCCGGTTATGGCGAAACGTGAAATACTCCCGGCAGATACCCTATATTTGCGCCTTTCTAATCATCAAACGGATATGGAATTACTGGAAAACAAAGTACGGGTAAAGAAATCGGGTATCCCGGGCGCCGGGAAAGGGCTTTTTGCCAAAACATTTATTCCCAAAGGTTCCCGTATCGTGGAATATACAGGGGAGGTTACCACCTGGAAAGAAGTGGACCACGAAGAAGGTACAAACGGTTATATCTACTATGTAAAGCGCAACCATGTGATTGATGCCAGCAGGACACCGCAAGCCCTGGCCCGTTATGCCAACGATGCAAGAGGTATCACTCGGGTAAAAGGGATGACCAATAATGCCGAGTACCAGGAAGAAGGGCTGAAAGTTTATATCACTTCCTCCAAAGACATCCCAGCCGGGGCTGAGATACTGGTGGACTATGGTAAAGAATACTGGGATGTGATCCGCTATAATATCAGGCTGGACAGGGAAAGAAAGAGAAACAATAAATCCCCCCAGGATTAGCCGGCGGAAGGGGTCATTCCGTCCAGGTGCTTAAAATACGCTTCCAGGCTGGCTGCTGCCTGTTTCGGGAAGGTTACCGTATTGGGAAATACAAATTCATCTTCAGGGCCGGGCTTTAATTCCTCCGCAAGGGCTTCCCATTTCTGTGTCCATACGGAATAATGCCCGATCATTGCATCTGCATCATGCTTCAGGCTGGCGGGCAGCTTGTCTTTGTGATCCAGCAATAAGCGGAGGGCCTTTGCATTGTTCTTTTTCAATTTCCGGGCATAGCGAAAAGTTTTACCCGCCTGCAGGTAGGCTTTGTAGTCGTCAATGGACTGATCGAGGGTGAGAAAAAGTTCCCGGAGGAAATGTACGGCCGGTGTTTGCATTCATAAAGTTAATGAAGCGGAACGGATACAAAATTGCCGGGGATACAATATATTTTTCCGGAACTGCAGGAAACGGATCATTCCTTACCGGAGCCGCTTAAACCCGATTCTTTCCCGGTTGGTCCAGTTTTTTTGCTCTCCTTTTTCATCCAGCAATCCTTCCAGCGCTTCATAGATCTGGTTTAACTGGATATTATGGCTGCCTGTAATTTCTTTTAATTCCTTTAACTGCGACGTGATCTCCCGGTAATTAAATGCATAATCTTTCAAAGCAATAAAGGCCCTTACGATAGCAATATTCATTTGTACGGCTTTCCGGGTTTTGAGGATACTGGCCAGCATGGTTACCCCATGTTCCGTGAAGGCATAGGGCAGTGCAGGACTGAATTTTAAACTGCTGGTAAGCTTATCACAATTTGTGATAAGCTCTACCCACTCTTTTTTACTTAATGGGAACATAAAGTCTTTCGGGAATCGCTGCCTGTTGCGATTTACGGCTTGTTTCAGTACCCTTGTCTCGGTACCATAAAGCCTGGCAAGATCAAAATCCAGCATTATTTTTTGTCCCCTTATTTCATAAATAAGAGGTTGAATATTTCTCAATTGCATGGCAGGGCCAGTTGAATGATAAATCGGGGAAACAAGAATCACTGGCAATTTAACGGGAATCGGTGCAGGGATATAGTTGGAATAAACATGGCACCATGTATTTTCCGGGTATTGAAGAAGAAAATAACCAGGGGAGAACGTAAAAAGGCCCTGGATGAAGCAGGGCCTGAACAATATTCAGCAGGCTGATAGTTTAGATACCCGCCAAATACTGGCTATGGATATACTTTGCCACATCGGTCAGGCTCTTTGTACTTTCATACACCGCTAACTGCCGGTCGGCACCGGTACCATTCTCCAGTATTTTATGGATATAAGCGATCCGGTGACGGCTGCCGAGGTGGTCCAGCACGGGATCCAGGAAATCAAGTAATTCATAAAGCAGCGCCCGGGTATTCACTTCCTCTTCCTTACCAAAATCGATGAGGTACCCGTCAACCCCATAGCGGCTGGCCCTCCATTTATTCTCATTGAGCAGCGCCCGGCTGTATTGGATAAAATTCAGGTTCTTGGAGCGCAGCATATAGATCCTGGCACAGATGGCCTGGAACAGGGCTGCCAGCGTAATGGTCTCATCCACGGTAAGCGGAATATCACAAACCCGGAATTCCACCGTGTTAAAGAAGGGATGTACCCGGAGATCCCACCAGATCTTCTTGGCATTATCAATGCAATTGGTCTTGATCAGCAGCTTGACATAGTTATCATAAGCTTCAATGCTGTCAAAGGCATCGGGTATCCCGGTACGGGGAAATTTATCAAATACTTTTGTGCGGAACGATTTATAACCGGTCATCCGCCCCTCCCAGAACGGGGAGTTAGTACTGAGGGCGAAAATATGCGGCAGGAAATAACGGGTACTGTTGGCAATATGGTTGGCCATTTCGCGGCTCTCCATGCCTACATGTACGTGCAACCCGAAGATCAGGTTGCTGCGGGCCGCTTCCTGCAATTCATTTACGATTTCATTATACCGGGCATGATCCGTGATCAGCTGGCTTTCCCAATGGCTGAATGGGTGTGTGCCCGCTGCTCCCATGGAATAACCCAGGCCCCCGGCGATACTGCTGATCGTTTTGCGCAGGGCGGCCACATCGCTGTAGGCCTCATCAATATCTGCACAAATATCAGTACCCACTTCCACCACCGCCTGGTGCATCTCGGCCTTTACCTTGTCCTTGATCATCTTCTGTCCTTCGTGCACAATGCGCTGCTCATGGCTCTTCAACTCAAAGGTATGCGGATCAAGCACCATGTACTCTTCTTCGACGCCGAGGGTAAAAGTTTTATAATTCAGGTTCATTTGTTGGTTATTGATAAGTTGACAGGTTGGTAAGTTGACAGGGTTCCAGGATGATTGTCTTTTCAACTTGTTAACTTATCAACCTGCCAACCCGAAGCATTATATCAGTTTTTTCCCCCCGCTGCTGCGTTTCACATATTCTCCCCAGGTCAGGTTATCAGCATCCTCTTTTTGCGCCAGCGCTTTTTCAATGGCGTAAGTTGCTGCAGTCTCCACCACCCATTCAAAATTTTCCTGTCCCACGCTGTGCAGATCTGCATCCGGCGCCGGGTTGCAGAAATCAATGGCGTAAGGCACTCCGTCCCGTATGGCCAGTTCCACTGTATTGAAATCATAGCCTAAATAGCTGTTGATGCGGAGTACAATATCGGTCATTTGCTGCAGGCGTTCAGCCGAAGGACTGAAGTCGGCCACATAACGCAGGTGGTGAGGGTTGCGCGGTTCATAAGACATGATCCGTACCTCTTTTCCCCCGATGCAATAGCAGCGGTAATATTCGGTGAACGCGATCTCTTCCTGGAGCAGCATCACCAGTTGACCGGTTTCCGCATGTTTCTGGAAAAAATCTTCCGGGCCGGACAGTTTATAGACATTTTTCCAGCCGCCGCCGGCAAAGGGCTTCATATAGGCCGGGAAACCCACATAATTAAAAATAGACTCCCAGTCAAGCGGGTAGGCCAGGTTACTGAAAGAATCATTGGAAGTGTCATCCGGCAGGTCCCGGGAGGGTATGATGGCCGTTTTGGGAACCGGCACATCCACTTTTGTCATCAGGCAGTTATTAAAGTATTTATCATCGGCACTCCACCAAAAAGGATTATTGATAACCGCAGTACCGGTGACTGCCGCATTTTTCAGCCAGGTACGGTAGAAAGGCACATCCTGCGAAATGCGGTCAATGATCACAGCATAGCCACTGGACACACCCTGCATGGCTTTATCGATCCGTACCGGTTCGGCCACCACGCCGGGTACATTCTTGCTATTGACCCTTGCAATGAACGCATCCGGGAAGGAGCGTTCTTTTCCATGCAGAATTCCGATTTTCTTCATACGCTGGTTTTATAATTGATTAATTGTTGAGCCGCTCCGTGGCTGCGGGCAGGGGAGAAGAGGCTTCTCCAAATTTATTTTTTCGGCAGCAGACCACCAAATTAACCGGGCTATTTTAAGCCGTTCCGGCCGTTTAATTCCCGGTTCTTTTATTATGAAATCCTTATTTTTGAAACCATGCGAAAGGAAGCAAAAGAAGCATCCGTTGTGCGGAAAGAAGAAGAATACCTGCCCTCTGAAGTTCTAGGCCGGGAAGTAATAATCGAATTCTTTCTTCCCGCGGATCATTTACCCGGTAATCCGCTGAGCTTATTGCTTATCAATGACGGACAGGATATGGAGAAAATGCATTTTCAGCAGATCCTGGAAAAATTGTACTGCGGACATGCTATTGAACCCCTGCTGTTTGCCGCCATCCATGCCGGAGTAGACCGGAAAATGGAATATGGCACCCAAGCAGAACCCGATTATAAAGACCGGGGTGCCAGGGCGCCTCTCTACACCTCTTTTATATTCGATGAACTGCTGCCTTTTATCCGTTATAAATTCGGGATTCCTTCTTTTAGGGAAAAAGCATTTGCGGGGTTTTCCCTGGGTGGTCTCAGTGCCCTGGATATCGTTTGGAACCGCCCCGGGGAATTCACCAAAGTGGGCGTTTTTTCAGCCTCCCTCTGGTGGAGAAGCCTGGACCAGGAAGACGAACATTATGACGATGACGTACACCGCATCATGCACCAGCAAATAAGGAATGGACAATATGCCCCCTGGCTGAAATTTTTCCTGCAATGCGGCCAGCTGGATGAACTCAAAGACCGGAACCAAAACGGTATCATTGACTCCATCGATGATACACTGGACCTGATCAAAGAACTGGAAGCAAAGGGGTACAGCCGCGACCAGGATATCTATTATCTCGAACTGGAGGATGGCCACCACGATGTGTTTACCTGGGGCAGGGCCATGCCGGAATTCCTGAAATGGGGGTGGGGGAAGACTAGTCTGTAGTCGGTAGTCGATAGTCGGTAGTCTGCCTGCCGGCTAAGGCAGGTCAGGAGTTAGTAGTCAGTGTCCTGAATCAGCGGGGAAAAAGAGAATTTAAGCATCTCCCTTCGGAGGCTTTGGAATTTGATCATTGATGCTTCTTTGGCATCTTGGATCTTGGCATCTTGGATATCTTATCTCATTTTTACTTTACGATAATAAAAAAGCCGGTTCATTTGAACCGGCTTTTTGTATACTAACCCTTTCAGGTATTAATTAAAGATATAACGCAGGCCAAACTGGACAGAGTATGTTGAGAAAATACTCACGTTGTCCCGGAATGTTTTGGTGATAATATCCCCGTTGGCGGTAGCCAGCCTGAACTGAGGTACTACAGTACCACCCGGCACCAGTGAATTCTGGTTGGTCGGGATCAGGATAGAACTGGCATTGATCGTTTTCAGTTTACCCCAGTCGGAATTGATCACGTTACCGAGGTTGAAAACGTCCACGGTGAACTGTACGGTGTTTTTGGTTTTACCCACCCGGGTAAACAGATCCTGCATGAATTTCAGGTCTACCCGGTTCAGCCACGGGATCTGGGCGCCATTGCGTTCTGCATACTGACCCCTGTGCGCTTTCAGGTATTTATCCTGCTGGATAAAACTTTCAAACAGGGAACGTTGCGCATTTTGGTCATATACCACACCATTTACAGTCTGGCTGGCAAACTGCATATTTTGCATGTCAGCTGCACTCGGGATGTAGATCAGGTCATTTCCAGATACACCATCCCGGTTGAAGTCGCCACCATACGTATAAGAGTAACGACCGGAAATTGCACCATTATAGATCAGGGAAACAGTAGTTGCCAGGTGTTTCAGGTATTCTTTACGGTAAGAGACCAATGCTACTATACGATCCGGCAGTACATAGTCTGTATAACCCAGCGGGGAACTGTTAGCCCCGTTAACAGTAGTGGTAATCTGCCAGGCTGATTGAGGCTGGTCGCCGCTTCCATCGTGCATATTACCGGCAATAGCCTTGGTATAGGCAAAGGAAGCATAGAATCCTTTGGCGAACGGTTTCTCCACCTTAGCAGTCAGGGATAAGTAATAACCCTTCTTACCGTTAGTGATCAGGATCGGGTTGAAAGCACTGGTACCGCCTACGGTCGGCACACCTGCTGAATTCAGTGTATTAATGAAACGGGTGGGTACGGTGGCGCCATAAATCATCCTGTTATCCGGGTAGCCGGCTACATTCAGCGCTGCAGGGCTTTGCAGGTTGGGATTGCTGAAGAAGGCGGTATTGATATCCTTATTGAAGATGGCTTCCAGGGTACCAATCAGGCCTCCGCCTAATTTGCCATCCAGGGCTAAGCTTGATTTCCAGGATTGCGGGAATTTGAAATCAGGATCAAGGGCAGTAACGGTGCCGGGTACAATGGTGCCGGCCTGGGGTACACTGCTCGGACGGTAAGCGGCCGGGTCAGGGTTGAAAGGACGGTTAATGTTATTGGAAAGGCCATTGAAGGACTGGGTGATCTGGATCATACCATTATCACCGGACTGGCTCACGATCCATACGAAGGGCACTTTACCGGTAAAGACCCCGGTACCACCACGGATTTGCAGGGAGCGGTCGCCATAAAGATCCCAGTTAAAGCCCATACGCGGTGACCACATCAAACGGGTGGAGGGGAGGGCGCCTGTATTCATTTTAACACCACCGGCAAAAGTCATAGCAGAAACCAGCGGGTGTTCCACGATCTGCGGTACATCCGGGTAAGTCGCACGGTCAACACGTAATCCCAGTGTCAGGCGGAAATTCCGGTTAACGGTGATTTCATCCTGTCCGTATAAAGAAAGCTGGGCAAATTTGAATGAGGAGAATGCCGGCGCAAAATTCTTGGACAAAGAATAAGTAAGGGCGAAATCCCTGGGATCCCGGCCATTTACAAAATCAGACCAGGTATTAAATACATAATAGCTGGTGGCGAAACGCTGGAAACCGTTGATGGTTTCGCTCATATCAAACTGGCCACCGACAGTCCAGGCATGTTTCCCGCTGGTCCAGCTCAGATTATCGATTACAGAGTATGTTTTTACTTTTCTCAGGTTACCGAAGCTGAAAGGCTCATAACCAAATGAAGTATATGGTGCAGATGCGGAAACGCCGCTGGTGCTCAGGATATCCACAAAGGGAAATATCTGGCTGTCAGTTTCACGGGAGTCATTCTGGTAGGTATAGGTACCTCTCAGGGTATTGGACAAACGGCCCCAGTTAGAGTTCAGTTCTGCGGCCAGGGAGTACAGGTTGGCACCCTGGAAATAGTTTGAATTTTTATACCAGAGGGAATTGTTGTTGGTACGGCCAAGTCCGGAGGCATAGGTGAAACCGGCGCCGGAAGTGGAAGAACTGGGACTGTTGGGTTCCCCGCCTTCTACCTGGCTGTAACGGACATTGAAACGATGCCGGGCATTGATGTTCCAGTCAAGGCGCATCATGTATTTTGTTCTTTCGATATTGGGCGTATAATTGTCCCAGGGCCCTGTAACATACCCGTAAGTATCAAACAGGTACTGGCTGATGATCCGTAAAGAATCGGCTGAGGGACGGGCAATATTGGGTGCGCTTCCGTAAGCTGCAGAAGCAGATGAAGCGGTCAGCGTCTGTACAGATTTAGGCTGTGTTTCTTTTTCGTAATTGAAGAAGAAGAAGAGTTTATTCTTGATAATGGGACCACCAATCCGGAAACCAATCTGTTTAAATTCTTCCGACGGACGGGTGAATACGGTATTGCCTACTTTATAACCACGCTGGTTCTGGTTCCTGAAATAGGTATAGGCAGAACCGGAGAACGTATTCGTACCGGAACGGGTGATCGCATTGATTGCACTGCCGATAAAGCCGGTCTGGCGGACATCAAACGGGGTGATGTTTACAGAGATTTCTTCCAGCGCATCCAGGGAGATAGGCGTACCGCCTGCGGGCAGGTTGCTGCCAATCCCAAAGCTGTTATTAAAGTCGGCGCCATCCACTGTAAAGTTATTCTGGCGGTAGTTACCCCCCCCAACGGATTGTCCGTTTCCGCTGGCCTGCGGGGTAGAGCGGGTCAGGTCATTGATGCTGCGGCTGATGGTGGGCAACTGGTTGATCTGGCGGATACCTATATTGTTAACAGAACCAGTTCTGTTGGCATTCAATACAGAACTTCTCCGGCCCGTGGTCAGTACCACATTTTCCAGGGAAGCCGAGGTCTTGTTCAGGTAAGGATTGAGGAGGAAGGACTCTGCCAGTTGCAGGTAAATGTTTTCAAATTTACCGGCATCATGGCCCACAAAACTTACTTCAATCAGGTAAGGGCCTCCAACCCGCATATTCTGAATGGAGAACTGACCTCCCGCACGGGAAATGGTAGAGTATTTTGTGCCGGAAGGCTGGTGTGTGGCCACAATGGTGGCACCTGCCAGGGGCTCTTCAGCATTGTTCTTAACCGTACCATTAATGGCAGAGGTAGTAATCTGGGCAAATAGCATGGGGCTGGCCACAAGGGCAACAACTAACAAAAAGACTATTCTCTTAAGCATAAAGATTGGTTTTCGGTTGCAAAGAAAGGGAATATTTCCAAATTAAATATAGGCAAATATTAACAAACGGCTATTGAAATGTAATGCTTTAGAAAGACAGTCCCGCGCCCGGTTTTGCTGCCCCGGGGGGCCGGTAACCGGAAGGCGCTCCGATTGTTCTATTTTTGCCAAAAAAAGAACGATGTTCGACACTATTGAAAGCGCTGTGGAGGATATAAAACAAGGGAAACTGGTGGTGGTGGTGGATGATGAGGACCGCGAAAATGAAGGCGATTTTGTCACCGCCGCCAGGAATGCCAGCCCGGAACTGATCAATTTTATGAGCAAATACGGCAGGGGCCTTATCTGTGTATCGCTTCCTGAAGAACGCTGTACGGAACTGGGACTTGACCTGATGGTTCATAATAATACCGCCCTTCACGAAACCGCCTTCACCGTAACCGTTGATTTACTGGGAGATGGATGCAGTACTGGTATTTCTGCCCATGACCGCTCCAAGACCGTCCTGGCCCTGATCAACCCCGCTACCCAACCCGGAGACCTGGGCCGCCCCGGTCATATTTTCCCGCTGAGGGCAAAAAAAGGGGGAGTGCTTCGTCGGGCCGGGCATACGGAAGCTGCGGCCGACCTCGCTGCCCTGGCCGGTTTTGAACCGGGTGGGGTGCTGGTGGAGATCATGAATGAGGATGGCACAATGGCCCGCCTGCCTCAACTGGAGGAAGTAGCCAGGAATTTCGGCCTCCGGATCATTTCCATTAAAGACCTGATTGAATACCGGGTCCGGACCGAATCCCTGATCGAGGAAGTGGTAAGGGTGCAGATGCCCACTCAATACGGCGACTTTGAACTGGTGGCTTTCCGGGAAAAGAATTCAAATAATGAACATATGGCCCTGCTCAAGGGCCACTGGGAAAAAAATGAACCGGTATTGGTCCGGGTTCATTCCTCCTGTTTTACCGGGGACATCCTGGGATCACTCCGCTGCGATTGCGGGGAGCAGTTGCACCAGGCCATGCAAATGGTGGAAAAAGAAGGCCGGGGCGCCATCCTTTATATGAACCAGGAAGGGCGGGGAATTGGCCTGCTCAATAAATTAAAAGCTTACCGCCTGCAGGAACAGGGAATGGATACCGTGGAAGCGAACCTGCACCTCGGCTTCTCCATGGACCAGCGGGATTATGGGATCGGGGCGCAAATGCTCCGGCACCTGGGTATTACCAAACTCCGGCTTATGACCAATAACCCCAAAAAAAGGGTGGGATTGATTGGTTACGGGCTTGAGATCGTGGAGAATATCCCAATCGAGAGCTGTCCCAACCCGCACAACGAAAAATACCTGAAAACCAAGCGGGATAAAATGGGGCATGAGATTCTGAAAGATTAACCTTCTTTCACCGGTTGGGAAGCCGCCTTCTTTTCCGGTTCTTTCACGGGTTCACTAACCGGGGCCGCTTTCACTTTTTTATTTCTCCTGAAAAGATCTCCCAGCCGGTCGAAATCTTTCCGGAAGGAGAGACTAAGTCCCTTCCGGCTGGCCTTGGTAGTGCT
This sequence comes from Sphingobacteriales bacterium, assembly GCA_016219985.1. Lineage (GTDB taxonomy): Bacteria > Bacteroidota > Bacteroidia > Chitinophagales > Chitinophagaceae > JJ008. The sequence goes on along the minus strand of JACRJO010000018.1, from coordinate 278,041 downwards.
GGCATTGGAGGATGTGGTAAGGTAATCCGCATTTTCGCGGTAAAAGAAAGTGGCCCGGATCGTTCCTTTTTCATTCATCAGCCATTCCAGCGTCACATCGGGTAAGAGCAGTATATTCTGCTGGATATTTGTTTGGCCCGACTGGCTTAAAGGCGCATCAAAACCAACCCCCGTTGAGATAATAAAACGGTTATTGAAAAAAGACCGGCCGATCGAGAAATTGACATTGCTGCCGAGGTTCAGGGCTGTTTTGCCTGCATCCACCAGGTTACCGAGGTTGCGGTTATAAAAAGAGGTATTGAAGTTGATATTGTACTTATCGCTTTTCAGCAGGTTGCCGAAAAGTTTGTTCAGCTGGTCACTTAACACGCCGAGGAGCATCCCCGAAATGGTGCTGACTCCCAGGTTGGTTCCCACTACATCGCCGGACAGTTCACTGGGCGCAAAACTGTTGAATACGATCAGGTAGGTTACCTGCCGGTTGATCTCGTTGAGGTTCTTCTGCATCTGCTGCACCAGCAGGGCCAGTTCCGGATCCGTAACGGCCACACTGTTGGGCGGGAAGTCCAGGGCAAAATTAATCTGGGGTTTAAAGAGTTTATCGGTCAGCGTGGCCACCACGAACACATCGCCGCGGGCATTGCTGATATTGCTGGTCAGGTTCAGGGAACTGGCCAGCGGGGCAAAACTCACTTTATCGGCTTTGTAGGTGGCTTCAAATTTTATATTGGCGTCATAGGGATCTCCGTTCCATTCAATATAATTCTGGGATCCTTTCCGGATGTCAAAGGGCTTCTTGAAAAATGACTGGAACGTAAAAAGATAATTCCCTTCCTCAATATCGAAACGGCCGCGCAGGGTAAGGGGCTCCGAAGTGCCGGACCGGATATTCAATGTACCGGATCCCTTGCCCTTGATTTCATCCCCCGTCAGTTCATCCAGTACCACTTTTACGGTCACCATCGGGTTGGCCGTTACTTCCACATCGTACACAATACTGGTTTCGTTTTTGGCGATATCCGATTCATTCATTTCCCGGCCATATTTCCGCTCGATCAGGAAATCCGCAATCCCCGATTCCCGGCTGCTGGAGGGAGGCAGGGTGATATAACTGCTGTCTTTTTCTGAGGCATTGGCATTAATAGTCATTACCATTTCGGATTGCGGTCCCCGCAACTGCAGTACGCCCGTTCCTTTTACATTGCCATAAAACTGCTTGTTGTCATTGAAGGTGGTATTGAGCACCTGTACCGGTTTGTTGAACTGATCGCCCTTTGTACCCGGCTTCCGGGTGGAAATGTCCAGGTCATAGAACATATTCCGGAACGATTCGTGATCGATGCCGCCGGAAATATAGATCGGGTTCCGGGTAACGGTATCCATCAGTACCAGGCCGTCAAGGTCAATTTTTTCTTTGGTCAGTTCAATATCAGTATCCTGTATTTTATAGAAGCATTGTGTAAAATTTACGCGCAAACCGGCATTTGTCAGCCGCCCCTTCCCGCTTACACCGAGATTGTTGAAAGGGCCGGAGATATCGATATCCCCGGTGAGGAATCCCTGCATATCAGAAAACAAAGTGCCAAGAAACCGTTCGAGCACTTTAATGGGGAAAGTTCTTGCTTTCAGCGCGATGATATTTTTGCTGGCCTTTTCGGGATCGCCGAAGAAGAGATCAACATCATAACCGAGGAAACTGTCCTGGTTCACTGTGCTGCCGTTTATTTTGAGTTCATTGTCTTTGCCGTCATACAAAACGGAGGCCCTGAGTTCACCGATAGAGTCATTGTCCAGCCGGAGAAACTTTGTAGCCACATCATCAGAACTGACCCTTAAATGGCCACCGGGATCTTCCACGAGCAGGTTTCCGGATAACAACCCCTCCAGCCGGTTATTGGGGAGGAAGAAAGGAGCGAAGTCATTGAGATTGACATTGGCCAGTTCCACTTTCAGGTCGCTCCAGTCCCCGATATCCGAAGGCCTTGTTTTCAGCAGGATCTTTTGTTCCCCCTCGGTAAGCACCAGGTCGCCATGGGCCGGGTTATTTTTCCGGAAAACCAGTTCGCCGCCTTCATCGATCGTCCACATTTTACCATTGATCGTAAAATAGGAACGTGCGAGGTCAATCCTGACCCCGTCGTTATATGTCATTACAAGGGCATTCAGGCTCGCCCTTTCTGCATTTTGTTTATCGCCGGCATGCACCGACACGATGGATGAATCATTCCGGGCGTTTACACTGAATTCCGCTGACGGAATACTCAGGCTGTCATTGACCTGGATTTTATGGGTCTTACCTGCAAGTACCAGGCTGTCGTAGTTCCCGGCAGCGCTGAATTTTACATTGTCAAACGTGTACTGCTGGTAATGCAGCTGGGGGATGTCCGCGGTAAAATTCAGTTCGTTGCGATCGAGGTTCAGGTTCCCTTCAATATGACTGTTATCGAGACCGGTCAGGCCGGGTACGAAGATTTTCACATATTCATCAACGTAATAGGTGTTGATATCAAAGCGGATATCCTGGTTACGGGGCAGCCGGGCCGGCGCCTTGATATACGCCGGATAATACCGGCTTAAGAAATAGGTAAAAGCATCCGGCAGTTCCATGAGGCCGAAATCCCCTTGTGCGGAAACGGTGAATTCATTGGAAACGGCAGTCACTACTTTTTTCCCATCGGTATATTCCGATGTGACGATCAGGGAATCGAAAGGCAGGCGCACACCGTCCTTCCGGATCTCCGCTTCGGTGATCCTCGCTTCTCCCTGGAAATTATCGATCGTGCTGCTGGTAAAGTTTAGATTCAGTTTACCCCGGAAGTCAATACTGTCTTTGCTGAGATGAAGGTTTTTCAGGTAGGCCCTGTCCACATTCGCCAGCAGGTTGAACCGGGGTGTTTTACTGTTGAAGTCAATAACACCCGACAGGTCTAATTGGACGTTCTCGTCATTGATGGAAGCGGTTCCGTCGAACAGTTTCTGGTTAAGTCTTCCTTTTACCCCGATATTATTATAACGGTAGTTCTTGTATTCAGCAAACTGGATCGTACCGTCGACGAGGGTATTCCGGGTTTTCTCACTGAATCCTTTTCCTTTCACCGTACCGGTCAGGGACACCAGGCCGATATTTTTATCCCCGAGAAATTCGCCAAGCCTGAAATTATCGGTGGCAATAGATCCCGAATAAACAGGATCCTGCCCCGCGGGTAATTTCATGTTCAGGTCGCTGCGGACTGTTCCCAGGTTGGTCCGGATCGTACCAAAGGTGACAAAATCATTGATAAAACCTGTAAAGCTACCGGAGAAATTCAGGTACTGGATTTTCCGCAGGTCAGGGTTGCTGATCCGGCGGATGGCCGGCACGATCTGAACTGCGTCGTCATAAACGGTCCGGAAATCATTGGCTTTAAAATCAATGAAAGTCTGGTTGATATCCGGCAGGCCGGTCAGGGTGATATCTCCGTTGAGCAGGGTACTGTTGCCGGCTTCCAGCACCATTTCCTTTCCGACCAGGTCATCCACCGTACCCCGGATCCTGCCTTTCAGCGAAATCTTTTTTTTCCAGCTGGCCAGCCCCGGGGCAAAAAAAGCGATATCATCACTGTCTACATTGGAGTCATCGAACAGGGCCGCCATTTTTACTTTATGAATAAAGTCCCCCATTTCACTCATATCCGCATACGACATAGAGAAATAGTGGCGGAGGTGACTTTTGTTCGTACTCAGGTCCAGGTTACTGAATGCCATGCCCTGCGGACTCATTTTCAGGTCGGCCGAAAGATTTTTTACTTCCAGCCCGCTCCTTTCACGGGCAGAAAGCTGCAAACGGGCAAATACGGTATCCCCGGTGATGGTGGAATTATTGAGGTTGGCGTTGATGCCGCTGAATAAGATATGCTGCCCGTCAAAATAGTCAAAGGGCTTTCTTTCGGTTTGCCGGTCAGTCCGGAAACTGCCATTGATGATTTTCAGGTCCGCGATCTTAAAAACAGTACGGGCCTGGTTCCAGGCAGCGGCGATATCCGGTTTCCCGGGATCTGCCGTTGCGGGACCGGCGGGTTTTAATTTGGGATAACTGAACAGGGCCACCACGGGGTCCTTGACCAGGAGGGAATGGATCTCGTAGCGGTTGCCCGTCAGCGTTAGGTTTCTGGCATCCAGGGTAAGGGCCCCCACTTTGATCGTCATGTCTTCTCCCAGCCAGGCGTCCTTTTTAATAAAGGTAACATTCCGTAACTCAGCTTTTTTCAGGTTCAGCTGGATGCCGCTTTTTTTCCTGGCGGTATCCGTGCTGGCCGGGGAGGAGAAATAATCAAAAATGAATTGCTGCCGCCAGACGGAATCCGTCCTTTGGAACTTTACCACGGCATCATCCAGCCCGATATACTTCAGGTCAATATTCTTTTTGAAGAAGAACCAGTCGGTGATCCTGACTTTCAGGTCCCCGGCATAAAGCAGGGTGTCTCCTTTACGGTCTTCCACGAGTACTCCCTCCAGGTGCATCCGGTCGAACAGGGAAAAATCAACGTGCTTAATGGAAATTTTTGTTTGCAGGTCGCTGGAAAGCCGGCTGGTTGCCTGTCTTACGATCCAGTTTTGGCCCCAGGGGGTTTGTATAAAAATATAGACCGCTGCGATCAACAACAGTAAGCAGAGAAAAAACCATTTCAGTATTTTTTTAAACCGCTTCAGACTCAGCTATTTACTTGTAAAAATACGTAATCGCTTCCTTAAGGCAAATTCAATACCAATCCCCGCAATACCCGGAAATTGTCCGGCTGGTTTTAACAACGAATGGGCTTCGAACAGCCCATTCCCCTCTGAAGCAGATGATATCGGTTGACCCGGATCTTTGATCAATGTCCCCGGTTGTTTAAATTTTAAATCCCAGGGTGAGGATTACATTCCCCCCCGTTTGTTTCAGGCTGGCTCCCCGGTAAGCGCTGTTTTGTAACCGGTAAGCAAAATCCACATCCTTCCCCATTGTATGCACATAGGTCAGGTCGATAAATATCCCTTTATTCCGGTAGCCCAGGCCGCCCGATAACTGGAAACGGCTCCCTTTTTCCCCGGCAATATTTTTATAAGGATTGCCATAGTAGGCGAGGCCCAGCCTGGCCATAATGGTGGTGAATTTAAGTTCACCCCCGGCCCTGAAATTGAATGCACCTTTATAGGCATTGTCAATTGCAGTATTGAGCGATTTCAGGTAATTCTTTGTTTCCTGGCTGTTATCGCCTTCCGGATCGGTGGTATAGGAGGCGGCTTTGTAATTCACATATTCAATATCAGCGGTTAAAAAGCCCTTCTGTTTTCTTACGTCTTCAATTTCCCTTAACACATAGGAAGCGCTCCCTATTATGCGGTAGGGCGTGAACATCCAGTAGCCGAATTCCCCATCCTGGCCACCGGTGAACAGGCCGGAACTTTGGGTTAGCAATCCTTTGTAGCCTTCCGTATGCGCGGTAACCGAGGCACTGTACCGGTCCGTCAGCCGGTAAAAGCTGGGGGTATGCAAAGCCAGGCCCAGCCGCACATATTCCACTGGTTTATAAATAATACCCATTTTCAGGTTGAGCCCGGTTCCCTTGGTCACGAGGTTTTGGGTGATGGAGGCGAAATCAAATTTATTATCCGGATTGGTGCTTGCATCTGCTTCGGTAAATGTGGATTCCCTGTCATAATGCAGAAAAGGAACGCCCAGGGTAAAGCCATAGAAAAATTTATCCCGTTTTGCGCCGGCAAAAGCCAGTGCCAGTTCCGTTACACCACCCCGGGCCGTTACCACATTCTCCTGGATCAGCCCGGTAGCAACCGGGGCCCGGGTCTGGAACTGGTAGTTTCCTGAGCTGCCCCCCGCGATCGTATCAATCCAGTAGGTATTAAAGGCCAGGCTTGTCCCGAAAGGATAGTTATTCCCCACATTATTGGCATCATGTTCCCCGGCAATTTCTTCCAGGAATTTTTGCGAATAGGAGTTTTGGTTATTAGCCCCCCGGTAAAGCAGGTTGCTGCCGAAATTGGCAGTACGGTTAATGGCCAGGGCAAAGGCGGCACTGGCATTTCTTCCTTTCCGGTCTTTTTCTGTACCGCTTCCGATCACCAGCCCGGTTGTGCCAAAGGATAAATAATTGCGCTTGTCTTTTTCTGTACGGTTGTAATACGTGGCTTTATTGTTCCATAAATTATAACCGGGGCTGAGCACAAAATCCCCCGTTTTATAGAACCCAAGGCCTGCCGGATTTACATAGGCCGCGGAGAGATCACCGCCCAGGGAGGCCATGGCTCCGCCCACGGCCTGCTGCCGGGCCGTACCGGAGGAAACTGTCCATGAATAACGAAGGGCGTCGGTGGGGTCCTGCGCAAACAACGGGATACTGCAGGCAAATAAACTGAATATGAAAAGTATTTTTTTCATGTCTTCCTGGATTATAGGTAGCCAATAATGGGTTCAGCATGACTGAACAGGGTTGAGCGGGCTTGCATTTTCTTAGACCGGTTATAGTTTAAAACCGGCGGACCGGGGCACTGCTGCCAGAAGAAGAACCGGAGCTGGAACTGCCGGAAGAGCTGCTGGAAGAAGATGATGATGTATTGTGTCCCGAACTGTTAGAGGATCCTGAATTGCCGCTACCCCGGAAAATGTCCCGCAGGATATTCCCGGTATTGCTGTTAGTCCGGGTGTTGCTGTTTCGCGGAGCCGTATAGGTGTTGTTGTTATTATTACCCGACCCCGGCAGGCTGTATTTGGGGTTATTGTAAACTGTTTTGGGATTCGATACGGTCGTGTTGTTATACGTGTTCAGGTTCACCATCCGTGGCTGGGTATACGTGTTATTGAAACGGGTATTCACATACACCGTATGGGAACAGTAGGGATTGTAATAATAATTCCAGGTATTGTACGGGTTGTAATAAGAACCGTAATAGTAGTTGTGGCCAAATCCCCATCTTTCATAATAATACCAGTCATTCAGGTCATTCCACTGGTACCGGTTCCTGACCTTCATACGCAAATAACGGTCTTCGTAGAAATCCTCCTCGTACCGGTACTGACGGTCGTCTTCTTTTTCCATACGCACATATTCATCCTGCGGACGGGCCGGGGAATAGTACACATCATCAGGGGTTTGTCCTGTTTTATATGCGGTGGTACAACTGCTGAATGCGGCTGCAGACAATGCCAGGAGTAATACAGATGTTTTCATGGCAAATGGTTTATCGGGTTAAAGTTGAAGTTACTACTTTTGTGCGACTTTTGACGGCACACAATCGTTTGCGTTCGCTGTACAAAGTTTGACACATTCCGTGAATTTATTGTACACCTGCCTGTTAAATAAGATATAAAGCCGGGCAGTAGTTAAACCTGTAAAAATGAGTAAAGAGATCACACCGAGGGCCACCGATTATTCCCAATGGTACAACGACTTAATATTGAAGGGGGAACTGGCCGATTATTCTGCCGTAAGAGGATGTATGATTATCAAACCTTACGGTTTTGCCCTTTGGGAACATATGCGGGACGCATTAGATAAAATGTTCAAGGATACCGGGCACGTAAATGCCTATTTCCCGCTTTTTGTTCCCAAGAGCCTGTTTGAGGCGGAAGAGAAAAATGCGGAAGGTTTTGCCAAGGAATGCGCCATCGTTACCCATTACCGGCTGAAAGCCGACCCGGCGCATAAAGGTAAACTGATGGTGGATCCCGAGGCCAAACTGGAAGAAGAGCTGATCATCCGCCCCACCAGTGAGGCGATTATCTGGAATACGTATAAGGACTGGATCCAGTCGTACCGTGACCTGCCCATCCTGGTAAACCAATGGGCCAATGTGGTACGCTGGGAAATGCGCACCCGCTTGTTTCTCCGGACGGCGGAATTTCTCTGGCAGGAAGGGCATACGGCCCATGCCACCAAAGAAGAAGCGATTGCAGAAACCGTAAAAATGCTGGACGTATATGCTGATTTTGCAGAGAACTGGATGGCTGTGCCGGTGATCAAGGGAGTGAAGTCGGCCAATGAACGCTTTGCCGGGGCGGAAGATACCTATTGCATTGAGGCCATGATGCAGGATGGCAAGGCCCTGCAGGCAGGTACCTCCCATTTCCTGGGACAAAATTTTGCAAAAGCCTTTGATGTTAAGTTCAGTGATAAGGAAAATAAGCTGGAGTATGTATGGGCCACCAGCTGGGGCGTCAGCACCCGGCTCATTGGCGCCCTGGTGATGGTGCACAGCGATGACCAGGGACTGATCCTGCCGCCGCGTATTGCCCCGCTGCAGGTGGTGATTGTGCCGATCTACAAAGGGGATGAGCAGAAAGCCCTGATCGATGCCCGGGTACAGGCGATCACCGGGGAACTGAAAGCCCTCGGTATCCGGGTAAAATATGATGACAGTGACAATGCAAGACCGGGCTGGAAATTTGCCGAATATGAAATGAAAGGAGTGCCGGTGCGGCTGGCCATCGGGGCGAGGGACCTGGAGAAAAATGTAGTGGAAGTGGCCCGGCGCGATACGAAGGAAAAGAATGTGGTAAGCCTTGAAGGAGTATCCGCTTATATCAAAAGCCTGCTGGAGGACATTCAGCAAAATATGTTCAATAAAGCGAAAGCATTCCGGGATACGCATATCACCCCGGCCAATAGTTGGGAGGAATTTGAAAAACTGCTGGATGAGAAGGGAGGATTTATTTCCGCCCACTGGGATGGCACCCCGGAAACTGAAACTGCGATCAAGGAGAAGACCAAGGCGACGATCCGCTGTATTCCGCTGAATAACACCGTTGAAGAAGGCGCCTGTATCCTGACCGGCAAACCCTCCGCTCAACGGGTGCTGTTTGCCAGGGCTTATTAATGTACTTTGCTGTCTTTAGACTCCGGCCAGGGGCTGTAAAAATATTTGCAGTATCCTGACCGGAGTTTTATATTTACTACAACCTAAAATCAACTCATTATGGAACAACAGGAAAATTCTTTGTTTGGACTCAGCCTCGATGCAACCAGTACCTCGCACCTTAAAGAAACCGCCTCCTGGGCACGTTTGCTGGCTATTGTAGGCATGGTGATGTGTGTCCTCATGGTCCTTGGCGGCATACTGGCTTCCGTGGCGGTTTCAAAAGCCACCGGCGAATTAGAAAGGGAATTCCGCAGCGGCGGGTATGGCAGCGGGGCTGCTGCCGGGATGGGGGCAGCGGTAGCAGTGGTCTATATCATTGTGGCGCTTATTTATTTTTTCCCCTGCCTTTTTACGCTCCGGTTTGCCAATTATATCAAAACCGCCATCAATGCCAATGACCAGCAGGCGCTGAACGAGGGGTTGCGGAACCTGAAAGCCACGTTCCGTTACATGGGAATCATTACCATCATCTTTATTGCCTTTTTCGTACTGGCCCTGTTATTGGGGGGTATGGGAGCGATTATGTCTGCCTGAGGAACGGCAAAGGTTCAATTCGTGGAAAGGAAATTATAATCTCTCAGCAACACATCAAGAAAATCAAACGGAGGCATGCCTGATTCAATTTTCAGGTGTGCCTTTATTTTGGCGCAGGCGGCTTCGGCCATCCCGTAATCCCCTTTTTTCCGGGCGGTTTCCAGGATACTCTTGATGGCATTGATATCCTTGTCACTCAGCTGCATAATCTGGGGAAAGGAGGGCACATAACTGTCGGCTACTTCTATAAATACGGTATCCTCAATATTGCCTTTGGCGTGGGTGCGGATCAGTATGGTTTTGGCCAGCAGGTCACCGATCCGTTGCCCTTTTTTGGAGGATACAACGAGGATGATATCGGTAATGAAATAAGCGGCCACCATCAGGAAGAGGAATACGGATTCAGCTTTTTCGCCCTGGTCATCTTTCTGCAGGCCGATGAACAGGATGATGATGAACCAGATATCCCGGAGGAGCCAGCGGATCAGGAACTGGCTGATGCTGGCCTTGCCGCCGTTCTCATTCACCACGCGGATCTGCATCACTTTTTTCCCCACGCTCTGCCCGTTCAGGGTGATTTCCATCAGCGCATGATAGATCAGAACGGGTCCCAGTTTTATAACAATGGATATCCAGTACAGGTTTAACCAGCTGTCATCGTCCTTATAGTCGATGTTCCAGGCCAGGGATCTCAGGATGGCATCCGCAATATTGATGTAAAAGATGAGGAGGATAAAGTCAATGATCAGGGCAAACATTCTCCGGTAGAACTCAGGTATTTCAAACTCCAGGTCGATATTGAAATTGGTGGGGATCTTTAATACGGGCATTTCGCGGAAAGGTTAAAGCGTATCTTGTTGTGCAAAATTAATGATGATACCGGGTGTTTGTTGTTTTAAAAATAGTATTTTACAAGCAAAATTCAGCATTTGAGGGAAGCCCTTTTTATAAAGAAGAATAAAGACCGCTGGCTCCGGGACCAGCACCTGCCTCCGGATGATCCCGATGAGATGGCCGCTTCCTTTACCCAGTTGGTGGATGACCTGGCCTATGCCAAAACCTTTTATCCTTCGGGGAAGGTAACCTCGTATATCAATGCCCAGGCTTCCAAAATTTACCTCGATATTTATAAGAACCGGAAAGAGGAATCCAACCGGATTGTAACATTCTGGCGGTATGATCTCCCGCTGACGGTCCGCAAACACCATGGGATCCTGTTCTTCGCTTTTCTCCTGTTCACCCTATTCTTTGTCATCGGTTTTTTTACCGCTTCGGCAGATGAATCCGTGGCGGCCGATGTTTTATCCCCCGGTTATATTGAGGAAACACATGCCAATATCGCCAAGGGAAATCCCTTTGGCATCTATGAAGGCGGCAACAGTCTTTTTACCTGGCTCGGGATCATGGTCAACAATATTGCAGTGGCCTTGCGGATGTTCGCTTCCGGTATTGTATTCGGGCTGCCGTCCATGTACGACCTGGCCGGAACGGGTGTGATGGTGGGGGTATTTGACCAGATCTTTGCCGCCAAAGGACTCGGTACCGATTTCTGGCTGGTGGTATTTGTGCACGGCACCCTGGAGATCACGGCGATCATATTAGCGGGCGGGGCCGGGATGATCCTCGGTAAATCCTACCTTTTCCCGGGTACGATCAAAAGGCTGGACGCATTAAAACAAGGGGCAAAGGATGGCGTGAAAATTATCATCGGCCTGTTGCCGGTCTTTGCCCTGGCGGCCTTCTTTGAAGGATTTATCACCCGGTTATACAATGATATTTCTGCGCTGACCACCGCCGTTTTCGCTTTATCGGTGGTATTTGTTACCTGGTATTTTATTATCTATCCCATCCGCCTGCAAAAACGGGTGCCGGTTCAATTAAATGAGGAGGAAGCATAGCGGCGATGAAGAGATTCCGAAATACCCTTACCCGCAGGTGCCGTCTTTTCTGGCTGACCGTTTTTTTCCTGTGCAGTAACAGCAGCATATCCGCACAATACCCGGAAGACTCTGTTACGGTTACGGAAGGGGTGAGGGAGCCGCCGGCGGAAGATAACAGTGATGTGTATACGGAAAGTGAAAACCAGCCGGAGGCTGAATTCCTGCCGCTGGACCCTTCGGATTCGCTCTCCCTTCAGTTCAGGGTGGTGCCGGACAGCAGCATCAGCCGGTTACAGGCCGATGAGGACTTCTGGTACGCCAATGCAGAATTTGAAAAAAGAAAAAAGAAGGAGGACCTACTGGCGGATCCTTATATACCGGTCACGCAGCGCCGCTGGTTTAAAAGCCTCCTGTGGGTGATCATTATTGTGGTGTTTGCAGCGGTTATCCTTTTTTACCTGGCGAACAGTAACCTGGGCCTGTTCCGGAGGAACAAAAAAATTGCAACGGCCGCCGGCCTCCCCGGGGACGAAATGCCGGAAGATATTTTTGCCATCAATTACCAGCAGGAAATTGACAAAGCGGCTGCCAGGGGAGATTTCCGGATGGCGGTCCGCCTGCAGTTTCTGCGGTTGCTGAAATTGATGACAGAGAGGAATATCATCCGTTACCAGCAGGACCGGACCAACCTGGATTACCTGGTGCAATTGCGGGATACCGGCTATTACAGCGACTTTTTCCGGATCACCCGGCATTTTGAATACAGCTGGTATGGCCATTTTGAGGTAACCGCAGAGGCCTACGGGCTGATCCGGAAGGATATTGAACAATTTGAAAACAGCAACGGAAGGAATTGAAGAAAATTATCCCATATCTGCTGGCTGCAGTCCTCGCAGGGGCTATCCTTGCATTGTATGTGACCGGTAACCGGAACAGGAGGAAACAACTGGATGAGCGGGTCACACTCCGGCGTCAGGATAAGATCCCTTATGCCACCTACGTGGCATTTAACAACCTGAAGCACCTGTTTCCAGCCGCGAAGGTCCGGGTCAGCCGGCAGGAGCCCGGGTATTGGGATTCCGTATCGATGTATGACAGCAAACAGGCCTATATCGCCATTACAGATCGTTTCAGCGCCGATGAGGCTGAAATGAAAAAACTGATCGCCTTCGCCCGGGCCGGCACCGATGTTTTTATCAGCGCCCGATATGTGTCTTCGGCCGCGGATCAATTGCTGCAATGTGCAAGCAGCGCCTTTGAACAAGCGTATACCCTTGTACCGGAGCCTGAAGAAGAAGTGAGGTTGTCCCTGAGCACTCCTCCTTTTACCGATACGATACACTACCAATACCCGGGCAGGTCCTATTATTCCTATTTTTCGCATGTTGATACAAGTATTACGCAGGTCCTCGGTTATGATCAGTCCGGGCGCCCGGATTTTATCCGGCTACGAACCGGGATGGGCAATTTCTTTGTACATCTTGAACCCCTGGCGTTCAGCAATTATTTCCTGCTGCACGAGCGCAACATGAGTTATTATACAAAGGCCCTTTCGGTGATCGATACGGGGGTTACCCGGATTGTATGGGATGAATATTACCTCTACAAGAAAAAGGAAACAGGCCATCAAAAAAAGAAAGGCTGGCTGGCGGTACTGATGAGTATGAAAAATGCGGAAGGCGAGTACCCGTTCCGGGCTGCTTTCTGGCTCCTGCTGCTGCTGTTGTTGCTTTATGTACTGATGGAGATGCGCCGGCGCCAGCGGTATATCCCCGTGCTGAAGAAACCCCGGAACGATTCGCTGGATTTTGTGAAGACCATCGGCCGCCTGTATTATGATAAAAGCGATCACCTGAACCTCAGCCGGAAAATGGCCGCTTATTTCCTGGAACATGTGCGGAGCCGGTATAAATTGTCCACCGGACTGCTCAACGAGGAATTTACCCGGAACCTGCATTTTAAATCCGGGGTAAGCGAAACGGAAATCGCGGAAATAACCGGTTTTATTAAATACCTTGACCAGGCAGGCGGGTTGAGTGAAAAACAATTGCTCCTGTTTCATAAACAACTTGAATCATTCTATCAAAAAGCATAAATATGGAAGAACAGATTTTCCAGGAACGTACGGATCTCTCCGCTCTCAATGAGGCGGTAATGTCTATCCGTCAGGAGATCAAAAAAATCATTGTCGGGCAGGATGAAATGGTGAAGCTCATTATTGCCGCCCTGCTGGCAGATGGTCATGTACTGATTGAAGGGGTGCCGGGTGTGGCCAAGACCCTTACGGCCAAACTCGTGGCCAGGAGTGTGAATGCGGGTTTCTCCCGGATCCAGTTTACACCTGACCTGATGCCATCCGATGTATTGGGAACACCCGTATTCAATCCAAGGGAAGCCAGTTTTGAATTCAGGAAAGGCCCTGTATTCAGCAATATCGTGCTGGTGGATGAGATCAACCGGGCCCCGGCCAAAACACAGTCAGCCCTGCTCGAAATTATGGAAGAGCGGCAGGCGACAGTGGACGGGAAAACCTATGCTATGGCGGCGCCGTTCATGGTACTTGCCACGCAAAACCCGGTGGAGCAGGAGGGTACATACCGGCTGCCCGAAGCGCAGCTGGACCGCTTTCTTTTCAAGATATTGGTTCCCTATCCCACGGAGGCGGAAGAAATGAGTATCCTCAGTCAGTTTCACCAGATGGGAAATGTATCCGCGCTGGATATGATAAAGCCGGCGCTGGATGCCAGCCAGGTAACCGCACTCCGGCAACAGATCCGGAAACAGGTTATAGAGGAAAAATTGTTGCAGTTTGTGGCCAGGCTGGTGCACCAGACCCGTAACCATAAATCCATTTACCTCGGTGCCTCCCCGAGGGCTTCCCTGGCCATCATGAATGCGTCGAAAGCGATTGCCGCAATGCAGGGCCGTGATTTTGTGACACCGGATGATATTCTGTCGGTCGCCACGCCGGTGCTGCGTCACCGCATTATCCTGGCGCCGGATAAAGAAATGGAAGGCATCAGCGAAGATGAAGTGATCCGCCAGATCATTCAGTCAATGGATATCCCCAGGTAAGGCAGGATGAAAAAATAATACAGTTTGATCAAATCTTTTTATTTTAATAAGATTGTTTACTACATCGCCGGTGCGGCTGCGGTCCTCTATGCCCTGAGCTATTTCTCCCCGGCCCTGTACCCTGTTGCGGGACTGATCCTGGTGCTGCTGGGAGTGGCGGTCCTGATCGACGGGATCCTGGTGTACAGTAAAAGAAATGGGGTGGAGGCGGGCCGTCAGTTGTCCGAACGTTTCAGTATCGGGGATCCGAACAAGATCGGGATCACCCTGGTTAACCATTATGCGTTTACCATCCGGGCCAGCATCATAGATGAATTGCCGGTGCAGTTCCAGGAGCGAAACTGGATCCGCAAAGTGGTAATGAATACCGGTGAGCCCTGCCGGTTGCAATACAGCCTGCGCCCTGAATCCCGGGGTGAATATATTTTTCATGCGATCAATGTGTTTGTACATGCCCCGCTAAAGCTGGTGAAGCGGCGTTATATCTTTCCGCAGGAACAGGTAGTAAAAGTGTATCCTTCCTATTTGCAGATGCGGCGTTACCAGTTACTGGCCCTGAGCAACCGCCTGCAGGAAGCGGGGGTAAAGAAGATTCGCCGGATCGGGCACAGCATGGAATTTGAACAAATCAAGGAATATGTGCGGGGAGATGATTACCGGACGATCAACTGGAAGGCCACGGCCCGGAAGCAGGACCTGATGGTGAATAATTATACGGATGAACGCAGCCAGCAGATCTATTGCCTGGTCAATAAGGGGCGGGTGATGAAAATGCCCTTTAACGGGCTCACCCTGCTGGATTATGCCATCAACGCTTCCCTGGTACTTTGCAATGTGGCCCTGGTGCGGCAGGATAAGGCCGGGCTGATCACTTTTGAGAAAAACCTGGACACCTTCCTCCCGGCAGATAAGAAACCCACCCAGATGAACCAGGTGCTGGAGACCCTGTACAAACAGGAGACAGAATTCCTGGAAGCCGATTTTGAAAAACTATTTTCCGTGATCCGTAACCGGATCACGAACCGGAGCCTGCTGGTGCTGTTTACCAATTTTGAATCCATGGAAAGCCTCCAGCGCGAAATGCCGGCCCTGAAAAAAATAGCCAAGTACCACCTCCTGCTCGTGGTATTCTTTGAGAATACGGAAATCAGGTCCCTGCTTGAAACAAAGACCGTCTCGATGGAAGATATTTATATCAAGACCATCGCAGAGAAATTTGTGTACGAGAAAAAGCTCATGGTAAAGGAACTGCATAAACACGGGATACCTTCCATTCTCAGCACCCCGCAAGGACTTACTGTGAATACGGTAAACAAGTACCTGGAACTGAAAACGAGGATGTCGATTTAGGGTGAATGGTGAATAGTGAATAGTGAATGGGGCCTTCAATGAAAATTGAGCGTTGAGAATTGAGCACCTGCCTGCTCGCCTCGCGGCGAAGCGGGCCGGCAGGCAGGTTGAGTCTTCGTCGGGGGAGGGGTTAGTCGGTAGTCAATAGTCGGTAGTCAATAGTCGATAGTCAATAGTCAATAGTTGGTATGGATTGTCATTCAGACGGAAGGGTAGAAATTGTAAAGCAGCTGCAAAAAACACGAAAACATCCGACCTCAAACATCCAACCTTCAATCTCCAACATCCAATACGCCCCCTTCCCCGATCTTCCTACATTTGCATCCATGAACAAGCCGGTGAACATATTTGAAGAAGGACAGGTACTGCTGATCAACAAACCCCTGCGCTGGACCTCCTTTGATGTGGTAGGAAAGATCAGGAACCTGGTCCGGATAAAAAAAGTGGGGCATGCGGGCACACTCGACCCGCTGGCCACAGGGTTATTAATTGTCTGTACCGGTAAATTCACCAAACGGATCAATGAGTACATGGCACAGGAGAAAGAGTACACGGGGACATTCACATTAGGGACTACCACGCCCACCTACGATCTTGAGTCTGAACCGGGGAACCCAAGGCCGGTGGATCAGCTTACTGAGGAAATGATCCGGTCGGCTACAGCCGCATTTACCGGGGAAATTTACCAGGTACCCCCGGCACACTCGGCGATTAAAGTTGAAGGGAAAAGAGTCTATGAACTGGCCCGCCAGGGAAAAGAAGTGAAACTGGAGCCGCGTAAATTATTCATTCATGCATTTGAGATCACCCGGGTTGAATTACCCCTCGTGGAATTCAGGGTGGTTTGCTCCACCGGGACCTATATCCGCAGCCTCGCCTATGATTTTGGTGAGGCACTGGGCTGCGGGGCTCATCTCAGCAGCCTCTGCCGCACCCGGATCGGCGCATTCAGCCTGTCGGAGGCAGAATCCATAACAGGATTTGAAGAAAGAGTAAAACAGTTACGCTCTTCCTTATAATTTGAAGGGGTAATTGATACCTAACTGTAACTGGCCATTTAAAGGTTTCCATTTATAAAACCATTGATTCTGGCTGCCGGCGTTCAGGATATCCGGGCTCGGGTCCTTCACCTTGTATGCATAATCCAGGCGGATGATAAAGAACGTGAAATCCAGCCGGAGGCCGGTGCCCATCCCGATGCCGATATCTTTTCCCAGCCGGCTGAATTTGAAAACTTCTTCCGGGGAGCCGGCTGCCTTTTTCATAAACCATACATTCCCGATATCCGTGAATAACACGCTTTCCACCTTGGTACCGGCAATAGTGGCCAGTTTGAACCGGTACTCCATATTCATCTCTAACTGGATGTCCCCAAAACGGTAGGGATATTGTTTATAATCCTTAACCGCCGATCCGGGTCCCAGGCGGCGAAGGCGCCAGGCCCGCATGCTGTTGGGACCGCCGGCAAAATATTGTTTAAAGAAGGGGAGGGCAATTCTTTTATCTGCATTAACAGTGGAGTTGAATGCATACCCGATCCCCGCAAAGGCCCGGAATACGAAGGAAGAATTTTTCCGTTTAAACTGTTTCGTGAATTCCACATTTATCTTCATGAACTTATACAACTGGGAGTCCAGGAATTTGCTGGGGATCAGCCCGGCCAGGAAAGGTAATTCCAGGTTGGCGGACAAAACGGACGGTCTTTTCTCGTGGGTATTGGTAACAGAGGCGCCAAGAATGGTGGTGGAAATAAAACCATCCGTGAAAATATTCTTCAGGGCAGGATTGGCCGCAATGAGTTTATTCAGGCTGTCTTTTGGCCGCAGGTTGGAGTACTCAACATTCGGGATCTTCCAGGACAACTGGTATAAGAGATGGGTGCGGGGTTTTGAAAACTGGTATTCATATCCCCAGGAACCATTGACCGAGGCCAGGTTAAACAGTTCTTTCCGCTGGGTGGATGCCGCGTTAATACCGAATACCGTTCTGAAATTATTGCGTTTGTCTTTTCGTACGATCTTTCCCGCAAAAGGAAAGATAAACCTGGGGAAATAAACCGTATTGCTCAGGACAAACTGTTGCGACTGCACAAAATTATTACCGAGCTCAATCCCATAGCGGAAATTGGAATTTGCCTGTATGGCGGACCTGGCAAAATTCCTGAAAAGGAATCCCACGTTTGCGCCGATGCTGAAAAGATTGCCCAGGTACTGGTTCTGGTTCTGGCTGGTTTCCACGTTGGCGCTGAACGAATATTTTTTTGCAGGGGTTAGGCGGATAATGAAATCGGCTGTGTCCTGCCCTTTGCGCGGCAACTGTTCAATATTGGCCAGTCGCCAGGAACCCAGTGAATTGAAACGGTTGATGGTCTTGAAGTAATTCTTCTGGTTGTAAAGATCCCCGTGATTAAAATAGATATGTTGGGGAAATATCTTTGATCTGAAGGCATTCCGGTAGGAAATGATCTGGATACCGTTGGCCATCACCGTATTGGATTTCAGGCCGATCGTATCCGGGCTGTACTCCGGGTACACACTGATATTTCCCACAAAATACCTGGTGAGCTTGCTGCTATCATAACCCGGTCGCAGGATGATCTCCAGGTTGGCCGTGGGGTTCTCCCTTTTTTCTTTCAGTTTCTGCAGGATCTGCAGCTGTTCGAAGGGATCCAGGGTCGGGCGCAGCAGTTCAATATCGAGTGTATCCCAGATTCCTTTTAATTCTTCGCGGTTGAAGCGCAGGTAACCATTGTTGCGGTACAGGTCCACCAGCCGGTCCAGTTCCAGGGAAACCGTGGTCTTGGCAAATGGTTCTCCTTTTTTCAGCAGGGATTCATTTTTATTAGCGAGGGTGATCGCCTGCAATTCAGGTTGTTTAAGATTATAACTGATGGAGTCCAGTCTTACCACTTTGCCGGTTTGCACGTTAAAATTGATGATAGCCCGTTGCTGGTCCGGCCGGACGAATACAGTGGTATCCTTATAATAAATGGAATCGTGAAAATAACCCAGTGAGTTCAGCAGGGCGCGCATATAAAGAATAGAGCGATCGGCATTTTCCCTTTTATAAACCGGTGGTTTATTCAGGATCGGCCGGTTAAATCCCCCCCTGGCAAAAAATTTCCGGACTGTCCTTACTTTCATACTGTCATCCAGCTGGTTGCTGAGCCGGGAGGTGAGCGATTCTTTTTCGTCGGCAGAAAGATTCCCGTTAACCGAGATATTCGTTTCGAATACAAAAGGAGCTCCTTTCGGATAGTTTTTCGGAATAACTTTACAGGATACAAGGAAAAAAAACAGGACAGGCATTGCCAGCAGGGGAGGGAGCAGAAGTCGGGGAATCATGGAAGGCCGGCCTGTTATCATAAAATGGTAAAGAGTAACTATGCTTGTTAAAACGAAGATCAAATATATTCAAAGTTTAGGCCAGAAAAAATTCAGGGACGGGACAGGGGTCTTTATAGCCGAAGGCCCCAAGATCGTAAAAGAACTCCTGGATGCCGGTCCGGCCCTGGTCCGGGAAGTCTATGCGCTGCCGGAATGGATTACGGAAAACCGGCATTTGTTGAAGAATACGCATGCGGAGGAGATCAGCGAAGCAGAATTGGAAAAAATTTCACAATTAAAAACACCGAACAAGGTATTGGCCCTGGCGGGTCAGTTCACCTATGAGCCATTGGAGTTAAAGGGCCGGCTTACACTGGCCCTCTGCGGGATACAGGACCCCGGTAACCTGGGCACGATTATCCGGATCGCTGACTGGTTTGGGATCACCCAGGTTGTTTGCAGTGAGGACTCGGCCGATTTGTACAATCCCAAAGTGGTCCAGTCCACCATGGGTAGTATTGCCCGGGTGCATGTTTATTATACAGACCTGGCCGGCCTGGCAAGGAACCGCGGGGGGGTAGACCTTTATGCCACCGTGCTGGACGGGCAGGATGTAACGGGAATAGAAAAACCGGGACAGGGTATATTACTGATCGGTAATGAATCCAGGGGCATCCCGCCTGAATTACTCCAAATGGCCAATGTACGGATCACGATTCCTAAAAAAGGCGGGGCCGAATCGCTGAATGCGGCAGTGGCAACGGGGATCATTTTGTCTCATCTTACCTGAAGCGGATCGCTTTTACCGGCTGGATCTTCCTGACCAGCAGGGAAGGGATCATCATAATGAGAAAGGAAATCAGCAGAGTGCCGGCCTCGACCAGGGCAACCTGCCACCATACGATCTTCACGGCGACCGTACTCAGGTAATAGGCTTCCTCCTTCAGTTTGATAAAACCGGTTTCTTGCTGAATCCATAAGAGGACCAGGGCCAGTGCTGTACCCGTCAGGATACCCGTCAGTGTGATGATCAGGGAATGCCGCAGGAATATTTTCTGCACGGTCCAGTTGCTGGCTCCCAGGGCTTTTAAGATACCGACCATGCGTACCCGCTCCAGCACCAGGATCAGCAGGCAGGTGATCAGGTTGATCACGGCCACGGCCACCATAAAACCAATCAGCACATTGCGGGTCACATCCTGCATATTCAACCAGTCAAAAATATTCGGGGATATTTTTTTCACACTGATTGCATCCCATGTCTCCGGGAAAATATCCATGGCATAGAGCTGTTTGGCCACGGTATCGGTCTGGTGGTAATCCCGGAGAAAAATTTCATAACCGCCCACCTGGTCTTCGCTCCATTGATTCAGGTTCCGGATCAGCCGGATATCGCCGATGGCAAAGAGCCGGTCGTATTCCTCGATGCCGGTCTTATAGATCCCGGTGATACCTATTTTTTTGGGCCGGGTTTCTTTACCGGGCTTGAGAAAATAAATGACCAGGCTGTCTCCCACTTTCAGCTTCATCCGGGAAGCCGTATAATCAGATACCAGGATATCCCGGCTGAATACAGTATCGGTAAACCGAATGGGACTCCCTTCCCTGATGAATTGTTTAAGGTTGTTAAAATCAAACGTGCTGTCAATTCCTTTCACCAGCACGCCTTCAATATCTTCCGTTGTTTTCAGCAGGGCATAGCGGGTGGCAAAGGGATGAATGCTTTTTACCTCCGGGTGTTGCGCAATAGCCCGGACCAATTCCGCGTTCCGGGTAATCGGGATCTCTTCCGAGATGATGGCCTTGCCCGGTTGTTTTTCCTGCACCCGGATATGTCCCCAGAAATTAAAGATCTTCTGGCTGACGGCTTCCTGGAAACCGCCGGCCAGGGCCAGGGTCACGATCATGACCATCACACTGATTACCGTGGCCACCACCGATAAACGGATGATAAACCGGGAAAAGGTTTTTTGCCGGTTAAACGCGATACGGTTAGCTATGAATCCTGCAACCTTCAATGGAGATTTTTTGTCTTGTTCAAAAATAAGGCCCTGCTCAGGATTTATCCTGTTTTTTACAGTATTTTCAGTGAATATTTTAATTTAACTGCCCCGATGAAATACCTGTTATTCTTTTTTTTCCTGTTACCACTCACGCTCCCGGCGCAGGTGCCTGACCAGGTGTATAAACCGAATATCCGTTCCGTCAAATTGTTTAAATACGGGGATATTTACAGTTACCCGGTATTGCAATTGGGCAGCAATGAACAGCTGGAACTGCATTTTGATGATATGGATAATGATGTAAAGAGTTATTATTACAGTTTCCAGCTTTGCAATGCGGACTGGACCCCGGCGAATGTGCAAACCTATGATTATATCCGGGGTTTCCAGAGCAACCGGATCGGCACCTACCGCAGTTCTTCCATTGTCCAAACCCGCTATACGCATTACCAGGCCCTCTTGCCGGAACGGAATTCAGCCCCGGTCAGGGGAGGGAATTACCTGCTGAAAGTGTTTCTCAATGATGATACTTCCAAACTGGCATTTACCAAACGCATCCTGGTGGTGAATAAAAAAACCTCGGTATCCGCACAGGTACTTCAGCCTTATAACGGGAATTTATTTCAGACCCACCAGCGGGTGCAGGCCGCTGTGAGTACTGCGGCCGGTCAGGTTAATCCCTTATCCCCGCAGGATATCAAGGTGGTGCTGCTGCAGAATTATAACTGGAGACAGTCCACGGTCATTGACCGCCCGAGCCTGTTCCGGGGTAATTATTATGAGTACAGTGATGAAGAGAACACCACTTTTGCCGCGGGCAAAGAGTGGAGATGGGCCGATCTGCGCAGTTTCCGGTTGCGGAGCGAGCGGGTGCAGAAGATTGTGGATAGCGATACTTCTGCACGCATTGATATCTATATCAACCCGGACCTGGACCGGAGGCAGCAGATCTATATGTATTACCGGGATATCAACGGGCTTTTTACATCCGAAAACCAGGACAATGGCAACCCATACTGGCAGGCTGATTATGCCTGGGTACATTTCACCTTTGTTCCCCCGGGCAACCAGCCTTATGCCGGGAAAAATATTTACCTGTTTGGCGAATTGACCAATTATTTACCGGATGCGAATTCCCGGATGGAGTTTAACCCGGTCAAAGGGGTCTACGAAAAGGAACTCTACCTCAAACAAGGGTATTACAATTATTCCTATATCTCCTTGCCCGACAGGGTGCAGCAGGGTATAAGCCCGGTACTGGAAAACACGGAAGGGAATTACTGGGGTACGGAGAATGGCTATACCATACTGGTTTATTTCAGGCCTTTTGGGGCCAGGGCGGATGAACTCATTGGATATGCACAGGTTAATTCAGTCTTTCCGCGCTGAACATTTTTTTCATTTCATCCACTTCATTAGCCCTCACTGCCTTATCTTTGCGCCGGCAGGTCTTACACGACCAGCTCCTGCTGAACCCTCCCAGGGCCGGAAGGCAGCAAGAGTAGGTGGTTGAGCGGTGCGATGTAATAAGCCTGCCATTTTTTATTTCTGTTTCCCGTTTTCGGGTTTTAAATACGCAACATGAAATTTTTCATTGACACGGCCAACCTGGCACAGATCAAAGAAGCCAATGAACTGGGTATCCTCGATGGGGTTACCACCAATCCCTCCCTCATGGCCAAAGAAGGGATCAAAGGCGAAGCGGCCGTAATGGAACATTATAAGACCATCTGCGAACTGGTGGACGGGGATATCAGTGCGGAAGTGATCAGCACTGAATTCAGCGCCATCGTGGAAGAAGGGAAAAAACTGGCGGCTATTCACCCGAATATCGTGGTGAAAGTACCCATGATCAAGGACGGGATCAAAGCCATCAAATGGTTTTCCGACAACGGGATCCGGACCAATTGCACGCTGGTATTTTCAGCCGGCCAGGCCATCCTGGCGGCAAAAGCCGGTGCCACTTATCTTTCCCCCTTTATCGGCCGGATTGATGACAGCAACTGGGACGGTATCGAACTGATCTCCCAGATTTCCCATATTTATTCCATCCAGGGTTACAAAACGGAGATCCTGGCTGCCTCGATCCGTAATGCCCTGCATATTGTGAAATGTGCGGAAGCCGGGGCTGATGTTTGCACCTGCCCGCTGGATTCGATCCTTGGCCTGCTGAAACACCCGCTGACCGATATCGGACTGGCAAAGTTCCTGGAGGATGCTAAGAAATTTGCGTAAGAGTAGTTAGCATATAATTATATAGAAGCCCCGCTCCGCGGGGTCTTTTTTTTCTATCACCTGCCTTGCTGATCCGCTCCGCGGATTTTTTTATCAATAGCAATAGCTCAGTTGCTATGGCGGGCGGGGTACAAGGATTTGTAAACT
Organism: Sphingobacteriales bacterium; assembly: GCA_016219985.1. Classification (GTDB taxonomy): domain Bacteria; phylum Bacteroidota; class Bacteroidia; order Chitinophagales; family Chitinophagaceae; genus JJ008. Next base: position 254,599 of record JACRJO010000018.1, on the reverse strand, counting down.
TCTTATAGCGGGTAAACTCCAAAAGGATAACATAGAAGCCTCCGGCTTACACATAGGCCTTCTAAGGAACAGTTATCTATGCGCCTCCTCTGTGTCCCATGTTACTGCCTGCCGCCGTGAAATCATTGCCTGCGCCTGTTCTTCTGCTTCTTTTCAGCAGGGGATTGCATGATTTGTCCCCGGGAAGGCAGCTCCGGGTCCGGCAGTGTTTTGATCCAGATCGTTTTTTCAATTACAAGGTTCCGGTTGGCCTTCAGGATGGCCTTTACGATAACCTTCTCTTCTTTGAAATCAGGAGGAATAACCAGTTCATTTCCTTCAAAACGGGCTGCGCTGCAGGAGAATTCCACCTCTTTTGTTGTCATGGGCAGCCAGCGCCCGTTGCTCAGTTTCCCGTCCACATTGATATAATTGTGCTGTCCTTTTTTCAGGCTGTCGGTGTACAGGTGAAAATAGATACTGTCCACTTTCTGCGCCCGCAGGGTGGCAGATAAAAAAATGCTCAATAACAGGAATCCGGGTCTCATATACTGTAAAGGTCGAAAAACCGGGCCAAATAGTTGTACAAAGGCCGGGAGATACAGGAATGCGGGCTTTCGATTAACTTACATAACGGAACCGGGGCCGGGAGGAGAGCGTCCGATTAAACTTTAACACATCCTTGAATATGAACAGCAAGAATAACCGGGTTATAAAAGGGATATTTTTCCTTGCCATACAGGTTTTTATTTTGCCGGTAACTGCGCAAACCGTGACCAGGTTACACCAACGGGCCATTGTGGTGGATACCCATAATGATTGCCTGACATCGCTCACTTTAAAAGGAAAAGATATAACGAGCCGGCTGAACACCGGGCATAGTGACCTGTACCGCTGGAAAAAAGGGGGACTGGATGTACAGTTCTTTTCTGTGTGGACGGATAAGTCACCCCGGAATGCAGCAAGCTTTTTCCATGATGCCCTGGAAGAGATCGATTCCCTGCACCGGATCATTCTCCGCAATCCGGACCGGATGACGTTTGGGGAAACCTACCGGGAAATAAAAAACAGGGCCCATAAGGATAAACTGGTTGCCCTGATCGGGGTGGAAGGCGGACACATGATTGAAGAGGACTTACAGAAACTGGACAGTCTTTATGCCCTGGGAATGCGCTACCTCACACTTACCTGGAACAACAGTACTTCCTGGGCCAGCAGCGCCATGGATGAAACACTGTACCCCGAAAAAATAAAACACAAGGGGTTGAACGAGTTCGGAAAACAAGTGGTGGAGCACCTGAATGAGCTGGGGGTGATCGTGGATCTTTCCCATACAGGCGAGCAGACTTTTTATGATGCCATCGCAGTTTCGAAAAAACCGGTACTGCTTTCCCACAGTTCCGTTTGGAGCATTTGCCCCGTATTCCGCAATGTAAAAGATGACCAGATCAAAGCCGTTGCTAAAAACGGGGGAGTGATTTGTATTAATTTTTACTCCGGGTTTATCAGTAAGGAATATGACCAGTTGCAGTCAATGTTGCTGAATAAAAAAGATTCACTGCTGGGATTGCTTACACAGGCATCGGATTCCGATAGTATGGAAACAATGAAAAACTGGAATGCATGGTATGATAAATCGATGAGCGAAGCACGGCCCACGCTGGCACAACTGGTGGATCATATTGATTATATCGTAAAACTGGTAGGCGATAAATATGTGGGGATCGGGTCCGATTATGATGGGGTGAGTTCCGTACCGGCCGGGATGGATGATGTAACCGCTTACCCGAAGATCACGGAAGAGTTGCTGCGAAGGGGATACAGTAATAAATCCATCAAACGGATACTGGGCGGAAATGTGATGCGGGTGATAAAGGCGAATTTCAGGTAGGAAGACGGGAAGAATTTCGGACCCGGCCCAATAGTAAAAAGAGTTTTCGAATGTGGGAGGTGTTTTCAACAATCAGGCTGACTCTTCCGGACTTTCCGGCTTTCGGACCCGGCCCAACAGTAAAAAGAAACCCCGGCACAGGGCCAGGGTTATCTATGTTAAGGTGAAAAAACGGCTTAGCGCAGGAACAGCATCTCCCGGTATTTCGGCAGGTACCATTCGCGGTCATCCACCAGTAGTTCCAGTTTGTCCACATGATAGCGGATTTGGTCAAAGAACGCATCTTTTACCTGGCTTTGATAAGCGATAGCCTTGGTGCGGGTATTGTCCATATTGTTGCACACTTTGCGGGCTTCGATCATCTTCTCCACCAGATCGGCTGTTTTATTGATATGCTCGGAGAGCTTCTCCAGAATCTGTTTCTGATTGGCAAAACCAGCTTCGGAAATCCCGGCTTCTTTCAATCCGCGGATATTATTGGTCAGCAGGTTCTGGTAACGGATAGCAGTAGGTAAGATATGACTGGTGGCCAGTTCACCCATGATCCGGCTTTCGATCTGTACTTTCTTGATGTATTTTTCCAGTTCGATCTCGTGACGCGCTTCCAGTTCGCTATGACTGTAAATATGATTGCTTTCGAAAAGTTTCTTCGCTTTTTCTGTCAGCATGGCATCCAGGGCCAGCGGGGTGGTCTTTACATTTGGCAATCCTCTTTTCTCAGCTTCCTTGGCCCAGGCTTCGCTGTAGCCATCGCCTTCAAACAGTACTTTCTCACTGGCTACAATATACTGGCGGATCACATGCATGATCGCGATCTCTTTCTTTTCCCCTTTTTCGATCAGGGCATCCACTTCTTTCTTGAACTGCCGCAGGGTGTCGGCCATGATGGTATTTAACACGGTCATGGGGTTGGCGCAGTTGGCCGTTGAGCCCACGGCACGGAATTCAAATTTATTACCCGTGAAGGCAAAGGGAGAAGTCCGGTTACGGTCGGTATTATCCATCAGCAGCTCAGGAATGCTCTTGTGGATATCGATCTTCAGCATGCTCTCATCGGTTTCATCCATTTTGTCGGACACCCTTTCTTTCACATCCTGCAGTACTTTGGACAAATACTGGCCAATGAACACAGAGATAATCGCAGGCGGCGCTTCGTTGGCACCCAGCCGGTGATCGTTCGGGGCGGAAGCGATAGAAGCACGCAGCACATCCGCGTAATCATGCACGGCCTTGATGGTGTTCACAAAGAACGTAAGGAACATCAGGTTGGTCTTCGGTGTCTTGCCGGGAGCCAGCAGGTTCACACCGGTATCGGTGGCCATGCTCCAGTTATTATGTTTACCACTTCCATTGATACCGGCAAAGGGCTTCTCATGGAGCAGTACACGGAGGTTATGCCGGCGGGCCACCCGGTCCATCACATCCATCAGCAGGGAGTTGTGGTCAACGGCCACACTCACTTCTTCAAAGATGGGGGCGCACTCAAACTGGGCGGGCGCCACTTCATTGTGACGGGTACGCAGGGGAATACCGAGTTTGTAAGCCTCGTTTTCAAAATCCCGCATATAGGTATAGATCCTTTCCGGGATAGAGCCGAAATAATGGTCTTCCAGCTGCTGGTTCTTGGCGGAAGAATGACCATAAACTGTCCGGCCGGTCATCACCAGGTCGGGCCGGGCATTGTACATCGCTTCATCAATCACAAAATATTCCTGTTCCCAGCCAAGGGTGGCGGTAACACGGGTTACATTCTTGTCAAAATAGTTACATACATCTACTGCGGCCTTGTTCAGCGCATCCAGCGCTTTTAACAGCGGCGCTTTGTAGTCCAGTGACTCACCGGTATAAGAAACAAAGATGGTGGGAATACAAAGTGTTTTGCCCTGCCCGATCTCCATGATAAAGGGGGGAGAGGAAGGATCCCAGGCCGTATAACCGCGGGCTTCGAAAGTGGCGCGCAGACCACCACTGGGAAAAGAAGATGCATCCGGCTCCTGTTGTACCAGGGCATCTCCTTCAAATTGTTCAATCGGTGTACCGTCACTTTTTAGCGTAAAGAAAGAATCATGCTTTTCAGCAGTAGTACCGGTGAGGGGCTGGAACCAGTGTGTGAAGTGGGTGACCCCTTTTGCTTCTGCCCAGGCACGGATACCAATGGCGATCTGGTTGGCTACCGCCCTGTCAATTTTATGACCGGCTTTGATGGAAGCCCGCAGACTCTTGTAAGCTTCGTCGCTCAATACCTCACGGGCAGTTTGAAGCGTAAATACATTACTGTTGAAAATGCCAGTGATTTTGGCTGATCCGTCCACCTTAACCGTGGAATTGGAGGAAAGACCATTGATTGCATTAAAACGTAGTGACATTTGAAATATGTTTTTTGCAAAGCAAAGCAATTGCGCCTGTTCTTCCAATTTTTTATCAGAATACTAGGAGATATTAGAAAAAAATGTGTTTAAATCAAGAATTTTGGCAAAAAAAGGCTGGGGTTAGGCCAAAATCTAAACATTATCGTATTTTTTAATACGATTTTGAATAAGACGAACTATATAAGGCCAGTCAATTTGTGCGATCATGGGAATGACCAGGAGGGGAATAATGATACTGCGGTAACGGACGATGGCACCTATATTATTATTACTATAACCAATCGCCAGTAATACAGAAGCAGAAAAATAAATACAGAAATAAAGCAGGTTTCCGGCCCGGGAGCCGTTGGTCCTGCGCCAGAGAAACAGCAGGAAAAGGGCGAGCAGCAGGTTGATCTCCACAGAAGCTGCCAGGGATAGAAAATGGTGCACATCGCCGGGATAAGGACGAACCACAGTCAACACCACAGCCTGCGGGGTGTTTTTCAGGAAGCCGTAGGCCGTGGGCTCCAGTTCCCGGATAGGTACGGTCGTCCGGCCCTTCAGTTTAATAAACTCCTGTTGCTTATTCGCCACGGCCATCGGGAAATCGAGCCGGGGGCTCAGGTGTTTCGCGGTAAAGAAAAAGACAATAAAAAAAAGGTAAGCAAGGCCAAATATCCATTTACCTTTTTGCGGATAGCGATTAGCCAGCACCCAGGTCAGCAGGGCAGGGATCAATAAGACTACCAGGAAATTGCGGAGGGTCAGCACCAGCAGCAGGCCCGTGATCAGGGCGGCGATTTTACGGGTACTGAACCGCTTTTCCTTGTTCCCGAAATAAATGCTGTACACACAGAGGGCGATCCCGGTAAAGATCAACCCTTCTTTATGAACGCCGCTGGTCCAGTAAAGAAAGGAGGGAATCAGGAAGGTTGCCAGGAGAATGGCCGGCCGTTTTCCGGGGAAAGCGTTATTCATCACCCGGAAAATGGCCAGGGCTCCGAAAAGGGTGAGGAAGGAATAGAAAATCACATTCACGTAATAATGCCCCCGGCTGAAAATATTAAAAACGGAAAGCAGCTTGATAAAAATGCTCCCCTTCAGGTCATTCCAGTACGAATCGCTGTTTTCAAAAAAACGGGAAAATCCATCTGTATAGGAGGTCCGGAACAGGTTAGTGAAATATTCATGCGGGTCGTTCAGCAGCAAATGATATTCATAAAGACTGTTGGTATGGAAACTCCAGGTATCATACATCCGGGCAAAGCCACTGTAGTAGATCCCGATCCAGCCGTAGAAGATGCCCGCCAGTACTTTCAGCAGCAAAATGATGATGAGCTGTGATTTACTGAGCCCTGAACGGGTAAAGAATTTTACCCGGGTAACCAGCCAGGCAAACAGGAAAAGATAGCCGGCAAACAGGAGGTATTCCAACACAAGAGGTTTAGCCCGCAATAATAGCCAATATTGCCGTGATTGCCGGTATAAAGTTGACAAGTTCTGCCTCCTCAGTGGTCTCTATGCTTTACCTTTGCGGTTCAATTTTCTGCCTACATGGAAGTTACCGTAAAAACAGCCGAACAACTCAGGTTAACAGCCGCCGAATTTGAACTGATCAAACAAAAACTGGGACGCACGCCCAACTTCAATGAACTCTGTGCCTTCTCCGGGATGTGGAGTGAACATTGCAGTTATAAAAATTCCATCAAGTGGTTAAAGACTCTTCCCCGCGAAGGAGGCCGCATGCTGGTTAAAGCCGGTGAAGAAAATGCCGGACTGATGGATATCGGGGACGGGCTGGGAGTGGTCTTTAAGATTGAATCGCATAACCATCCCTCCGCCATCGAACCCTTTCAGGGTGCTGCTACCGGTGTGGGGGGTATCCACCGTGATATTTTTACCATGGGGGCCCGGCCTATCGCAGCCCTGAACTCACTCCGTTTCGGGAATCTTGAAGAAGACAAAACACAGCACTTATTATCCGGTGTGGTCCATGGGATCGGTCACTATGGGAATTGCTTTGGGGTGCCTACTGTGGGCGGTGAAATTTATTTTGATGAATGCTATCATACCAACCCGCTTGTGAACGCGATGAGCGTGGGGATCGTGAGAGCGGGTGAAACCGTTTCGGCTACGGCGCTGGGCAAGGGCAACCCCGTGATGTTCGTGGGCAGCGCCACCGGTAAAGACGGGATTGGCGGGGCCTCTTTCGCTTCCGCGGATATTACGGCTGAAAGTGCGCAGGACCTTCCCGCAGTACAGGTAGGTGACCCCTTCCAGGAAAAAAAATTACTGGAAGCCTGCCTCGAAGTGATCCAGACCGGCGCCGTGGTGGGTATGCAGGATATGGGCGCCGCAGGTATTATTTGCTCCACGGCGGAAATGAGTGCCAAAGGAGAAGTGGGTATGCGTATTGACCTGGATAAAGTGCCGACCCGCCAGAAAAATATGAAGACCTGGGAACTGCTGCTCAGCGAAAGCCAGGAAAGAATGTTGCTCGTGGCAGTAAAGGGAAGGGAAGAGGAGGTGAAAAAAGTATTTGAAAAATGGGACCTGCCCTGTTCAGTGATCGGGGAAGTAACGGATGACGGGTTGCTGGATTTCTACATGAACGGGCAACTGGAAGCATCTCTCCCGGCCTATGAACTGGTACTGGGAGGCGGCGCCCCGCAATATGACCGCGAATACAGGAAACCGGCCTATTTAGCGGACCTGGAAAAATTTGATTCGGACTCGGTTGAGGTTCCGGGTGACCTGCGCAAAGTGGCGGAGCAACTGGTTCGCCTGCCTTCCATTGCTTCCAAACGCTGGATCTATAACCAGTACGACAGTATGGTAGGCACGAATAATACTTCTACCAATGCGCCAACGGATGCGGCGGTGGTACTGGTGAAAGGAACCACAAAGGGGATTGCCGTAACCACAGATTGCAACAGCCGCTATGTATTTGCGGATCCTTATAAAGGAGCCATGATCGCGGTGAGTGAAGCGGCCCGCAATATTGTTTGCAGCGGTGGTCAGCCGCTGGGGGTGACCAACTGCCTCAATTTCGGAAACCCCTATGATCCGGAAGTTTACTACCAGTTTGTCCAGGCCATCAGGGGAATGGGCGAAGCCTGCCGCCGGTTTGATACCCCCGTGACCGGTGGTAATGTAAGTTTCTATAACCAGAACCCCGATGGCCCTGTGTATCCCACGCCGACCATTGGCATGGTGGGACTGCTGGAAGATGTGAGTCAAAAAATGACCCTTCATTTTAAAGCGAAGGGTGATCTTATCCTGCTGATCGGTGCTTCAGGGAATGATATCAATTCGTCCCAGTACCTGGCAAAAATCAGGGGGGTGGAAAAATCCCCCGCACCCCAATTTGATATCGAGGAAGAATGGACTCTGCAGCAGACAATTGCCAGCCTGATTGGTAAAGGATTGATTGAATCGGCGCATGATACCAGTGAAGGCGGGTTGTTTATCAGCCTGCTGGAAGCGGGTTTTCCCCTTAACCTGGGCTTTGACGTGGTGGCCAGCGACAGCGGGATCCGGAAAGACGCGTACTGGTTCGGCGAAAAGCAAAGCCGCGTGGTGATTTCTGTAAAGAAAGAAAACCTGGAAGCTTTGAAAAAGGCACTGGGCGATCACCCCTTTGAAGAACTGGGTATGGTGACCGATGGCAGTGTGGAACTGGATGGCATGGAATGGGGAAGTATCCGGGAATGGAAAGAAAGCTACGATACATCAATCGAAAATTATTTGTCAAAGGAGGAGGCAGGGTCAGCCCTGAGTTCAATCTGATGTCATGAATTCTTTTTTTGATTTTATTACCGGCGGATTCTTTAATTACCTCGGGGCAGCCTGGCGGAAAATGTATTTGAGAGAAAAGTATTCGGTACTGGTAAAGGAAAACCTGAGCAACAGTTATGGCATGCTCATCATGACGGTACTTCTTTTTGTTTTTTTTATCCTGATCAAATTATTGGCTTAATCTTCGGCTATGGATCGCAATTCAGTCATACTGCTTACCGGTGCCGCCGGTTTTATTGGTTCTTATTTACTGGGCTACCTGAACCAGGAAGGGTATGAACAGATCATCATCGTGGATGATTTCAGCCGCGAGGATAAAAAACCCAACTACGGCAGCAAAAAGTTTCTCCGGCAGGTGGAGCGGGACCAGTTGTTTAACTGGTTAAAACCAGGCGGGACAAAAATTGATTTTGTTTTTCACCTGGGCGCCCGGACGGATACCACCGAATTCGATTACAGGATACACGAGAAACTGAACCTGGAGTATTCTAAAAAGATCTGGCAGTATTGTACGGAGAAAAACATCCCGCTGGTCTATGCCTCCTCCGCAGCCACTTACGGCGCCGGCGAACTGGGTTACAAAGATGATCACGGGATCGTTGTACAGTTAAAACCCCTGAATCCCTATGGCGTATCCAAAAACGAATTTGATAAATGGGCCTTGTCTGCTGCAGCCGGCGGCCAGCAGCTGGCACCTCCATCATGGCAGGGCTTAAAATTCTTCAACGTTTATGGCCCCAACGAATACCATAAAGCCCGTATGGCCAGTGTGATCTTCCATTCTTCCAACCAGATCCGCAGCACCGGTAAAGTAAAACTCTTTAAATCCCACCGGCCCGGGTACCGGGACGGGCAGCAACTCCGCGATTTTATCTATGTAAAGGATGTGGCAAAAGTCTGTGTATGGCTGATGCAGCACAAAGTAGCCTCGGGTTTGTACAACCTCGGGACCGGCAGGGCCCGGAGTTTTGAAGACCTAGCCAAAGCCACTTTCGCGGGTATGGGTGTGGAGCCGGTCATCGAATACATCGATATGCCTGAGGATATCCGCGACAAATACCAGTATTTCACCGAGGCTGATATGCAGAAATTAAAAGCCACGGGTTATACGGAACCGTTTACCTCTCTCGAGGAAGGGGTGGGGGATTATGTAAAGAACTTTCTGAAGGACCGGCATTACTATTAGTAACGAGATGCTTCTTGTCACCCTGAGTGGTTGCCGCAACGAATGTTTCTTGTCACCCTGAGTAGCTTGCCGGAGGCAAGCGTACCGAAGGGTGACGCCCGCTCTAACACACGTTCATTTTCTCCAATTAGTTTCAGTATTAGCAGCCCGCCTCATGATTATGCTGTAATTTTATAGCTGTAATTGAAAATAAAAAGTATGTCAAAGAAAATTGCGATCATCGGCGGGGGAAATTTAGGTGCTTCCATTGCAGACGGGCTGATCATGAGTGAATTCAGCCGTCCGGTGGAGATTACCATTACCCGCCGCAACCTGTCCCCGCTCAGCCGCTTTGCCGAAAGAGGCTGCATGGTGCACAGCGATAACAAAAAAGCAGTAAGGGAAAGTGAAGTGATCATCCTGGCGGTGAAGCCCTATAATTACGCCGATATCGTAAAGGAGCTAAAACCCCTGCTCAATCCCAAAAAGCATATAGTCGTTTCCGTTATTACCGGGGTCTGGATCGAACAGTTGCGGCAGGCGATCGGCAAACCCGTACCCGTGATCCGGGCCATGCCCAATACGGCCATTGCCATCCAGCAGAGCATGACCTGTCTTTCCCATGCCGGGACCACCAAAGCTCAGATTGAGTATATCCAGGAATTGTTCGGCCAGCTCGGCAAGACCGTCCTGATCGATGAAAAACTGATGGATGCGGCTACGGTGCTTGGCGCCTGCGGTACCGCTTATGCCATGCGGTATATCCGCGCCAATATCCAGGGCGGGATCGAGATCGGTTTTGATGCAGCCACGGCTTCCCTGATCGCGGCACAGACCATCAAGGGCGCTGCCGAACTGCTGCTGGAAAAAGGCACCCACCCCGAGCACGAGATCGATAAAGTAACGACACCGAAAGGCTGTACCATCGCCGGGCTGAACGAGATGGAGCACCAGGGATTCAGTTCGTCGTTGATCCGGGGGCTGGTAGCGAGTTATAATAAAATACAGAAAGACTGATTTGCTGCTGCAAAGAACTCTGGTTTTCATCCCGATGTCTCCCCGCCGGAAGGCTTAAAAGGGTACTGCCGTGATTGTTTTGCCCGTTGCTTATGAGCAACGGGGGACCCGGGGAGTTTAAATCGCTGCCCATTTCCACCCGATGCCTTCCCCCGGATGCTGAACGCAGTGATGCCTTGATTGTTATATTAAACGCAGCATAAGCAACAAGGAACCCGGGAGTTTAATTGTCCTCACTAAAAGACTGTTTTTTCCACATCCCGGTATCCTCATTTTAACAGCAATTAATTTTCTATTACCTTTACACGACCTCCCGGATTTTTTCTACCGAACTACTTCCGATGGTCAGCAGGGTGGGGTATTTTCACAGTATTTTTTATGGGCGTTTCATTGATCCTGGTCAACCAGGACATGCACTGCTTTATATAGCATCCCTGTTTTAAGGAACTGATAAAACTGACCGTCATGGCTAAATACATTTTTGTTACAGGGGGCGTTACTTCTTCGTTGGGAAAGGGCATTATCGCCGCATCCCTCGCTAAACTATTACAGGCAAGGGGGCTGAGGGTGACCATCCAGAAATTCGACCCCTATATCAATGTGGATCCCGGTACGCTGAACCCCTATGAACACGGGGAATGCTTTGTAACAGAAGACGGGGCGGAAACCGACCTTGACCTTGGTCACTATGAACGGTTCCTCAATATTTTTACTTCACAGGCGAATAATGTAACCACGGGACGGATCTACCAGACCGTGATTAACAAGGAAAGGGAAGGAGCCTACCTTGGCAAAACCGTACAGGTGGTGCCACATATCACCGATGAGATCAAACGCCGGATGCAACTCCTTGGCCAGAGCGGGGAATACGATATCGTGATTACCGAGATCGGCGGTACCGTGGGGGATATCGAGAGCCTGCCTTTTGTGGAAGCCGTACGACAGTTGCAATGGGAATTACCTGAAGAAGATTCGGTGGTCGTACACCTGACCCTGATCCCTTACCTGAAGGCGGCCAAAGAGCTGAAAACGAAGCCCACCCAGCACAGTGTGCGGATGCTGAGCCAGGAAGGAGTGCACCCGGATGTGATCGTGTGCCGTACCGAACGGACCCTGGGCCCGGAACTGCGCCGCAAGATCGCCCTGTTTTGTAATGTCAAACAGGAAGCGGTGATCGAGGCTGCCGACGCACCCACTATTTATGAAGTACCCCTGTTGATGATGCGGGAAGGACTGGATAAGATCGTCCTGAAAAAAATGGGAATTACAGAGTATAATGAGCCCGAACTGACCAAATGGAAAGAATTCCTCGATAAACTGAAATATCCGAAAGGCAAGGTTACGATCGGCCTGATCGGTAAATACCTGGAACTGCAGGATGCCTACAAGTCCATTCTCGAATCCTTTGTACATGCTGGGGCGATCAATGAATGCCAGGTGCAGGTCCTGAATGTGCATAGCGAATTTATTACGGCAGATAATGTGAATGAAAAACTGACCGGGCTCGATGGCCTGCTGGTGGCGCCCGGCTTCGGCCACCGGGGAGTGGAAGGAAAGATCGTGGCCGTGAAATATGCCCGCGAAAACAACTTGCCCTTTTTTGGGATCTGTCTCGGGATGCAGATGGCCACTATCGAATTTGCCCGCAATGTGCTGGGACTGAAAGAAGCCCATTCCACCGAGATGAACCCGGATACCCCCGACCCGGTGATTGACTTGATGGAAGAGCAAAAGAAAGTAACCGCGAAAGGCGGGACCATGCGCCTGGGCACTTTCCCCTGCGAGATCCGGGAAGGTTCACTGGCGGCCCGCATATATGGCCAGGCAATCATCAGCGAGCGCCACCGCCACCGCTGGGAATTCAATAATAAATACCTGGAGCAGTTTGAAAAGGCGGGTATGCAGGCTAGCGGAAAAAACCCGGGCACCGGCCTGGTGGAAATCATTGAGCTGAAAAACCATCCCTTTTTTATCGGGGTGCAGTACCACCCGGAGTTGAAAAGCACCGTTGAAAATCCCCAGCCCATTTTTGTGCATTTTATTAAGGCTGCCAAGGATTATATGGAGAAGAAAGTGGGGACAAAGAACCCGTTATTGCAGAGCGAGATGATATAATCATTTGCCGGGACCGGGGGGCGGGAGTAGCGTGTTATCCGGTTTGCACTTCTGAACCATAGTAGCCTGATGAGCGGTAACTGCGAACCCCAAACTCTGAACCCTCAACCCCGAACTCTTAACTCCAAACCCGCCTTTCCGGTCCATTTCGCCGCGAGGCGGGCAGGCAGGCTGCGAACTACGAACTGCTAACTTGGAACCGGAACCCCGTCCCTTTACCCTATCTTTGCGACCTTAAATTTTCCTCCAGAATGAATTTCGATCGTAATACCGTCATTGGCTTTGTGATACTGGCCCTCCTGTTCTTTGGTTATTTCTATTACAATAACCAGGAACAACTCCGGTCTAACAAACAAACGGCGAGAGCCCAGTTTGTTAAGGACTCAATTGCCAAAACCCAGAAACCGCCGGTGGATACCGCGGCCCTGAAAGCCGACAGTGCCAGGGTAGATACATTAAAGAAACTGGCTGATGCCGGTAATTTCAAAGGGGCGACGATGGGTACGGAGCAATTGGTGCAGGCGGAAAATGACCTGATGAAGATCACGTTCAGCAGTAAGGGCGGACAAGTGAAAAAAGTGGAATTGAAGCAATTCAAGGGAACTGACAGCAGTCTCCTGAAACTGGCAGCTTCTGATTTTGATAAGCTCAGTTACCCGGTGCTTACCGGTCAGAACCAGACTGCCCAGACCGCTGATCTTTATTTCAGCCGGATCGATTCAGCGAAGAACGCAGATGGCAGCAAGAGCTATTCCTTCACCTTAGCTTCTACGGACAGCAGCACATCCGCTTCCATTGTACATAAGTTTACCATGAAGCCCGGCGATTACATGATCGATTTTGATGTGGCGCTGACCGGGGCGGATAAATTATTGACCCAGGGCAACCTGAACCTGATCTGGCAGTATGCGGCTGCCCAGCAGGAATCGGATATTGATTTTGAAAAGCAGAACACCCAGGTGGGCTATGTGACCGACGGGGAATTTGATTACCATACCATCAGCAAAACAAACGATAAAAGTTTTAAGGAATCCGTTAGCTGGGTTGGTGTGCGCCAGCGCTTTTTCTTTACCATCCTGATGGCGAAGAAGAATTTTGCCGCAGGAAGCAGTATGGAATGGACCATTCCCGCCGACAGTACTAAAACCCTGGTACAGTCCACGGCCAACATGAAAGTGCAGCTACCCGTAACTCCGAAAGCCAATGCAGGGTTTAGTATTTATTACGGGCCCTCGGACTATCATATCCTGAAAAAGTACGACCAGAAGTTTGAGAAACTGGTGAACCTCGGCCAGGGCATGTATGCGTTTGTACGCCCGCTGAACCGGTTTGTCATCCTGCCCATTTTCGACTTTTTCAAGAACCTGAGCGCCGGCAGCCTGGGACTGGCCATTGCCTTACTTACCCTGTTCATCCGGTTGCTGATCTCCCCGCTTACCTATACCAGTTACCTAAGCGGTGCCAAGATGAAAGCACTTCGCCCCGAAATCGCCAAACTGAAAGAGAAGTTCGGCAGCGACCAGCAGGCCATGAGCATGGAGCAAATGAAACTGTTCAGGGAAGCAGGGGTGAACCCGCTGGGAGGATGTATCCCGGCCCTGCTGCAGATCCCGATCTTCTTCGCCCTCTTCAGCTTCTTTAACTCGGAAGTCAGCCTGCGGGGCGCGGAATTTCTCTGGGCCCATGACCTGGCAGCCTATGATGCCCCGATTAAATTCGGTGTCAATATTCCCCTGCTGGGCGATCACCTGAGCTTATTCAACGTAACTGCTGCGGCCACGAGTTTTATGATCTCCCTGTACAGCATGAGCATAACCCCGGACCAGGGCAACCCGATGATGAAATACCTGCCCTATATCTTCCCGGTATTCCTGCTGTTCTTCTTTAATAAACTTCCTTCGGCACTGACCTGGTACTATACCGTATCCAACGTTGTGACCCTGGCCCTGCAGTTTGTGATCCAGAACTATATCATTGACCACGATAAGATACTGGCAAAGATTGATGAGAACCGGAAAAAGCCGAAAACCAAGTCCAAGTGGCAGGAACGGATGGAACAGATGCAGGAACAGCAGAAAAAGATGAAAGAAATGCAGCAAAAAAACAAACGCTGATCTTCGTTAAAATAGTCTTAAGAAAAACCGGGTTTTGCCTCAAAACACCCGGTTTTTTTATTTAAGCAACTTATTGGCTAAATTGGCACGTCTTTTATATATACTATAGGGATAATAAAAAATGAAAAAAGCATCCATTATAACCGCGTTACTGGTTTTCCTGCTTGCCGCCGAAGGGCCCCGGGCCCAGCGCCGGCTCACTGAGGCAACCATTTCCTACGATATTGTGATCAATACCAGCAACAAAACCCCACAGGCAGCCGACCTGCTGGACGGCGCCACCAGTGTGGTGTATCTGAAAGGCAATTCCAGCCGCTCGGATATGATCAGTTCCCTGGGTACCCAGGCAACGATTGTGGATGGTAAGACCGGGAATGTGACTGTGCTCAAGGAATACGGGGACCAGAAATACATGATCACCATGACCCGGGACAACTGGAAAGAGTCAAATAAGAAATACGAGGGGGTCACTTTTGCCTTTGTGGAGGAATACAAGACCATTGCCGGTTATAATTGCCAGAAAGCGGTGGGAACACTTGCGGATGGGAGCCATTTCAATGTCTATTTTACGAAAGACCTGGTCCCGGTTAACAAGGATTTCCAGTACCTGAATAAGAATCTGCCCGGACTGGCCATGCAGTACGAAGCCACACTCGGGAATATGCTGGTTACCTATACCGTATCGGCGGTGAATTTCAACCCGGTGCAGCAATCAAAATTTGACCTGCCCAAATCCGGTTACAGGGTCATGACCTATGAAGAAAGTAAAGGGGGAAAATCGAATTAATTGCGCTGAAACTGGCGGTTACCAAGATCCAGTTTTACCCTGTTGAGCACCACGTTCTTTTTCAGCGGAACGATAAAAGTGGTCCGGCCTTTTTGTACCGTAACAACGGTATTGAGGCGGATGGTCCTGTTCCCTGTTTCGTTATTGATCACATAATTACCCCGGTAGTTATAGCCGGATTTCAGGCTAAAGGATCCGGGCCGGGTATTGGTTCTCGATGAAAGCAGGGCGTTTTTGGGTTTTTCAGACCTTTTATTACCATCACCCAGGGTGGCGAATGCGCCAAAACCGGTACAGGCGAAAAGCAGGATAATACCCAGCTTTTTACCCCCGTTTCTCCATAATATGGTCAGCCTTGGATGGTTCATCGGTTACAAATGTAGTGACAAAAAGGGAAAGTTTAAAAACCGTTCGTCCAGAACTTTAATATAGTATTAACGGTACTGCCTGCAAATTGTTACATTCTGTCCCGGAAAAAAGTTTCTATTTTGCACATATGGGGAAAACTAAACAGTAATTTCCCTGATTTTTTTAGCTTAACTTGTTGATAACAACAGTTTTCAGGGGGCAAAGGGATTTTGCTGTCTGAACGAGGTCCTCAACCAGATTCAGCACTTTAAATGAGCGGAATACATGCAAGAGAATCCATACCGGGAAGACAGCGAACTACTACAGGAACTACTCAGGCAATTTGAAAACTTGAAAAACGGGCGCAGTCACTCTTTTATTGAAGAGGATTCCTTTGAGCGGATCATCGGGTATTACCTGGAAAAGGAAGACCTGAAAATGGCCATGACCGCAGCGGAATTCGCCTGTGAACAGTATCCTTATTCTGCCATGCTCTTCATCAAAAAGGCGGATGTCCTTTTGTCCGCCCGGCGCTACCAGGAGGCCCTCGATACACTGGAACAGGCAGCCTTGCTGGACAGTACGGATATCAATCTTTATATCTTAAAAACAGAGGTTTACCTGGCGCTGGATCAGCAGGAAAAAGCCGTGACCCTGCTGGAAGAAGCCGTCTCCCAGTTTGAGGGAGAAGAAAAAACAGAGCTCCTGTTTGAGCTCGCGGATGTATATGATGACTACGAGGATTTTGACAAAGTGTTTGATTGCCTCAAACTGATTCTCGAAGAGGATCCTAATAATGAAGAAGCCTTATACAAGATTTGTTTCTGGACCGATTTTACCGGTCGTAACGAAGAGGGCATCCGCCTGCACCAGCAGATCATTGATGAATATCCGTACAATGAGCTGGCCTGGTTCAATCTCGCGGCTGCTTTTCAGGGACTGAAACTGTATGAAAAAGCGATCGATGCATATAAATATGCGATCACTATCGAGGAGAAATTTGATTACGCTTACCGCAATATGGGCGATGCCTATATCCGGCTTCGTAAATACCGGGAAGCCATCGAAGCACTGGAAAAAGTAAATGAACTGGCCAAGCCCGAAGATGTGATCTATGAAGCGATCGGCTATTGCTATGAAAAATTAAAGAACCCTGCGCAGGCCCGGTTTTATTACCGCAAAGCTTCCCACCTGCGGCAGGAAGACGGCAAACTGTTTTATAAGATCGCGTGTACGTATTTCAATGAAGGACAGTGGCAGGCCTGTATCCGCCAGCTGGAAACAGCCATGAAGATACAGCGAAACCAGCCTGAGTATAACCTGCTGGCCGGGGAATGCAAAATGCAATTAGGGCTCTATCGCGAAGCCATCCAGTATTTCTCCAACGTGGTACGGATCCGTCCCCGCAACATCAATGGCTGGGAAGCCCTGGTCCGCTGCCTGTACCAGGCCCGCTTTTTTGAGGAAGCCCTGGATCAGGCAGATGCAGCACTGAAAGTCACTCATAACAAACCCCTCTTTATCTATTACAAGGCGGCCGTATTGTTTGCAAACGGGAAATCGAAGGAAGCTTTGCTACAGTTGGAGACAGCCCTGCAGGTAGCGCCTAAACTGCTCCGGAAAATGGTGGAACTGAATCCGGCTATCCTGCAGAACCAGCAATTGGTGGACCTGCTGGCAAAGTATAAACGGAACAGGTCGATCTGATCATCCGGGCGGGCTGCATAAATCATGCAATCTGAAATGAATCTTCCCTATTTTTGCCGCGTTTTAAAAGCGGATGAAATAAAATATAAAGCAGTATGAATTTTAACTTAACGCAAATACCCGACAGGCATAAGAAACCCAGGCAATCCGGTATTACGATGGTAATGGATAAGGGCCTGAGCGTGGAAGAAGCCAGGAATTTCATGAGTGTAACTCATCCCCATGTGGATATTGTAAAACTGGGCTTCGGCACCTCCTTCGTCACCCCCAACCTGCGGGAGAAACTGGATGTGTACCGCTCCTTTGATATTCCCGTTTATTTTGGCGGCACCCTTTTTGAAGCTTTCCTGATCCGCAACCAGTTTGAGGATTATATCAGTGTGTGCAAAGACTACGGCATCAGCTATATGGAAGTCAGCGATGGCTCCATCACCATACCCCATGCGGAAAAATGCGGATATATTGAAAAACTCACCAAGCACGGCACCGTGCTGAGTGAAGTGGGCAGTAAGGATGCAGCCCATATCATTCCTCCCTATAAATGGATCGAACTGATGCGGGCCGAACTGGAGGCCGGGTCCAGCTATGTGATCGCGGAAGCCCGGGAAGCCGGTAATGTGGGTATTTATCGCGGCAGCGGTGAAGTAAGGGAAGGGCTGGTGCAGGAGATCCTGACCCAGATCCCCGGGGAAAAAGTGATCTGGGAAGCTCCACAAAAAGCGCAGCAACTTTATTTTATCGAATTACTCGGTTGTAACGCCAATCTCGGCAATATTGCTCCCTCGGAAGTCATTCCGCTGGAGGCCATGCGGATCGGTCTCCGGGGTGATACTTTTGAATTATACCTGGATAAAAAAGTACTGGCCTGATGCGCCTCTTTGGCCTGATCGGTTCCCCCCTGACTCATTCCTTCTCCCAGAAGTATTTTACCAGGAAGTTTGAGAAGGAAGGAATACCGGGATGCCGGTATGAATTATTTCCCCTGGCTTCTATTGACGAACTGCCCGGGCTGCTGAAATCACAGCCCGGACTGGAAGGCCTCAATGTGACCATCCCGTATAAAAAGCAGGTGATCCCTTTCCTGGCAGCGGTTGAAATACCCGAAGGGCTGCATGCCTGCAATTGTATCCGGATCGAAGGGAACACGCTCATTGGTTATAATACGGATGTGACGGGTTTTCAAAAAAGCCTGGTCCCCCTTTTAGAACCCTGGCACAACAGGGCGCTTGTGTTGGGTAACGGGGGCGCCACGGAAGCCGTTGTCTTTGTATTAAAAAAGCTCGGCATCGCTTACCAGGTAGTCAGCCGGGGCCTGCACGCCGGATCCGATCTTACTTATGCGGACCTGGATGAAGAGATCGTCCGTCAGCACCCCCTGGTCATCAATACCACGCCGCTGGGCACTTTCCCCGATACGGGAACCTGTGCACCTATTCCTTATGAGGGTATCACGGGAAAGCATTTATTGTATGACCTAGTGTACAATCCCCCCAAAACATTGTTTCTGCAAAAAGGGGAGGAGCGGGGCGCCCGGATCAAGAACGGGGAGGAGATGCTGATCATCCAGGCAGAAGAAAGCTGGAAGATCTGGAACCGGCCTTAGGCGGATTCCAATTTTTGCCGGGCTTCGTCCGGTACCGCAATGATTTTTTTCCGGCTGTAATCATAGCAGACCATTCCGGTCTTTGCCAGCGCCACGATGGCGGTTCCGGTCTCCATCTTCTTTTCCAGTTTGTAGTAAAGGTCAAAACCGATCCTGGAAAAATCGCCGGCACTCACAAATGCAGTGAGGGATTCCCCGTAAAACAACTCTTTCCTGAATTCAATGGCTGCATCCGCCATGATCAGGCCGGCGCCTGCCATGTCCATTTCGGTATAACCGAGGCTGCATAAAAACTGCATGCGTATTTCGTGAACCAGGGAGAGGAGGGTGTCATTTCCGGTATGCCCTCCATAGTTAATATCCGTGATCCTCACCGGGATCTCACAGGAAAAACGAAAACGTTCCGGCAGCTCGATCTTGATCCTTCCCATAAATTTGGTTGAATTGACTGTTGAATAATTTAGTCGTTGTGGGTTTCTTCGGCGGAGTTGACCAGCATCAGGATATCCATGAAACTGTCGGCAGAATGACCCAGGGAAGAGGCGACGATCTTTTCCCGCCATTTTTTCAGCTGGTTCTCGCAGGCAGGATCTCCCGTTTCCCCGGAGATACAGCAGACCATCCCGCTGAGTTTTTTCGAAACCCGGATGATATTGCCTTCCGGTGTCATCAGGGTGATATAACGGTCAGCCGCAATCGCCGGATCCGGCAGGGTGCTGCTGTTAGTTATATCCAGGCCCCGGCTGGCCGCGCCGGTTTCCGCAGTACTGGTAAAATAAAAGTTGGATACATCCCTGGCGATCCGGCGGTCGGGCATATCCAGTTTGGCAAATGTTTTTTTACTGGCTTCCAGGGCGGCATCATTCCGGGCTTCTTCATTGTCGGCAGTGATGCCGGCCACCAGTTTGGTCAGTTCTTCTTTGCTGTTGTCCGTAGTAGTGCCGTTGTTCACAGGAAGGGAGTCCTGCCTTGTGGCCATTTCAGGTTCCTCATTCCGGGACCGGGTGAGGCGCATGGCCCCCAAACCGATTATAACCAGGATGGCGGCTGCGGCCGCATAACGGAACCAGGGAATTATTTTTCGTTTGGCGGGATGAGCTGTTTCCGTTTCCAGGGTGTGCCGGATTTTCTCCCAGGCATTAGCCGGTGGCATCTCTTCAAGCGGGTATAATTTACCGGCTAATCCGTCCTCTTCCAATTGGGATAAGACCCGGTTCCAGTGACCGGCCGGCGGCGCCTTTTCCGCATCCTTCAATTTATTAGCCAACGACTGCCATTCGTTTAATCCTTCGAGCTCAGCCTGCACCTGCTCCCAGGTACCGGGAGGCGGGGCTGATTCAAGACCGGATAACTTATGACGGATCGTGTTGCTCATGTTTATTTTGTACTGATACCTCTTTGCTGGTCTAAAAAATTTCTGACCATATCCTGCAGGATGACCTTGGCCCTGGATAACTGGGATTTACTGGTGCCTTCGCTGATACCCAGCAGGTCGGCAATTTCCTTGTGGGTATATCCCTCGACCACGTACATATTGAAAACGGTACGGTAACCGGGTGAAAGTTCCTGGACAAGGGCCATGATGTCTTTGGCTCCCAGTTCATCCAGCACAGAGGTATATTTCCCTTCCAGGCTGTTCTCCTCTTTCTCTGTAACCGGGAGCAGGTATCTTTTTCTCCGAAAATGCTCGATGGCTGTATTTACGAAAATCCGGCGGACCCAGCCTTCAAAAGAACCTTCATTCCGGAAACTGTCTAACTTTTTAAAGACCTTGATAAATCCTTCCTGTAAAATGTCCTCGGCCTCCTCTGCATTGCCTGCGTAACGGAGGCAAACGGCATACATACGGGGGGAGAACCGGCGGTACAACTCTTCCTGCATGCGCCGGTCACTTGCCAGGCATCCACTTATTAGGTCGGTTTCGCTGATATTTTGGTTGCGTTCAGGTGTCAATATTTGGTGGTTTTATGATAGGCTATTCAAAAATGCTACCAGTTTTTCGGTCGCTTTCTTCCGGTGACTGAATTTATTCTTCCCGGCCATATCCATTTCCGCAAAGCTAAGTTCGGCGCCATCCGGGACAAAAACAGGGTCGTAGCCAAAGCCATTTTCCCCTCTTCTTTTTTCGATGATCCGCCCCTCGCAAATACCTTCAAACAGGGTTTCCCGGCCATCAAGTAACAGGGATATAACGGTCCTGAACCGGGCCTTACGATTGGTTACCCCTTCCAGGCGGGCCAGCAGCTTATCGATATTTGCATCAAAGGACCGGCCTTCCCCGGCATACCGGGCACTTTTAACCCCCGGTTCACCCCCCAGGGCCTCTACTTCCAGCCCGGTATCCTCACTGAAACAATTAATCCCGGTCAGGTTAAAGATCGTAGTGGATTTGGCCCGGGCATTCTCCTCCAGGTTATCATAAGGTTCGGGAATTTCCAGGTCAATGCCCGCTTCTTTCAGGGTGATCAGCTGGATATCATCTTTAAGAACGGAGCGGATTTCCGTGGCTTTATGGGTATTATTAGTGGCAAATATCAGTTTCACAGGGCCGGGTTTAAATATTAAAAAGCTGTTTCAGGCTGACCCAGAGCTTTGTCTTGAGCAACTTATCGGTTTCCATGGTACCAAGATCCGGGGACCAGAGATAAGTAGTCCCGTTAAATGCCTGCGCCTGGAAAGAAGGGAAATCGAGGGGAAGGTCAATAGCGGCCGGCTCCACCCCGAAGAGCAGTACTTTTTTACTATTGAAAAACGGGACCAGCTCTTTATAGCCGCTGCCCGGATATTGATGCAGGTTAAGGATGGCCACATCAGCCAGGTTCATCTTACAGGCGCTGAGGATGCCTGTCAAAAAATTCAATTCCTGGTCCGGGAGATAAACGACATCCTTCCTGTCCACCAGTACCAGCACCTGTTTCCCGTTATTTCCCAATGCCTTCCATTCAGCAGGGGCGGGGCCAGTCTTTTCGGGGGAGGATGGCAAAGAGACCGGCTTTGGAACAGGAGGGGTTGTGCCCCCCGTTTCCACGAGGTGATTCTTATAGAGTCCGGCCACCGAGGCCGGGTTCAGTTCAATATGATTAATATCCATGGATTATCTGATAAAAGTACGAACAGGACTTGTCTTTTTTTCGTTTCTTTGGGGTTCAAAAATAACCTTTTATGACTGCAGCAATGGATATTTCAATCACCCGGGCGGAAAGGAGCAAATTACAGGATTTAAACCTGGATGACCTGCCCTTTGGAAAATACTTTACCGATCATATGCTGGAAGCGGATTATGAGAACGGGGAGTGGAGAAATGCGGAGATCAAACCTTATCAGCCTTTGTTGCTGAGCCCTTCACTCGCTGCCCTGCATTACGGGCAATCCATTTTCGAAGGCATCAAGGCATACAAGGACCGCCAGGGTAATGCGGCGATCTTCCGCCCTTATGATAATTTCAAACGCTTTAATATCTCGGCCGAACGCATGCAGATGCCGGCTGTACCGGAGGAATTATTTATGGACGGGATGCGCCAGCTGGTGGCGCTCGACCAGAACTGGATTCCGACCAAGGACGATTTTTCATTGTATATCCGCCCCTTCATGTTCTCCTCGGATGAACTCATCGGGGTGCGTCCTTCCGATACCTACAAATTCATGATCATCCTGAGTCCTTCCGGACCTTATTACGCGGCCCCGATGCGTATCTACGTGGAAGAAAAATATGTCAGGGCGGCACCCGGTGGAGTGGGCTATGCGAAGGCAGCGGGTAATTACGGGGCTGCCATGTACGCCACGGCCGAAGCCAAAAGGAAGGGGTACGACCAGGTCTTGTGGATGGATGCCCATGAACATAAATATGTACAGGAATGCGGTACGATGAATGTATTTTTCATCATCGGGAATACGGCAATCACGCCGGGCCTCGAGCAGGGTACCATCCTGGGAGGAGTCACCCGCCTCAGCGTGATCACACTGCTGAATGATATGGGCGTGAAAGTGGAGGAAAGAGACCTGGGTATCGATGAGATACTGGCCGCTTACCAGGCCGGCGAACATATGGAAGTATTCGGTACCGGTACTGCTGCCACTATTTCCCCGATCAAGGAACTTGGTTATAAAGATATCAGCATGAAATTTGACCTGGATAAATGGAAGATCGCGCCAGTCATCAAGAAAACGATCACCGATATGCGTGAAGGCCGGGCCGCTGACACCCATGGCTGGATGTATAAGATCTGACCCACTTAATCAATCAAAAAGACCGGGGCTGTATCATTTCTTTTGGTACAGCCCTTTTTACCTCCTGCAAGGGGCGGCACTTATTTCTCAGCAGTTTATGTGCCGGCCGGTTTCCAATTGTGCAGCCGGATCCCGGTTTGCCCGGCAAAAAGAGCGGAAAATCATTGCCTTATCTCCCCGGTTCCCGTTTTCAGGGTTCCGGATGGCTGTTTTATCCCCAAAAGGTTCAGAACCAGAAAAATCACCGCTCATTTTTTTGGAGATTAGGCCGCCTGCCTTTACCTTTGCCCTCCCAAAAATAAGGGTCAAGAATGCCTACAATTCAACAATTAGTAAGAAAAGGAAGAGAAATTATCAGGGCTAAAAGCAAATCCAGGGCCCTGGACCAGTGTCCCCAGCGCCGTGGCGTTTGTACAAGGGTATATACCACCACTCCTAAAAAACCGAACTCTGCCCTGCGTAAAGTGGCCAAGGTTCGTTTGACCAATAAGGTGGAGGTGATCGCTTATATTCCCGGGGAAGGGCACAACCTGCAGGAGCACTCTATCGTACTGATCAGGGGTGGTCGTGTGAAGGACTTACCGGGTGTTCGTTATCACATCGTGCGTGGTTCACTGGATACCGCCGGTGTAAAAGACCGTAAGCAGAGCCGTTCCAAATACGGAACCAAGAAGGAAAAGGCCAAAAAATAATCCTTCGACATTCTTCGACATCCTTCGGCAAGCTCAGGATGGCAGTTCGGAGATGAAGAGGCAATAAATAAAAAAAGAGACTTATAATAATTCAGATATGCGGAAAGCACAAGCAAAAAAACTCCCTTTAGCACCCGATCCCAGGTTTAACGATAAACTGGTGACCCGTTTTGTGAACAACCTGATGTGGCAGGGTAAGAAAAGCGGGGCTTTTATTATTTTCTACGATGCGCTGGATAAGGTAGCCAAATTCACCAACGAAGATGGTTACGAGGTATGGAAAAGGGCCCTGGCCAATGTATCTCCTTCCGTGGAGGTGCGCAGCCGCCGTATCGGGGGTGCTACTTTCCAGATCCCTGCCGAGGTTCGTCCCGACAGGAAGATCTCCCTCAGCATCAAATGGCTGATTCGCTACAGCCGTGACAGGAATGGCCGCAGCATGGCAGATAAGCTGGCCAACGAAATCGTGGCCGCAGCCAAAGGCGAAGGCGCAGCTTTCAAGAAAAAAGAAGATACACACCGGATGGCTGAAGCCAACAAGGCTTTTGCCCACTTCAAAGTGTAAAAGATACAATTGCAATTGCACCGGAGCCGCCTGTTATACGGGTGGCTTTTTTATGTTGGATCACTGAAGTCTTACAATCATAAAAAGAGAACCGGGATAGGATAATCAGGTATTGAGAAGCACCAGTATGGAACGTCTTTCGGATTTGAGCTTTGAATTTTGATTTTTATTTGCCTGCCTGTCCGGTAGGCAGGGTTCTTGTTTCTTCGGTTCTTGCCTGCCTGTCCGGTAGGCAGGGTTCTTTTTATCAGACATCATTTTCCCTGTACGAAAGCGTCAGCTCCGTTATCCGGGCTTCCACTTTCCGGTAAGTCACCCCGGCCGTGTCCAGCATTTTTTTGGAGGCGATAAAAACATCGGTTCCTGCATATTTGTCCGACAGGTAGATCACTTCGGTGATACCGGACTGGATGATGGCTTTGGAGCATTCGTTGCAGGGAAACAGGGCGGTATAGATCTTGCAGCCATGCAGATCCATCCCGATATTGTTGAGGATGGCATTCAGCTCGGCATGGCAGATATAAGGATACTTGGTATTGAGAAAATCACCGGTCTTATCCCAGGGAAATTCATCATCGCTGCAACCGGCCGGTAAGCCGTTATACCCGGCCCCGACGATCTTATTCTTTGTATTAACAATACAGGCGCCCACCTGTGTATTGGGGTCCTTGCTGCGCCGGGCCGACAAAAGGGCCACGCCCATGAAATATTCGTCCCAGGAGATATAGCCGGATCGTTTGTTCATGTGATGAGTTGAAAGTTGAAAATCAAAAGTCAAAAGTAAAAATTCAAAAATCTCCGGTTTGAATATTTCTCACAGCTCTGGTCTTGCCTTGTATGCTGCGAGCTAAAAACCTGGAGCCAACTTTAAGAAAACTCCTCCTTTCAGCTTTTTACTTTTGACTTTTGAATTCTTCCATTATTTCAGTTTCTTCTGCAGATTGGCATCAATCGCCTCCAGGAACTCTTCCGTATACAGGAAATGGTCACCGTGTTTAACTTTATTCCCATGGATACATACGGCCAGGTCCTTGGTCATCTTTCCTTCTTCCACGGTTTCGATGCAGACGGCTTCGAGGGCTGCGCAAAAATCGATCAAAGCCTGGTTTCCATCCAGTTTACCCCGGAAAGCCAGTCCGCGGGTCCATGCAAAGATGGAGGCGATCGGGTTAGTGGATGTGGGTTTGCCGGCCTGGTGATCCCGGTAGTGACGGGTTACTGTACCGTGGGCAGCCTCGGCTTCCATGGTCTTGCCATCGGGGGTGATCAGCACGGAAGTCATCAGTCCCAGTGAACCGAATCCCTGGGCTACCGTATCACTCTGTACATCGCCATCATAGTTCTTACAGGCCCATACGAAATTACCGTTCCATTTAAGGGCGCTGGCCACCATGTCATCGATCAGGCGGTGTTCATAAACAATACCTGCCGCTTCAAACTGCGCCTTGAATTCCTTTTCAAAGATCTCCTGGAAAATATCTTTAAACCGGCCGTCATATTTTTTCAGGATCGTGTTCTTAGTGGAAAGATACAGGGGCCATTTTTTACCCAGGGCCATATTGAAACAGCTGCGGGCAAACCCGGTAATGCTTTCATCGGTATTGTACATGCTCATAGCCACCCCGTCTCCTTTAAAGTTGAATACTTCAAAGGTCTGCGGTTCGCCTCCCCCGTCGGGAGTAAAGGTCATGGTCAGTTTGCCTTTCCCTTTGATCACGGCATCTGTAGCCCGGTACTGGTCACCAAAAGCATGGCGGCCCACAATGATCGGGGCGGTCCAGTTGGTCACCAGTCGCGGTACATTACTGATCACGATGGGTTCACGGAAAACCGTTCCGTCCAGGATATTCCGGATCGTACCATTGGGGCTCTTCCACATTTGTTTCAGGTTGAATTCCTTTACCCGGGCTTCATCGGGTGTGATGGTGGCGCATTTGATACCCACCCCGTATTGTTTGATGGCATTGGAGGCATCCACTGTCACCTGGTCATCGGTCTGATCGCGGTGTTCAATGCCAAGGTCATAGTATTTTATATCCAGTTCCAGGTAGGGAAGGATCAGTTTGTCTTTAATAAATTTCCAGATAATCCGGGTCATTTCATCGCCATCCAGCTCTACTACCGGGTTCAATACTTTGATCTTTTGTGTCATACAAATTGGGTTTGGGTTTATGTTGAGAACCTGATAGTTATCAGGAATTACAAAATTACTATTTTAAGGAATGTGACTTGAGTCATAGGTAAATCTTTGTGGACGGGCTAATATTGCAAGGGAAGGCTATTTTTCGAACAATTGATTTAGATCAAGAAAAAAAGTCGTATCTTTTAAGCCACTTAGTAGCAATATGGACTCCATCAAGACATTCATGCATTTTCTGCAAAAGCGGACTGACCTGACAGAAGATGAATTTAACCGGTACCTGCTGCCTTATTGCAAGGTGAGAAGGTTCGGGAAAAAGGAAGTGATTACCCGTGCAGGGGAGGTTGAAAACCACTTTAATTTTATTGTAAAGGGACTGGCCCGGAAATATTACCGGAAAGGCCACCAGGAGATCAATACCCAGATTTCCCTGCAGGGGCAAATGCTGCTGTGCCAGGAATCCTTCCACAGCCGGCTGCCTTCAGAATATACCGTGGAAACCATTGAACCGACCACACTGGTCTCCATCACCTATGATGATGCGGAAAAAATGTTTGCGTCTTCCCAGCGGATGGAACACCTGGGCCGGGTGATTGTGACTTATTCCATGGTCCTTAAAGACAAATGGCAGATGCAACTGGTTAAGATGACGCCCCGGGAGCGTTTTATCAGTTTTGTGACCAAGAACCCGGAACTGATGCAGCGGGTTCCTCAAAAATACCTCGCGTCTTTTCTCAATATCAAACCCGAAACATTCAGCCGGTTCAAACACCTGTTGCGGAACAGCCACAGCACCGTTAAAAAAGCGGTCTGATTCTATCAGACATTGACGACCAGTACCGGGATCCGGAGTTCGTGCCGGACTGCGTCCACCGTTTGCCCGTAGATCAGGTCCTTGATACCGGTATGCCCATGGGCGCCGATCACCAGCATATCGCCTTTATTTTCCCGCACCAGCCTGGCAATTTCTTTGGCCCGGTCATTAAAGCCAAGCAGGCCGGTGGCCCGGATTCCCTTTTCTTTTAGTTGTTGAACATAGTCGTCCAGGTGCTCCTGGTCCTTGCGGGTTTCCAGGTCATCTGCTTCCATCCCCATGATCCGCGTGGCCGCACTTTCCACCACATGGATCAGGATATAACTGGTTTTTTCATGTCCCTGTCCAAGGGCATGGGTGATTAGTTTGTAATCATTCTCACTGAAGTCCAGGGCCACGGCAATATGATCATACCGGGGCGGCTCCAGTTTGGGCAAAGGCGTTGCCACCGGGTGAATCCGGAGCGGGGCGCTTTGCTTTTTGCGCAAGAAGGGAAAGACAATCGCAGCGACCAGCAGCACGAGGTATAAAAGCCCGGCCAGGACGATCACGGATTTCCAGAACAAACTGCCTGAATCCTGGAAATATCCCGATGCCTGCTGCATCACCATCCGGATATTCAGGTAGACAAGGATGGAAGTGATGAGGGTGGCCAGTATAATGGTAATGGGTTTTATGGCAAAACGGCCCATTGTTTTTTTATCACTGGTGAAATGGATCAGCGGGATGATGGCGAAACCCAACTGCAGGCTCAAAATCACCTGGCTCAGGATCAGGAGGCTGTCGATATTATCTTCCCCGTTGATCAGGATAACAATCATCGCCGGTATCACAGCGATCAGTCGCGTGAGCAGTCTTCTCATCCAGGGAGCGATCCGGAGCCGGAGGTATCCCTCCATCACGATTTGTCCCGCCAGGGTGCCGGTGATCGTGGAGCTTTGCCCGGCTGCGATCAGTGCCACGGCAAAGAGTACCGGGGCCAGTTCGCTGCCTAACATGGGCTTCAGCAGTTCATGTGCCGTTTTGATTTCGCCTACATCCGTGCGCCCCGATTCAAAAAAGACCTTACCGGCAAGTACGAGGATGGCTGCATTGACAAAAAAAGCCAGGTTCAGGGCGATCGCGCTGTCAATGAAATTCATCTTCAGCGCTTTTTTGATACCGCTATCATCCCGTTTGATCTTCCTGGTCTGTACCAGGGCGGAATGGAGGTAGAGATTATGCGGCATTACGGTAGCGCCAATGATCCCGATCGCGATATAAAGAGCCGTATCATTTTTGATATGCGGGGCAAAACCCATGGCTACTTTTCCGAGGTCGGGCCGGGCCAGTACAATTTCGGTGAGAAAGGAAAGGCCGATGATGGCGACCAGGGCAATGATAAAGGCTTCCATTTTGCGCATACCCAGCCGTTGCAGCAGCAGGAAGAGGAACGTGTCCAGTACGGTGATCAGCACACCCCAGATCAGCGGCATCCCGGTGAGTAACTGGATACCGATGGCCATCCCCAGGATCTCGGCGAGGTCCGTGGCAGCGATCGCGATCTCAGCCAGCCCATACAAGGCATAGTTGATATAGCGCGGATAGGTTTCCCGGTTCGCTTGTGCAAGGTCGCGGCCCCTGACGATACCCAGGCGCGCAGATAAACTTTGCAGGAGCAGGGCCATGAGGTTGCTCATCAGCAATACCCAGATCAGGGTGTATCCGAACTGGCTGCCACCAGCCAGGTCCGTGGCCCAGTTGCCGGGATCCATATACCCAACACTTACGAGGTAGGCAGGACCGAAAAAAGCAAGCACTCTCCGCCAGCCTTTATTGGAGGCGCCGGTTGTATCGATGCTCTGGTGTACTTCACTCAGGGACTGGTAAGAATCTTTTTCATGCTTCATGGGTGATCAGTATATTTTCTGCCAGTTGCCGGCTGATGGTGGTAATGGTTTGCTTTCCTGTTTTGATCTCAAGAGATTCATCAAAGTCAAATTTCTTCCGGATTTCAAGGCGGGTCCCGATCCGGATCTTTTTATGTTCCAGCAATTCCAGGATGTCCCCGGACTGGTTGCTGACCCCGGACACGATACAGGGAGTATGCAGGGGGATTTCGGGTAAACGGATTTTCTTCCCCGACTCAATTTTACCATTGGCATCCGGGATCGGGTCCCCGTGCGGATCATTTTTCGGGTAACCCAGGAAGGCATCCAGTTTATCGATCAGTTTCTTATTGCTTACATGCTCCAGCTCTTCCGCCACCTCGTGCACTTCATCCCAGGTGAATTTCAGTTTCTCCGCCAGGAAATATTCCCATAACCGGTGCCGGCGGATAATGGCCAGGGCCACCCGGGTGCCGTCATTATTCAGGCGGAAGCCCTGGTAGGGCTGATAGTGCAGCAGTTTTTTGGCCTTTAGTTTTTTCATCATATCGGTAACGGAAGCCGGACGTGTTTTTAATTCACCGGCCAGTTCGTTGGTGGTGACGGTCCCTTCCTTCTTCTGAAGATGAAAAATGGTCTTGATATAATTCTCTTCGCTGACGGAATAATTCATTGTGTCTAAAAATATATTTAGTCAAATCTAAAAAAAAGCCCGGTCTTCTCCAAATTTGCTGTTGACAGTCACGGCGGAAACCTTTACTTTCGGCCTGTCAATTTTTCCTATGTCCCTGAAAAAAATGTTTTTCCTTCTTCTCTCCGGCGGCCTCCTGCTCACCGGGTGTAAATCCAAAAAGCCCCCTGTATTATCGGGAGAGGAGCCGGTGGCTGTTTCAGACTTTATTGATTTTTTTCAGCCCCTGGACCTGGCATACCAGGCGGGGGACACGATCCTGGACCATAAGGAAAAAGATTCCCTGCGGATCAGTTACAAAGTATTTACCCGGATTGTACCGGATACGGCGCTCACCGCTGTTTTCGGGAAAGGAGCCAAACCTAAAATCTATGCACTGGGGAAAGCCCGGGTGCCGGGGGCGGAAACCTATATTCTTGTCAAAGGAAACACATCCGCTAAAAAGGCACTCCTGCTCCTGGCCTTTGATGCAAAGGAAAAATATATTGCTGCCATGCCGGTCCTGGTGCCGGATAATAAGCGGGAAACGGCACAGTCATTTACCCTCGATAAACGATACACGATCACCCGCACGGTGCAGCGGAAAAACCCGGATGGCAGCCTGAGCGAAGGGAAGGAAGTATATATTTTAAATGCGGATGCGGGGCAGTTTCTCCTGATTATGACCGAGGCCCTGGAAGATAAAGTAACCGAACTGATCAATCCTATTGATACTTTTTCCCGCAAGCACAAATACGCAGCGGATTACGGAACCGGAAAGATGAACCTGGTATCGGTAAGGGATGGCCGGAAAAATGACCGTATCAGTTTTTTCATTCACCTGGAAAAAGATAACGGGAATTGTACCGGTGAACTGAAGGGAGAAGCCAAATGGCTGAGTCCGGGAAAAGCCCAGTTCCGGGAAGATGGCGATCCCTGTGTGTTGACCTTTGTTTTTTCTTCCAACAGCGTTTCCCTCTCCGAAGAGGGCTGTGGTGCAAGGCATGGGTTAAACTGTACATTTAACGGCAACTACACCCGTAGAAAATATACCAAGCCCGTTGCTCCCGGTACGAAAGTCGCTGGTAAAAAAAGCAGCCGTAAATAATACGAATAATTATCATTTATCCACTTTTCGTGCGGATTTGTGGATAAATCATCCTGAAAATGAACCTCTTACTTTAATTCAGGATTTAACATTATCTTGCGCCCTCGTGTAAAAAGAACACATATGAGTTTTACTAAATTTTCTGTTCCGTATCCGGTAGAAGAACGTTATAACAAGAAAGTGGCCTATTTCTCCATGGAGTTTGCCACACATCAGCCGCTGAAGATCTACAGTGGAGGCCTGGGATTCCTGGCCGGTTCCCATCTCAGAAGCGCTTATGAACTCCGGCAAAACCTGATTGGTATTGGTATTTTATGGAAGTATGGATATTATGACCAGGAACGCAACCAGGACCAGACCCTCGATGTGGCCTGGAATGAGAAGCAATACAGTTTCCTGGAGGAAACCGGTATCAAGTTCCAGATCACCATTCATGAGCACCCTGTTTGGGTAAAGGCGCTTTACCTGAATCCGGAGACCTTTAAAACGGCTCCCTTATTTTTACTCTCCACCGATTTGCCGGAAAATGATTATGTATCCCAGACGATCACGCATCGTTTGTATGATGCCAATGTGGCCACCAAGGTGGCCCAGTTTATCCTGCTCGGGGTAGGGGGCGCCAAACTGATCGACCTGCTCGGCTTCAACCCCGAATTGTATCACCTGAATGAAGCCCACGGGATCTCTGCTGCATTTTACCTCTACAAAAAATTTGGAAATAATATCCAGGATGTAAAAAAGCGGCTGGTGTTTACCACGCATACGCCCGAGGAAGCCGGCAATGAAAAGCATGATATTTATCTCTGTCATAAGATGAGCTATTTCTGCGGTCTTTCCGTGGAAGATGTGAAAACGCTTTACGGAAATGACAGCGACCAGTTCAACCATTCCCTGGCCGCTCTCCGGTTTGCCCGTCTGGCCAATGGGGTATCGCAGCTGCACGGGAAAGTATCCCGTGCCATGTGGAGTAAGTACGAAAATATCTGTCCCATCATTTCGATCACCAATGCGCAGAACTGGCGGTACTGGGCCGATAAGCAATTGTACCGTTTTATGGAGGCCGGCGATGATTACGGAATGGATGACCGCAAAAAATACCTGAAGAAAAGAGCTTTTGAGATCGTGGCTGACCAGACCGGTAAGATCTTTCATCCCGACGTGTTCACGATCGTATGGGCGCGTCGTTTTGCCGGGTATAAGAGAGCGGGCCTGATCACCACGGATGAAGAACGGTTTGAAAAATTACTGGCCAGCAGCAAATACCCGGTACAGATCATCTGGGCCGGCAAACCCTACCCGGTGGACCATCCCGCAATCAGCGAATTCAACCAGCTGGTTCATTTAAGCAAGCGCTATAAAAATGTTGCCGTGCTGATCGGGTATGAACTCGGGCTTTCCAAGCGGTTGAAACAGGCGGCCGATGTATGGCTGAACAATCCCCGTGTACCGAGGGAAGCCTCCGGTACCAGCGGCATGACGGCGGCCATGAACGGGGCGGTTAATTTTTCCACGGATGATGGCTGGATCCCTGAATTCATCAACCACGGGCACAACGGGTTCGTGGTGCCGATGGCGGATTATGAAAACATGCCGGTCCACGAACAGGACCAGTATGACCTCGATAAACTGTATGAGATCCTGCAGCAGGAGATTCTTCCCCTGTATTATGAAAACTTCGGTACCTGGCGCCAGGTCGTGAAGAACGGGATGCAGGATGTACGGTTCCAGTTCGACAGCAACCGGATGGCCCATGAATACTACGACCTGTTGTATAAATAGAAGGCGAAACGAACTAACGGAGGCAGGCCCCCGCTTTTACGAGCGGGGGTTTTTTTTAATTAAAGCCGCGGATCATTTCTTCCAGGCTCCGGGAACCGGGAAAATAAGCGAGGAGCTTACCGATCACCGCTTCCACCATGGCATCGGGGCAGGAGGCCCCGCTGGTGACGAGGATACTAACGGGCTTCTTAACCGGGAGGTAACCAGCGGTTACGGTCTCTTTCTGATGGTGAAAATCATAATGCCTGATTTCAGTCGCCGAAAGGATTTTTTCTGCACTGCTGATATAATAGGTGGGTAATTTTTCTTCGCAGAGTTCCACGAGGTGTGAGGTATTGGAAGAATTGTAGCCGCCGACCACGAGGGCCAGGTCCGCCGCTGTCTCAAGCATACTACTGACGGCGGTCTGGTTGTCATTGGTGGCATAGCAAAGGGTATCCCGGGTATCTGCGAAGCTGTCCGGGTTCCCGGTAAAACCGAGGATCACTTTTTTCAGGTAATCGGCAATGGCCTGTGTATCGCTGGCTAACATAGTGGTCTGGTTGACCACCCCGATCCGCCGGAGGTCTTTATTGATATCAAAGCCCGGGGTAAACTGTCCGCGGAACTCTTCATAAAAGGAGCCGGTATCTTTTGCACCGGTAATATATTGTGCCAGCCGTACCGCTTCCGTCATATCTTTTACCATCACGGAAGGAGCGTGAGCCGCAGCATGAGAGAACGTGGCCCGGGTTTCCTCGTGGGCGGGTTTGCCATGGATGATGATGGTATATTCCTTCCGCGCAATGACCTCGCTGCGGTTCCAGACCTTTTCCACGAAGGGGCAGGTGGTATTGTATTTTTCCGTGGGGATGCCTTTTTGCCGGAGCCGGGCCTCAATATCGAGGGTGGTGCCAAAGGCCGGGATCAGCACAATATCATCACCGGTGATCTCGTCAAAGGAGATCAGTTGTTTTCCATAAGTATCCTGGAGGAAGCGGATCCCATGGGCCACGAGGTCTGCATTGACCTGCGGGTTATGAATCATCTCGCTGAGCAGGAAGATGCGTTTGCCCGGGTTATCGGCAACGGTCCGGAAGGCGATATCAATGGCATTTTCCACCCCGTAGCAAAATCCGAAATGCCGGGCCAGGTAAACCTGCAGGGGACCAAAGTCCAGCCGGGTGGGAGTGAAGTCCCTGCCTGACGGAGAGGCAGGCTTTTTCATTTTGTCCGCTTCCTTCCGTTTTTGTTTGATAGCGGAAATCAGGGGACTCCGGTAAAAAAGAGGCACATCGAACTGCTTCATGCTGTAAAGGTAATGATCCTGTATGGCTTCTGCGGGGACCGCCGGGGCCAATCAAATGTTCTTCTTATCTTTCCGGAAATCACAGGTATGCGGTTGCTGTTTGCCCTCCTTTTATCAGCCTTATTTTTTTCCTGTAAGCTGATGAATAAAAACGAAGAATCTGAAAATAAAAAAGAACAACACATGACAGGCCGGTACAAGCCATTGGACTGGGTGCGCAGCACCACTATTTATGAAGTGAATATCAGGCAATACACCCCCCAGGGAACGTTTAATGCTTTTGCGCAGGAACTGCCCCGCTTAAAATCGCTGGGGGTGGAAACGCTCTGGTTCATGCCCATTACTCCCATTGCCCAAAAAAACAAGAAAGGATCACTGGGCAGTTATTATGCCTGCTCCGATTATACCTCCATTAATCCCGAATTCGGCAGCCTGGATGATTTTAAAGCGCTCATAAAGCATGCCCATTTGATGGGTTTTAAAGTGATCATCGACTGGGTGGCCAATCATACTGGTTGGGATCATGTGTGGACAAAAGAACACCCCGATTATTACCGGAAAGATTCTGCCACGCAGGATTTCCAGATCGCCTCGGGAATGGATGATATTATCGAACTGGATTTCAGCAACCCGGCCCTGCGTAAAGCCATGATCGAAGCTATGCAGTTTTGGGTAAAAGAATGTGATATCGACGGTTTTCGCTGTGATCTTGCCTTCTGGGTGGAACTGGATTTCTGGAAAGAGGCCCGGCCGCAGGTGGATGCGGTCAAGCCCCTGTTCTGGCTGGGAGAATATGATGAACTGGAAAAACCGGAGTACGGGGAAGCCTTTGATGCCAGCTATTCCTGGTCCTGGATGCACCGTACCGAGGATTTCTATAAAAAACAATTGCCGCTGGATTCATTATACGAACTGCTGAAACGGTATGATGATTTGGGAGATACCACGATACGGGCCTGGTTTACCAGCAACCACGACGAGAACAGCTGGAATGGTACCGAGTATGAGAAATACGGGGATATGGCAAAGGCCCTGGCCGTTTTCAGTGCCACCTGGAACGGGATACCGCTTTTGTATTCCGGCCAGGAACTGGGGAATACGAAGCGGATTGATTTTTTTGACAAGGATACGATACGGCCCGGGAGTAATGCAGAACAACTGACTGCTTTCTATCATTCCTTGCTGGAATTAAAAACCCGTCATCCTGCACTGAGGGCGGGGGATACCAGTGTAACCACCTTCCGGATCAAAACAACGGACCCCGACAAGGTATTCGCCTATCTGAGAAAAAAAGGGAACCGGGAAGTATTGGTGGTTTTGAACCTCTCTGCCCAGGGGAATCTTCATTTTGATTTGGCAGACAGCCGGGTTACGGGACTGTATAAAAATGTTTTTTCCCAGGCAGCCAATGATTTTACCAGCGAAAAAAGTTTTGAAATGCAGCCCTGGGAATTTGCAGTATATGAGAAATAATACCTTTCAGACATTAGTTTTGCAGTGATTATTCCCGGTATTATACCGACAGACATTAGCACCGGCCGATCCATGTAATTTTAATGTCTCGTCGGTATAAACGGGTTGAAATCAAAAAAGCCGCTTCAAATGAAACGGCTTTTTTTATAGCGGATACGATTGATTATTCGTCTTCCAGTTGCAGGTTTACCGGGTAGCGGTACATACCATCGTAACCGTCGTAAAACCCTTCCAGGTTCAGGCTTTCACCGCGCAGTCCGCCAATGGCCCTGCCCAGTTCATCCACATTTTTAACATCCACGCCATTCACGCTGGTGATGATAAATCCATCCTGCATCCTGGTTTTGCTGAAGGGACCGCCGGCCCTGATCTTCTTTACCAGCACCCCGCCTTCCACCTCGTTTTTCTGGGCAATTTTTTTGTCCAGGTTTTCCAGGTCGGCGCCCAGCACATTACCCAGGTTGGAAGCAGCCAGGTTTTCATAAGTCCCCTGTTCTGCTTTGAGGGTGGCATTGGTCACAAATTCCTTTCCGTCCCTTTTATACGTGATAGACACTTTATCCCCGGTGTTCAGGGAAGCCACTGTTCCCTGTAACTCACTCCAGGAACTGATGTTTACCTCATT
This sequence comes from Sphingobacteriales bacterium, assembly GCA_016219985.1. GTDB lineage: Bacteria > Bacteroidota > Bacteroidia > Chitinophagales > Chitinophagaceae > JJ008. The sequence continues at coordinate 218,475 of JACRJO010000018.1, read as the reverse complement.
TATTTTTTTAATGATATCACCTTTCTTTAAGCCTGCATTGGCTGCCGCCCCGTCAGGAGCCACTGTGCCGATATACGCGCCATCTGTCGAGTTTACCTTGGTCTGGTCCGCTGCAATCCCCAGGTAAGGTCTTTTCACATCCCCGAATTTGATCAGGTCGTTTACGATTTTTTTGACCAGGTTTACCGGGATGGCAAAGGAATAACCGGCATAGGTACCGGTGGGCGCATAGATGGCTGAATTGATGCCGATGAGTTGTCCCTCGGTTGTGATCAGCGCCCCGCCGCTGTTGCCCTGGTTTACGGCTGCATCGGTCTGAATAAAGGATTCAATGGGATTTTCGCTCTGGCGGCCATTGATACCAATGGAGCGGCCTTTGGCACTGATGATCCCTGCTGTTACCGTGGTTTCCAGCGTCAGCGGGTAACCGATCGCCAGGACCCATTGTCCCAGTTTTACATTATCTGAGTTGCCATAGAGCAGGAAGGGAAAACCAGTTCCATCAATTTTTAAAACCGCAATATCACTGCTGGCATCCTTCCCGATCACTTTTGCTTTGTAGGTTTTTTTGTTGCTCAGGGTAACTGTGATCTCGTCAGCCACTCCCTGGCCCCCGTCGGAGATAACGTGGTTATTGGTGACGATATACCCGTCATCGCTGATGATCACCCCGCTGCCGGAAGCTCTTTGTTCCGGTTGGACCTGGGGACCAAAATTGAAGAACTGGTCAAAGAAATCATCAAAACCATTGCTCTTATTGCGGGGTAACTGGTTCGATACCTTCCTGGCCGGTATCTTGGTCTTGATATGCACCACGGCCGGCACAGCGGCATTGGCGGCCTTGGTAAAATCCGTGGCTTCTCCCACGGGAGTGGCGGCATTGTCCAGGAACCCGGCATAGTTGACCGGTACTTTTCCATCGGCCGACTGGTTGAAGGCGGCCACCTGTTGCCGGGAAACCACTTTACTGTAAATCCAAACACTGCTAACCGCAGAAACGGCGCTTACTGCAACGATCAAAAGAAGCTGTTTGAGTTTCATAACGTTGATTGTTTTCAATTTTCTTGTGTTTTACAAAACCTGTGCCTTAGCTGCACAAAATAACAAACTGTCAGTGATTTTTTGTTTGCCGCAGGGTCAGTTTAACAAATCTTTACTAAGGTCTTCGTACTTCTCACGGATAACGGGTCATAGCGGGTAATATCCGGTCAGCCGGCCCTCAAAGACTATCCAGGAATGCGAGGGTGTTGATCCCATCCGCGTAATCGCTGATCCCGGGGTACTGGCTTTGACCAAAGGGCAGGAATCCCTTTCCGGTAATGGACTGCAATTCTTGATTGGATTGAAGACCGGCGGTCAGTTTGTCCGCATCACGGTAGTATTCATAATTCAGCTGGCTGATCGGGGAGAAGAGGGCGGGATTCTCCACCAGCAGGAGGGACCCATTCGTCATATAGAACTGCTTGTTCAGCAGGTGCAGGGCCAGGTTATAATCGTAATTATTTTTGTACTTGTGGTGTTCGGCGAGGTAGTTGTATTTTCCGAAAGCTTCCAGCAGGGGGACGAAATCATAGCCCCCCGGGACATAGATCTTGGTCACATTGCGGCAGCCCAGTCCGAAATAGAGATATACATCATCGGCCAGCCCTTCCAGTTCCTGCCGGGTTTCATTGCCGCTGAGGATGGCTACCGAGGTCCGGTTCTTCCGGATGATATGGGGGTATTTCCCGAAATAATATTCAAAATAGCGGGAGGAGTTATTGCTGCCGGTGGCGATATAGGCATCACATCCCCGGAGCATTTCCGCGAATTCGGTTTGTTCCCCGGCCTGTATATCCCATTCTGCCATTTTTTCCAGCAGGTGTCTGATCAGGACCTGGTCACGCGAAGAAGGCTTTACCCGGGCCTTGTGCCCGCTGATAAATACTGAAAGCCAGTCGTGAAATCCAACCAGGGGGATATTCCCCGCCATGACGATACCTACGATCCCCGGCTGCGGGTTTTCTGCAGCTATCTCCTGGCCCCTGGTCCATGCTTCTAACCGGTCTTTTTGCAAAAAGGACAAGGCTATATTTTTAGCCGCTTTTTCCACGAATTCCGGGATGAACCAGCCATTTTCATAACCCGCTTTTTCCACAGCCTCCTGCCACCCGGCCTCCCCGGACAGGATATATTCGCCAAGCCTTGATAATAAATAAATTCGATGCGGTAAATTCATTCCTCTCTACTAATTTTGTACGGCAAAAATAACCCTGAACCCGTTAATAAGTTTATTATGGCTATTAAGATTACCGAAGAATGTATCAACTGCGGCGCTTGCGAGCCCGAATGTCCGAACAATGCAATCTATGAAGGGGGTGTGGAGTGGGCCATTGCTGATGGCACTACCGTAAAAGGAACTTACACCCTGCTGGATGGAACCACGGTGGAAGCCGACCAGAAAAACGCACCGGTTGCAACGGACACCTATTATATCACACCCAACAAGTGTACTGAATGTCAGGGCTTCCACGAAGAACCCCAGTGTGCTGCCGTATGCCCGGTTGACTGCTGTGTACCCGATGAAATGTACCAGGAAACAGTGGATCAGCTGCTGGCAAAAAAAGAAAAGCTGCACGCGTAAGCCCCCCTGTGCTTTTCCTGTGCAAAAAATAAGTTATCCGCATGGCGGATATGCCGTTTTTTTTGTATCTTACAGATGTACTATACAACAGCGACAGCTGTTCAATCAGTGACGGGTGATATGTCCCGTTGTACAGAGGTGAAGGGCAACAACCTTCACCTCTACTATTTTCAGCAAGTCTGCCGGTGCTCCATGCCCGGGGCCATAAATTTTGTTAATGCGGGGGGATTACTGCTTTTCCCATTGTACATCTTGTTTTTTTCCGCAATATTTGCATAACCGGTCCCGTTGAAGCCGGGCAAAACCACATTCTGAAATGAAAAAAAATATTGCTTTGGTTACGGGCGGTTTTTCCGGGGAAGCGGTCATCTCGTACCGTTCGGCCGTTACGATTGATAATAACCTGGACCGCGCTCTTTTTAATGTTTTTAAAATTGACGTGATTCCCCAGGGTTGGTTTTATGAAATGGTGGATGGCCGCCGGGTGGAAATAGACAAGAACGATTTTTCCCTCCAGTTAGATAATGAAAAAATAAATTTTGACGCGGTCTTTATCGGGATGCACGGCACCCCCGGGGAAGACGGCAAACTCCAGGGCTATTTTGATACCTTAAAGATCCCCTATACCGGTTGTGATGCGGCTTCCTCGGCCATCACGTTTAACAAGCGCTACGGCACGGCTGTAGCCGCTGCATCAGGTATTCCCGTGGCGAAATCGCTGCTGCTGATTAAAGACTTGTTTGGCAGTGCAGCGGAAGTCATCAGTACGCTGCGTTTCCCGGTTTTTGTCAAGCCCAATAACGGGGGGTCCAGTATCGGGATGTCAAAAGTAAATGAACCTTCGCCGGAAGAACTGGATAAAGCGATTGAAAAGGCATTCAGGGAAGATAGCCAGGTGCTGGTGGAAGAGATGGTGCAGGGACGGGAATTCACGGTAGGGGTATTCCGCTCAAAGGGAAATATTATTGTACTGCCGCTCACGGAAGTGAGGGCTCATGCCGATAAGGCCTTTTTTGATTTTGAGGCCAAATACCAGGGAAAGTCCACCGAGACCACACCGGCGGAAGTGGATGAAGCGGTGGCTGATAAAATACGGGAGATGGCGCGAAAAGTATATGCGGTTTTTAATTGCCGGGGCGTGGTGCGGATTGACTTTATTTACCATGAAGCGGAGGGCCGGCCCTATATGCTGGAAGTAAATACCATACCCGGGCAGAGCGAGGCCAGCATCATTCCGCAACAGGTACGGACCATGGGCTGGAGCCTGAAAGAGTTTTACAGCAAACTGCTGCTGGAATGCCTCGGTGCCTGAAATCAATCCAATCGTTAAAAATCCGCTGATGTTTAAAGCAATTACAAGTCGTCCTCTCTGGGTTAACCTGATCGTTGGTGTTTTGCTGGCGGTTGCCCTTTTTGCCTTATTCCTGTTATCCCTTAACTGGATAACAGGGCATGGCAAATCAGCCACGGTTCCCGCTGTTACGGGCAAATCGTACGAGGAAGCCAAAAGCATTTTGAAGAAAGCGGGATTTGAGGTGGAGATCCAGGATTCCATTTATGTGGATACGGTCCGGGCACTGAGCGTGATCAAGCAGATCCCTGAAGCCGATGAAGTGGTGAAATCCAACCGGATCGTTTTTCTCGTGATCTGCAGGGCGGTGCCTCCTGAGGTGGAAATGCCCAACCTGTCGGGCTACAGTTTCCGGAATGCCGAAATGGTGCTGAAAAGCCTGGACCTGCGGGTGGGGGATACCACTTTCAAACCTGATTTTGCCCGCAATGCGGTGCTGGAGCAATGGTACAATGGCGCCGTGATCAACCCGGGAACCAAGATCCGCAAGGGAAGTGTGATTTCCCTGGTATTGGGAGACGGGATCGGTAACCAGGAATTCCCGGTGCCCACGATCACGGGTATGACCTACTGCCAGGCCAAAGAGGCCCTCGGATCCATGGGACTGATCATCGGTTCGGTGATTACCATGAGTGATGTTAAGGATACCTGCAACGCTTTTATCTACAGGCAGGTGCCGCAGAAGTTTGACGAGGAAAAAAGATTATTGAGGATCCGCTCCGGCCAGACGATTGATGTATGGCTGCAGTCCGATAAACCAGTTGCCGATACCACCGCAAAAACCACTGATTAATAATTTTATTGTTATGGAGAATATTACTGTTGAAGAATTAAAGGCCCGGATGGATGCGGGCGAAAAACTGAACCTGATCGATTGCCGTGAACCGGCTGAATATGCGGAGTTCAATATCGGCGCCAAACTGATTCCTCTCGGCATGATCCAGACCATGCAAACCGATGAACTGGACGGACTGAAAGATGAGGAAGTGATCATCCATTGCCGCAGCGGCAAACGAAGCGTGACCGCCTGCTTATTCCTGGAGACGATGGGTTTTACCAGGACCGTTAATGTACTGGGAGGCGTTCTGGCCTGGCAGGAAAAGTTTGGGAGCGGGAAGTGATGGGGAGACAGGTTGATAAGTTGACGGGTTGATAGGTTGACAGGATCAGCGGCTGTGGAAGAATTTTCCAGCAACCGCTGATTCGCTGATAGGCCGGTTGATAGCATATTGCCGGCAGCTGACTTTTTTTATTTCCTATAACCGGATATTCACCCCGATCATAAAATTGATCCCCGCCATCGGGAAATAGTAATTCTCGGTGGTCTGCTGCCCGCCATAAATATAGCTGAAGGTATAGCCATTGGGTTCGTACGTTGTATTGAATGCATTGTTCAGCTGCCCGATTATATTCATTTCTTTCAGCCATTTATTTTTAATCGTATGGGTGATCCGCAGGTCCTGTACAAAAAAAGGATCCAGGGAACGGGTTTCGTTGCTGGTATTGTCGAGGTATTGCCGGCTGACATATTTGCTGATCAGGCTGATGACCGTATTGCTGAAAGGGCCGAAGTTAAGTGTACTGCTTCCGGTAATAGCAGGGGACAGGGCAATATCCGCGGACGGATAGTGGTTTGTCTTCTGCCCGCCATTATCATAGTCATCAATATACTCTTCCACGTCTTTAACCCGGTTCCGGCTGAATGTAAGATTAACTGACGCGTTCAACCAGCTACCGGCCCGGACAGCGCCCTGCAGTTCAATACCCGCCCGGTAACTGTTAGGTATATTGGTACGTGTATAAGCACCCACATCATTGATCTTTCCGGTGAGCACTAACTGGTCTTTATACAGCATATAGTATACGGTGGCGCCCCAACTGTACCGTTTGTTGCTTTGTTCCACACCTGCTTCAATATCATGTAACCGTTCCGGTTTGGGTTGCTGTTCACGGCCGGCTTCAAAATCATCCCGGTTGGGTTCTTTATGGGCAGCCCCATAAGAAAAATAGGTTTTCCAGTTATTCCTTTTATATGTAATACCGGCTTTCGGGTTGAAGAAATGCCAGCTGCCAGGTATCCTTAACCCCGGGTTATCACGGAAGCCATTGATCGTATACTTTACATAACGGTATTGCAGGTCATAGAAAACAAAGAATCCCGGGGATAATTCGGTTTGCTGTTTCCCGTAAATATTAAAATCCGTTTTGCAGGCGGTCAGGTGATACCAGCTGTCAAGCCCGGTAAGCCCGTTGGAAGCCCAGATCAGTTTGCCATAATGTTTCCCGTCGTACCGGGTAAGGCCGCCTCCCAGGGTTGCCTGTGTCTTATCCGATTTGTATTGCCCGGAAAAAACCGTTCCGTAAAAATAGTTATCAAGCCAGAGCTGGCGGATAAAGTCAGAGCTGTAAGTGGTGTCATGGTCATTAACCGGGTAGGCAAGGTTGTACCGGGCATAGTCTTCATCCGCTTTGTATTGTTCATAATAGCCCTTGCCCCTTGTAAGAAATCCGGCTGCATGGAAACTGGTTTTTTTCCCCGGCTGCAGGCTGAAGAACAACTGGTAATGGGTCTGGGTGTAATTATCTGTTTCATTAGAGTAGGGGGCACCCGGCTTTTCGGTGCCGGCATAGTTGACGGTCCTGTTCCCCGCCTGCAAATCGGACTCCGAAATACCATACCAGGCCTGGTAGGTTTTTTCTTTACCGGAAAAAGCGTTAAAGCGTAACGAGTAGTTCTTCCCGATCCTTGCGGTGGATATAAAAAAGGAACGGAGATCAGATTTTGCCCGGTCAATAAAGCCGTCACTGCTGATGCGGGAGAGACGGATATCGGTGGTAAACCCGTTTACGAGCCCGCTGCCGTATTTCAGGGTATTCTTCCAGGAATGGAAAGAGCCGGCACTGTTGTTCAGTTCCACATAAGCTTCTTTGTTGACTTCATTGGTACTGAAATTCATACTGGCCCCGAATGCGCCGGCCCCGTTGGAAGAAGTGCCCACGCCCCGCTGTACCTGTACGCTTCCCGCGGAGGAACTGAAGTCCGGCAGGTTTACAAAGAACAGGCCCTGGCTTTCCGCATCATTGTAGGGAATCCCGTTCAGGGTCATATTGATGCGGGTGGCATCTGTACCGCGGATCCGGATACCGGTGTACCCGATCGCATTTCCTGCATCGGAGTTTACCACCACCGACGGAACCTGGTTCAGCAGGAAAGGGATATCCTGCCCCAGGCTGGAACCGCTGATTTCTTTTTTGGACAGGTTGGTTTTGGTAAAGGGGGCATTTTCGCCGGCCCTGATTGCCCTCACTTCTACTGGTGACAAGGTGTAAAAACTGTCTTTTGCTGCTTCTTTTGCTGTGCAGGACTGTAAATAGCTGCCAATACCAGGCAACCGGATAAAATAATCCTCTTCATTTTTTTACATTTAAACGTTAAAAAATAAGAGGGAAACGCTGTGGAGAAAGGACCAACTGAAACTCCTTCCCTTCGCAGGCATTACCCTGACCAGGTTCTACGGGTATGATCTCAGATCCCGACCTCTGTCGGGAACACCCCGGGAAACCAGCCTGCTCAGCTCACCGATGAAGGACCCGCTGGCAGACGTTGAAAATCAAGCCTTTTTGTCAAAGGCGCTAACAGCCGCAAAAATACGAAGTTTTTTTATTAGCAGGCTGTAACATTTCTACACCGCTTTTCGTACTACTTCTAAACCATCTATTATGAAGAAGTTATTCTTATCTGTTTTATTGTTTACCGGGATTGCTGCCGGCCTGGGAGCCCAGCAAACCATCAATGATCCCAATGCTGTAAAAAGGGAAGTGAGCGGATTTCATGGTATTGATGTGGCCACGGGTATTGAACTGTACCTGACTGCAGGAAGCAATGAAGAAGTGGCAGTAAGTGCGTCCACTGAAGAATACCGGGACCGGATCGTTACCAAAGTGGAGAATGGTATCCTGAAGATCCATTATGATTCGAAACTGGGTTCCATCAACAGAAAAAAGGAAAGCAAGAACCTGAAAGCCTATGTATCTTACAAAGCACTCGACCAGTTGAATGTAAATACAGGTGCGGAAGTGAAAATACAGGGTGTGTTAAGGACGGTGGCCCTTGACCTGAAAGCAAATACAGGCGGGCAGGTAAACGGCGAAGTGGATATCAAGTCACTGAAAATAAGCCAGAACACCGGCTCTAAAATCACCTTGTCCGGTAAAACCGATAAACTGGATATTGATGGAGATACCGGCAGTAAGTTTAAAGGGGAGGATATGAGTGCCGGCAGTTGTACCATTACAGTAAGTACCGGTGCAATCGTATCGGTATCTGCGGAGAAAGAGCTGGTGGTGAAAGCAAATACTGGCGGTATTGTCCGGTATAAAGGCGCTGCCTCCATCCGGGAAATCAAAACCAACACCGGTGGTTCTGTGACCAAAATCTGAATACTAAACTGAAAAAAGAAATATGAAAAAGTTATCACTGCTTGCAGCAGTCATCCTGGTAAGCCTGGGACTACGGGCACAGATCAATGACCCAAATGCGGAGGTCAGGGAGGCGAAGGGATTTCATGGGATCCAGGTATCCAGCGCCTTCAATGTGTACCTGAACCAGAGTAACGAAGAAGCCGTGGCGGTGAGCGCTGCGAAAATAAAGGACCGCGATATGATCACGGTGGAGGTGAAAGAAGGTATTTTATATATCGGGTTAAACAAGGACTGGAAATGGAACAGCGGGGACAAGAAACTGCGGGCTTATATTTCTTTCCGGCAAATCGACAAGCTGAATATCAGCGGAGCCTGTGATGTATTTATTACCGGTACGCTGAAGGCGGATCTGCTCAACCTGGAACAGTCCGGCGCCAGCGACCTGCACGGGAAAATGGACGTAGAGAAATTGTATGTGCACCTCAGCGGGGCCAGCGATGTGAATATAACCGGCAAGGCTACGCGGCTTTTTGTAGAAGCCAGCGGGGCCAGTGACTTCAAGGGATTTGACCTTGTCACGGAGACCTGCGAGGCGAAAGCCAGCGGGGCCAGTGATATCCGTGTAACGGTCAATAAGGAATTATCAGCCGAGGCCAGCGGGGCCAGTGATGTGAAGTACAGGGGAGATTGTACGATCCGGGAAGTTAAAAGCAGTGGCGCCGGAAGCGTAACCAGGGGAAAATAAGTTCAGTTATAAGTACAGCCATGGAAAAACGCCCTGATTATTTAGGGCGTTTTTTCTTTGGTGGGTAACCCGAATACCTGTACCTTTGCCGTCCAACATCGCGAAGTAGAGCAGCGGTAGCTCGTTGGGCTCATAACCCAAAGGTCGGGAGTTCGATCCTCCCCTTCGCAACAAAGGCTCCACCCAGGTGGGGCCTTATTTTAAACCTTATTTGTAAACCTTACCTGTTTAAATTTTATGAGGAAATTATTAGCCTTATCCCTGATCGTTTTTGCTTTTGCCTCCTGTAAAAAGGACAAAGAGAACTGTACTCTTAGCCAGGCTTCCCTTGCGGGGAGTTACAAAATGACAGCCATTAAGTACAAAGCCAGTGCATCCTCTCCTGAACTGGATTTTTTCAATGACGCTTTTATTGATGCCTGTGACCGGGATAATATCCTGACTTTTGCAGCCGGCGGTACGTACACGATCACTGACGCCGGAATAGTTTGTACTCCTGATTCAAATGACAGTGGTGTCTGGACCCTTACCGGCACAACCATTGCGGTAGACGGCGAGCCTGGTACAGTTGAAAATTTTTCCTGTAATTCATTTAAAGTGAAAACAACGGATGAAATGCAGGCAGGGGACTCTTTTGTGATTACCTATACCCGTCAGTAATATTAACCCAGGCAATATTAATAACCGGGCCCGGCCCGGTTTTTTTATGCAATTTTGCAGGTAAGATGAAAACCGGTTTTGTAAATATTTTTGGCCGGCCCAATGCCGGGAAGAGCACGCTCCTGAATGCCCTCATGGGCGAGAAGCTGGCGATTGTGTCCCCCAAAGTGCAGACCACGCGCCACCGGATCAAGGCCATCCTGACGGATAAGGACTACCAGGTGATCATTTCTGATACGCCGGGTATCATCGAACCCCGGTATAAGCTGCATGAAAAAATGATGCTGGCGGTCAAAAGCGCCCTGGAGGATGCGGATGTAGCCCTGCTGCTGGTGGATGTGAATGAGAACTGGGAGGAATGTCATGTAATCTTTTCGGCCCTGAAACTGAAAGTACCGGCGATCATCGTGATCAATAAGATCGACCTGGCCACTCAGGAAAAGATAAAAGAGGCGGTGGCGTATTTTGAAAAGCAGCCGTATTGCAAAAGTATCCTGACCATATCCGCATCCAGCGGGATCAATATCCGGAAATTTTTGCAGCCGGTGCTGGCGCTGCTGCCGGAAGGAGAACCGTATTACTCCGGGGAGGATATCAGTGACCTGCCGACTAAGTTTTTCGTGGGAGAACTGATCCGTGAAAAGATCTATGAATTGTCGCAGGATGAAATTCCCTACCATACCGCGGTACTGGTCCGGGAATTTAAGGAGAAAACCACCCTGGTGAAAATTGTGGCCGATATCATCGTTCACCGGGAAACCCAGAAAGTGATCCTGATCGGGGAGAAAGGCAGCATGATCAAAAAGATCGGGACAGCAGCGAGAAAGGATATTGAGGATTTTTTACAACAGAAGGTATTCCTGGAATTATTTGTAAAGGTGAAGCCGAAGTGGAGGGAGAATGATTTGCAGCTGAAAGAATACGGGTATTAATTAGTAGTTGGTAGTTAGTAGTTGGTAGTTTGTAGTTTGTAGTCCGGGTCTCGTACTTATTCATTGTTTTAATTTAATTTATTTATAATGTCATTTACTGTAGCAATCGTAGGTCGTCCGAATGTCGGGAAAAGCACTTTGTTTAACCGTTTACTGGAACAGCGCAAAGCCATTGTGGATGATATCAGCGGGGTTACCCGTGACCGCCAGTACGGGGTGACCGACTGGAACGGCAAGACCTTTAACGTAATCGATACCGGCGGCTTTGTGCAGGGCAGTGAAGATGTGTTTGAAAGAGAAATCGCCAAGCAGGTGCTGGTGGCCGTGGAAGAGGCCAATGCCATTATATTCATGGTGGATGCACAGACCGGCATGACGGACCTGGATGATTCGATGGCCCATGTGCTGCGCAGGAGCACGAAGCCTGTTTTTTTGACGGTGAATAAGGTGGATAATAATGACCGCCTGCTGGAGGCCTCCGAATTTTACAGCCTGGGTTTTGACCGGATCTACTTTATTGCAGCCGCCAGCGGAAGCGGTACCGGTGAACTGCTGGATGATATAGCAGCCCTGGTAACCGATGATGCCTCGGAAGAAACAAGGGAGATAGCCGCGCTGCCCAAGTTTGCCATTATCGGCCAGCCGAATACCGGTAAGTCATCCCTGCTGAATGCCCTGGTGGGCGAGGAGCGCACCATTGTCAGCGATATCGCGGGCACCACCCGGGACACAATCCACACACACTATAACTTATTCCAGAAAGAATTTGTTTTGATCGATACCGCCGGGATCCGCCGGAAGGCCAAAGTGCACGAAGACCTGGAATTTTACTCAGTGATCCGGGCAATCAAGGCCCTGGATGAATCCGATGTCTGTTTACTGCTGCTCGATGCGGAGAAGGGAATTGCGGCGCAGGACCTGAATATTTTCAGCCTCGCGGCCAAGAAAGGAAAAGGCGTGGTGGTGCTCGTGAACAAGTGGGACCTGGTGCAAAAAGAAACCAATACCGCAAAAGAATACGAGGCGGAATTAAAGAAACGATTCGCCCCTTTCAGCGATGTACCCATTTTGTTTATTTCAGCCAAAGAAAAAACACGGATATTCAAAGCGATTGAAGTGGCCCTGCAGGTGTATGAAAACCGCCAGCGGAAGATCCCCACTTCTTCCTTAAATGATATTATGCTGAAAGCGATCCAGGCCTACCATCCGCCCGTGGTGAGAGGAAATCCCATCAAGATCAAATTCATCACGCAGTTACCAACCGCGGTACCTTCTTTTGCCTTTTTCTGTAATTTCCCGGATGATATCAAGCAACCCTATAAGAATTACCTGGAAAACAAGTTGCGGGAAAACTTTGAACTGACTGGGGTGCCGGTCCGGATCTTTTTCCGGAAAAAATAGGGGGTTATCCTGCCAGGCGTTCTAGTAACGCTTGTACGCGATCCCGGTAATTGCTGAATTCTTCCTGTTGTTGCAGGATAAAAGGGTTGTCCTTCAGTTTGCCCATGACCTTATCCATTTCTTCCTGTGTGTCATATACCATTTTACGGAAGGGGTTCTGGTAATCCCTGGCCCGGGATTCATAAATACCCCGGGTGATCCATTCACGGGTATGGATGCTTTGTTCCAGCAACCGGGTAAAGATTTTACGCGTGAATTTTCCCCGGGACAAATGATGCACTTCAAGCAGTGCGGCAAATGCCTGCTGTAATTTTTTAGCCGGGTAGGCCGCACTCTCTTTTTGATAAAAAGCATGTACTCCTTCCCAGTCGCTGATCTTCCCGCTGCGGATGGAGCGGACCAGGGTTTGAATGGCCGGCTCGGGGATCAGTTGCCCGCCAATATTTTTCCAGCCGGTCCTTACAGTCTCTTTCGGCAGGCGGCTGAGCAGTTTCTCCCAGCTGCCTACCGGGCCGGATTCAATGAACCGGATCAATTGCGTGATCCCGTAATAACTGATCAGTTCCTTGAATAATCGATAGGCTTCAGGGACCTTAATTAATTGTGTTACCCGTTTACTGTTTTCAAAGCCTTCTGCTAAGATTTCTGTCCCGGCCAGGGCTTCCGGGTTATTTTCCAGCAGCCATTCCCCTTTTTTCAGCAGGTCTTTATCCGCCACCGGTTTCCCGGTTTTACGGGACCAGGCCCGGGCCGCGTATTTTTTAAACAGGAGGAGGCTGTCAAACATTTCATTCACACTGTCCGGGGCCAGGAAGTCGTACTCGATCACCTGGGTTTTGTCCAGCCTTTTGTCCCGGCTTACATATTTCCCTGCATTTCGGGCCAGCGCATACATATTGTACATGAACCAGTAGCCCGGCATGATGACCAGTTTGTCCCTGCTCACATCATTGCTGACGAGGGAAAAGGGAATGGGGATATTCAATTCTGCCGGGAAGTCGCCCTTTGCAACCAGGGTAAAGGAGGCGAATTTTGAATTGTGTTTCAGGCTGACACAGAGTCCGGGCCAGAAACCCCGGCCGGCTATTATTTCCCCGTCTGCCCCCCTCGAATTGTGATTAGAACCGATCGTGGCGCCTGCTGCCATATTGCTTTGTCCCAGTACCGTGGCGGCGCAGAGAAACGAATTATTATGGTGTTGCTCGTGCGCCGGGAAGATCAGGGAGTTCAGTACTTCGCAACAGGAGATCGTGGAGTTATCGCCCAGGTAGGAGTTGATCAGCCGGGCGCCGTATTTCAGCTGCGAATTGCTGCCCATCATAAAGCGGACTGCTTTTACCCCGTAGAAGATGCGGCAGCCGAAACCGACAATGCCATTCACCAGTTCACAACCTTCGCCGATCTGTGATTTGGCTTCGGGAGAAGAATTGATTGTAATGTTCTTGATCTTGTTGGCGCCTTTGAGGTAGGCGTCTGAGCCGATCCAGGCATCCTTGATGATCTTGCAGTTCTTGATGACCGTGCGGTCCCCGATTTTTCCATAATACCCCCGTTTGGTATCAAATTTTTTGTCGGTGAATTCTTTGAATTTGAGGAGCAGTTTTTCATCGTTCCTGTACTTGGACCAGAGCCAGGCATCGCCGGCCTGCATTTCATTAAAGGGCAGCACACTCCGCCCCGCGTTTTCATTGCAGATCTCCATCCAGATCCGGACCGATTCTTTTTCGCCTTCTTTCAGCACTCCGTTCCCGAATTTGGAGTGGTCCGTGGTGGCCAGTTCGTTAATATTGACCAGCATTACATCATTGCCGATGATATAATGGCTCATGAAGTTCACATTATCGATCACCACATTGTCGCCGATATCACTGCTGATAATGGTGCTGTTGTACAATCCCACCGGCATGTGCAGGTTGTTGAACTCATGAAAATAAGGTTCCAGTTTACCGATACGGACCAGCCCGAAAAAGGAACAGCGTTTGACGAGGGTGGGATCAAAAGCGTCGGACACCAGTACCTTGTTCCAGTTATCGGAGCTGTTATCATTTTTTTCCAGCAGCTTTATTTCCACCTGGGTCAGTTTGCGGTAGCGGATACCGCTCCGGTTCTGGATATTGCGCAGGTAATATTCATTCTTTCCTTTCGGGATAAATTCTTTCGCGATAAAGCCGTACCCGAGGGAGGAGATCGCTTTTTTGGTAATAATGTTCATGCTTGGTTATAGTGCTTTACTCAACCGTTACTGATTTGGCCAGGTTTCTCGGTTTGTCCACATCGCATCCTTTGGCCAGCCCGGTATAATAGGCCAGCAGTTGCAGCGGGATCACATTCAGCATCGGGGCCAGGATCTCATCGGCCTCGGGCACCAGCATTACATCCTCAGAAAGCGCCGCGGAGATTTCATCGCCTTCCGTGATCACGGAAATCACTTTTCCTTTCCGGGCCCTGATCTCCTGCATATTGCTTACCACTTTTTCATGGTAAGGATCTTTGGTGGCGACAAATACCACGGGCAGGGTTTCATCCACGAGGGCGATGGGACCGTGTTTCATCTCAGCGGCCGGGTAGCCTTCTGCATGGATATAAGAGATCTCTTTTAATTTCAAAGCGCCTTCGAGGGCGACGGGAAAATTATATCCGCGGCCGAGATAAAGGAAGTCATGGGCGTCCTTGTATTTTTCAGCAAGGGCTTTAATATTATCGCTGTGTTTCAGGGTCCAGGCTACTTTCTCCGGTATTTCCTGTAGTTCTTTCAGCAGGTGCATATACCGTTTGTGGGGAATGGTGCCTTTGATATACCCGATCTTCAGGGCCATCATGGTCAGTACCGCCAGCTGGGCGGTAAAGGCCTTGGTGGAGGCGACCCCGATTTCCGGCCCGGCATGGGTATAGGCTCCGGCATGACTGAGCCTCGCAATGGAGGAACCCACCACATTCACTACACCGAGGATAATGGCCCCGTTATTTTTGGCGTTTTCAATGGCCACGAGGGTATCGGCTGTTTCCCCGCTCTGGGAGATCGCGATGATCACATCTCCCTTATGGATGACCGGGTTGCGGTACCGGAATTCAGAAGCATATTCCACTTCCACATTGATCCGGCAGAGTTCTTCGAATATATATTCGGCTACCAGCCCGGCGTGCCAGCTGGTGCCACAGGCCACCATAATGATCCGGTTGGCATTCACGATCTGTTCGGCATATTGCTGAATACCGCTCATGGTAATCGTGCCTTCCGCTGCATCCAGCCGGCCGCGGAGGCAATCATAAACGGTCCGGGGCTGCTCAAAAATTTCCTTGAGCATGAAATGATCATAGCCTCCTTTTTCAATCGCCGCCAGTTCAATGTCCAGCTTTTGAATATAGGGCGTGATCTTTTCATTCCCGAGGTTTTTCAGAATCAGTTCATCGGGTTTCACGATGGCCAGTTCATAATCGTTTACGTAAACTACTTCCTTGGTATATTCCAGCATTGGCGAAGCATCAGAGCCCAGGAAATGTTCGCCCTTGCCCACCCCGATCACCAGCGGGCTTCCTTTCCGCGCGGCAATGATGGTTCCCGGATCGCCGGCATCCATCAGGAGGATTACATAAGCGCCGGTTACCCTTTTAAGGGCCACCCGCACTGCTTCTTCGAGGGAGCAGTTATTGTTTTTTTTGATCTCTTCAATGAAGTTGAGCAGCACTTCGGTATCTGTATCGCTGGAGAAAGTGTATCCTTTATTGATCAGTTCCTGTTTCAGCTGGCTGTAATTTTCGATAATCCCATTGTGGATCATGGCCAGCTGGCCACTGGCCGACTGGTGCGGGTGTGCATTTCGGTCACTGGGTTCCCCGTGGGTGGCCCAGCGGGTATGACCGATCCCGATATGGGAATGGAGATTCATCCCAACGATACTTTCTTCCAGTTCGGCGACTTTCCCTTTTTTCTTGTAGACGTTGAGGCCGCCGTTTTGCAAAGCCACCCCGGTACTGTCGTACCCCCGGTACTCCAGTCTTTTCAGACCTTTAATAATAATGGGGTATGCTTCCCTGGGGCCGGTATATCCAACAATTCCACACATAGGTTTTTGTTTAGTGCGACAAAGGTATCATTTTCAAAACATGCAAACGATTGAGTGCTTGCAAAAATATGAAATCAGCCATTCGGTAAGCAAGGGCGGAACGGGGTTCCTTAAAGCAAACTCCCGCTTAACATGGCGAAGGCCACCGAAAAATAAATAATCAGCCCGGTGACATCCACAAGGGTGGCAACAAAGGGAGCCGAACTCACGGCAGGGTCAGCCCCGAATCGTTTCAATAGTAAGGGCAGCATGCTTCCCGACAGCGTGCCCCACAGCACCACGCCCACCAGGGTAATGGAAACGGTGATCCCTATCTGCCACCAGTAAGCCCCATAGATTTCAGGGGCAAAGGAATGCCAGGCGAAGATGCGCAGAAAACCGATGAGCCCGAGTACAGTACCGAGGAGCAAACCGGAAGTGATCTCCCGCCGCATGACCCTCCACCAGTCTTTTAAGGTAATTTCTCCTACGGCCATGGCCTGGATGATCAGTGTGGAGGCCTGTGAGCCGCTGTTACCACCACTGGAAATGATCAGCGGGACAAACAGGGCCAGCACCACGGCTCTTTTGATCTCGTCTTCAAAAAATGCCATCGCGGATGCTGTCAGTAACTCACCCAGGAAGAGCACCACCAGCCATACCACCCTTTTTTTAAAAAGTTTCAGGATGGGTATCTCCAGGTAAGGTTCATTCAGCGCGGCCGTACCCCCCATTTTCTGCATATCCTCGCTGAATTCTTCTGCCGTTACCCAGAGGATATCATCGATGGTTACGATCCCTAATAATTTATTGCTTTTGCTGACTACGGGCAGGGCCACCCGGTTATTCATTTTGAAAACCTCCGCCGCCGTTTCCTGGTCATTGTCGGGATGCAGTGCGATAAACCGTTCGTCCATCAGCTCGGAGACTTTCTTATCCGGCGGGTTCAGGATGAATTCACGGATCCGGATATCATCCAGCAATTCGCCTTTTTCATTGATGACATAGATGACATTGATGGTTTCGCTGTCCTTGCCGAATTTCCGGATGGTACTGAAAACTTCTTCGATGGTATTCGAGGGGTACACGTACACATAATCCGGGGTCATCAGCCTCCCGATACTGTTTTCCGGGTATCCCAGGAGGGAGAGGGTTATTTTGCGTTCATCGGGATCCAGTAATTTGATCAGTTCCCTGACCACATTACTGGGCAGTTCTTCGAGAAAATCGGTGCGGTCATCGGCCGGCAGCTCATTCAGCAGGGAGGCCGTGGTATTGGCCGGCAGGTCATGGATGACTGATTTTTGTGTGGACAGGTCGAGGATCTTGAATACACTGGCCGCCCGGTGTACCGACATATTGGCGATGATCTGTCCCTGGTAATCGGGATACGCATCGACCAGTTGCGCCACATCACTGATATTCTGGTCGTCCAGGAAATCCCGGATCTTCAGCCGGTCTTCCGTACGGATGACTGTTTCAAATTGTTCCGGTATAGAAAGGTGTTCCAGTTCCAATGCCATGTTCCAAAAATACGAACTGAGGCTGTTTTTTCAGAATATACGTACTTCGCGTCTTAATCGGGAAAATATGGTCTTACCCTTTTTATTTATTGCACCCGTGCCGGGCAGGGGCCGGGGTGTTTTTACAGCGGAGGATATTGACCGCGGTGTTACCCTTGAAGTGTCGCCGGTAATCGTCATGAGCCGCGAGGAACGAACCTTGCTGGACCAGACCCTCCTGCACGATTATATTTTTGAATGGGGCGAGCAGAAGGATCAATGTTGTATGGCGCTGGGCTATGTCCCGGTTTACAATCATTCATACGAAAGCAACTGTGAATATGAAATGGATTATGAACAGCAGCAGATCCGCATCGTTACCGTGCGGCCCGTCCGGGCGGGGGAGGAGTTGCTGATTAATTATAACGGGGACTGGAATGATGCCACACCGGTCTGGTTTAATGTAAAATAAAAAAACCGCCCCGGCTGTTGCTGAAGCGGCTTATTATAGCAAAGTAGTTTTTTATTGAAACCTGATCTGCGCCCTGATTTCACCGGCAGGATAGGTTGCCGTGTGTAAGTTTACATAATACATCCCGTTCAGCAGGTTATCTTCCTTTACCACCACGCCGTCTACTAATAATGTTCCTTTGTAGGTACCGCAGGAGGTATTGCTCACCGTCGGGCATTTTACAATGGCAGAAGTGGAGAAGCTTTGCAGCACGCCTGCCGCATAACCGGTGGGAGCCAGTCCATGTATATGCGCAGCCGTAACAGGACCGGTGAGCCCGGACCAGTTAATGGTATAGCTGAGAATTTTTGAACTTTTTGTATAGGAAACATCCAGGGTGCCTAAAGCCGTGGTCGGGGTAGCTGGTGTTTCGTTAGCGCCCGTAAGCATAATGCCGGTTTTAGAATAATCAGAGGTCCTTCTTAATTCAGCATCCGATTCGCAGGAGGAGATGATAAAAAGAGACCCGGTCAGCAACAGGGATAAAGCAGTTAGTTTAATCAATTTCATGGTTGCGTTATTTGGGGTAAAAATAAGGATTTTTTTGAATGGGCAATATTTTTACGAAATAAGCTAAAGCCCTGTGGGTAAACTGTTTATTTCAGGCGATTTTTTATTTCCTGTAGCTTCAGCAGGGCCTCTACCGGGGTGAGGCGGTTGATATCGGTTCCTTCCAGCAGCAGGCGGATTTGCTCAAAGGTTTCGCTGTGGGCATCAAAGATGGACAACTGGAGTTTGGGGCCGCCGATCTTTTTTAATGCATCTCCTGTTTCCTCCTGCACGTGTTTTGTTTCCAGTTGCTTCAGGATTTCATTGGCCCGGTCAATCAGGGAAAGCGGCATCCCGGCCATTTTGGCCACATGGATACCAAAGCTGTGGGTACTGCCACCCCTCGCCAGTTTGCGGAGAAAAATGATCTTGTTTCCCGCTTCTTTATTGGTGATATGGTAATTCCTGATCCGCGGGCATTTTTCTTCCAGTTCGTTCAACTCATGGTAATGGGTGGCAAAGAGCGTTTTCGGCTGCTGGGGGGAGTTATGCAGGTATTCGGCGATACTCCAGGCAATGGAGATCCCGTCATAGGTGGAGGTTCCCCTGCCGATCTCATCCAGCAGGATCAGGCTGCGGCCGGTAATATTGTTAATGATCGAAGCCGTTTCATTCATCTCCACCATAAAAGTGGATTCGCCGCCGGATAAATTATCGGAGGCGCCCACCCGGGTGAATATTTTATCGGTCAGGGGGATACGGGCTTCCGCGGCCGGAACAAAACTCCCGGTATGTGCCATCAGGGTGATCAGGGCTGTTTGCCGCAGCAGGGCCGATTTACCACTCATATTGGGCCCGGTCAGGATGATGATCTGCTGTTCGGTTTTATTCAGTTCCAGGTCATTGCTGATATAGGCTTCACCCGCCGGCAGGTTCCGTTCAATTACCGGGTGCCGGCCTTCTCTCACGATCCATTCATCCCCGGAATGCAATAGCGGTTTTTTATACTGGTACTGGATCGCATTCTGGGCATGGCAGCCCAGGCAGTCCATAATGGCCAGCAGGTTGCCGTTGGTCTGTACCGGGGCCAGGTAATCGGATAGTTCATTCAGCAAGGCCTCATACAGTTCCAGTTCGATCCGGAGTATTTTTTCCTCGGCGCCTGTGATCTTTTCTTCATACTCTTTTAATTCGGGTGTGATATAGCGTTCTGCATTGGCCAGGGTTTGTTTGCGCATCCATTCCGGGGGTACTTTGTTTTTCTGGGAATTGGTGACTTCGAGGTAATAGCCGAACACATTGTTGAACCCGATCTTCAGGGAAGCAATGCCGGTTCTTTCGGCTTCCTTTAACTGCAGGCGGGCCAGGTACTCCTTGCCGCTGAAAGCGATATTCCGCAATTCATCGAGTTCAGGACTGATCCCGTTGCTGATCACCCCGCCTTTGGCGGCCAAAGCTGGGGGTGTCTCGCTGATCTCCTTAAAGATTTTATCCGCGATATAGGGACAGGGATTCAGCGCATCTCCCAGTCTTTTCAGGTATTCGCTGGAGCTGGAGAGGCAGAGCTGCTTGATCGTTTCCACCTGCTTCAGCCCGCGGGCCAGTTGCAGCACTTCCCGGGGATTGATCTTTTTCAGGGGTATCTTGGAAACCAGCCGCTCAATATCCCCGCATTGTTTGATGGGCTGGCTGATCTTATTTCTTAACTCCGGTTCTTTTATTAAATATTCAACCGTATCCAGCCTTTCGTTGATCTTCTGAATATCCCGCAGGGGGAATACGATCCAGCGCTTCAGCAGGCGGGCGCCCATGGGCGAAACCGTATTGTCCAGTACACCCAGTAAAGTATGATTGCCCTCGGTTGTGCCATGTACCAGCTCCAGGTTGCGGATGGTAAAGCGGTCCATCCAGAGAAAATCTTCCCGGTCGATCCGCTGCAGGGAAACAATATGCTGCAGGTTGGGATGTTCCGTGTCTTTCAGGTAATGTATAATGGCGCCTGCGGCCGTCAGCCCGTTTTTCATTTCGTCCACCCCGAATCCTTTGAAGGAATGGGTTTGGAAATGCTTCAGCAGGATTTCTTCCGCATAGGCGGCATCAAAGATCCATTCGTCGAGCGTGTAGGTATAGACCTTGTTGTTGAAATATTCCTTAAACTTTTTTTGCTGGTGGCGCTGGAACAGCACTTCCGCCGGTTTAAAACCCTGCAGGAGTTTATCCGCATATTCGCGGTCGCCCTCCGCCACGAAGAATTCCCCGGTGGAAATATCGAGAAAGGCCAGGCCAAACTGCTCTTTCTCCGCAAAATGAATGGCCGCCAGGAAATTATTACTGTGGTGCTCGAGCAGTTTATCATTGACCGTGGTTCCGGGGGTTACCATATCGGTCACCCCGCGCTTTACAATCCCCTTGGCCAGTTTGGGATCTTCCAACTGATCGCAGATGGCCACCCGGTGACCGGCTTTTACCAGTTTATGCAAATAGGTATCGAGGGCATGGTGGGGAAATCCCGCGAGTTCGGAAGAGGAAGCTGCCCCGTTATTCCGTTTGGTCAGGGTGATGCCGAGTATCTGTGAAGCCAGTACCGCATCCTGCCCGAAGGTTTCATAAAAATCGCCGACCCTGAACAATAGAATGGCATCGGGGTATTTCTGCTTAATAGCCCGGTGCTGCTGCATCATGGGTGTATCGGAACCAGCTGATTTTGCCATAGTCGGTAGATCCGCCTGTATGGGCCGGGGCCGGAACAGGCAGCGGCAAAAATAAGGAACTGTTTATGTAAGATTTTCCCTTTCTGCATCTGTTGAAAAAATAAAGTGCCATGAAGAAACTTCTCCAGCTGACAGGACTCCTGTTTTACAGCGCCCTGCTGCAAGCCCAGGCTAATCCCGGTGATACCGTCCGGGCGGATGCGGGTATGAATAACGCGACCGTGTATTTTGGTTATGGGGCGGAACTGACCCATGAAACCAAACTAAGGGTGGATGCCAACACCAAAACCATCGTGATCAGCCAGCTCAGTACCAGTGTGGATATTAACAGCCTGCAGGTGAGTGTGCCGGAAGATGTGGCGTTATTATCACAACGGTACAGTGTTTTTACCCCACCCGTTCCCCCCACTGTTAAAAACCGGGAGGCTGAGCGGCTGGAAGACAGCATCCTGCTTTTACAAAAAGAAATCAGCCGGCTGGAGAACCTCAACGGGATTGACCAGGAAATACTGACCAAAACCGGCAGCCTGATCGAAAGCACCCTGGGCAATATCGGGGACAGGACCATTAGCAGCGCTGAGTTGCTCAAACTGGTGGACTATTATACGGCAAAGATCGAAAAACTGAAGAACAGCATTTATACAAAACGGCAGTTGATCAGCCAGCTGAACTTACAGGTTGCTGAGATCCGGAAAAAAATTGCCGGGCTGAACACCGTGATACCGGTAAAACAACGGCCTTATGGCCAGGTGTTCCTGCAGGTGATGTGCAAAAAAGCCGCTGAGATACCGGTCCAGTTGTCTTATTACACCAATAATGCAGGATGGGTGGCCCTCTATGATGTACGGGTGAATTCAAAGACTAATAAGGTAAAACTGGTGTACAAAGCTTCGTTGACGCAAACCACCGGTATTGACTGGAAGAAAACAAAGATGACCCTGAGCACCGGCACGCCGAATTTCGGGGTAACAACGCCCGTTCTGACCCCCTGGTACCTCCAGTTATATGTACCCGGCATCTATACCGACCTGCAGCGCCGGGCCATGCAGGGCAATGCCAGCCGTAACATGATACAATCGTATGAAGATGATAAAGCAATGGCGGAAGAAGTCGTTGTTACGGGGTATGGTCAGCTGAAAGTACAGAACCAGAAGGAACCCAATGTGGATCCCAGCACCCTGCAACAGTACACCAGCCTCACCCAGGGGCAGTTGAATACGAGCTTTGAGATTGACCTTCCCTATGATATTGCGAGTGATGGCCAGCTCAATAGCGTAACGATCCGGGACGAGGAGATCTCCTGTACGCTTAAGAATTATGCCGTGCCGCGGATGGACAAGGATGCCTATTTGTTAGCGGAAGTGGCCGACTGGCAAAACCTGGACCTGCTTCCCGGGGATGCCAATATCATCATGGATGATACCTATATCGGGAAATCAGTGATCGATCCGAACAGCACAGCGGATACCCTGAATCTTTCACTTGGCCGTGACCGCCGGGTGGCGGTAAAACGCTCCCTGGTCAGGGAACTCAGCAGTCTTAAAACCAGCGGCGGCAATACCAAGCAGGTTTTTACCTATGAACTCATCGTGAAAAACAATAAGATTACGGATGTGAACCTGCTGCTGAAAGACCAGTTCCCGCTGAGTACGATTAAGGAAGTGGAGGTAAAACTGGAGGATGGCAGCGATGCCATGGTCAATTCCGAAACCGGGGTGCTTACCTGGAAAATAGACCTCAAACCCGGGGAGAGCCGGAAGGTCCGGTTCAGCTACAGTGTTAAATACCCCAAGGACAAGAAAATTGTCAATCTGAAATAGTATAATAAAACCTGATAATATAACTAAAAGTGCGGTTGTTGGTATAATAGCTGCACTTTTTTAGTTCTTTTCCGGGGAATAAAAATGCCCAGGCAAAAAGGTAAAGAAAAAAAGAACTAAAGCAAGCTCCTTAATGCTGAAAGGGTCTCCACGTTTAGCCCCTGCTATTGCTGTATTTATGTCCAAATAAGTTGATTATTCCCGCGCCCGGAAATTTCAATCAAAACCTGTACTCCTCCTTGACTTCTTTTCTCTTTATCTCTTAGCTAAAAGCAACTATCTTTATACTCTTAACCGCCATTATGAAAAGGCTCTTCCTGCCGGTTATATGCAACTTGCTGGCTGCAGTTGTTTCCGGGCAAACCCTGAATTCTTCCAATCTTCCCATTATTGTTATTAATACCAACGGACAGGAGATCGTGGATGATCCCAAGATCACCGCCGATATGGGCATTATTTATAACGGGGAAGGAGTACGGAATGCGATGACCGATCCCTTTAATCATTATAATGGCAAGATCGGGATCGAGATCCGGGGTCAGTCTTCGCAGATGTTCCCGATGAAATCTTATAGTGTTGAACTGTGGGATAATGCAGGAAACTCGCTGGATAAATCCCTGTTTGGTTTACCTAAGGAAAGCGACTGGGTATTGTATGCACCGTATACAGATAAAACATTAATGCGGAATTTCCTGGCGTACACGATGTCGAGGGAACTGGGACATTGGGCTGCGAACTGCCGCTATGTGGAAGTCGTGGTGAACGGGGATTACAAAGGTGTTTATGTATTCATGGAGAAGATCAAACGCGGCAGCGGCCGGGTACCGGTATCCAAGATCGGGGCAGCGGATATAAGCGGGGATGCGGTAACAGGCGGGTATATCTTTTCCATCGATAAAGAAGCGGATGCCTGGTATTCTTCCGTGTACCCGCCGTACAGCACGGTGGGACAGAATATCCGGTTTGCGTATGTGTATCCCAAACTCAGTTCGATCGTTACGGCCCAGCAAAACTATCTCAAAAGCTATGTGGACAGCTTTGAAGCGGCATTGAACGGCGACCAGTACCAGGACAAGCAAAACGGCTGGAGGCGCTTTGCTGATGAAGCCTCTTTTATTGACTATCTGATCGTAAATGAAGTGAGCCGCAATGTGGATGGTTACCGCCTGAGTGCCTACTTCAATAAGGACCGGCAGAGCAAGGGCGGGAAACTGTTTGCCGGGCCGGTATGGGATTATGACCTGGCTTTCCGGAATGCGAATTACTGTAAAGGCAGTGAGACCAGTGGCTGGGCCTATCAGCATAATAAGGATTGCTCCGATGGTTACTGGCAGGTTCCTTTCTGGTGGTACCGGTTGGAGAAAGATTCGGCATTTCAGTCCAACCTGCGTTGCCGCTGGAAGCAGGTAAGACAGGGCAGCCTGAGTGATGTCCGTCTCAATAACCTGGTAGATTCCATTGTTACCCTTACGGCCGAGGCGCAGCAGCGGCATTTTCAGCGCTGGCCGGTGCTGGGACAGTATATCTGGCCCAATCCGCAGCCCATCCCCACCAGCTATGCGGGAGAGATCATTGCCCTGAAGGAATGGATATCGGCCCGGATCAGCTGGATCAGTTCGAATATACCCAATGAAGGTCCCTGTTATGATTACCCGGCTTCCGAGACGAGTTCCATCATGGCGCATTTTTACCCCAACCCGGTGGGCAGCAGCCTGACCCTGGATATCAAAACAAGGATGGCGCAGAAAGTCATGGTCCGGATTACCGATGCCATGGGACGTGTGATGCTGAACCAGGCCTGTAATCTTCATTACGGGGAGAATTATATACCAGTGGCTGCAGGGCAATGGGCGCCGGGTATCTATATACTATCTTACCAGGCAGAGAGCGGGGAAAAAGGAACCCAAAAGCTGCTTAAGCAATAAAGCGCCCAGCACTTAACTTTGCGCCATGCGAAAACTGAGCATGGCCGAACTGGGACGAAAATCGGTGGAGGAATTCAAAGCTTCCGAAAAAACACCGGTCATTATCGTGCTGGAAAATATCCGCAGCGCCTATAATGTGGGCAGTGTGTTCCGCACGTCCGATGCCTTCCTCGTACAGGCTATTTTTATCATTGGTTATTCCGCCAAACCCCCGCATAAAGAAATAAAAAAAACAGCCCTCGGCGCGGAAGAAACCGTGGACTGGAAATATTTCAAAACGACAGCGGAAGCGATCGCTGAATTAAGAAGGGAAGGATTTAACGTATATGCTGCCGAACAGGCCGAGGGGAGTTATAAATTAAATGCCATCGGCTTTGAACCGGGGGAAAAGATCGCGGTGGTTTTCGGCAATGAAGTGACCGGGGTGGAACAATCCACGATTGCATTATGTGATGGTTGTCTCGAGATTCCCCAGTTAGGGATGAAACATTCGTTAAACATAGCCACAGCAGCTGGCGTTGTTTTATGGGAGTTGGTGAGGGGGAGGGTTTAGAGTTCGGAGTTCAGCGTTTAAAGTTTGGAGTTTAAAGATTGGAGTTCGGGGTTGAGAGTTCAGGTGAGGTTTAACGTTTAGGTTGAGGGTTGAGCGTCCAGGTTGGGGGTTGAGAGTTCAGGTTGGGGGTTGATCGTCCAGGTTCAGGATATCGCACAACCCCGACCCGCTACGCCTGCTTAGCGAGGCGAGAGGGGTGGCATTATATTCCGGATTAATTTTTAAGTTACAGCTTACCTATGTCGAAAGTAAAAAGCTATTTAAGTCTTATCAAATTCTCGCATACAATTTTTGCGATGCCTTTCGCGCTGATTGGATTTTTCCTGGCTGTTTTTGAAAACACATCAGTAATACCAGGTTGGAATAGCCGCGTATTCCCACCAATGTTTCCATGGGATGAGCTATTGCTAAAACTGGTAATGGTTATTCTCTGCATGATTTTCGCCCGCAGTGCCGCCATGGCATTCAACCGTTACCTTGACCGCCATTTTGATGCAAAAAACCCGAGGACCGCAGTGAGGGAAATTCCGGCAGGAGTGATTACCCCAAAAAATGCACTGGCTTTTACCATTATCAGCTGCGTTTTGTTTGTCGCCTGTACATGGTTTATAAATGCTATTTGTTTTTATCTGTCACCTGTTGCATTGGCGGTGGTATTGGGCTACAGTTATACCAAGCGGTTCACCCCGCTTTGTCACCTGGTACTGGGGCTGGGTCTCTCGCTGGCGCCGATCGGGGCTTACCTCGCCGTCACGGGGCAATTTGCTTTTTTACCCATTCTTTTTTCACTGGCAGTTATCTTCTGGGTCAGCGGCTTTGATATCATTTATGCCCTGCAGGACGAGGAGTTTGATAAATCAAATCAGCTCTATTCCATTCCCGCCTGGATAGGGAAGGGGAAGGCCCTGCGGGTCTCGGAATTGCTGCACCTGCTGAGTGCGGCAGCTGTAGTGTATGCCGGTGTGTACGGGCATTTCAGCTGGTTGTACTGGCTGGGGGTGCTGGTCTTTATTGGCATGCTGCTGTACCAGCATTCTGTTGTAAAACCCAATGACCTCAAACGGGTGAACCTGGCATTTATGACCGCCAATGGTATTGCTTCCGTGGTTTTCGCCATCTTTGTTATTGCAGATCTGTTCATCAATAAATAAACTCCCTTGGCAAGAATAATTTGTATCGATTATGGAGGCAAGCGGACCGGCCTGGCTGTTACCGATCCCTTGCAGATCATTGCCACGGGACTGACCACGGTGGAATCCAGGCAGCTGATTCCCTTCCTCAAAGACTATTTTTCCAGGGAACCGGTGGAACTGATCATCATCGGCGAGCCCAAGAACTGGGATGATACCGATACCCACGCCACCCCGTTGGTGGAGAAATGCATCAAGGACCTGCAGAAGCATTTCCCCCGGCTCCCGGTTAAAAAGGTGGATGAGCGCTATACTTCCAAAATGGCCAAAGATGCCATGCTGGAAATGGGACTGAAGAAAAAGGAAAGAAGGAATAAGGCACTGGTGGATGAGATTGCGGCTACGATTATGCTGCAGGAGTATCTGAGGAGTTTGTAGTTATGTGGTGAATGGGGCCTACTAAGAAGCATCTGGAAATCGGGGGGGTAGTCGGTGGTCAGTAGTCGATAGTCAGTGTCTTGTATGATAAGCTTCCATATTCGACAGATTTACTTAGTGGCTTTGGGATTTGAATTATTGGAGTTTTTTTGAAATTTGGCCTTTTTTTGATTCTTCGGTTCTTTTTTGATTTTTGGAATTTGGTCATTTTTTGGTTCTTCGGCTCTTCGGTTCTTGGTTCTTTTAAGTAAATTTGCCCATGATTTTACCGATCGTAGCATACGGCCATCCGGTACTGCGGAAAGTGGCGGAAGATATTGAAGCGGATTACCCGCAGCTGGACAAATTCATTGAGGATATGTGGGAAACCATGTATGCCAGCAGCGGGGTGGGATTGGCGGCTCCCCAGGTCAACCGGGATATCCGGCTTTTCGTGGTGGACACCCAGCAGATGTTCTCCGGGATGAATGAAGAGGAGCAAAAGGAATACCCCGACGCGCCGGGCATGAAATCGGTTTTTATTAATGCACATATACTGGAACTGGATGGGGAAGAGTGGTCCTATAATGAAGGCTGCCTGAGTATCCCCAAGATCCGGGAGGATATTTACCGGCATGAAACCGTAACCCTCGAATATATGGATGAACATTTCCAGCCGCAGCAGGCCAGTTTTGAGGGGCTCACCGCCCGGGTGATCCTGCA
This sequence comes from Sphingobacteriales bacterium, assembly GCA_016219985.1. Classification (GTDB taxonomy): domain Bacteria; phylum Bacteroidota; class Bacteroidia; order Chitinophagales; family Chitinophagaceae; genus JJ008. The sequence goes on along the minus strand of JACRJO010000018.1, from coordinate 190,517 downwards.
CGAATATGATCATATCGAGGGAAAACTATTTATTGATCATATTTCACCGCTGAAAAGAAAATTAATGAAGGGGAAACTCAACGATATCTCGAAAGGGAAAGTGAATGTGGATTACAAGATGATGTTCCCCGGCTGATGCCATGAAAAAACTGTTCACCTTAGCACTCCTTATTCTAACCGGTTATGTAATCAGCGCACAGGAGAATGAAGATTCCCTGGATAACCAGCGGCTGGCGAAAATGGTCAGTCTTTCCGAGGTAATCATCCGCAGCGACCTGAACGTGGCCCGCTTTATCAACCAGGTAAAGAACGACACCACATTCTACAAAGCCTTCCGCAACCTGCATGTACTGGGGTTTACTTCCTGGAACGATATCCGGATAAAAGATAAAAAGGGCCGCATACAGGCAGCCCTGATGAGCAAGACGAAACAAACCAGGTCGAATGGCTGCCGGACCATGGAAGTGCTGTCGGAAAACTCCAGCGGGGATTTTTATGACGGGGATCACCAGTACAACTACTATACGGCCGAATTATATGCCGGCTTGTTCTTTACAAAGGGTTCCGTTTGCGGGGAAACGAATATCGTAAAGGGCGTGAACTTCAACCCGCGTTCGCAAAGCGGGATGGCCAGGCATAAGCAGCAATTGAAGATGCTCTTCTTCAATCCCGGTAAAAAGATCCCGGGTATTCCATTTATCGGGGATAAGATCGACATCTTCGACCCGGACCGGGCGGAATACTATGATTTTATTATCGACTACGGGGATTACGAGGGACAGTCCTGTTATGTTTTTACCATCAGGGCCAAGGAAGACCTGGGCGGGAAGAAGGACAAGATCGTCATTGACAATATGGTCACCTGGTTCAATACCCGCACGATGGAAGTAATGGCCCGCAATTATGATATGAGTTACAATGCGGGTGTCTACGACTTTGACGTTCACATGGAAGTGGAGATGACCAAGGTGGGGGATTACTTAGTCCCCAAACTGCTTCGTTATATCGGTAACTGGGATGTGGCGTTTAAGAAAAGGGAAAGAGGGCTGTTTACCGCGACTTTATTTGATTTCCAGTGAAGTTGACAAGTTGGTAAGTTGACAAGTTAACGAGTTGACGAGAGAGTAAACGATCCATCTTAGAACGTCCTTATCAACTTGTCAACCTTTCAACCTGCTTTGCCAGCATACTTTCTCCACTTATCAATCACTTTTTCCATATCAGCGGGTAATGCTGATTCAAAATGCATTTCCTCCCCGGTGGAAGGGTGGACAAAGCCCAGGGTTTTGGCATGCAGCGCCTGGCGGGGACAAAGTTCAAAGCAGTTTTCTACAAATTGTTTGTACCGGGTGTAGATCGTTCCCTTTACAATTTTATCTCCCCCGTAGAAATCATCACTGAACAGGGGATGGCCGATATGCTTCATGTGTACGCGGATCTGGTGGGTCCGTCCTGTTTCAAGCACACATTGCACGAGGGTCACATAGCCGAAGCGTTCTATGACAGTATAATGGGTGATGGCATCTTTCCCATGGTCGCCTTCGGGATAGGCTTCGAAGAGTTTGCGGAAACGAAGGTGACGGCCCACATGGGCGATGACCGTGCCGCTGTCTTGTTCCATATCCCCCCAGACCAGGGCCAGGTATTGTCTCTTCACACTATGGTCAAAGAATTGTTTGGCCAGTACCCGCATGGCTTTATCGGTTTTGGCCAGGACCAGCAGCCCGCTGGTATTTTTATCGATCCGGTGCACCAGGCCAAACCGGGGAAGAAGTTCTTCCGTAAGGCCGGGGTTTTGCTGTTGCAGGTAATAGGATACCCCGTTGAGCAGGGTTCCGCTGTAATTCCCGCTGCCGGGATGCACCACCATACCGGCGGGTTTGTTGATCACCATCAGGTCCGCATCCTCGTACACAATATTCAGCTCCATTTTTTCCGGCACCACATCGGTCTCGTCAGGACTCAGGTCGGAATAAATCACGATTTGATCCTGGGGTTTCACTTTGTAATTGGGTTTGACGGGCGCCCCGTTTACCTGCACCATTCCGTGGTTCATGGCCTGCTGCAGTTTATTCCGGGTGGCACCTTCAATCCGGTTGGCCAGGAACTTGTCAATGCGCAGGGGTTCCTGTCCCTTATCGATGGTAAGGGTGAACCGTTCGTACAGTTCATCGCTGCTGTCGTTTGAATCGGGGATCGTTTTGTCCAGTTCGTCCTGCATAGCCGGCAAAGGTAACGGATGGATTTTTGTTGGTAAATTTGCTTTTTAGAGATGGAAAAACAACCAATCATATTCAGGGACCTCGGCCGGATGGAATACCAGGCCGCCTGGGATCTGCAGGAATCCCTGCTGAAGGAAAATGTCGGGAGAAAATCCGGGACCGGCCGGCCGGCAACAGAACATTACCTGTTCTTTGTGGAACATCCCCTCGTGTACACGCTGGGAAAGAGCGGGAACAAGGAAAATGTATTGCTGAGTGACGAGGAATTAGCGGCCAGCCATATTGAATTCTTTCATACCAACCGGGGAGGGGATATCACTTTTCACGGACCCGGCCAGATCGTGGGGTACCCGATCCTGGACCTGGAAAAATTTTACACGGATATCGGGAAATACCTTCGGAATATCGAAGAAGTTATGATCCGGACCCTGGCGGAATACGGGATCAAAGGGGATCGCTCGCCCGGGGAGACCGGTGTCTGGATTGACCCGGAGATACCCGGCCGGGAAAGAAAGATCTGTGCTATTGGTGTCCGTTGCAGCCGCTGGGTCACGATGCACGGGTTTGCCTTTAATGTCAATACGGACCTTTCGTATTTTAATCATATCATTCCCTGCGGGATCGTCAACAAGCAGGTGACTTCCCTGGAAAAAGAACTGGGGCGCTCCCTTGATATGAAAGAAGTAAAAGAGAAAGTGAAAAAGAATTTTGAAAAAATATTTAACGCGGAACTGGTCTCAGAAATCCTTCTCTAAGTAAAATTTGTGCTTTTCCAGCAATTTCCCGTCCTCGTAGATCTCGAAGCGGAACCAGCCTGCATGGTAGAAATTAGCTTTGTCTATTTTAAAATTATTTTCTTTGATATCCTTTAACTCAAAGAGCAGGGTCTCATCATCTTCAAAGAATTTGATCGTGTATTTGTGATCTTTTCCTTCCCCGGGCAGGCTGACTTTTACATAGCCGTCCTTATTGGTATACACATAAAGGGAAGGCACGAACGCGGTTGGCCGGTTCTTAACGGTAACAGCATTGGGAAGGGTGGCCGAATCACCGGTCTGGAAATTGTCCAGCCGGATCACCACCGGGCTTACGCGGGTGATGGAGTCCACCCGCAGCAGGGAGTCAATTACCGGCCTGGCGCCGGGATGCTTCGCAACAAAACTATCCATCACCGGTTTTTTTGAGGCACTGAAAAGATAACGGCCCCCTTCGAGCATGATATAGAGACGGTAAAACTGCTGACCATTGGGCGCCTTACTATCCACGTACCCGTTTTGCGGCGTAGCAGGATCTGCCATGGTAAGGATGGTCTTATAACCTTTCAGGCTGTCGGCTGATCGCTGGATGCTCAGCTGGCGGATTTCGCGAAAGGGATTGACCCAACTGACCACGATCCGGTTTTTGCCCACATTCTTCAGCGAAAAACCGGGCAGGGTATCCTGCGAAAAGGCATGATTGCCTGAAGAAGCAACCAGGAAGAAGGAAAAAAGAAGGGTCAGTTTTTTCATATTGTAAGAATGCAAAAAAACCGGGGTTCCTTTGCCGTAAAAAACAAAGATAGGGGAGTGGGTCAGAAAATTCAGAATATTAACGTTCCCTTGTCCAGGGAGCGGTTGCCCTGCAAGCCCCCGCTGTGAATCAGCAGTAGTTTACTTCCGGGGGGAAAGTAATTTTTCGCTGCCAGCGCTGCAGCGGCGAAACAAAGTTTACCCGTGTACACAAAGTCAGTGGGAATCCCGGTATGCCCGTAGAAATCATTCATAAACTGAATCAGTTCCGGGGTCTTTTTAGCATACCCGCCAAAGTGAAATTCATGGAAGATCACGGGGTCCTGCTCCGGGTGCAGCAGCAAGGCTTTGACCTGGCTGCTTAATGCGGGATTATTTTTGAGTACACTGATACCGAGGGAACGAATACCGGCGGGGGTACGGTTCATGATCCCGGCCAGCATGGTTCCCGTACCCATGGCGCAACAGATATGCGTATAGGCAGCGAGGTTAGCATGATCCAGGATCGTGGCTGCTCCGGCGGCTCCTTTTATCCCGTAGCCGCCTTCGCCGACGATCACGCAGTCAGCGATAGCTATATCACCCGGTATTATCTTTTCCCGGTATTGTTCGCGGCTGATAAAGCGAAGCTGCATTCCCATTTCCCGGGCCTGGAGGAGGGTTGCTGATAACTCAGCTGGTTCTTCCCCGCGGATGATCCCGATCGAATTAAGCTGCTGAATGCGGCAGGCTGCCGCGGTGGCATGGATATGGTTGGACCAGGCTCCCCCGAAAGTGAGCAGCGTTTTTTTTCCCTGTGCCCGGGCTTCTTCGAGGTAAAAACGGAGTTTGAACCATTTGTTCCCGGAGATGACCGGGTGCAGCCGGTCAAGCCGAAGCATGGAAACGGCCAGCTCCTTTTCAGTAAAAACAGGAAGGGGAACAGGATCGATGCTTATAGCGCCCGGATTTATATCTTGCATGCGGATGAATGTCTTAACGAAATTAGATTAAATTCGCGGGGTAAAACTTATTGAAACGATGAAACCTACACTGGTTATTTTGGCGGCAGGCATGGCTTCCCGTTATGGCAGTATGAAACAGGTACAGGGCTTCGGACCTTCCGGTGAAACCATTATGGATTATTCTATTTATGATGCCATCCGGGCCGGCTTTGGCAAAGTGGTGTTCATTATCCGGGAGGAATTTGCAGGGAACTTCAAATCCATTTTTGAACCGAAGCTGAAGGGGAAAATAGCGATCGAATATGTTTACCAGGAAATGAATTCCTATACCGGCGGGTACAAAGCGGCGGCGGAACGTACCAAGCCCTGGGGAACGGCCCATGCGGTCCTTTGCGCCCGGGAAGTGGTGAAAGAACCTTTTGCCGTGATCAATGCAGATGATTTTTACGGACGCGATGCGTTTGTGCAGGCAGCGGGCTTTCTGAAAGGGTCCTGTAATGAAAATTGTTATGCGATCGTGGGATATGACCTGCTGCGCACGTTGTCGGACCATGGCACGGTGAACCGGGGTGTATGCGGGCTGGACCCGCAGGGCAACCTGGCCTCGATCACCGAGCGGATTAATATTGCGAAGAAAGACGACAAGATCATTTGTGAAGACGGGCTGGAGCCCCGGGAAATACCCGTTGAATCGCGGGTGTCCATGAATTTCTGGTGCTTTGATCCGTCCTTTTTCGACTATACACAGCAGTTATTCACTTCATTCCTGCACCAGCACGGCCAGGAACTGAAATCGGAGTTCTTTATCCCGATCGTGGCCGACCAGTTTATCAAGGAAGGGGGTAAAGTGGAAATCATACCCACCTCATCCCTTTGGTTCGGGGTTACCTACAAAGAAGATGCCCCTTATGTGGAGAAGAGCCTGCATACCCTGATTGAACAGGGGGAATACCCGCCTGCGCTTTGGGGATAGAGAGGTGGGGCTGGGGAGTTACTTTTGAAAGATCCTGAATAATTAGCTGCGAGCTGTGAGCTGAGAGGAGCGAGTTCGATTGTTCAATGTCATTTCCGGGTCTTAAAGCGCACAGGAACCCTCTAAGGCGAATTTTTAAAACTTTACAGAACGTGGTAAATAAAAAAGCTGTCTCGTAATTGAGACAGCCTTTTTTTTCTATAGGGGTAAATCGTTTAGTTCACTTTCACCATGAAGACATAGTCTTCCACTTTCTCCACCTGTTGCTGGAATTCAAGGCCGGCAATGGAAGACCTGGCGGATATTTTTACTTTTTGATAACTGGTATCCTTTTTCAGTTCATCCAGCACCTTATAAATATGTTTGCCCTGGATGGCATAGGTGAATCCTTCCGCGTTTTTCAGGCGACCGTTGAGGATACCGATGACTTCTCCTTTCTTGTTCAGGATCGGGCTGCCACTGTTGCCCCTGTTGGCCGCCAGTTCCAGCTGGCAACTGAGGGTGTCCCCGTTAAAACCGGTCTTGGCGCTTAAATAACCCTGCCCGTATACCACCACATCGTTCCGGGGGAAACCCAGGGTGAAGATCGGTTCGGCCAGTTTACTTTCGGTCTTGCTGATGGCATAGGGAACCGAGGTAAACGGTTTGAAGTTTTCGTCTTCGATTTTGAGGATGGCGATATCTCTCAGCTGGTCAATATAAACCACCCGCGCGGTAAATTCACCTTTGTTGTTCTGGATCGCAATATTATGGGCGCCTTCCACCACGTGTGCATTGGTGACGAGATAACCTTTGGCATCAATGATAAAACCGGTACCCCCCGTTTTATAAATGATGGTATTGTCAGCGTTGTTGATACTGTTCTTTACTTTGCTTAATTCCTTATCCGTCTGGCTTGTTTTCGTTTTGATGCTGTAGATTTCCCCTTTGAGTTTTTCAATCTCGCTGGCGGGGGCCTGTGGGGTAATGGACCAGACCAGGGCGCTCATGGTCAGGGTGGTGATGCCGGCAATGGACGCAGCAATAGCGGCCACCCGTTTATATCTTTTCCAGAGATAAACCACTTTGGCTTTACCGGTCAGCCGGGCAGAATTGATTTTTCCCTGTTCGGCGAGGTCGGTATGCACTTCATGCAGGGTGCCGCGGAATTTCTGCCATTCCCCGAAGCGGTTCATCTGCTGCAGGAATAAGGTATGCTCCACCACCAGCTGATCGATCTCTGCATTGGTCTTGCGCAGGTTTTCGAAATGCAGGCGTTCGTCAGGATTCATCTCCCCACGGATATAGCGTTCCACCGCCTCTAGTACTTTAATATCACCCATCTCCGTTCTCGTTTTTATAGTGAGCAAAAAATATTTTCTTCAACCGCATCAGGCACTTGTACTTCTGGTTTTTGGCATTGTCCGCATTGGTGTACCCAAAATTGGCGGCAATGACCTGCATATTCTGTTTTTGCAAATAATAGGCTTCTAACAGGCTTTTGCAGGGTTCTCCCAGGCTGCTGATGGCTTTGTTCATCATTTCAAACTCGGCGTCTCTCTTCTCATGATCTTCGATCTCTTCATCTACGGATACAGTGGATTCAGGATCTTCAATAGGAGGTGCGTATCGGTTTAACTGTTGTAACCTTTTGAGCCACAATCTTTTACTTACAGAATATAGGTAAGTTTTGATCTGGCAGTTCAGTTCAAAAGTCCCGGAACGCACTTTCTCGTATAAGACAATCATGGCTTCCTGGAATATGTCTTTCGCGTCGTCTGCCGAACCGTTGTTGTTGATTATCAGGGACTGAACCATATTATAGTTCTCCCGATAAATGGTCTCAACGGCTTTTTTGTCGTTTATAGCTAATCCTTTCAGGAGGGGCTTTTCGTTAATCTCTTGTTTCACATTCCCTTATTTAATACTGTTTTTTAAAAATAGTAACCCTTAGCCACCTGAAAAAAAATATTAAAAAAACCGGGTTACCTTTTCCCGTTTCGGGTATAAAAAGCGAAATATTTCATACAACACAAAAAAAATCATTGAAAATGAAGAAATTCCTGGCCATCGTAGCTATCGCTTCTTTCGCTGTAGCTTGTAACAATTCCAGCGACTCTAAAGCAACTACAGACAGCACTGCTGCAGTTGTTGATTCTACAATTAAAGCTGTTGACTCTACAGTTAAAGTTGTTGATTCTACAGTTAAAGCTGTTGATTCTACCGTTAAAGCTGATTCAGTTAAGAAGTAATTCTGCTGGCAAGCAAGTCATTGAAGGCCGTCCCGACCTGGGACGGCTTTCTTTTGCCCATATCCGCCCGATTAAAGCTACCTTTGCCGCCTCATAAAAATTAATGTACAAGTGAATAAATTTCAAGAACTGGGTATTGAAGAAGGACTGCTCCAGTCCATCCAGGTATTAGGATTTACCCAGCCCACCCCCATACAGGAAAAAGCCATCCCGGTATTGCTCCAGGGAACCAAGGATTTTATCGGCCTGGCCCAGACCGGAACCGGCAAAACGGCGGCTTTTGGTTTGCCCCTGCTCCAACTGATTAATAAAGAAGACCGTTTCCCCCAGGCCCTGATCGTTTGCCCCACGCGGGAGCTCTGCCTGCAGATCACCAGCGACCTGGAAAAATTCAAGAGTAAAAAAGCGGCTGTTGCCGTTACTGCTGTTTATGGAGGCACCTCCATCAGCCTGCAGATCCGTGACCTGAGGAAAGGGAGCCATATCGTGGTAGCCACCCCCGGCCGGCTGATCGACCTGATCGAAAGAAAGGCGGTTAACCTGGAACAAATCCATTACGTGGTACTCGATGAGGCAGACGAAATGCTGAACATGGGTTTTAAGGAAGATATTGAGTTCATCCTGAAGAACACCCCGAACCGGCAGAGTACCTGGTTATTCAGCGCCACCATGCCGTCGGAGATCCGCCAGGTAAGCAAGCGGTACATGGACAAACCCTTTGAGATCACCATCGGGAAAGTAAATGAAGGGAATGTCAATATTGATCACCAGTACTACATGACGCAGCACCATAACCGCTATGAAGTATTAAAGCGCATTATCGATTTCAATCCCGGGTTGTATGGAATTGTGTTTGCCCGTACCAAGGCCGATACCCAGGATATCGCGGAAAAACTGACCCGTGAGGGATATGATATTGACGCGATCCACGGCGACCTGACCCAGCAGCAACGGGATAAAGTGATGGGCCTGTTCCGCGACCGCAGTGTGAAACTGCTTGCGGCAACCGATGTGGCGGCCCGTGGTATCGATGTGCAGGGGATCACGCATGTGATAAATTTTGAATTGCCCGATGATGTGGAAGTATATACCCACCGCAGCGGCCGTACCGGCCGGGCCGGTAACAGCGGTGTTTCTGTTTCGATCGTAACCCCCAAAGAGGTTTACCGGCTGAGACAGATCGAAAAGCTGGTGAATACCCGGGTGCATAAGATGGATATCCCGAGCGGTAAGGATGTATGCCGCAAACAGTTTTTCTCTTTTATTGATAAAATGCTGGCAGCAGATATCAGTCACGGTGAGTATGAAACCTACCTGCCCATCCTGCGGGAGAAATTCGCGGAAGTGGAAAAAGAAGAGATCCTGCAACGGGTGGCGGCCCTCGAATTCGACCGTTTCCTGAAATATTATGAGAACGCGGCGGACCTGAATATGCGGGATGCCGGCAAAAGAGGGGAGAGGGCCGAAAGAGGCGCCGATCGTTTCCAGGCAAAAGATACACAGGGAAGAAAATTCGGCGGAGGCGCCGGTTCATATCAACGTTTGTTTGTGAACCTCGGAACGAAGGATGGTTTTTACAAAGCCAGTTTTCTCCAGTTCATCCTGGATATGAGCGATCTGAAGAAGGATGTACTGGGAAGAATCGATATGAAAGAGATGAACAGCTGGGTGGAAATAGAACCCGGGGCTGCCAAAAAAATGATTAAGGCCATCGATGGCAAGAACTACAGGGGCCGGAAGATCCGGATGAATGATGCCGAAAGCGGTGGCCGGAGAAATTAATTTGAATGAGTTGTTGGTTATAACAGCCGCAAAACCTATTTTTGTCCCATGACGGAAATGAAAGCATATTTTGGTTACTATTTTTATTACTTCTTTTTTGGAAAGAGGCCGGGAGTGCTTTTGTTGAAATGAAAAGGAACAACTAAGAAACATCAACATAAAGAATCCCGGCCAAACGGCCGGGATTCTTGTTTTAAGCCTGCATCCCCAAACGTAACCGGGGGCTTAAAGAATAATAACAAGGATGATGTTACAGGAAGAACAGATAAAGACTGAAAATGAATAAACGGATTTCGATACAAGGGTATGAGGGCAGCTTTCACCAGGTGGCGGCTCAATTATTTCATGGAAAGGAAGTGAACGTGATTCCCTGCGATACCTTCCGGGAAGTGATCCGTATCGCTTCCAGTAAAAAGGAAAGCGATGGCGGGGTGATGGCGATTGAAAATTCGATTGCCGGCAGCATCCTGCCGAATTATAACCTGCTGCAGAAAAGTAACCTGAAGATTGTCGGGGAATTGTATTTACAGATCCGGCAAAACCTGCTGGTGAACCGCGGCGTGCGGCTGGAAGATATTAAGGAAGTACATTCCCATACCATGGCCTTGCAGCAATGCTATGATTTCCTCGATAAATACAAATGGAAACTGGTGGAGTCGGATGATACGGCATTAAGCGCCCGGCATATTCACCAGCACAAGAGTAAACACATGGCCGCTATTGCCAGCAAGCTTGCTGCCGAATTGTATGACCTGGATGTGCTGGCGCCCAATATCCAGAGCCTGAAAAACAATTATACCCGTTTCCTGATGTTGCAGCGGGAGGAAGCGGTACAGCCCGTTGCGGAGGCCGACAAAGCGTCTGTCACTTTTCATACGGATCATTCCAGGGGCAGCCTTGCCAGGGTACTGACCCGGATTTCCGAAGGCGGCATCAATCTCAGTAAACTGCAGAGTTTCCCGATCCCGGGTTCTGAATTTAAATATGCCTTTCATGCCGATATGGAATTTGATACCCGGGAGCAGTTTGAGGAAGTGATGAAACTAATAAAGCCCCTGACGGAAGCGATCAAAGTGTATGGGGTGTATAAGCGGGGACTGTGGAAGTAGTGAATGGTGAATGGTGAATAGGGAATGGGGTCTTCTAAGAAACAGTTGGGGAATGAATGGGCTGGCGGATTCTTCGGGGAGTGGGAAATTAGTAGTCAGTAGTCGATAGTCGGTAGTAGGTAGTAGTCATTTCATTATTTAGATCAATAAGTAAACGAGTTAAATAAATAAAGATGAAAGTTGCCAAAAGACTGGATGGTATCGGGGAGTATTATTTTTCGCAAAAGCTGCGGGAGATTGAGGAATTGAACAGGCAGGGGAAGCGTATTATCAATCTCGGTATCGGCAGCCCGGACCAGCCCCCGCACCCGGAAGTGATCCGGGTATTGCAGGAAGAAGCCGCTAAACCGGATGTGCATGCGTACCAGTCGTACAAAGGTTCGCCTGTATTGCGCAAGGCGGTCAGTGACTGGTATAAGAAATGGTACAGGGTGGAACTGAACCCGGATACCGAGATCCTTCCGCTGATCGGGAGTAAGGAGGGGATCATGCATATCTGCATGACCTATCTTGATAAAGGGGATGAAGTACTGGTACCCAACCCGGGTTATCCCACCTACCGCAGCGCCGTAAGACTGGCGGGCGGAAAGTGCGTGGACTACACCCTGAAAGAAAAGAACCAGTATGCACCTGATTTTGAAAAGCTGGAAAAACGGGGGCTGAAAAAAGTCAAACTGATGTTTGTCAACTACCCGCAAATGCCCACGGGCCAGTTGCCTTCGGCTGCCTTATTTGAAAAACTGGTCGCCTTTGGCCGGAAACATAAAATACTGATCGTGCATGATAACCCCTATTCCTTTATCCTGAATGAACACCCGGAGAGTTTGTTGAGCACGGAAGGCGCCCGGGAATGGGTGATCGAACTGAACTCACTGAGCAAATCACACAATATGGCCGGCTGGCGAGTGGGGGTCTTATGCGGGGCTAAAGAACGTATAGAAGAAGTGCTGCGGTTTAAAAGCAATATGGACAGCGGGATGTTCCTCCCCGTGCAACTGGCAGCGGCCCGGGCCCTGGCGCTCGGTAAGGAATGGCAGCATGAAGTGAATGCCGTGTACCGGGAACGAAGGGAAAAGGTATTTGCATTACTGGATTTGCTGGGTTGCTCATTTTCCCGGCAACAGGCGGGTTTGTTTGTATGGGCGCAGATTCCCAATGGCTATACGGATGGCTATGCGGTGAGCGATGAGGTATTATACCAGTCGGGGGTATTCATCACACCGGGGGGAATATTCGGTAATGCCGGGAACAAGTATGTACGGGTGAGTTTATGTGCAACGGCGGAGAAGCTGGAAGAAGCGATAAAAAGAATTCAAACGTCAAAAGGAGGATCCAATGAAGGAGCGTAAAAAAATTGCCATTGTGGGGGTGGGACTGATCGGCGGCTCACTGGCCATTCAGCTGCATGAAAAAAAAATATCATCCCGGCTGATCGGGGTAGAGGCAGATCCGGATCATGCGGCACAGGCGCTGGCGCTCGAGCTGGTGGACGAAATATTGCCCCTGGACCAGGCTGTTCAGCAGGCGGACGTGATCGTGCTGGCCATTCCGGTTGATGCCATGCTGTCCATATTGCCAGCAGTGCTGGACCAGGTGGATCAGCAGATCGTGCTGGACCTGGGGTCTACCAAGGCGCAACTCGTGGCGGCAATAAAAGACCACCCGAAACGGGGGCGCTTTTTGGCCACCCATCCCATGTGGGGTACGGAATACAGCGGCCCGGCAGCGGCTGTAAGGGGGGCGTATGAAAACAAAGCGGTAATCCTTTGCAATGCAGCGGAAACGGATGCGGATGTGCAGGAATGGGTCCGGTATATGTTTGATAAGATCGGGATGCGGCAGCTGGAAATGGAAGCCGGCTCACATGACCTGCATGCGGCTTATGTCAGCCATATCTCCCATATCACGTCCTTTGCCCTGGCGAATACGGTGCTGGAAAAAGAAAAAGAGGAGAATGCCATTTTTGAACTGGCTTCAGCCGGTTTTGAAAGTACGGTGCGCCTGGCCAAAAGCAACCCCGCGATGTGGGTGCCGATATTCCTGCAGAACAAAGTGAATATCCTGGATGTGCTGAATGAACATATTGAGCAACTGAAGAAATTCAGGGACAGTATCCGGGATAACAAAACGGAAGAACTTCGTACACTGATTGATGACGCCAATAAAATCAGGCGAATTATTAAGTAAACGGATGAATAAACCGGCCTGAATCTGGAAATAGGACAATCTGATAAATAAACCGCTTCCAAAATGCCCTTTAAAGGCGGGAGCACTAAATTTGTACAATGCAAACAACAGAACAGACAAGCAACGCGGCCGTACAGGCAGCCTGGCATAAAAGACCGCTGATTATCAGCGGGCCCTGCAGTGCCGAAACAGAAGAACAGGTTTTAGCCACCGCGCAACGGCTCGCGGCTACCGGGAAAGTGGATATGCTCCGTGCCGGTATCTGGAAACCCCGTACCAAACCCGGGATGTTTGAAGGAGTGGGTGCCAAGGGGTTGCCCTGGCTGCAACAGGCGAAAAAACTGACCGGATTGCCGACAACCGTGGAAGTGGCCACCGGCAAGCAGGTACAGGACGCGCTGACCTTTGATGTGGATGTATTATGGATCGGGGCCCGCACCACCGTCAACCCTTTCAGTGTGCAGGAAGTTGCCGATGCCCTGCGCGGCGTGGATGTGCCGGTCCTGATCAAGAACCCCATCAACCCCGACCTGGAATTATGGAGCGGGGCGGTGGAAAGGGTGGCCCGTGCCGGTGTAAAACAGATTGGTTTGATTCACCGGGGTTTTAGTTCCTATGGCAATACAGAATACCGGAATGCCCCCATGTGGCACCTCGCCATTGATATGAAACTGAAGCACCCGGGTATGCCCCTGATCAACGATCCATCGCATATCTGCGGAAGAAGGGATATCCTGCTGGAAGTAATGCAAAAAGCCATCGACCTGGATTATGACGGGCTGATGATCGAAAGTCATATTGACCCGGACAGCGCCTGGAGCGATGCCAAACAGCAGATAACCCCGGAACGACTGGCCGAAATGCTGGATAGTATTACCTGGAGAAGGGAAGACGTTAACTCAGAAGAATATCATACGGCCCTAGAGGCTCTCCGCCAGAAGATCAACCACCTGGATGATGAGCTGATGCAGATACTCGGGCAGCGGATGAAGATCGCTGAACAGATCGGCCGTTATAAGAAGGATAACAATATTACCATCCTGCAAACCAGCCGCTGGAATGAGATCATCGAAAGAGCCTCGGTGAAGGGGGACAAGATCGGGCTCAGTAAGGAGTTTATCACCAAGTACCTGGATGCCGTGCACATGGAGAGTATTAATCACCAGAAGAAGGTGTTGGATAGTTGATAATGAACATTGAAAATTGAAATTTGAGCATTGAACATTTGGTCCTTATGAGAATGAATGTTCAATTCTCAATACTCACTTTTCAACACTCATTGCAGGAACCACCACCCGGTATTTAAATCAGCTCATGAAACATGTCAATTATAAGTTTTCAGCATCGTCCACGGACTTCTATTTTGCCGGCGGGATCAGCCAGCTGAAAAAGATTACAGACCCGAAAGCCACCGTGGTCATTACCGATGAGCATGTGTATAAAAGCCATGCCAAACGCTTCAGGGGCTGGAATACGATCGTGCTGAAAGCGGGGGAGGAGTACAAGGTACAGGCGACGGTGGATGCCGTGGTGGAACAACTGATTCAACTGGAAGCTGACCGCAAGACCACCCTGGTGGGAGTGGGCGGAGGCGTGATCACGGACCTGACCGGTTATATTGCTTCGGTATATATGCGCGGTATCCGTTTCGGTTTTATTCCAACCTCTGTACTCGGACTGGTGGATGCGTCCATTGGCGGGAAGAACGGCATTGATGTGGGAATGTACAAGAATATGGTGGGTGTGATCCGTCAGCCCTCCTTTATCCTGCACGATATGGCCTTCCTGAAATCATTGCCGCAGGGAGATTGGGAAAACGGGTTTGCGGAGATCATCAAGCATGCCTGTATCAAAGATGCAGCCATGTTCGCAGACCTGGAGCAGCATACACTGGCCCATTACCAGCGCCGGCAGCTGCCCGTTTGTGATCTCGTGCAGCGGAATGCCCTTATCAAGATCAACGTGGTAAAGAAAGATGAGTTTGAGAAAGCGGACCGGCGCCTGCTGAATTTCGGGCATACCCTGGGACACGCGCTGGAAACGCAGTATGAATTACTCCATGGGCAGGCCATCTCCATCGGGATGACCTATGCCTGTCATATTTCCGAACAGCTCACCGGGTTCAGGCAAACGGATAAAGTAGTGGCGCTGCTTGAAAAATACAAACTGCCCACTTATGCTTCTTTTGACAAACAAAAAGTCTTTAACGTATTAAAGATGGATAAGAAAAGGGAGCGGAGCGAAATGAATTACGTGCTGCTGGAGAAAATCGGCAGGGGTGTGGTTAAAAGCATTTCATTGAAGCAACTGGAAAGAATCATTCAAGCATTATAATTGTGAACGTAACCATCCATCCATCGGAATTAAAAGGCACTATTCAGGCCCCGGCTTCCAAGAGCTCGATGCAAAGGGCCTGTGCGGCCGCCCTTTTGCACAAGGGAGAAACGATCATCCATAATCCCGGGCACAGCAATGACGATAAAGCCGCGCTGGATATTATCCGGCGGCTGGGCGCGAAGGCGGAATTCGCGGGTGGGGAATTACAGGTAAAAAGTGAAGGAATGCGCCCGGCGGCAGCGGAAATCAGTTGCGGGGAGTCCGGCCTCAGTATCCGGATGTTCACCCCCCTCGTGGCCCTGAGCGACCAGGCGGTCACCATCAATGGTACAGGAAGCCTGGTAACCCGCCCGATGGATTTCTTTGATGAGATTTTACCCCGCCTGAATGTAAAAGTCAAAAGCCGGCAGGGAAAACTGCCCCTGCAGATACAGGGCCCCCTGGTGCCCGTGAATATTGAAGTGGATGGCTCCCTGAGTTCACAATTCCTGACCGGCTTGCTGATGGCTTATGCAGCCGCTCAGGCATCCGGTGTTTCCATTAAAGTAAATAATTTAAAAAGCCGCCCCTATATTGATCTGACCCTGGATGTGATGAAGCAGTTCGGTCTGAAAATGCCTGAAAACAGGAACTACGGGGAATTTTATTTTGGAACGGATACCGGTTCAGAGCTTCCGCCCCGGGGATCAACCATTAACTACACGGTGGAGGGCGACTGGAGCGGCGCTGCTTTTCTCTTAGTGGCAGGCGCTATTGCCGGACCCATTACCGTTCGCGGACTCGATCTTTCTTCCACCCAGGCCGATAAAGCTATGGTGGATGCCCTGATGGCCGCAAATGCAGGTATCGCGATGGAGGCTAAGGGAATCAAACTGCACCCGGCTGAAATGAAGGGTTTTTCATTTGATGCGACGGATTGCCCGGACCTCTTTCCCCCGCTCGTGGCCCTGGCTGCTTACTGCAAGGGCATGAGCAGCATTAAGGGCGTGAGCCGGCTGGCGCATAAAGAAAGCAACCGGGCCCTGACCCTGCAGGAAGAGTTTGGAAAAATGGGCCTGCGGATTGAACTGGACGGAGATACGATGGAAGTATATGGCGGGGGAGAAGTAAAAGGGGCAACCGTTCATTCCCGGCACGATCATCGGATTGCCATGGCCTGTGCAGTGGCTGCCTTAAAAGCCGGCGGAGATACCCGGATTGAGGAAGCGGGCGCTGTGAAAAAGTCCTATCCTGAGTTTTATAATGATCTGAAATCTATCGGGGCCGCTGTATCTTTACCCTTTCAACAATTCAATTTATAAGCTTTGAACGCATTCGGACGTCTTTTCAGGGTTTCCATCTTTGGAGAATCACACGGGGAATCTGTGGGGATCACCCTTGATGGATGTCCCGCGGGTTTATCCTTAACACCCGAAGACCTGCTGCCCGACCTGGAAAGAAGAAAGGGGGGGACCCAAAAAGGAACAACACCCAGGCAGGAATCCGATTACCCCATTTTCAAAAGCGGGGTATTTAACGGGAAAACAACCGGGTTCCCTGTCACGATCCTTTTTGAAAATAATAATACAAGAAGCGAAGATTACAATAAACAGCGAAGCATACCCCGCCCGGGTCATGCCGACTGGGTGGCTCACCAGAAGTTTGGCGGGTATGAAGATTACCGGGGTGGTGGCCATTTCAGTGCAAGGCTGACTGCCGGTTTAGTAGCCGCCGGGGCCATTGCAAAAAAACTGATGGATGGAATCAGCATCCGGGCAGCCGTGACTGAGATCGGGGGCGAAACAGATACCGAAAAGGGACTCCAAAAAGCCATTGAAGCCAAAGATTCAGTCGGCGGAATAGTGGAATGCAAAGTCAATGGATTGCCGGTTGGATTGGGGGAACCCTATTTTGATTCACTGGAATCAACGCTCTCACATATTCTCTTCGCCATTCCGGCCGTCCGGGGAGTGGAGTTCGGAACCGGCTTTGCCGCCGCGGCCATGTTTGGCAGTGAGCACAATGATGCGATCGGTGACATGAGCGGGAAAACAAGGACCAATCATGCCGGCGGGGTGGTAGGCGGGATCAGTAACGGGAACGAACTGGTCTTCCGGCTGGCGGTCAAACCCACTTCTTCGACTCCCAAAGAACAAAACAGCCTGAACTGGGATACCGGCAAGACAGAAGATTTTTCCGTGAAGGGACGCCATGATCTTTGCGTGGCCCTGCGGGCGCCGGTGATCGTGGAAGCCGTAACGGCCATCGTGATCGCTGACTTCCTGTTGCTGGAACAAAAAATTAAACGAGTACTATAATGCCTGTCATATATCATGTTACAACTGCCGGTGAATGGGAGGCGGCCAAACAGAAAGGATCTTATGAACATCCCTCCCTGAAAGCGGAAGGGTTTATTCATTGCTCACAGGAGCACCAGGTAGCTGCCGTGCTGGACCGCTATTTTGCCGGGCAAAGCGGGCTGGTCAAACTGGTGATTGACACGGACCGGCTCACGAGTCATTATGTATTTGACTGGTCCCCCTCCACCCAGGATACTTTCCCGCATGTCTATGGACCCATCAATACAGATGCGGTGACGGATGTAATCCGGTTGCAATAAGCCTTAGCCCATGTCCCTGGCACGATCGTTCCCCTGGCTCATCCGGGGGGGATAATCCGGCTTTCATTCCCCCTGTCAGGCGTGCCCCTTGCGGAAGGGTAAAAAAAACAGGCGACTATCGGGGGAATCTAAATACGATTGCTTATTTTGTTGCACACCAGGTTCATTTTATACCGTTACTTATCACAGCTGCCAACCTCTTTATGATGAAGAAGACCTTGTACCCGCTCGCCTTTTTTTTCCTCACCGGGATACTGTTTCTTGCCTGCAAGGGAAACGGGCAGACGATGGATACTGTTTCGGTCAGCCCGGAAGACCTGTCGAAGAAAGCCACCCTGCTGATCAAAGAAGGCCTGCAAAGGGCAATGGACGACAGTGGCAGCATAGAAGACACGGGTCTCGTGCTGGTTCAACCCGGGCTGGTCCGGCTGGTTTACCAGCAAAGAGATTTTTCTCCTTCCTGGAGCAGTGGCCAAAACTGGTTGCCGGAAGCGGATTCCCTTTTCCATTTCATCCATAATGCCCGCTTATTTGGATTGTTCCCGGAGGAATATCATGCCGGTGAATTAACAATAATCCGGGACCGGATAATGGCGGACAGCCTGGGGAAAGGGGACCGGAAGGATGCTAAATGGTGGGCCACTGCGGATCTTTTGTATACAGATGCCTTTACCCGGCTCGTCAAAGATGTAAAACTGGGACGTTTGCCGCAGGACAGTGTCAGCTTGCGCAAGGATTCTGTACTAAAGGATGAATTTTATCTGTCCCGCTTTAATGAAATCAAACAAAAAGGAATTGCCGGGGTGTTCCGTTCCCTGGAGCCTTCGGCCCGGGGCTACCAGTTGCTCAAAGCAGCGATCCCTAATTTCCTGGCCGGTGCAGATTATAAAATCTATACCCGGATTCCCTATCCCGAAAAAGACCAGCAGCGTTTTAATCAGTTTCTCCAAAAAAGATTATACGAGGAGGGTTTAATCGGGTTTGACAGCATACCGGCTGATTCGGCCAGGCTGGCCAGCGCGGTAAAATTGTTTCAAAAGAAAAAAGGCATTACCGTGGATGGAAGGGCCGGGGAGGGAACTGTCAGGATGCTGAACCTGGATGACCGTGAAAAATTTGCCCGGATAGCGATCAGTCTCGACAAGTACAAGCAGCTACCTGAAAAAATGCCCTCCAAATATATCTGGGTAAATACCTCCGCAAATTATATGGAAGTAGTGGATGGTAACGAGGTGAAATTCAGCTCGAAAGTGATTAGCGGGAAGGCCAAAACCCGCACTCCTTTACTGACGAGTGCCGTCTCCGCCCTGATCACGTATCCGCAATGGGTCCCCCCGCTCAGCATAATCCTGAAGGAGATACTGCCGGCCGTAAAGAAGAACCCGGGTTACCTGGCAAAGAAGGGGTTCAGCCTGGTGGACAAGGACGGGAATGAAGTGGATCCCTACAGCGTGAACTGGTCACAATACAGCAAGGGGATCCCGTACCGCGTGGTGCAGGGGAGCGGGGACGCCAATGCCCTGGGGATTATGAAATTCGTGTTTGATAATAAATACTCGGTTTACCTGCACGATACCAACCAGCGTTATCTTTTTGCCAATGCCATGCGCTCCCTGAGTCATGGTTGTGTGCGGGTGCAGGAATGGGAAAAACTGGCCTGGTATTTACTCCGGAATGACAGCAGCCAGGCTGGTACCCGGATCGATTCTGTAAAATCCTGGCTGAAGAGCAAGCAGAAAAAGACCATTGTCCTGCGGAACAAGTTGCCGGTTTTTATCCGCTATTTTACCTGCGAGGGGCAAAAAGGCAATGTTGTTTTTTACGATGATGTGTACGGGGAGGACAAAAGTCTCCGGGAACGTTTTTTCGGAAATAAATAAGCCAATCCGGCCCCCGTCCCGGCGGGGGCGCCGCCCAATACTTCTTTTTTTTAAAAAAACATCTCCCAAACCGGTGAATATTAACTAAATAATTTATTTTAGGATATTGAACATACCTGTTATTTTTGCCGTGATTAAAACCAAACTATCTCTTTATGAAGAAGATATTATCTGCTATTATTGCATTGTATCTGATCGTACCTGCTGTTAAAGCCCAGGATGATGAAATCAGGCCCAAAGCCATTGGTGTTAGTTTTTTTCTGAATGACTTTATTACGCCTGACAGAATCCGCACCACATCGCTGAGCCAGGTGATCAGCAGTAAGCGGTTTGCCAAAATTAAAGAGATGGCCCCGGGAATGGCGGTCACTTATTTCAAAGGGGTCCGGAAGCATATCGATGTCGCAGCCTCCCTGGGCGCTTCTTTCCTCCGCTATCCCATGCCGAACAAGAATTTTACAGATAACAGCCTCTTGCTGGAAGCTAATGCATCCCTGAACCTGAAACTGACCACTGAAAAATACTGGGTGCAGCCTTATCTCATTGCTGGTGTCGGCGCTCATAAATACCGCGGATATTACGGGGCTTTCCTGCCGCTGGGCCTGGGTGTGAAAGTGAACCTGTTAGATGAAGCACACCTGTTCCTTACCTCTACTTACCGTGTTCCGGTAACCAATGAAACCGCCAATTATCATTTACAGCATAGCATCGGGATTGCCGGACGCCTGGGCAAGAAGAAAGTACCCGTGGTGATTGAAGCTCCCCGTCCTCCTGCTGATACAGATGCAGATGGTATTATCGACAGCCTGGACAAATGCCCGACTGTAAAAGGAATTGAAAAATACCAGGGATGTCCCATTCCGGATACCGATAAAGATGGGATCAATGATGAAGAAGATAAATGCCCCACTGTTCCCGGCCTGGCCCGTTACAAAGGCTGCCCGATCCCTGATACCGATAAGGATGGTATCAATGATGAAGAAGATAAATGCCCGACCGTGGCTGGCGTAGCCCGCTACCAGGGTTGCCCGGTACCGGATACAGATGGTGACGGTGTGAATGACGAAGAAGACAAATGTGTAACAGTTCCCGGTGTGAAAGAAAACTTTGGTTGCCCGGTGATCACAGAGGAAGTAAAGCAAAAGGTTAACATGGCTGCCAAGAATATCCTTTTCGTTACCGGCAGTTCAAAATTGCAGACCAAATCCTTCAAGGGTCTCAACGAAGTGGCCCAGATCATGAAAGATAACCCCGCCATGAGCCTGAATGTGGATGGCCATACGGATAATGTCGGGAATGATGATAAAAACCTTACGCTGAGCCAGGGCCGTGCAGATGCCGTTAAGACCTACCTGGTTGGCAAAGGAATTGATGCCGGGCGTATCACGGCCACCGGTTATGGTGAAACCAAACCTGTTGCTGATAACAAAACCGCTGCCGGCCGCCAGCAAAACCGCCGGTCTGAGCTGACGCTGAGTTATTACAAATAAGCAATCGCTTACAGAATATTATGAAAAAGTCCCCTGCAACCGGGGGACTTTTTTATGCATTCCTTTTAAAATTTTACATACCGTTCTCTCATTTTTTTATCTAACCCTTGCTGCCGGGCCTTTTTTGCCTGCTTCCTGAGTATAAATTCGAAAAGGCTCATCCAGCCGGGCAGGTTGCTTTCGCTGATATCAAAAAGCCAGGCCAGCACCCGCCTGTCTTTCGGGAATCCGTTTGGTTTGCATTGCCCGTCCCCGGCAAGGCCGTACCCGATTTGAAGCGATTCTTCGAATCCGCGGCTGGCCGGCCTCAGTTCCACCCGGAACCTGCAGGGTTTGCCGCTGCGGTTGCGGAACAGGTGGTTGATACCTTCCCCGGCAATGGCTTTTTCACCCGGTCTCAGTACCCGTAGTTCCCGGCCCAGTTGAACCTGTACCTCGCCATCCAGGCATTCAAACTGCTCGGAGAATGTCTTATGATAATGCAGGCCAACCCCGCCTCCGTCAGCCAGTTCCACTTCCACCAGGGTACAGGCGCCCCCGGTTTCCGCGGCTGTTTTCAGGAAAATGACCTGGTCTTTCTGAATGGGGTTGTATATTTTCCTTTCCATATTCAATAGGTACGGGAGAAAATCCCCAGGGGATTGCCGGCTATTACCGGTACCGGATCAAAGGGGGCCTGGATAGCTGAAACGGGCCCAACTGCCGCCCCGGCCTTTTTTTCCACAGTTCAGATTCTCTTATATCCGGGCTTTATTTTTCAGGAAATTCTTCTACCTTTGCGCCGCCATTAGGTAAAACAAAGGTATGTTGAACAGCGGGGCCAGGGGTTTTTCTTCAAGTGGCAGTCTATGAGAGTCTAATCTACCATATCAGCTAATCGTTCCGGTCACGGGAACCTTCTGTATTGTTAGCTGATTTTCCCGGAATAAAAACAAGTTGGGCAGCGAACAGAACCCTGAAGAGTGCGACGCAAGGGACGATGAGCAGGGTTCAGAACGATGACCAACTAAAATAAACAACCCAAAAAATCTTAAAACAAAACAACAAATAAATAGTCATGGCCGATTTAAAATTTCAAAGAAACTTTGGTATCGCCGCCCACATTGATGCGGGTAAAACAACCACGACGGAGCGTATCCTCCGGTATACCGGTATGATCCACCGGATCGGGGAGGTGCATGATGGCGCCGCTACGACCGACTGGATGGAACAGGAAAAAGAAAGGGGGATCACGATCACTTCCGCGGCTGTAAGCTGCCAGTGGAATTTCCCGACCGTGCTGGGTAAAGCGACTCCTGAAACAAAGAAATATTCCTTTAATATTATCGATACCCCGGGTCACGTGGACTTTACCGTAGAGGTGGAACGTTCCATGCGGGTGCTCGACGGCCTGATTGCCCTGTTCTCCGCTGTTGACGGCGTGGAGCCCCAGTCAGAGACCGTATGGCGCCAGGCCAACCGTTACGGGGTTCCCCGTATCGGGTTTGTGAATAAAATGGACCGGGCCGGTGCGGACTTCCTGATGGTGGTAAAACAGGTGAAAGAAATGCTGGGTTCCAAAGCGGTTCCCCTGCAGTTGCCGATCGGTGCAGAAGATGATTTCAAAGGAGTGGTGGACCTGATCAAAATGAAAGGGATCATCTGGCATATGGAAACCGAAGGGATGACATTTGATGAAATTGAAGTGCCTGCCGATATGCTGGAAGAAGCCCAGCAATGGAGAGCCAGCCTGGTGGAAGCCGTGGCCGAGTACGATGACAAACTGATGGAGAAATTCTTTGATGACCCGAACAGCATCACCGAAGACGAAATGCATGAAGCCATCCGTAAAGCCACGGTTGACCTGAGCATTGTCCCGATGATGTGTGGTTCTTCCTTTAAAAATAAAGGCGTGCAGACGGCCCTGGATGCGGTTTGCCGGTACCTGCCTTCGCCGATTGATATTCCCGATACCGTGGGTACCAACCCGGACAGCGGTGAACCCGAAACCCGTAAAGCGGATCCGAAAGCTCCCTTTGCAGCGCTGGCTTTCAAGATCATGACCGACCCGTTTGTGGGTCGCCTGGCCTTTTTCCGTTGTTATTCCGGTCACCTCGATGCCGGTTCTTATGTACTGAACGTACGGAGCGGTAAGAAAGAGCGGATCAGCCGGATCATGAAGATGTTTGCCAACAAACAGAACCCGATCGATTTTATCGAAGCCGGTGATATTGGGGCAGCAGTAGGTTTCAAAGAGATCAAGACCGGTGATACCCTCTGTGATGAGAACCACCCGATCACCCTGGAAAATATGTTTATCCCCGAGCCGGTTATTGCGGTTGCGGTGGAGCCGAAAACCCAGGCCGACGTGGACAAAATGGGTATGGCCATTGCCAAACTCGTGGAAGAAGATCCCACACTCCGTGTGAATACGGATGAAGATACCGGGCAAACGATCCTACGCGGGATGGGTGAGCTGCACCTCGAGATCATCGTGGACCGGATGCGCCGTGAATTTAAGGTGGAAGTAAACCAGGGAGCTCCCCAGGTGGCTTATAAGGAAGCCTTCCAGGCAACTGTTGAACACCGCGAGACCCTGAAGAAACAAACGGGTGGACGTGGTAAGTTCGCGGATATCCAGTTCAGCCTAGGACCCGTGGATGCAGAATGGAAAGCCGAAAACCCCGATAAGCATTACCAGTTTGTAAATGACCTTTTCGGCGGATCCATTCCCCGTGAATTTGTTCCGGCCATCCAGAAAGGATTTGAACAATCCATGACCACCGGTGTACTGGCCAACTACCCCGTTGATAACATGAAGATCCGTGTATTTGATGGGAGCTTCCACGCGGTTGACTCCGACTCCATGTCTTTTGAGCTTTGCGCCAAGCAGGGTTTCCGGGAAGCAGCGAGAAAGGCCAAGCCCGTATTGCTGGAGCCCATCATGAAAGTGGAAGTTATCACACCCGCCCAGTACATGGGTGATGTGACCGGTGACCTGAACCGCCGCCGGGGTATGCTGGAAGGCATGGATACCCGTGCCGGTGCGGAAGTGATCAAGGCCAAAGTGCCCCTGAGTGAAATGTTCGGGTATGTAACCCAACTGCGTTCACTGAGCTCCGGCCGTGCTTCCTCCACGATGGAATTCTCCCATTACAATCCCGCGCCGACAAATATCGCTGAGGAAGTGATTGCGAAGGTGAAGGGGAAAGTAAGTGCGTAATAAGACAACTGATCTGATGGATAAGATCCTGCCTTCCGGGGCAGGATTTTTTATTTCGACCGGCCTGGGGAATAGGCTGTGAACCCTTTTTTCGCCGGAACCCGGAAGAAAAACTGAAAAATTTAACCCAGATCAAGGGGGGTAATACCTGTATGGCATCGTGTTTGCTGCATAAAATGCGGAATTCCCCGTTTTTATCCCATTTCCTGGAAAAGGCCTGATTCAAAGAGTATGAAGAACTACCTTAAAAGATTAAGGGCTCATCACTGGGCCCTTTTTCATTTAGCGGCCTTTTGAAAACATAGATTCCTCCCCAGGCTGATACCAGCAAGGTAACCAGGTAAAACAGGAAGCTGATCAGCACAGCCGTCTCCGCCGCCAGGCCAAAATAAGCAGCCCCTTTCAGGAATACCAGCTCACGGATCCCTAACCCGCCGATCGTAAGGGGTAATACCGAAACAGCAGAAGAAACTAAAAAAAGAAAGATGAAAGCAGTAGCAGAAACAGGCACATCCAGGGCGGCCATCAGCAGGTAAACGCAAATCACCTGCGCCATTTGCACCAGAATGCCCAGCAGGAGGCCGGGGCGGAATCCCGGGACGAACCCGGGGAAATATCTTTTGAGGACAAAGTAAAAAGCAGGGAGAGATAGCCCGGCAGCAACTGTAATGATCACGGGATAGGCGACGGGAAGGGGCGCCGTGAATGAATACAGGGCCAGGAGCAGTCCCAGTCCCAGTAAACCACTGAAACGGTCGAGCAGCACGGCAGTCGTTGTATCCCGGTAGGGAACCCCAAATCTTTTTGTCAGCAGGATCACTTTGTAGGCATCCCCGCTGATAGACCCCGGGAGGAACAGGTTATAAAACATGCCAAGCCAATAGAGGCGCATATTTTCCCCTTGCGATAAACCAACCCGGATATCCCGGAAAAAAATATTCAGCCGGACCGCTGAAATAATTTTAGAAATGATAAAAGCCAGCAGGGCCAGGAACAGGTACGACCATTCCGCTTTTTCCAGGGCGGCAGCAGCCCGGGCAAAGTCGATCCGGCCGGATACATACCATATGCATAGCAGGGTCACTGCTATTTTAAACAGGGCTTTCACTAACCTGCGTGTTTTAGCGCCGGGGCGGGCCGTTTTCTCCATTATTGCCGTAAATTGATGCAAGTAAACCTAAAACGATGATAAAAAGAATTCTGCCGTTACTGCTGTGTTCCCTGGTCCTTTTTACCGCTGCACAGGAAAAACCGCTGCAGGCCGGGATGAAGATCAGCCGGACGGTGAAGTTCAAAACAGGGGTGTACCGGTTAGACGCCCCTGCCGATACGGCCCGGCCGGTACTGCTGATTGAGGGAAATAACCTGGTCATCGATTTTAATGCTGCTGAATTAAAAGGAAGCAACGGGAAGAAAACGCCGGATGAATTTTTTGGGGTAGCCATCCTGGTCCGGAACAGTAAACAGGTTACGATCAAAAACCTGAAAGCCCGGGGGTATAAAGTAGCGATGCTGGCCCGTAATGTGGAACAGCTGACACTGGAGAATTGTGATTTCAGTTATAATTACCGGCAACATCTAAACAGCAGCCCGGAGAAAGAGGATATATCGGACTGGATGAGTTATCACCACAATGAAAAAGACGAATGGCTGCGGTATGGAGCGGGGATGTATTTGCGGAACTGTGACCAGGCGGTGATCCGGAACTGCAAGGTAACCGGGGGACAGAATGCGCTGATGATGACGGAATCGGATCACGGGAAGATTTATAACAATGATTTTTCTTTTAATTCCGGGATCGGGATCGGGTTGTACCGGTGCAATGCCAATGAGTTTTTATTCAACCGGCTCAATTTTAATGTAAGAGGCTACAGCCATGGCGTGTACAACCGCGGGCAGGACAGCGCCGGTTTCCTCGTGTATGAACAAAGTAATTATAATGTTTTCTATAAAAATTCAGCAACGCATAGCGGGGATGGTTTCTTTTTATGGGCCGGGCAGACCACGATGGATACCGGGGAAGGAGGCTGCAATGATAATGTGATCATGGAAAACGATTTTTCCTATGCGCCCACCAATGGGGTGGAGGTTACTTTCAGCCGGGTGGCGGTAACCGGCAACCGGATCTTTGAATGTGATCACGGCATCTGGGGCGGGTACAGTTATTCCTCTGCATTCTGCAACAACCAGTTTCGTGACAACCGGATCGCCATTGCCATTGAGCATGGGCAGCACAATGAGATTTCGTACAACCTGTTTTCAAAGGACAGGGAAGCCATCCGGCTCTGGTCCGGGAAACAGCAGTCACCGGACTGGGGTTATGTAAAATACCGGGATACCCGCAGTGCGGATTATACCATTGCGATGAACAGTTTCAACCAGCACCCGCTGGCGTTGAATCTTACCCGGACAGACAGCCTGCGGATTGCGGAAAACACGTATTCGGGGGAGGGAAAAAAATGGAAGCTGGATTCGACCGTTACGAATATTGATACCAGTGAAGTTGAGTTGGTGGATACAGCTGTTATGTTGCCACAGATTAAAAACCCGGCAGATCCTTTTAAAGGCAATGGAAAACTGGCCGGCCGTAAAAATATCCTCATTACCGAATGGGGGCCTTATGATTTCAGATCGCCCGTTATCTGGAATACCAACCCGGCTGATACTACGGCCGAAATGAAATTTGACCTGCTGGGGCCGAAAGGGAAATGGAAGGTGAAAAGTTTCAGCGGGGTGGAGGAACTTTCGGCCCTGAGCGGGGTATTCCCGGCCCATATTACGGCGAGGAAGCTAAAAGCATCCCGGACGGATATCCGGATCGAACTGGAATATACAGGGGAGGAGATCACTACGCCTTTTGGGGAAAAAAGAAAGGCCGGTCAGCCCTGGAACTTCCGGTTCCGGAAGTTTTTTCAGCCGGTTGACTGGGACCTGGCCTGGTATGCTTTTGATTCAATGTCAAACCCGGTCAAAAAGCCGGAGTACATGCAGCAACTGGACCAAAAGCCCCCGGTCCGGGTGGAAAATACCGACCGGGTCGATTATGCCTGGTGGGGCGGGATCCGGGTGGGGGATAAGCAGTACCCGCAGTTTATTACAATCGGGAATGGCAGTGCAAAAATCCCGGAAGGAAATTATGAACTTTCGGTAACCTGGGATGATGCGGTGAGGGTATGGGTGGATGGGGCACTGGTGCTGGATGAATGGGAACCGGCCAACTATACATTCGACGAGTCTCCGAACCGGAAAATAAAACTCTATTTAAATGGCAATCATAGTTTTAGGGTGGAGCATGCTGAGCTGGGAGGTTTTGCCACCCTGTCACTGAAACTGCGGAAGCTGGACTAATCAACAGCCGTGGAAAAGAGTTTGTCCACAGGCTATAAAATTCTTTCCCAACTATTTGGAAGGTATAGGCTTCGCCCTTACCTTTGCACTCCCAAAAGAAAATTGGGATTTTACACATGTCTCAGCGAATCAGAATCAAATTACAGTCTTACGATCACAACCTGGTGGACAAATCTGCTGAAAAGATCGTAAAAACGGTGCGCAGTACCGGAGCCGTGGTAACAGGACCCATTCCCCTGCCTACCCGCCGGAAAATTTTTACCGTATTGCGTTCTCCGCACGTGAATAAGAAAAGCCGTGAGCAGTTCCAGTTGGCCACCCACAAGCGGTTGCTGGATATTTACACGTCTTCCAGCCGTACGGTGGATGCGCTGAGCAAACTGGATCTTCCCAGTGGTGTGGAAGTAGAGATCAAGGCGTAGTACGCTCCGTTTTGTCCTCTTTAGTTCTTATAAATTGATTTAAGTAATTGCTATCTCTCAACTGGTAATCCGGAAGCAAACCGAAGGGACCTCCTTCGCTGAAGCTTCGGGGAGCAAGGAAAAGAGCTCTGGCTGATAAACATAAAACAAGCCATTCAGGGTTTGTTTACTGCCGGTACTTCTGTCACTCACCGTAGCTTCAGCAAAGGTGAGCATCCCCGAAAGGATGACGGACTCAGCGCTGACCACAAGGGTCTCCCGCGCTGCAGCTCCGGAGACTAAAAGAAAAGGTCGGTGGCGAACGGGGATTGACTCTTCGAAAAACACAGCGTAACGGCCGTTACCTGGTTTCAGAAGAATGTCCCAATAACCTTGAGGCATAAACTCAGAAACATGAAAGGTATTATTGGGAAAAAAGTCGGGATGACCAGCATCTTCGATCCCTCCGGTAAGCAGACGGCCTGTACGATCATTGAAGCAGGTCCCTGTGTAGTCACCCAGGTCAAGACCGCCGAGTCCGACGGGTACAGTGCTCTCCAGCTTTCTTTTGGCGACAAAAAAGAAAAGCATTCCTCCAAAGCCGAAGTGAACCACTTCGCAAAAGCGCAGACAGCTCCCAAGCGCTTCTCTAAAGAATTCAGAGATTTTGCAATTGAAAAAAATATTGGTGAAACCATTACGGTTGACATCTTCGCGGAAGGCGATAAGGTGGAAGTCGTGGGTACTACAAAAGGTAAGGGTTTCCAGGGTGTGGTAAAACGTCATGGTTTCCATGGGGTGGGCCAGCAGTCACACGGTCAGCATGACCGTCAGCGGGCCCCGGGTTCACTCGGTAACTCTTCCGATGCCAGCCGTGTAATGAAAGGCGTTCGGATGGCCGGTCGTATGGGTAATGACCGCGTGAAGATGAAGGGCCTGAAAGTGGTGAAGATCTTCGCGGAAAAGAATTATATCCTGGTCAGCGGTTCTGTGCCGGGTCATATCGGTTCAATCGTATTAATTCAGAAATAATAATGACGCCTGCGGGTTGCTGATCCGCGGAACGTTGATAAATAACAGAAAATGAAAGTTGAAGTTCTAAATACAAAAGGTAAAGCCACAGGCAGAACAGTGGAGCTGCCGGAGGAGATCTTCGGTGCTGAGCCCAATAACCACGTTATCTACCTGGCCGTTAAACAATACCTCGCCGCCCAGCGCCAGGGAACGCACAAAGTGAAGACCCGTGCTGAAGTGCAGGGTGCCAGCCGCAAGCTGCACCGCCAGAAAGGTACCGGCGGAAGCCGGAAAGGGAATATCCGCAACCCTTTATACAAGGGTGGTGGTACGATCTTCGGTCCCAAGCCGCATGCTTATGATATTAAAGTGAACCGGAAAGTGAAGGACCTGGCCAAGATCTCTGCACTGAGCTATAAAGCCAAAGAGAACGCGATCCTGGTAGTGGAAGATATCAGCCTGGATACACCCAAAACCAAAACGTTCATGGACATTATGGGCAGCCTGAAAGTGGCTGACAAGAAAGTAATGTTTGTGCAACCGGAATATAATGACAATGTGGAACTGTCCCTGCGCAATGTGCCTTCTGTACTGGGTACCCTGCTGAGTGATATCAACACGTATGACATTGTAAACTCTGAAGTACTGATACTGACGGAGAGCGCTGCGAAGATATTCGCGGATGATGAAAAGGCAGAAGCATAGGCTTCGGTCAATTCAGCCCGGCAGTTTTCGTCCGTTCTGCCCGGGATGATAAAAAGAGTTATTTAAAATAAATAAATTGAATTCAGATGAAACTTTCTGAAGTATTGATAAAGCCCATTTTGACCGAAAAAGCAAATGCCCAGCAGGACAAACTGCACCGCTATGCTTTCAAAGTGGCCCGCAAGGCAAACAAACTGGAAATCAAAAAGGCGGTGGAAAGCTTTTACGGGGTAACTGTTACAGGCGTGAATACGGCTGTGGTGCCCGGTAAAAACAAAAGCCGTTTTACTAAATCCGGTGTGATTTCCGGCCGGAAGCCGGCTTATAAGAAGGCTTTTGTAACTGTAGCTGAAGGGGAAAACATTGATTTGTATTCAAACATTTAATTCCCTGCAGCCCGAATGGCAATCAACCGCCGCGAAGTGTTGGAATCAGAACAATTAAAGTGATTAATTAAAATGGCATTAAGAAAATTTAAACCCGTTACAGCCGGTACCCGTTGGAGAATTGGTAACGCCTATGCAGAGGTTACCACCAATGAACCCGAAAAGAGCCTGGTGGAAGCCAAGCCCCGCACCGGCGGTCGTAACTCTTCCGGTCACCTGTCCATGCGTTACAGGGGCGGCGGGCACAAGAAAAAGTACCGTATCATCGACTTCAAAAGAAATAAAGCCGGCGCGGCCACCGTGGAATCCATCCAGTATGACCCGAACCGTACAGCGTTCATCGCCCTGCTGAATTATGCAGACGGAGAGAAGCGTTATATCCTGGCTCCCCAGGGACTGCAGGTAGGGGCAACCGTGGAAAGCGGAGCTGATGTGGCGCCTGAAGTGGGCAATTCACTCCCGATGAAGAATATGCCGCTGGGTACCAACATTCATAATATTGAAATGCAGCCCGGACAGGGTGGCAAACTGGCCCGCAGCGCCGGTTCCTCTGCCCAGCTGACCAATAAGGAAGAAAAATACGCGATCCTCAAAATGCCTTCTGGCGAACTGAGGAAAGTGCTGATCAACTGTTATGCCACCGTCGGTGTGGTGAGCAACAGCGATCATAGCCTGCAGAGTATGGGTAAGGCCGGCCGGAACAGGTGGAGGGGGATCAAACCCCGCAACCGTGGGGTGGCGATGAACCCGGTGGATCACCCGATGGGTGGTGGTGAAGGTAAAGCCTCTGGCGGACAGCCCCGGAGCCGGAACGGTCAGTACTCCAGGGGTCTGAAGACAAGAACCAAAGGAAAGGGAAGTGACAAGATGATCATCCAGCGTAAGAACGGAAGCAAGCTGTCCAAGTAATCAATCTCATTAACAACTCAACGACATAAAACATGGCTCGTTCGATTAAAAAAGGTCCTTATGTGGCAACCCACCTTGAAAAAAAGGTAGATGCCATTAACGAAGGGAAAAACAAGAAGGGAGTAATCAAGACCTGGAGCCGCCGCTCCACTATTACGCCTGACTTTGTGGGACACACATTTGCGGTGCACAACGGCAACAAATTCATCCCGGTATATGTAACTGAATTTATGGTTGGCCATAAGCTCGGTGAATTTGCCCCCACCCGTCAGTTCAAAGGACACTCTAAAAAAGAAGGATAAACCAGAAACTTATTAAAATGGAAGCAGTAGCTAAACTGAGAAATTATCCGACCTCGCCCCGTAAAATGCGCTTGCTGGCCGACCTGATCCGTGGCCAGAAAGTGGAAAAAGTACTGGCTGAGTTGGAACATAACCCCAAGCATCCGGCGGTACCCCTGCGCAAGCTGGTACTGAGTGCGATCAGCAACTGGAAGCAGAAAAATGAGGGTGGTGACGAAAGCCAGCTGGTGGTAAAGACCATCTTCGTGGATGGCGCCCGGACCTTAAAGAGAATGCGTCCCGCCCCGCAGGGCCGTGGTTACCGTGTCCGCAAACGCAGCAACCATGTTACTGTGATCGTGGACACCAAGGAATCTAAAAATTAAACGAATAACGAATAACCTGAATAAACATGGGTCAAAAAGCAAATCCGATTGGTAACAGGTTAGGTATCATCCGCGGATGGGAATCTAACTGGTACGGCAGCAAGAAAGACTATGCTGGTAAACTAATCGAAGATCACAAGATCAGAACCTACCTGAATGCCCGTATCAACAAGGGCGGTATCTCCAAGATCGTTATTGAGAGAACCCTGGGTAAACTGATCGTTACTATCCACACTTCCAAGCCGGGGATCATCATCGGTAAAGGGGGCGGAGAGGTTGACCGTATCAAAGAGGAACTGAAAAAACTGACCGGTAAAGACGATGTACAGATCAACATCCTGGAGATCCGCCGTCCTGAACTGGATGCCATGATCGTGGGGGATACTATTGCCCGCCAGATCGAAAACCGGATCAACTATAAAAGGGCGATCAAGATGTCCATCGCTTCCGCACTCCGGATGGGGGCTGAGGGGATCAAGGTAAAAGTATCCGGCCGCCTGGGTGGTTCAGAAATTGCCCGTTCAGAGGAAATCAAACAGGGTCGTGTACCGCTGCATACCTTCCGGATGGATATTGATTACGCCAATGTATTCGCCCAGACCGTATATGGAAAAATTGGTATCAAGGTATGGATCTGTAAAGGCGAAGTACTGGCCAAGCGTGACCTGAATCCCAATTTTGTAGGCGGTAAGAGTGAGGTAAGTGACCGCCGCGAAAGAAGGGAAGATCATGGGGATCGCCGTGACCGCCGCGATGACCGCCGGGGTGCTGGTGACCGCCGGAGCGGTGGCGGAAGAGGGGACCGCAGGAATTAAAAGAAAAGTTACGAGTTACGAGCTACGAGCTACGAGCCGTTTCAGTAAAATAAAAGTTTAATTGCTAAAGAGGGGGAGCTCGAAACTCGCAACTCTTGGCTCAAAGCTTAAAAAAAATGTTACAACCGAAAAGAACGAAGCACAGGAAAATGCAGAAGGGCCGCATGAAAGGCGATGCCAAAAGAGGTACCACTATTGCATTTGGTTCTTATGCTTTAAAAGCACTGGATCAGCACTGGATCACTGACCGCCAGATTGAGGCGGCCCGCCAGGCGCTTACCCGTGAAATGAAAAGGGAAGGTAATGTATGGATCCGCATTTTCCCTGATAAGCCGATCACCCGCAAACCGGCTGAAGTGCGGATGGGTAAAGGTAAAGGTAACCTGGAGTTCTGGGCTGCCGTGGTGAAACCGGGCCGTATCCTTTTCGAAATTGACGGCGTGAGTGAACAGGTTGCCCGTGCCTCCCTGGCCCTGGCTGCCGGTAAGCTGCCGATCAAAACCAAATTTATTGTACGCCGTGACCTGGTTACCGCGTAATCATTAATAAACCGAACAGCGATGTCAAAGAAAGCAGATTTTGTAAAAAGCATCCACGGAATGAATGAGCAGGACCTCCGGGCCCGTCTCGAGGAAGACAAGCAACGGCTGAAAAAGCTGGAGTTTGCCCATGCGATTTCTCCCCTGGAAAATCCCATGACCATCCGCGGGTTACGCCGGGAGATTGCCCGCCTGAACACGGAACTGAAGTTAAAGCAACAGCAAGCATAAATAGTCTGAAGTCCGGGTCGTGAGTCGGTAACCGATTCAAACAGCCGGTCGCTAAAAAAAATAAAATGGAAGCAAGAAATTTAAGAAAGACCAGGATTGGGGTGGTAACCAGTAACAAGATGGCCAAGACCATCACGGTTGCCGTAGAAAGAAAAGTAAAGCACCCGATCTATGGTAAGTTCGTAAAGAAAACCACTAAGGTCCATGCGCATGACGACAAGAACGAATGCAGCATCGGGGACTTGGTGAAAATCATGGAAACCCGTCCGCTCAGCAAAACAAAACGCTGGAGACTGGTGGAAGTGGTGGAGAAAGTAAAATAAGAGGAAAGCTACGAGCCGTGCGTTACGAGTCACGGGCCGTACCGATAAATAAATGTTTTAACTGCTCGCAGCTCACAGCTAAGAGCTCAAAGCTTAAATAAAATGATTCAGCAAGAAAGCCGGTTAAATGTAGCGGACAACAGTGGTGCCAAAGAGGTGCTTTGTATCCGTGTACTCGGTAACAGCGGTCAGCGTTATGCCCGGATCGGCGATAAGATCGTGGTTACCGTTAAGGATGCGATTCCCCAGGGCGGTATCAAAAAAGGTACGGTGGCCAAGGCGGTGATCGTACGCACCACCAACAAACTCCGCCGGAAAGACGGTTCTTATATCCGGTTTGATGACAATGCCGTGGTGATCCTGAACCAGTCTGACGAACCCCGCGGTACCCGTATTTTCGGCCCGGTGGCCCGTGAGCTGCGTGATAAGGGTTATATGAAAATTATTTCACTGGCCCCCGAAGTATTATAATTGATAAAAGGGTAATACCCATTAACGCAAGATAAAATGAAAGCAAGATTTAAACCAAAGTATAACATCCGTAAAGGAGACAGCGTGGTGGTCATCACCGGCGATGATAAGGATTTGTCAAAACCCCGTACGGTAAAGGAAGTTTTGGTGGAAAAAGGGAAAGTGATTGTGGAAGGTGTGAATATCATTACCAAGCACAGCAAACCTTCTGCCCAGAATACAAAGGGTGGTATCGTGAAAAAAGAAGCAGCCATTGCGATCAGTAATGTGATGCTCTGGGATGCCAAGGCGAAGGCCCCGGCCCGTGTTACCCGCAAAAGAGAGGAAGGCAAAACAGTACGAATTTCAAAAAAATCAGGAGAGAAAATCTAATCTCTGACCTGGCTTAATACGTGATTTATATGAGTACAAAAGCATATACCCCGAGACTGGCAGACAAGTACAAAAAAGAGGTTGTACCTGCCCTGGTAAAAAAGTTCAGCTATGCCACGGTGATGCAGGCTCCGAAACTGGAGAAGATCTGCCTGAACCGCGGTGTGAACGGAGCCGTTTCTGACAAGAAGATGGTGGATACCGCCATCGACGAACTGACCACTATTGCCGGTCAGAAAGCAGTGGCTACGATATCCAAGAAGGATATCTCCAACTTCAAACTCCGGAAGAACATGCCGATCGGCGCCCGGGTGACCCTGCGCGGCGACAAGATGTTTGAATTCCTGGACCGCCTGATCTCTGTAGCGCTGCCCCGTGTCCGTGACTTCAAGGGAGTGAATGAAAAAGCATTTGACGGCCGCGGTAACTATACGCTCGGTGTAACCGAGCAGATCATCTTCCCGGAGATCGATATCGATAAAGTGAGCAAGATCACCGGTATGGATATCACGTTCGTGACCACCGCCGGTACCGATGAAGAGGCCTATGAACTGCTGAAAGAACTGGGTATGCCTTTTAAAAACGCAAAAAATAATTCTAACTAAAAGAATAATTACACATGGCAAAAACTTCTGTAAAAGCCAGGCAGCGGAAAAGAGAAAAAATGGTGGCGCAATTTGCTGCCAAAAGAGAAGAGCTGAAGAAAGCCGGCGACTGGAAAGCGCTGGACGATATGCCGAAAAACTCTTCTTCCGTCCGTTTAAAAAACCGTTGCCAGCTTACTGGCCGTCCCAGGGGGTATGTCCGCTATTTCGGAATTTCCAGGATAGCCCTTCGTGACATGGCGCTGAACGGAAAGATACCTGGTCTGAAAAAAGCGAGCTGGTAAACAATTCAATTAATTAAACTAAACTTTTCCAATTATCCCGACGCTTCGGTCGGGACGTAGGAGGGCAATAAATATGGTAACAGATCCTATAGCAGATTTCCTGACAAGAATCCGGAATGCACAGATGGCAGGGCACCGCGTGGTGGACATTCCTGCATCCAACCTGAAAAAGCGTTTGACGGAGATCCTGTATAACCAGGGGTATATCCTCAAATACAAATTCGAGGAGGACAACAAACAGGGCGTGATCAAGATCGCGTTGAAATATGACCCGGCTACCAAGCAACCGGCTATCCAGAGCATGGAACGGGTCAGCCGCCCCGGTCTGCGCCAGTACGCCAAGCCGGCCGATTTCCGCCGCGTTAAAAACGGCCTGGGTGTCGCCATCCTGTCCACTTCCAAGGGCGTGATGACCGATAAAGATGCCAAGGTGCAGAATGTGGGCGGTGAAGTACTGTGCTACGTATATTAAAAAGAGGTTGCTGATACATTAAGCCGAACCTATATAGGCTGACCGGTCCGCAACAAAACAAACATTAATAAATTAAATATATTTTATGTCCCGTATAGGTAAAAAATCGATCGCCATCCCGGAAGGGGTTTCCATTACTGTTGGTAAAGACAATGTGGTAACCGTAAAAGGCAAGAAAGGGGAACTGAAGCAGGCTATTGACCGTGATATCACGGTAGAAGTTAAGGAAGGCCATGTTCATTTTGGCCGCCCGACTGACCAAATCCGCCACCGCGCCATGCATGGTTTATACCGGGCGCTGATCGCCAACCTGGTGAAAGGGGTTACAGAAGGATTTGAAAGAAAGCTGGAACTGATCGGTGTGGGTTTCAAAGCGGCCAACCAGGGCAATGTGCTGGACCTGGCGCTGGGTTATTCGCACAACATCATTTTTGAAATACCGAAAGAACTGAAAGTGGCTACTGCCCAGGAAAAAGGACAGAACCCGATCATTACGCTGGAAGGGATCGACAAGCAGCTGATCGGCCAGGTGGCTGCCAAATTGCGCAGCCTGCGTAAGCCCGAACCGTACAAAGGAAAAGGGGTGCGTTATGTGGGTGAAGTGGTACGTAAGAAAGCTGGTAAGGCGGCTGGTAAATAAACATTAATCTAAATCGAACCTTGGCAGCATCAAGGTTAAAATAAAAAGAGATGAACCCAAAAGTAAAATCACAAAGAAGACAGAATATCCGTTACCGGATCCGCCGGAAGATCAGCGGCTCCACTGCCAAACCCCGTTTATCGGTGTACCGCAGCAACGCGGACATTTATGCCCAGCTGATCGATGATACCAACGGACAGACGCTGGCAGCTGCTTCCTCCAGGGACAAAGCCATTGCGGCACAAAAAGGCACCAAGTCTGAGAAAAGCAAACTGGTGGGTGCAGCAATTGCCCAAAAAGCAACGGAACTGGGAATTAAGGATGTAACATTTGACCGTGGTGGTTACCTCTACCATGGACGGGTGAAATCAGTAGCAGACGGAGCCCGGGAAGGCGGCCTGCAATTCTAAACAATCCATTCAAACTTTTAATTACAAGTATAAATGTCAAAGTTTAACGTAAACAGGGTAAAAGCCGGCGACCTGGAACTGAAAGATAAAGTGGTTGCCATTAACCGTGTGGTCAAAACAACCAAGGGCGGACGTGCTTTCAGTTTCTCTGCCTTAGTGGTGGTGGGTAATGAGAACGGGGTGGTGGGCCATGGGTTAGGCAAGGCCAAGGAAGTACAGGAAGCCATTACCAAGGGAATCGAGGATGCCAAGAAGAACCTGATCAAGGTTCCGGTGATGAAAGGTACCATTCCCCATGACCAATGGGCCAAGGAAGGCGCAGCCAAAGTACTGATCAAACCCGCTGCTCATGGTACGGGTGTGATTGCCGGAGGTTCCATGCGGGCCGTGCTGGAAGCAGCCGGTGTGACCGACGTACTGGCCAAATCACTGGGCTCGGCCAATCCTCACAACGTGGTGAAGGCTACTTTTAAAGCGCTGGCCCTGCTGCGTGAACCGATCAATGTGGCTAAGACAAGGACCCTCGGTTTAAAGAAAGTATTTAACGGTTAATCCCGACCACAAACGAAATCGAATTATGAAAAAGATAAAAGTAACACTGGTTAAAAGTCCGATCGACCGGCCTGAGCGCCAAAAGCTGACCCTCCAGGCCCTGGGACTGAATAAAACCAATTCTTCGCGTGAACTGGAAGCCACCCCGCAGGTGCTGGGTATGGTGCGTAAAGTAACCCACCTGGTGAAAGTGGAAGAAGCTAAGTAAGAACAGTCTTGAAGGAAATGAAACGGCATATCTGATAAGTCTGCTCATTCCTTTTTTTGATTTATTATTAATAACAAGCGAGGGGAAACAACCCCGTAAGTAAAAATTAGGACAATGAAATTACATGAATTAAGACCTGCAAAAGGCGCCACACACAAAGTAAAACGTATTGGTCGTGGTGATGGTTCCGGCCATGGCGGAACGTCTACAAAAGGTACCAAAGGCGCCCAGGCCCGTACCGGTTATAAAAACAAAATGTCCCACGAGGGCGGCCAGATGCCGATTCAGCGCCGGGTTCCGAAGCGCGGGTTTAAGAATCCCCATCGTGTGGAATACAAAGTGATCAACCTGGGCCAGGTGGAACAACTGGCAGAGAAATACGGTATCACTGAATTCAGCCTGGAAAATCTTTACATTAATGGCCTGATCGCCCAGACAGACCGGGTAAAGATCCTGGGAAATGGTGAACTCAAGGAAAAATTCGCTTTCCGGGTGAACGCGGTGAGTGATAAAGCCAAAGCAGCCATTGAAGCAGCGGGTGGATCGGTAGAAATAGTAAAGTAATTTCGGTAAATTGCAACGACGCATTATGATGCGTCTTTTACGTTTTAAGTGCTTTAAACTTTTATATCCCCGTGAAGAAATTTATACAGACACTCAAGAATATCTGGAGCATAGAAGAGCTGCGCGGCAAGATCCTGTTCACGATTATGATGATCACGATTTACCGCCTGGGAGCCCATATCGTGTTGCCGGGTATCAATCCTACCCAAATGGACAGCGCCGGCGCTAACAGTACCGGTATCCTTGGGCTGATCGATGCTTTTTCAGGCGGTGCTTTTAACCAGGCTTCTATTTTCGCACTGGGTATCATGCCTTATATCTCCGCGTCCATCTTTATACAGCTGATGACGGTGCTGGTGCCCCGGTTCCAGAAAATGCAGAAAGAGGGCGAAAGCGGGCGTAAGAAGATCAACCAGTACACCCGTTACCTTACGGTAATTGTAACCATTTTGCAGGCTTCCGCCTATGTAACTTACCTGCAGGGAATGACCCAGCAGACCGGTGGTATCATGGCTGGTTATGCCAGTTATTTTTGGTTATCAACAGTTGTGGTGCTGACGGCCGGTACGCTCTTTGTAATGTGGATGGGGGAAAAGATTACGGATAAAGGATTGGGCAACGGTACCTCCCTGATTATTATGATCGGGATCCTGGCCCGTCTCCCGCAATCATTTCTGCAGGAGCTCAGTATCAAATCCGTTCGTAACGGCCAGATCCTTGTTTTCATTATTGAGATTGCCATCCTGATCGCGATCATTATGGGTTGTATCCTCCTGATCCAGGGGGTACGCAAAGTACCGGTTAACTATGCCAAGCAGATCGTGGGTAACCGCCAGTTTGGCGGAGCCCGGCAGTTCCTGCCGCTGAAAGTAAACAGCGCCGGTGTAATGCCGATCATCTTTGCACAAGCGATCATCTTTATCCCGACCATTTTCGCGAATTACAATACCCAGGCCAGCGGATTCCTTCGGGCGATTACAGATCATACCAATCCCTGGTATATGCTGATCTATTCCGTGGTGGTGATTGGATTTACCTTCCTGTACACTGCGCTGATCTTTAATCCCAAGCAAATCGCGGACAACCTGAAACAGAACAATGGCTTTATACCTGGTGTAAAACCCGGTCAGCCAACGGCTGATTATATCGGTGCCATCATGGACAGGATCACTTTCCCCGGCGCTATTCTTCTCGCATTTGTGGGGATCTTGCCCGGTATCGCACAGCTGCTCGGTGTTTCCCAGCAATTCGCCACTTTTTTCGGCGGCACCTCCCTGCTGATCATGGTGGGTGTAATCCTGGATACCCTGCAGCAAATCGAAACCCAGTTGCTGATGCGCCAGTACGATGGCCTGATGAAGAGCGGCCGCATCCAGGGACGCCAGACCACTTCCGCGGTTCAGATGTAATTGGCCTCAAAAGATACTACGACCCGGTGAGCAAGCTTGCCGGGTTATTTTTTTATAAGATATTTGCAGCATGATATTGTATAAAACAGATGAACAGGTGGAAAAGATGCGGAAAAGCGCCCTGCTGGTGAGCCAGACCCTGACAGAAGTAGCCGGGATACTGAGACCGGGCATCAGCACTCTTTCCATCGATCAGTTGGTGGGTGAATATATCCGGGACCACCAGGCGATTCCTTCTTTCCTGAATTATAACGGGTACCCTTTTAATTCCTGTATCTCTGTCAATGATGTGGTGGTGCATGGTTTTCCCAATAAGCGGGAACTGAAGGAGGGGGATATTATTTCCGTGGACATCGGGGTGATCATGGACGGCTGGCACGGGGATCATGCCTATACATTTGCCATTGGTGATCCGGGCGAACGGGTGATGCAACTGATCCGGGTTACCAAGGAATCCCTGTACAAGGGTATTGAAAAAGCCATTGCCGGTAACCGGGTGGGGGATATTGGTTTCGCGATACAGGAACATACCGAAAAGAAACATGGGTATGGGGTGGTGCGTGAACTGGTGGGTCATGGTCTTGGTAAGGACCTGCATGAAGACCCGCAGGTGCCCAATTACGGGAAAAGAGGCAGCGGGGCCAAACTGAAAGAAGGCATGGTGCTCGCGATAGAACCGATGATCAACCTGGGCAAAAAAGAAGTGTACACGGAAGACGATGGCTGGACGGTCAGGACCAAGGACGGGAAACCTTCTGTTCATTTTGAACACGATGTTTGCGTCCGGAAAAATAAAGCGGATATTTTATCGGATTACCGCCCGATCGAAGCGGCTGAGACAGCCAATCCTTATCTCTTTACCGGAACCGTTTCTGTGTTACAATAAAAGGAATTTAAAGTCTGTGTGTTTGCCGGCCCCGGGCCGGTTTTTTTTTGCCAGGTGACACGGATTACCCAGGCGCCGGAATGAATTTATACCGACGAGACATTAAAATTACATGGATCGGCCGGTGCTAATGTCTGTCGGTATAATACCGGGAATAATCACTGCAAAACTAATGTCTGAAAGGTATTAATTAAATTTCAGCGTTCTTTGCAAAAAGCTATTTCTTGTCAAAGCAACTGATTGTGATTGGCGGCGGCGCGGCCGGTTTTTTCTGCGCGGTGAACGCGGCGCGGATGAACCCGGGGCTGCGGGTTACGATACTGGAGAAATCAAATAAGCTATTATCAAAAGTGCGGGTCAGCGGGGGCGGACGCTGCAACCTGACCCATGCCTGTACCGACATGGATGAAATGAGCCGCCACTACCCGCGGGGCAGCCGTTTTGTGCGGAAAGCCTTTCACCGTTTTTTTGCAACGGACACGATCCGCTGGTTTGAGGAAAGAGGGGTAAAACTGAAAACCGAAACAGACGGGAGGATGTTCCCCGTAACGGATCATTCGGAAACCATCATCGGCTGTTTATTGGGGGAAGTGAACCGGTATGGCGTGGACGTGCTGATGAATGCAGCAGTCACGCAACTTACAAAGGAGGGCGATAAGTTTCGGTTAATGCTTACCGGTGGTAAAACCCTGACGGCTGATTATGTTTGCGTGGCCTGCGGGGGATACCCTAGAGCTGCCATGTTCGGCTGGCTAACTGCCATGGGACACACTACGGAGCCACCGGTGCCTTCCCTGTTTACCTTTAATATCCCGGCTCACCCGGTTACCCGCCTGATGGGAGTTGCTGTACCTGCAGCTACCGTGAAAATAAGCGGTATAAAACTGGAAGAGACGGGACCCCTGCTGATTACCCACTGGGGGCTCAGCGGTCCTGCGGTTTTAAAGTTGAGTGCCCGGGGCGCCCGGGATTTGGCGGACCGGGGGTATCATTTCACTATACAGGTTAACTGGTTGCCGGGGGAATCTGATCAGCAGCTGGCTGTACAGTTCCGGCATTTTCGTACTGCAATGGCTGCCCGGAAAATGAGTCAGCGGAACCCTTTTGACCTGCCGCAGCGCCTGTGGGAATTTTTACTTCTGTTATCGGGGATCGATGCGGAAAAGCGCTGGGCCGATCTGCCTGCCAGGGAACAAAACAAACTGATCACTCACCTGGTGAATTGCCCGTTTGATGTAAAAGGGAAGACGACCTTTAAGGAAGAATTTGTAACCGCAGGGGGGATCCGGCTCACAGAGATTGATGTCAATACTATGCAAAGTAAAAAAGTACCGGGACTGTATTTTGCGGGAGAGGTGATGGATGTGGACGGGGTCACCGGCGGGTTTAATTTCCAGCATGCCTGGACAAGCGGTTTTATTGCTGCCAGTTCGATTGCCAAGGCGTCGACAGAATAAGTAGTTCTTACCGCATTTTTAATATGACCGCAGCGTCGCGGAGAGCGCGGAGAAGATTGAAGGGATTCATTACAAGCTTTAGGCATTGCAACCATTTTTAAAATAGCCGCAGAGATGCAGTTAATGCAAAAGCTACCCAGATAAAATTGCCCTGCTGTAAAAAGAAATGTCTTAGAGCCCCTCGCGGGCAAAAGATTTCCCGCAAAGCTTAATAAGCCCTTCTTTTACGTTGAAGAGTCCTCAATTTTCGCAGAGCAAAGAACGAAATTTATATGGATCGAAAGGTCTTAGCGCTCTTTTCGGGCAGAAAAGGAGGGCCGCAGGAGTTTCGGAAATTCTTCTCTTTAATTTTTTTTCTCTTTTACTCTTAGTTTATAATCAGCGGTCTTTATGGGCAGTTATTAATTTTCAAACTGTGGTTTTACCTGCACGTAAGCCCATGCCGTCAACAGGGCGACCAGCGGGAGGGTCAGCGACCAGTTGTTCCGGGTGAGTAAAAGCAGTACAGCCGTCAGTAATAAAAGATAAACCGGGTAGATGAGTAACAGGATACCCATCACTACTGCGTCATAATGACCGGGTTCTTTCAGTTTGTTGATGGCTGTTCGTTTGGCGAACCAGAAAGGGATTATATTGATCAGCCAGCCGGTCATTGCCGGAATAAACAGCAGTCTTTTCCGGGCCACCGGTACAGGGACGGCGAGTTTTTCCTGTAATTGTACTTTATCCGTTTCCGGAATTTCATAGACGAGTTGTTCTAACTGCCCGCGAAGCTGGTTGTTGAATTCAATATGCCGTTGTCCGTCGGCCTCATGCCGGCTGATTGATTCTTTACGGATGATCTCCCCAAAATTGATGAATATGTTTTTCCCGAACAGCCGGAAGGAACTGTAGTTGAGTCCCACGGGTAATACCCGCAACGGGATCTGGTCTTCCCAGGCTTTTAATGCCAGTCTCGCCGTCCCTTTTTTCAGGGGGCGGAGATGCCATTCATTGATGCATTTCCCTTCGCTGTAGATCGTGATAATGCCCTTTCGTTTGAACAGTTCGAGGCAGGCATCAA
Organism: Sphingobacteriales bacterium; assembly: GCA_016219985.1. GTDB lineage: Bacteria > Bacteroidota > Bacteroidia > Chitinophagales > Chitinophagaceae > JJ008. The sequence goes on along the minus strand of JACRJO010000018.1, from coordinate 147,322 downwards.
ATGTTTTATAATTTTCAGAAAGATTTTCCACACCTTCGCTGGTCCGGTACACCGGGAGGATTTTGAGCGCCGTCAGTCCTTTGCGGTAGAATGCTTTTTTAAATACATCGCCGCGGGCCAGGGACCAGACAGGCTGTTCCATCAGTGTATTCAGCAGGATCGAATCAAGAAAGGAATTAGGGTGATTGCAGGCCAGCAGGAGGGGGCCTTTTTCCCGCAACAACTCCGGTTTATTGATCGTGATCTTCCGGAAATAGATCCGGATGGCGACCCGGGCAATTATTTTAAGGTAGTGGTAAAACAATGATTATTTTTTTTGCGGCGGGCCGGTTAAGCATGCCGGGTAAGAAACAGGGGCCTGATGGGCGTCCTCTTGCTTCCTTCACGGCTCGCAAAAGACGCTGAATCAAGCTGTTGCGGCCGGTAAACTACTGATAATTCTTCAATCCGAAAAATGGAATTCAGTCCTTTTTTTGACTTATCTTTGCTGCCCCGAAATAAAACCCTTCGGGAATCATGTAACATGTTTGAAAACAGCATTAAAAAACAATTAAACGCTGATGCCCAGGAGCCTGGTGCTGAAATTTCAGCAGCAGCTACAGCGACAACAACTGCACCTGTGGAGGCTGTGGCCACGGCCCATGACGATTTTGACTGGAGCGTGGACAAGCGTAATGTAACTTCTTATACCAAAGAAGAAAAAGAAAAGTATGACAAAGTGTATGAAAACACTTTTGTGCAACTGAACGATGGCGAACTGATGAAAGGCCTCGTGGTAGGTCTGACCAAGACGGACGTGGTCCTGAACATCGGATTTAAAAGCGACGGGCTGATTTCCCTGAACGAATTCCGTGACATCCCCAATCTTTCTATCGGCGACGAAGTGGAAGTGATGGTGGTGGAAAAGGAAGACCGGGAAGGACACCTGAACCTGAGCCGCCGGCAAGCCCGCATCACCCGCGCATGGGAACGCATTGTGGAAGTACACAAAACCGGTGAGGTGATCACAGGTACGGTGACTTCTAAAACCAAGGGTGGCCTGATCGTGGATGTATTCGGCATGGAAACATTCTTACCGGGATCACAGATCGATGTGAAGCCGGTAACGGATTACGATCAGTTTGTTGGCAAGACCATGGAGTTCAAAGTCGTTAAGATCAACGAGACGATCAAGAACGCGGTGGTTTCCCACAAGGCACTTATCGAAAGCGATATCGAAGCACAGCGTGCCGAGATCATGAGCAAACTGGAGAAAGGCCAGGTGCTCGAGGGTACCGTGAAGAACATCACCGATTTCGGTGCATTCATGGACCTGGGTGGTCTCGACGGACTGCTGTATATCACGGATATTTCATGGGGCCGTATCTCTCATCCGTCAGAAGTGCTGAAACTTGACCAGAAGGTCAACGTGGTGGTGCTTGATTTCGACGATGAGAAAAAACGGATCAGCCTCGGTCTGAAACAACTGACCCCGCACCCCTGGGATGTACTGGGTGAGAACATTGCAGAAGGCAATGTAGTGAAAGGTAAAGTGGTGAATATTGAAGATTACGGCGCCTTCCTCGAAATCCAGCCCGGCGTCGAAGGACTGGTGCACGTAAGCGAGATCACCTGGGCCAATACCCCGATCAACGCGAAAGAATTCTTCAAATTAGGAGATGAGCACGAAGCAAAGATCGTTACGCTGGACAAAGACAGCCGCAAGATGAGTCTTTCTATCAAGCAGCTTTCTGCTGATCCCTGGAATGATATCGAAACCAAATTCGCGGAAGGCAGCCGTCATACCGGTTTGGTGAAGAATATCACGAATTACGGTGTGTTTGTTGAACTGGCTCCCGGCATTGGCGGTATGATCCATATCAGTGACCTGAGCTGGCTGAAACGCTTCAATCACCCGAGTGAGTACACCAAGGTTGGATCCCATATTGAAGTGATCATCCTGGGTATTGACAAGGACAACCGCAAGCTGCAACTCGGACACAAACAACTGGAAGAAGATCCCTGGAATACGCTGCAGGATACCTTTGCAATCGGCAGCATTCATGAGGGTACTGTAACCCGCCGCGATGATAAAGGCGCTACCGTTCAGCTTCCTTACGGGCTGGAAGGCTTTGCGCCTAACCGTCACCTGAACAAGGAAGATGGCAAAAGCATTGGTGCGGATGAGACCAACCAGTTCATGGTGATCGAATTTGACCGCAACGAAAAGCGCATCGTGGTATCGCATACCCGTATCTGGGAACAGGGCCGCGTAGAGGAAGCAGAGAGCGCCAAGAAAGAAGCAAGGGTGGAAGCCGACAAAACCAAGAAAGCCGTGAAGAATATCCAGAACAAAGTGGAGAAAGCCACCCTGGGTGACCTGGGTGTACTGGCTGACCTGAAGAAGAAAATGGAAGGGAATGCCGAAGAAGGAAATGCTGATGCAGCAAAACCTGAATAAGTAATATTCCCATCCTCAACGGATAAAGGCCGTCTTTTTTGAAAAGACGGCTTTTTTTTAGTGTAAATCCTTAAAAACGTAGAATTACTAACAAATTTTTCGGGTGTAAACTTGCAGATAAGGGTTCCTGTTGTTTTCTTTGTGTACCATCTATTTGAGCGTGTAACTGGCCTGTGAGCGGCATTTGTTTTTCGCATCCTTTGTCCGGGGGTATATCTAATTCGTACCAAACTCATGATTATGCGCACGTATCGATCCGGGTTTCTTTTCTTTCAACAATTAACCTTAACCGGCAGGTTGTTCCTTCTTATGGTATTCCTTGCCGGTACACAGGCGAGCGGAGCAGGCCGTTCCGTTGTTTTGTCCCGCCCGGACCCGCTGATGATTCCCGTTAAATGCAGAGTGGATACAGGGGGAGGCATTTTACCCCTGCATAATTTTTCACTGACTGTTTTATTAAAGGAGAATACCGTGTACCTGAAATGGCTGGCGGAGAATGAAATGAATACGGAGAAATTTATCACGCAGCGAAGCCTGGATGGCGCTGTATTCACCGATATGGGTTCGACCCTTCCCGCTGGCCCAATGAATATCCTTACGGAATACAATGCTGCTGATGATATTCAGCCGGTGACAACCGGTATCGTTTACTACCGCGTCAAGGCCGAAGATAACAGGGGCAATTATGCGTATTCGAATGTGGTGCCGGTCCGCCTGATCCGGGTCAACGGTTTCCGGTTCTGGCCCAACCCGTTTGAGTCCGGTATTACCCTTTCTTATACAGCCGCCAATGCTACTTCCATACGTGTGGAAATATATGATAACGGCGGCCGGCAGGTGAAACTGCAGGAATTCAGCGTCAACCGGGGAATGAACCAATTGTCCATAACCGGGGTCGCTGCTCTTTCTCACGGACTCTATCACCTGCGTATCACTGACCTGGTGACCAACGAAATTTCTGTTGGTAAGATCACTAAATAATAGCTCCCTGCAATTCCCTGTATGCGGTTTGTTATACGACTGACGGGAATTTGTTTTTGTTTCCCTGCATTTTCTTAATTTCAGCGGTGAAAGGTTTGACAATACGAAACTATGGTCTGGTTAACTATGTTTTGACGTGTTGCCTATTAGCTACGAGTTACGAGCCCGTTTTCACTGTCGCCATGGTGAGGTAAGTTGCGGAGCGGTAGTTCAATGGCTAACTCCAGGTCTCAAAGCTCACGATTACTTTTTAAAGGACATTTTAAACTTATCATAACACTAGTGCATGGCTGCCATTTTTAACCGATTCTGGCATTTTAACCCGGTCAGGAAACTGGTCTATTTTATAGTGGGCGCTGTTACCTACCCGGGCCTGGCGATCATCAATAAGCTGAAAATATCCGGGACCGAGCACCTGCGTGATCTGCCCCGGGAGAAAGTGCTTTTTGTCAGTAACCACCAGACCTATTTCGCAGATGTGATTACCTTCCTGCAGATATTTTGCGCGGTGAAATGGGGCAAGATGAACCGCCTCGGTATCCCGTATTACCTGCTCAATCCATTTACCCGGGTTAATTACGTGGCCGCGGAAGAAACCATGAAAGGCAGCCTGATCAGCCGTTTATTTTTGTTAGCGGGCGGGCTTACGGTGAAAAGAACCTGGCGGGCGGAGGGGAAAGAAGTCAGGAGAGGGCTGGACCCATCGGATACCCGCAAGATCACCCGGGCGCTGGAGAAAAACTGGGTTATCACTTTTCCGCAGGGAACCACCAAACCCTTTGCCCCCGGCCGGAAAGGAACGGCGCTTATCATTAAACAGGTAAAGCCGGTGGTGATACCCGTTGTAATCAGCGGGTTCTGGAGAGCCTTTGATAAAAAGGGGCTGAAGTTTAAGAAAAAGGGCTCCCTGCTCTCGGTAACATTCAAGCCACCCCTCGAAATCGATTACGAGGCCAGTACGGAAACGATCTTAGCCCAGCTTATGGATGCGATCGAGCAAAGTAAAAAGTATATGATGATGGGAAAGCATCACTGGCAAACCACGGACAAGTGATCAATCTTTATTGATAAAGAACGCTTTCAGTTCCACGGCATCATCCGGTTTCATTTTTCCCCCGAGGATCAGGCGGAGTTGTCTTCTGCGCAGGGCTCCTTCAAAAAGCTTTTGTTCATCTTCTGTTTCCGCGATCACCGGTGGTACCTGGCGGGGTTTGCGATTGGGATCCAGGGCCACAAAAGTATAATAGGCCTCATTGCTTTTATACCGGAATTGCTGGGTCAGGTCTTCTCCCCATACTTTCAGGTGAATTTCCATGGATGTATTGAAGGACCGGGTCACTTTGGCTTCGATATGCACCGCGTTTCCGAGTTTGATCGGGTTTTCAAAAGAAATATTATCCACGGAAGCGGTGACCACCGGGGCATTGCAATGTTTCTGCGCCGACAGGGCTGCAGCGATATCCATCCAATACATCAGGCGCCCCCCCATGAGGTTACCAAAGGTATTGGTATCGTTGGGCAATACGATTTCGGTCATAATGGTCTGGCTGTTCATTGCTTTTTTTGCTTCCATAATTCTTTTTTGACATTTGTTCAGTTGCGGACAGAGTAAACAAAGATAATGATCCGGCAGGGAGCGAACCCGTTTTCCGCGCCGGCGCCGGGATACCAGGTAAAATGATCAACGGGGCCGTCCCGTAACCCTGATTCAGGTCCGGGGTGGGGTTGCCGGGAGGAAAGCCAGGAAACCGTTCTGCAATCTGTGAATCAGCAATAGTTCTGATGAAACTCATAAATGTTAGTACGGGTTAGTTACCGGGTTTCGATTATTTTTGGGGGACATATAATCGTCATATGGAAAAAACATACCCCGAAATTTCTTTCGATAATACCCAGGTTGCATTTGAATACAAAACCGACAAGCAATTAAAAAAGGCCCATTTCCTGTTTACCATGATGGGAAAACCCTGGCTGGTAAAGATCGGTACGCGGCTGGCCCCCTGGTCGATCAATGCGGGTTTGCCGGTAAAAGGTATGATCCGGAATACGATCTTCTCCCAGTTCGTGGGCGGGGAAACCCTGGAAGAAACTGCGGCGGTGGCCAAAACCCTGGGTGAGTACAATGTGAAAATTATTCTGGACTATGGGGTCGAGGGAAAACAGGGGGAGGAAAATTTCAACCAGGCCAGTGACATGTTTATCAAAGTGATCAACTATGCGGCTACGCAACCGAATATTCCGTTCATGAGTGTAAAACTGACCGGTTTTGCCCGTCATGCACTGCTCGAAAAAATTGATACCCTGATGAAGGGGCATGAAGGCAGTTTATACAAACGATTTGAGAAAGCGCTGAATGACCTGCCCGTGGAGGAAAGAGAAGAGTGGGACCGGATCCACCAGCGCGTGAACCGTGTTTGTGAAGCCGCCGGGGCAAAATCCATCGGGGTGTCGATTGATGCCGAGGAAACCTGGATACAGGACCCGGTGGATATGCTGACCATCCTGATGATGGAAAAATATAACAAGGAGAAGCCGATCGTTTACAATACCCTGCAGCATTACCGACACGACCGCCTGCGCTTCCTCGAGGATAGTTATGAGGCAGCCGTGGCCCGGAACTTTATTTTAGGTTCCAAACTGGTCAGGGGTGCGTATATGGAAAGAGAGCGCAGGAGGGCGGCCGAGAAGGGATATCCGTCCCCGATTCAACCCGATAAGGAAAGTACCGACCGGGATTATGATGCCGGGGTGAAATTCTGTATTGATCATATCGATCGTGTGGCGTTGGTTGTGGCGTCCCACAATGAGCACAGTAATTTATATGCGGCCAGGCTCCTGCAGGAAAAAGGACTTCCGCTGAGCCATCCCTATGTTCACTGGAGCCAGTTGTACGGCATGAGTGACAATATCACGTTCAACCTCGCCCATGCGGGTTGCAGTGTCAGCAAATACCTTCCGTTCGGACCCATCAAAGATGTTATTCCTTACCTGATGCGCAGGGCGCAGGAAAATACATCTGTTAAGGGACAAACAGGGCGTGAGCTGGGGCTGATCAACAAGGAACTGAAACGCCGTAAGCTCTGATCATATCTTCAGCAGCTCTTTCAGCCTCACGAGGTAATTCAGTTCTTCGTGATTGATCCTGCGGACGCTTTCCGCGATATGGCGGGCGCTGTTAAAAATTTTGATGCGGCTTGAATTGTCAAATTCCTTCTCATTCTCTTTGAAATACCGTTCAAACAGCTCGTAAGCATTTTCGGCTGTAGCTGCTTCCTCTTCCAGTGTTTCAAATTCAAATTCTATCAGGAAGGCCCGGTCGGAACCAAAACGGTCGGTTGAATTTTCGTGGTGTTTCCAGGCAAAGAGAATTTCATCGTGCAGGGTCTTTCGCTCTTCCGGTCTTATTTTTTTATCGGCTGCGGCAATCGCGTAAAACAGGTTACCCAATTCCTTATATAATCTCCCTGGGTTTTGCATGATTTAAATGTAAGGCCTTTACCTGGTTTATGGATTGACCAGAATCAACCCGGTTTGTGCCGCAGGTCAAAGGAACCGGCTTACTTTTTTACTATCTATCTATGGTATCTCTCCGGGAGAATGGATTAAATACCCGCAGCAGGGTATGAAAGATGGCAATACAGGGAATATATTAACGGAAAAAAATATTATGCGTCAATTGTTTACCTGCTCCTGTCTGCTTGTTTTTTTCGGTGCTGCCGCACAGCTCCACCCGGCGCCCGACCCATTGGGGAAGGCCGTGGTCGCTTCTTTTCAACGCAATAATTTCGGACTGCTGCAGCCCTATCTTCCAACCCCTTTGTTTTACAGATCACTGGGAAAGGAAATGAAGCAGCGGAGCAATAAAGAACTCGATCAGTTCCTGGCAAATTCAAAAAAACGCCTGAAGAAAAACTGGGAGAAGATCAGGGACCGTGTAAAAAAAGATTCCATTGACCTGGGTTCACTGATCATTAAAGAGAGCCTTTTGTACAATCCGTTTCAGCAGAGCTCCATGCAGGGGCTGGTGCTGCTGTATGACTATAAGGGTGTATTGTATGATGATATCAGCCTGATTGTGAAAACGCAGGCCGGCAAGACCTGGTTGCTCGAAATCCCGAATACAGAAAGTTTCCTGTCCATGAAAGACAGCAGCCTGCGCAACAGCAGCCAGGCCCGGTCGGCCATTGAGTTGACAAAACCGGTTTTTAAAGAGTCGGTAAAACAGCGGGTCAGGGAACTGGTACAACTGGCGCTGCAGGACAGCATTGAGGCCGTCGGGAAAAGAATGGTTTACCATGGACCGGATATCACCCGGGACTGGAAAGCGGCGCTGAACATGAGCGATCCCGGGGAAAGGGCAGCCGCGGCCAGCCGCATGGCTGAAATAAAACAAAACCTGCAGGATTGCCCGGAATATACATTTGGTACACTGGCTGCCGATACCGAATCAGAAGGATACTGGATCGTGCAGCCAGTAAAATGCAATGGGAAAATCGTCCGGTTTGCCTTTTTACAAACAAAGGAGGGCCTGTTGTCAGGCAGCCTGGATGTGGAGCAAAACTGATCCTCCTTTTTTCCACAGGCCGGCAGGGCAACCCCTTTCTTCCTAACTTGCGGTCATGGAAGCATACCAGCAGTTGTTACGGTATATACTGGAGCAGGGAACAGAGAAAACGGACCGGACCGGCACCGGTACAAAAAGTGTGTTCGGATACCAGATGCGCTTTGACCTGCAAAAGGGATTTCCCCTTGTCACCACCAAGAAAGTTCACCTGAAGAGTATCATCTATGAGCTCCTCTGGTTCCTGAAAGGGGAGACCAATATCGCCTACCTGAAGGAACACGGGGTATCCATCTGGAATGAATGGGCGGATGCCAATGGTGAACTGGGACCCGTATATGGAAAACAATGGAGAAGCTGGGAAGGGAAAGACGGGAAAGTCATTGACCAGATTACCGAACTGGTCACCCAGCTAAAAAAGAATCCGGACAGCCGCCGCCTGATCGTTAACGCCTGGAATGTGGCAGATCTGCCGGAGATGGCCCTGATGCCCTGTCATACGATGTTCCAGTTTTACGTGGCGAATGGGAGGCTCAGTTGCCAGTTATACCAGCGGAGCGCCGATGTATTCCTGGGCGTTCCATTTAATATCGCTTCTTATGCATTATTAACCCTGATGCTGGCCCAGGTATGCGACCTGCAGCCGGGTGATTTTGTACATACTTTCGGGGATGTGCATATTTATAATAATCATATGGAGCAGGTGAAACTGCAATTGAGCAGGACGCCTTACCCGCTGCCGCAGATGAAGCTGAATCCCGCGGTAAAAGACATTTTTGGGTTTGACTTTACTGATTTCACCCTGGAAAATTACCAGTCGCACCCGGCGATAAAAGCGCCGGTGGCTGTCTGAGCCAGGAAGCTTTCCTGATTAATAAGAACCATACAATGATCATTTCACTTATCGTAGCGGCCGCCACGAATAATGCCATCGGTAAAGAGGGGATTATGCCCTGGCATTTACCCAATGACATGAAGCATTTCAAAAACATCACCTGGGGCATGCCGGTGATCATGGGCCGCAAGACATTTGAATCACTGGGTAAGGCATTGCCGGGCCGGAAAAATATTGTCATTAGCCGGCAGGAGGGATGGACCGCGAAGGAAACCGAGGTGGTAAAATCCATTGAGGAGGCCTTATTGGCCGCTGACCGGACCGATGCAAAGGAAGTGATGGTGATCGGGGGCGGGGAGATCTACCGTGCTTATTTCGAACAGGCAAAAAGGATCTACCTGACCCGGGTGGAAACCAGCCCGGAAGCAGATACATTTTTCCCGGCCCTTGATCCCCGGCAATGGAAACTCCTTAGCCAGCAGCTTTATGAAGCAGATGAAAAAAACGCGTACAACTATTCCTTCCAGTTGTGGGAACGGGTGGGCTAATCAAAATATCCGGCCATGTACACGGTTCCCCAATTAGCGTTCAGATATCTCCGATACTGGTTTCGTGCATCCAACGGAAGGGGGCATGGTACGCATTCCCCTTTTATCTATGAATTTATTACCCGGGTGCTGAATGATAAAAACCCGTATGAGGATTATAGCCGGGTGGAGGCTTTGCGAAAAGAACTCCGCCGGGATAAGCGCAGCATACAGGTGGAGGATTTCGGTGCAGGGTCGGTTTACAAGCAAATGGGTTCGCGAAAAGTGAGTTCCATTGCCCGGCATGCTGCCAAGCCCCGTAAATACGGGCAGTTATTATACAGGATGGTGCGACATTATAAACCCGCTGTTATCCTGGAACTCGGGACCTCGCTCGGTATTACTACCTCTTACCTGGGCCTGGCCAATCCCCCGGCGAGGGTAATCACCCTGGAAGGGTCCAGCGAGATCGCTGGCCTGGCCCGGCAGCATTTTTCCGGGTTGGGGCTCAGCCATATTGAGCTGATTGAAGGGAATTTTGACAAGAGATTACCGCCGCTGCTGGAATCAACAGTCGCGGTTGACCTGGCCTTTGTAGATGGCAATCACCGGATGGAACCGACCCTTCGGTATTTTGAGGCGTTGCTCCCGCATGCGACAAATGACAGCATTTTCATATTTGATGATATTCACTGGAGCCCGGAAATGGAAAAAGCATGGACTGTTATAAAAAGCCATCCGGCCGTGAGGTGCAGCATCGATCTTTTCTTCATTGGTATCGTGGTATTCCGAAGGGAATTCCGGGAAAAACAATCTTTTGAAATCAGGTACTGAGCCTGACCAATAACAGGCCCGCAGGTGAATAAAATCAATACGAATGTATGTGCGGCTCCCGGGAAAATCAATACCTTCACGGCTACAGAAAATTCAATTTTCTATCTTAACAAGATCTATTTATGATGATTGGCTTATTGAAAGAACCTGCCCATGAAACAAGAGTCTCTTTGCTGGCAGAAGCGGTGGCCACCCTTACCAAAAAAGGAATTTCAGTAATTACAGAAACCGGCGCCGGTGAGAAAGCGTTTTGCAGTGACGCGGATTATGAGAAAGCCGGGGCGGTGATTAAAAGCCGGGCGGACGTACTAAAATCGGCAGACTTACTCCTCAGCATTCACCAGCCTGCAGTTGCTGAAATAAGCGGTCTTTCGGGGAAAGTGCTTATTGGTGTTTACCAGCCTTTGTTCAATGTTGCACAAATGCAAAGCTGGGCTGCCGGGGGCCTGACTACTTTTTCACTTGATATGCTGCCGCGTACCACCCGGGCGCAGGCAATGGATGTACTGAGTTCACAGGCCAATATTGCCGGGTACAAAGCGGTATTAACGGCCGCTAATGCCTACGGCCGGTATTTTCCCATGTTTATGACGGCTGCCGGAAGTATTGCCCCTGCTAAAGTGCTGATCCTCGGCGCCGGTGTGGCCGGCTTACAGGCGATTGCCACGTCCAGGCGACTTGGCGCGATGGTGGAAGTCTTCGACACCCGCCCTGCAGTAAAAGAAGAAGTGATGAGCCTGGGCGCTAAATTCATTGAAGTGGAAGGGGCCGCGGATGCCAGTAAGGCCGGTGGCTATGCGGTTGAGCAGTCCGAAGAATTTATGCAAAAGCAAAAAGCAAAAATTGCAGAATCCGCGGCTAAGGCAGATATAATCATTACCACGGCGCAGATCCCGGGTAAGAAAGCGCCCATCCTGATCACGGAAGAAATGATCAATGCGATGCGGAACGGGTCCGTGATCATTGACCTGGCAGCGGCCACCGGTGGCAATACCCCACTGACAAAGAACAATGAGACCGTGGTGCACGGGGGCGTCAGCATTATCGGGAATTCTTCCCTGCAGTCCACCATGCCTTCGGATGCCAGTAAACTGTATGGCAAGAACGTGCTGAATTTCCTGCAACTGATCATAACGAAAGAAGCGGCGCTGAACCTGAACTGGGATGATGACCTGGTAAAAGGTTGTTGTATCACGCATAACGGGCAAATCACCCACGAACGTATAAAATAATAATATGGACTCTTTATTGAACTGGATTACTGTTAACCAGCAGATCATTTACATTGTCGTCCTGATGATCTTTGTGGGCATCGAGGTCATTGGTCATGTACCGAGTGTACTGCATACACCGCTGATGAGTGGCGCCAATGCCATACACGGGGTGGTGATCATCGGTGCCATCATCGTTATGGGCAAAGCGGAAAGCGATAATTACCTCGCCCTGGCGCTGGGATTTCTGGCGGTGATCCTGGGTACGCTGAACGTGGTGGGTGGCTTTGTAGTGACCGACCGGATGCTGGAAATGTTTAAGAAGAAGAAAAAGTAATACGAATCAATTATGGAACTCAATATACTTACGCTTTGTTACCTGATCGCTTCGGTGACTTTTATTTTGGGATTAAAAATGTTGTCGAACCCGGCTACGGCCCGGAACGGCAACCTGGTGGCCGCCGCCGGTATGACGATTGCGATCCTCGGCACCATCTTCCTGTACACAGACAGTGATGGACATAAACTGCATAATTACGGGTGGATCTTCGGAGGCATCCTGATCGGGGCCATTACCGGAACCTACGCCGCAAAAAAAGTGAAGATGACCGCCATGCCGGAAATGGTCAGTTTGTTCAACGGGATGGGAGGCGCCTGTGCGGCCCTGATCTCCGCCGCGGAATTCTATCATATTTACCGCAATCACCAGGGATCCCCGGACACACCCTTTCATGACCTGGTGCCGGTGGGTTTCTATATCACGATCGTGGCCGGTGCGATCATCGGTACGATTTCCTATACCGGCAGTATCATCGCCTGGGGTAAATTAAATGGCCGGGTAAAAGATTTTTCATTTAAGGGGCAGCATATTGTCAATATGATTGTGCTGGCCCTGGTACTGGTCTCCGCTGTGCTGGCCTACCGTTCTGATATCGGGAATATTTACCTTCCCTTTATCCTGATCGGGTTCTTCGCTTTTATCTATGGAATTCTCTTTGTGATGCCGATTGGCGGCGCCGATATGCCGGTCGTGATCTCTTTGCTGAACTCCTTTACCGGTGTGGCAGCGGCCTGCGGCGGTTTCTTATATGATAACAAAGCCATGCTGACCGGCGGTATCCTCGTGGGTGCCGCGGGTACTTTACTCACCATCCTGATGTGTAAGGCGATGAACCGCTCGCTGACTAATGTGCTGATCGGTTCCTTTGGAGGCGGGCATAAAGCCGGTGCGGGCGGTGCGAAGCAACAGGGAACCGTCAGGGAGATCACCCTGAGCGATACAGCGGTGGTGATGGCGTATGCAAATAAAGTATTTATTGTCCCCGGTTACGGGCTGGCCGTGGCGCAGGCCCAGCATGCCTGTCATGAACTGGAAAAATTACTGGAAGGAAAAGGCGTGGAAGTGAAATATGCGATCCACCCCGTGGCCGGACGGATGCCCGGTCATATGAACGTGCTGTTAGCTGAAGCCGATGTATCCTATGACAAATTAATGGAAATGGAGCACGCAAATGATGAGTTTGCCAGTACAGATGTGGTGCTGATCCTGGGAGCCAATGACGTGGTGAATCCCGCTGCCAAGACCGATCCTTCTTCCCCGATCTATGGGATGCCGGTACTGGATGTGGAACTGGCCAGGAATGTGATCGTGAATAAACGAAGCATGAAGCCCGGGTATGCAGGGATTGAGAATGAACTGTTCTTCCGCCCCAAAACCTCAATGCTTTTCGGGGATGCCAAGAAAGTACTGCAGGACCTGATCGCCGAGATCAAGAATTTATAGCCGGTCTTTTCCGGGTAAACGACAGGAACATTTTCCACCTGGATCTATCCACGGAAAATGTTCTTTTCTTTTTGGGAAGGATACCCGGATATTTAATACTTTAGAAGCACCGGTCGCCCGGTGCTTTTGAATTTTGAAAGGGGATATACACCCGGAAAATTTCACCGCTATTAAAAGTAAAACCAACGATATGAAAAAGGTCTTTGTATTTGTTTTGACAGGCTGTATGCTGTTATCCGCGCCGGCACAAAAAATAATGGGTTTTACGGCACCCGATGCCGCGAAACAGCTGGACTGGGAGAAGCAGTTCGATGGCGAGCTCAAAGCCTCCGCTCAGGATGAATACATGCGTTTCCTGACTTCCCACCCGCATCATGTGGGCAGCCCGCAGGGGAAGGCGAACGCGGAGTATATGGCTGCCTTATTCCGTCAGTGGGGTTACCAGGTCAGGATCGCGGAATACCAGGTGCTGTTTCCCACGCCCAAACTGCGCCAGCTGGAAATAGCCGGCAATAAAAATTACAAACCCAAATTAAAGGAGGCGGTGTTAGCGGCCGATAAAACCTCCGGGCAGCTGGCCGAACAATTGCCTCCGTATAATGCATACTCAGCAGACGGCGATGTTACGGCGGAACTGGTATTTGTGAACCGGGGTGTTCCTGCCGATTATGAAGAACTGGCCCGCAGGGGAGTGGAGGTGAAGGGGAAAATTGTCATTGCCAAATACGGGGGCTCCTGGAGAGGGATAAAACCGAAAGTGGCGGCCGAGCACGGGGCCATCGGCTGTATTATTTATTCAGATCCGGCGGATGACGGGTATGCGATCGGGGATACTTACCCGGAAGGAGGGTATCGTCCCGGGGATGGGGTGCAACGCGGTTCTGTAATGGATATGCCGGTGTATCCCGGTGATCCGCTGACGCCCGACCGGGGAGCCACGCAGGAGGCACAGCGTTTGGACCGCAGCGAGGCGCCCACCATCATGAAAATACCGGTACTTCCCATATCCTGGGAGGACGCGTTGCCTTTACTGCAATCCCTGAAGGGGGAAGTGGTCCCGGCCGGCTGGCGGGGTGCCCTGCCCATCACCTATCATACCGGTCCATCTAACGTAAAGGTTCACCTGAAACTGGCCTTTAACTGGGATATCAAACCGCTGTACGATGTGATTGCCCAATTACCGGGTACGGAATACCCGGATGAATGGGTGATTGCGGGTAATCACCATGATGGGTGGGTGAACGGGGCCGCCGATCCCATCAGTGGGATGGTTGCTGAACTGGAAACTGCCCGCGCCATTGGCGAACTGGTTAAAAAAGGGTACAAACCCAAACGCACACTGGTGTTTTGCGCCTGGGACGGGGAAGAACCGGCGTTGTTAGGTTCTACCGAATGGACCGAAGATCACCAGTCCGAATTAAGACAAAAGGCCGTGGCCTATATCAATACAGATGGCAACGGGAGAGGCTTTATCAATGCCGGGGGCTCCCATATTTTTGAACCCTTTTTCAACGAGATCATTGAGCAGGTAACCGATCCGGAAACCGGCGTTTCCCTGAAGGAAAGAAAGTATGCGCAGACGGTGGTGAATGCGGATAAAACAAACCGGACGAAACTGATGGGAAATAAATACCTGAAGCTCGGGGCGCTGGGCGCGGGGAGTGACTGGGGCGGCTTCCTGCAGCACCTGGGTATTTCATCCCTGAACCTGGGCTTTGGCGGGGAGAGTGAGGGGGACCAGTATCATTCTGTCTATGACTCCTATGATCATTTCATCCGCTTCATTGACCCGGGTTTTAAATACGGCGTGACCTTATCCAAAACCAGCGGCAGGACCCTGCTCCGCCTGGCCAATGCGGCAGTGTTACCGGTTGATTTCAGCAGTTTTTATAAAACCGTGAATGATTATGCCACGGAAATAAAAACACAATTGGAAAAGACAAGGACAGAAACAGAAGAAGAAACAAGAATGGCGAAGGATCAATTGTTCGAACTGGCGAGAGACCCGGGGAAAACCTACCTGGCGCCGGCAGCCAAAGAACCCGTTCCTTTTCTCAACTGGGGCAGCCTGGAAAATGCGCTGGTGAGTTTGAAGAATGCCAGTGAAGAATTCCAGCAATTATATGGCAACGCCCCCGGGTTACCGGCGGATAAGCAGGCTTTGCTGAATGCTGTTCTGTATAAGGCAGAAAGAAGTTTATTGCAGCCGGATGGCCTGCCCAGGCGGCCCTGGTACCGGCACCAGGTATATGCGCCCGGTTTTTATACCGGTTATGGGGTAAAGACCCTGCCCGGGATCCGGGAAGCGGTGGAACAACGATACTGGAAAGAAGCCCAGGAAAATATTGAAAGAATAGCGGCTACCCTGCAGGCTTATACAATCCAGGTGAAGACGGCAGTTGGGCTGCTGAAATAGGAGGATGGGGTCTTTGATTAGTCATGAGGTTTGAGCTACGGGCTGCGGGTTGTAAAGTGGCATTTTAAACATAGCATAACATAAGTTATACCGACGAGACATTAAAATTACATGGATCGGCCGGTACTAATGTCTGTCGGTATAATACCGGGAATAATCACTGCAAAACTAATGTCTGAAAGGTATTAGTTTTGCGGGGTGTTATTACCCGCGGAACTAATACAGTCATTAACTGCGATCCGCAGTTTCGATAAGGAGGCTTTTGAACAGGTTCATCTTTCCGGTGAGCAGGTTACTTCATTGCGCATCAACCTGCTAAAACCCGTTTCTGAAGTTGCCGGAATTCCACTGGGTGAGTGCCAGCCGGTGCCCTGGGCGGAACAGGGATATTACCTCCCAGAAAGGCCCTCTTTTACATTCGACCCGCTGTTTCATGCCGGTTGTTATTATGTGCAGGAAGCTTCGTCGATGTTCCTTGAACAGGCATTGAAACAGACCCTCGACCTTTCCGGTCCTTTAAAAGTATTGGACCTCTGTGCGGCGCCGGGAGGCAAGTCCACGCATATCCAGTCACTGATCACAAAGGACAGCCTGCTGCTGAGCAATGAAGTGATCCGTTCAAGGGCCCATGTACTCAGGGATAATATCATTAAATGGGGAGCGGAGAATGTAGTGGTGACCAATAATGATCCGAAGGATTTTTCCCGGCTGGAAGATTTTTTTGATGTGATCGTAGTGGATGCGCCCTGCAGCGGCAGCGGGTTGTTCCGCCGTGATCCCGACGCTATCCGGGAATGGAGTCCGGATCATGTTCAGCTTTGTGCACAGCGGCAGCAGCGGATCCTTGCGGATGTATGGCCGGCCCTGAAGAAAGGGGGCATCCTGGTTTATTCCACCTGCTCTTATTCGGAAGAAGAAGATGAACAGCTGATGGACTGGATCAGCCGGCATCTTGAGGCAGATCCCTGTTCACTTCACGCTGATCCGCATTGGGGAATCCGGGAGACGGTTGCTGCCATGGGTGGTAAAGGGTACCGTTTCTGGCCGGATAAAGTAAAGGGGGAAGGGTTTTTCATTGCCTGTTACCGGAAAAAAGAGGGAGGCCACGAGCCCCCGTTGAAAGTAAAGAAACATCCTTTGGCACTCACGAAGCAGGAAAAAGAAATCACCGGCCGGTGGCTGCCTACAGAAGGGAAGCTGTTTATCCGGAACCAGCAAACAGTGTATGCCTGGCCATTGGAACAGGCATCCTTGTTTTCTTTATTACTGGAAAAAATGCGGGTTGTTTATTCGGGACTGAAAGTGGGAGAACTGGTAAGGGATAAACTGGTGCCGGATCATGCGCTGGCGATGAGTACGGTTGTATCGCCGGTCGTTAGCAGGGCGGAACTGACAAAAGAAGAAGCGATCCGCTATCTGCAGCGGAAAGATCTTTTATTGAACGGGCACCGGTCCGGCTGGACACTGGCTTTATACGAAGGGCATCCACTCGGCTGGCTGAATATTTTACCCGGGCGGATCAATAATTACTATCCCAAAGAACTGCGGATACTAAAGGATATTTAACAACGGAAACGCTAAAAAATCTGCATCTTTGCTGCCAAATATTGGCGGTATGAAGAACCTGGTATTTTCTTTTTTGCTGATCGTTTTCTCCTGTTTACCCGGGGTGGCTCAGAAAGCAGACCTGCTGGTAAAGTCCGGTGAGAAGGGATTATATCTTGAACATAAAGTGATCCCCAAAGAGAGCTTTTTTTCTGTAGGCCGCCTTTACAATGTACATCCCAAACATATTGCCGCATATAATAAACTCGACCTTGGCAAAGGACTTCTGATCGATCAGCGTTTGCGGATCCCTCTTACCGATACCAATTTTACCCAGAAAGGAAACAGCGGTACCCCTGTCTATTACAAACCCGCCGCCGCCACCAGCCTTGCTGCAGTAAGTAAGGCCAATAACCAGGTGCCGGTGTCCAGTCTCAGGGCCTGGAATAATCTTTCCGGTGAAGAGGTGAAAAAGGACAGCAAATTGGTCATCGGTTTCCTGCTGAGCAAGGAAATGCCATCTGTAACCCTGAAACCCAAACAAACGGTGGCGACGGAACTGGTAAAAGAAGAAAAGATAAAAGATACGGAACCCGGGGCCGGGGAAAAAAGGATTGAAAAAATCGCGGACAAGCCGGCGGTACAACCCGCAATACAACCAGCGGATAAGCCCGAAGATAAACCCGTTTTGAAGGAAGAGGAAAAACCCGTTGCTCCTGTTGTGCCGGCGCCGGTATCAGCCAGCGGGCAGGGTTTCTTTAAAACCTATTTTGAGCAGCAGGTAAAAAAATCGCCTGTTTCAAAAGATGAAACAGTAACGGCTGGTATATTCAAAACCACCAGCGGCTGGCAGGATGAAAAATATTACCTGCTGATCGATGCGGCTGCTCCGGGCACGATTATCAGGATCACGAATCCTTCCAATAATAAAACTGTTTATGCAAAAGTATTGGGAGAAATGAACGGGATCCGGCAAAATGAAGGATACACGATCCGGATCAGTAATGCCGCTGCCGCTGTTTTACAAATCAGCGATACTGATAAATTTATTCTCCGGATCAATTACTGATTCCCGTTGAACCGGTATCCGCGCAGGAACTCGGTTATTTCCATTTTCTTTTTCCCCTCGAGTTGTATTTCGAGCAGGCGGATATACCCGTCTTCGCAGGCAAATTTCAGGAATGTTTTACCATCGGTTTCATAATCACCTTCTGTAACAGAGGGGAACCCAATTTCTTTTTCAGCACGGAATATCTTGAGCATTTTTTCATTCAGGATCGTGAAGGCCCCGGGGTAGGGGCTCAGGCCGCGGATCAGGTTGTAAACCGTATTCACGGGCCGGCTCCAGTTGATCCGGCAGGTATCTGTATGTATTTTGGGGGCCTGCTTCAACTTCAGGTGAGGAGTAACCGGTTGCGGCGTTTCAGCCAGGGTGCCATCTGCCAGGCCTTTAACGGTTTTTACAAGCAATGCGGCCCCGATCTCTTTCATCCGGTCATGTATAGTTGCCGCCGTATCGTTTTCCCTGATGGGAAGACGTTCCTGCAGGAGGATATCGCCGGTATCAATTTCCTGCTTCAGTTTAAAAGTGGTTACACCGGTTTCGGTTTCGCCGTTGATCACGGCCCAGTTGATGGGGGCGGCGCCGCGGTATTGGGGAAGCAGGCTTCCATGGAGGTTTACCGAGCCCATCGGCGGCATATTCCAGACGATTTCCGGGAGCATCCGGAAAGCCACTACGATCTGCAGGTCGGCTTTCAGGCTTCTTAATTGTTCCAGGAATACCGGGTCTTTCAATTTGACGGGTTGAAACACATTCAGTCCCTGCTTTGCTGCATATTTTTTTACCGCGCTTTGCTGCAGTTGCAGCCCGCGGCCGGCCGGTTTGTCCGGTGCAGTAATTACCCCGGCAATCGTGCAGCCGGCTTTAACCAATGCATCGAGGCTGGCTACCGCAAATTCGGGGGTTCCCATAAAAACGATCCGCAGTGACTTGAATTTCTCCATATCACTGCGAAGATATTGTAAAGAAAGAATAGTTAATGGTTCTGCAGCGCTTACAGGCAACTGTCTTTTTTCCAGCTGAGCCTGACCCGGCAACCCCCGCTGATGGCGGGCAGTACATTCCAGGTATAGGAGAGCGGCGTGTGAATGCCGAGGGCTTTTGCTTTGGCAAAACTGATTCCCCTGTATTTATCGAGCTGGTCGGCTGTTAATTGTACCGATGCGCTGGTTTTATTTTCGGAAACGATCAGGGAATGATTCTGAATTTCCAGCAGGGACTGATTATTATTTTTCAGGGGAATGCCGATTTGTTTCCACCAGGTTACGGCTTTCCCGTTTTGCTGGCCCAGTTCAAAATAAAATTCCACTTTATCCCGGGGGGCAACCCCATATTCAACCGTAAACCCGATCTCATCACAATCATCCCCGGTTTTTAATGTACCCCTGGCAGGGGGCGGCAGGGCCGGGAAAGGGTAGTAGAGCGCCGCATACTGTTTATCGACTGCTGAAAGCTGCCCGTTCCAGTCAATATGGCTGCCGTCCGTGGTTAGCTCTGCCGGCACCGGGTAGAGCATGATCGAATACGGGTCGAATGAAGAATAATTAGTGGAGGTATAGGAAAATTTATTAAATATATTCTGATCTACCTGGGCCCGGCTCCAGTTGTTGGGTGGTTGTGCATAGTAGGTATATACTTTCTCCCGGTCCCAGGGAATGGCCGTACCGGTACTCTGGTGCTCGTGAATAAAACCCAGCGCATGACCGAATTCGTGCAATATTACCTGTCGGATCTGACTGGCATCCGAAGTGGTTGCCAGCCAGCCGAAATTCATGGTGGTCTGGTTGGCCGGGGCCAGTAAGGCATCCCTGCCGATCAATGAAGCGGAGCCCCCGGGCTGAAACCCGACCCGGATCATTCCATTTGAATTATTCTGGAAGGCAAACCTGATATTGGCATAGAGCTCCCATTCTTTCGCGTAATATTTTACTTTTTCAATCAGGTCAAGACTGCCTCCTGAAATGTTAAAGCCAACCGTGATCACTTCACCCGGTTCCCACATTTTTTCTGTGTATGTAGCGAGGGGCTGACGGGAAACGGCCACCGCCGCGATATTCCCGTTTGCATCAATTTTAATATAGGTCGCTGCATTCGTGGCCGCCCGGGGAGGCAGGGGACGGCTGCTGACAGGAGGGAGGTCGGTACAGGTCCTTGCATTGATGAGATTAGAAAGATTACCGGGCGCGTTATATATATTTTTCAGCCTGACAGGTGCGGCCAGCTTTGCGGTATCGATCTTTGTTTTGAAACGCGGCCCCGGATTTTCCTGGCCGGCCAGGAGCAGGACAGTAAAAACTGTAATAATGCTGAGTGAACTTTTTTTCATAACGGCGACTATGGTTTATAGTAAGCTGACTTAATTTCCGGAACCAGGGCGGACAGTTTTCTAATCCGGGTCTCATCGCTGGGATGGGTGGATAAAAACTCCGGCGTTTTGTTCTTATTTACTGATGCCATGCGTTGCCAGAAGGGGATGGCTTCGGCCGGATCATAGCCAGCCATGCTCATGAAGATCAGTCCCAGTTTATCCGCCTCGCTTTCCTGCATACGGCTATTGGGCAATGCAAGGGCCAGGTTGGAGCCGATCATGTACAATCCGAGGAAAAGAAACTGGGTTTCCTGTTTTTTATTCTTCAACGCTTCTTCGAGTACCAATCCGCCCAGGTTGATCAGCAGGCTTTCACTCATCCGCTCGTTGCCATGCCTGGCTATGGCATGGGCGATCTCATGTCCCATTACGACAGCCAGCGCTGTTTCGTTTTGCGTTACCGGTAAGAGGCCGGTATAGACCACGACTTTGCCGCCGGGCATGCACCAGGCATTTATGATATTCTCATTGATTGTATTGAATTCCCATTTGAAATTTTTCAGTTCTTTGCTCATATTGTTCTGCTGCATGTATGTTTCCACTGCCAGCTGAATTTTTGAACCCACCCGTGTTACCATTTGCGCCCTTTCGTCATAGGCGCCCAGGGTGGGACTCACTCTGACGACCGAGTCATAGGCGGAGAAGGACATCGTAGTGATCAGGCTGTTGGGAACAAGGTTGAGCTGTTTTCGCCCGGTTACCGGTACCGTTTTACAGGATAAAAAGACGAGGGAAACAGGGAGCAGGCCCCAAAGAAAAGAATGTCGCATAACCATCATTTGTAGGATAAATGTAGTCAAGCAGCCGGGGACTGGCATCCCTTAAAAAGGGGAATTCCTGGAAAGGATCCGGGATGGATTAACTGCCTTTGAAATCAATATTACGGACATCGAACCATTCTTTGTACTCTTTGCCAGGCTCGCCGGAGTAATTGATGCAGATCTCTGTGCCCGCCGGAATATCTTCGAGGGCATAATAGGTCATGGTTTTGGTTTCCCGGTCCAGTTCGTAGACCGCATTGGGATTAACGGCATGGTTATACAGGGAGCCGAATCCCAGCACCAGGGCCAGGGTTCCCTCTTCTTTATTGAAATTGAAAAAGTAATCGGCTAACCGGGAGGAAATGGCGGGTTCATGATCCTCTCCCGGGAGTACAATGAGCGGGCAGGTCTCCACTATTTCGTCTTTACAGATCAACCGGCGACTGAATACACCGCGCCCTTTGCCTTTTACCTTTTTTATATAAAGCGACTTGCTCATGGTGAATCGGGCGGGAAGTAAACAGGGTTTGGGTCTTCCGGAAGGCCATTGTAATTGAGGGTGATCTCTTCCCCGGCCCGGATGGCTTTACAGGCCCTGATTGTAAGACAGCTCCTTTCGAGGGAAACCGTGTAGACCGCATTGGCCTTGTACGAATGGTTATACAGGGAACTGAAACCCAGTCCCAGGGCGGCAGGAGTTGTTTCAGTATTCAGCAGAAAATAATAATGGTACAGGCGGGTGGGTTGCAGGAGTTCCTTGTCCGCTTTGGTTAACAAAATAACCGGGGCCGTTTCAATAACAGCACCCGGTTTAAAATTTTTACGGGCAAAAACTCCCTGCCCGTGAACCGGGCTTTCTTTTATTTCAATTCCCTCCGGCCGCGTAATTCTCTTTTGAAATAAAGAAGTCATTTATTTTTTTAAAATGACTTTTTCAGTCAGTTTCCCTTCCTTCATGCCGGCGTCCTTAATTAGTTTGGCATCTTTCAGGTTGGCGTCTTTGATCAATTTCCCTTCTTTCATGCTGGCATCCTTGATCAGTTTCCCTTCTTTCATATTGGCATCCTTGACCAGCTTTCCCTCTTTCATGTTCACGTCTTTGATCAGTTTTCCTTCCTTCATGGCCGCCGGGTTTGTCCATTTTCCTTCTTTTACCGTATTCTTAAGCGTGCCATTGGATTGTTTGATGATACCGGCCTTCAGCGTGTCTTCGGCCCTGCCCGTAGCGGGGTTCAGGATTTCAGGTTTAGCGGTTTCTTTTTTTACCTGCGGGTTGTTCTGTGCTTTTACCCCGGTAAAAATGAGCAGGGGGCTGATCAGGGCGAGTATTTTTTTCATGCTGTTTTTTTTGAAGATACAAAATTAAAAATTAGTCCATTGGCCGCCGGTTTCGGCATCATATCCGTACTTATTCGATATCACCTGGGCCCCGGTTCTGTCCTGCTGGTAATAGGTCCAGCCGATCCTGGTCGCAGTAATGCTGACGACGGTATTCATAGCGCCGTTGCAGCCCATGGATTCGGAGCAGGTAGTTACCTTCATTTTTTCCAGGCTGATTGTATACTGGATGATGGGCTTGCCGGGCCCGGGCTTCACCACCGCAACCTGGCCGTTTAACAGGAATGAGCCGCTAACCATGGCTTTTTTAAGTTCGGCGGAAGCGCCGGTGATATCCATGGTAAAGCTAAGCTGTGTATTGTTCTTCCCACCGGGTGTAAGGCTGGTCGCCCGCATCCATTTTTCATAAGCCCGGACCACCACATCGCCGGAAATTTGTTTGCCGGCCGGATCGGTCAGTTTAATAAACATATCCTGGGCAGTGGCGGATATAAGCACCGGGAGGAGTAACACCAGTAAAATGATCTTGCGCATAATCTATAGTTTAAATGTTGTACAATAAAACCTGCATTGTTAAAACCGCGTTCTCGTACCTAAAAGCTAATAGCTGATAGCTTATAGCTCAATACTAATCAGCATTCTTTTAAAAGCCATCCATCCATCATTAGTTTGAACGTGCAAAACCGGTATAAATCCCTGACCCCGGGTATTGGGCATCATTCATCCATAAAACCCTGCCTCCTTTTACCGCGGTGAAATAAGCATCATAGGTCTTGGGTTTTCCTTCCATTTCGGAGAAGCGGATCTGCCAGTTATTCAGTACGGTGAATTTCCCGGCACCCTTTCCCTGGGCAAAACGGGTGTTGCCACCGTAGGAATTGGCCATGACTAACTGCCATTTATAGCTTTGTCCCGCGCCGAATTCGAAGGATTGGGAAGAGGTATAAGTGCTCATCCCGGCGCTCATCCCGGTATATATATTGGTATAATAGGTATTGCTGGCGAAATGGTCCGACCATTTTCCTTTAAAGTCGGTGGCGGCAATAGCAAACTTGTTATAGTTATTCATGCGCACCAGCTTATCCCATATATTGCTTTCCACATTATAGGTTATGGTGGTGACGTCCAGCCCGAATTGCTGAATAAAAGTATTCCGGTCAGGACAAACAAATTCCATCCAGCTGGTATTGCCCTTCCGGAAGAGGGCCACGAACACGGTTTTGCCGGTTTCGTTATCGGTTAAGCCTGCTTCCGCATAATAGGGCCGCTCATAGTCCAGCACACCGGGCGTGATCTTATAATTTTGTATGTTGCTGTACCGGGGGGCCACCAGGGCATTCCAGGCGGCTGCACACATTACATCCACATCGGTATTGGCCGGTTTAATATTCCCATTGGCGTAATGCACTAAAATTTTCACATCCCCCTTCCTGACATCCACCCAGTCTTCCTGTACCGTGCTGACCCAGCCATCGTCAAATTCAGTCCGGGTAAATGCAAAGCCGGATTTGACCGGGGCGGTATTGGTATGTACCGGGGCTTCTTTCTCCGGTATACCGGGATTGACTTCTTCGGCCATGGGCTTGTCCAGGTCGATTGATTCGAGAAAAGACGTAATTACCGGTTCATATTCATCGGTATTGGTCAGGATCAGCACCGGGACCAGTTTCTGAAAACCGCTCATCGTCACTAATAATACGATTCCTTTATTCCCTTCGCTTTCGAAAGTGGAATAACCGCTTTGCGCCACCCATCCATTTTCCGAGGCGCTATCCTGCATGACCGGCGATACGGAAAGGGTAAGAGTTTCCCTGACGAGGGATTCCCAGGCGGCATCAAAATCCGGTTTTGACTGCCCGGTACCGGGAAGCGTCTTGAAAAGAGTGATGATACAATAGGCACCTTTGGCTTTGTCCTCCTGGGTGTATTGTATGGATTTTTCCCCCGCCTGTTTGGTGAAGCCGGCTGGCGCAACATAAGTGGCCAGGTCATAGCTTTGTTTTTGGGCTGGTAAATTTGTAACAGCAAAAATGACCAGCAGGATACAATATATTTTCTTCATTGTGTAGTGTTTTGTATGAACAGGAGTTACTGCGTTAATCCGGCAAAACGATCGCTTTATTGTTAACTGAAACAGCGCTGTAATAGTAAGCGTTTGTGAACACGTCATTGCTGCTGAAGTGCCCGTCCCTTTTTGTTTCGTTTTGGGTCTGGAGGACGAGTTCCCAGCGGGACATTATTTCAGCATATTTTTTAGTGAACGTATAGGTGACCTTTTCGGGTGGCTGGGTTTGTGAATTTATTTTTTTGCCCCACTCATCCCCGCCATTTTTTTTGCTCCAGGATTCCAGCGTGCTTTTCACCGGGTAAAGCGAAATATGGTCTGCGATGATTTTATAGGTTCCCGATTCCCGGCCCAGCAGCATATTCTCCACCAGGGGGTCATAGGTTTTGGAGTAAAATAAATAGGTGCCGTCCTTGTTAAATGTGTATTGCCGGGAAATGCTGCTCATTACCCCATTATTTACCCTCCAGGCTGAATTGTCGCTTTCGCTGCTCAGCCAGGTACCCAGGGGAGCCGGGCTGTTATTCATTGCTGCTTGCGGTGCCGGTTCCTTTTGAATTTCTTCTGTGGTTATTTTTTGCCCATTGGGTAATTCAATCAGCGGGTTATTGGGAGAGATGGGGCTGTAGTACCAGGCGTTACTGAATGTGGTATTGCTGCTATGAGGTCCATCTCTTTCTGTTGTTACGGCAGCCTGTAATACAAGGTTCCAGGTTTGTATGCCGGGAAAATAATGTTTAGTAAACTGGTAGGTTATTTTTTCCAGCTTTCTTTTTTGAATGGATAAAAGCTTCCCCCATTTGTCGCCACCGGCGGGCCTGCCCAGATTATCTGTACTGTCCTTCTTACTCCATGCTTCCAGTACAGAATTTTGCGGGATGATCGTAATGGCCGTGCCACTGATCTCGTACCTGCCATTTTCTTTTACCAATAATATCTTCGGGTATGACATGCCGAAGGTTTTGGACACAAAATGATAAGTGCCATTCGCGTTAAATGTGTATTGATCGGTGGAATAACCGGCAATGGAAGTGGCGTATGCGTCATGATAGGAGGGGTTGACACTTCCTTTTTTCCCCCAGGTGCCGATAACAGGATTCGTGTCGTCAATGACTGCCGTACCCGGTTCTGGTTTGGTTAATCGGACAGATGCAAGTAAGGCCTCAATATCTTTTATAAATTCCTGGCTGTTGGTGGTGGCAACAATACTCGCACATCGGTTAAACCCGCTCATGGTAGTCAGCATGGCCATCGCATCACCGTTATTGAACGTAAACGCAGCGGCACCCGCTTTAATTTTCCAGCCGTCTGCTTCCTGTGTTTCATTTACCTGTGGCGCACCAGGCGGGTTATAGTTTTTGATGATCAATCCCTCCCATTCGCTGTCAAAATCCTGTTCAATACTGCCCTTGCTGCGGGTGCTTTTTATAATGCCAATCCGGCACCAGCTATTGGTTTTTTTATTAATAACCGTGAAACTGGTGATATTTCCCGTTATCTCTTTCTTCCACCTGCCCCCAGCCGGGTCCTGGGGTAGCGTGTACGTGATAATATCAAAAGTCTCCTGCTGGGCAAAGAGGAGCAAAACCTGGAACCAAAGCAAGCTGAGAAGAATTAGTTTTTTCATGCTGGTTTTATGAATTCCTGATAAAAATAGTCCTGTTCAGCCTAGCCGCCCTCCCGTAAAACAGGGAATTATGCCAGGCTGCAGACAGGTTTCCCCGCCTGGCCTGTTTTGCAGATGCAACGATCAGGGTATTAGCGATTTGGCTGAAGTCCCGGTTTGAACAGCGGAATTACCCGGGGCTTTTCCCAGCATAGCTTTCAAAGCCGGAAAAAGAAGAGCTTGCTGTATACCGGCGATGAACTTAGCGGCAACGGGCTCTTTTTGATTTCCTGTCAGCGTGATGAGGAAGAACTGCGGGTATGACCGGGGCAATTTTTTATTAAAATAGCCCGGGTTGGGTTTGATCAGTACTTCACCGAAAGGATCCGAATCGTCCGTGAACAGGTAGGAGAGCGGGTCATGCGGATCGCTTTTAACAATGGCCGGTTGGGCCATTTCTGCTGCCGGGGCTTGCAGGGCTGCTTCAATTTTGGCAAAAGCGGGTGCATAGTTTTTGGCCAGGTCAGCCTGCTGTTTTTCGTATCTTTCTTTTATTACCCCATAGTCCATTCGCAGGTATTTATTTAGTTTTTCAGGGGCACTCTTGTATTCGGTCTCCTTAAATTTTTTCTCAATCTCTTTTTGACTAAGCAGATCCTTTATCCCCGCCGCTGTCTGTACCTGCGAATTGGCCAGTATCTTTTTTCTTGTTTCGAGGAATTCCTTCCGGGTTACCAATGAGAAAGGAAGTTGTTTATCATACGTGACCAGCCACCGGTATGTTTTTCCTTTCAGGCCAAAACCAAGAGACGCATCAGTTTCAGGAAAGATGAAAATGCCCTCTTTTTCTGCCGGTAGATCCCGGATATAGTGATAACCCGTGCCTGAACTGAGTTGGGACAGGTCCGGGGTTGAGAAAATTTCCGCATCAAAAAAATTAGCCGCAACCTGGAACCAGGAGGATGACTCGTGTGCAGTTTTAAGGGCATAGCCATCGCAGTAATAATTCAGGGGAATGATGCTGTAATAATAACCGTTTACCGGGGTGGCCGGGTCAGCAGCGAGGAAGGCCTCCTGGTAGCCGGCTTCCAGTCCCATAGGTGTGTATCCTGATTTTACCATGTTGTGGATAGCTTCCAATGTCTTTTTTTCTTTTTGAATCTCAGCAACTGTTCCTCCCCTCGAACCGGGCATGCCCTTTTTCCAGGTTCCGGTTTTTTGCAGCAACAGGGCCTCATTACAACTTTGCGTGAGGGCAGGCATGGCCGGCAGGAGCAAGGACAGGAAGAGGATGAGTTTCATATTATTTTTTCTCGATTTTGATATGGCTGATATAGTATTTTTCGGTTTCGCTGTCGCTGCGGGAATGGGAGATTTCTATTCCCCGGATACCCGCATCCGGAACAACAAAGGCGTCATTGATCAGCAGGGCCTGTTGCTGGTTGATGAGGAGTTCCAGCGAGCGGCCGTTTTTGCGGATCTGCAGGAGGAATTTATTAAAGGGCTTGTTATTGGAAAAGCCGGGGACGGGAACTTCAGGTGCTCTTGAACTTGTGAGAATGTCTGAACCATACTGATCAGGCCCGGTGAACAGGAAACCGGGATTGCCATCAAAACCCGGCTTCATATTTACCAGCAGGGATGATTTATCGGTGCCCAGTTTTATCACCAGCCTTTTAGCCCCCCAGGTAAAATTTTGGGGAACCGCCACTTCCAGGCTGAACAGGAAGTTACCCGGCAACTGCAGTTTATTCCGCAGGGTTATTTTATTTCCTTTCAGGACTGCCCAGTTCCCGGTTTGCCCGGAAACGGTTTCCACCTGGACTCCCTGTCCCAGGCTGTTCAGGTCCGATATCCAGCTGACCGGTGTTTTGCCCGTGGCTGTATTAGAAAAATCTTCATAGAGCAGGACCGACGGATCTGCCTGCGCTTTCCTGGTATTCCCGGAGACTGCCTGTACGTCCGGCTTTTCCTCCGTTACGGGCGGGCGCAATGGCTGATAGGGTTTTCCCTTTACCTTTTCGGGGTCGAAGAAATAGTTGTAGATATAATCAATATCCAGGTTGTTGAGCAGGGAAGCGTGCATGTGCTTAAATACGGGATCATTCATGCTGCTGCCTCCCCAGTTGATCCGGATCCATTGCGGGCGGTCTGATTTTGTTAAAGCAATTTTGACGGGATCATATTTGTACACCGGGAAGGAACGCTGGTTGCCGGCTTCCCCTTCAAATATATCCGGTTGGTTCTCCAGGTGGATGCCGGGCTGCTCGGTATAGATGGCCGCTTTTTCCTGTAACCGGTTTTTATATTTTTCTTTCAGTTTGTCGTACGCATTCATCCGTTTGTCGTAAGCTGCTTTTTCGTAGTCGCGGAAATATTTTTTGCGTGATTCTTCCCCGTAATCCTTATTGATCTTTTCCTGTCTTGCCGCGAAATCCTTTTTAATAGCTTTTTCTAATTGTTCCAGGAATTCGCCCTTGGTGATTTGTATATAGGGAAGTTCATTGTTCCGGCTCAGGAGCACGATGTACTGGGCCTGGTACCGGATCCCCCCGGACTGGTAAAAATGAATATACTTACTGAAAGCCGGGTGTTTGTCAAATCCGAGGAAAGTGTTTTGTTGTTTATCGTATTCTTCGTACCCGTTTTTGCCGGGGATGTAGAAATAATATTGTTCCGGCGAACTGATCAGGTCCACATAATCGCCCAGCAAGCCGTTGGCTTCCACCAGGAGGAAGAGGCCAAGGTTATTCTCCGGGGTCCAGCCACCGCCCGGTTTTTTTTTCAGGAAAAGATAAGTGGGCAAGGAAGCTCCGTAATAGGGGTGCAGGGATTTGGTATTTTGGTTATAGGGACTGAGTTTTTCGTTGGATGTCTTATACACGCCACCGAGCCCGCCCTTCGGGGTATAGCTGGCCTGTATCCAGTTAGTGAACAGGTTGGATATGGAAAGCTGGCCGGCGGTAAATACCCGGTTGTCATACTGGACGGGTTTGACCGGGTCATTGGGCTTTACCATTTTGATCCATCCCAGGTACTGGTCTTTATAATCATTCTGTGCGGATCCCGTTGAAACGCAGCATAGAAGAAGACAGGCCGGCAGTAGCTTTTTCATATAATTTTTTTTGAATAAACAGGGCCCCTTCAAAACCCGGTTACTTTTTTAAGTTTATTCAGGAGGGACTTTTTTTCTTTCACTGGTTTGGCGGCAGGATCCGTTTTGCTGTCAGCAGAACCTGTCGTTACCGGTGTATCGGGTGTATTGCTGGCCGGGGAGCCGGCCCCGGCATTCTTGTAATCCGGCATTTTTTCTTTAACGGATGTGATGATTTCTCCTTTCAGCCATTCTTTGACAAAGGCGGTTACCACCTCATTCACTTCTTTCCCGGCCCGGTAACAGGCTTTCCATTTCAGGGATTTTTTTTCGTAAAGGGGATTGATAAATTTTTTGATTTTGTATTTATCCGGTTCAGTCAGTTGTGCAGTGAAATCAACGGTGGCCACCAGGGCGAGGTATTCCTGCAGTTTACTACGAACAATCGGGGTCGGATCGGCAGGGTAATTTTTTTCCCAGCGGGTCTGGTTGGGATGCGGGTCTTCCCATTGCGCCAGTTGTTTTTTCTGGCTGACGAGGCTTTTCTCCATGGCATCCAGGGTGGAAGCCGGCAATTGTTTATTCTTTTTATACTGTGCCAGCTGCGCTTCCTGTTGCTTAAGACTTTTTTTCTGGGATTGAATCGTTTCAGCATCCGGTCTCCAGGGTTCGCTGCCGGGTTTGGCGGACTCCCTTCTCTTGTTGTATGCATCCGCAAAATCCTGGCTGTTGACATATTGTTTTATATAAGCACAGAGTTCCTTAGCGGCACCTGCTTTATCGCCGCTGATGACGGAAGGCAGCAACCGGGCATAGGGCAGTTTGAAGGATTCGGCCTGCTGGTATACGGATTCATTTTCGCCGGACCCGTTGTCTTCCTCCATTTCCCCGCTGCTGAAGTTTCCCAGCAGGTTGCCCAGGATATAATACTGCGCATTGGAATGTTCCATTCCCAGTTTTTTGATAATGTCATCCGCAAACGTAAAGGCGGTTAACAGGAGGCCGCTTAAAACGGTGAATGTGGTAATCGTTTTTCTTTTCATAACAGATCAGTTAAAAATGTTTTTTAAATAATCGAATATTCCTGGTGACTGAAGCCCGCTGCTGATGCTGGGCACCAGGCCGTTCTTATTATAACTTTCCTGGAATTCTTTCAGGGGAGGAATGACTTTGTCTGCCGGGTTTGGCGGTTTACGGGTAACGCTTGCTTTGGGTTCGCCCTCCACTACGGTATAGGTGTTGGGCGCCTCGAGGTGAAGGATCGAACCATCTTCCATGATAAAGTCTGCCGATCCATCCTCGTACTCGATTTCATAACCACTTTCCGTCTGCCTTTCCTTTACCGGCATGGGACCTTCCAGCACCAGTTCGCCGAGGGATACCTCGAATTTTATTTTTTTCTTTTTGGGCGGCTGGTTGCAATTGGAAGTCCGGTATTTGTTCAGCAATTGTTTCTCCACATTTCGTTTAATGATCTCCGTCAGGGTGGGCAGGGGGGCCGGATCGTCCGGGTTTGGAATCTTGCCCAGGGGGGCCAGTGGCTCCTCTGCCTGGTTGTTCATTCCGGCGGTGACGCTGCCATTGGCCATTTTTACAAAAGGAGATTTGCCCGGTTCCCCGATACCGTTGCCGGCAGCATAACTGGTGGTAAGATTGGGCACCGGTTTATTTGTTTTTTTGATACCGTAATTATTCTTGTTAAAATCTTTGCTGGCATTGCTGAGCTCCGTCCATTCGGTTCCGGCGGGAATGCTGACTACAACCGGGCAGGTGAAATTGGGTACTTCGGGCCCCGTCACCGCGTTGCTCCCGTTGCCGTTCTGCTTCACACAGGATTTAGCATAATTGACCATATCGGAAACGGCGGATTCATACAAATTGGACAGAGCGGCTGTCCAGCCAATACAGGCGGCAAGGGAACTGTTCTTCGGGTCTCCCACGATATACCATCTCCAGGTGCAAAAAGCATTCAGCCAGGTACGGAATTCCTCGATCTTTTCCGTATGAAATTTCCGGATCACCGGGTTGGCATATTGCATGAAGTCGTTGTGTTTCCGGTCGAAATCAGGGCATTTGTCGTTATTACTGAAGGTAGTCATTTCAATCCTCTTCCTGTTGATTCTTTCTCTGAGCTCCTGCAGCCTTGTCTGGTAGTCACGGGTCCATTGTTGCAGCCAGGCCTGCAGCACCATCATAACGGTGGTGGCCGGCCGGCTCATCATGCTAAGACCGGCAATGGATTCCTCCATCATTTTTTTGGCAAATTCAGTTTCCCCCTCTTTCATCAGGTCGTCTAATTCGCGGTTGGCGGCCTCTTCCAGCTTCTCAATTTTATCATCCAGTTTTTCCAGCATGGCCTGGTACCCGTTTATGATCGCTGCATTGGATTCATAACTGTTTACACTGTTTTCTAATTCGGGCAGGTAGATCCAGTTTTTAGGAAAGAATTCATGGATCGTGATGCTCCGTTTAATTTTTTCAAAATCGAGGTTATTGATACTGCCGGGATTATTGCTGTTCTTTAGCAGTTGCTCTGTAAAGGGATTTACCACGTTTTCGAGTGACTGCTTATACGCCCCGGCCGCTTTTTCGGGGTTGCCTTTTGTTTCTTCTATCACGCCCTCCGTTTGTTTTACTTCAGGATGGTAGGGATTGAGGCCGCCCGCCTTTTTCAGCAGGGTATTTGCACTGTCTGTTTCACCCAAACCAAACCAGGCCTGTCCCAGGTTATTCAGCACGGTGCTGTTGAGAGGGTATTCATTCCGCAGTTTCTGCAATACCGGTATGGCCAGTTCCGGGAATCCATACTGTGCGAGCAGGGAAGCCATATTGTTCTGGTAAACCGGGTTAGCCGGTTCCGCCTGCACGGCTTTCATACTTAATGCCATCGCCAGTTCAGGATGACCCTGCTGCATCGCCAGTACAGCAGCGGCTGCGAGATCCCGGGCATTGGGGGATTGGGCCAGCACTTTCTTGATCAGTGCGGATTCAGCGGCATCCGCTTTTGCCAGGATTTTATTGCAGAGGGAAGCTGCATAGCCGCTTATTTCAGGTTGTGAAAGTATTTTCTTTTTTGCTGCATTGATTTTGGCCGGATTCTTCCGGGGAACCAGGTCCCGGTTATTGCTGAATTCCGGGTAATCAGCGGTCGTATTATTGTGTTCTTCCATTGCCGGCATCACTCCCTTCATCATTTTCTTCATTTCTTCCTGCTCTTCCTTGCTCATGCCTTCGGTTTTCATGGCTTCTTCCAGCAGCTTATTCATGTCGGGTTGGGCCGCGGGCTGGTTCTTTGGTTTTTTGCCCGGTTGGGCTTCTGTCACTAATCCGGCGAGGAGCAGGCAGAATAAAAGGAAGCCGAGTTTTTTCATTTTGATGGTTTTGTCCTGTAAAAATGAGCGGGCCGGCGCTCTCCGGTTTTGATCCTGCAGGTAAGGGAATTACCGTTAACGCAGGCCCGCAGTTTCAGGTTAAAAAAATGTTCAGCGTTTTGTCATTACCCATTTTCCGCCGCCCTGTACATTGCTGCCACTGCCCCAGGTACCATTCAGGCTGCCATTAGTATCGAGGGTAGCGCTGACGGAGAAAGTCCCGGAGCCGTTATAGGTATATTGACCGGTCAGCTGGTTATTTACGAACGTGTAATTCCCGCTTGCTATCACATTCCCATTCGGATTCAGCACCTGCATGCTGCCGTCTGCATTCAACTGGAAGCAATAATAATTGGGCGTATTGCTGGCCCCGTTACCATAGGTGCCGGTCCATTTGCCTGCAATAGAGAAACCCGTATTCATACCTGGTCCGCCGGCCTTGCGGTAATTACCGGCAACAGTATTATTTCCGGCAGTGGCGGGCGGGGGTGGCGGGGGAATATTTCCATTACGGGGAGCAGGTGGCGGTGGCGGCGGCGGAGTATTCCCGGTCCTGGGGGCCGGTGGCGGAGGGGGAGGAGCAGATCCGTTCCTGGGCGCCGGAGGCGGGGCTGTATTGGCAGCGGGGTTGGGGAAGAACTCTACTTTTATCAACAGGGTGTAATTCCCGTGATCACGGCTGTTTCCCACGGCCTCTTCATCATAATTTACAGCGATGACACCCTGGCCAAAACCCATATTACTGTTGGCGATCGTGACCAGGTTGGGTGTATTCAGGGCCAGGAATTTGGGAGAGAAGTCTCCATATTTTTCCATACCAATGGGCCGGGTACCGGGTTTGCCCAGCTCGCCCTGGTCGCCACCGGCCCTGATGATTTTCTGAAGACCCATCGTGGCGCCCTGGAATACGACTGCACCCAGGTTGCCGGTCAGGACATTAAACCCCAGCATGATGGGCCCGATTTTCTGATTAAGCGAATTATAAAAACCACTCATGGTACTGGTAAAGGAATTCCGGTTGTCCGCGATCGGGTCATATTCCCAGGCGGTGGGGAATACCGTCAGTATATCACCATCGGCCATATCGTATTCCCCGACAATATCATTGCAGCGGTAATTATCGCCTGCCCTGATACCGCCCCGGGCGCCCCCGAATAAATCCACACAGCTTCCGGCGCTGATCCGGTTGGAGAAAGGACCGGTGGCATCGCCATATACGTTAGTCCTTTTTTCATAGGTAAGTTTGGTATTGCCGTTCCTGCCGGCAAGGTTGAAACCAAAATTAAAATACACTTCATCGCCCTTGCCGTCTGATTGCAGTATGTCGTCCCAGGTTTCCCGGTAACAGTCAAACCCAACAAAGGAGATCCTGATTCGTCCTGACTGTGACCGGGCAGATAGCGCCAGGGCAAGAAGGAGGATGAGGGGAGTCATTTTTTTCATTGCTGATTTTTTTTTTTAAAAGTAAAGCGGTTCGCTACTGCAGGTATCCCCTAAAAACAGGAGATTGAGACAAAGAATAAAAAATCATGTAAAAAGGGGAGGAAACCCTTGGCAGGCAGTCGGTTAATTTGTAGACTGATGAGAATGCACTATTTTAACTGAATGAGGATAAGTATCCATATTATCGTATTGACGGTTTGCCTGCCGTACCTGTCTGAGGGGCAAACAGCAAGGATTGACAGCCTCCGGAAGGAACTGCCGAAATCCAAACCCGATTCCATGAAAGTGCACGACCGGATCCGGATATCCTGGTACCTGATGGACCGTAAAGATTCTGTTGCTGCCTGGAAATACGGGAAGGAGGCGGACAGCATCGCGGACAAAACAAAAAACCCGGTTCTGAAAGGTATCGTGTACGAGCACTTCGGTTTTTTATACAGCCGGGGCGATTCGAAAAAAGCCATTACCTGGTTCCTGCAAGCAGAGAATATACTCAAGGATTACCCCGAATCGCCCGCCGCGGTAAAGAGTATGGCATCGCTGGCGCTGAATACAGGGTATGAACATATGAAAGTAAGCGATGATGTCGGGGCGCTTGATTATTTTTTTGCCGGTATTAAACGGTATGAGGCAATGGACAGTAATCATTTTAACCTGCCCATCCTTTATACCAATATTATCAATTCTTATTATAACCTGGGGAAACTTGAAACGGCGCTGTCTTACTGTGATAAGGCATACCCGAAAATAATGGCGACGGGAAACAATGCTTCCCGGATGGGGATTTGCCTGAATTACGGAAGGCTGTTACGGAAACTCAACCGGAGAAAAGAATCAGATTATTATTTTGAACGGGGGCGGGTCATGGCCGACAGCTTGCAGGATGATTTTTACCTGGCTAAATATTACCAGCTGAAAACAATGTTCAGCCATGAGGACGGGGATGATGCCCGGGCTTATTCATATATACAGGCCGGTCTTCCGCATATAGAGAAAACAGGCTTTGCGGCAGATATCACCAGTTATTATAACTGGGTGGCCACTGTCTGCACATCACTTAAAAAGTACGGGATGGCCGGGGAATACCTGGACAAGGCCTATGCGCTCGCAAAGGAGAATGATTTCTTGTTAATGAAGAAAGACATTTTCGGAAACAGGGCGGAGCTGGAAAAAAGCCAGGGGCATTACCAGGCGGCGGTCAGTAATCTGGATTCATTCGGCCTGTTGAGGGACAGTCTCCTGCACCTGGAGAATGCAGACCGGATTGAATTCCTCGACGCGAGGTACCAGGCGGAGAAAAAAGAAGTTCAGATTGGCCAGTTGCAGGCGGAAAAAGAAGTACAAAAACTGAACCTGCAGCGGAAAAATATATGGAATTATATCCTGGCCGCGGCGGCGTTGCTGCTGACTACCATCAGTTTTCTCGGATTCAGGAATTTCAGGCAAAGACAGTTATTGCAGCAGCAACGCATCCAGGAACTGGAAACACTGCAGCAGTTACTGGCCACGGAAGCCGTGCTGAAAGGCGAAGAGCAGGAGCGAACCCGCCTGGCAAAAGACCTCCATGACGGACTCGGGGGAATGTTGTCGGGTATTAAATATTCATTTCAAACTATGAAAGGTAACCTTATCATGACGCCCGAGAACCAGCAGGCGTTTGAACGCAGCATGGATATGCTGGACAGTTCCATCCGGGAAATGCGGCGCGTGGCGCACAATATGATGCCCGAAGCCCTGGTAAAATTCGGGCTGAATACTGCACTCAGGGATTTTTGCGAGGAGATCAACCGGTCCGGCGCCCTGCAGGTGAGCTACCAGTCCATCGGTATGGAAAAAGATAATATCCCGCAAACAACCGCGATCACCATTTACCGGATTGTACAGGAACTGCTGAATAATACGATGAAGCATGCCGCGGCCCGTACGGCCATCGTCCAGTTGAGCAGGACCGGCGGGGGGATCAGTATTACCGTGGAAGATGACGGGAAAGGATTTGATCCCGCCATCTTGAAAGGAGCCGGGGGCATCGGGTGGAGTAATATCCGGAGCCGGGTGGAATACCTGAAAGGGCGGATGGATATTCAATCCGCACCGGGTAAAGGGGTTTCTGTTCATATCGATATTGACGAACAGCCCGCGCCTTAATATTCTATTTAATTACAGGTTATTCTTTCTGATATGACAAAACGGGTTCTCCTGGTCTTTTTTATTCTCCTCTCCCGGGTGCTGGCCGGGCAGGAATTAATGAACCGCGACAGTTTGCTGCGGTTGCTGCCCCTGGCAAAGGAAGACAGTAACAAGGCGCTGCTGTATATCAGCCTGGGCCAGCAATATGAAACTTCTGAACCGGAAAGGGCCAAATATTATTACCGGGCTGCGGGGGAACTGAGCCGGCGTATCCGCTATATCCCCGGTGAAATAAAATATATCACCAATTATACCTATGTGCTGAATGTGCAGGGCTATTTTGATTCATCACTGGCGCTCAACCAGCAGTCCGTGATACTGGCCCGCGAGCTGCATGATAATTTCACCCTCGCCAAAACCCTTTTTAATACCGGCAGTTCATACCGGCTTAAAGAAGAATATGAAACCGCGGTAAAGTATTATGAGGAAGGAAAGAAATTATTTGAACCCTATCACAATGAAGCGATCAATGCGCAGGCCAATGATATCCTGCAAAACCTCTACACCGGTATGAAGCAATACCGCCGCTCGCTTGAATACGGGCGGCTGGCGGTAAATAGTTTAAAAAAGGGGGGAAACCGGACCATGCTGGGAACGGCTTACAGCAATATGGGGTTAAATTATATCAGTCTGGGGCACCTGGATTCTGCCAGTTCTTGTTTCCGGCAGGCCCTTGCTATTGCGAAGGAAACCGGTGACCTGAATATGGAAGCCACCCAATACCTGAACCTCGGGGATGTGTATATCGAAAGCGATGATTATGTTTCACTGAAACCCATCATGGAAAAGGCGCTTCGCTTATCCCGTCAGCTGGGTCTTTATGAGAGTGAGGCCATTGCGCTCAAGGGAATTTCCTTTCATTATTTCCGTTCAAAGGATTTTCAACGGGCACAACAGTATGCGGATACCGCCCTGATCCTGGCGAACCGTTATGATTTCCGGGATCAGCGGGCGAAGCTCTATGTACACCTGTCCAACCTGGCCTATGCCCGGCAGGATATGAAGGCGGGAGAATATTATGCCCGGCTCAGTACGCAATTAGGTGATAGCATCCTGAATGAGACCATTCAGAAATCCACCCTGGAAATTGAAAAGAAATACGAAACCGGAAAAAAGGAAAGCCGGATCCGTGAACTGGAATCAGAAAAAAAATGGCAGGAGCTGAACCTTCGCCAGAAAAGCATACTGAATTATATCCTCCTGGGCAGTGCGGCTATCCTTGTTTTGTTTTCCCTGCTGCTCTACCGCAATCACCGGCAAAAGCAAAAACTGCAGGCACAACGGATCCGTGAACTGGAGAAAGAGAAAAAACTGATGGCTACTGAAGCGGTTTTGAAAGGAGAGGAGCAGGAGCGAACCCGCCTGGCCAAGGATCTGCACGATGGACTGGGCGGGATGTTGTCCGGGATAAAATTTTCATTTCAGACCATGCGGGGAAACCTGGTAATGACGCCCGAAAACCAGCAGGCCTTTGAACGCAGCATGGATATGCTGGACAGTTCGATCCGGGAAATGCGGCGCGTGGCGCACAATATGATGCCCGAAGCGCTGGTGAAATTCGGGTTGAATACCGCACTCCGGGATTTTTGCGAGGATATTAACCGGTCCGGGGCGCTCCAGGTAACTTACCAGTCGATCGGGATGGAAAATGTGCCGGTAGCGCAATCAACCGCGATCGCGATTTACCGGATCGTACAGGAACTGATCAATAATACGATGAAACACGCGGCCGCCCGAACGGCCATCGTACAATTAGGGAAGACCAGCGAGGGGATCAATATTACGGTGGAAGACGACGGGAAAGGGTTTGATCCCGTAATTTTGAAAAGCGCAGGGGGAATTGGCTGGTCGAATATCCGGAGCCGGGTGGACTACCTGAAAGGAAAGATGGATGTGCAGTCCGCACCCGGGAAAGGAACATCTGTTCATATTGAATTAACTGCATAATGGCTACAACGATTTTTATTGTGGATGATCATTATATGGTCATTGAGGGCATCCGTTCTTTACTGCAACATGAGAAGGATGTGGAATGGACAGGCCATGCCATGACCGCAGATTCCTGCCTGGCTTTTTTACGCCAGCAGCAGCCGGATGTGATCCTGATGGATATCAACCTGCCGGATAAAAGCGGCATCGACCTCTGCAAGGAAGTAAAAGAGAAATACCCCGCTGTTTTCATCATCGGGCTGAGTACGTTTAACCAGCAGAGCTTTATCCAGAAAATGATGGATAACGGGGCCTCCGGGTATGTGCTGAAGAATGCCACCCAGCAGGAACTGATGGACGCGATCAGTGCCGTGATAAAAGGGAAGACTTACCTGAGCGATGAAGTGGCGCAATCTCTCCGGAAGAGCAGCCTGGTTGCCGCACCGCTCCTGACCCGCCGCGAAAAAGAAGTGCTGGAACTGATCGCCGGGGGAATGACCAATAATGAAATCGCTGAAAAGATTTTTGTCAGCGCCAGTACCGTGGATACCCACCGTAAAAACCTGCTGGCCAAACTGGATGCAAAGAATACGGCTGAATTAGTAAAACTTGCCTTCTTTCATAAACTGATAACGATCGAAAACTAACCGGTTGCTTACTGTTCCGGGCCGGCTTATTCAAAGTCTTCGTACAGTAAATATTTTTTTCGGATGGTTTTGTACTCACCCAGCCTTGGCTCCCAGCTTTTCCGGATAGCGGCTTCGGGGGTACCCGCTTTCACCTGTTGCCACAACTCATTATTTCCAGCCAGTTTATTGAAGAAGGACTGCTCCATATTTCCTGATTTGGGAATGATAAAGAAACTGTCCTTTTGGGGAAAGAGCCTGTAGGCTTCCAGCAGCCATTTCAGTTGTACCTGGTTATCCACTTCGGTCCGTACTTCTTCCGGTGTGCCATCCAGTCTCCAGCCATAGCAGCGCTGGCCATACCATTTCGAAGATTTGGCACCTTCATTGGGTTTCGGGGTGAAGGAATAGAGATCAGCGGGCAGCGACGGGTGACCAAATACCTGGAAGGGCCGGTCAGTGCCCCTGCCTTCACTCAGCACGGTGCCTTCGAAAAAGCAGGTGGAGGGATAGAGATAAATGGATTGTATGTTTGGCAGGTTGGGAGAGGGGCGGACCGGTAAAACATACTGGCTTTTATGCGTATAGTTGGCACATTTGATTACCTGGAAATGAAAGGGCGTGTCCACCGAATTTTGGGCCGTTTTGTAATAAGCATATTTCGCATTGGCTTTTTCGGATAACCATTTTTCACCGGCGATCATAAACGCATATTCCGCGATGGTCAGGCCATATACAACCGGTACCGGCTGCATCCCCACGAAGGATTTATATTTCATATCCAGCACCGGGCCGTCCACATAATGCCCGTTGGGGTTGGGCCGGTCCAGTATCATCAGGGGTTTACCCAGTTCAAAAGCCGCTTCCATGAATTCCTGCAGCGATGAGATAAAGGTGTAAAACCGGACCCCGATATCCTGGATATCGAAAATCAGCAGGTCCACTTCTTTTACATCTTCTGCGGTGGGTTTCCGTTTGCTTCCATAGAGGGAAATAACGGGAATGCCGGTTTGCGGATCGGTATAGTTTCCTACTTTTTCCCCGGCATCGGCCGTGCCGCGGAACCCATGTTCGGGACCAAATATTACCTTGATATTGACGCCGAGTTTACGAAGCGTATCCACGAGGTGGGTATTGCCCACCAGGGAAGTCTGGTTGGCAAAGATCCCGACGCTACGCCCTTTTAGCAGGGGCAGGTAAACAGGGATCCTGTCTGCCCCGGCAAGGATGTTTTTAGCAGGTTCCTGGGCGGAGCAGTTTAAACCGAGAAACAAGAGGAGGAAGGAGAGAAGTTTTTGCATACCGGTATTTTAGATTCATTGGTAAAATACACCAATTTGTAACAAAGACATGACTGCAGATAAAAATGGTTGCATTGGACATTTTACCCTACCTTGCACCCCTTATTTTAAACAAAATTGATACCTATGTCACAAGTAAAAAGCGGGGACAAGATAAAAGTGCATTATCATGGAAAATTAACCTCCGGGGAAACCTTTGACTCCTCCGAGGGGCGGGAACCGCTGGAGTTTGAAGTGGGCAGCGGGATGGTGATCAAGGGGTTTGATGATGGTGTAACCGGGATGACCGTGGGAGAGAAGAAAACCATCAATATCCCGTTTTTGGAGGCTTATGGCCCCCGGAATCCGGATATGGTGATCGAAATGCCCAAAGACCGTTTCCCGGCCGATATGGAAATCGAAACCGGGATGCCCCTGGTGATGAGCGACGGGCAGGGACAACAGTTCCAGGTGACCGTTGTGGAGATCAAAGAAGCTGCGGTAATGCTGGATGCCAACCACCCCCTCGCCGGGCAGGATCTTATTTTCGACCTTGAATTGGTGGAGATCGTGGGTGGCAGCCCGCTGATCATTATGCCTTAATACAATCGTACACCGGTTTTAAATAAAAAAGTTCAGCACCCTCGTGCTGAACTTTTTTATTTATAGCTGTTCCTTATTTTTTCCGGTTCAGCCACCAGCCGAGCCAGATCCCCGCCAGGCCCCAGGCTACCAGGGCATCAATCAAGTGCCCGTACAGTGTTTCCGTAGGAGTCTGGAACCAGTTGTGCTGCGTATAGGGGCCATAAAAAAATGTGATAAGGCCGACAGCGACGGACCCTGCAACAACCCGGATAGCAGTGGGCGTGCCACCGCGGGTAAGTGCATAGATCAGGCAGAAAATGACGAACAGGTCTACCAGGAAACCCCGGATCATGGGCCGCGTCATACCATATGAATAGGAAGTTTTGTAGGTGACCGAGGCCCAGGGTTTTCCGTCCATTTTCTTACCCAGTTCTTCTCCTTCACTCATGGAAGCGCCGGGGGGCACGGTAGGCAGCATATAACTGCCATCTTCTTTCAGGGTGGAGGAAAGGCACTGGAGAATGCTGTCCTGTGCAGGCGTGTACTTCGCTTCTGCTACATGCAGGTTGAGTGCCGCCCAGGATAAAAATTGCCAGATAAAAATGAGGATGGCCCCAACCAGGGAGCCGATGAGCCATTTTTTCATGTTGTTGGTTTTAGTTTGAGGTTAAAAGATAATCATATTCTTTGTTTTTGTCAAGGGCCGGCAGGGGTTCCCATTTCGTCGTATCTTCGGGGTCTATATATAAAGTATGTTTCAGCAATACAGTTTCACGGCGGCAGAGCGGTTTCTGCGCTATGTTCAGATTGATACACAAAGTGATCCCCAATCCCACACCTGTCCCACAACCGAAAAGCAAAAAGACCTGGGGCGGCTCCTGGCGGCTGAATTACAGCAGATAGGGCTTGAAGATGCCCATATGGATGAATGGGGTTATGTATATGCCACGATCCCGGCTACCCTGGAAAAGGCAGTGCCCGTGATCTGCTTTTGTGCGCATGTGGATACCGCGCCGGATTGCAGCGGTACCAATGTGAAACCCATATTGCATAAAAATTACCAGGGGCATGATATTATTTTACCGGATGATACCACGCAGGTGCTGCGGGTGAGCGAATACCCGTATTTGCAGCAACTGCTGGGGCATGATATCATAACCGCCTCCGGCACCACCCTCCTCGGGTCGGATGACAAGGCCGGGGTGGCGGAGATCATGGATATGGCCCATTTTTTAATGACGCATAAGGAAGTGAAACACGGCCCCGTCAGAATATTATTTACACCCGATGAGGAAGTGGGAAAAGGCACTGCGAAAGCGAACCTGGAAAAACTGGGCGCCGATTTCGGTTATACCCTCGATGGAGGAGACGCCGGCTCACTGGAAGACGAAACCTTCAGTGCCGATGGCGTGCAGGTGGTGATACACGGGGTGATCGCCCACCCGGGTTATGCGAAGGATAAAATGATCAATGCGATGAAGATCGCCGGGGAGATCCTGGCCGCCCTGCCCAAAGACCGGCTTTCCCCTGAATCAACAGATGGTAAAAGAGGCTTTATTCACCCGGTAAGGGTCGAAGGCATTGCGGAAAAATGCACGATCGATTTTATCATCCGTGATTTTGAAACCGGGGGACTGAAAAAGAAAGAAGACTACCTGCGTACCCAGATTGAAGAAAGGATGCGGACCTATCCCAGGGCTTCCTTTGAATTTACAGTAACCGAACAGTACCGCAATATGAAGGAAGTGCTGGATGTAAATACTCATGTGGTGGACTATGCGAAGGAAGCCATTGCCCGGGCGGGACTGACCCTGAAGATGGAAAGTATCCGCGGAGGAACCGATGGGAGCCGGCTTTCCTTTATGGGCCTGCCCTGTCCCAATTTATTTGCAGGTGAACAGGCCATCCATTCCAAACTGGAGTTTATCAGCGTGCAGGATATGAACAAGGCGGTGGAGACCATGGTCCACCTGGCTTGTATCTGCGGGGAAAAGAACTAAAATTGTACCTTCATATCATATCATAAATTTTAAACTATGGATTTCGCAAATTTTATGGCCCATAACTGGTGGATAATTTTCATC
The DNA here is from genome assembly GCA_016219985.1 of Sphingobacteriales bacterium. Lineage (GTDB taxonomy): Bacteria > Bacteroidota > Bacteroidia > Chitinophagales > Chitinophagaceae > JJ008. Next base: position 104,389 of record JACRJO010000018.1, on the reverse strand, counting down.
ATTGTTATCTTTTTCAGCGGCCTCTTCACCATTAACCAGGGGTATATCGGCGTTATTACAATGTTTGGTAAGTACCAGCGTATTGCCACGCCGGGTCTGCGGTTTAAGATTCCCCTGATCGAACAGGTATATAAAAAAGTGTCGATCCAGAACCGCTCCGTGGAACTGGAGTTCCAGGCCGTAACAGCCGACCAGGCCAATGTGTATTTCAAAAGCATGTTGCTTTATTCGGTACAGAATGCCGACGAAGAAACCATCAAGAAAGTAGCATTCAAATTCTTTGCCGACAAAGACCTGATGCAGGCGCTGATCCGGACCATTGAAGGAAATATCCGGTCATTTGTGGCCACCAAGAAACAGGCGGAGATCCTTGGATTGCGCAAGGAGATCGTGGAATATGTGAAATTTGAAATCGACCATACGCTGGAAACCTGGGGTTATCACCTGCAGGACCTGCAGATCAATGATATCACCTTTGATAAAATGATCCTCGATTCCATGAGCAAAGTGGTGGCTTCGAATAACCTGAAAGCGGCAGCGGAGAACGAGGGGCAGGCCCTGCTGATCACCAAGACCAAATCGGCTGAGGCGGAAGGAAATGCCATCAAGATCTCTGCGGAAGCGGAAAAAGAAGCCGCCCGCCTGCGTGGCCAGGGGGTAGCCCTGTTCCGCCAGGAAGTGGCAAAGGGTATGACCGAAGCGGCCGAACAGATGAAACAGGCCAATCTCGATACCAATGTGATCCTTTTCAGTATGTGGACCGAGGCCATTAAGAATTTTGCCGAATATGGCAAAGGCAATGTGATCTTCCTCGATGGCAGCCCCGACGGCATGGAAGGCACGATGAAACAGATCCAGGCGCTGATGGTGAAGCAGGCCGGGGCGGGGAAGTAGTCGGTAGTCTTTAGTCGGTAGTCTTTAGTCGTTAGTCTTTAGCTGCAGTCTAAGTAATTGGTTATAGATAGATGAAAAGGTCTGGAAGAGTCTTCTGTTGTGAAGAATGATTCTTCCAGGCCTTCTGTCTTCCGGACTTCCCGTCTTTCGGACTTTCCAACTTTCGGTCTTTCCGACTTTCCGTCTTCCTGTTAAAGAACTCCAAAACTTACTCACCATATACAACGTGGCATGCTTTTTCTCGTTCTTACCCCCGAATATTGACAGGTGTTGAAAACAAACAAAAACCTTTTTAGTAGTCTTGCACTACTTTTACCCACCTAAAGAGAAAAGTATGATCGATTTACTGCAGATTACCGATTCTTTGACAAAAGCCACACAGAGCCTGGCCGGGGATGCCAATCATGACGGGCAGTTGAGTTTCTTTGAATTACTGCAAATGGGCGGCTGGATCATGATCCCCCTGGGGGCTATGTTATTGCTGGGTGTATATATATTCGCTGAACGCTCTATTGCGATCCGGAATGCGGCCCGGATTGACGGAAATTTCATGAATATTATCCGGGATAATATTGTAAGCGGGAACGTCACGGCCGCCCGGAATTTTGCCAAGAATACCAACAATCCCGTGGCCCGGATCATCGACAAGGGGATCCAGCGGATCGGGAAACCGATTGACAGTATCGAAAAAAGCATGGACAATGTGGGTACCCTGGAAATGTATAAGCTGGAGAAGAACCTGGCCATTCTTTCCGTGGTCTCCAAAGCAGCGCCGATCTTCGGTTTCGTGGGTACCCTGATCGGGCTGATGCAGTTGTTTTCCGGTATTACGACCGCCAATAAATTTGATGTGAGTATAATCTCCGGTGGTATCTATACGAAACTGATCACTTCTATTTCCGGCCTTGTGATTGGCCTGATGGCCTACCTGGCGCACAGCTACCTGAATACACAGATCGATAAAACGGCCAATAAGATGGAAGCTGCTTCCGCCGATTTCCTGGATATCCTGCAAGAACCCACCCGCTAAATCACCCGAATGAAATTCAGAAAGAAACATAGAGACGAATCCGAGGTCTTTACCGACTCGCTGAATGATATCCTGTTCATCCTGCTGATGTTCTTCCTGATCGTGGCCACCCTGGCCAACCCGAATGTGGTGCCGGTGGGCCTGCCCCGGGGAAAGAAAGAGACCAAGGCCAAGCAGGATATTATGGTTTCCATCAACAAGGACCAGGAATACTTTATCGGCTCCACCAAAGTGGACGCGGCCAGTTTTGATTCCTTGCTGACACTTGAGATCCGGAAGCAAAAAGCCTTTGTGGATACGCCCACCGTGGTGATCAACGCGGATACCAGCGCCTATTATGGCGGTGTATTCCATGTAATGGGTATTGCTAAAAAGGATACGGCCAAAGTGGTGGCCCGGGTGCAGCAATAGCGGATCTTTAGGCTACCCGCCTGTATGCAGTATGAAATTTCCTACGTAGAATTACCTGCCATTCCCGGGTTGGGGCCCTTAGATTTGCAGGGTCAATCCAACCAATGAAACGAACTGCAATCCTCCTTATTCTTTCTGTGTTCCTGTTTTCCTGTAAAAAGGAAAAGACCAGCACCCTTGTGGGCAGTTGGGTGGAAGAGGCGAACTATACTGCGCAGTCTTCCGGGGCTTACACATGGGAACCTGCGTCCCGGTTTCCTTTTCATATCTCTTTTACCGGGGAAGGGCAATATTCTTCCTATAATGATGTCCCCGCCGGGTATGGCAGGTACCAGTATAATCCCGCTACCAGTGACCTGCAACTGATGCCGGCCGGTACGCAACAGGTTTACATCAATAAAGTATCCCTGCTGAATGAAACCTATGTCATTCTCGATTACTACAGCAACGGGGTGATGGAGAAGCGAACTAAATTCAGGAAGGAATAGCCGGTATGCTGCTTCCGCTGCCGGTTATTTGGGCAAAGAGGTAAAAGAGTAAAGGAGTTAAAGAGAGATCCCGCCTGGTAGTCAGCTCCTGAATAATGGATAGAGCTAATAAAATTTACAGCGGTTGCTTTATACTCCCAAATGAACGAATGAACTTCCTCCAGGTATCGGGCTACCCACTTTACCTCTTTAACTCTTAGCTATAGGCGGACAATTTCCTGTTAAAAGGGTTCCCGCAAAGCCAGGAAGACAGTAGTTAACCAGTAATTGCCTTAGCCTTCTTGAGGTGAAAATGCAGAGGAGATTTTCCCGGTACGGAGTGTCTTAAAATCTTTGTGGAAAAAAATCACGTATCATAACCGGGAGTCGTGATAAACCAACTCTTTCACTCTTTTCCCTTTGATCTCTTAGCCCAATTCAGCCTTAATCATCCTGTCCTTTCCCTGCATATCCTTTTTTAGTTCGGCCTGGTATCCTGCTTTTGCCAGTAAATCCATTATAGCTAACCCCAAATCTTCATGTATCTCGAAGAATAAGGTTCCATTCTGATCCAGGTGCGATTTACCCAGTTCCGCAATGGCTTTATAAAAGAGCAACGCGTTATTATCCGGAACAAACAGGGCTGTATGCGGTTCATACTGCAATACATTCGGATCCATGCTGGCTTTGTTGTTTTCCGGGATATAGGGCGGGTTACTAACGATAATATCGAAGCGGGGCAGGGCGGGCCATTTGCTGCGGTCCAGTATATCCAGTTGCAGAAAATTCACATCTGCACCAAGCCTGGCGGCGTTCTTACGGGCAACTCCAAGCGCCGTTTCGCTGATGTCGCAGGCGGTAACAACCGCTTTCCTGAGTCTTCTTTTCAGGGTGACGGGGATACAACCGCTGCCGGTGCCGATATCCAGTATTTCCAGTTGGTCAATGGGGAATTTGCAATTCGAGATGATCCATTCCACGAGTTCCTCGGTTTCGGGGCGGGGGATCAGCACCTTTTTGTCCACATAAAACTTCAGCCCGCAGAACCAGGATTCATTCAGCACATACTGAACCGGTTCCTGCTGCAATAATCTTTCGGTATAATGCCCGAGTCTTTCCACTTCCTCATTGGTGATGGGGTTGTTTTTATAAAGCATCCGTTCCGTTTTATCCGATCCGGTCAGCTGCTCCATGACCAGGTCGGTGATTGCAGCCGCTTCGCTTGCGGAATAAATGACCCGGAGCTTGTTTAATAAGGAGAATGTGGCTTCCTGTAGTGTCATTAATGCAAATTTAGTGAATAGTGAATGGGGCCTTCAATGAAAATTGAGCATTGAGAACTGAGCATTGAGCCTTCGTGGGGGGGGGGGGTAGTCGGTAGTCGATAGTCGATAGTCGGTAGTCAACACCCAACACCTACCACCTAAACCCGCCATTCGTATCTTTGCGGATTAAAAGGACATTGGATCAGCACGAAAAATACATGTATCGCTGCATCGAACTGGCCCGGAAGGGCGCAGGGTATACAGCGCCGAACCCGATGGTAGGGGCTGTCCTGGTACAGGACGACCGCATTATCGGGGAGGGCTGGCACCAGCGGTACGGGGAGGCGCATGCAGAGGTGAATGCGATTGCTATAGGTCAGGCCGCTTTGAGCGGCCAGACCTATAGCAACCTGATCGCCTATGTCTCCCTCGAACCCTGCGCTCATCATGGCAAAACACCGCCCTGCGCGGACCTGATCATCCGTACAGGAATTCCTAAAGTGGTGATCGGTTGCCGTGATCCGTTTGAAGCGGTAAATGGAAAGGGCATTGAAAAACTGCGGGCGGCAGGCATAGAAGTGATCGAAGGCGTGCTGGAGGATGAATGCAGGGAACTGAATAAACGGTTTTTCACTTTTCATGAAAAGAAAAGACCCTATGTAATTCTGAAATGGGCGCAGACGGCGGATGGATTTATTGCCCGCCCCCGGCCGAAGGAAGGAATTTCGGGAGACAGGCAGAATGAGCGATTGCTGATCAGCAATGAATATTCAAACAGGCTGGTTCATCGCTGGCGCAGCGAAGAAGCGGCCATACTGGTGGGTACGAATACGGCCCTGCAGGATGACCCGGCCTTAACGAACCGATTATGGCCGGGACCATCGCCTGTCCGGCTGGTAGTGGATATGGAACTAAGGTTGCCTCTTTCTCTTCAAATATTCAACGGGGAGCAAAAGACCATCGTTTTTAATGCGATCAAAGAAGAAGAAAAACAAAACCTGGTTTATTACCGGCTGGAAAAAAATAAAAGCCTTATTTCGCAGCTCCTTTCTGCCTTGCACCAATTGAATATTCAGAGTGTGCTGGTGGAAGGCGGTGCCCGCTTGCTGCAATCCTTTATCGATACAGGTCTTTGGGATGAGGCCCGGGTGATCCGGAATACAGGGATGAAGACCGGAAACGGACTGGCTGCACCGGATTTAGAAAAGGGGCGGCTGGAGGAAACATTGCAATTAGAACAGGATGAGGTTCAAACCTGGCGGAATGCCGGCTAATAAAAAAAACGAAAAATGAATTGGATAGAATGGGTGGGATATGCGGGTGCCGGGCTGGTGGTTACCAGTTTCCTGGTGAGTTCCGATATCCGGGCTTTACGTCTGATCAATATGATGGGGGCGATCATGTTTGTGATTTATGGGTACCTGCTGGATATCAACTGGCCTTTGATCATTCCCAATGTGGTGATCACGTTTATCCAGCTTTATTATTTACTGATTAAAAAACCGGCACGTGTCTGAACCAGCGGAGGAATCCTTTTATTACAATACAATTGAAAAAACGGGCCAGGCCGAATTCCGGGACCGGGGCAGCCGGTTTATCGCCTATATCTATCCCCTGAAAGATGTAGCTGATTTCAGGGAGAAACTGGCGGCGCTGAAAAAGGAGCACCCTAAGGCCGTGCATCATTGTTTTGCCTACCGGCTGGGACTGGATGGCAATAGTTTCCGCGTTAGTGATGACGGGGAACCCTCCGGCACTGCGGGGAAACCCATCCTGGGACAGATCGACAGCCGTAAACTCACGAATATCCTCATTGTGGTGGTCCGTTATTTCGGGGGTACTTTGCTCGGCGTCCCTGGACTGATCAATGCGTATAAATCCTCCGCGGCCCTGGCCCTGCAGGTTACTCCCGCCGTGGTAAAACCGGTGGAGCTTCCTTACCATATCCGGTTTGATTACACCCAGATGAATGAAGTGATGCGGGTTATCAAACATTTTGACTGCACCGTACATCGCCAGGAATTACAGCTGTTTTGCAGTATGGACGCCGGTATACCGAAGAGCCGGCTGAATGAAGTGCTGTTCCGGCTGAAAGAACTGAGAGGGGTGGAACTCTCCCCGCTGGGTCAGGCGGCTCAAGGCGGCCCGCCCAACTAGCATTACATGTTACCAGCCGGTTAAGACAATAATCATAGCTATTATATAGAGGGCCGGACTCATTGAAATAAGCCCTGATATGATTCTTTCCCGGGTATTTACGTATTCGCGATTACTGATTAATAAGTCTGTTCCCCTGATAAATCCGAAAAAGACAAGCCCGAATTGGATAAAAAAACGGAACGAACTTCCATAGCTATATATAAAATGGTATTTACTTGAAAACCTGAAATAGTATTCAAGGAACTGTTGTGCTACTACCAGCAGGCAAATGGCAAGTGGTATGCTGGCAGAAATAATAAAACTTTTTCTTTTTTTCGAAAGTATCATGTTGCGCCGGGCTTTTATTTAAACCTCCCGCTCACAACCATTTCCTTACTCCCCGCTGTATATACATAAAAACCTTCGCCGGTTTTTACCCCGAGTTTTCCTTCTCTTACCATCTCTTCCAGCAGGGGACAGGGCTTATACTTGGGATTACCGAATCCTTCAAATAAGACATTAATAATCGAAAGGCAGACGTCCAGGCCGATCAGGTCGGCCAACTGCAACGGTCCCATCGGGTGGGCCATGCCCAGTTTCATGATGGTGTCAATTTCGGTTACGCCGGCCACGCCTTCCTGCAGGCTGTAAATGGCCTCATTGATCATGGGCATCAGGATGCGGTTGGCAATAAAGCCGGGGAAATCATTCACCACGCAGGGGACTTTGCCGAGGGTTTTACTCAGGGATACAATAGTATCTGTTACCAGCTTCGTGGTGGCAGGGTTGGTAATGATCTCGACCAGTTTCATAACCGGTACGGGATTCATAAAATGCATACCGATCACCTGTTGCGGCCTTTTTGTGACAGCTGCTATTTTGGTAATAGAAATGGAGGAGGTATTGCTGGCAAGGATGCAATCCGCCGGCGCCGCAGCATCCGCCTGCTGAAAGATCTTCAGTTTAAGGTCCGTGTTCTCTGTGGCCGCTTCCACTACCAGTGCCGCTGTTTTTACTCCTTCGGCAATGGAAGTGGAAGTCGTAATATTCTTCAGCGTTTCCTCTTTTTTTTCTTTGCTGATTACTTCTTTGGCCACCATCCGGTCGAGGTTCTTGCCAATCGTGGCAATAGCTTTATCCAGTTGTTCCTGCGATATATCGATCAGGGTTACCCGGAATCCATATTGTGCAAATACATGGGCGATACCGTTACCCATGGTGCCGGCGCCGATGACGGAAATGAAACCCCCTTTGTCAATCATAGATCTTGTTGTTTTTCTTTGCCCCTGCTGCCTGCCGGTCCCTTCGCTGAGGCAATGGAGCAGGTTGATTCTCCGCAGGGGTGATTTTAGAATGAATTATTACCGGCAAAAATAGGGATTAGAAGGATATTCCGAACAGTTGTTAGTGGGGTAAAAGGCCGTACACTCAGGAGGTGAACCGCGCAAATAATTTTAGCCGGGAAGGGAATACCCGCTTCGCGGTTATTTTAAATCCCGCAAAGCTTTTAAGGCTTTACAAAAAATGAAAATGCTGTGTTTACTGGGGAATCTTTTCATTCTTTGCAGGAAAATTCGTGTCAATCCGTGTTAATTCGTGGCCAACCTATTAGTCATCTGCTACTACACGAAGTGAGGTGAACAGCAAATAATTTTAGCCGGGAAGGCGGTAAGGCGGGAAGGGAATACACGCTTCGCGGTTATTTTAAACCCCGCAAAGTTTTTAAGGCTTTACAAAAAATGAAAATGCTGTGTTTACAGGAGAGTCTTTTAATTCTTTGCGGGAAAATCACGGCCCCCTAATCCTCCGACCCGCTACGCCTGGCTTAGCGAGGCGAGAGGGGGACTTTGGTTTCCGAAAGTTTGGGAGTCGTATATTTTTCTGTAAAGCAAATCCTTTCGTGCTCATTCGTGTTAATTCGTGGCTACCCATTTTCGGCTTGCTTTGTCACATCTGTCAAGAGGGAAGCGTGCAAATAATTTTAGCCGGTAAGGCGGTAAGACGGGAAGGGAATACCCGCTTCGCGGTTATTTTAAAACCCCGCAAAGTTTTTAAGGCTTTACAAAAAATGAAAATGTTGTGTTTACAAACGAGTCATTTCATTCTTTGCAGGAAAATTCGTGTCAATCCGTGGCCAACCCATTAGTCATCTGCTACTACACGAAGTGAGGTGAACAGCAAATAATTTTAGCCGGGAAGGCGGTAAGGCGGGGAGGAAATTCCCGCTTCGCGGTTATTTTTAAACCCGCAAAGCCTTTAAGGCTTTACAAAATTTGAAAAAGCTGCGGTTAGGGAGAGTCTTTTAATTCTTTGCAGGAAAATTAATAAGCATAAACGATGGTTGACCCAAGTCTCCACTTTTTGGCAACCATGCATAGACGAGGCTGAAAATATATAGCCGGGTCCTAGTTCTTATTCTTAAAATCTCCCCGTTTCCAGGCCTGTATAAAATCGGCCCAGGCGGCGGGATTGAAGATATTTTGCGGCGGGGTTTGTCCCTGATATGTGGCACGGGTGGCTACCCGGTTCAACTGTATGCGGGTGGCTTCCCCACCATCCCCGGGTGTGGTACGCATCAGGATCCGCCGTTTGGCGGCGCTGGTGTTTTTCCGGGCAATCTCATATTCATCATCGGGAACCTCATTCTTTACAAAATCACGGGCAAACTGTTCCGCGGTGGGTCTTGGCTTTAAAATGGTGGCAGGCAGGTACACCGTATCGGCCACCATCAGCTGCACCACGCTGTACTGGTTTCCCTCAAGGGTTTTGGGTATTTTTACCGACTTGGATTTATAGGAAACGTGGGTGAATTCCACCTCATCGCCTTTGAGCACTACAATAGAAAATACACCCTGGTTATTGGAAATAGTTCCCCGGTTCTGGCCTTTGACCATGATACTGACAGCCGGGATACCCACGAGGCTGTCAGCCGTCATGATAATACCGAACAGCTGCACTACAGAGTCGCGGGAGGTTTCGAACTGGGCACTGCTTTTTTCGGGTAACAGAAACAGCAGTAAACCCGTATAGAGTATAATTTTCTTCACTGGGCCAAAAATAATGACAAGTTGCTGATTTCGTAAAACAAATTGCCCCCCGTATGTTTAACTTTGCCCGTCTTATTCACTTTTAACAAATACTTGGAAAATGACGAAAGAAAAAGTACTGGAAGCGCTCAGCAATGTACAGGAACCGGACCTCGGCAAGGACCTGGTGACCCTCAACATGGTAAAGGATATTGAAATTGAGGGAAACCAGGTGTCTTTTACCGTGGTGCTGACCACCCCGGCCTGCCCGTTGAAGGAAATGATAAAAAATGCCTGTATCAATGCCGTCAAACTGCTGGTGAATAAGGAAGCCCTGGTGCAGGTGAATTTTACCTCCAATACGACTACCAAGCGGGTGGACGAGGGAACGGTGTTGCCGAAAGTGAAAAATATTATTGCGGTGGTGAGCGGAAAAGGAGGCGTGGGCAAATCCACCGTGGCGGCCAACCTGGCCCTGGCATTGTCACAGGGCGGCGCCAAAGTGGGATTGATGGACGCAGATATCTATGGTCCGAGTGTGCCCATCATGTTCGGGGTAAGAGGGGAAAGACCGATGATGATGGAAATAGAAGGGAAGGGGATGATCATTCCTCTGGAACGCTTTGGTATTAAATTAATGAGTATCGGTTTGCTGGTGGATGAGAAAAATGCGGTGGTATGGAGGGGCCCGATGGCCAGCAGTGCGATCCGCCAGTTTGTAACCGATGTATTCTGGGATGAACTGGATTACCTTGTGGTGGATATGCCCCCGGGTACCGGTGATATCCACCTGACCCTGATGCAAACGGTTCCGGTTACCGGCGCTGTGATCGTGACCACCCCGCAGGATGTGGCCCTCGCCGATGCAAAGAAAGGGATCGCGATGTTCGGGCAGGCGCAGATGAATGTGCCCATTATCGGGCTCGTGGAGAACATGAGTTATTTTGTGCCGGCCGAATTGCCGGATAACAAATATTATATTTTTGGAAAGGAAGGGGGCAAACGATTAGCTGATGAATATGACCTTCCCTTCCTCGGGCAAATTCCACTGGTGCAGGGCATCCGTGAAGGCGGCGACCAGGGAGTACCCATCATGGTGAGTGATGATGCGGTCACGAAGAAAGCTTTTGAAGGATTCGCTTCCTATGTGGTGCGGAGTATTGCGATGCGGAACGCGAATATGCCGGGAGAGAAGATTGCGGAAAAGGTATAACCGGCCGGGGTTGGAAGTTTCCTGCTAAGGGACGATTCACAAAAGTTTGAAACTGCCGGTGTATTGAAATTTACAAATCGGGGTGATGGCGCCGGTTTGTAGTTGAATTTTACCTGCTATTGGGGCTGGTTCATATTTTAAATGAATCAGCCCTTTTTTATCCAGAAAATTAAATAGTATGGCAACAATTACCCGGTTCGAAGATCCTGAAACAGGGAAACTGACCAGGCCGTTCCTGATTGCCAGGCTTCTTCTGCTTATAAGAAAAAGCCGCAGAAGGGAAATTGACACAAGAACGTGGGATTCGCTATTTCAGACTTGCCAGGGAAATGAAGAAATTGCCAAAAAGGGTTAACTTCCAGCCTCCAACATCTAACCTCCAGCAAAATGTATAATTATCCTCATTACAAAGAAAACGACCGGGCCAACCTGCTGGCTTTTATGCAGCAATATCCTTTCATTACCCTGATCGGGGCCGATCCGGACGGCCGTGTGGAGGCAACACAGGTCCCGGTATTGATTGAAGAAAGGGAGGATAAAATTTTTGTCACGGGTCATATTGCCCGGAAGTCTTCCCATCACAAAGCGCTTTTAGAAAACCCGCAGGCCCTGCTGATCTTTACCGGCCCGCATGCCTATGTCAGCGGGAGCTGGTACAGCGGTAACCCGATGCAGGCTTCTACCTGGAACTATATTTCCGTGCATGCAAGGGGAACCATCCGGTGGACGGAGGAAGCAGAAATGATCGGAATATTGAAGAAATTGTCCCTGCATTTTGAGCAGGGGAATACGGCTTCTTCCACCATATACGATAACCTGCCAGCTGAATACCTGGAGAAACTGGTCAAAGCGATCATTGGGTTTGAAGTGGAAGTGACTGAGCTGGACAATGTTCTCAAGCTGAGCCAGAACCGGGATGAAAAGAGTTATGATAATATCATCAGCGAACTGAAGAAACAGGAGGGAGATGCCCGGGTGATCGGGGACCTGATGGAAAAGCGTAAATCAAAAGTATTCCCATCATGATCAAATATATCATTCCGGCCATGCTGGTCCTTGCACTTTCCTGTACCGGCAGTAAGAAAACACAAAACACGGGTATGGAAACTGCTAAACCGCTTTATACTCCGGAAACTTTTGATAAGCAGGGTCACCGTGGCTGCCGGGGCCTGATGCCGGAAAATACCATCCCTGCCATGATCCATGCGCTGGGAATGGGTGTCACCACGCTGGAAATGGATGTGGTGTTCACCAAGGATAAAAAAATGATCTTATCGCATGAACCATTCTTTAATCATGAGATCAGCACAAAGCCGGATGGCAGCCTGGTAACGGCAAAAGAAGAGAGCAGCCTGAATATTTACCAGATGGACTATGCCGAAGTGCAGCGGTATGATGTGGGCCTGAAACCGCATCCCCGTTTTCCCCGGCAGGAGAAAATGAAGGCGGTTAAACCCTTGTTGTCAGATGTGGTAGAAGCGGTGAAGCAATATATGATGACGGCCAGGAGGCCTTTCCCATATTACAATATAGAAACAAAGACCCAGCCGCTTACCGATAATATCTATCATCCGGGGCCGGCGGAATTTGTGGACTCGCTGATGGCCCTGGTTAAAGAACATCAGCTGGAGGACCATGTGATCATCCAATCCTTCGATTTCAGAACCCTGCAATACCTGCACCTTCATTATTCTTCCATTAAAACGGCCATGCTGATCGAGGACTATGATAAGCGGTCACTGGAAGAGCAATTAAAGTCACTGGGTTTTACCCCCACTGTCTATAGCCCGGCATATATACTGGTCAATGAGGCCCTGCTGAAAAAATGCCATGAGCTGAATATAAAAGTCATTCCCTGGACCATAAATGAGAAAGCAAAGATCGATGAGCTGAAAAAAATGGGAGTGGACGGGATCATTACGGATTACCCGGACCTGTTCAATTAAATTGTATTTTGCTGTATGGATATTTCTCTCCGGAATAAAACAGCCCTGATCTGTGGCAGCACCCAGGGCATCGGGCTGGCCATTGCACAGGAACTGGGCCTGCTGGGTGCGGATTGCATTTTACTGGCCAGGAATGAAAATAGCCTGAAAGAAGCGGTCAGTACATTAGACAGGAGCCGGGGCCAAAACCACCGGTATGCAATAGCCGATTTTCAGTTTACTGACCAGGTGAAGGAAAGGGCGGCTTCTCTTGCCGCGGAAGGAACTATCCATATTCTTGTCAACAATACCGGCGGTCCGCCCCCGGGCCTGGTACAGGAAGCGGGAGAAGCACAGTTCCAGCAGGCATTCCAGCAACATCTAATCAATAATCAGCACCTGGTACAGGCCCTCCTTCCGGGAATGAAGGCAGCCGGTTATGGCAGGATCATCAATGTGATCTCCACTTCGGTGAAGGTTCCCATTCCCAATCTCGGCGTGTCCAATACGATCCGGGCAGCCACGGCAGCCTGGGCCAAAACCTTGTCGATGGAAGTGGCGGCGGAGGGCATTACCGTGAACAATATTTTACCCGGCTTTATAAAAACCGCCCGGCTGGAAAGCCTGATCAGCACGAATGCGGCAGCCCAAAAAATCAGCAGAGAAGAACTGGCTGCCCAAATGAAAAAACAAATACCGGCACAGCGGTTTGGGGAAACCCGGGAGATCGCTGCACTGGCCGCCTTCCTGGCCAGTCCGGCTGCATCTTATATCAATGGCACGAGCATCCCGGTTGACGGCGGACGCACCGGTGCTTTTTAAAAACGAATAGCGGACATGAATACTACAAAGGATTTCGCCCTTCAGCTCGACCGGGAAGACCCGCTGTCTTCTTTCCGGGAGCATTTTATTATCCCGGAAGCAGGGGGAAAGAAGCAGGTTTATTTTTTAGGTAATTCCCTGGGCCTGCAACCAAAGACCGCTGCGGGGTATATCGATACAATCATGAAGGACTGGGCCAGCCTGGGGGTGGAATCTTTTTTTCATGCACCGGAGCCCTGGATGCATTATCATGATCTCCTGGTGAAAACAGTTTCGACAGTGGTGGGTGCCAGAACCTCTGAAGTCGTGCTGATGAACCAACTGACAGTTAACCTGCATCTGCTGCTGGTAAGTTTTTACCGGCCGGCGGGGAAAAGGTTTAAAATAATTTGTGAGGCCCGGGCCTTTCCCAGCGATCAGTATGCTTTTGAGACCCATGTACTTCACCATGAATTTGATCCGGGCAAAGCGGTGATTGAAGTGAAGCCAAGAGAGGGAGAGTTTATCCTGCGTACGGAAGATATCCTTGATTTGATCCGGGAGCATGGGGAAGAAACAGCCCTGGTATTATTCGGGGGGATTAATTATTACACGGGCCAGCGTTTCGATATGGAAGCCATTACAAGAGCAGGACATGCGGTTGGCGCCATTGTTGGTTTTGACCTGGCCCATGCGGCCGGGAATATTCCCCTTCACCTGCACGACTGGCAGGTGGACTTTGCCTGCTGGTGCACGTACAAATATTTGAACTCAGGCCCCGGTGCCATCGGGGGCGCTTTTGTACACGAAAAGCATCATGATAAAAACCTGCCCCGTTTCGCCGGCTGGTGGGGGTACGATATTCATAACCGGTTTAAAATGGAGAAGGGCTTTGTTCCCATGCCCGGGGCTGAAGGCTGGCAACTGAGTACCCCGGCTATCTTCCTCTATGCCGCGCACCGGGCTGCATTGGAGATTATTGAAGCCGCCGGGTGGGAGGCCATCCAGCAAAAAAGAGAAAAACTCAATGGGTATCTCTGGTCATTGCTCGAAGAACTGGACCGGGAAACCGGTGGCAGGCAAATCCGGGTCATCACCCCGCGGGATGCTTCTGCCCGGGGCAGCCAGGTCTCCATGCTGATGCTGCGGAACGGGAAGGAAGTGTACCATGCACTGATGAAAGAAGGCTTTATCGTTGACTGGCGGGAGCCGGATGTGATCCGCTTTGCGCCTGTTCCATTGTATAATACCTATACGGAAGCCTGGTCTTTTGTGAACCGGCTCGGCGAATTATTGAAATAAGCTGCCGGTATAAGTCCTCTCTATTTATACCCCGCATCCTGTATTTTTGCGGCATGACACGTCAGCAACTGGTCGGACAGATCCGTCAAAAGCAATCCTTTCTCTGCGTGGGACTGGATTCAGAGATTACCAAACTCCCGGCTCATTTATTGAGTGATCCTGACCCGGTCTTTGCTTTTAATAAAGCGATCATCGATGCCACAAAGGACTATTGCGTCAGTTATAAGATCAATACGGCTTTTTATGAAGCATTGGGTGTTAAGGGTTGGATAGCGCTGGAGAAAACAGTGAACTATATCGGGTCGGATCACTTCAAAATTGCGGATGCCAAACGGGGGGATATCGGCAATACCTCCGACCAGTATGCCAAGGCTTTTTTTGAAGCCCTGCCTTTTGATGCCGTGACCGTGGCCCCGTATATGGGCGAAGACAGTGTCAAGCCCTTCCTGCAGCATGCCGGCAAATGGGCGATCGTACTGGGATTGACATCGAATAAAGGCGCTGCGGATTTTGAACTGCAGCCGGCTGGTGACGGTTTATTATATGAACAGGTGCTGAAAACGGTTTCCCGCTGGGGTACCCCGGAGAATACCATGTTTGTGGTTGGCGCCACGCAGGCGGATTCCATTATCAATATCCGCAAACTCACCCCGGATCATTTTTACCTGGTGCCGGGACTGGGAGCCCAGGGCGGCAGCCTGAAAGAAATTTCAGAAAAGGCGATGAACAGGGATTGCGGCCTTTTGGTCAACGCCAGCCGGGCCATCATTTTTGCGTCGGCGGGTGTTGATTTTGCAGAGAAGGCAGGAAAAGTCGCCAAGGAATATCAGAAGGAGATGAGTCTTTATCTTTCGGGATTGTTCTGATTAATCAACTGTTATAAAATACCCCCTTTTTCATTTATCCGTTACCTTTGTTCCAACTAAATTTCGATTGCAATGGCAGCCCGCACCGACCTTTTCCAAAGCCCCGATTATTTCGGCGTTGATGAATTACTGACCGAAGAACACCTCATGATCCGTGATGCGGTTCGCAGTTATGTGAAAAAGGAGATCACACCTGTCATTGAGGACTATGCGCAAAGAGCGGAATTTCCGCAGCAGATCGTCCGGCAACTGGGGGAACTGGGCTGTTTTGGTCCCACCGTACCGGTGGAATACGGGGGCGGGGGACTCGACTATATCTCGTACGGGCTGATGATGCAGGAACTGGAGCGGGGTGACAGCGGTGTTCGTTCCACCGCTTCTGTACAAGGTTCCCTGGTCATGTTCCCGATATATGCGTACGGCAGCGAAGCGCAGAAGCAAAAATATTTACCCAAACTGGCCAGTGGCGAGTGGCTGGGTTGTTTCGGGCTGACCGAGCCCGATCATGGTTCCGATCCGGGCAGCATGCTGACCACCATCAAAGATGCCGGGGATCATGTATTGCTGAACGGGGCTAAAATGTGGATCAGCAATGCCCCCTTTGCACAGGTGGCTGTTGTATGGGCGAAAAATGAAGCAGGAGATATAACCGGCCTGATCGTGGAAAGGGGGATGGAAGGATTCAGCACCCCCACCACGCATGGTAAATGGAGCCTGCGGGCTTCCTCCACGGGAGAACTCGTTTTTGATAATGTAAAAGTGCCGAAGGAAAATATTTTGCCCGGCGTGAAGGGGATCAAGGGCCCGTTAAGCTGTCTTACCAAGGCCCGTTACGGGATCGCCTGGGGAGCGATCGGGGCGGCGATGGATTGTTACGATACGGCCCTGCGTTATTCACAGGAACGGATCCAGTTTGGAAAACCGATCGGGGCATTCCAGTTGCAACAAAAGAAGCTGGCTGAAATGATCACCGAGATCACCAAGGCCCAGTTGCTGAACTGGCGGCTGGGCGTATTGATGAATGAGGGCAAGGTAACTCCCCAGCAGGTGAGCATGGCCAAAAGGAATTCCTGCGAGATCGCCACCCAGGTCTGTCGTGATGCGAGGCAAATGCTGGGCGGTATGGGGATCACCGGCGAATATCCCGTGATGCGCCACATGATGAACCTGGAAAGTGTGATTACCTATGAAGGAACCCATGATATTCATTTGCTGATCACGGGGATGGATGTGACGGGGTTTAATGCATTTAAGTAAGATGGAAAGACTTTCGGACAGCCCGGCCCAACGAAATGAATTTTCGAATCAATAAATAAAGCAACTCCAATATTCAGACAAGCTCTTCTGGTCTTTTCTGACTTGCGGACTTTCTGACGATACAATGAAAGTATTTCTAATCGGCTTCATGGGCTCCGGTAAATCACATTGGGGCCGTTTGCTCAGCAGTAAACTGGGGATCCGGTTTTTTGACCTGGATGAGCAGATCACGGAACAGGCCGGGAAATCCATTCCCCAGCTGTTTGCAGAAGAAGGGGAGGAGCGGTTCCGCCTGCTGGAAAAAGAAGTCCTGCACATTATTACGGAAAGTCATGACCGGTTTATTATGGCCTGCGGGGGCGGTACTCCCTGTTATTTCAACAATATTGAGTATATGAATACGGCCGGCACCACGGTCTGGATCAACACGCCGCCGGAAACTCTTTTCACCCGGCTGATCAGGGAGAAAGAGAACCGGCCACTGATCAAAAATCTGTCGGATGACCAGCTGCGGGGTTTTATCAGCAAAAAATTTTCTGACCGGCGGATCTATTACGAACAGGCGGAACTGGTGGTGGATGAGGAACCGGTCCATCTGGATAAATTAATTGAAACCATTTTTCATGCATAAAAATTACCTGGGATTAGCCGCTTTTCTCGGCGCGCTTACCGTGGCTATCGGCGCATTCGGGGCACACGGATTACAGAAAATTACTTCCGACGCGGCGATCCTGCACAGTTACCAGACCGCTGTGCAATACCAGATGTATCATGTACTGGGATTACTGGCCATCGGGATTTTGTTCGAACGGTTTAACTCATCCCTGTTGCGCTGGGCGGCCAATCTCTTCCTGGCCGGGATACTGCTGTTCTCCGGCTCCATCTACCTGCTGACTTATTTGAAGATAAAGGAAATGAGTACCGCCTGGGCCGGGCCGGTGACACCGGTGGGAGGGCTGCTTTTTATAGCTGGCTGGTTATGCCTGATGCTGGCTGTTACCCGTAAACAACATTAAAGCGGCAGGTCCAGGGTCGTAACTGTCCCGCCCTGGTTTTCGATCCGGTAGGTTCCCCCGATACCCTCCATCCGCCGGGCCATATTCTTCAGCCCATTGCCAAACTGCCGGAGATTATCCAGGTCGATCCCTTTGCCATTGTCTGAAATGCGGATATGAAGGGAGGTCCCGGTGGTGATTTCAATGATCGCTTCCGTACCACCGGAATGTTTCAGGATATTATTGAGTGTTTCTTTCACACTGAGAAAAATATTCCGCCGTTTATCCCCGGAGAGTTCTTTTTCCGGCACCTGTTCCGGTACACGGACCTTGCAGGCTACCGGGGTGCCGTCAAAATACTCAATGGCATAAGACCGGATATAGGAGACCAGGTTGTCCAGCTTGTCATTGCCGCTATTCATACTCCAGATGATCGCGTTCATTTTATTCAGCACATCATCTGCCGAATGAGAAATTCTTTCAATCTCCACGGGGGTATTCTCTTTCATTTTATTCCGGGCAATCTCGCTCATCAGGCGGATGGCCGTCATCCCTGCGCCCAGCTCATCATGCATATCGGTGGAGATCCGCTGCCTTTCTTCCTGCTGGGCCTTGTACACGGCTAATTCCTTTTCGTATTCCTTCAGCAGGTTCTGCGCTTTCAGGGTTTCTTTTTCCTTTGTCTGGCTGATAATGTTCCGCCGGTTTTTATAATTGAGCCCGGCCAGGAAAAGCGTCAGTTCAAGGAAGAGCCCGATCTCATAATACAGGACAGAAGAACTCAGCAGGCCGGGGAGTTTCCGGAACTGCTGGTCAAACACAATGCCCAGTTGCGAAAGGGCGGCAAAGATGAACAGGAAAAGGTTCCCCCAGAAAAGGTAGCGGAGCAGTTTTTCATCCCAGTTACGGGCGCTGTACACCAGGTACACCAGTATCAGGGTCAGGAGCAGTACCTTGGTCAGGGTCTCTGTAAGGTATTCAAGCGTGTAATTATTGCTGAAATAATGCAGGAGGCTAAAAAGGATCATCGATACCACCAGGATGGAAATACCGGTTGTATAAAGCCGGGATAGAAACGGGTGCCGGTTGTCCGTGTCCAGGAATTTTTTCATAAACAGCATATAGAAAATAATTCCGCCGGCCTGCAGTATAAAATCGAGGTATCCTTCCAGGAAGAATCCAAAAGGGGTGGCATTCAGGTGGTAGATCGTCTGCAGGAACAAGAGGCCGCCCAGGAACAGGGCATAGCCGGAATAGTAGAGGAATTCCTTGTTGCCTCCCTGGAAAAAATTGGTCAGGGAAAAAAGGATCATCATCAGGAGCAGCCCGCAAAATAAATAGGTGATCTGGTTGGACTGGTAGTAATTGCTGTTCAGTTGTTCCAGGAAGGCCGGCACATGCCCGGTGCCAATCAGGCGGGGCCGGAGCATATTGTTATAGGTTTTAATAGCGGAGAGTTCCGCAATGACGGTCATCGAATCCTGCGGCGCCAGGCTTACCAGGCGAAAACTCGCACGCTCCATAACCGGGGGGGCGGAATCCGGCAGGGGCCGTACCTCGTCATTTAACAGTTCAAAGAGCCTGACCCGGTTAAAATAGAAACCCGGGCAGAAATAAGCCCGGCTGACCGAATCTGCGCTGTTGTACAAGTTAAATTTCAAAAAGATCCGGCTGGTAACCCGCCCGTTGGGTAGGGGACCTTTATACTGTGTCCCCGGTTTAAACGGCAGGGAGGGAAGGATAACAGCTGCTTCCCCTTTTTTATCCGTAAAGGCGCTGCGCACCTTATCGTGGATTTTTTCCTCGAGGATCACTTTACTGATATCCACATAACTGCCGGGAATCGTATCCTGCGATCTCAGGGCAGGAGACAGCAGGAGCAGGAAATACAGCCATCCGGTTGATATCATCAGTCGGTTCAGGTTCATGCAGGTTCTATGCATTCAAAAGTAAGCTATCCTGCCTGCTTTAACCAATCCCGGCGTTTTGTGTTCCGGTACCGGGGTCCCGGGAAGGATAGCCTGCCCCGGAGAGCAGGGAATGATGTAAATGCAAACTAATTATCTTTGCAAATATGGCTAATAAGCTGAGAAAGAAAACGAAAGATACTGCTGAATCCAAACCCGCCCCGGGGGTGAAGGAATTCCGGAAGGAGAAGGAAGAATCGGTGGATTGGGGAACACTGGCCCGGGATGAACGGACCTGGAAGATCCTGGGTTCCGTATTTCTGCTGATCTCCATTTTTCTTTTTATAGCATTTGCCTCTTATCTCTTTACCTGGAAAGAGGATCAGGCCGTGGCACTACAGGGATTTTCCGCCCTGCTGGATAATGATAAACCGGTGGCGAACCTCCTGGGCCGCCTGGGCGCTGTGGTCGCTCATTTTTTTATCTTCAAGGCCTTTGGAATAGCCTCCTTCCTTATTTGTACTTTCTTTTTTGTGGTGGGGATTAACCTCCTGTTCCGCCGCAAAGTATTTTCTATCTGGCGAAACCTGAAATATGTTACGGTTGGTCTGCTGGTACTTTCGGTTTCCCTTTCTTTCCTGTTTCAGCATACGGAATTTGCATTTGGAGGAGGAGTAGGGGATATGATCAACCGCCAGTTATACGGGGCGGTGGGTACCGTGGGCACAGCCGCCATATTATTATTGCTGGCGGCGGGATATTTTATCTGGCAGTTCAATCCTTCATTTAATTTCCCGCAAAGAAAACAGGCCACGGTGGAGGAACCTGCTGTTCCGGGGGAAACAACGGAGGTTACCGGAACTGCCGGGCAAACCATCAATGATCTTTATTCAGATAAAGAAGCTGCCAAACCTAATTCATTAAAAGGGGAAGGGGGACTCAATATCCATTTCCCGGATGAAAAGCCCCTGCACGAATTCAGCCTGGTGGAAAAAGAAGAACTGCTGGAAACAGTGGCGGAGCAAACTGCTCCCGAGAAAGAAATTGTCCAGGATATCCTGCATACCCATGAACTGAATATTGAAACGCCGGAACCGGAGGAGGAAGCGGTCATTCAGCAACCCAGGGATATTACCCCTGCAAAGAAAACGGACAGCGAACTCGAACTGGAAATAAAGGCCGCTCCTGATAAAACGGAGGAAGAAGAACTGGAAGCCGTGGAAAACCTGCCTCCTTACGAGCCCACCCTGGACCTGCGGGATTACAAATACCCGACGCTGAACCTGCTCGAAACACATGGCAGCGAAAAGATCATACAGGATACCGGGGAACTGGAGAATCACAAGAACCAGATCATCGCCACCCTGCGGAATTATGCTATCGAGATCCAGAAGATCAGCGCCACGATCGGCCCCACGGTTACCTTGTATGAAATAGTACCGGCCCCCGGTGTCCGTATTTCCAGGATCAAAAACCTGGAAGATGATATAGCCCTCAGCCTGGCAGCGCTCGGGATCCGGATCATTGCGCCGATACCCGGGAAAGGCACCATCGGTATTGAAGTACCCAATGTCCGGAAAACGATGGTGAGTATGCGCAGTTTGCTGGCCTCGGAAAAATTCCAGAACAATAATTTCAACCTGCCCATTGCCATCGGGAAAAAGATCGATAATGATAATTTTATCGTGGACCTGACCAGTATGCCCCACCTGCTCATGGCCGGCGCCACGGGGCAGGGTAAATCCGTGGGGGTAAACGCGATCCTCGTTTCGCTCCTGTATAAAAAACACCCTTCTCAGCTGAAACTGGTGCTGATCGACCCGAAGAAAGTGGAATTAAGTATTTACCGGAAGATCGAAAAGCATTTCCTGGCCAAATTGCCGGGGGAAGAAGAAGCCATCATCACGGATACCAAGAAAGTAGTGCATACCCTGAATGCGCTTTGTATTGAAATGGACAACCGGTATGACCTGCTGAAAGAAGCCGGCGCCCGGAACATCAAGGAATACAACGAAAAATTCATCAGGCGGAAACTCAACCCGCAGAAAGGCCACCAGTACCTGCCCTTTATCGTACTGGTGATAGATGAATTTGCCGACCTGATCATGACTGCCGGCAAGGAAATTGAAATGCCGATCGCCCGGCTGGCCCAGTTAGCCCGTGCCGTGGGCATCCACCTGATCATTGCCACACAGCGTCCCTCTGTCAATATCATCACCGGTACCATCAAAGCCAATTTCCCGGCCCGTATCGGGTTTAAGGTTTCTTCCAAGATTGACTCCCGGACCATCCTGGACACAGGCGGGGCCGAGCAACTGATCGGTAAGGGGGATATGCTGATCTCGCATAACGGGGAACTGACCCGCCTGCAATGCGCTTTTGTGGATACACCTGAAGTGGACGAGGTCGTTGATTTTATCAGTAACCAGCGGGGCTATCCGCAGGCCTTCCTGCTGCCGGAATACGTGGATGAAAAGGAACTGGAAGGAAAGGATTTTGACCTGGGCGACCGGGACTCCCTCTTTGAGGACGCTGCCCGGCTGATCGTACAGAACCAGATCGGTTCTACTTCCCTGCTGCAGCGAAGAATGAAGCTCGGCTATAACCGCGCCGGACGGCTGATGGACCAGCTGGAAGCAGCCGGCATTGTAGGCCCCGGCCAGGGGAGCAAGGCCCGGGATGTGCTGATCAAGACCGAGATCGAATTGCAGCAGCACCTTGATGCACTGGGTTGATCCCGGTTAAATATTTCAGTTATTGGCTTGTTAAGGAAAAAAACTTATGCAACCCAATATCCATGATTATAATCCTATTCCTGTAATTCAATTATCTTTGCGCCGCCCCCGGGGCTTCACTCAAATACCCACTGATGAAGAAATTATATTTTATTACTGCAATTTGTACCCTGCTGACAGCCAGTTCTTTTGCTCAAAAAACTCCGACAAAAAATGATCCGGAAGCCAAAAAGATCCTCGATGCTGTGAGCGCTAAGTTTAAAACGTTTACCTCAGTCAAAGCCGCATTCTCTTATAAGGTGGAAAATGCATCCGGCAAGACCCTTTCTTCCAAGAACGGATCGATCTTAATGAAGGGAACAAAATACCGGCTCAGCTTCAGCGGCCAAGAGATATTCTGCAACGGCACTACGGTCTGGAACTACGATAAAGGGGCCAATGAAGTGACCATTAATAATGTGGATCCGAACGGGAATACCATTACCCCGCAGAAATTGTTCTCCAATTTTTATGATAAGGATTTTTATTACAGCCTGAACGGGGAGAAGAAAATTGGAACCAAAACGATCCAGGAGATTCAGATGACCCCGGTGGATAAAAGCAAGTCTTTTCATACCGTGTACCTGCAGATCGATAAAGCCAGCCAGACCATCTATAGCACCAAAGTGCTGGAGAATGCGGGCAACCGGTATTCTTATACGGTGACTTCCATGAAGACCAATATTCCCGCGGCCGATAACCAGTTCGTGTTTGACAAAAGCAAGTACCCCGGGGTGACAGTTGAAGACCTGCGTTAATGAACGGGTCGTTACAGTAGTTGAATCCCTTGATTTGATTATTAAGGCCGTTTAGAGGAGTTCGCTCCCTTGGTTTGATTATTAATTATTAGGGTCGTTTACGGTAGTTGAATCCTTTGTTTTGATTAGTAGGGGCGCTTAAAGGAGTTCGCTATCCTGTAATAATCAATAATCTGCTTTAAGACTGCACCTGCATTGAACGACCTCAATAATCAGTAATCTGCTTTAAGCCTGTATCAGCATTGAAGCGACCCCAATAATTAACAATACTGCTTTAGGAAGCATTCTGTTATCAATCTCACAGCACCGCTTTCCGGATCTTCACCAGTTTTTCCAGTAATCCCTCCAGCAGGTCCAGTTGAAGCATATTGGCACCGTCGCTTTTGGCTACGGCAGGATTGGGGTGCGTTTCAATAAATAACCCATCGGCGCCGGCTGCTATGGCCGCTTTGGCAATCGTGCCGATCAGTTGGGGATTGCCACCGGTAACCCCGCTCACCTGGTTGGGTTGTTGCAGGGAATGTGTTACATCCATCAGCACCGGGGCGTTAATTTCCTGCATCCAGGGAATATTCCGGTAGTCAACCACCAGGTCCTGGTACCCGAAAGTAGTCCCCCTTTCGGTAAGCATCACTTTTTCATTCCCTGCCTGGCGGATCTTCTCCGCGGCAAATTTCATAGCGGGGCCACTCAGGAATTGCCCTTTTTTTACATTGATCACTTTCCCGGTCGCAGCGGCGGCGACCAGCAGGTCCGTCTGGCGGCAGAGAAAAGCGGGTATCTGCAATACATCCACATAAGCCGCGGCCATGGCGGCTTCCTCATGTGCATGTATATCGGATACCACCGGTAACTGGTAACGCTCCTTTACTTTTTTCAGTATCTCCAGCGCTTCCTGGTCACCGAGTCCTGTAAACGAAGCGGCGCTGGTCCGGTTGGCTTTCCGGTAAGAGGCTTTGAAAACATAGGGGATCCCCAGGTTTCTGCAGATACCGGAGACCCGGTCAGCCACTTCCATAACGAGCTCTTCACTTTCCACCACGCAGGGGCCTGAGAACAGGAAGAAATTCTTTTCATCATATGACTGGCCACGGAACAGATCCGGAAGAAAATTTTTCATGCGGCAAAAGTAAAACGAAGTTCCGAGTTTTGGTTTTTAAGTTGGAATTTGAAAGCCGATCCTTCATCTTTGCTGTATAATTGCTTGTTATGGTAAGAGATAAGATCCTGGTCATCGGCGCTTCCGGCCAGATAGGGGTGGAACTGACCCTTGCCCTTCGCAAAATCTACGGGAATGCCAATGTAATTGCTTCGGATTTACGGGAACAGAACCCTTTGCTGGAAGGGACCGGTCCTTATGTATCACTGGACGTAATGAACAAGGAAATGCTGCATGTGCAGGTCATCCGGCAGCATATTACCCAGATCTACCTGCTGGCTGCCATTCTTTCGGCCACCGGGGAAAAGAATCCCGGCCTGGCCTGGAACCTGAATATGCAGGGACTGCTGAATGTACTGGATATCGCCCGGGAAGAGAAACTGTACAAAGTTTACTGGCCTTCTTCGATTGCGGTATTCGGCCCGACATCCCCCCGGCAGCATTGCCCGCAGCAAACCATTATCGAACCTACTACCGTGTACGGGATCAGTAAATATGCAGGGGAGTTCTGGTGCAATTATTTTAACCATCGCTTTGGCGTGGATGTGCGGAGCATCCGTTACCCCGGCCTGATCTCGTATAAATCAGCCCCTGGCGGCGGAACCACGGATTATGCCGTGGAGATCTTTCATGAAGCGATCGAAGAAAATAAATATGAATGTTTCCTGCGGGAAGATACGTACCTGCCCATGATGTATATGCCCGATGCGATCCGGGCCACGATTGAATTAATGGAAGCCCCGGCCAGCAAGATCAGTGTCCGCACTTCCTATAATGTATCCGGCATGAGTTTCTCTCCCCGGGAGATCGCCGCCGAAATTGAAAAACATATCAGCGGCTTTACGATCTCTTATAAACCGGATTACCGCCAGGCTATCGCCGACAGCTGGCCGCAAAGCATTGATGATTCGGTGGCAAGGGCTGACTGGGGCTGGAAGGAAGAGTATAACCTGTCCTCTATGACAGCCGATATGCTGAAAAACCTGCGCAACTGATCGCCTAAGCCTCGTTTATGAGCTGATGTATAGCCGCCAAAATAGCTTCCGGTTCGGCGTCTTTCAGCAGGTACCCGTCGGCGCCGTTTTCCTTCAGCAGGCGGACGAATTTTTCATCCTGGTACATACTGATGACCAGCACTTTTACCCCCGGATATTTTTTCCTGATGATCCGCGTGGCTTCCAGTCCGTCCATTTCCGGCATTTTATAATCCATAAGGATAAGGTCCGGCAGTTCCTGCTCCATTTTCTGCAGCAGGTCTTTCCCGTTATCCGCTTCCATGATTACCTGCAGGCGGTCATCCGAAGACAAGGTAACATTCAGCCCTTCGCGATATACGCTGTAATCATCTGCAATGGCAATTTTTATTTTAGGCATGCGCGGCAGGTTTAGGCTGAACAGGCAGGGTGATCTGTATGGAAGATTCCCCGGGTGTTTTTGAAAAAAGAATGGAGCCCTTCAGCAACAGGATCCGGTTACGGATATTCTTTAATCCAAGCCCTTCTTTCTGGAAGCTGTAAGTTTCAAATTCAGACTGGCTCAGCCCGTTCCCGTTATGGGTGATCGTAAGACTGAGCTGGTTGTCCCGGAGCACCGAACTGACGGTTAATTGCGTTGCTTTCGCATATTTAAGGGTGTTATTGATCAGCTCCTGTAAGATCCGGTACAGGCTGATATCGGTTTCTGAATAGGAAGCTGTATAGTCTTTATCAAGCCGGGTTTCCGCCTTGATCATAGTACCGCCTGTTACCTGTTGCAGGAAATGGCGGATGGCTTCATTCAACCCGAATTCCTTCAGGATATTGCTGTGCAGGTTATGGGAGATGCCCCTTACTTTCTGAATGACCTGGTTGAGCAGGCCGGCGCCTTTTTCGTGCAGTTGTTTATCTTTTTCATCCAGGGAAACCTGTTTAATACCCAGCAAATGCAGCTTGGCAGAGGAGAGCATAGCCCCCACTTCATCGTGCAGGGTTTCGGCGATCCGGTGCCGCTCGGTTTCTTCGCTGCGGATAGCCGCTTCGATCAGCTGGTTTTGCTGCTGCTCTTTCAGGGACTCCAGGGCTTTCCGGTGCTGGCTCTTTTTCCGGAAATTGAGGAACACGGCCAGCAAAACGCTGAGCATAAGGCCCAGCATCACCACAATGCCCAGTATGACAATCAGCGTTAGATGGTTATTCATTATTGACTAACTGGTTGAAAAAATCTTCTTCTTTCCCGGTTCGCATACAATCCTGCGGCGATGGTCAGCCCGAAAATCATATAGGCAATACCCGCAATTTTAATCGATAACACGGCAAATTCTTTGTTTGCATAAAAGACAGGGAACAGAAAAAGAAAGATAAATAAATTGATGCTTTCCAGGATACCGAAAGCGGCACAAATATAGTAGGCCGGGTGATTCAGCGGGAGCGGTATTTCATCATCTATCATCGCATCGAGGAAGAAGGTAAGGGTGAATACCAGCATAAAAGCGCTTTCTGCCAGTACCATATAGGTGCTGAATATAAACAGGCTGCTGAGAAATAAGAAATTAAAAAGGGTGAACAGAATGAACAGAATAAATACAATACGCAGGTATTTATATTGCTGTAATTGTTTCAGCCGCAACAGGTAAGCGCCAACCATCAGGGGCTTCAGGATCATCAGCAGGTTATACAGTATGTTATTATTCTTGAATGGCTCAGGTACCCGGTAGGTGTATTGGGAGATATAGACAGCGAAAATATGGAAGACCAGGGAGATGCCAAGGAGCCAGATGATGATGTTTATACTCCGGTCCTTTTGCTTATACAGCAAATACACGATCATCGCGATAGCGAGGGGCCATACCTCTGACCATGTAAAAATTTTTTTTAAAAAAATATTCATATGATAGATTGTTAGTCACAATCCGGTGGGCAGCAATAAGGCGGGCAGGGATAGGTGCCGGCTGGTGCTGTTGCTTCCACTTTTCCGTCAGTGACTATTTCTGCAGCAAAAGTAATGTAAGCCGCATTGCTTTTATAGGCCTGGGGAATAAAACGTACAAAATCAAAGTCCCTTAAGGAGCCATCGGGTTTCAGCAATTTCAGGGAATCCAGGCTGGCTTCGTTATTGGCCAGGATAACCCGGCCGCTGAATGTTTTTGCGGGACATTGGCGATCAATGGCCAGCAGGGTATTGCCGTTAATCTTCACATCCGTTACAGATGTTCCCGGGTAGGCGGTAAGCTGCATGTTTGATTTTAACCCCGCTGCTTCCGGGGAATAAAACTGCAGTAAAATTGTTTTGATCCTGCCGGGACTGCCCGGTTTTGTCCAGCCGCTGTCCACCCAGGCCTGCATTTGCGCCTTTGTCAGGGTGACACAATTCATTTTGAATTCCGTTTTATTTGCTGTAGCGCCGCTTTCTGGTTTTTTTTTACTGTCGCTACAACTGGTCATCAGGCTGGTTTGTAACAGCAGGGCGGCCAATACCGGCAGGATAAAGCCGGATTGTTTAAGGTTCGTTAGTTTAAACATAAGAATGGGGTTGGCTTATATGAAACAAGGTTTAGTTCCTTCGCCGGATTCCCTGGATGCTAAAATTAGAAAGGGATTCCTGATTTACAAAGCCTTTCATACCGGGATCCCTATTACCGGACAATCCGGAAGCTTTCAAAGGCTTGCAGGGGCGCATGGTTGATCACGACCTCCGTCACCCGGGCTGTGGGGGGACCCGTCCTGCACCAGTCACAAAATACGGTATGCTGTTCGCTGGTGCCCGTTGCTGCAATGAATACAGAACCGTCCGGGTTGTTTTTTATTTCCCCGGTCAATCCCAGTTCCATCGCTTTTTCCCTTGCATACTTCCGGAAAAAGACACCCTGGACCTTTCCATAAACGATGATTGTGAGGGTTTGTTGCACGGTCAAAAATTAAGCAGTGTGATAATTTCCTCCAGGTATTGCTGATCGGTAGCATCAAACTGGCTGAGTTCAATACTATCCGCATCCAATACAGCCACCACTTCATGATGGCGGATAGCCGGCACCACGATTTCGGACCTAGAACTGCTGCTGCAGGCGATATGACCCGGGAATTTCTCCACGTCGGGAACGATCAGTGTTTTGGCTTCCGCCCAGCTGCTGCCGCATACCCCTCTTCCTTTTTTAATACGGGTACAGGCCACCGGTCCCTGGAAGGGACCCAGCACCAGTTCATTTTCTTTTACCAGGTAAAATCCCACCCAGAGCCAGCCAAACTGTTCCTTCAGGGCAGCGGCAGTATTGGCCAGGTTAGCCACCAGGTCGTTTTCTCCTTCCAGCAATCCACGGATCTGTGGTAGGAGGGATTGGTATTGTTCTTCCTTACTGCCGCGGATGATCTGTAAATCTTCTGCCATACTGTAAAGATAAGCCGGACAGTTTAGTTTTCCGGTTGCGATGCATTAGACAGCAGATAAACGAATTCTTTTCCTGCGTATCTTTCATCTGTAAATACTTTATTATGCGAAAGCAGTTCCTTTTTCTCTGCCTGTTATTCAGTTTCGTCAGCTCTTCCTCCCAGGAATTTGGAGGGAACCCGCCTTCTCTGAAATGGAAACAGATCAGTACGGATACGGTCCGGGTGATCTTTCCCGCGGGACTCGACAGCCAGGCCAACCGGGTGGCTGCCATCGTCCATTTGCTGGCAGCAGAAAAACCGGCCTCACTGGGTAACCAGCTGAAAAAAATAAATATCGTACTGCAAAATCAAACCGTAATAGCTAACGGGTATGTACAGCTGGGCCCGTTCCGGAGTGAATTCTTTCTCACGCCCGACATGAACAATTTCGGGCAGGGTAGTATCAGTTGGACCGACCAGCTGGCCCTGCATGAATACCGGCATGTACAGCAGTTCAATAACTTTAATAACGGGGTCAGCAAGACCATGAAAGTTTTATTTGGGGAAGAGGGGTTTGCCCTGGCGATCAATGCTTCCGTTCCCGACTGGTTCTATGAAGGAGATGCTGTTTACCAGGAAACGGCGCTCAGCAACCAGGGGAGGGGTCGTCTCCCGCTTTTCATGAATGCCTATCCTTCCCTCTGGCAGGCAGGGAAAAAATACAGCTGGATGAAATTACGGAACGGGTCCCTGAAAGATTACGTTCCTAATCACTACAACCTGGGTTACCTGCTGGTCAACTACGGCCGGGTAAAATACGGGGTTGATTTCTGGACAAAAGTAACCCGCGATGCCAGTGCCTTTAAAAGCCTGTTCTATCCGTTCCAGGCGGCTGTAAAAAAATATGCCGGGGTGGATTACCAAACGTTCTGTAAAGAGGCATTTGCGTATTACAGGAAGGAAACTGCCGGCCCCAACACCGGTACAGAGGAGTTTTTATTCCCGGCCAGGAAGAATGATGTTACCGGGTATTATTTCCCGTACAGTGCGGGGAGGGATTCCTTGCTGTACCTGAAAACCAGTTACCGGCACCGTCCCGCTTTTTACCTGAAGGATGGGAAAGGGGAAAAACGGATCCGGG
Organism: Sphingobacteriales bacterium; assembly: GCA_016219985.1. Classification (GTDB taxonomy): domain Bacteria; phylum Bacteroidota; class Bacteroidia; order Chitinophagales; family Chitinophagaceae; genus JJ008. The sequence goes on along the minus strand of JACRJO010000018.1, from coordinate 74,719 downwards.
TAAGGGCTATTTCCATGGATGAACAGTTCAGTTACCGGAATGGAAAGATTGTATATGCGGCCTATGAGAATCATCCCCGCTGGGGCTGGAAGGATTACAGTGTGATCCGGGTGCTGGATATTCATTCAGGTCAGCAGCAAAAAATAACCACCCGCTCCAGGTACTTTACACCGGATATTTCAGCGGATGGCTCAAAGATCGCCGCCGTGCAGGTGGCTAAAGACGGGAAAACGGAATTACATATACTGGATGCAAAGAATGGGGCGGTACTGCAGCGGATCCGCTCTGCCGAGATCAGCCTGTTTACGGATCCGAAATTTATAGATGAAAACAGCCTGGTTACCGCCGTACGGCTCCGGGACGGGAAAATGGCCCTGGCAACAGCTGATATTCCATCCGGGGCCACGATCCGGTTAACGCCCCCGTCTTTCAATGTAGCCGGTTACCCCTCGGTAAAAGACGGGGTGATTTATTTTACGGCTTCGTACGAGGGGAATGATGATGTATTTGCCCTTCAGCCCGGGGATAATAAAATATACCGGGTCACTAAGGGGAACGGGGGAAAATATTTTGTGAATGCTGCAGATGGCAAGCTGACCTGGTCCCGGTTTACTGCGGATGGATACCGGTTACAGCAGGTAGCGATGGACCGTGGGCAATGGACAGCTGTAGAGACTGCCATTGCAGAAACACTGCTGCCCGAATGGCCCTTGGCCGCAGGTGCGACAAATGTATTATCGGGTGCAGCCGCCGACCGGAAATTTCCGGTCTCTGCCTACCGTAAAGGAACCCGGCTTTTTAATTTTCACAGCTGGCGGCCTTATTATGAGGATCCCCTGTTTACATTCTCGCTCTACGGGGAAAATGTATTGAATACCCTGCAGACAGAACTCTATTACCTGTATAACCAAAATGAAAAGACCAGTGCGGTTGGATTCAGTGGTATATATGGCGCGGCCTTCCCCTGGCTGAGTGCGGGGACCGAGTACACGTTCAACCGGCAGGAAGCCATCGGCAACCGCACCCGGACCTGGAACCAGCTCGACAGCCGCATCGGGCTGACCCTGCCCCTGAGTTATGCCAGCGGCACCAGCTTTAAGAATTTTTCGCTCAGCAGTTTTTATGTGCTGCGCAATGAATTGAACCGTGATTTTTATAAGGATTCGTTGGGCAATACTTCCCTGAGTTACCTGTCACATTCCCTTTCCTGGTCGCAACAGGTACAGCGGGCCATTCAGCCTATTTATCCCCGCTTTGCGTATTCGCTGTCCGCCTCTTTCCGGCATGCCATTACGAAGGCGGAGGGGAAACAATTCCATACAACGGCCAGCCTCTATGTGCCCGGTTTGGTATCCACGCATAACCTTGTTTTCAATGCTGCTTTCCAGGAGCGGGATACCCTGGGGCAGGTTTCATTCAGTAACCGCTTTGCCTATTCAAGGGGCTATACCGGGCGGTATTTTACCCGCATGTGGAAAGTATCCGCCAATTATCACCTGCCGCTCTGGTGCCCCGACTGGGGATTTGGCAACCTGCTTTATATCCAGCGGATCCGGATGAACCTGTTTTATGATTTTACCAAAGTGTATTCCCGGGATAAAAAACTGACCCGCGACCAGCGCAGTGCGGGAGGGGAGTTATTCGCCGATACCAAATGGTGGAACCAGTACCCGCTGACTTTCGGCATCCGGGTGAGCCGGCTGCTGGACTACGACCAGTTTGACGGATTTAAAGGAACTTTTTTTGAATTTGTGTTACCGGTCAGTATACTGCCGCGCTGATCATTCCGGTACAACGGCTTGTTTTTTCTTCTTCTGCCTCTGCCGGATCCATTGATTGATCTTATAACAGAGCCAGGCACTGCCGCTGCCCACGATGGCGCCGGCCAGCACATCGCTGGGGTAGTGCACCCCCAGGTATAACCGGGAATAACCGGTCAGCGAAGCATAGGCAAAGGCGGGTGCGATCACATACCACCTGGGATAAGCGATGCTTACCGCGGTGGCCATGGAAAAAGCTTCAGAAGTATGACCCGATGGAAAGGAATTGCTTTTCAAATCGAGAACGGCGGTAAAGGTTGGGTCGTTATTGGCTGGTCTTGGGCGGCTCACCGCTTCTTTCATTCCCCAGGTGATGATGGAGGAAACCACGATGCTTTCTGTAATATAGAGGGCATTTTCCTTCATGGACCTGTCCTTATTGATCAGGCTGGCGACGAAAAGACTGGCTGGCACGGCGAGGCACAACCCGCCATTGATTTTTGAAAGGTCTTTGTGAAAATGATTGCCGGCCGTGCTGCGGTGCCGGGCAACAGACCGCAGCATATCATATTCCCAGTTGTTGACCTGGGCCATTGTTGCCATTCCTGACAACAGGAGTAAAAAAGAAAATATTCCGGACCGTACAGGTAACTGCATGGAGTTGTATTTACGGATAAAAACAGGTTAGCCCAGGCTGGCCAGGCTTTCTTCAATGACTTTGATCTTTGCTTCCGCGTCGGCTTTCTTCTTTCGTTCACTATCGATCACTTCGGGTTTGGCATTTTGTACAAACCGTTCATTGGAAAGTTTCTTTTCAACGGCAACGAGAAAACCTTTGAAGTAATCCAGGTCTTTTTGCAATTGCAGTTTCTGGGAAGCGGTATCCGGCGCCGTGGTGGTTTCCAGGTAAAACTTGTCTTTTTGCACCACTACGGTAATGCTGCTGGCTACGGTACCGGCCGTGTAGGCAATGGATGCTGCATTTACCTGTTTGCCCAGTATGCCGGCAATCGCTTCATATACCGGCCTGTTTTCCGTTTGAATATGCAGTTTGATGGTATCCTTTGATTTCAGTTGCGATTTCACCCTGGTATCCCGGATCGAACTGATTACCTCTTTCAGCAAAGCGGCGGCTGTCAGCAGGTCTTTATCCGCTTCTTTTGCAGGGGGAAATTGCTTTATGGTGAGATCATCCGTTCTTTCCTTCAACCGGTGATAGATATCTTCCGTAACAAAGGGCATAAAGGGGTGTAATAACTGCATCAGTTCTTCAAAGAAGCCAACGGTTTTTTCATAGACCATTTTGCTGATGGGTTGTTCAAAACCGGGTTTAACCCATTCCAGGTACCAGCTGCAGAAATCATCCCAGATCAGCGAGTAAATCGTCTTCAGTGATTCGCTCAGCCGGAAATCATTGAACTGTTCATCTAACTGTAGCCGGACTTCCATTAACCGGTTCTCAAACCATTCCACGGCAAACTGACTTTCCGGGCTTTCGGACTTCCGGACTTCCGGACTTCCCGGCTTCTCATCTTCCTGCCTTCCTTCCCACATTTTCACCAGCTTCAGCGCATTCCACATTTTATTAATGAAGAATCGTCCCTGTTCATTGCCGGAGGGATCCCACATCAGGTCGTTCCCGGCAGGAGAGGAGATCATGATTCCGAAGCGAACTGCATCCGCCCCGTCTTTATCAATCATCTCCAGCAGGTCAGGGGAATTGCCCAGGCTCTTGCTCATCTTCCGGCCTTTCTTATCCCGGACAATCCCGGTAAAATAGACTTCATTGAAGGGTTTTTGTCCCTTGTATTCATAACCGGCCATGATCATCCGGGCCACCCAGAAGAAGATGATCTCGGGAGCGGTTACAAGGGTATTGGTGGGATAGTAGTAGTTAATATCCTTGTTGCCGGGTTTGCTGTAACCCTTGAAAACTTCAAAGGGCCATAGCCAGGAGGAGAACCAGGTATCGAGGCAGTCTTCGTCCTGTCTTAACTGAGCATTGCTTATTGAGAATTGCTCATTGAAAATTTTCTTCGCTTCTTCTTCAGTTGCCGCCACCACGAACCGTCCTTCCGCATCATACCATGCCGGTATCCGGTGTCCCCACCAGAGCTGGCGGGAAATACACCAGTCCTTGATATTTTCCATCCAGTGGCGGTACAGGTTCCTGAACTTGGCGGGGTAGAATTTTATTTCTTCCTTTTCCACGGCGTCCATGGCAGGGCCGCAGATCTTTTTCATATCCACCCACCATTGCAGGGAGAGCCGGGGTTCCACCACCACATCGGTTCTTTCACTGTAGCCTACCTCACTCGTATAATCCTCCGTTTTTAAGAGGTATCCTTTTTCTTCCAGTTCTTTCGTGATCTTTTTCCTGGCCTCGAAGCGGTCTTCTCCCACATAGATCTGTGCGTCCGCATTCAGGGTGCCATCTTCATTGAAAATATCCACCACTTCCAACTGGTGTTTCTGGCCAAGCTGGTTGTCGTTCATGTCGTGGGCCGGAGTTACTTTCAGCGCGCCGGTACCAAAATCCATGGTCACATATTCATCCGCAATAATGGGGATGCGGCGGTTGATCAGGGGTACGAGGGCAAATTTTCCCTGCAGGTGGCGGTAACGCTCGTCATCGGGGTGTACACAAATGGCGGTATCTCCCATGATAGTCTCCGGGCGTACGGTGGCGATCACGATGTATTCCTCACCGGGTATATCCAGTTTGTATTTCAGGTGGTAGAGTTGCTGCCGGGTTTGTTTGCGGATCACTTCTTCATCACTCAGGGCGGTTTTGGCGCGGGGATCCCAGTTGATCATGCGCTTGCCCCGGTAGATATGCCCTTTTTTATACAGGTCGATAAAGACGCTGATCACGGATTGGTAATAGTCCGGGTCCATGGTAAAGGAAGTACGTTCCCAGTCCAGGCTGCATCCCATTTTCTTTAACTGCTGCAGGATGATGCCTCCGTATTTTTCTTTCCATTCCCAGGCATAGTTGAGGAAATCTTCCCGGCTGAGAGCGGATTTGGCAATCCCTCTTTCGCGGAGCATCTGTACCACCTTGGCTTCCGTAGCAATGGAGGCATGGTCGGTACCCGGTACCCAACAGGCATTTTTTCCCTGCATCCGGGCCCTGCGTACCAGGATATCCTGGATCGTATTGTTGAGGCAATGCCCCATGTGCAGCACCCCGGTTACATTGGGGGGCGGTATGACCACGGTATAGGGTTCCCGTTCATCGGGTTCACTGTGAAAGTAGTTTCTGTCTAACCAGTGCCGGTACCATTTTTCTTCTGCTGCCTGGTGTTCAAAGTTTTTGCTTAATTCCATACGATCCTGTCTTGTAATGACCCTGTTTCCGGCAGTGGCCGGGCTGAGGGAGTGAGGGCGCAAATTTACCGTATTTGAACAGAAACCGGAAGACCGGTCAGGAGTTGCTGCAAGTTTATTCTGCGGGAGGCATATTTCTTTTTACTTCATCACAGATATACATTTCTCCCCGGTAAACGGCGAGGATGCCCGCATTGATCTCCTCCAGGGTGGAAGTCTTGGTCAGGAAACCCCTGGCTCCCAGCTGAAGCATACGGATCGCATATTTGGGCTGGTTATGTACCGAGAGCCCGATTATTTTAACTGAGGGCATTTTTTCGAGCACAGAGCGGGTGACCTTAAACCCATTCATCGGGGACATATTGATATCCACCAGCATAATTTCAGGGCTTGCAAGGCTCAGCTGTTCCAGGGCTGCAGGGCCGCTGGAACAATCGGCGATCACTTTAAACCGGGGGTTGTTCTCCAGCAATAATTTCCAGGATTCACGGACCAGGGGATGGTCATCGACCAGCATGATACGGATTGGCTCTTCGTTCATATGCTAACCAGCTTTATTGTCCTTAATCTGGCCCGGGGGCCCCATTCTTAAACGGTTTTGCACAGGTCCGGTATCTTCATGCCCGGCAAGCAGGTATTTCAGGATAGGATTTATCTGTTAATATTTTATTAATCAGCTACTTGCGGGAAGTAGGTAAAAATACTTATATCATAAACAGTAAAAATACTGTAAAATAAAAGTACAATTACTTTGATAATCTACCAAGAAAAAATACGGTTATTTATTTGATACCGGTCCCTTTTGTGAATGAAGGGTGGTCAGAACTGAACGGGTGGGCAATTATTTAAAATTAACTTTGCAGGAATTTAAGTCCGTTTCACTATCAATGATATTTTATTTAAGGTTTACATATGAAGAAAGAGATTAGTTCCTGGTACAGCCCTTCGCTGGAAAAAGAAATGCCGGTTGCCACTTATGGTGACTACGGGTTTGCACTTTTACTGATCCCGACCGCGGCGGCAGATTACCTGGAGTACGAACGTTTCCAGTTGATGGAGCATATCGCCGGTCATGTCAACGGGGGGAAGGTCAAGGTTTTTTCCATTGACAGTATCAATAACGACAGCTGGATGAATAACCAGGTGGATCCGCGCCATAAAACCTGGCGTCACCAGCAATGGAATAATTATGTATTTGATGAAGTGGTTCCTTTTATCCGGAACAATACCAGCCAGGAGACCCCGATCATTACCTGCGGCGCTTCCTTCGGGGCGCTGCACAGTATGAACCTGTTTCTCAAGAGGCCGGACCTGATCAATGGGGTGATTGCCATGAGCGGGGTATACGACCTGACAGAATACTCAAAGGGGCATTATGACGAGGATGTCTACTTCAACAGCCCCATGCACTTTATGCCCAACCTGACCGATCATGGCATACTGGAACAGATCCGGCAGAGCCGGAACATCCATATCGTAACCGGAAGCGGCCCTTATGAGGACCCCTCCAACAGTGGCCGTTTTGCCAAAATTCTCTATGACAAGGGGATCAATTATGAACTGGATGTATGGGGGGAAGAATGGCCGCACGACTGGAATACCTGGAAGGCCATGCTGCCGCACTACCTGGAAACCAGGTTCTGAACCAGTTGAACAAACTCATTTCTCGGGATCATCCGGGCGCCAAAACTTTCCAGGTACGCTGTATACACCTGGCAGTCGATCAGCTGTATTCCTTCCTGTTTCAACTGCTGAACATAGCGGGTAAATGCGTAGCGGGAGGCATTGCTCAGCCTGCTGAACATACTTTCCCCGAAGAAAATCTTTCCGATCCGGATGCCATATAAGCCACCCGCGAGCTCGCCATCCTTCCATACCTCCGCACTGTGAGCATACCCCAGCTGGTGCAGGTTTGTATAGGCTTTTTCCACTTCCGGGCTGATCCAGGTCCCCTGTTGCCCCGGTCTTTTTGTTGTTCTGCAGGCATGAATTACCCCGCTGAAGGCCTTGTTTGTGGTGAATTCAAATTCTTCCCGCCGGAGCAGGGGTTTGATGCTCCTCGCTATTTTTAATTCTTCCGGGAAAAGGACAAAACGCGGATCCGGGCACCACCAGAGAATCGGGGGCTCCTCGTACCAGGGAAATATGCCCTGCCGGTAAGCCTCCAGCAATCTTTCGGCAGAAAGGTCTCCGCCTATGGCCAGGAGGCCATCGGGTTCCGCCAGGTGAACAGGGGGAAAGCGGGTTTCTTTATCAAGAAAGAAAAGGGACATGGGCGTACTTAGCCGGCCACCACTTCAACGGTCGCATTGATACCTCTTTCCGTAATGGCATCACAAAGCGGTTTGAGGTCTTCGTAGCTGCCGTTTTTCACCGCGTATTTACCACGGAAATGAATGATATAGGAGCATTGCTCGGCCTGTTCATGGCTGTGCCCGCAAACCGTCATCAGGGTCTCAATGACCCACTCAAAGGTATTGACCTCATCATTCCAGACCACCAGGTGGCAGGGCGCCTCCCCGGAGGTCAGCAGGTCCACCTCATCCAGGACATCCGTTTCAATATCATGTTTGACATTCAGCATAAGATGCAAAAATAGAAACAATCGGGAATTATTATAATGAGGGGTCGGGAACTTTGTATATTTAAGTAAATAAACGATCATGGAAAGAGTAACCGGCCTTGGAGGGCCCTTTATAAAGGCGAAAGATCCGAAGCAATTAGCTGCCTGGTATGAAAAACACCTGGGAATCGCCTTTCACGGGACGACCTATGCGGCCTGGAAACCAGGGGAAATGCCGGCCTCGGGGTTTACCCTTTTTTCCATTTTCCCGGAGAATTCGGAATATTTTAAGCCGTCCGGGAAGGATGTTATGATAAATTTTATGGTAAAAGACCTGAAGGAATTACTCGCGGTATTGAAAAATGAAGGGGTGGACGAGGTCGGGGAACCCGTGGAGGGGGAATATGGAAAATTTGGCTGGATACTGGACCCGGAAGAGAATAAAATTGAATTGTGGGAACCCCCTGTGTAGATGAAAAAAAATTTGGCAAAAAAAATCACAGCCTTATCTTTGCACTCCGTTTAAAGAAAAGGGAGTTTAGCTCAGCTGGTTCAGAGCATCTGCCTTACAAGCAGAGGGTCGGCGGTTCGAACCCGTCAACTCCCACGAAGCCCCGCAATAGCGGGGTTTTTTTATTGTAGACCTTTTACAATTCGTATCTCACTTTAAGGGATAAATAGTGTACCTGTTACATGGTTGATGGTATAGAAAAGAGTTTTTAACTGCAAAAAAAATCGCTTAATGGCTGCTTCCTATTGTGAATTTGTTCAAACCAAAGGGAAAGATACCCTTCATCGCCAGTATCATGATCTTGAATACGGCTTCCCGATCCAGGACGACGATCTTCTTTTTGCAAGACTGGTCCTGGAAATAAACCAGGCCGGCCTGAGCTGGGATACCATCCTGAAGAAAAAAGATCATTTTTTCATTGCATACGACGGATTCAATATCGGGAAAGTGGCCCGGTTTACCGAAAAGAAAAAAGAGAAATTGCTGCAGGATGCCGGTATCATCCGGAACCGCCTGAAAGTGGAAGCGGCGGTCTATAATGCAGGACAAATCCTGTTGCTGCAGCAGGAGCACGGATCATTCCGGAACTGGCTGGATATTCATCATCCCCGGACCAAGGAAGAATGGGTAAAACTTTTTAAGGTTCATTTTCGCTTTACCGGGGGTGAAATTGTGAATGAATTCCTGATGAGTACCGGTTACCTCCCGGGAGCGCATGTGGAATCCTGCCCCGTGTACCGGAAAGTGATGAAAGCCAAACCTAAATGGGCTGAAAAATAAGGGAGCCGGGGCAGCGGGAGCTTTATTAATTCGGATTTACTTCCGGCAGCCGGTAATGCTGTCCGTCCAGTACGAACAATTCGTCTATTTCCCAGGTCCAGAATTTACAGAGCGGGGACTTCTTCAGTATTTTCTCCACCTCTTTTTTACTCTCCGCATTCAGCGTGATCCAGGAACGGTGGGTTTCCATACTAACCGCATAATGATCAATTGTTCCCTTGTTGATCAGGAAATTGATATACGTCCGGTGAGGAGGAACCTGCTCCATAAAAGCCTCGCTCATTTCAAATTGTATGGTGACCAGGTATTTCTGCATACATAAGTAAGACAACTTAAATGTAGGAAAGTTGCAGCCGGGGGAAAAAGAAAGTTATACAGTGGGGGAGGATGGTGAACCTGCCTGCCGGCAGGCAGGTGGGGAATGGAAAATGGGGAGAAGTTGAAAGTCAAAATTCAAAAGTAAAAAGCCTATGGATGAACTGTCCTTATGGGTTCGCAAATTGTTGAATTTGGATGATTTTTATCCTTAAAAAGTTGTGACATCTTTTGCTTTTTGTCATTTTTGGATAATCCAAGTCATAGGAAATCTCCTGGCAGAGGGTTCCTTTTTTACTTTTTACTTTTGAATTTTGAATTCCTCAAGGAGCATCCCGTAAATAAAAAGCCCCCCGAAGCTAACACTACGGAGGGCGCTGTGGAACGTACTGGGCTCGAACCAGTGACCCCTACTCTGTCAAAGTAATGCTCTGAACCAACTGAGCTAACGTTCCGGGGCTGTAAAAATAAGTTCTTTCTTTATATTTTCCACGGTACAACCGAGTTTACCCATTCTTCCCGGTAGGGCGTGGTAACCCGGATATAATTGTCCGTATATCCTTCCATCATCCCGTTCTTGTCATGCTGCTCAAATAACACCGTACGGGTCTGCCCGGCATGCTGCTCCGTAAAATACTGCATCTTCATCCAGGAAAGATTGCGCAGGGTTTTATTCCGTTCATTCCGGGTATGCACCGGGACCACGGGCCTGATATCCAGGGCAGGGGTGTTGTCCCGTTCTGAGTAGGTAAACACATGCAGGTAGGAAACATCCAGTGCATGCAGGAAATCGAAGGTGTCTTTAAAATCTTCATCTGTTTCACCGGGGAATCCCACGATCACATCCACACCGATCGCGCAATGCGGCATCAGTTTTTTGATCAGGTTCACCCTTTCCGCATACAATTCCCGCTTGTACCGGCGGCGCATGGCCCCGAGGGTTTTGTTACTCCCGCTTTGCAGGGGGATATGGAAATGCGGCATGAATTTATCACTGTTTGCCACATAGTCTATAATCTCATTGGTCAGCAGGTTCGGTTCGATCGAAGAGATCCGGTAGCGGCTGATGCCTTCCACCTTATCCAGTTCTTTAACCAGCGCATAAAAATTTTCTTCCCTTCCATGGATGCTGACCGGGGTGGCAATACCTTCAGGTCCTTTCCCGAAATCTCCCAGGTTTACACCCGTCAGTACGATCTCTTTCACCCCGCCGGCCGCTAATGCTTCCGCATTTTTTACCACGTTGGCGATCGTATCGCTCCGGCTTTTTCCACGGGCCATCGGAATAGTACAGAAGGAGCAGGTATAATCACAGCCATCCTGCACTTTTAAAAAAGTGCGGGTCCTGTCATTCACCGACCAGGAAGAATGAAAGCCGGAAACTTCCTCAATATCACAACTGCAGATCCTGGCGGAATCACCCTTGGCCAGTTCGCGGATATGCCGGCCGATATTGAATTTTTCCGCAGCGCCCAGCACCAGGTCCACCCCGGGGATATCCGCAATTTCCCTGGGTTTGAGCTGGGCATAGCAACCCGTGATCACCACCAGGCTTTCGGGCGCCTTGCGCTGGATACGGCGGACTAATTGCCGGCATTCTTTATCGGCATTATCGGTCACCGAACAGGTGTTGATCACATATACATCGGCCAGGTCGTCAAACTCTTTTTTCTCAAAACCTTCCTGTTCCAGCATACGGGAAAGGGAGGAGGTTTCTGAAAAATTAAGCTTGCAGCCAAGGGTATGAAAGGCAATGGTCCTGGATTCTGCCATAGAGCCTGCAAAGATAAGCAAGAAGGAAGATTTTGGGAAGGAGAAGGATTAAAACAACATAGATGTGTGGCTATCACCAATTTACTTTTAATTTGTAAAAAATACGTGTCTTGAATAAGAAATGGGTCCCCTATATATTGATGCTGCTGATGCTCGGGTTGATCTTTATTGTCCGCCAGTGCCGGCAAAACCAGGAACCTGTACCCAAGCCCAATCCCACCCGCAGGGATGAGCCGAAGGACCCGGCTTCCCGGCTTTCTGACCGGGAAAAGGGATTTGACCGCCGGGTTTCCTATCTCGAGTACAGCAACCATGCTAACTGCCGGATGCAGTGCCGGAAGATATCACAGGCTGAAGTGGAGGAGATCATGAAGGAGGGCAGGATTAATTATAACAAGAGCGATTTGCAAAACGCCCGCTGTCCCCGTTATGCGGTGGAAGGAATAACCCGGGATGACCAGCGGGTACGGATTGTATTTGCCCAATGCAATGATAAAACTGTGGTGGTAACGGTGATCGACCTGGAAACGGACTTCAGCTGTGATTGCCCCGGGGATGACGACAACTATAAAAACCGCAGGTGATGAAGAGTGTACTGATGCCGTTGCGCTGGGTTTATTCCCTTTATGCCTTTCTCAGCTTTGTGATCATCATGCTGGCGCTTTTCCCCTTCAGCATTATCGCCAGTTTTTTTGGCAGGATAAAGGGAGGGAATATGGTGATGCGGCTCTGTATGATTTGGGCGGATGCCTGGTTCTTTGTCATTGGTATCCGGCACCGGAAGATATTTGAAGCGCCGCATGATAAAAAGAAGGCCTATATTTTTGTCAGCAATCATATTTCCTATCTCGATGCGGCTATGATCCCGAAGGCCTTCCGCCAGCCGGTCCGTCCCCTGGGGAAAGTGGAAATGAGCAAAGTGCCGGTCTTTGGCTTTTTTTACCGCAACGCGATTGTGACCGTGGACCGAAGCAGCGCGGCCAACCGGGCCAACAGTGTGCGGATCCTGAAATCACTGATCAGTAAAGGGATCTCTGTGATGGTTTTTCCCGAGGGTACATTTAATATGGGCCCAACGCCCCTGAAAGAATTTTATGATGGCGCTTTCCGGGTGGCAATTGAAACGCAAACCCCGGTAAAACCGGTTTTATTCCTCGACGCCTACCGGAGAATGCCCCATGAAGGTTTATTCCGGATGAGTCCCGGCCGAAGCCGGATCCTCTACCTGGAAGAAATTCCCGTGGCGGGGTTAACAACTGCAGATGTTCCGTTGTTAAAAGAAAAAGTGTATCGGATTATGGAGCAAAAACTTGTGGAATATGGAGCAGGGAGCAGGAAGTCAGTAGTCGGTAGTCAGTAGTCGGTAGTCAGTAGTCGTTAGTCATTAGTCGTTAGTCGGTAGTAGTCAAACAACTAACACCCAACACCTGACACCCAATAATTAAGTATCTATCAATAAAAGCCAAAACATACTTGTACGCAGAAATCATCATACCGGCCGCATTGCCTAAAAACTACACCTGGTCTGTACCGGATCAGTTGCTGGACCTGGTGCGGCCCGGCTGCCGCGTAGAGGTAAACCTGGGCCGTAGCAAGAAATACGCCGGGGTGGTGAAAAAGCTCCACGAGGACAAGCCGGAGTTTTTTGAAACAAAGGATATCCTGAATGTACTGGATACCGACCCCGTGGTCTTTGACGAACAACTGAAACTCTGGGAATGGATCGCCTCTTATTATATGTGCAGTGAAGGAGAGGTGATGGCCGCGGCCCTGCCGGCTCATTTCAAATTATCCAGTGAGACCATCCTCGTGTTTAATGAGGAATATGGGGACGACTTTTCCACGCTCGATCATGATGAATACATCATTGGCGAGGCCCTCCTGCTCAAAAAAGAACTCACCCTGAATGAAGTGCAGCAGTTGCTGGATACTGCGCATGCCAGCCTGTCCGGCAGGCAGGCCTATCCTGTAATCAACCGGCTTATCAATAAAAAAGTTTGCTTTGTCTGGGAGGCACTGAAACAAACGTACACGCCGAAAAAGGAGACCTATATATTGCTGGACCCGGACTATGACAATGAAGATAAACTGTCTGAGCTGCTGAATAACTGGACCCGGGCTCCGAAGCAAATGGAATTACTGCTCAGTTACCTGCACCTGGTCAAAACTGAGGGGGAAGTGACGAAATCTGCTTTATTGAAAAAATCGGGGGCCACTGATGCGCAGTTAAAGGGGTTGCTGGAAAAAAAGATCCTGCGGACCGAGAAGAGGGTGGTGGACCGGATTCAGTACCTCCCTAAAAATGTGACAATCGATTTTGAATTGACAGCCGCTCAGCAGAAAGCGCTGGAACAGGTTAAGGAACAATTGCAGGCAAAAGCGGTTTGTTTGCTGCATGGAGTGACGTCCAGCGGGAAGACCAATATTTATATCAGGCTGATTGAAGAGTATGTCAAACAGGGCAGGCAGGTATTGTATATGCTGCCCGAGATTGCCCTGACCTCCCAGGTGATCCGGCGGCTGCAAAAACATTTCGGGGGCTATATCGGGATCTATCATTCCAAATTCTCGCAGAATGAACGGGTGGAAATCTGGAACAAAGTGAAAAACGGGGATCTGCGGGTGATTCTCGGGGCCCGGTCCTCCGTGTTCCTGCCTTTTCAAAACCTGGGGCTGGTAATATGTGACGAGGAACATGATACTTCTTTCAAACAACAGGATCCGGCGCCGCGGTATAATGGACGGGATGCGGCTATTTATTTAGCTTCCCTGTTCGGCGCCAAAGCAGTATTGGGCAGTGGCACGCCTTCCGTAGAGAGTTATTACAATGCGGTAACAGGTAAATACGGGCTGGTGGAATTGCTTCAGCGTTTCGGCGACCTGCAATTGCCTCCCATTCAGTTTGTGGATACGAGAAGCATTCTACAAAAGGACAGATCCAAGATCATCCTTTCCCCGGCGCTGGTGGAGGCGGTAAAACAGGTATTGGAAAGGGGTAAACAGGTCATCCTTTTCCAGAACCGGCGGGGGTATGATCCCTACCAGGTTTGCGGGGTATGCGGATGGATCCCGCAATGCAAATACTGCGATGTCTCACTGACCTATCATAAACTCAGCAATAAACTGGTTTGTCATTACTGCGGCACCACTTACCCGCCGGTATATACCTGTGCGGCCTGTGGCAGCGATAAATTTGCACAGCGCAATTTCGGGACCGAAAAGATCGAGGAGCAATTGCAGGAAACCTTTCCCGGGGCCCGGGTGGCCCGTATGGATATGGATACGGTTCGCGGGAAGAATGCGCATGATGTGCTGATCCAGCAGTTTGAACAAAAAAGGATTGATATACTCGTGGGCACGCAGATGGTGGTTAAGGGACTTGACTTCGATAATGTGGACCTGGTGGGTATCCTCGACGCTGACGGGCTCCTGCATTTTGCCGATTTCCGGGTCAATGAACGGGCCTTCCAGTTAATGGAGCAGGTAAGCGGCCGGGCAGGGCGCAAGGAGGAAACCGGGAAAGTGCTGGTACAGACTTCCCAGCCCCAGCACCCCCTGCTGCAAATGGTACAGCAGCATGATTTCAAGGCCATGTTTGCGGAAGAAATAAAGAAGCGGAAAGAATTTTCCTACCCTCCCTTTTCAAGGACCATCCACCTCACTTTTAAACACAAACTGAAAGAAGTAGTGGAAAGGGCAGCGGTCCAGTTTACCAATGCCCTGAAAAACAAATACGAAAATTACCTGGTGGGTCCGGCGGAACCGGTCATCGGCCGTATCCGCAACCAGTACCTGATGGAACTCCTGATCAAATTACCCCGCGATGGCCGGACGATCCATCAATGCAAAAAAGACCTACTCGGGCAGGTGGCTATTCTTCACCAGGAAAAATCATTCCGCAGCGTGACGGTGGTGGCGGACGTGGATGCTGTATAGGATAGCTCGCAGCTCGCAGCTCAAAACTCACAGCCTTCCTGCCGGATAGGCAGGCTCAAAGCCATAACAATTACTAAAAGGGTGAATTGTATCCCGCCAGTTCAGCAATTTCTCCCGGGACAAAGTTTGAATTACCGGTCCCGGTAGCCGGTATTTTAATATGGCTTACCGCTATATTTGTAATACCCTGGGAAAACACGGATCCTTTATATTTTCAAAATAAAAATATGGGTGGCATTATCGTCCAATTGGTTATTTCCTGGTTATTGGTCTGGTTGGTTGAGAAAGGGGACCTTCGTTGCCTTGGATTTTTTCCAACCCGGAAGAGGATGGGTGATTTTGCTCTTTTCTTTCTCATCACGGCGGCCTGTGCAGCGCTGGGATATTTATTGCGGATGTGGATCGCCAAACAAAGCTGGCAGCTCAATCCCCGGCTGGATGCCCTGCTGATCGGGAAAGGGGTTTGGTTTGTACTGAAGTCGGTATTGTTCGAGGAACTTATTTTCCGGGGAGTGATTTTATACCTGTTGATTAAAAAAGCCGGGCCTGCCTGGGGCATTTTGATCACGTCCGCGGCATTTGGCATCTACCATTGGTTTTCGCATGAACTTTGGGGTAAGCCGGTACAGATGGCGTTTGAGTTCTTTACGTCCGGGGCGATGGGGGTCGTACTGGCCTACGGGTATTATAAAACCAAATCTCTTTACGTACCGCTCGCCATTCACCTGGCCTGGAACCTGGTGGTAATGGTGATCTTCTCCGGTGATACGATCGGTGGACAATTATTTACCGAAATACTGCCCCGGCCACTGGTTACGGTTTCCTGGTTCAGCTTCCTGGCAATGCTGTTAGTGCCGTTGCTGAGCTGCCTGCTGATAAACGGGTGGGTGTTGAAAAAGTATAAGGTGGTAAATCAGTAAATATTCAGTTGAGCGCTGAATATTATTTTACTTCTAATCTTACTGTTCCCAGTACTTCCTATTTCATTTTATTTTTTTTCCATACGGTCAGCAGAATTATCAAATTTGTCCATCTTAAGGTGGCCGCTGCCTTTCAGCTTTTCGCGGCGGTAACCATCGCTTCCGCCACCTTGCTGGCCTTCACCGGCCGGTATTTGGCCGGTATGATAAAGGAAAACAGGGGCATCAGCCAGCCGGCTATTTTTTCGCTGAAGCGGAATTCTTTACGGTTGCCGATTAACACCGAGGGACGCAGGATATAGACGGATCCGATCCCGGTGGCTTGCACGGCTTCTTCCACCTCACCTTTCAGTTTCAGGTAAAAATTGTTGCTCTTACTATTCGCCCCAACGGAGGAAACCAGCACAAATTTCTCACAGCCGCAAAGCTTGCCCAGCCTGGCTGCATTTACCGGGATATCAAAATCGACCTTCCGGTAAGCCTCTTTGTCTCCCTTTACCTTTTTCTGCGTGGTGCCGATCGCGCAAAAAATAATATCCGTTTCTTCCAGGGCGAGGCGAAAACTTTCCATATCAGAAAAATCAACCAGTTTTTTCTCCAGCTTGGGGTGAGTCTGTTCAACCGGCCGCCGGACCAGGATGCGCACGGTGTCGAAATAAGGGTCCTTCAGCAGAAGCTCCAGTAAATGGCCGCCGACCAGGCCCGTGGATCCGATGATTGTTGCTGTCATATGTTCCCGGTTGAATTATTTTCCTGCCGTTGTATCGTATTCATATACCACATAACCCCAGGGCTCCAGTTTCCATTCCTGATCTGCCACGGCTTCCTTGTTCCCCATAAAGACATTGTAAGGATTGCCCAGCAGGTCTTTGTCTGTTATCTTAATAGTTTGTTCCTTTTTGGAGAGATTCAGGATCACCAGTATTTTTTTCCCCGCTTTCTCCCGTACAAAGGCATAAACAGCTTTTGTATCGCCGGCTGCGATTTTCCGGAAAGAGGCGTCAACAGACAAAGCCTCATTTCTGCTCCGGAGTTCCAGGAGGGTTTTATAGAATTTCGCCCGCTCAAACTTACCAAACCGGATCGAGTCTTTTTTAAAGAAGGGGAGGGGACGGAGCAGGGGTTCTTCCTGCCCGCTGTACACGAGGGGTACCGTGCCACCCATGGTTTGCGTAAATACGGCAAACGGCGCGTGAACCGGGCCGGGGAAGGTTTTGTAATCGGACTTATTCCAGCTGTTCTCATCATGGTTGCTGGTAAAATACAGGGGAATGGCTTCCTTCGGGTAGATGCTGTCATATTTTGCTTTTACACTATCCAGGGCAAAGGCGGGGCGGGTTCCGGCGGCCACACTCACCATCATGTGAAACATATCCCAGGGATAGTAAGCGTCAAACCCGCTGGTCAGCAGGTAAGGTTTATCTCCTTCGGCCAGGAAGAAAAGATCTTTGTTGGCGGCTTTGAGTTGGGGGATACATTTTTTCCAGAACTCAGCAGGCACATTCCAGGCCACATCCACTCGGTAGCCGTCAATGCCGGTCTGGGTAATCCAGAATTTCATGGCCGCGATCATGCTGTCCTGCATTTCATTGTTCTTATAATCGAGCACCCGGGTATCGGTCCAGTCGAACATGGTGGCCGCCTTGCCGGTGCTGTCTTTAACAAAAAAATCAGGATGGCTGATCAGCCAGGGATGGTCAGCCCCGGTATGATTGGGCACCCAGTCGATCAGGACTTTCATCCCCTTATCGTGTATGGTTTTCACCAGTTGCTTCCAGTCGTCCATATTCCCGTATTCCGGGTTAATGCCGGTATAATCAGATACTGCGTAATAACTGCCCAGGGGCCCTTTCCGGTCTTTTTTACTGATAGGGTTGATGGGCATGAACCAGACTGTCTGTACCCCCATTTCCTTGAGACGGTCCAGGTGAGCGGCAAAAGCAGTAAACGTTCCCTGGGGCGTATATTGCCGGGTATTCACTTCATAGATGTTTCCCTGTGTGATCCATCCGGGATGCCCGGCTGAAACGGGTATAGCCGGAATTTCGGTTTTAGGGGTTTTGCTTTTACAGGAGAAAAGAAAAGCGGGCAGCAGGAGCAGCAGGATCAGCTTTTTCATATTGATGGTTTAGGGCTGAAATAATAGTTGAAATTAGTTCATTCTGTCATAGCAAAAAAGGCCAACCTGAGCAGGTGAGAAAGCCGGCCGGCCGGATCCCGTCCCTCGAACAGGTTTTGGTTTTAAGGCAGTTATTTTTTTTCAAGTACCAGGACTACTTTATTAAAATCTGCTGCCGCATTAATCACTTTCTTGAACTCTTCATACTGGGACAGGGGGTAACTGGTCCTGCGGTATTCCTCGATAATGTGGATATCTGCAACATTACCCCGGATCTCATAGGAGGACGTGAATCCCATGCTGGTTTGCCCCTTGTCTTCGGAAACATGACTGATTTTAATATCATCCGGATTTTTAAGTATATAACCTTCGGGGATCGTAAAGCGGATCCTGCGTTCCAGCACATGGGGGAAATCGATTTCCATCGGGAACTGCCGGGGCTTTTCCTGGTACATTTCCACCTGCGGACCAATAATGTCACCGATTTTTACAATGATCTTATTGCCGGCTCTTTCCAGCAGTTCGCTGGCTTTTACCACGGCTGAGAGAATAAAGGGCTTATTCTGGTGATAGCTTTCGAAATCCTTATTTTCCACTTTAGAGCTGATCACGTTTTCGGAATTCGTGCCGAACTTGATCATTTCCTTGGTGATCATCCGGATATTTTCTTCAGAATTATAATTGAAAATGGCCCGGTATGCAGCTGCTGAGTAGCCGGAGTAGATCTGGCTGATGGATACCAGGATGGTGTCATTTGTTTGATTCAACGATACTTCCGCCTCCGTATTGATCACGGTTTTGGTGTAATCTTCCAGGGGAATCATTCTTACTTCGCCAAAGGCGGTCGTGTATTCGCCGATCGTGGTGCTTTTACAGAAAAAAGCATTTGTCCCGGCCCAGTTGGGATCGATCCAGGGGAAACGGTACTCCGACAGGGTGGGAGCCATATACTTTTTAAGAGAGGGGAAATAGATCACGGCGTTATCCGTATTGTTCCAGTTCTCAAAATTCTTTTCAACACTGAATTTATTCCGGTCGCCGGCCAGTACAAATTCATGCGGTATACCAAGCTGGCGGAAAACAGCGCTGTACAGCCGTACGATACCTGTATGACTCGCCAGTTTGGATTTTATGATCTTTTCCAGGTTCGCTGCTTCTTCTCCCCCGATATCGTCCCGGCTGGTGAAATTAGTTTTGATATAATTCTCAACCGCCACGATCTTATCTGTTTCAGTTGCCAGGTCTTTTACTTTCATATCACTGACCAGGTCATTGGTTCTCTTTGTTTCTTTTTCTGTGACGGTGACATAATTAGCATAAACCCTTTTGGCGAGTTCATCCCAGGTGAAAAGACGGTCATTGGTTTTCCGGGATGTATTATAGGAAAGTTTATACTCATAGCGCTTCAGCCCGGCCTGGTAAGCGCTGTACTTTTCTTCTTCCACGCCCGGGATGCTTTTTTCGGCGATGGTTATCCATTTTTTTTCGTTGACAACGGTATCCGCGGGTTTTATGGCAGAGTTAAAAGGGCGCAATTCAAAAATAAGCCGTTGCGGGGCTACCAGGTCAAAGCGGGCATCCAGCACGGGCAGCCTTCCCTGGAAAGTCTCCGATCCGAAAAACCCCGTATTTCTCTTATAGGTATAATAGAATTCAACTTCGCAGCCCTTAACCAGGCCTTCCATGGCAAAGATCTTATAAACGTCTTCCTCTTCTTTCAGGTCCTTGATGTTTTCTTTACTCACCTGGATGATTTTCCCGTCCGGGAGGATGGTTCTTGCGAAGATGTCAACAATGTCATTATTATCTGACACCGGGAGGTACACGCGGTTAAAACTCTCAATGCCTTTGTCGTCATTGATGTGTATGACCCGGTGAAGGGTTCTATAAACGGCAACCCCTTCTTTTTCATCCACGTACTCCACCCGGCGTTTATCCAGCACAATGATGGCGGACTCTTCATTGTATTTATGCTCCATCGGGTGGAGGGCCGGCTTGCTGTCCCAGGATTCCCTTTCTATTTCCTGAGACCGGGAGGCCGGGGCGGTAAGTAATACAGTGGCCAGGATGAGCAGGGTATTTTTCATATATAGTCGGTTTACTTTTTTGACAAACTGATTGTTTCACGGTAGAGGGGGAACAGGTTTTCCAGTACCTTGTTCCAGGACTGGAATTTATCGGGCTGCAGGAGCAGGTGGTTGTTTTCAAAGACCTGGGTCATAATGACCAGGTTCTTCTCCTGGCGGTAGCTGATGTCAAAACCCCATACTTCATTTTTATAGGATTTGCTTTCCGGCAGGTAGGTCACTTTGTATCCATCGGGAATATTCAGTACCGTTACATAGGTGGCCGAGTTTTTGTATTCATGTTCGATCGGGATAGTTCGTTTTGGGTAATCGATTTCCTGGTGTTCATAAAATTTGAACAGGTTCAGGTTCAGGTACCACTCATCCGCAATTTTTTTACCATAGTCCTGTAGTTCAAACTGGCCGGTAAGCCGGAACCAGTCGGGGTTACCGGTATCCGTTACTTCAAATTTATTGAGTCTGAATTTATTGGATCCGCGGTTGAAATAGCCTTTCATGTATTTCTCCCGGTCCTTCTCGTTGGTATAACTCATGGCGCTGTGCATGTCCATGGCAAAGTAGCCGGTCATGTTTACCCGCACCGAGCCAATAATGCCTTTGTCAGTAAGTTCCAGGAAGGTAGAATCTGTCAGCCTGCTTTTCTCTTTTGGATATTCGGGAACGCGGATGATCTTATATTCTTTCTCATTGATTCCAACCAGGGCCTGTTTGCCCTGGATATGACCGGAAGGCACCCCGAAAATACAATGAGCGTCAGTGCCGTCCAGGAACACAAACCCGGTATCAAGCTTAACGGCGGTAATCATGTGATTGTCCACGATGGGCAGGGGAATTTCTGAATAATCATAGGGAAGCGAGCGGGTGCCAATCCAGGTATAATACGCGGGGACACCGGCATAATTCAGCATAACGGTCAGGATACTGCTCATATCCTTGCAATCGCCGAAGCGCCGGCTGCAGACGAGACTGGCCTCCCGCGGGACAAATCCTTCCATGCCTTCTTCAAACGCCACGTACTTGACGTTTTTCTGTACCCATTTATAGATACCCCGGGCTTTTTGTTCGGCCGAAGATTGTCCTGCTATAATAGAGTCGGTGATCGCCTTCAGTTCCGGGCTGACCGATTTGTTAATTTCTTTTACAAACCCCCATTCAAGTTTGTACAGGTCATCGAGGCCGGACATATAGGAAATCAGCTGGTCCCCGTCTTTATAATTTTCGATATAGAATATGACGTGGAGGGCATAATAGGCATTATCCGGCGCGTCCGGGTAATGCATATCCTTGGGCAGGTTCCTTACAGTGAAGGTATAGGTGGTTTCCCCTTTCCGGGTATCGGAGCTGAACTGCACCAGGTGGCTTTCGGTACCCCGGATAAGGTATCTTACCGACATCTCTTTGGGGAAACTGACTTTCAATTCACCGTGCAGGGTGGGAATTCCCCTTGAAAAATAATGGGGGGAAAGCAGCCGCGGGTTGGTATGCGTCTTGGTCAGGGCCAGGTGCCCGGATGCCCCCGGCGTGATTGAGGGGAAATCGAAGCTGGTTTGTTTTACATCATCATAGAACACACTGGCTGAAATATTCTGCGAGGTTTTAAAATCTTTTACCGGGATCTTTTTCCCCGAAGGGGTTTCGGTATATGCCTCGTAATGATCTACCGGGTGAAAGAGGCTTTGGTAAAAGGAGAAACGGCTCATGTAAGAGCCCGCATTTTCAGAGAGGTACAGGATTTCCTGTTCCTCTTCAGAGACAGCCTGCGGTATCCCGTCTTTTAGTTTCAGCTTGTAATGAATTTTGTGTTCTTTCACCACCGCCTGTTCACCGGGATACAGGGCCCTGATCTCCTGCGTACTCTGTGCTGCCAGGGAACACATACTGAATACAGATAAAACAGCGAACATATTTTTTTTCATAAGCCGGCCGGGTTATTTTTTACTGTTAAGCAATCGTCCATAATAGTAATAACGGGTTTCTTTCAGCTTCCCGGTCTCGTCATAATACCGGGTGATATCATGGGGTTCCCCGTTATAAAAATATCCTTCTTCCAGCAGGATCCCCTTTTCGCTATATTCTTTATAGAAACCATGAAGCTTATCATGCAGGAAATAATAATCATTCTTCAGCTGCCCGTTGGAGTAGTAGGACCTGGAAGCTCCTTCATACAGTGAGCAGGAATCAGCGGTCTGTACATTAATTTTTCCGTTAAAATGATAAAAGATATCAGCCCCGTACGTTTTGCCATCTGCATAGCTGAACTGGGCAGAAGGATTCCCGTTTGCGTAAAAGGTAGTAACGGTACCGTTCCCCCCGGGAATAGGGATTTCCGGTACGGGTTTCCCGCTCTTGTCGGGGTAGGTGTAGGCGACCGGGAGATCATTGTCAAAACGTATCTGGTAGGCAAGATTGCCGGATTCGTCATATTTTTTTGTCCAGCCTTGCCGTTGCCCGTTTTCCAGTTCAGCCTCAGTATCCACTTTCCCGTTCTCAAAATAGATAAGCCTTTTGCCCGTTATTTCCCCGTTTTCATATTGTTCCACACTATTCAGTTTCCCGCTGGAAAAATAATTTTTCCAGGTGCCTGTTTTTTTGCCCAGGTTGTACTGGCCTTCATACGCTATATTACCGTTGTAATAATAATTCCGGTAGAGGCTGTCCGCCAGCCCGTACTTATAGTATTGCACAGCATTCAGGCGCCCGTCATAGAACAGGAATTTCAGCTCGCCATGCAGGTCCCCGTTTGCATAAGTGCTCTCACTGAAGGGGTTGCCGTTTGAATGAAGGACTACCTGTTTACCGGATCCGTCTTTAAAATACTGGTGGCTGATCACATGGCCCAGGGTATCGTATTGTATAAACTCTTCAATCCAGCCGGAGTTGTAAATACTTTCGTTATAAATCTTCCCATTGGGGTAGTATTCTGTTTTTATGCCGTGCAGGTCGTTGTTGAAATAATTATTGCGGTTGATCCTGTCGCCAAGTTCATTGTAAAAAAGCCAGGTTCCTTCCAGTTTGTCTTCCTGGTACCAGCCTTCCTCCTGTAATTGTCCGTGCGTAAAGAAGAGCTGGTGGTAGCCGTGTTTTTCCCCTTCCTTGTATACGGTCGTGGCCTCTATCCTCCCATTCGGGTGGTAATTCACCGACAGGCCTTCCAGTTTCCCGTCCTGGTAATTGTATTCGCTGGCTTTGGCACCGGAGTGGTAGTAATAGGTTTCCGGGCCGTTGATTTCCTCCTTGTCATTGTATTCCGCTGCTGATCGCTTTGAACCGTCGGTATAATAGGTAACCAGGTTCAGCTTTTTGCCTTTCCGCTCTGAGACGCCGGTTACTTTTCCGCCTTTATCAAAATAACGGGCCAGTCTGATCGCGTTACTTTCGTAAATATCAATAAAGAAGAGGACCCCGTCACGATCAAAATATTTTACTTCACCGGAAGCTTTCCCGTTCGTATAGATGCACTGGTAAAAAAGCTGGCCATTATTATAATACTCTGCATATTCCCCCGCTATCTTACCCATTTCAAATGTTTCCCGGATCTTCAGTTTACCGTTTTCAAAGTATTGCTTCCAGGGGCCATGCAATTCACCCTCTTTGTACTGGCCCTCCATGCTCAGTTGCCCGTTATCATGATAGGCTTTATAGGGGCCGGTCAGTTTGCCCTCTTCATACGTGCCGGAGGATTCAGGCCGGCCGTTTTTATGGTACGTGAGGAAGTTGCCATGCAGGGAATCGTTCCGGTAATTCTCTACCGAAAGCAGGAGGCCGCTTGTGTTGTACACCCTTCGTTCCCCGTTTCTTTTCCCGTCTTTATAATTTGTGAGCGAAAGCAGGGTGCCGGTATAATAATAACTGCGGGTCAGCCCGTTTTCCAGGTCGTCTTTAAACAAGGCATCCGTTGAGGGATTACCATTGTTATAAAAGAACTTTTCCCCGCCATCCAGTTTGCCGTTATTGTAGGACTGGGACCCTTTGAGTTTCCCGTTAAAGTGGTAATACTGCCATGGGCCCGTACGTTCCCCTTTATCATTATACGCTCCTTTACTGCTCAGGTTCCCCGCGCTGTAATAAAATTCCCAGTCCCCGGTGAGTTTTTCCCCCTCCTCTTTGAGAAGGCCTTTCCCATAAAGCGCACCATTTTCAAAATGATACAGGGCGGGCATTCCCTTTCGTTTGGCATAATTCAGTTCGCGGGTAAACCGGATCTGGTTATAATAGCTGACAGTCAGCTCCACGATCTCCTGTATTTGTTTTTCCTTTTTTTTGATATAATCCTGGATGGTTTCGATTTGCACATTGGCAAACAGGCGGTAAACAAAGGGCTCAAATTTCCGGTCAGTAAATATGGATTTATAGAAGGGGACATAGTACTGCATCCAGAAATCGTTGTCATTTTCATCATATTCCAGCTTCTCAAAGACTACCTGTATCTGGCGGGAGATCGGGTCATCGAGTTTCAGGAGGGGCTCGTATTTCGGATCCAGGGCAATCTTTGACAACAGGATTTTTTCAATGGTGCTGAAATTGTCACCGGGCTCTTCGGCCCGGTTCCGGATGAGCTCGCGGATATCATCACCGGCTTTACCGATATTGCTCAGGTTGCTGATGCTGAGGCCGCGGAAGGTGCCGGCAGGCTGCAGGAGAAGGTAACTGATATAACTCAGGAATGCCTGTACGATTTTGCCCTGCTGGTAGGCGCAGACGCCGAGTTTATAATGGGAGCTGGACTGGTAGGGATTGATGAGCAGGCATTCTTTAAAAACCTCCCCGGCCGCTGCATATTTTCCCAGCTTCATGAGCGTGGTACCCTTGTTCAGGTACAGGTTGGTAAAGGCCGGGTAAAGCAGCAGGGCGCTGTCATAAATCCGCAGCGCCCGTTCCGGATCACCCATATCGTCTACAATATTTCCTTTCAGGGTATAAAGATTCGGCCAGTAATTGTTAGGGCGGGTTAATCCCTTTTCACAGGTTTTCAGGGCGGCCGCATATTGGCTGTCCTGCATCTGGCTGTAGCCCGTTTCGTAGAGCGCCCAGTAGTAACTGGAATCCCCGTATGGGATCCGTTCATAGATGGCAATCGCTTCCTTGTATTTTCCATCATCATGGAGCTTGAGGCCCTGCTGGACCAGTTCCTTCGCATCGATCAGCGGGTTATTCTCCTGGGCGTTCGAAAAAATAAATAGCAGGCTGAGCAGGGAGGCATAGATAAGGTGTTTCATGCTGTGTGATTAAAAACGGGATGAAGATAATAAGGAAATTACATAAATTATAAGACCTTAGTTTCTAATTTTCCTGAGTAAATTGCATGTATGAGACCGGCTGAAAATACATCACTGGGACCCTATACCACTTTTGGGGTGGAAAGCAGGGCCCGTTTTTTTTCGCCATTCCGGGATCTCACGGAACTGACAGCCCTGATTGATTGGGGAGTGGGCTATCCGTTACTGGTGCTGGGAGGAGGCAGTAACCTGCTGCTGGTAAACGATGTGGACGGATTGGTGCTGAAAAATGACATCAAAGGTATTACGGAACTGCACGAGGATAACGAATATGTATATGTGAAAGCCGGGGCGGGGGAAAACTGGCACCGGTTTGTCTTGTATTGTATTGAACGGAACTGGTCGGGGCTCGAAAACCTTTCACTGATCCCCGGGAGCGTAGGGGCTTCGCCCATGCAGAATATCGGGGCCTATGGCGTGGAAGTGGAAGACCTGTTCTGGGACCTCGAAGCCTGGCATATCCATGATAGAAAACTCGTCACGTTTACCCGGAGCGATTGCGGATTTGGATACCGGGAAAGTGTATTCAAACGAAAGTACAAGGACCAGTTTGTGATACTGAATGTAACCTACCGGTTGCGTAAGAAACCCCGGTTCAACACCAGTTACGGGGCCATCGAGCAGGAACTGGAGCAGATGGGGGTAAAGCAGTTATCGGTAAAAGCCATTTCCGACGCAGTGATCCGGATCCGTTCATCCAAATTGCCGGATCCAAAGGAAATCGGGAATGCAGGCAGTTTCTTTAAGAATCCTTCCGTACCCGTACCTGTTTTTGAGGAACTCAAAACCCGTTTCCCGGCTATCGTCGGCTACCCGAATGCAGGTGGTACGGTTAAGCTGGCGGCCGGATGGCTGATTGAACAATGCGGCCCCCAGCCGGGAACCAGCTGGAAAGGATTCCGCAGGGGAGATGCGGGTTGTCATGCAAAACAGGCCCTGGTCCTGGTGAATTATGGAAAAGCGACAGGAAAGCAAATCTATGACCTTAGCGAAGATATCCTGCAGAGCGTAAAACTAAGGTTTGGGGTGGAGTTGGAGAGAGAGGTGAATGTAGTTTGTAGTTAGTAGTTTGTAGTTAGTAGTTTGTAGTTAGTAGTTTGTAGTCCGCGGCTCGCAGCTCACAGCTCGCAGCTCATAGCTCATAGCTCGCAGCTCAAGACTCTTCATCAAATTCAAAATCTTTTTCATTGAAATTCATCATACTTCCAACCAGGTCTTTAAATTCTACTTTAGACTCAAACATTTTCTTGCTGATCAGGGAATAGGAGGCCAGGCCGTGCAGGACGAATTCCATCAGCAGGGCTGCCTGTTCCTCGTTGACCCCCGGGAAGTATTTTTTTACCAGCGCATGCAGGCCGTTTACCTGATAAAGCAGGAGGATCTTTTCCTTGTCGGGTGTGTCAAAAGAGATGTTCAGGTGATTGCCTTTGTCGAACCAGCCGGTGATGGGCCGGTAGGGATTATCGTCTTTTTGCTCTTCCGGCGAGGCCTTCCCGGTGCTTTTCCTTTTCTTTAATTGCTCCGGATTGGGAAAATACTGGATAAACTGGGTGCGGATGGCTTTGTCCACCAGGTTCATGGCTACCTGGAAAGGACCTTCCTGCTCGCCTTCATACACCAGTTCCACTTTGCCGGTAATGGAAGGGATAATACCGGCCAGGTCGCTGATCCAGACCTGTGTCTGTTTTTCGTTGTGAATGATGGCCCTCCTTTCCGCCGCGCTGACCGCATTTTCAAAGGCTGAAATGGTCAGGCGGGCGCTGACCCCGCTTTTCTTATCCACCAATTCGCTGCTCCGGGCCTCAAAAGCTACCTGCTCGATCAGGCGCTTGATCAGGTCGCTCACGCCCACTCTTTTTTTCTGGTCCTCGCTTAAGATGGCTTCCTGTTCTGTGATCTCCAGCGCATGTTCCAGGTTCTTCGGATAGTGGGTTAAGATCTGGCTTTCAATACGGTCTTTTAAAGGGGTAACAATGGATCCCCGGTTTGTATAATCTTCTGGATTGGCAGTAAATACAAACAATATATCAAGAGGAAGCCGAAGTTTGAATCCGCGGATCTGGATATCCCCCTCTTCTAGAATATTAAATAAAGAAACCTGTATTCTTGCTTGTAAATCAGGTAATTCGTTTATGACAAAAATGCTCCTGTTGCTATGCG
Organism: Sphingobacteriales bacterium; assembly: GCA_016219985.1. Classification (GTDB taxonomy): domain Bacteria; phylum Bacteroidota; class Bacteroidia; order Chitinophagales; family Chitinophagaceae; genus JJ008. Next base: position 47,189 of record JACRJO010000018.1, on the reverse strand, counting down.
GGATGATTCCATAGTGGATCACCCGGTCATCGGCAAAACTGAGCTTCAGGTTCGCGGCTTTGATCGGATCAATATCCCCGATCAGGTCGGCCACACTTACATCGGGGGTGGCCAGTTTTTCCCCATAGCGTTCGGTCCGGTGGATCCAGTGGATCGCCGTTTCGTCGCCATGGGTGGCAATCTCCTCCTGTGCAAAGCGGGAGATGGGGTTCAGCGGGTCGTCATTGATCTCGCTCCCCGCCACGCAGGGAATATATTCATCCAGCAGGTCCGTCATCTGGCGGGCCATCCGGGTCTTGGCCTGTCCGCGCAGCCCGAGGAATAAAATATTATGCTTGCTGAGCAGGGCCCTCTCCACATCGGGGATGACCGTATCCTCATACCCCACAATCCCGGAGAAAGTCGGCTCATGCGCCTTTAACCGGGCCACGAGGTTCTGCCGGATCTCTTCCCTGATACTTTTGGGCTGGTAGCCGCTTTTCTTTAATTCGCCGAGGGTTTTTATTTGTTGAATATTGAGCATGATTACTATTTAATAAAATAACTGAATATAGCCGGGAAGGCGGGAAGGATATGAACCTGCGGTTCATATTACACAATATCTTCTGATTCCGTTTTTAATTCTGTCAACATTAAAATTTATTAAAAATCCAACATGATTATTGGTAAGTCTAAGGTGACTCATAAGCTGGGCCTGCCATAATGGATTTACAAATTCTACTGCTTTTAGTTCACAAACAATCAGTTCATCGACGTATACATCCATTCTGAGACCTTCATCAAAAACTAAGTCATCGTAATGAACAGGCAGGTCAACCTGTCTTTTATGATTTATTCCTTTTTTGGCTAATTCATAGCAAAAGCAGGCCTCATATATTTTTTCAAGTAATCCCGGACCGAGTTGTTTATGTACTTTGTATGCGCAATCTACGATTTCGGTGCATAGTTTTACTTCATAATCGGTTAACTGGTACATGCATATATTTTTAATCAAATAGAACTGGGAAGGGGGGGATTTAGCACTTTGGCTTATAAAAAAAGGGTTGTCCCCCCTGCCCTGTATTTTTTTACCAGTCAAGGCCATATATCTTTATTATTCATCCTGTAACCCAACTACAAAGAGCATTTTTAACAAGACGTCTTTCCGTCTTCCCGGCAAGAACAAACGGCTTTAGCCGTCTTACAAATATCTTTCCTGATTAATAAAGCGTTTTTCTTCGTCCACTTTCAAAATCCTTAAACATAAACGCCCCCAGCTTATCCAGTGAGGCAAAAAACGCCTTCCCCTGGTTCATTTCCGTAAATTCCTGCACAAAACGCTGCAGGTAGGGATCGGTAGCGATCATAAAAGTGGTCACCGGGATCTTCAGTTTTTTGCACTGCGCCGCCAGGCTCATGCAGCGGTTCACCACTTTCCGGTCGAGGCCAAAGCTGTTCTTATAATAACGTTTACCAATCTTCAGGCAGGTGGGCTTGCCATCCGTGATCATGAAGATCTGCTTGTTCGGATTCTTTCTTCTTCTTAAAATATCCATCGCCAGTTCCAGGCCGGCTACCGTATTGGTATGATAGGGACCCACCTGTAAATAAGGCAGATCTTTTACTTCGATCGGCCAGGCATCATTTCCGAATACCACGATATCCAGGGTGTCTTTCGGGTATTTGGTTTTGATCAGTTCACTCAGGGCCATGGCTACTTTTTTGGCCGGGGTGATCCGGTCCTCCCCGTACAGGATCATCGAATGCGAGATATCGATCATCAGCACGGTGGAAGTCTGGGCCTTGAAATCCGTTTCCCGGATACTCAGGTCCTCTTCCCCTATATGAAAACGCTCAATGCCGTGATTGATCTGCGCATTGCGGATGCTTTCCGTAAAATCGATCTGTTCCAGCATATCGCCAAACTGGTACTGCCGGGTTTCCGGGTTTACTTCATCGCCCTGGCCGGGTTTGAAACTGTGGTGATCTCCCTGCCTGGTCTTTTTCAGCTTACCAAAGATCTCTTCCAGGCTTCTTTTCCGGATACCCTGTTCCGTTTTAGGCGTGATCTTTACCTGGCCCTCTTCATTTTCCCCGGTAATGTAGCCTTTCTCTTTCAGTTCATCCAGGAAATCCCCCATGCCATATTCCTCATCTGTGAGCTGGTATTTTTTATCCAGTTCATTCATCCATTGCATGGCTTCGCTCACATCACCGCTGGTATAGGTGAGCAATTGCATAAAAAGGTCCAGCAATTGCTCAAAGCGGGGCTTGCCATCTTTGCCGGGATCAAAACTGGTGAAGTGAAAACCTTTCATCGGGTGTACAATTTACAAAAATTCCAGGCTGGTTAATGCTTCTTAACAACAACTTAAAGCCGGGGAAGTTCATAAAAAAACCCTCCGGGGCAGGAGGGTTTTCTTTTATCATTAACCAGGTCTTTATTTATTTGTATCCTTTGCTTTGTTACTGTCCGGCCGGGCCGTATTGTCAATGGTCGTGGGGCCTTCGCCGGTGGGTCTGTTACCGGTTTTCGGGGCATACCTTGCCTCGATATCGGCCAGTACCAGCAATAACCTTTCATTGATCGGCGCTTCAGTTCTTTCAAAGCCGCCCCAGAAAGCAGGTTTGTTTTCCCGGATATAATTATAATAACGGGCCTGTTGCTCGAGGTCCTTCCTGATTTCTTTCCCGACCTTCTCCGCCAGTTCTGTTTTCCCGGCCTTGTAACAGGCTTCGAGGTAGATCAGGGCCGTTTGGTTATGGCCATTGTAACGGCTGGTCATAGCGTAAGGGAGGTTAGCGGTATTGATACCGGCTTCCACTTTATCGATCAGTTGTTTGGCTTCCTCTTTCTTTCCGGCGTCTGCCAGGATACCGGCCGCTTCCCCGTAAATGCTTCGCAGGTTCAGGATATGACGGCGGTTTTCTTCATCAAAATAAACGCCCTTGATAGTAGCGCCCCCAAATTCATATTTGGTCATCAGGTTTTTGTAGGTCGTATCCGGGTTGATATCCCGGATCTGTGCACCGCTCAGGCCATTCCGCCGCATGGACTGATCCACCTGCCAGTTCATCTGGGAGAACTTCGGCATGACCGGCACCAGGCGATAGGCGATGCCTTCTTTACGGTAGTAGGGACCAAATCCCAGTTCGCCCATGGGCGAAGTAAAGTAGATCGGGCGATTCCAGTTATTCGCGGCAATGATATTCAGGATGATCAGGTCATTCTTCATCATGGCCCGTTTGGGCAGTTCAAACCGGAACTCCGGCAGGATACTGTCAGTCGGCAGTGCCGTCCCGTTCTTCAGCACCAGGTTCCTGTCAACAGGTACAGATACTTTAGAGACCGGGAAGGTATTCAGGGGTTCCCCGCGGGAATTATCCATTTTAGCGGGATCGTCACTGCCCACATAATCCTTCATAAGGGTAAACAGGTTGTAGTACACATTCTGCGGGATACCGGGTTTGGGCTCATATACCACGTAATTCCGGTTATTACCCTGGATCTGGTCCTCATTCCAGATGATATTAACCGAGTCGGATTCATTCACTTTATACCGGAGCTGGTTAATATACCAGTCGATCCCCAGCAGGCTGTTGTTGATAACCCGCACATCGGGCCGTATGCCTTCCACTTCCTGCGCATACCAGAGCGGGTAGGTATCATTGTCACCGAATGTGAAAAGGATGGCATTAGGGGCGCAGCTTTCCAGGTAGGCTTTCGCGATAGCCGGGGCCGTTGTTTTATTGCTCCGGTCATGATCATCCCATACCTGCTGGGCCATCAGGACGGGCACTGCGATGCAAAGCACGGAAGTGCTGATGTTCAGCACCCGTTCGTTGGCACCGCCTGAAGAAAGGGCCCTGGCCAGGTAAGTGATGCCGGCTGTTACTGCCGCATACAAAACAGCGGCAAAAATGGAAGCGGTCAGTGCGCCGTCCCCGCTTCCGGGGAAACAACTCATAAAGGTGACCAGGAAGCTGAGTACCGTTCCATAGATCAGCATGTTCTGGAATTGGAGCTGATCCGCTTTTTCCCGCGCCATTTTTACAAAGGCCACAACCGCCAGCCCGATCCAGATAGCAAATGCATAGAAAGATCCCACGTAGGCATAATCCCGTTCCCGGGGCTGGTTACCCGGCTGGTTCAGGTATAAGACCACGGCAATACCGGTAAAGAAGAAAAGCAGGAAGGTTACGATCCAGTCCTTGCGGTTGCGCAGGAACTGGTACACACAACCAATGATACCGAGGATAAAGGGCAGCATATAAAGCTGGTTGTGCGCCTTGTTATTTTTAATACTGTCGGGGAGCATGGACTGATCGCCCAGCCGTTTATTATCCACAAAAGAAACCCCGGTGATCCAGTTTCCGTCGCGCTTGTTGCCATAGCCCTGGATATCGTTTTGTTTACCGGAAAAGTTCCACATAAAATAACGCCAGTACATGTGACTCATCTGGTAACTGAAGAACCATTCGAGGTTATCACCATAGCCGGGAGCCTCGTATTTACCGGTCTGCTGATCCTGGCCAAGTCCCAGCCAATCCGCATAAAACTGTGCATGTCCCTGGTCATCACTCGGATCCCATACCCGGGGAAATAATTGTTTTACTTCGCTTTTATAATTATACTCCCGGGTCCGGCCAATAGGAACATATTTATCCCTGCCTTTCACATATTTCATTTCACTTTCAATAAAGGGTTCGCCTTCCACCAAATCATCCTGGGGAGAAGCGGCAAAATGAGGTCCGTACACCAGCGGGGCGCTGCCGTACTGTTCACGGCTCAGGTAGTAGACCAGGTTGATCGGGTTGTCCACGTTGTTCATATCAATGCTGGGGTTGGCATTGGAACGGATGATAGCCGTGAAGTACATAAAGTAGCCGAGCATCATAAAACTGTAACACCAGAGCGAGAGTTTGATCACACGCAGTGCGGAAGGCTTTATGAAATACCCGATGCCGGCGGCGACGCCGGCCAGCAGGATAAGGGGAAGGAATTTAAGGCCGTCGCCCGGAACGATCACAAAGGGAAGGGCGGAGAGGAAGAGGAACAGCACGAACCAGATGATCAGTTTGGTATGGGTGATTGTTTTTTCCTTGAAACGGAGCGCCCATAAGATCACCGCCGCCAGCAAGACAAAATAAATGGCGAAGCCGGAGAAGAAGGGCAGGCCCAGGCTGTTCACAAAGAACACATCGAACTGGCCGGCAGCTTTCATGGAGTATTGGATGATGGCCACTTGCACCAGGCCGGTAATCAGGCAGCCAACAATAAAGGCCAGGATGGCGCCCCGGGTACTGACTTCATAACGGCGGTAATAATAGATCATCACGATGGCCGGGATGGTCAGCAGGTTCAGCAGGTGCACGCCGATGGATAATCCCATCATAAAGAAGAGGAATACGATCCAGCGGTCGCTTTTCAGGCGGGCATCCGGGTTATTACCCGCATGTTCATCCGCGTGTTCCCATTTCAGCATGGCCCAGAAGACAAGCGCTGTGAAGAAAGAGGACAGCGCATATACTTCCCCTTCCACCGCACTGAACCAGAATGAATCACTGAACGTATAGGCGAGACCACCCACGACGCCGGCGGCCATGGTGGTAAAAAGTTGCTGGGCGCTTAATTCTTCACCTGCACTGACAAACATTTTCCGTGCAAAGTGAGTGATGCTCCAGAAAAGAAAGAGAATGGTACCGGCACTGGCCATGGCGCTCATAAAGTTGACGGCACTGGCGGCAGTATGGGTATTGTCCCCGAAGAGGATAATAAAAAAACGGCCCAGCAGTACGAACAACGGGGCGCCGGGAGGGTGGGGTAATTGCATCTTGTCGGCACTGGAAACAAATTCACCGCAATCCCATAAACTGCCCCTTGCTTCACGGGTCAGGAAATAGGTACCAAGGGCAATAAGGAAAATAAGCCAGCCGGTAATGTTGTTGACTTTTCTGAAGTTCATAAATACCTGATTTTGATTGTTTACTCTGGCCATACCCGCAAACGGTATGGCGACAGCAAAAATAGGGTTTCAGCCGTAGATTTCATTTCCGTCCTTCCGGTTTTGGCAATTTAGGAAAACTTTCGTACTTGGGGCGGCCGGGCGAATAAAGTTTAAGTAAAATATACCCGCACCGTTTGGTAAGAGAGCTGGCTCTGCATCATTTTTTCGGAGAAGCCTTTCAACCCGAAGAGACCCGCAGCATTCCCTTTGTTGATGGCAATTTCCAGGTAGCCGGCGCTGTTGAAGAGGGCGAGTTTTTCTCCCTCGGGCACATCGGCATAGCTATCGCTGATCCGGTCAATTACTTCGTCTCTTTTAAATACGATCGTAAAAGGCCTCCCGTTCCGTTGTTCCTCGAACTGTTCACGGGTGATATTCACGATCACATTTTCAAAACTGTCAATGAAGATGATCTGTCCTTCGATGGAATTATTATCCAGCATGGGCCGCAGGTGTCTTTTCTCCAGGTAGCTGACATCCGGGATCCCGATGCGCTGGATGGGTTCGCCTTTTACCAGCTGATCCACTGCTTTGCCCATCACGGAACTGAGATAAAGGGTATTCTTCGTGGCTGCTTTGTCTAAGGGCAGGCCGATGATCACTTCGGGAGTATCCTCGAGGATCATGGTCAGCAACCCGTTGTCTGCACAGAGAAAGTACTGGTTCCGGTGAAAAGCCAGCAGCAATTGCTCCGGTTTTTTTTCAAACAGGTTCACCAGGATCAGGTGGTAGCTGAAGTCGGGAAACTGCCGGATGGCGCTGCGGCATACATAAGCGGCCTGCGGATAATTGAAGGGGGCGAGGGTATGCGAAATATCGATCAGCCTAAAATCCGGGTTGGCCTGTAACAGTTGTGCCTTGATCGCGCCCACGAGGTAATCGGGACTACCAATATCCGATGTCAGGGTTAGTAAAGGCAAAACGGGGACAGGTTTAGGGATTCAGGTTGACTATTTGATCAGTTTGCCGTCTTTAAAGAAAAATCTATAGACCATTTTATCGGCCAGCCCGGCCATGAATTTCTGCATAAATACGGTTCGTTTGCCCGTAAACGTGAGTACCAGGGTTCTTTTCTTCTTCCGGATGGCGGCCAGGATATGCCCGGCACATTCATCCGCCGGCATCATCCTGCTTTCGTCCATGGGGGTTTCGCCATGGGAGTCTGCGTCTTTATTGAGGGCTGCATTGCGGATATTGGAGGTGGTGAAGCCGGGACAGACCCACATCACGTGCACGCCATCGGGCATCAGTTCGGTTTTGATGGATTCGAGCCAGCCCTGCAGGGCGAATTTACTGGCGGAGTACCCGCTGCGGCCGGGCAGTCCCCGGTAACCCGCAATGGAGGAGACGCCTACAATCGTTCCCTTCCGTTCAATGATGGAATCCAGGGCGTATTTGGTGCAATAGATCACGCCAAAATAGTTGATGTCCATTACTTTTTTAAACACATCCGTGCCGGCGTCTTTTAATAAGGCCCGCATCGAGATCCCGGCATTATTGATCAGCACATCGATGCCGCCGAATATTTTGATCGTGGTTTCTATAAAGCGGCGGCAATCGTTTTCGCTGCTCACATCGGCCACCATGGTATGGAGGGCGGCGGAAGGATGCTGCGCCTGCAACTGGTAAAGTTTGTCGTGGTTGCGCCCGCAGGTGGCAACTTTGGCGCCCATATCAAGCAATTTTTCCACGAGCGCTTTCCCGATTCCGTCGGTACCGCCGGTTACGACAACAACCTTATCTTTAAAGTAAGTGGACATGGTGAAAGGATTATTGCACAAACCTACTTTAAAATCGGGCAAGAAAAAAGTCGGGGTGAGGGGGAGTCTGTAGTCTTTAGCCGGTAGTCAGTAGTCAGTAGTGGAAGTCTCTGGCAGTTGTCAGATGACCCTGGCTATGGATTTCCCGTTTGATATTATTTCGATACTACCTGGCGTGTTTTTTAGGTCGATGGGTGATTAGTGAATCAGGAATTGTGAGGCCTCAAAATCCAAACTATGCTCCGGGAGGGAGGTTTGGGATTTTGTTATTGGTGCTTATTTGCCGGCCTGTCCGGCCCGCTTCGCCGCGAGGCGAGTAGGCAGGGTTCTTGGTATCTTAGCCCGCCGTCAGGCGAGGCGTGGTTCTTGTCATTTACCCAAAAAGCCTGGCAACTGCCAGGCTTTTTGGGTTGTGATCCCGCTGGGACTTGCCTCCTTCGTCGGCATAAACTTCTCGCCCAGCGGGAGGGGCATAAAAAAACCGGCGGATAAACCGCCGGCTTCATCATTCGTGATCCCGCTGGGACTCGAACCCAGGGCCCCAACATTAAAAGTGTTGTGCTCTACCAACTGAGCTACGAGATCAACCTTGTCCAACCCGGGAGGTACCGGAATTGGGAGTGCAAAAATACAGGCTACAGCCTTTTGTTCCAAAAGTTTTTCGATTAATTATCAACAGATTTTACTGGTTGGGGGATAGATTTTTACGGGTCAGCTCCTCAACGGGCCGGGCTGTCGCTTCTTTTTCTTTCTGCAGGAAAGCGACCAGTTTTTCAAACATTTCCCGGTACTGGTCCACTTTGCCGTGTTCGGTCTCGATATTAATATAACGACGGCCATAATCCCCGCAATAAATACTGAGTGACCCGTCTTTTTTGGCCCTGGCATTATCCTGCCAGATGGCATTGTACCCGGCATCCGCCATTACCTGGTAAACGAGGCTGTCTGTCGTAAGCGTGATATCATCCACGTCCTGCGTTTCATTGTAATAAACGGCTTTGGCATCTTTCTCCCGCACCCCGCCAGATATATAGCTTTTGATCGAAAACAAGTCGTTGGTATTATTGTGCAGGGCAATCACCATACTGGCGCTGTCGGGGATGAGGGATAATAATTTTTGTCCGAATTTTTCAATTTCGAGCAAGGCGGCCTGGTTGCTCCTTTTGTTATCACGCAGGGTCTGCTGAATGCCAATTCTCGAAAAGATACGGTTGGGATCGAACCCGTACACCACCCCGTTCAGCCGGAACCGGATCAGCCGCTGGTTAAAATTTTCCACCCGGATCAGGGTACCCCCGGTCTGCTCCAGTACAGGAGTAGCCCCCAGTACCGCTGTGCCCTCATTATCGTGCATGTTAATACAATAAATTCCGTTGGGTTCCCCGTATTGCAGCACTTTAATAATGATCGTACGGTTGCCGATCGTATGGGCGATCAAACGGGTACTGGGTGTATAGAACGGCTTGGTTGCGAACGTATCAGGCTGACCGGGCTGGGCAGGAGCCGGCAGTACGGTAAAAAACAGGAAAAATGCAGTCAGGAAACGATATGTCAAGTTTCGAATTTGACCTAAAGATAATCAGCAGCGGGGGATTATTTTCTACCGGAAAAAGGGTATTTATGTAAAAAGCAGGAGCGTTTGCACGGGTGCCCTATTTTTCTTCCTTCGCTTCAGAACGGCCCCCCAGAATATTGATCTGAACACGATGCCCCACCCTCAACCTTTCAACTTCTCAACCCCTCAACCTCTCAACCTCTCAACCTCTCAACCTCTCAACTCAACTCCTCCTTCATCTTCCCCATCAGATCTTTTTCAATCATTTGCTGTGCCAGGTGAATCATGTTCATAAAGGCCCTTGCGCCGGAAATGCCATGACCGATGATCACGGGTTTGGCCACGCCCAGAACGGGAGTGCCGCCGTAGATCTCAAAATCAAAGCGGTTAAAATAAGCGTTGTTCAGGGACTGGGCCTGTGCAATTTCATACAGGGACTCGGCCAGTTTGAGAATAATATTGCCGGTAAATCCTTCGCAGACCATGACATCGGCTTTGTCGGTCAGCACATCGCGGCCTTCGATATTACCAATGAAATGGATATGCTTGTTTTCTTTCAGCAGGGGATAAGTGGCCTGCGCCAGGATATTTCCCTTTCCTTCTTCCTCGCCCACATTCATCAGCCCCACTTTGGGTTTTTCAATACCGAGGATCAGCTGGGCATAGACAGAACCCATGATGGCAAACTGGTTGAGTTGTTCTGGTTTGCAGTCGGCATTGATCCCCACGTCGAGTAACAGCCCGGTAGCCCCGTTCATCCGGGGGATAATGGTGGAAATGGTCGGGCGGATCACTCCTTCAATAGCCTTGATGCTGAAGAGGGCGCCAACCAGCATGGCGCCGGTATTGCCGGCGCTGATAAAGGCATCTATTTTACCGGAAGCCAGCAGGTGAAACCCGATGGCAATTGATGATTTTTGTTTTTCTTTCAGCGCTTTGGTGGGATGTTCGTGCATGCCGATGACCTGCTCCGCATGCATGATTTTTATATGATCTGCAGGAATCGCCTGTTCGGAAAGCAGGGCTTCAATGGCCGGCCGGTCACCGATCAGCAGCAGGGAAGCCTGGATCGTATGCCCTGATAAATACAAACCGATGCCCTTCACTGCTTCCAGCGGGGCATAATCACCACCCATCATATCGATACCAATAACCATAGCAGGAAAATTACAGGATGACCCTCCTTCGCTTATCAATGATATGAAAAATAATTATACCGGAGAAGCTACGGGGGCGGGTTACCTCAAAATAATAAAACGACAAATTCCAAATGCCATCCCGGCTCAGGAGGGGAATGGATTTGGAATTGAGAAGGTGCCCGGCAAAAAGATACTATGCCTTCAGCGGGGCTTTTTCAGCCACTACTTTCCCTTTGTAATACAACTTGCCCTCACTTACGTGTGCCCGGTGGCGGGGATGTGTTTCCCCGGTGGTTGTATCTGTGGTCAACGTGGCAGAAGTTGCTTTGTAATGCGTTCTGCGCTTCGCACTTCTTTGCTGACTATGTCTGCGTTTCGGATTTGGCATAACTCAATTATTAAAACGTTTAATCTAAATCTTTAAATTTTTCCAGGCCTTTCCAGATCGGGTTGTCTTTCTTCCCCCCATCCTCGGCTTCCAGTTTTTTCAGCATTTCCAGGGCGGCCCGGTTACAATAGGGGCCATCCATTTTTTCAGAATCACAGGTTTTCTGCATCGGCAGGCTGAGGTTGATAAACTCATAGATCCAGCCGGCCACTTCGAGGTGACTTTCCCCTCGACTGATATAATATACATCCGGGTCCTCTTCCTGTTCATTCATCAGGTCCGGTTCCTCCACCATTTTCACGGTGATGCTAAACTCATCCCAGAGCTCCAGCGGGAGGTTGTTGTTACAACGGTCGCAGGTGACCTCGAGGGTACCGCCAATCTCAAATTTGAGCAGCATAAAACTGCTTTTTTTGTCGAGCAGCAATTTTACACGCGCCTTGCAGTTGCGGAAGTCCTGTTGTTGAAATGCTTCAAAGAACCGGTCATTAATCTCATAGCTGTACTCGTGAACCCCGGGTTTTAGCCCTACAAACGCGATCTCAAACTCTCTCCGGCGGCTCATTGGTCAACTTTTTAAGAGTGTGCAAAGGTAAGGGATTAATTGGAAAGTAAATGGCTGTTTTTCGATTATTTTTGCTCCTCGCCAACGGGCTAACCCCCTGATTTTGAAAGTACTTAAAATTTAAGAGATTGCAACAGTTGCTGACCAGAATTTTTAGCCGGCTTATGAAAAGCTGGAGTTGGGTACTCCTGATCCTGCTTACTATCGGTATCAAATGGGCTTCCTGGTACCCCGATTGGGTGGAAAGAAATTACAGCCTGGGCGTCTATCCCCGGATCGCCCAAGCGCAGCGCTACCTGTTTGGCTGGATCCCGTTCAGCATCGGGGATCTTTTTTATGCCTTCCTTATTATCATTATCGTTTTTCAGAGCTGGAAATTCTTCCGCCTGCTGTTCCGGCGCCAACTGACCCGGAAATTCTTTGTGGAAGCGCTCCAGCAGGGGATCTTTTTCGTCCTGTTCATCTATGTTTTCTTCAACCTTTTATGGGGACTCAATTATAACCGCCAGGGTATTGCCGGCCAGTTAGGGCTGGAGGTAAAAGCATATTCCCTCCGGGACCTGGATACACTTACCGGCGCACTACAGGCCAGTTTGAATAAATATGCCCCATTTGTTACAGAGGCCCAGCGGGATTCGTTTAATAAAAAGAGAAACCTGTTCCGCAGTGCCACGGAAGCCTACCGGCAGGCTGCGGCCCGGTACGTCTTCCTGTCTTATAGCCCCCAATCGGTGAAGCCTTCCATTTACAGTTACCTCGGGAATTATCTCGGGTTCCAGGGATATTATAATCCTTTTTCAGGGGAGGGGCAGGTCAATACAACGATCCCCCGGTTCATGGAACCCTTTGTAACGACTCATGAAGTGGCCCACCAGGTGGGATATGCCCGGGAGAATGAGGCCAATTTTGTGGCATTCCTGGCCTGCCATGATTATGATTCCCCCGTATTCCGTTATTCCATGTACCTCGATATGTATAACTATGCCCTTGGCGAAGTCTATCGCCGGGATACAGCACTCGCCAAAGCTTTCCAGCTAAAAGTACATCCGCAGGTGAAAAAGGACCAAAAGGCTTTCATTGACTTCTACCGCAGGTACAGTAATCCCGTAGAAGACCTGGTTGCCTGGGGATATGGTCATTTCCTGCGGGCCAATAACCAGCCGGCGGGGAAAAGAAGTTATAATGAAGTGGTGGCCTGGTTGGTGGCGTATTATAAGAAGTTTGGGGTGGGGAGTTTGTGAATGGCAGGGGGTTGAGAAGGTTGAAAAGTTGATAAGTTCATATGTTGACAAGGAACTCCTAAGAGTCATACGTAACGGTTCTTCCTTGTCAACCTGCCAACCCGCCAACTTTTCAACCTTTTCAACCTTCTCAACCCCTCAAAACTTATTCTTCCACATCATGCTCTCCACTGGTTTGTCGGGCTGGTTGCTGTACTTGGAGTTTTTTTTCTGGTTGTATTTTACTTCAATCTCTCCTTCTACCGGGAAATAGATAAGTTGCCCGATGGGCATGCCTTTATAGACTTTTACCGGTTGTTTTACCGAAATCTCCAGGGTCCAGTTGCCGCAGAACCCGACATCTCCTTTTCCCGCAGTGGCATGAATATCGATTCCCAGGCGGCCGGTGGAGGATTTGCCTTCTAGAAAGGGCACATGGGCATGGGTTTCGGTATATTCTTCCGTGACGCCGAGGTAAAAAATATGCGGGTACAGGACGATCCCGTCATCCGGGATTTCGAAATAATCGATCTCGTTATGCTTTTTGGCGTCGATCATGTGTTCCTTGTAGGTGGCCAGGGTTTTGCCGAGGTGCACATCGTAAGAATTACTGCCCAGGCAATCCCGGTCATAGGGGCTGATCTTAATCGTGCCTTTTTCCATTTCCTCGAGGATGCGGGTATCAGAAAGTATCATTTATCTTCGGTTTTTATTCGGAAAGCAAAGTAAACAGGAATCAAACAGGAATGCCGGTTTTTTTTCAACAACAAATCAACGAAAACACCCGTCTGGGTGTCTGGAAGATTGAAGAGACAGAAGCCTTTTTTAAAGGGAATGTGCCGGTACACCGGGAGGTAACGCATCCCAAAAAGCGGCTGCAGCACCTGGCCGGCCGGTTTTTATTACAATATTTATTTCCTGATTTTCCCTATGAACTGATCCGGATTGCGGATACCCGTAAACCCTTCCTGCCGGATGAGCGCTATCATTTTTCCATATCCCATTGCGGCGATTATGCTGCCGCCCTGGTCAGCCGCGACAGCCGGGTGGGAGTGGATGTTGAGATGGTCACCCCTAAAATCCTTTTGATAAAGGATAAATTTCTTTCCCCGGAGGAACAATCTCTTTTTATCAGCGACCCATCTGCAGCGGATCCCCGGCTGCTGACCCTGCTCTGGTCGGCCAAGGAATCTGTTTTTAAATGGTATGGGGAAGGAAATATAGATTTTAAAAAACATATCCGGCTGACTGAATCAGATAGTGAGTATACCCGGATCAGCTGCCACTTTGTTAAAGCAAACAAAAAAATCAGTATCCACTGTCATTTCTTCGGAAATATTGTACTGAGTTATGCTTGTCAATAATCGCCTGAATTATCTTTACAGCATTCTTAAACCTTAAACTTATTTATGAAAAGAAATGCAGCTTTTCTACCGTTCCTTATCTTGTTTTTTGCGGCCTGCAGCCCGAAAATTTATACTTCTTCAAAGTTTGATGACGCACTGGCCAAACATAAGACCGTGGCTATTCTTCCCGCCGATGTAACCACCCGGCTCCGTCCCAATGAGGCGAAGAATATCACCCCGGAAAAACTGGGTGATCTGAATGAGAAAACAGGATTGGCCATACAGGACAAGATGTACAGTTGGTTCCTCCGTCGTTCAGGTGAATACCGGTACACCGTAACTTTCCAGGATATCACACGTACGAATGCCCTGCTGAAACAGGCCGGAATTGCTTATAAAGATCTCGCGGCAAAAGACCGTACCGAGCTGGCTAAACTGCTTGGGGTGGATGCGGTATTGCAAAACCGCTCAAGTATGGACAAACCCATGAGTGAAGGAGCCGCGGTCGCACTGGGTGTGGTATTCGGCGTGTGGGGCAATACAAACCATGTTGAGACCACTATCAATATCCATGATGGGGCTAACGGGGAACTGCTCTGGAAATATGATTATTTAGCATCCGGTTCTGTTGGCTCTTCGGCTGACAGGTTGGTGAATGCCCTGATGCGGAATGCATCCCGAAAATTCCCCTATAGCGCAAAATTGTAAAAAGGTCAGGAAGGACGGGAAGACAAGGCCGGGATGTTATGAATGTTCAGTTTTATTCTTTTTTTCAGCATGCAAACCGGGTTTGCCGGCTTCCCGTCTTTTATTCCTGCCCGGACCGGTTAATCCAATACCAGGTCATCGTTCCCGTCGCCCAGTAAATTCAGGTCCACTTCGTTGCCGGAAATCCCTTCGATAGACCCGCGGATATGCGCGGAATTAAGCAATACTTTTTCGAGTTGTTTTTCACGGGCCTTCCACAGTTTCTCCATGGCATCCCGTTCTTTCTGGATCGAAAGTTTCATGCTCATAAAGCCTTCCCGGATAGCCTGCCACTGGTCGGCAAATTCCCGGCTGGTCAGATAATCATAGAGCAGGTGCATTTTATCGCCCCGGTTTTCCTGGCTCCGCACGGCGTTGGACATTTTGATGATCCCGTCCCTGAGCATGTGTACGACGGGTTTCACTTCGGCGAAATTACAGATCCAGACGCCTTCCTTTTCCCCAAAGCGTTCCATGTCCCGGGGAAGGACCTGGGTTACGATTACGGCCACATCCGCCCCTTGCTTGCGCAGGTCGGCCTTCAGTTTTTCGATCCAGTCGTTTTCGAAATTCTTGGTCCGTTTGCTTTCAAAGATGATCTTCCCGCATTCCTGCCCGAACTGGTTGCGTACGGTCTGTATGCAATCGGCGCCGCGGACTCCTTTGCCGACCTCGGTCACGATATCAAAGGGGAAAGCGGCACGGAGCAGTTCTTCTAATAATAATTCCTGGACCTCTCCCTGGGTTTGCATACTGCCCTGTTCGGCTTTGCGCCGCATTTCATCCGCCAGTTTTTTCTGGTCATCCAGTTGTTTTTGCAATTCCTTTACCTGTAACTGGAATTCCGTTTCCTTCGCCGACATGCGCTGTTCCTCCAGCTTGCGGATCTCGGCGGATAATTTCTCCCGTTCTCCCTGGAGTTTTTGCTGTACCGACAGTTCCAGTTCGGCTTCCCTGTTCTTCAGTTCCTGTTCTTTTTTCAGGAATTCCAATTGTTGCTGGCGGGCCAGTTTCAGTTTCTCTTCGTAGTCTTTATTGTTTTGCTCGGCCAGTTTCAGCTTATTTTCGAAATCTGCGGCAATATTCTTCCGGAGATTTTCCTCGAGACTTTGCTGGAGGCGTTTTTTTTCGTCTTCCAGCCGTTGCTGGAATTCCTCATTCTTCTTTTTCTGCCAGTCGGCCGCTTTGCTGCGCAGCTCCTTTTCCACTTCCTCCCGGATCGCGTCATTGGGCTCAAAGGAGTGGCCGCAATTCGGGCATTTTATTTCGGTTGACATAATTTTCCAATTATAATCAAAGCTACAAAGAAGAACGGAGTTAATCGCCGGGGCCGGGAGCCGGGTCCCGCTGCAGGGGGAAACGGTCGTTTTGAAGCGGGGATCCGGCTCCGGAAAATTTTAGGCTATACAAAGCCGGGTGACCCCATTTCAATGCCGGATTTTATTATTTTTACATTTCTTATCCTGTCACCATGTTTAGGAAGATAGCAGCAATTGCATTACATCTCTGTTTTTGTGTTCCCGGCATTTCCCAGCCTGCTGCCATCTATTCTTTCCCCCTGGAGGATTCAACACTCAAAAATCAGCTGTATAATGCGGCGCTCAGCAAAAAAAATGCCCTGATCGCTTCCCTGGACAAGGAGCATAAGGAGGATTACCAGGGAATATATGAAGAGCGTTTTGAAGTGATCGCCACCCTGATGAAAAGCAGCCGCCTGGTGGCTGAACCGGATGCACATCAATACCTCCAGCAGGTGCTGGACCGTATTGTTTCCGTCAATGATGAACTGAAGCCCTTATCCATCCGGCTTGTTTTTTCACGCGACTGGTGGCCCAATGCCTGTAGTGTGGGGGAGGGGACCCTGATCGTCAATGCCGGCTTACTGGTCCGGCTGAAAAATGAATCCGAACTGACTTTTGTGCTCTGCCATGAACTGGCACACTTTTACCTGGATCATGCGGGGAAATCGATTCGTAAGAATATCAGTACCCTGAACAGTGAGGCTTTCCGGAGTGAACTTAAAAAACTGGCCAAACAGGAATACGGGGCCGGGGCCGGGCTGGAAAAACTGTTCCGGATGCTGGCTTTTGGTTTCAGGAGACATAGCCGGGAAAATGAAGCAGAAGCAGATGAAATGGCGATTCAATTCCTGCGCAAAACCGGCTTTAGCGGCCAGGGCGCTATCAGTTGTTTGCAAATGCTCGACAAAGTGGATGATTCCTCCTATTACGCCGGCCCGGACCTGCCGGTTATTTTCAATTTCCCTGATTATTATTTTAAAAAGCGGTGGATACAGAATGAATCCATGATCTTCAGCGAGATGAAAGGCGACGCATCGGCGCTTACAGAAGCGGAAAGAGATTCCCTGCGTACCCACCCGGATTGCCCGAAACGGATCGCCACTCTGGAACCGGTGGTACTTTCTTTTCCCGCAGGGCGGGATTTCCTGGTGGATGCTGCGACGTTCAACCGGTTGAAAGACCGGTTTTCTGTTGAAATAATTGAGGAATTATACCGGGAGGAACAGTATTCATTAAATCTGTATTATGCATTGGGGCTCCTGAAATCGGGGCAGCACAGGAGTTATGCCATTTATTCCGTAGCCAGGGTGCTGAATGGGTTGTATGATGCACAACTGAATCACCGGTTTGGCCTGGTGACGGAGAAAGAGAACCGGACCAACTCCGGGAATTATAACCTGCTGCTCCGGATGCTGGACCGGGTACGCCTGGATGAGCTGGCAGCGCTGAGCTATTATTTTTGCACGCAATTCCGGCAGGAGATGGCCGGCTATACGGCCTTTGAAGCTGAATGGAAAAAGGCGCAGGAAAATAAAGTAAGAAGCACACACTAAAACACCAACATAATATGAAGCAAATTAGCCTGGGGCTTTTATTTATTACGATTTTCCTTACCTCGGCCTTCGCCCAGAAGGTGAGTATTGATAATGTACGAAAATCCGCGTTACGTACTTCCGATGCCATCCGCCAGGGGGCTGATGTAAAGGGGTATTATTTTTTCTATATCAGTGATAAAATCGATAAGAAAACGAACCAGTATTCCCTCCGTATCCTGGATGATAAACTGAATTTACTGAAAGAGATCACGTTCCAGGACTCCAAGCATGTCACCGTGCTGGAATCTTCTTTTAACGGGACGGACCTGATCTTCCTTTTGTACAATGATGACGAGCTGACCTTTGAATACCAGGTATATGGCGCCGATGGGAAAAGAAAGCCCTATACCTATAACCGCCAGCTGAGTAAAAAGGAGAGACGTTTCCTGGAATCCACTTACCTCGCAATGAATGATGAAGAAGATACGTATAAAGGTCTCTACCCGATCGAAGGGAAGGGTTTTATCTCCAATATGCCCAGCCGGGAAGACAAGGATTATACGTTCCAGGTGGATTATTTCAGTACGGAAAAAAGAAAGCAATGGACGTTTATCCCGACCGAAGATGCCAAAAAATCGGCCGGTGATTACCTCGGTACTTACAATGGCGTGGTTTATTTTGAAGTCCTGAAATTCAACAGCCTGATGGACCAGAAACCGGATTCCTATATCCTGGGGCTGGACCTGGAAACCGGCCGTAAACTTTTTGAAAAGCCGACTGACGGCAAATTCCGTTTTTACCCGGCCACCTTGTCCGTGCTCAACGGGCAGGCCTACCTGTATGGCGAATACTTTGATGTGGATGCCAATATCATGAAGGACAAATCACAGGGTTTTGCTTTCTGGGGTATTGATCAAAAAGGGAAGGTTACATCCGAAAAATACAATTCCTGGGAATTGCAGATCGGGAAATACATGAATGTTTCTTCCAAGGGGAAAATTGAGGATTTTGGATACATGTACCTCCATAACATTGTACAGGCTGCGGACGGTTCCATTTATGCAATCGGGGAGGGGTATAAGAAAGCCGCCAGCGCCCTGGGTATTGCCAGCAAGATTCTTTCCGGTGGCAGGAGCAGCGGTGTCAGTACTGTTAAAGTCAAGGTCACGGATATGGCGATGATTCAGTTTGACAGGGATTTTAATGTGAAGGGGATGAAAATCTATCCTAAAAATGCAAACAATATTGAGTTGCAGGGTGGCATGGAATTCGTCAGTACCGCTTTATTGGGGAAAATGATCAAATACAATTTTGGAGGGTTTGATTACCGGTACACGCAGTCCAATGCGGATCTTTCTTCCTTCAGCGTATGTTACAGTGATTATGAAAGATCCAAAGATTATAAGGGAGGCGTATTCAAATCCATTACTTATAGTGAAGGGAAAGTCACGGAGGACAGGATCAATACCAAATCAGATGCCAGCATCAGCTGGGTATTGCCGGGCAGACAGGGGCAGGTGCTGCTGATCGATTATTACCGGAAGGATAAAAGGCTGGAGGCCCATTTTGAGAAGTTGAATTGATACAACGGGCAGCATAATCGGTAAGTGAAACTATAAAATTCCCCGGTTTCCTGGTTAGCATGAGATCAATGATAGTCTTGTTTCGACAAGGCATGGGTTGATCCTGCTGACTAATTCTTTGCTGCCAGTCGCAATTTGATTTTTAGCGTCCCCAAGCGCAGGTTCAATAGTTTTGCTCAAAGAGATTTCAATTCTCTTTTTATCTGCCGTAACTCCGGCATAAATTAATGCACCTGATCCTTTGTTTTTAGAGTGCCGTATAATAAACGGCACTCTAAAGCTGTTCGTACTTTCCATGACACACAGTTTTAAATAAACAATCTTGCTCCTCCGTACTACTATATGCTGGAAATGATTCACCCGAAAACACTGAATAAGTGATTTAAGCATACCCAAATTCAAAAGTAGCAGGCAGTTGTGAATTGTGAATAAATGGTTATGAAAGGGATGGGCAGGTTAATTAATTTAGATACAATTATATGCGCTCAACGGCATTTTCCGCCCCCGATAACTGCCCTTACGTTTCCTGATTTTAACCATTAAACCGATTGTATGAAACATTTTAGCATTCTGCTACAGGGAATAGTATTCCTGTGTTTTTCTTTTTCTGCGATTGCCCAAACAGACAGGATAGCCCTGCAGGGATCATCCACGGCGAATGGGTATGGCGTACCTGATGACAGTTCCCTGGCCGGCCGGTTAAAAAGATATTACCAACAACTGGGCCGGATAGATACGCTGTATAAAATTGCGGTATCGGCCGCTTCCTGTTATGAAGGAATGCCTACCGGTTACGTGCCTCCGCCCGGCCGCCCGGCCCCGGATAGCAACTATAATATCACCAGGGTGATGAGCCGGAATCCCAGGCCCACTATTGTCATTGTCAACTATCCCTCTAACGGGTATGATTACATGAGTATCCCGGAGATTCTGGATTGTTTGCAGACCATCCGTTTCACGGCGGAAAGCCAGGGGGCCCGATGTTATATTACCAGCACCCAGCCCAGGGATGGGTTTACCAGCACCGACAGGCAAAAACTGCGGGTGATCCGAGACAGTATCATGGCCCGTTTTGGTGCTTACGCGATTGACTTCTTTACACCCGTAGTTAGCAGTTCCAATAATACCATCCGCCCGGAATATGCGTATGGTGACGGGATTCACCTGAATGCAGCCGGACACCGGGTTTTGTTTGAACAGGTGCTGGCCGCCGGTATTCTTGATAATACGGTTCCCCCGCCGGCCATCAGCGCGGGGGCAGATATCGTACAAACATTTACGGCTCCTTTTATCAATGTAAATATACCGGTGCAGGCAAAGCAATTACAGGCCGGGTTGTATACAATATCCGTGAAGATGACCGACAGCCTCGGCACTGAGTACAGGGATACCTCCTTACTCCGGGTATTACCAGCTCCCAATCAGCTTCCTGTTGTAAATGCCGGAACGGACCGCTCACTTACGTTGCCGGCCGACTCGCTGACTTTGCAGGGGACAGCCGGGGATCCGGATGGCAGCATTGTGTCCTGGCTGTGGACACAGGCTTCAGGACCTGCCGGAGCCATCATCAGCAGTCCGGATGCGGCTTCCACGCTGGTTAGCGGGCTGGTACAGGGTATCTATTCGTTCCGGCTGACAGTGTCCGACAACAATGGGGGCATGGCTTCGGATATTGTACAGGTGACGGTGAATGCGGTCCCGCCTCCCGGTAACCAGTTACCACTGGTGAATGCGGGACCCGATCAGTCGGTTCAGTTACCGGTAAACAGCATATCCCTGAGTGGTACGGCCACTGATGCCGACGGAACCATCAGTTCCGTTAGCTGGTCACGGGTTTCCGGGCCAACGGTGTTTACTATTCAGTCACCCTCTTCTCTTCAGACGCAGGTGACCGGGCTGGTAGCCGGTACTTATCTTTTCAGGCTGGCTGCTACGGATAACAACGGCGGCACTGGGGCGGATACCGTCATCATCCTGGTTCTGCCGGTCAATCCTCCGCCACCGCCTGCCGGTGTGCAAAGGGTACTGATTGATGCAGGCATGAGTAATACCACCACTGCTTCCCCGGATCAGTGGGGCAAGTACTGGAACAATATGACGGATGCCCGGGCCGGATTACGGGTAAATAATGCCATTGATGTAACCAATGTTCCGACCACGCTGAAACTGGAAGTGATCCGGCCGGTGGGTTCCACGGCGTCTTATGATAATAATATGCGGGCCGGAGATGGGATTCCGGCTGTTGGCGGACAATACCCGGTATCGGCTACGAATGATCATACCCTGGCTCATATTTCTGTTACCAACGGGGAATGGCGTTTTTATGATCTCGACCCGGCCCGTACCTATACGATCAAATTCTGGGGCAGCCGCAATTCTTCAGGCAGCCGTTTTATGCAGATTAAGCGGACGGATGAAATTGTTTGGAAGGAATTCAATGTATCCCTTAATACCAATTATGACAGCGCGGCCTATTTCACTTTCTCCGGCAGGAGTGAAATGAGTTTTAACTTCCGGGTGAAATCCGGCAGCACTTTCTCCTATATTAATGTGATTGATATCAGCAGCGTTCCTGCGCAGACCACCGCACGGGGAAATTTCACCCCGGTTGCGGAAGAAAAAGGCATGCCGGATTTGTCCTTACTCCGGCTGCAGCCGAATCCGGGTACGGATCAGGTTCAGTTATACTGGCCCGATAACCGTTCCGCTAAACTGGAAGTGGAATTCCGCGGAGCAGGCGGAGAATTAATACGGAAGGAATGGCTGATCAAGGAAAAATGGTTCTGGAACCATGTATTCCCAACCCGGGATATGGCTGCCGGTTTATATTTTATCACGGTCAGGGTAAACGGAGAACAACGGACATTCCGGTGGGTGAAGATGTAAGAAAGCGTGATTTCAAAAGACCCCCCGGCTTTTTCAAGCCGGGGGGGGCTTTGCCCAAGCTGGATTCGAACCAGCCATCCGCCGCGGCGGACACTACCACCTCAAAGTAGCGTGTCTGCTGTCAACGACTCTAAAAACAATGAGAGCCCCGAAAATTCGGAGCTCTTCAATCTGGTGCCCAAGACTGGATTCGAACCAGCACAACCTTTCGGTCACTACCACCTCAAAGTAGCGTGTCTACCAATTTCACCACCTGGGCAATTAAGATAAGAACTAAAAAAAGTTAGGGTGACTGGATTCGGACCAGCCATCCGCCGCGGCGGACACTACCACCTCAAAGTAGCGTGTCAACCAACCTGCCTGCTCGCCTCGCTGCGAAGCGGGCCGGCAGGCAGGTTTCACCACCTGGGCAACTTTAAGGACTGCAAATGTAAGGCGTTTATTTTTTCAGAACAATTCTGAATGTGGTTCCTTTCCCGGTTTCTGAATGTTTTACGAAAATCTCGCCTTTGTGGTAGTGTTTGATGATCCGCCGGGACAGGCTCAGTCCCAGTCCCCAGCCCCTTTTCTTGGTGGTAAACCCGGGTTTGAACACTTTGTCAATATGCTGCTTGCTGATGCCCTTCCCGGTGTCGGTAATATCTATATAGACATGGCGGTTATCGGTATTGATTTCCGCCGTGATACTGCCCTTGCCCTCCATGGAATCCAGGGCATTTTTCAGCAGGTTTTCGATTACCCAGTCAAACAGGGGAGGTGAGACAAGGCAGTTTACCTCGTCATGCCCATGGGTATTGACGGAAAAATGGATCCTGCCGGCCGCCCGTTTCCGCATATAATCCACCATATTCCTGACCTGGCTTACCAGTTCCGTGGCTTCCAGCTGGGGGGTGCTTCCGATTTTTCCAAAGCGGTCGGATACCAGGCGGAGCCGGTCCACATCTTTTTCGAGTTCATGGGCAATTTTTTCACTCCCCGGAGTTTCTTTCAGCATTTCCACCCATCCTTCGAGCGAGGATACAGGGGTTCCCAACTGGTGCGCTGTTTCTTTGGCCATCCCGGCCCAGACCTGGTTCTGTACGGAGCGGTAACTGCTGCGCAGGGAGAGCAGGGTGATCAGGATAAACAGGGCCACGATACAGAGCTGCACGATCGGGTAGTAGCGGATCTCATTCAGCAGGCTGGATTCGCCATAATAATACCGGTTGAGGATAGCCGGGTTCTTGGGATCGGTCCATTCAATAACGTGATTCTGCGACCGGAAGGCCCTCATTTTTTTCTCCACGTAAGTGATATCCCGGGCGGCTTTGGCCGTATCGAGGTTGATATATTGCAGGATACTGTCTTTTTCAGTGGTTTCAATGATGGGGATCACCTTGTTCCCGGTCGTCAGGGTGGTGGCAAACGTGATATCGGCATCATTCGGGGCATTGATCAGGAATTTGCCGGCATCGATCCATTGCAAAACTTTCTGTCTTTCTTCCCGGGCAATTTTACGGGCCAGGTACTGGGAATAAAAGATTGTTCCGCTCACAATCACAATGGCCAGCAGGGCCAGCAGGGTTCGCCAGTTTAGAATTTGCCTGAACATGTTTCGAATTTAGCGAGGATAAACCGGCTTCCCGTATTTTTGAATAAATTTTTTCATCACTTGCCGCACGCACCCAAAATTGCCGTCGTAATCCTGAACTGGAATGGACATCATTACCTGGAAAAGTTCCTGCCCTATGTACTGGCTACCCGATATGAGAATTTCGAAGTGATCATTGCCGATAACGGGTCCACGGATCAGTCGCTCACTTTCCTGCAGGAAACATACCCGCAGTTGCGAACCATCTGTTTTACGCAGAATTATGGATTTGCCCGTGGCTACAACGAGGCCCTCAGGCAGGTGGAGGCCGAATACTATGTGCTGCTGAACTCCGATGTGGAAGTGGAACCCGGCTGGCTGGGCCCGATGCTGGCCCTGCTGGAAAGCAACCCGGCTATTGCTGCCTGCCAGCCCAAGATCCGTTCGTATAATAACCGGAAAGTTTTTGAATACGCCGGTGCGGCGGGGGGCTGGTTAGACAAATATGGCTATCCCTTTGCCAAGGGAAGGATCTTTGATTATACGGAAGAGGACCGGGGGCAGTATGATCAGTGTGAACCTGTTTTCTGGGCCAGCGGGGCAGCTTTATTTATCCGGTCTTCCGTTTTTCATGCGGTAAAGGGGTTCGACGAATATTTCTTCGCCCACCAGGAAGAAATCGATCTGTGCTGGAGGATTCAGCTGGCGGGGCATCTTGTCTATTCCTGCCCGGCTGCGGTGGTGTACCATGTGGGCGGGGGAACCCTGCCCAAGGGCAATTCCCTGAAGACCTACCTTAATTTCCGGAATAACCGGATCATGCTTTCCAAGAACCTGCCTTTACGGAAAAAGCTGTGGATACTCCCGGCCAGGGATTTCCTGGATGCCTTATCGGCCTGGAAAGGTTTATTGTCAGGCGATGGCGGTTATTTCATTGCGATCATTCGGTCACACCTGGCCTACTTCAAGTGGTGGCTGTTTTACCGCTGCAAAAGTATTTTCCCGGCCACCCGGGAGGGACAACTGCATGGTTACTCAAAAAAGAACATGATCTGGCAGCATTTTGTCCGGAAGCGGAAGCATTTTGATGAAATTATCGGCAGGCCCGAATGATTTTTTGGATTGAACCCTTATTTTTGCAGCACAAAATTTCAGTATGACCCATCACCCGGAATACCACGAAGAACTTCAGAAAGTACAGGGCCAGGATTTTACCCACAACTGGGTATCTTCTTCCGGCTTTCTTTTTTACCTGCAGGTAGCCTGTATTGTAGCTTTTGTATTCGGCGCCTGTACCATGCTGTATAATAAGCGGTACAGCAAACTGGATGTGCCCGTACAGGAGAGCACCCAGTACACACCCAAGTACAAATAATTGGATTAAAATTTTTTTAAAAAGGGCGCATGCCCTATTTTTGCGTCCCGCCTTCAGAAAAAAGGCACTCAAAAAGTTCTTTTGATATAACCTGCGGAAGTAGCTCATTTGGTAGAGCACGACCTTGCCAAGGTCGGGGTGGCCGGTTCGAGCCCGGTCTTCCGCTCTCAGGCTCCATAGCTTTGGCGAAGGAGCTTTAAAATCAGTCCTCTCTTGATCAAGAGGGGATTTTTTTTGGCTGCCCTGGTGGTGGAATTGGTAGACACGCAGGACTTAAAATCCTGTGGCCAGCAATGGCCGTATCGGTTCAACTCCGATCCGGGGCACCTAAAAAGCGACTCTTCATTGGGTCGCTTTTTTAGTTTGTAGTTAGTGGTTTGTTGTTGGTAGTCTGTGTCTTTAGAATGTGTAGCTGTACTCGATCTTCCCGGTAATCTGTTTATCGCTGTTAAAAAGCACTTCCTTGGTCTTCAGTCCTTTTTCATTGTAAATATATCGCCAGATCAGGTAACCCAGGTGAAGACTGGAGGTCGTGGTGGTCTTCTGGGCGATCCGGCCATTTTCATCGTATTCAAACATAATATCGGGCAGCAGCTTTTTCAGGCGGGTATTAAAACGGACGATATCCAGCAGGCGGTCCTGGTCATCATAGTAATAATACAGGTAGCCGGTTTCCACCTCCCTGCGGAATGTTCTTTCTTCCGCAACATGACCTTTTTCATCCGCCACAAACCGGATTTCAAGACTGTCCGGGCTGCCCTCTGCACCGGCATTGCTGATCACCCGCCACATTTTTTCGGGTTTGCCCGAGGCATTATAATACCACCAATGGGTCTCGGTATGATTGAATGCATTGGCCGAATCCAGCACTTTGTTCTCAACCCGGCTGACCCGCCCTGCCTCATCATACGTATAAACGGTTATTCCCTGTATATCGGCTGCCGAATCAGTAATGCTGATGATCCGTCCCCTCTCATCAAAATGGGAAAGGGTCACTGTTTTTTTAAATTGGGAAATGGAGGATTGCCTCAGCAGCCGCCCGTTTTCCCGGATCTCGTTTACTTCGGCAAAATCGGTGGCTCTTACCCCCTTATTGTCGTAGCCCGTGGCGGTTACCATTTGTACCCGGTTCGCCAGGTAATTTTGCATCAGCTGGCTGGTTTCCGTGCTGCCGAGTATATCATCATAATAATACTGGGAAGACAGGGTGAGTGAGAACAGGAGGAGAACCGGTAAGAAGGAGAATCTCATGGGCTGAAGCTGTTTAATCGGGTAAAGTTACCTGAATTGTCCAGTAACGAAAAAGAAAGCCGGCTTGTATTTTTTGTACTTATTTTTAAGAAAAATTTATCCTTGTCACACAAGATCCGCCGTAAGGAAAAAGACTGCCTGAATTGCGGTACCATCGTGGAGGAAAGGTATTGCCCCCATTGCGGCCAGGAAAACGTGGAGCCGCATGAATCGTTCTGGCAGATGGTCAAACATTTCTTATACGATATCACCCACTTCGACAGCAAGTTTTTCGATTCAATGAAATTCCTCCTGCTGAAGCCGGGTTTCCTGCCGCTGGAATATATCCGGGGACGACGGGCCCGTTACCTGAACCCGGTAAAAAAATATGTATTCACTTCTGCTGTGTTCTTTATCGTCTTTTTCGGCCTGTTCAAAACCGGGGATACGATCAGGTTTAATAATAACAAACCCATTGATAAGGAGGAACGGGCCCGGTTAATCAATAAAGGAAAGATTATCCTGGAAAAAGATCCGGCCCAAAAAACATGGACAGCAGCCCTGCAATTGTTAGCGGATTCAACCCGGCCGCTTACCATGAACGAACTGGCGCCCCTCCTGGATGATTTTAATTATATCAATATCAGCGGCCGGTCTTACCATAACCGGGAGGAATATGATTCAGTTCAAAAGGCCCTTCCACCCGGGGAACAGGACAGCCGGTTGCTGCGGCTGATCCAGCACAAAAACCTTGAACTGAAGGAAAAATATAAAAACGATCCCCGCAGCGGCCTGAACAAAATGGCGGAAACCTTCCTTCACAAACTGCCTTATCTTTTATTTGTGTCCCTCCCTTTATTTGCCCTGCTGCTAAAACTGCTTTATATCCGGAGGAAGCCGTTTTTTTATGCTGATCATGCCATTTTCACGGTCTATCACTACATTTTTACATTCTTTCTGCTCCTGTTCGTGTTTGGATTTGACAAGTTAGGGAAACTGACCCATGCCGGTTTTTTTGACTGGCTGACGGCCCTGACGTTCCTGTACGGCGGGCCTTATCTTTATTTTTCCATGAAACGGTTTTACGGGCAGGGGCATCTGAAAACATTCCTTAAATTTTTATTACTGAATATAACCGCGCTGATCATCATGATGGTATTGTTCTTTACCTTCCTGATCTTCTCCGTATTTGAAATCTGATTACCATGCCGATTACCAACGAAGCCGCTTTTTCCCGCCTGGTGGGGATCATGAATGACCTCCGGGAAAAATGTCCCTGGGACCGCAAACAGACAATCGGGTCCCTGCGGCAGATGACCATTGAGGAAACCTATGAACTGGCCGATGCGATCACGGAAAACAACTGGACCGGTATCCGGGAAGAGTTGGGGGACCTGCTGCTGCATATTGTATTTTATGCGAGGATCGGCAGTGAACAAAAGCAATTTGAATTAACCGATGTGATCAACGGGATCTGTGATAAACTGGTGGCCCGTCATCCGCATATTTACGGGGATGTGAAAGTGGAGGATGATGAAGAAGTAAAAAGGAACTGGGAAAAACTGAAGTTAAAGGAAGGGAAAAAATCAGTCCTGAGCGGGGTGCCGCTTTCCCTGCCGGCGGTGGTCAAAGCCATGCGGCTGCAGGAAAAGGCCAAACAGGTGGGCTTTGAGTGGGAAACGAAGGAGCAGGTTTGGGAGAAAGTGGAAGAAGAGATACAGGAACTGAAGGATGCCCTGGAGAGCGGGAGCCCGGACAAAACGGAGGAGGAATTCGGGGACCTGCTGTTCTCCCTCATCAATTACGCACGGTTTTTGCAGGTGGATGCCGAAAATGCCCTGGAACGGACCAATAAAAAGTTTATCCACCGGTTTACCAGCATGGAACAGCAGGCCCTGCAAAACGGCCGGCGCCTCGACGAAATGACCCTGCAGGAAATGGACGCCATCTGGAACACCATCAAACAACAGCGAACCGAATAAGTGAAGCCCGCATCCCAACATACTTTCCTGGGTAAATATATCTTCCTGGCCCTGGCGGTCCTGCTCATGGCCTTGTCTTTTTTCTTTAACACCCTGTATTCAAACCGGACTTCTGTTGCCCGGGAAGCGGGACTGGCTGAGGAATATATCCAGGAGCAGCAAAATGATTTTGCTACTTTTTTAAAGGATACAGCCCTGCTGAGAAAACTGTCCGCAAGAACAGAAACCTACCCGGAACTGGAAAGGCTGACAGCCAAAAAATATGGCATTTTCCTATACCAGATCGGTGATTTCGGGGAAGTGAAAATGCTGAACTGGAGCGACCAGCTGATTGTGCCGCCCCCGGAAATGTTCACCGCGGCAGATGGGGACTATTTTACCAAATTATCAAACGGCTGGTATTATATTATTAAGCAGACCCTGTACGGAAGCGGGGCCGATCTCGCATTTGCCATGGTGCCGGTATGGTCTGAATTCTTTATTGAGACGGATTACCTGCCCCAGCAATTTATGTTCAGCGAAGAAGCTGGCAAACGGGTACGGTTAAGCGAAATGGCAACAGAATTCCCGGTCAGGACACAGAGCGGGAAAGCACTGTTTTACCTGGAAAAAAAGACGGCCCTCGCGGTTCCGTTTAACGACCGGCTCACGATCTGGCTGCGGTTTGGCGGACTCTTTTTCTTATTGCTTTTTGTTCACCTTGTGGCGGAAGCGGTGGCCCGGAGATACGGCCCCTGGAAAGCGGCCGGCCTGCTGCTGACCGGGCTGGTACTGCTCCGCGGGGTAACCTACCTGTTCCCGCTGCTGCTGAATCTCCGGCAGTTTGAAATATTTGACCCGGTCATTTACGGTTCCGATCCCATTCAACGGTCGCTGGGTGATTTGCTGATCAATGCGGGCCTGTTGTGCTGGCTCGTATTGTTTACCTGGTATAAATTGAAGGATATCGAAAACCCGTTTGCCGGCATGTCGCCGAAGGGGCGCTGGCTGCCGGGCCTGCTTTCCCTGATGTTGCTGATCCTGTCCAGTTTTTTACTGGCCAATGTGGTCCGCAGCATGGTGGCGGACTCGAAGATATCCTTCGATGTAACGAACTTTTTCAGCCTTGACCGGTACACCGTGGCGGGTTTTGTGGTGCTGGCCTGTTTGTCCCTTTCTTATTATTACCTGTCCCGGTTATTATACCGCTTTATCTTCCCGCTTTTTGCCGGCCGGAATTACCTTATCTATTTTTCGATCGGATTTGCAGGTCTCCTGTACCTGACCACCCGTTCCGGGAACCCGCAGGTCCTGTTTTACCTGCCGGTCCTCTGCTGGTTGCTGGTCTATACCTGGCTGATCCAGCGGCAGGGCTTTATCTTTTCCCGGTTGCGGCTGAACATCGGCGGGATACTGACCTGGCTGTTTATTTTTTCAGTGTCTATTGCCGTGATCATGCTCTCGGAAAATAAAAAAGTAGAGTGGGAGAAAAGAAAACGGATGGCGGATAAAATGGCGGTGCAGACCGATAAATCCAGCGAGATGCTGATGAGTATTGCCATCCAGTACCTGGATAATGATTTTCTCCGGGAGAATTTTACCCGCTTCGGCAACCCCGAAAGCGGGAAGCAGATCCGGGACAGTATCATTACCGACAATTACCGGGGCTACCTGAACCGCTACGACACCCGGCTGTATGTATATGATGAATTCAATCATCCTTTATACAATGATGACCCGACCACCTACGAGTCGCTCAACACCATACTGACCGTGCAGTCCAAGCCGACACAGGTGGACGGGCTGTTTTATTATGAAACCTCTTTTGATAAATTCAATTATATCACCCGCCGGGAGATCCGGGATACGAGCAATAACCGGCTCGGCACTTTTTTTATCGTCTCCAACCCAAAAAGTTTCAGCAATGAAGCCCTGTTCCCCGAATTATTCCGGCAGTTCAAAAAAGTGGACCCGGAGAATTCACCCACCTATTCCATTGCCGTTTATGCCGGGGGGCGCCTGATCTCCCAGCCGGGCAATTATCCCTTCCCGATCTGGCTGAAGCCCGAAGAATTACCGAAGACCGAATTTCAACCAAGGACAAACGGGGAGTATGATGAACTCTGGTACCGGTCAGGGAGTGAGAAAGTGGTGGTCATTGCCCGGAAGAAAGAAACTTTTATCGAAGCGATCACCCTTTTCTCCTATATATTCTGTTCTTTTCTCTTTATCGTAACGCTGGTGCAGTTACTCAGTTTTGTATTCCGTACCGGGCTCAGCCGGGCCGGGATCAAACAGCTGATGCAGCTGACCATCCGCCGGCAGATCCACAGCACATTTATCTTCATCAGTGTGTTTTCCTTCCTGGTGATTTTCGCGGCTACCGTCTCATCCTTTATCAACCGCTATGAACAAAACAACAGCGATAAACTGAGCCGTACCATGAAGATCATGGTGAACGAAATGCAGAAAAAGATGGCGGATCACACGACCTTCGATGATGTGATCAAGATCTATGATTCGGTTTCCAATACCGGTTTGCAGGGACTGGTGGACGAAGTATCGGATATACACGGGGTGGATGTGAATGTATATGACCTGTCCGGGAACCTGCAGGTTTCCTCCGAAGCCAATGTGTACAATAAGGGGGTCTTAAGCAAGAAAATGGACCCGGTGGCTTATTATAACCTGGAAAAACTCCGGAAAGTACAGTTCCTGCAAAAAGAGAAAGTAGGCAATTTTTCCTTCTACAGTATGTACAGCCCGGTCCGGGATGCGGAGGGACAGGCCTATGCCTATATCAACATTCCGTATTTCACCTCGCAGCCGGAGCTCGAAAAAGAAATCTCAAATTTCCTGGTCACCATCATCAACCTGAATGCCTTTATTTTCCTGATCGCCGGCCTGATAGCGCTCTTTATCACCAACCGGATCACGGATTCTTTTTCCCTGATCAGTGATAAAATGAAAGAAGTGAACCTGGGCCGGATGAACGAAGCCATTCTCTGGAACCGGAATGACGAGATCGGGGAACTGGTGCAGGAATACAATAAGATGGTGGCCAAGCTGGGAGAAAGCGCTGCCGCCCTCGCCAAGAGTGAACGGGAGGGAGCCTGGCGGGAAATGGCGCGGCAAGTGGCGCATGAGATCAAGAACCCGCTCACCCCGATGAAACTGAGTATCCAGTACCTGCAAAAAGCCATCAACAATAACCAGGAGAATGTAAAAGAATTATCGGCCAATGTGGCGAATACCCTGGTAGAACAGATCGATCACCTGTCGAAAATCGCGGCCGATTTCTCGCAGTTTGCCAATATCGGCAATACCAATATCACGGTCTTTGATCTGCATGAAGTGATCTCCTCGCTCCGGGAACTGTATGCTGCCAATGAAAAAGTGAGTCTTGGCTGGAACCCCGAACCCGGCCTGCTGATGATGCAGGCGGATAAAACCCAGATGAACCGGCTGTTTACCAACCTGTTTGCCAATGCCACCGAAGCCTGCAGTGAAAAAGAGAATTGCCGGATCCTGGTACAGGAAAAAAGAGAAGGCCCTACCATTCATATCAGTATCCGTGATAACGGGGAGGGAATTCCTCCCGGCATGCAGGAACGGATTTTTGTTCCCAACTTCACCACCAAATCATCCGGGACCGGGCTGGGGCTTGCCATGTGTAAGGGAATTGTAGAACAGGCGAAAGGCAGGATCTGGTTTGAAACAGAACAGGGCGCCGGTACGGTTTTCCATGTGGAATTACCCATTCTGCCATAGTAGTTCTGCCGGTTGTCCCTTCCATTCATGCAGAAGATATTCACATTTGATGCTTTGTTTTCCTCTTCCGCATGCATGGCATTTTTTTTGCACATTTCCTGAAGCACCATACATCCTGTTGGGCTTCACCAGCCCGGTTAAGACACTGATTAATTACATGAAAGACCTCACCCGTTTTATGGTTACCCCCAACCCGGTACCCCTTAATGCCAGTATTACGGTTCAGTTTCCCCTCGTTTCCACACCCGCTGAAAGTTATCACATCACGGATGATAACGGTCAGTTAATCCGGCGGGGCAGGATCCAGGACAGGGGACGGGAATTATCGCTGAGCACCGGGGGCATGCAGGATGGTGTGTACTGGCTGGTTGTGGGGGATTGCCGGGAACGGTTCACCATTGTATGACCGGCTTAATCCCACAGGTATTTCCAGCTGCCATCAGATTGTTTTTTCCAAACCGTATGGAAAATTCCCTTGCTGGTCTTTTGTTTCCCGCTGCTGTCTGTCGAAACCCATTCATATTTACCGTACGTATACCCTATATCACCGCTCTTGCCGGCCTCAATAAAATCAGGCGACCAGCTTACCCGCGCTGTCTTATAAACGGGGTCGCTGTAAAAGTTAAGGATAGCTTCCCTGCCCCTGATAAGACTGTCATTGCCTCTTTTGATCACGGCTGCTGAATCGGCAAAGAAATAAAAGGCTTCCGCGATCCCTTTACCGGCGGCCATATCGGCAAACTCTTTTTCCGCCTGCGCAATTTCCGCCCGGACTTTTTCTTTTCCCGGGGTGGAAACGGGATCGCATTCCCCAAAAAATAAACCGATAAGCAGGAGGGTACTGGTTGAACGGGTGCTGAACATGAGCGGTGGTTTTATGAGTGGTGCAGGAATTTACTTCTTTTCACATCAGGACATTACGGGTATGTTATCCGCTGCCTGTGGCGGTCCCGGCCGTAAAAAAATCAGTGGATACACTGATACGGGGAAAATGAAGGAGAAAAAAAACGGACTTTATCCTCCTCATACTATCTTTAGGTATCTTTTAAAATGCAGCCACAAGGTATAAACGGTTTTGGTTAGTATGTCTGACTTCAGGGAAAAATATGAGAGCCTGGTCAGGCTGGCCTCAGATGGCTGTATTATCTATGAGCCCGGGGGAAAGATCCTTGAATTCAATGAAGGAGCCTGCTTTCACCTTGGGTATAGTCCCGAAGAATTTTGCCAGCTCAGCCTGCCGGACCTGTTTCCGGAAGAAGACCTTCAGAAAAGACCCCTGCGTTTAGACCTCCTGCAAAACGGACAGTCGGCGGTCGATTACCGCCGGATCAGGCGAAAAGACGGGGACGTCTACCTGATCGAACTGAATTCAATGATGCTTCCGGATGGGAATATCATGGCGCTGGCAACCGATATCACGGAGAAGTCGAAGATCCGGAAAGAGCTCAGCATGAAGGAGCATGCCATTGAAAGCTCCATCAGCGGAATGGGCATTACCGACCTCGACGGGATGATTATCTATGCCAACCGTACTCTGTGTGCCATGTGGGGCTGCGCGGGGGGAAACCAGCTCCTGGGTCGCAATGTCCGGGACCTGTTTGAGGGAAACCAGGTCTTTGAGAGTTTGGCGGCTATCCGTGACCGTGGTATTGAGTATGGAGAGTGTACAGGTCGGCGGCTGAACGGCAGCCTCTTCCCGGTTGCTTTTTCTGCCAATATTGTTCCGGATGAAAAAAACAGGCCCGTCTATCTCTTCGGATCTTTCATTGATATCACTGAACAGAAAAAAACGCTTTATTTATCGGAGAAGATTATCGACAGTCTGCCCGTCATTTTCTTTATGTATGACCTGGAGCAGGAGCGGATATCCCGGTGGAATACCCGGGTCGGGGAGATCACGGGGTACTCGCATCACGAGATCCGGGGAATGAAATATAATGAACTGATCTGTGAGGCAGACCGGGACCTGGCTTTACAGGAACTCCGGAAAGCCGTGAGAGAGGGAAAGGGGGAAGCGGAGATCTCGCTGGTGGCAAAAGACGGAACACTGCATCCGTTTTATTTCACCGCCTTCCTGATCCGGCTGGGTGATAAAGAAGTGCTCATTGCTAACGGGATGGATATTTCGGAACGGAAAGCGGCAGAAGAAAAACTGCGAACCCGGTACCAGCAATTGCAGTTACTGGTCAGCCTGACCGATGCTGTCAGCAAGGCCAACCGGCTGGAAGATATTTACAACCTCGCAGTAAACGGGTTGTTAAACACGATCCGGGCCGACCGTGTTTCGGTATTATTGTTTGACGAATCGGGGATCATGCAGTTCAAGGCTTCACACGGACTTTCAGATACCTATAAGAAAGCAGCTGCAGGGCACACGCCCTGGAAACAGGATGCCAGTCATCCATCGCCCGTCTTTGTTCCCGACGTGCTGCAGGAAGCATCCCTGGAAGGATTGCTCCCGGTAATCCGGCAGGAAGGGATCCGGGCGCTTGGGTTTATTCCCCTGATCTATATGAACCGGTTGCTGGGAAAATTCATGGTGTACTTTAACGGGGTGCATCATTTTACCGGCGAAGAATCCCAGTTGCTGCAAACCATCGCTAAGGAAGTGGCCTTTGCCATTGGAGAAAAAGAAAATGAGATCGCTTTGCGGAAAAGTGAACAGCAGTACCGGGATGTGGTTGACAATACCCGTGAAATTATTTTCCAGACGGATGCGCAGGGGCACTGGACTTTTCTGAACCCAGCCTGGTCAGAGATACTTGGTTATACGGTTAAGGAAAGTATGGGCAGGCATTACCTGGATTTTGTGATGCCGGCTGATAAAGCGGAGAGCGGGGAAAAATTCAGGGCGCTGCTGTCACGCGAAGTGGCTTATGTCCGGCACGAACTGCGTTTTACCAGTAAGGAAAAAAACACCTGCTGGTTTGAAGTGAATGCCCGGCTCCTGTCGGGACCCGGGGAAGGGGCCATCGGGATTTTAACGGATATCACGGAACGGAAAACGAATGAACAGGCCATCGGGGAAACCGCCCGCCAGTTGCGGGAACTGTCGGCCCATTTACAGGATATCCGGGAAGAAGAAAGAACCGCGATTGCCCGGGAAATTCATGATGAACTGGGGCAGCAACTGACGGTGCTGAAGATCGACTTCTCCTGGCTGGAATCCCGGCTCGACCTGGGTGATAATAAACTGCTCGCGGATAAATTTACTGATATTTCCAACCTGCTTGACAGGGCTGTGAATACCGTCCGTCGTATGTCCACCAGCCTCCGGCCCAGTATGCTGGATGACCTGGGACTGGTAGCAACGATCGACTGGTACTTAGCCGACTTCGGGCGGCGGGCGAACCTGAAAACGGAATTTATTCATTCCCCCGAAGATTTTGAAATGCCGGACAAAATGCGCACCGCCCTTTTCCGGATATTCCAGGAATCGGTAACCAATGTGATCCGGCATTCGGAAGCCTCGGCTGTTGTCGTGGA
Source organism: Sphingobacteriales bacterium (assembly GCA_016219985.1). GTDB lineage: Bacteria > Bacteroidota > Bacteroidia > Chitinophagales > Chitinophagaceae > JJ008. The sequence goes on along the minus strand of JACRJO010000018.1, from coordinate 11,784 downwards.
ACTGAAAAGGGAAGGGGAAAAAATACGCCTTAATATCAGGGACAACGGGAAGGGCTTTGATACCGGCAGTGTTTCCGGGAAGCGAACCCTGGGTTTACTGGGAATGAAGGAACGATCTCTTTTACTGGGAGGTGAATGCCATATTGAAAGTGTTCCCGGTATGGGAACAACCGTATCCGTACTGGTGAAACCCTGTTAACCGTCGAATCCCGGTCGCGCAACTCGCAGCTCACAGCTCGCAACTCACAGCTCGCAGCTCGCAACTCACAGCTCGCAGCTCACAGCTCGCAACTCACAGCTCGCAGCTCGCAACTCACAGCTCGCAGCTCACAGCTCGCAGCTAACTATCCCGACATCAGTTACAGGATATAACAGCCACTTTCTCATACCCGGCATATCGTTCAATACTATGCTGGTAACCCGCTTCATCGAGCCAGTTCAGGACTTCCCGCCCAGAATTTTTCCCGGAAAGCGGGAGGTTAATTTGTGTGCCGTTTCCATTGGTTTGTTCATACGGCGAAAGCCCGCTGGTAAATTCCAGGACGGTCAGGCCTGTATTTAATAATGTAAACAGTTTTGGCAGCGGAATACGAAGGTTTTTATAACCCACTTCAATTTCCCCCGCGGGTAATGAATCGCTGTATAATTCTCCCAGTGAACGGATCCCGGGAGCCGTGGGGAATTTCGGTACGATATCATACCGGTTTTCCACCCGGATGGAGGCGGGAAATTTTTTATTGAAATCTTCCGCAAATGCGGCATTCCCCGCAGCCGGCGCCGCAAAACTGATCACGTTTACCCGGAAATTGTTTCTTCCCTTTTCTTTCAGCGCCTTCCAGAGATAAGATCCGTAAATAGTGGCCAGGTTACCTCCCAGGCTATGCCCGGTGATCAGCAGGGGAACGCCTGCTGCTACCAGGGAATCGAGGAGGGGCAGGAGATGTTGTCCTGTTTTTTTGTCCTGCATGTTACATAGATTTTCCCAGCCGGTATAAGCGCCTTCGGATACGCTTGCAGTTGTGGAATCAGCTGTATAGGGCCATTTTTCCTGCGCTGCCACATGCAGGTCCTGGTAGATCCAGTTCTGGAACGCGGCCCAGCTGAAATTGAGCAGGGAGCCGCGTATGGCCAGTGCGTATTCCCTTCCGTTGCCCGCTACAAATGCGTGGTTGCCGTTGAGCTCGGCTGCTTCCCACAGCAGTTGCCAGCCGGGCATATAACGACCCAGGGCCCCGGGTATATCCGGACAATAAGCGACCTGCGATAAGAGGCAGGCTGTATCCTCGGTTAACCCGGACCGAAACCCGGGAACCGGCTGATCCGCCCCTTGCTTAGCCTCTTTTTGCGCGCAGGAAAAAAGCAGGAGGGTCAGGGCCAGGCCTATCAGGCAGGTGTATTTCATGTACGGCAGTTTTCAATAAATATAAGAGACTCCGGGTTCAGCAAGGGGTTTTTACCTATTTTATTCTTCAATGCGTTTTAAAAATTGCACTTAAACTGCCTAAGGGCTTCCCCATATTCTGGATTTTTTTTCCATTTTATGGAATGGAAAATGAGTTGGCATGAGCTAAACTATTGAAAATCATATACGTATTTTTTGGCACCGGATTGGTATTTTAACGATATCCGAAAATCGTACTTTATGAAAAATTTTTACGCAATCTTCTCCGTAGTCTTCTTTTTAGTAACATCAGCTGTTACCGCGCAAAGCTTTAAGTGGAATAATTACCCTGCCGGCAGCACTTCCTCCAATCACAATAACAATGGGGTGAACATGGGAGTAAATGTTAACGGGACCGGCTTAAGTTCAGGTTTCCCGAAATATAATTCAGGCGGCGGGGGCAACCTGGCCACAACGGTCAACTGGTCAAACAAGACCTCCAAAGTCACGTACACTTTTAATTTTTCAAAGCCCCTGATTGGGATGACTTTTTTACTTTTCGATGTGGATCAAACCTCCAACTGGGATGATAAACTGACCATTACCGGTTACCGGGCTAACAATACAGCCATTTACCCCTCGATTTCCGGTACTTCTTATACCGTAGTTTACGGATCCAACCATAATATCGTGGAAGGGAAAAGTAATAACGATGAATACGATGAGGACCCCGTGGTGGTAAGTTTTGACGCCACCCCGTTAAAATCACTGACCATCGAATACAGCGCCGGTTCATCCAGCCCTAATAACCCGGCCTCCCAGGTGGTGGGCTTTGGATCGCTTATTTATGAGAACGTACTGCCGTTGAAGCTGATGTCTTTCCGGGCAGATAAAAAGAACAATGCAGCCGAACTGAAATGGGATACCGAAAACCAGGAGAATTTCAGTCATTTCGAAATTGAACGTGCAGCTTCAGCGGATGCTTCATTTGAAAAAGTTGCCACGATGAATGCCACCACTACCAGTGAAGGCAGCTATTCTTATACAGATATAAATGCTTTCCGCCTTATGCAAAAAGCATTTTACCGCCTGAAAATGGTGGACAAGGACGGTAGCTTTACTTACAGCGCGGTAGTGGTACTGGTATTTGATAATGCCCCCTCCATTATTGTCAGCCCCACTTTACTGACTGCGGGGGAACTGATCAGCGTGAATACGACCGGTGACGGAAGGGAAAAGTATGAAGTAAAATTATTTGATATGAGCGGCAGGATGCTTACTCAGCAGGCCGGCAGCAACCGGATCCAGTTGTCCACTGCCCGTTTACTCAAAGGAATGTATATCGTCAGCGTAACCGGCGCGAATGAAACCAAATCTTTCCGGGTGATGGTGCAATAACAGCAAACAGCATAAATTACGAATCAGGATACAGAAGCAGGGCTGCCGTTGAGGCAGTCCTGCTTTTTTCTATAACAAGCGGGCTCAGAACCGGTTGACATGATCATCCCGGTCGGAGTATTCATGCATTTCATGACGATTATGCCTGTTCTTTTTATGGTGACCGTTATACCTGTTTTCTTCCCGGACCAGGATACGGCCGGCGTAATCAATACGGATCATAATATCATCCCGGTCCATGCTGAACGAAACCGCATCCAGCAGCCGTTCAGTCCGGCCAAAAAAACCTCTTCTCATTTCATACACCCGTACGGTATGGCGTCCCCCGTAGAAGTAATCGGGCCGGATCGTAATATGGTCACCAAAATAATTTTTCCCGTCAATGACCACCTTGAAGTTCATATTATTGTTTAACAGGATTACCGGCCGGCGGTCAGCCGCAAACAGGGCGGTAGTCAGTAAGAAGGCTGCTGTAAGTGTAAAGATCTTTTTCATGTGTGTACATTTTTAAAATGTAGTACTGCAATGGCCGGGCGCATTGCTGTACCATTTGTTTCATGGCCCGGCTGATACCTGTAATTCAAAGCAGGTGCCAGTATCGTCAAAACGGGTAAAAGGAAATGTTAAGGACCTCGGGCTGCGAAAAAAAGTGGCGAGGGGCTGAATAACCTGCCAGTATCCCGCTTCTTTATTGTACTTATTTTGTCATTGTGGATAAATTACTGCCTTTCCTCCCTTCTTTTAAAGGGGGTGGCATAGTTTTCGTTCATACTGCCCCTGGACGGCTTTATTATTTTTTACCCAAAACAATAGTAGTATGAAAAACGTATCGGGCCTCTTTGCGCCCTTCTTAACCGTATTTGCCGGTTCCCTGCTTTTTTTATATTCCTGCCAGAAAGAGGCGAACCTGAATGATATCCCGGAGGGAAAGACAAAGCTTTCCATCTACCTTACCGACGGGCCGCTTGACTTTCAGCATGTCTGGGTGGATATACAAAGCATCGCCGTAAAAGTGGATACCTGCCGGCGCCACCAGGATGATGACGAGGACGGACCCGGTTGTGATGACGATCATGATTCCCTGGGCAGTCATTGTGAGTACTGGGATACGCTGACGATCAACCCGGGTGTGTACGACCTGCTCGCCCTGCGCAATGGAGTGGATACCCTGCTGGCCAGTGGCTTTGTCATCAACGGGAAGATTGAGCGGATCAAGTTCACGCTGGGCGCCAACAACAGTATTATGGCGGACAGTATTACCTACCCGCTGCACCTTATTAATAACCAGGATTTTGTGTTTATCAATGTGGGACGTGAACACCTGGATTCCCTTTCCGCAGATAATTTCCGTTTGTACCTTGATTTTGACCTGGCCCGCTCTATCCGGTACACCGGGGGGCAGTACTGGCTGAAGCCTTACTTAAAACCGTTTGGACGGCATAGTACCGGTGAGATTGAAGGGAAAGTGCGTCCTGTGCATTTTCACGGTCTTATCAAGGCTTATAATGATACCGATACCGCCTTTGCAAGCCCCTGGAGCGAGGGCGAGTTTAAGATCCGTGGTTTAAGACCGGGCACCTACCATGTATTTATTGATGGAATTAACGGGTACCAGGATACCCTGATCAGCAATATTAATGTTCAACGGGGACGGGATACTGAATTAGGGGTGATCCAGTTGCACCAGTAATAAATGAAAAGCCATGAAATGGAACCGGGTAGGGATACCCGGTTTTTTTTCAGCTTGCCGGGTAAGGATTGCGGTACCCGGGCAGCCGAAACCGGGGTAACCATTTCCTGATTTGCCGGTAAAACAGGGTTCTCAAAACCAGTAGCAGGGTTAGCAGGCGGACGATATAAGCGAGGGAGGTGAGAAATATCGTTTTTCCCGGGTTAACACTGGTTAATGATGGGGGAAACGGATCTTGATCGTACCGGAAAACAGGATTCAGATAAAGTTCGATACCCCCGGGAAAATAAACCGAGGTCCTGATATAGCTGTCTTCTTCTTTCAGCAGGTAACCGGTATTCCCGGTATGAGGGACCACCGCCAGTCTTCGCCCGTTTTGCCCGGAAAAGACAATACTGTCCGCTGGTTTATTCAGGGCTAACCGGATGCTGTCCCCGCTTACGCGGAGTGCTGTCAATGCAGGCAGTTCTTTTTTCAAACGTTGCGCCTTCCTGCAGAGGGTTTCTCCGGCAACGCAGGGTATTCTCATCCCGTAACTGCATCCTTTTTTTAGCCCGGAAAGGATCTCTTTTTTTCTCCCGACTGTTGCATTGACCCAGGTACAACATTTGCCGATATTACCCGCTTTGAAGATATCATGTACATCATCATTCCCGATAACAAAAACAGGTTTACCGGCGGACAAAGCGGCGTCCCATTCTTCAAAAGAGGAACCGGCCGGGCTCAGCACTTCCATTCCGTGGTACCCTGATAATAGCTGCAGATCGTTTTTCCCAAAGCCCTGCCGGACAGAAGGGTGGTTGATGATGATAAAGGCATTGGTGTCAGCCGCCAGGGTATTAATGACCCGTTGTTTGTTGGAAGCGGTCTGCGGCAATAAATATTCCAGCCACTCCACTTTTTTAGCCCCCAGTACGAGTTCATGGGTCTTCTGCAGGTTAAACCCGTGTTCATAAGCCTCTATATAATCCGGGCCGGATGAACCAGTAGTATCAATGGATTGGTAATTGGATACCAGGTGTACCGCGTACCCGAGGGAATCATAGATTTCCCGGATATCAGTTCCGGTGCCTTTGCCATTGGTTAAGCCGGTCCAGGCCTTTCCATGTGCATGAAAATTGCATTTTTTCCAGCAAGCCGGATCCGCGTCCGCATAGGGGTTATAAATTTTCCGGCCCTGGAATGGCCGGGCTTCCTCAAAGGAAAATACGGGGCATACGAAGTACTGACCGGTCAGGTTCCAGGTGAGCGGGATGGCCAGGATCAGCAGGATCTTTTGCAGGAGTTTCATTTATCAAATCTCCCCGGCACGGATAAGCAAACTGTTAACTTAAGAAGATGAAAACTTTAAATATTCCGGGTTTACTGACGGTTCATCGGGCGGCCTGTGGGAGGGCTGTTCAGGAAATGAGCAGATCATATTTATCCAGCAGGCGGATGACGGCCGGGTAGGAAAACCGGGCTTTCCGGATCCGGTTCAGTTCGGGATCAAGGGTGTAATTGAGCGCTGTCCGGAGATCCGCTTTTTCCAGCTGCGTTTGTTCAAAACGGGCGTCCCGCAGGTTGCAATGACTGAAAACCGCTTCGGTCAGCACCGTTTCCGTAAAATCCGTTTCCTGTAAACTGCAATTAGTAAAAACCGTTTTTTTCATTTTGCACTGGTAAAAGGAGCTGAGGTCGAGGGTGCAGCCATCGAACTGAACGGTAAACAGGAAGGGATTGGTTGCTTCAAAATGCAGGCCCAGCATTTTGCTGTTGATGAATTTTACATCATTAAACACGGTCTGAATGATTTTGGCGCTGCTGAGATTGCAGTGATCAAAGCCGCATTCCGTGAAATTGATCCCGGAGAGGTCAGCGCCGGCGAAATTACAGTGCAGGAAACGGCAGGCTTCGAAATCAGCATCGGGAAGGGGAGTGCCGGAATAATCCTGGTGATCGAAGGTTTTATCAGTAAACAGGCTTTTTGACATGCTATTCTTTTTTCAGTAGTGAAGTCTTTTGACAGGATAGTTATTCTTTACCGGCAGTATGGTCTTTTTGTTCCTGTTTGTATTTCATCAGCGCACGATATTCTCTTTTCTTCCCCCAGGCCCGTAAAGCATTTATGCCGCCAAAAAATATAGCCCCCCATGCCAGGATAAAATGGCCCCCCTTCGCCCTGGCCGTTTCAAAACTGCCAATCGTGACGACCAGCCCGATAAAAAAAATGAGGCTATTAATGACAAAAGAGGTTTCATATTTTTTTAAAACAGTTGCTGTTTCGGTGATGCTCCAGTCTTCCTGTTGCTGTTGTATATTTTGAGATTGCGCTGTTACTTCAGCTCCAATGGCAAAGTCAGTATAGGTGAGCCCCATCATTGCTTTATCCGCATTATCCGGCCTGTTTGAAAATAATGACACAGGCTCAGGCTCTTCCCCGCTGACTGTTTCTGCGACGGGCAGGTATTTGTCGATCGACAAGCCACGCCGGGAGAATTCTTTCTTAAGGAGGAGGAAAGCTTCTGTTGTCAGGTCCGGGCTGTCCTTGGCTGCAATGAGGATCAGTTTCTCATCCGGTATGGATGCGTAATGTTCTTCTATTAAATCCAGGTCTGTCATCCGGTGATTTTATTAAAAGTATGAAAAGGAATTATTTACCTGGTAATCCTTGCCGGCCTCAGGAAAACGTAATGGGTTGAATCCGGTAGGCTTTTACTTTTCTTCCTTTTTGAAACGCCGGGTTCCATTTAGGGGATTCGTTAATAAGCCGCAAGGCCTCTTTATCCAGTGAATATTCCACTGATCTCAGGACCCGCAGTTGGACGGGTCTCCCTTCCGTATCCACTACAAAGGCGATTTTGACTGTTCCCTTTTTTTCCAGTTGCTGGGCTCTGTCGGGATAGTTTGATTTGTTTTGCAGGTACCGGATCCAGGCGGTCATCCCCCCTTTAAAACCGGCCTCTGTCTCTGCCTGTTCCGGTGTTGCCGCTGCTTTCTCCCCGGTGACTTCTCTTTTCCTTTTTTCGTTGAGATCAGTACTGTTGACCAGTATCCCGTTTTTATATTTTTTTTCCATCCAGACGGCGATCGTATCATCATAAAAATACCAGGTGCTGTCCCGTAAGCCGTTTTTCGCATAGCCTGCTGAATCGATCTGGCCGTCTATTCCGAAATATGCCATATATCCGTTCAGGACGGTGATTTTTTCGTCCCGGTATGTTTCTATACTGATCAGCGGGCCGGAGAAGTGATAGTTCAGCCATTGGTAAGTGCTGTCATTTATCTTTTGCAGAATACACAGGTATTGAGCCGATTCTATTTCGCAGGGTTTCCAGTTACTGTCGTAGACATAGAAAGATTCGTTGGACTTGTTCTTCTGTGCGTACAGGCTCATGCTGATAAGGCAGCAGAAAAGGGCGGGGAGTATTTTCATAAATCAGGTCTGAAATGAACAGGTTTCCTGCAAAGATATTCCCCGTCGTGATTTAATTATTCCCGGGAGATTTTTTTTGCGGTAAACAGGATTCCGGGCCCACTGGCATACCCATTACTATTTACCCGCCTTGTATCTGCAGGAACCGGGTGAATACTTCCCTGATTTTTTTTTGCGCTGTCCGGTATCATTTCTGTGCACAGATCACCAGGGCGCTGGCATCAATATTCACTTCGCGGCCCGGGAATTTCCGGTCAAATTCCGCAAAGACCTCCTCTTTGATCTTTTGACGCGTCGCATCATCCGTTTTAGCCAGGGCTGCTACGATCGGGGCGCCAATATCGTTCATCATTTCCCAGTAGCGATCGGTCGTGCCGCTTTTCATCACAGATGTTGTTTCGGTTTCGCTGATCCCGGATAAACCCGCTTTTTCAAATATTTCTTTTAAAAGACCGGGCCGGCTGCAGCGGAACATACCCGGGGCGCCGGGAGGAGGAGGGGGCAGTTCCAGGTTTTTCTGGATGACACTCATAATGGCGGTTACCCAAAAATTTTTATCCGGTACATTCCAGACGGAAGTGGCCACCCGGCCCCCGGGCTTTAATACCCTCGCCATTTCATCCGCGGCTATTTGCATATCCGGGAAGAACATGAAACCGAAGCGGCAACTGATTGCATCAAAACTGTTGTCCGGGAATGGGAGCTGGCATACATCACAGGCTTTTGTTTCGACATTGCGGACATTTCGCTTCGCGGCATTCCCGGCCGCGATCAGCAGCATATCATCCGACAGGTCCGTGATGGTTACCCTGCCATCCGGGATCATGGCAGCGATCGTTAAACCCGGTTCACCCGTGCCGGCGGCGATATCCAGTACATGGTGATTTCCGGAAGGGCTGATATGCCGGATAATAGCATCGCCCATGGGGCGTAAAAAATCCATGGTCAGCTCATCCCATTTCTTCCAGCCTGAAGAAAATTTGTTCCAGGATTGTTTTTGCTGATCCCTGATCTCTTCTAATTGAGGGTTCATGTTTCAATGTTTTAAGGTGATAATGAAGGTGAATGAGATTCAGCGGGACAGAAGGACTTATTAAGTTACGGAATAATTGGCACTGTATACTGCAAAAAAATCCTGAAGGAGCTGCTGTGAATTCCTGCCCTGATCATGGATCGCAGGAGGGTGTGCAGCAAGCGATCCCGGCCTGGTTGAGCAAAGATGATTTTCTCAGGCAATCAATTCATTATCCAGCCCGTGCATCCGCAGGAAATGGTTGAATTCCTCCCGGAAGGATTTTTTCAGGTGATGTATTTTCTGCTCCTGGATATAATGCTGTACCCATTCCATGGCGGAGGCGCCGACCGAATAAACGGCATAGCCTTTCTGCCAGTAAAATTTCTCCGGGAGCATCCCCTGGGTATTGATCCATTGGGAACTGCTTCCTTTTACCTGTTTGATGACCTCGGAAATTGATTTCAGCGGGTTTTGCCGGAACAGGCAATGCACATGATCAGGCATCCCGTTGATGATCCGGACGGTGCAGCCGTTTTCTTCGAACTTATTGGCCAGGAATTGATGGACCGCTTTCTCGATTGGAGGGATGATAAACGGGCTGCTCTCCCGGGTGGACCAGATGGCATGGATCCAGATACTGGGCAATGAATGAAACATAAGACAGGTTTTGCCGGCTAAACTAATCCATCGCCAGGCGGCCCGACGGTGATTTCTCCCTGTAAATCCGGTTTTTTTTCGCCATGAATGACGGTTTCGAACCCCGATAATCAGTGCCTTTTCCTCGCCTAAAAAGCGTAGCTTTGCCCACTCTAAATTCCAGCCAGTCCGGCCGCTGCTGCACCCGCTTCACCGCGGAACGAAATGATAGCGGAACGGGTAAAAGGCGGACAGACAAGGAGACAAAAACGTACATGAAGAATATCCGGAATTTCTGCATCATCGCCCATATTGACCACGGCAAATCCACCCTGGCTGACCGCCTGTTGCAAAGCACCCATACCATCAGTGACCGCGATATGATGGACCAGGTGCTGGATGACATGGACCTGGAAAGGGAAAAAGGCATTACCATTAAGAGTCATGCCATCCAGATCAATTATAAACACAGTGACGGGCAGGAGTATATCCTGAACCTGATCGATACGCCGGGTCACGTGGACTTCAGCTATGAAGTGAGCCGGGCCCTGGCCGCCTGCGAGGGATGCCTGTTATTGGTCGATGCCACGCAGGGTATCCAGGCGCAGACGATCAGCAATTTATACCTCGCAATTGACAATAACCTTGAGATCATCCCGGTGATCAACAAGATCGATATGGACGGGGCCATGATCGAGGAAGTGGAAGACCAGATCGTGGACCTGATCGGTTGTAAGCGGGAAGATATCCTGCATGCCAGCGCCCGTACCGGCCTGGGCGTCGATAAGATACTGGATGCTATTGTGAGCAGGATACCGGCCCCCAAAGGAAATCCTGCCGCGCCCCTTCAGGCACTGATCTTTGACTCCGTGTTTAATTCCTTCCGGGGTATTATCGTGTACTACCGGATCATGAACGGCTCGATCAAAAAGGGGGACAAGGTAAAATTTGTGAGCACGGGACAGGAATACGGGGCCGATGAAGTGGGGATCCTGAAACTGAAGATGACGGAAAGGCCGGAAGTGAAAACCGGCGATGTGGGCTATATCATCACCGGTATCAAGAACGCCAAAGAAGTAAAAGTGGGGGATACCATTACCATTGCGAGTAATGAGAACCCCGAACAGATAAAGGGATTTGAAGAAGTGAAACCGATGGTGTTTGCGGGGATATTCCCGGTCAATACCGATGAGTTTGAGGAGTTGCGGGACTGTATGGATAAACTCCAGCTGAACGACGCCTCCCTGACCTTTGAACTGGAAACCTCCCAGGCCCTTGGCTTTGGGTTCCGTTGCGGCTTTCTCGGTATGCTGCACATGGAGATCATCCAGGAAAGGCTGGAAAGGGAATTCAACCAGACCGTGATCACCACCGTGCCCAACGTAAGTTTTATCGCGTACACCACCAAGGGAGATAAAGTGATCGTGAACAACCCGACTGAATTTCCCGACCCGGTAAAAACAGACCATATTGATGAGCCTTTTATCAAGGCGCAGATCATCAGCAAGCCGGATTATATCGGGAATATCATGACCCTTTGCCTCGGGAAAAGAGGGATCCTGATGAACCAGAGTTACCTGACACCCACCCGCGTGGAGCTGCTGTTTGAAATGCCGTTGACGGAGATCGTATTTGATTTTTATGATAAACTGAAGTCACAGACCCGGGGTTATGCTTCCTTTGATTATCATCCCATCGGGTACCGGGAGAGTGATATTGTGAAAATGGATATCCTGCTGAATGGGGATAAAGTGGATGCGCTCTCTGCCCTGATCCACCGCAGCCGGGCCCAGGATTTCGGGAAAAAACTCTGTGAGAAACTAAAAGAATTATTGCCCCGGCAACAGTTCCAGATCGCCATCCAGGCAGCTATCGGGGCCAAGGTAGTGGCGAGGGAAAATATATCGGCCATGCGGAAGGATGTGACGGCCAAATGTTATGGAGGCGATATCAGCCGGAAACGCAAATTGCTGGAAAAACAAAAAGAAGGAAAGAAGCGGATGAGACAGATCGGAAACGTGGAAATTCCGCAGGAGGCGTTTTTGGCGGTGCTGAAGCTGGATGAGTAGGATGGGGTCTTCATTGAAAATTGAACATCGGGAATTGAGCACCTGCCTGCCGTGTAATTCTTCAGTATTTCGGTAACAGTTTATAAATTAGATAAACTGTTGCATATGAAAAAGACCGTACAACAGTTAATGACCAGCAAATGGCTATTGATTGTCAAGGAGTACGAAGAAGTTCGACAG
>JACRJO010000016.1 GCA_016219985.1 Sphingobacteriales bacterium | reverse complement strand
TTTCAGGATCAGGCATTTGAGGGTCCAAGGCCTGTAAGGGGCGGTCGCTTTTTCAGTACCGGCATTGTGACGCAGAAGCCTGTTTTCGAAATGCTGCGTTTGGCCAATATAATACCGGTCAAAATCTATACTGTAAAGGATATAAACATAAAAGACCATAGCAATAAGGCAAAATAGCCCCTGTCCGTAAACAGGGGCCAATGGAGCGGAAGACCGGACTCGAACCGGCTACCTACAGCTTGGGAAGCTGTCGCTCTACCAGGTGAGCTACTTCCGCTTTACTTTCTTGTTTTCAATTCAACAGCCGCAAATTTACAAAACCGGTCTGAAAAAAGAAATCCTTTTGGAAAGCCAGCTGTTTTTCACCGGGATAATCCAGTTGTTTTCCAGCTCTTCTTTCGTTTGCACCAGGTTATTAAAGTATAATGTATCGCTATTGATAAAACCATTTTCTGCGGCATAGTGGAGCTGGGAGAGGGGGAGCAGTTCCACCTTATCCTTTAATACAAAAGCGAGGGTGGTCCGGTCAAAAAGGCTGACCCCAAACCGCTGCTCTATTTCTTTTATAAACCGTACCGAGCTGTCCGTACTGCAGCCGCTCACGCCGGTGGCAGTTTCATCAGCCATCAGAATAATGAATTGACCAAAAAACAGCCAGGCCGCTCCTTTAATAGCCGCCCCATGACTTTGCCAGCCGTTGGTGAACTCTTTCAGCCTTTCTTCAATTTCCAGGGATTCACCCAGGGAAAAAAGCCGGTTACTCTGGTAGACCCAGACCCGGGAGGAAGGATGAAAATTACCGTCCAGCAGGTATTTATAATCCAGGTTCATGCCGCTAAATTACAACCAATTTACACTTGATGGAAAAATCAGCGGAAAATGAAAAATGGCTTGCGCACTGGGTATACAACCGGTCCGAATGGAATCGTTTTAACCGGTGGAGCCTGTTTAAAAGGGGGTTGGGTCATTTTTTATTGTATTTCCTGAATCCCGCCCGGGGTAAAGCCGGTGCGGAAGTAAAGATTGGTATGGACGAAGTGTACATAAAGGAAGTCCATCACATATTCAGTACAAAGGGAAAGCAATTACTCATGGCTGAGATCTATGAGGCCGGCCGGATGTATATCCTGGAAATCCGGTACCGCGGGGGGAGAGGTACCGGGGTTGTCCGGATCCCGGTGCCCAAAGGGAAACTAAAGGAAGCCGTGATGGTGGAAAGCCGTTTGCAGGAGACAGTCGCTGTTTAATTGCGTGGTCCGGATAGGGCCCTGGTTCTATTGTGCAATGATAGTAAGAACCTGCTCCTTGAACCAAACAAAAACTGACTGCCGTAAACAGCACTCGTAGTGCATGCCTCTCTGCGTCCTCGCATCTCCACGGCTGAAAATTGCCCGCAAAGAGCGCAAAGACATTTCTTAAACAGGGGAAGATGCAGTTACAAATATATTCTCCTGTGTTCTCCGCGCCCCCGCGGCTGAAAATTGCCCGCAAAGAGCGCAAAGACATTTCTTAAACAGGGGAAAATGCGGTTACAAATATATTCTCCTGCGTCTCCAGGCCTCCGTGATTTTCCTGCGCCACGCTCTTTTTGAGCCTGAGGCCTGTTGCGGGTTAATCCTGCATACTGGCCGCAATCATTTCCGCGATATCAAGCACCTCCACGCTGTCTTCTTTATTGGCCAGCTTAACACCGTCCGTCATCATTGTATTGCAGAACGGGCAGGCGGATGCAATTACAGCAGCGCCTGTAGAAATGGCTTCCAGACTGCGGTCGGCATTCACCCGGCTGGTCCCTTTTTCTTCTTCCTTGAACATCTGCGCCCCGCCGGCTCCGCAACAAAGGCCGTTGCTGCGGCATCGTTTCATTTCTGTCAGTTCCGCATCGAGGGCTTCCAGCACTTTCCGGGGAGCCTCATAGATATTGTTGGCCCGGCCCAGGTAACAGCTGTCATGATAGGTAATTTTCTTCCCTTTAAAAGTCCCGCCTTCTTTCAGCCTGATCTTTCCCTCATCAAGCAGTTGTTGAAGGAAGCTGGTATGATGCACCACTTCGTATTCCCCGCCCAGGGCCGGGTATTCATTTTTCAGGGTATTAAAACAATGGGGACAGGCCGTCACGATTCTTTTGATACCATAATTATTCAGCACCTGTATATTCTGGTAGGCCATCATCTGGAACATGAACTCATTACCAGCCCGGCGCGCAGGGTCACCGGTACACATTTCTTCCTTACCAAGGATCGCGTAGCTGATCCCTGCTTTATTGAGTATCGTGGCAAAGGCCCTGGTGATTTTCTGCGCCCGCTGATCAAAACTGCCGGCACATCCCACCCAGAATAACACGTCGGGCTGTTGTCCGCCGGCAACGAATTCGGCAACTGTTCTGATTTTCATGAAAACCAAGCATTATTTCTGGGCAATAATACGGATAATTGCGGCCTGATCCGCTGACTTTTATTCCCGGTCAGCCCCGGTGCTAAATCCAGGTCCAGCTGGATATGATAATGGCAGCTATGATCAATAATAGTGCAATAAGTCCCAGGGTGATCCAGCCCAGTAACTGGCCGGCTTTTGCTTTCGGGTCATCAGGATTCTTTTTCTTAGTCATTGACCCCATAACGATGGCCAGGATGGCCGCAACCAGTGAACCTACGATTACATAAGGAACAAAAAGCCCGATGACCAGGAGTCCCAGGGCTACCAGGCCAACGATAAAGGCGGATTGCCCGTCCGAATTGCTTTCTTTGGCTTTATGCCTGACTTTTTGTTTCAGTATAAAAAAGGAAACTTTTTCTTTTAAGGTGAGTTTCCGGCCCAGCATCTTTTGCAGGTCCTTTACTTTCAGCGAGGCTATTTTCTTATAAAATGCCCCGGGGGGAATCATGGCGCTATGGGTTGCAGGGATCGTGCTGGCGCCGGCAGGCGCGGGGCTTATGAACAGGAAAGAAGCCATTACCAGGAAAAGGAAGAGCATTCTCATAACTGTCAGTTTTGTATCTAAATGTAATCTATACGGAATATATTGCCAAATTGTTAACGACTGTCTTTATTTTTGCCGCAACTGATGAGAAAAATTTTGCAAAAGCTGGTTAACTGGGAGCTCTGGAATTTTTATGTTCTTTATTTCCCGATCAGCCCGGTTTGGTTCTGGTATTGCCTGCGCAGCGGGTCTGTTTGGTATTTCAGCTCATCGAATCCCACTATCACATTCGGGGGATTTGAAGGGGAAGGAAAAAAAGAAATGTACGACCAGTTGCCTCCCGGGCTGGTTCCCCGGACCATCTATATTAAACACGATCAGCCATTTGATGAAGTAGAGGGGATTGTAAGACAGGCCGGATTTGCCTATCCGTTTATTGTAAAACCGGATGTGGGGATGAAAGGTATTTTGTTCCGTAAGATCGAAAATGAAGAACAGTTGCGGAAGTACCACGAGAAAGTACCGGTGGAGTATATTGTACAGGACCTGGTGGACCTGCCGGTGGAAGTGAGTGTGTTTTATTACCGGCACCCGGCAGCGCAAAAAGGAACGGTCAGCGGTTTTATTCATAAGGAACTGCTGCATGTGAAAGGCAACGGGCAATCCACCCTCCGCCAGTTAGTGGAGGAGCATCCGCGGGCCCGGTTCCGGATGGAGGAGATGGAACACCGGCACGGGCACCGGTTTGACCGGGTAATACCGGCAGGTGAGTTGTTTTATCTGTCGTACGCGGGTAACCATAACCGGGGCGCCCACTTTACCAACCTCCATAATGAAATTAATGAGACGATGCACCAGGTATTTGATGAACTGAGTCACCAGACCCGGTTCTATTACGGGAGATATGATATTAAGACCAGTTCCATTGAGGACCTGAAGCTGGGAAAAAATTTTCTGATCCTGGAATTCAATGGCTGCGGGGCCGAGCCCAACCATATCTACGACTGCGGCATGAGTATCTGGAAAGCCTATGGCACCCTGCTGCAGCACTGGAAAGCACTGTACCAGATCAGCCGCTATAATCATAAAAATGGGACGCCTTATTGGTCCTTTAAAAAAGGAAGGGATTTTCTGAAAGAAGCAAAAAGGCATTTTAGAATGCTGGAAAAATACGACTAGTGGAGAACTAAGAACCAAGATCCGAAGAACCAAAGAACCCTGCCTACCGGACAGGCAGGCAAAGAAGCTCCAAGTCCCAAAATCAAAATAAGTTCCAATAACAAAATCCAAAACCTCCTCCCGGAGCATTTTGGGAGTTTGGGGCTTCCCAATTCCTCTTTCACTACTTAGTTGTTAGCTGTCAGGGCATCCTAAGAAGCTGTCTAAAAACGTCATTTTTGCCTACTGCCCACTTCCCACTGCCTACTCCCCCAAAGAATACGATATGCCCCTCGATTTCCAGATGCTTCTTAGAAGGCCCCATTCACTACCTGCCTGCCGGCAGGCAGGTTCACCATTCACTATTCCCTACCTACTGCCCACTACCTACTTCCTCCTGCCCATTCCAACTTCTTCCCTAAATTTGTCCCATGCATCCCCTGATCAAAATTTTTTTTACCGGTATGCTGGTAAGTTTCCTGGGTTCCTTGCCATTGGGGACGCTCAATATTGCGGCCATGCAGATCTCAATTACCAGCGGGGTAACGGCAGCCATGTTGTTTTCTGTCGGATCGCTTGTGGCTGAGATCATTTATGTCCGTATTTCCCTGGTGGCGATGGATTGGGTGAGAAAGCAGGAAAGGATCCTCAAGGCCCTCGAATGGGTGACCCTGCTGATTGTGGCGGCCCTGGCGATCTTCAGTTTTTATGCGGCCCTGCATCCAAAAGTGGAAAAGAATATGGTACTGGACAGCCCCTTGCCCAAGATAGTATTGGGGTTTGTGATGAGTGCGGTAAACCCGGTACAGATCCCCTTCTGGTTTGGCTGGAGCACGGTACTCTTTACGAAAAAGATCCTGCTGCCCCGCAACAATCATTATAACATTTATATCGCCGGAATCGGGCTGGGCACGTTTATGGGCAACCTTGTTTTTATTTTCGGCGGACTCCTGATTGCCCAGAAGATCAATAATAACCAGCATATCCTCAACTGGGTGATCGGGGGTATTTTTGCCATCACCGCCCTGATCCAGTTATGGCGTATCCTGAAGAAAAAAGACGCGGTTCACCAGATGGAACACCCCGAAGAAGTAACCCAGCACCTCGAAGAGCAAATGGAGCGACTGGGTATTGATAAAGACAAGGAGAAATAATCCCTGATCCTTTTAGTATGATCAGAAACGGTAGCCTGCCGAAAGAGCGGGAATAAACCGTTTGCCCACATCCTCGTTCAATGAATTGTATCCTTTGCTGATTTCAACAGTGTACCCAAAACCCAGGGAGGGGGCGGTATAGATCCGTTTCGCAAATACAAAGTGATACCCGGCTTCCAGCAGGGGTGTGATCAGTAAACTTTTCTGCCGGGTTTTCCCTTCAAAGTCCTCAAAAGAAAAGAGCAGGCGGCCGCCCCCGAACGGATTGCTCCCTTTCAGGTTATTCCCGAAAGCACGACGGTAGCCAATATAGAATCCGAACCCGGTAGACACGGAGTAAGATTTTTGGGAAGCCAGTTGCCAGGTGATCCCCGCACTAAAACTGTTCTTATTATTAAAATTTTCGCCCCGGGCTGCCACCTTGGTGCTGCCATAGCCCTTGCCATAGGATTTAAGCATTTCGCCACCCAGTTCAAACAGCTGCTGGGAACGGGCGGTAAAGGACAGCAGTAAAAAAAAGGTAAATAAGTGAGTGACTTTTTGCATATACCTGATTAACGAAACCGTACCGGAATTAGTATCCGGGTCAGTCCACAATAAATAGCTGACAGCCGGTGCTGGTAGCCGTCCGGTGGGCTTCATTATTATCTCCCACAAAGTAACACATGCCCTTTGTCAGTTTCATAACCCGGCCATCAGCCAGTTCGGTTTCCATCTCACCATCCAGGCAAAGAATGATATGCCCTTTGCTGCACCAGTGGTCGGCTTTGTAACCGGGACTGTATTCCACCTTTCTCACGCGAATTTCATTCATATGCTGAATCTGCCAGTAAGCTATGCCTGTTTCGCCATTGTGTTCTTCTTTTGGAACAGCAGACCAGTCAATGGTCTGAAAGGGGAAATGATGTAGTTGCATGATTGGCTGTTTTGTTATTGAATATTGAACATTGAATATTGAACATTTTTGGGGGGAGCTGAATTCTCAACCTGCCTGCTCGCCTCGCGGCGAAGCGGGCAGGCAAGGCAGGTGATCAATGATCAATGATCAATGCTCATTGAACTCCTCCGCCCACTTATCCCTTTCATCGGGGCTGAATTTCCAGGGAGCAAAATTATTCTCCACATTGCTGAACATGGCCGTCCATTCCTGCGGGGAATTGCTTTCCTCCATGACGAGGCAGCGGCGGAGTTGCAAAATGATATCAAGCGGGCTGATGCTCACCGGGCATTCCTGCACACAGGCATTGCAGGTGGTGCAGGCCCGGAGCTCTTCCACGGTGATATAATCGTGGAGCAGGCTCCTGCCATCATCCTTAAACTCTTTATTAACCATGATGTTTTTTCCGACTGCCTCCAGCCGGTCACGGGTGTCCATCATGATCTTTCTTGGGGATAGCAGCTTACCGGTCAGGTTAGCCGGGCAGGCAGCTGTGCAGCGACCGCATTCCGTACAGCTATACGCATCCAGTAAATTTTTCCAGCCCAGGTCCATCACATCTTTGGCGCCAAATTTTTGCGGGGCGGGTTGCTCGCCAGTGGGGGCCAGTTCGGGCTGCATGGCATACAATACTTCTTTTTGTACAGCAGGCATATTCTCCATTTCTCCTATGGGTTTGAGCCGGGCGAAATACGCATTGGGAAAAGCGAGGATAATATGCAGGTGCTTGGAATAAGGCAGGTAGTTCAGGAAGGCAAAGATCCCTGCAATATGCAGCCACCAGCAGAATCGTTCGGTTGCAATAAGCGTACCATCGCTGTACCCGTTCATCAGCGGGTGCAGGTATTGGGAGATGATAAAATTACCGGTAGGGTGAGCGGCATAATGCGCAACGCCACGGGCCTGTAATAGGGTATCGGCTGCATTCATCTTCAGGAACAGGGACATCAAAATAATCTCTGTGATCAGGATATAATTGGCATCGCTGCGGGGCCAGCCATCCAGGTCCTTGCTGGCAAAACGTCTGAGCTTAAGTATATTTCTCCTGACCAGGAAAATGACGCAGGCCAGCAATACGGTCAGGGCCAGGACCTCAAATGCATTGATCAGAAAGGAATAGAGGCCTGGAAGGGGGGCGGCAAACAGGCGGTGCTGACCGGTAATCCCGTCGAGGACGATCTCGAGGACTTCCACATTAATGATGATAAAACCGGCATATACAAAAAAGTGAAGTACGGCCACCAGGGGATTGCGGAACATTTTCTGCTGCCCGAAGGCCAGCAATAATACATTTCTCCATCGCTGTGAGGGGTTGTCACTGAAATCCTCTTCGCGGCCCAGCCTGATATTGCGGCTGATCTCTTTGGCTTTTTTTGTGAAAAGAAAGATGGCCACAGCACTCAGGAGAATGAATAGAACCTGTTGGATGATTTGCATAGCAGATGATTACAGGTGCTAATTTACGGGAATGGGGCCACGGATTGCACAGACAGACACGGATTTATTTGCCACGAAAGGACATGAAATTTGCCACGAAAGGACATGAAATTTGCCACGAAAGGACATGAAATTTGCCACGAAATGACACGAAAGCACACGAAAAATACAGGACACGGACCGACTACTGTAAAGGAAGGTCGGGATCAAAAAAAAGCCAGGGAGACGGGAAGAGGGAAATTATATTCCATTCGTGTGTTTTCCTGTCTACCGAGCAGGCAGGCGTGTGCTTTCGTGTCCTTTCGTGTTATTTCGTGGCAATAACCTGGGTGACATAGTAATCCGTGTGTATCTGTGTAATCCGTGGCCAACCTTTCGTTGCTTTCCTGCCTACCGAGCAGGCAGGCGTGTGCTTTCCTGCCTACCGGACAGGCAGGCGTGGCAAATTAATCCGTGGCCAAAATATAACCGCGAAGCGGGTATATCCTCCCCGTATTCCAGGCATTATTTTCAGAAATGAATCGCATGAAGCCGCAACCTCCCGTTACTTAATTCTAAGGAAGGCGCCGGGAATTTAAATGCACTCAGAACCGTAAAGAGAAAACGCAGTCCTTTTTTGCTGGTTTTGATCTTTGTGAAGTCAATATCCGGCGCCAGGAACCACTGCCGGTAACGTTTAATATCCGGGCGGTCGAAAATGATATTGCCGTTATCATCCTTTGCCAGGTTTTGGGTGCCGCCGAATAAGCCTTCAGCGCCATAACCCACGGAAAGGGATAACCAGCCGGGGATTTTGCTTTTCGGGAAAAAAGGTTTCAGGTTGATACTGGCCCAATAGGTCTGCCCGTTATAGTCTTTCAGGAAACGCTCTGCCAGCGTTTTGCCGAACAGCTGATCACTGCGGTGATTCAGTTCCGGGTCTTTATAGGTTTTCCGGTGGAAAGAAAACTTGAATTTAATGCGTTGTTCATCCCAGGCCAGTTCCTGGGCCACGAGGGCGCCGCTGCCCAGTATATTCGCGGTGAAATCAGCCCAGCTCCAGCCCCATTCTGCACTGAAGCCATCGAGTACTTCAATTACGGTCTGGTAAAAGGCCCCGCTCATTCCCCCGATCCAGATCCTTTTTTTGCGATCCATGCCCGTCCAGCGCCAGAGTTCCATACTGCCCCGGCTTTCAATATAGGCGCTGTAAAAATGCCCCACCTTGTCCACCTGTTTCCATTCGGGCCAGTCATTAAATGTGTGAAAGCGGCTCTGCGGGTAATTCTTGTACCAGGCATTATAGAGCCCGACCATCGCGGTACTGTATCCCACCACATTGGCGCCGGCTACCAGCCAGGTTCTTTGCTTTTTTTGCCCGGGTGTTATCCACGGGTCGTTCGTTACCATCTTTTTTACCAGGGTATCCTGCCGTACCAGGGATGTATCCTGGGCGGAAACGGATCCCGGCCCGGAAAAAATGATCAGCAATAAGCTGCATAGCGAACAGAACCCTGAACGGAGCGTCGCAAGGGACGATGAGCGGAGTGCTATAGCTGGGTTCATCCGGCAAAAATACGTGTTAGGCCTTCTTTTCAGTTTTTAAAAAGACAAAATTCAATAACTTTCCGTTTTATAAACAAATCTTATAACGATTATGGACGCCGCAATTCAAGCAAAGATTGATACCTGGCTGAACGGGAATTTTGACGCTGCCACAAAAGAGGAAATTAAAAAACTGCAGGCTGAGAATCCCAATGAACTGGCCGATGCTTTTTACCGCAACCTGGAATTCGGAACCGGCGGTCTCCGCGGCCTGATGGGTGTGGGCACCAACCGGATGAATAAATACACCGTGGGGATGGCCACCCAGGGTTATGCCAATTACCTTAAACAGTGTTTTCCGGCGGGAGTGAGTGTGGCCATTGCGCACGACAGCCGCAACAACAGCCGTTTTTTTGCCGAGACCACGGCGAATGTATTTGCCGCCAATGGCATTAAAGTCTATTTGTTTGAAGCACTCCGTCCCACCCCCGAGCTTTCTTTTGCCATCCGCACCCTGAAATGCCAGGGTGGGGTGGTTTGTACGGCTTCGCATAACCCCAAAGAATATAACGGGTACAAAGCCTATTGGGATGATGGGTCCCAACTGGTGCCGCCGCATGATAAAAATGTAATTAAGGAAGTGGATAAGATCGCTTCCGTGGATGAGGTAAAATGGACGGGTGGTGAAGCCAATATTACCCTGGTGGGAAAGGATATGGATGCGCAGTATATGGAGATGGTAAAGGAGCTGAGTGTATATCCTGAAGTGATCGCCAAACATAAGGACCTGAAGATTGTCTATACGCCGATCCATGGTACCGGGATCACCCTGATGCCGGCCGTGCTGAAGAAATTCGGGTTTGAAAATGTACATATCGTAAAGGAACAGGAACTGCCCGATGGCAATTTCCCCACCGTGGCCTATCCCAATCCCGAAGAGAGTGAAGCCATGAGTTATGGACTGAAGCTGGCCGGATCACTGGACGCGGATATTCTTTGCGGCACCGACCCCGATGCGGACCGCCTGGCCATTGGGGTAAAGGATTCCCATGGCAAATGGGTGCTGATGAACGGGAACCAGACCGCCGTGCTGGCCTTTAATTACCTGATGGAAGCCCGCAAGGCCAAGGGAATTGCGCAACCCAATGATATGGTGATCACCACGATCGTGACCACCCCGATGATCGATGCCATCGCCCGGGCAAACGGGGTTTCCTGTTACCGGGTGCTTACCGGTTTCAAATGGATCGCGGAACTGATCCGGCTGAAAGAAGGGAAAGAAAATTATATCGTGGGCGGGGAAGAAAGTTTTGGCCTGATGATCGGGGATAAGATCCGCGATAAGGACGGGATCAGCGCCGTGGCCCTGCTCTGCGAGATGGCCGCTTATGAAAAAGAAAAGGGCCGCAGTCTCTATGAGAAGATGGTGGATCTTTATGTACAAAACGGATTCTATAAAGAAAGCCTCATTTCCATTACGAAGAAAGGCATGGACGGCCAGGCGCAGATCGCGGCTATGATGGAAACCTACCGCAATAACCCGCCCATGACCATCAATGGTTCGCAGGTGGTAAAACTGCTGGATTACGAACTGCAGAAGGGCAGCAACCCGCAGACGGGGGAGGAGTGGAAGATTGAATTGCCGAAGTCCAATGTATTGCAGTTTATCCTGGCCGATGGCAGCATGATCTCTGCCCGGCCCAGCGGGACCGAACCCAAGATCAAATTCTATTTCAGTGTGAATACAAAACTAACCAGTGCGGCTGAGTTTGATAAAGCGAATGCAGCGCTGGATGAGAAGATCAGGGTGGTGATTGCGGATATGAAATTGTAAACTGTTATAAACTTTATTTATCAATAAGCAGCTTTTTACGAAGCTGCTTATTTAATTTTGGGCCGCTTATGAGACCCATTGAAGATACTTACCGGCACAAAGGCTTGCGCAAAAAATTAGTGGAGGTTGTCCGCGGAAAGGGCATAACCAACGAGGATGTACTGAATGCCATCAATAACATTCCCCGGCATTTCTTCCTGGATTCCGCTTTTGATGAACTGGCTTATGAAGACCGGGCCTTCCCGATCGGGGAGGGACAAACCATTTCACAACCCTATACCGTGGCGTACCAGAGCCAGTTGCTGGAGATCAAAAAATTTGAAAAAATATTAGAGATCGGTACCGGCAGCGCTTACCAGGCCGTGGTGCTGGCCGAACTGGGCGCCCAGGTCTATACGATCGAAAGGCAGAAAAAATTATTCGAAGCCAATAAAGGCTTTGCCTTCCTGAAAAAATACCCAACGATCAAATTCTTCTATGGCGATGGCTACGAGGGCCTGCCTACGTTTGCGCCTTTCGACAAAGTCATCATCACCGCGGCGGCGCCCGATATTCCCGTAAAGCTTATCGACCAGTTGAAGACAGGCGGCATGATGGTGATCCCCGTCGGCGCGGGCGAAGTGCAACTGATGAAACGAATTACCAAACTGGAGGGAGGAGCGCTGAAGGAAGAAGTATTTGATCGCTTTTCCTTTGTCCCGATGATTGAGGGGAAGAATAGTTAGTCGTTAGTCGATAGTCGTTAGTCATTAGTGCGTTCTAAGAATCTTTCGTTTCATTCGTGCTGAGAAGCAAGTTTACCAATAAATCGTACAATTCACCTAAGTATTATACCGACGAGACATTAAAATTACATGGATCGGCCGGTGCTAATGTCTGTCGGTATAATACCCGGAATAATCACTGCAAAACTAATGTCTGAAAGGTATTACTTGTATTTACTATCGACTAACGACTAATGACTAACGACTAACGACTTGTCCGTCACTGGCCATGGAGATTCATCAGCTCACCAAATCATTTCCCCCGGAAGAGAAGTACAGTATGACCGATCAAATCAGGCGATCCTCGAGGTCAGTATGTGCCAACCTGGTTGAAGCGTATAAGCGAAGGCGATACCGTAGTTATTTTATTTCAAAGCTAAATGATTCTGAAACAGAGAATGCAGAGACCCAGGTCTGGCTTGAGTTCGCCCTGGCCTGTGGTTATTTATCAAAGGAAAAGTATGATGAATTATCCGGCAGGAATAACGAAGTAGCTAAACTTATTCTATATATGCTCAATAATCCCGACAAATTCCGTTAGCAGCTGTATTTACTAACGACTAAAGACTAACGACTATCGACTAACATCAACACCTCCCCCGGCCATCAGAATATCCTCTTTTTAGGGGATAGGTTCATGATTGGACTAATCCCATATTTACAGTATTAAGTGGATTAAACGACCAGTCATGGAGCAGAAAATACTACTACCACGGTTTCGGATTCCAGTTTCAATAGTTGCTGTTTTTTTTGTAACGGCACAGTCATGTTTTGCACAGGATTGTAAAATCAGGGCTGCAAATAAGCCATCTGTTTGGGTGAGGGGGACAGATGATTACTTTGACTTTTCCCACCATACCCAAAAACCGGCAAAATGGGATGTCTCGAAGATGAAATTACAAACAAGCAAAGCGGAACGCTGGATTAAAAACCGGCTGACTGCATTTGCCGGCGCCAGGATGTTGCATTATAATTCATACTGGCTGGATTATGTGGTGAGCGGGGGGGAGGCCGGCAACGATGTAAACTTTTACAGGGCCACGGGCATTAAACAATTCTGCAGTTCCAAAACGATGTTTTTCGCATACTACTGCTATGATAACAACAACAACCTGCAAACGGAGGATGAGAGCGGGTCAAATGTGGTAGTGGTGTTTAATAATTTCTTTTTTTCCGGCCTGGCGACAGATGCCGGGGTTCATACGATTAACGGGGTGCCGGTATTCGGTATCTTAAAAAAGAAACGCAGCGAGGGCCGGGTTGATTATTATGAACAGCGGGTCCGGAATAATGCGACTGCTGAAATGTATACCGCCAATGATTATATCCTTTTGCGAAACAGTGAGCAGCCGGTTTTTAACCCGGTTACCCGAAAGGAATACATCGGGCAAATGCTGAAAGATGTTACTGCTTATAGCGCAAATGAGACCAGGAAACTGACAGAAATGTATAACCAGAACCAAAAACAATTTGAGGTGGAAATGAAGGGGTATAAAGAGAGGGACAAGAGTTATACAGCAGAAAAAGAGGCGAAACGGCGTAAATGGTTTGAAGAAGACCAGGAGAAATTCAAAAAAGTGATCAGTAAAGTAAAGCCTGATGCAGATGCTGCAGCAGACGTATTAAAACAGTACTTAAAAAGGCCTGACGAGTGGCTCAACCGCCATTTCAGTCAATTTTATCCCTTTTCCACTTATACAGCCGGGGGAGTGAGACAATATTTAGAAGGGATGGATAAAGCCACGTTGAATGAGGGGGAGGAAGAGACAATCTATGAGATCGTTTCCGTTAATCCTGCCTATTTCGATAAAAAGGCAGGGACAGATACACCCCAGTTAATCACCGTGCATCTGCAGAACGGCACTTATGCCCACATGCTCAAACTGGCTAAACTGATCAAAGAACCCGGTGCCCTGGCCCCGTTAGAAGCAATCCTGAATCCCGGGAAATAAGATAGTAGCGCTAAGCACCTGTATTTACTACCGACCTGCCTTTGCCGGCAGGCAGGCTAATTACTAATGACTATTTTATCCTCTAAGGTATTGGTATTCAACCGATTCAATAATTTTAAGGACTCCTTCCTCTCTTGCTTTACTCTCCTTCGTGTCTTGTTCGGGGTTAAAGCGCATCATGCGCTTTAACCTCGAACAAGCCTTGGCTTTGTCCAGAATGAGGAATGAATATGGAAAACCACGGGACAAGCCTAAGCCAAAGCCTGGCCACCGGCACTCCCCCCACTTATAACTTACAACTTACTACTTTCTAGGGGTATTGCCCGGGCGAATGGGAATTGGTAAATTTGAGAGACGCTGATTTGTATTTGTGTAATAACAATACGAAATGTATACCAGGAAATGATTCTGTTAGAATGGGAAAGGGGTGTACAAATTTATCGGTTACATAAATTAACGTGTTAGCTGCAATTTCAAAGACTACTTGTAAATGGAAACTATCGGAGTAACAAGAATTGAACCTTGGTTTGTTTTTGATGACGACACATTAGTCAAAGACCTATTCTATTTTGACAAACTTATGTACTCACTTGGCGATAAAGCTAGCCTAGAAAATCTTTGCAATAGTTTTCCTTATGGTGCTGACAAATTCAAAGAAAAAATGGAGGAAATTGAGAAGTTAGAAAAAGCTGGCCTCATCTCTGAAATTCCTAAAGATGAAAAGTATGAGCATGTACCATCGATAAAAGAGGCACTAAAACATAAAGTAGAAGCGCTAGATATGGTTCGGAAGTTTACAACTAAAGAAAAATCTATTGAAGAGGTATTTCTAGATTTTCTTGAACGCTTCAGGATAATTGGACAACTTGATGCTCGCTCAGAGTCAATATTACTCAATAGTGTCAGCCAAAACTCTTATACACCAATTATTAGAGGCAACTATAGAAATTTCTCAGAAAAAGCAATCTATCCACATAGTCCGGTACTTTCAGTTTTAATAAAAAAATTCCCATTAGTTTCTAACAAAATCGAACTCGAAGATCTTATAGCATTTAAAAATGATCCGGATAGCCAATTAAAATTATTTAGACTTAAAGAGTGGGTCCTAGAAATAAGCAAAAAAGATTATACAGAAAAAGAGATAGAACAAAAAATTGATTACCTACTTCAAGAATACACCAAGCAACTTGAACTACACAAATTAAAATATAGTGTTGGCGCGGTAGAATCAATAGTAACAGTTTCTTTGGAAGTTCTAGAGAATATTGTCAAACTAAACTTTAGTAAAGCAGCTAAAGTACTCTTTGATTTAAAAAAACAGGAATTGACTTTAATGGAGGCAGAACAAAAGATGACCGGAAGAGAACTTGCATATTTGTACAAACTGAAAAACAGAAGCAGCAGCTAACATGGGGTTTTCTGCTATGCCGGCTGAAGAATATATACTGATCGTCCCGTTCGCTTATCAGCTCCAGTCCGGGCTAAACGAATAAAGCCGAGCTATAGAATATATTTTCATCTTCATTAACTTTACTCAGCAGCGGTTCGGGCTGACGAATCACGGAATATTAGCACAGCAGAAAGCCCTGCTCGTAAGCAAGCCTAAAAGACGACACGACAACGATAGACTGACAACTGAAAACCAAATAGCACGGACAAACCATTTTGACAAGTGCCCAACGGAAAGACAGTATTTGCAAAAGACAACATGAAAGCCGACACTCAACCGACCCTTCTGTATTTTTTATTTTCCCCACCGCACATTTTTTTAATTAAATTTAGCCACCGCATATTTGGCGCATTTGCTTTTGCCCCGACACGCAAAGCCAACCCTTCAGCAAAAGTAAAAGAGCCAAATCCACCACCCGCAAGAATGATGTTACTTTCGATTTCGTTTGCCAGTTGGATATACAAAGTGCTTTTCTTTGAATTCAGAAATTTCATCTTTTAGTTTTTTATTGGCATTATGCAGTAGCTCATTCTGTACTTTCATGATACTAAGCAAATCGTGCATAGCATTCAGGTTTTCCAATTGACAGGAAACGAGTTCTTCTAGATCGGCTTTTGTATAGTTTCTCATCTGCTTTAATTTTGTTCAAAAGTATTCATTTTATGCTTTATAAGCAAATTACAATCCTTTAAAAGCATATTATTTAGCCTTATACGCTGCAAATGAACAAAATAGAGTTTTACAATTATGCTTATTTTGCAGAATAATCAATGTTAAACGCATTTTATTATGCCGAAAAAGAAAAAAGCAAGTAATCGCATCAAAGCTGTTTTAGCTGAACAAGGAAAGACCAACAACTGGCTTGCGGAAGAACTAAACAAAAACAGAACTACAGTTTCCAAGTGGTGCACTAACCAAATGCAACCGACAATGGAAACGCTTTTTGAGATCGCAGAAGTGCTGGATGTTGATGTAAGGGAATTGTTGGTTTCGACAAAATAAGCTAAGAGTAATTCGTCTTAATATAAAATTTCTATGAATAATGTTACAAAATAACGCAAAACTAAAATCACTCATAGTCAGCCTTTGGGATACCCTTTGGAGTTCTGGTATTGCTAATCCCCTCACAGCGATCGAGCAGATTTCCTACTTGCTATTTTTAAAAAGGTTAGATGAAAATGAGAAAATCGCAGAAAAGGGAAACAAAAACCGAACAAAGGGAGATTATGCCTTTAAGTTCAAAGGAAAATATACCCCTTATGTTGATGTTGAGAAATTAGAAAAACAGTACAAAAAGTCAAAGGATAAAACCAAAAGCTTTGAAAAAATACTGGCTGATGCCAGGAAGCCAAGAAGTGCTGTAGAATTAAGATGGAGTCATTTTCAAAAAATGCCGGTAGATGACTTGCTTGATCACGTCCGCTACAATGTATTTGAATTCATTAAAAATTTAAATGGCAATACTAGCTTTTTTACTAAGCATATGAAGAATGCAACTTTCGAGTTAAGAAAGCCCTCTCTTCTGGTAGAAGCTGTAAAAAAGATTGACGACATATATGTAGAAATTGAAAAGGATGCGGAAGATGGCAAGCAGACCTTTCAAGATATTCAAGGCGATGTATATGAAATGCTGTTAAGTGAAATTGCACAGGCTGGAAAGATGGGGCAATTTCGTACCCCAAGGCATTTAATTAAGCTTATGGCGGAGCTCGTTAAACCCAAACTCGGGAATCGTATTGCTGATCCGGCTTGTGGTACCGGGGGCTTTTTGTTGGGTGCTTATCAATATATCCTTACAGATATTGTACGCAAAAAAGAGCCTAAAAAACTTATGATTGACGATGATGGATTTGAAAGCGGAGCCACTTCTTCTATCCTAGATAAAAAGAATAAAAAAATATTAGAGGATGGATTAATAGGATTTGACATTGATGTAACTATGGTTCGCTTAGGATTAATGAACCTGATTATGCATGGGATTGATAATCCTCATGTAGAATACAAAGATACATTGAGCAAATCTTACAATGAAAAGGGAATTTATGATATTGTAATGGCTAATCCACCTTTTACAGGTAAATTGGATAAAAGTGATATTAATCCTGACTTAAAAATTGATAGCGGCTCAACAGAATTATTATTCCTGTCTCGTATTTCAAAGATGCTTCGTCCCAATGGTAAAGCGGCTGTAATTATTCCGGAAGGTGTTTTGTTTGGCAGTTCAAGCGCTCAAAAAGCTACGCGTGAAATACTCCTAAAAGATAACCAACTGGATGCAGTTATTTCTCTACCACAAGGAGCTTTCAAGCCTTACACTGGCGTGAAAACAGCCATTCTCGTTTTCACTAAAGCGAAAGAAAACAGTAAAAAGTGGAACACAGATAAGGTTTGGTTTTATTCTGTTGATAGTGATGGTTACTCATTAGACGATAATCGCAGAAAATTAAAAGAAAATCCTCTTCCGGAAGTAAAGGCTTCTTTTGAGGCTAGAACTAAAGCCAAATACAAAGACCGTAAAAAGCACTTTTTTGTTGATTTGAAAGAAATACAAGAAAACAACTTGGATTTGAGTTACAACCGCTACAAAGAATACGAGTATGTAGAACAAAAATACGTTCCTCCTAAGGAAATATTAGCCACGCTAATCGATTTGGAAAAAGAAATACTTAAAGACATGAACGAATTAAATGGGTTGATTGCATGATAAAAAAACTCACTGATATTTGTTCCTTTATCTCAGGAAATGCTTGGAAGTCCTCAGAGTTTGCTGATGAAGGTGTTCCAATTATCAGAATCAACAACCTAAACACAAATGATAATGATTTTGTGTATTGGCAAGGTGACTATGATAAAAGATATCTTATTAACAAGGGTGACTTATTGGTTAGCCTGTCGGGTACTATAAAAACATTTCGTTGGAACGGCCCAGAAGCATTGCTTAATCAACGAATCGTTAAAGTAGTTGCAAATCGAGACACTAACCAAGATTGGGTTTACTATCATATTTCACACGTAATAGAAGAAATTGCCAACAAGGCTAAACATGCTGTAATTAAAAATGTTTCAGTAAATGACTTGAAAAATTTTGAGGTTGATGTTCCCGATTATCAAGTACAAAACAGAATAGTTGCTATACTGGACAAAGCCAGTGCATTGGTACAAAAACGTCAGCAAACCATTGATTTCTTAGATGAATTGTTAAGATCTCAGTTTTTGCAGATGTTTCAATCTGATTTACTTGCAATAAAGAAAAATGGAACGAAGTTATCTGACATTGCGACTATTTTATCAGGGCTTACAAAAGGTAGAAAAACTAAAGAAACAGAATTATTTGAGGCTCCTTATTTAAGAGTCGCAAATGCTCAGGACGGATATTTCGATCTTAAAGAAATAAGATCTATTAAAGCTACCAGACGAGAAATTGAACAATATCATATTCTTAATAGAGATATTCTGATTACTGAAGGTGGGGACTCTGATAAGTTAGGAAGAGGGGCGGTATGGGAAGGAGAAGAAAATAAATTTATTTATCAGAATCATCTTTTTAGGATTAGGCTACTTAAAGAAAAGAAGTATTCAGCTTATTGGCTCATTTATTTGCTGAGTAGTGCCTATGGTAAATATTATTTCCTGCGCCAGGCAAAACAAACCACAGGTATAGCGACCATTAATAAAAGTCAGGTAAGCAACTTTCCAATTCCTGATAGCTCGTTTTCTCTTCAAGAAATATTTGAAAAAAATTATTTGGCCATTAGACGCTTGCAGGGAAAGCTAAAGAATGCATTGGAAGAATCCAAATCGTTTTTTAATTCAATAATGCAAAGAGCATTTGCTGGCAAGCTGAATCTAAATGTCTCTGTAGAATTAGACGCCTTACTTGAAGAAGTTGATTTACAAAAAATAGAGAACGATTTATTCAGCATTATCACCAATGAAGAATATTTGTCAAATTTGGTCAACCGATTGAACAATCAGAAGTTTGAAAGTCAGAATTTGTACAACAAAGCCAAACATACTGCATTTCAGCTACTCAAGACAGAAGAAATACTGACTCAGGAATATGATAAAGCATCCAAATCTTTAAAGCTTGTAGTGAAATGAAGCTGCTTAGTTTAGAAATAGGAGAACAATTTAGAAGTTTGCATCCTGGCTTTAAGGTCAATTTTCATCAGCTTACTGATAAGGGTGTGCAATCTATGTTGGAATTTCAACCTTTTTGTTTTGCAGGCCTAAATGGTAGCGGAAAATCAAATGTTTTAGAAGCGCTTGCGGCCATCTTTTATCATTTGGAAATGTGTGTGGCTAAATACCGCCCTGACAGTTTTGAAAAACATTTTAATAGAAAAAAATGTACTCCAGATGCTTTTACTTTAAAATATCTGACATGTAGTAGCAACAAAAAAGATTACGTATTATTCCTTGCTGATGTTGTAACAATTACCAAAGAAAAAGGTAAGGAACCTATTATGAAAGTTGAACCGAATCCTTTTAGCAAGGATAAAGGTTCAGAGCCAAGGGAGCTTTCCTTAAAGCCGTCTGACAGGTCAAAAGAACGAGCGGCCGGAAAAGAGTACTTACCAGATTTGGTTGTTGGTTATTCATCAGGAGAAAATGAAATATTGAGTTTACCCTTTATCAAAAACAGACTTATCCATTTTGATGAATACAAAGAAGCCGTAAAAAAAGGGTTACCATTTGACGAACCTGAAACAAGCCTAATTTACATTGATGAAGGAATGAGTCAAGCTGTATTGTTGGCTTGTATGCTTTATGAAGACCCTGAAACAACTCTTAAACCACTTAGAGATGAATTGGGCATTGTAGGTATTCGCAGTTTCAGAATGAATCTGAATATGCAGACTTTATATTTGGATGAGGAGAAAAATGAAACATCCCCAATTCTCTATCAAGTTGAGCACATTATAGAAAAATTAAAAAGCTGTGCAACTACTTGGTATGAGCAAAAAAGCGGAATCAAAGGATTACGGGATGGATTATTTACTGTCCTAACCCTTGACTTTTTTGTTGATGATAAAACCAAGCAAGTCTTTAAAGATCATTTCAAGTCATCCTTTGAATTATTTCGTTTCTTTCAATTACTCTACGAGTTGAATGCGAACATAATTAATACGGAAACCAAAGAAGAAGTTTATAAGTCAAGAGGATTTTATACCGATGGCAAATTACCAGAAGCAGGACCCGAAGACCGCGTGTTTTACTTTCTTGACTACATGATACTGAAAGATGAAGGCGGTGAAAAACCTAGTGAAAGGTTACTTCGTGAATTCTCAGATGGAGAACATCAGTTCCTGCATACCATGGGAATTTGTTTGATGCTAAAAGACAGACGAACACTTTTATTATTAGACGAACCTGAGACTCATTTTAATCCAAAATGGCGTGCTGAGTTTATCAAAATATTAAATAGCAGCATCAAGACTGGCGGTACAAATAACTTTCTAAAAGATGTAGTTCTGACTTCTCATTCACCATTTATCATTTCCGATTGCATGCCTGATAACGTTCTTTTCTTTACTAGGAATGAGAATAAGTTACTTGAAGTAAAAAAGGCAACAGATTTAGGATTAAAAACCTACGGCTCAAGTGTTGATTATATTCTCAGAAAGTTCTTCAAGACAAATTTGATTTCAAGTAAGTCTTTTGAGGATTTAAAAAACATAATAGACAATGGTACAATTGATGAATTAAGAAAAGCTGTTGAGGATTTTGGTGAGTCAAGTGAGAAGCAATTTCTTTTCAAAAAGATTTACGAAAAAATGGAGAAGAAAGATGATAACTAGACTTCAGCGTTTAACAACAGGATTAAGTATTATTCAGGAGATTCCTGAAACCTTTTTCACAGAGATCGAAGTTTCTGCTGCATTTGGAAATCACCTCTTCCCTCCCTGGTCTAATATTGTTTTTGCAGCAACCTCATTAAAGGATAAGTTTGAAGCCGTCTATAATAAGTTTAAGGCAATTAAAACAAAAACAACCCGAGATAAAATAGTTGCCGCTTTTACCCATTGTAACCAGATTGAACAGCTATGTAGTAATGAAGCAGGAACAATCATAGTTGAATTAAATGATTTACCTAAAAGCATAAGAAAAGAGCTTGACACCTTATTTCTTTACTTATACAACACTGCCATCAAGTATCCACAATTTGAAGCTCATGCAACCGATACACTGAAAAATGCGATTGATAATTTTATCCAAATTAATGGGCTTGAGGTATGTCCTTTCTGTGGACTTGAAGGTTTTTTGAACATTGAAGGTCAAGGACGAATTGCACTTGACCATTGGTTATGTAAAGATCTTTTTCCAATGACTGCAGTAAACTTCAACAATTTGTTTCCAATAGGCCATGATTGCAACGGCCGAGCAACGAAAGGAACGAAAAATATTTTGATTGATTCACCTGCAACAAAGAACCGTATTAAAGCATATTATCCGTATCTAAATCATAACGGACTTGCTTCATCCTTTAACTTTGTAAATGAGCCAACTCCCGTGGGAATTGTAGATGCGGATTGGACATATTTACTCAATCCAGTAAATCCAGCAGAGCAAGAAATATTTGATAGCTGGAACTCTATCTTGAATATTTCAACTCGTTATTTAGATTATTTTAGAAAAAACATCTTTACAATGTGGGAAGCTGATTATAAAAGATTCATAGAAGAAGATCACGACCTTGTACACGCACAGACTATTGATGAGCTAAAAGCAAACTTCCGAATTTGGAAAGCATCTTTCCCACTTAAAGGAAGAGCGGGCTCAATATTATACCGCGCATTTATCGATTATTTAATAAACAATGCTTCAAACGCCTATTTATACGGACTTTGTGAGAACTTTAAACGATAGACAACACAGGTGTAAGCACATTTGTAAACCGCACATGCTTAGTCATAGACCAAAGTTTACAAAAGAGCTTCCGCCTTTCCCACCCAGACAAAATTGAATTAAAAGAATATTCCTCACTCTTGAAAATAAAAAATACACCACCCACGACCGACACTCAATGACAGGACAACGCAATAAGGACAATGGTTTGCAGACACGGTGGACAAAAGGCCTGCTTATAACAGCGGTTTGGCGTAATGGGGGCGGAGGTGGTAATATAAACAGTAGTGCATCTAATAAACATTTGTGCCTGGTTGACAGTGAAGTGCTCCTAAAACCCTACGCCAAGCCGCAAACCGTTAGTGGCAATTATATGGACACACCAAAACTGACAGAACAATGAGACAGAAACTTAACTTAATAACGCTTGGAACTGACGACTTTCAGAAATCGTTAGACTTTTACGAAAATGGACTTGGTTGGAAAAAGTCCGATAAAAGTATGGACGGTTTGGCTTTGTTTGACTTAGGCGGAATAATTTTGGCATTGCACCCATGACAAGAACTTGCGGACGACACGACATTGACATATCAGCCGACAACTTTTTCGGGACTTACAATTTCGCATAACACTAAATCGGAAAAAGAAGTGAACGAAATTTTAGAAAAAGTTGCGAAACTTGGTGCGACAATAGTAAAACCTGCACAGAAAGTTTATTGGGGCGGTTACAGCGGTTACTTCAAAGACTTAGACGGACATTTGTTTGAAGTTGCTTACAATCCGTTTTGGGAACTTGACGGGAATGACAACGTAAAGCTATAATGACAGCAACGCAGACAATAAAAGCATTGACAATAATTCCAGGCGTTGGAAAATCTATTGCGTCAGATTTTGTAGAAAGTAAAATCCGATGTAGGATGAATTTTGTTAACAGTAGTAGGTTGTTAGTATGTGTATTTACTAACGACTATCGACTAACGACTAACAACTAACAACTAACGACTATCGACTAAAGACTAACGACAGTCGACCACTGTATTACTAAGAAAGCTACATCAAACAAACTGCTCCAGCAATTCAATCCTCTTCTCAATCGGCGGATGCGTGGCAAACATATTGTCCCAGGAAGCGGCTTTGTGCGAAGAGGGCTTGGGGTTGTCAATGAAAAGCTGGGCCACATCGCGGCTTTCCACGGCTTCGATGGCGGGATCATTGGAGACCTTCCGTAATGCATTGGCCAGGGCATAGGGCTTTTTGGTCATATCGGCGGCGCCTGCATCAGCGAGGTATTCGCGACGGCGGCTGATCCCAAAACGAAGCAGTAAGGAAATAAAATAAGCGATGGCCGTTACCACAATCGCCACTAAAATAATGGCCCCGCTGCCCTTGCTGTCACGGCTTTTTTTTCCCGCACCCGCGAATCGGAGACTGCGGAAAGCCAGTTCGGCCAGGAAGGAAAAGATGCCGACAAAGATGATGGAAATGATCAGCAGCCGGACATCCCTGTTTTTGATATGCGTGAGCTCATGGGCGATCACGCCTTCCAGTTCTTCGTCGGTTAATTTGCTGATGATCCCTTTGGAAAGAGAAATGGAATAGGATTTATTGTTGATCCCGCTGGCAAAGGCATTCAGGGAATCGTCCTCGATGATATACAGTTTCGGCATGACCATACCCTGCGAAATACAGAGATTCTCGAGCAGGTTATAGACCCTTTTGTTTTCGGTTCGCTCCAGGGGCTTGCTGCCCGTAGCCATCCGGATAAAGGCGGAATGCCCGGCCCAGGCAACCAGGAACCAAATCCCTGTACCGGCTAATATAAACGGCATGGTCTGCAGGAAAAGCAGGTTGGGATCCTCCCCCTGATCTGTACGGGAAAAATAAAAAAACAAGTAGAACATCCCCAGCAGCAGGGCCGGGAAGGCAATCAGCAACAGGACGGAATTGAAATTATTCCTCCGGATCTGCTTATCTAAGCCAACGTATTCCATTTGTTACACTCCACTTCGGGGTGGGGCCGGGTTAAAACTGGATTTTGGGCGGTTCTTCCATTTGCTTGCGGGTGTCGGTGCCCAGGTCGAACATGATCTCTTTACCGAAACCAAAATTCCGGGCCACCAGGTTGCCGGGGAAGGATTCCACCGCATTATTGTATTCGGTGGTGGCTCCATTGAAGAAGCGGCGGCTGGCGGCTAACTTGTTTTCAATATCGCTGAGTTCTTCCTGCAATTGCAAAAAGTTCTGGTTGGCCTTCAGGTCGGGGTAGGCTTCCACCTGCACTTTCAGGCCGGCCAGGGCCGTACTGAGTTGCTGTTCGGCCACGATCTTACCATCAATGGTGGTGGCGCTCATGGCAGCCGAACGGGCTTCGGTTATTTTCGTGAGTAATTCGCGTTCATGCGTGGCATAGCCTTTTACGGTCTCCACTAACTGGGGCACCAGGTCATGGCGCTGGCGGAGCTGCACATCAATATCCGCAAATGCATTCTGGCGGCGGTTGCGCAGGCGAACGAGGCCATTGTACAACCCGATTGCCCAGAGAACAATCAGGACAAGAATACCGGCAACAATTAAAACAGGCATAGTAGTATTTTTTAGCGTCTATGAAATTAGTGAAAAAGAAACGGAAAGAGGTGGATCTGTAAAAAATGAGCCGGAATTATCCTTATCTTTCGCACACATTTTCTTGCCTATGCGTATTGTTCCTTTTGCTGTATCAGCCCTCGTATCCGCCGGATTGATCCTTGCCCTGAATAAACAATGGGGGCCGGTTCCCCCGATGGGAAAGTTCCTCAGCCCCCAGCTTGGTTTCTGGCAGAATGCCGAACCCGCTGCGGCCGGTTTTGATGCCGAACTGAGCTTCCCTGGTCTGAAAGGAAAGGCGCAGGTCTATTTCGACGACCGCCTCGTGCCCCATGTATTTGCCGAAAACGACGAGGACCTCTATTTTATCCAGGGCTACCTGCACGCGAAATTCCGGCTCTTCCAGATGGACCTGCAGACAAAGGCGGCAGCCGGTCGCGCCAGCGAAATGGCCGGCCCCAAAGCGATTGAATACGACCGGGAGCAACGAAGACTGGGAATGGTATTTGCCGCGGAAAACGCGGTAAAGGAAATTGAGAAGGAACCGGTATCCAAACAGATCTTTGATGCCTATACGAGGGGAATCAATGCCTATATCGGGTCCCTGAAAGAATCCGATATCCCGGTGGAATACAAGCTGCTCAATATTCAGCCCGAAAAATGGACCAACCTGCGCTCGGCCCTTTTATTAAAAATGATGGCCAAAATGCTTTCCTCCGGGACGGAGCACGACCTGGCCAATACCAATGCCAAATCCATTTTTTTCCCGGATGAATTGAAAAAACTATACCCGCAGGTTCCGGATTCGCTGGCGCCGATTGTACCGAAAGGCACTGCTTTTGCCGCTCCCGGGATTGTACCCGTTGCCCCGGCCACGGCGGATTCTCTTTATTTCGGGAAAAAGGATACGGTTACGGCCCATGAGATCTCCAAACCGGATATCAACAACGGAAGTAATAACTGGGTGGTCGCCGGCAGCAAAACAGCCAGCGGGGCGCCCATTCTTTGTAATGACCCGCACCTGGAATTATCCCTTCCCTCCATCTGGTACGAGATCCAGCTTGAAACGCCGGGCAGCAATGCCTATGGAGTTTCCCTCCCGGGTTGTCCCTTCGTGATCATCGGGTTCAACGACAGCATCGCCTGGGGGGTGACCAATGCCCAGCGGGACGTGAAAGATTATTATGAGATTAAATTCAGGGATAAAACTAAAACCGCTTACTGGTTCAACGGCCAGTGGGAAAAAACAGTCCTGAAAGAAGAAGTGATAAAAGTCAAAGGCGGGGCGGACGTAAAAGACACGGTGGCCTATACTATTTTCGGACCGGTGATGTTTGATGAGAGTTTCTCCAACGAACTTTCCAATAACAGGAACCTGGCCGTCCGCTGGGTGGCCCATGACCCCAGCAACGAAGGCAAGACTTTTTACTGGCTGAACCGGGCCCATAACTATGATGAATATGCGAAAGCTATTGAGACCTTTCAATGCCCGGGGCAGAATTTCATCTTTGCCTCCAAGACCGGGGATATCGCCATCTGGCAGCAGGGAAAATTCCCCGCCCGCTGGGACCGCCAGGGCCTGTACGTGATGCCGGGGGAGGACAGCAGTTATATGTGGCAGGGCTTTATCCCTCAGCCGGAGAACCCGCATGCCAAAAACCCGGAGCGGGGTTTCCTGGAAAGCGCCAACCAGCGGCCCGCTGATTCCACCTATCCCTATTTTATCCCCGGCAGTTATATCACGCCAAGGGCGATCAGTATTGAAAACAAACTGGCTGGTATGTCAGGGATCAGGCCCGTGGATATGATGGCGCTGCAGGGTAATTATTTTAATACGCTGGCGGAAGATGCAAGACCCCTCTTGCTGCAGTATGTGAAGGAAAATGAACTTTACCCCGAAGCCAAGAAATACCTCGCCATTGTAAAAAACTGGGACCTGAACGCTTCCCCGGATTCCAAGGGGCAGACCATTTACCAGTGCTGGTGGGACAGCCTCGAAGCGGAAATATGGAAAGACGACCTGACCCGCATAAATCCACAAGCTCCCTGGCCGGAAGAGCAAACCACCATGGAATTGCTGAAAAGAGATTCCGCACTCCGGTATATCGATAACATAAATACAACACAAAAGGAAACTCTTTTTGATGTGGTAACCCTTGCTCTGAAGAAAGCTTCGATGGAACTGGTGAAAAAGGAAAAGGAAGGGAAACTTGAGTGGACCAAATTCAAAAACCCCACCGTTTACCACCTGATCAAAGATCTGAAAGCATTTGCAAGGCCGGGCTTGCCGGTAGGAGGGAACGGCAATATCATTAATGCGGTTACCCACAGTCATGGCCCCAGCTGGCGGATGATCGTGCATCTCACCGGTCAGACCGAAGCCTATGGGGTTTATCCCGGCGGGCAGAGCGGTAACCCGGGCAGCCGTTTTTACGACAACTATGTGGACCAGTGGGCTGCGGGACAATACAATAAATTATGGTTTATGCGGGAAGGAGACCGCAACGACAAAAACATAAAATGGGTGATGAAATTCTCCGCGGGTAAATAATCCGCCGGGGCGGGCCTTCATTCAATTAATCAGTAACACATGAAATTCATTACAGCAATCATACTAACTGCATTGACCGGTTTTATTGCCGGCCTGGTACCGTTTTCACCCTGGTGGGGTTTTGCCATCACTTCCTTGCTGGTAGCCCTGCTGGTTCACCAGCAAGCGGGGAAGGCCTTTTTATCCGGCTTTCTCGGCCTGTTCCTCCTTTGGGCCGGCCTGGCCTGGTGGATCGATATGAAGAATAACGGTATTCTCTCCGTGAAGATCGCCGGTATTTTACCGCTGGGCGGGAACAGCATCCTGCTGATACTGGTGACCGGGCTGACCGGCGGCCTCGTGGCCGGCTTTGCCGCGATGACCGGCAGCTACCTGCGGGCTTCATCCCGGAAATGATGTTAAATCTTTTCTAAGCATGAAGATGACATTGTTGCCATCAGGGGCAGGGGTTATCTTGCGCCCTCTTCATTATGAGAAATTATTTTTTCTTCCTTTTCTTTTTTTACGGCAGCCCGGCCCTGCATGCCGGCAAAATAAGCGGCACCGTTACCGACACCAGCGGCCGGGTACTTCCCTACGCTTCTGTTTTTATTAAAGGACTTCAGAAAGGCACGAACAGCAACAATGAAGGAAAGTATTCCCTGCAGTTGCCACCGGGTCAGTACACCCTGGTCTGCCAGTACGTGGGATACCGGAAAGAGGAAAGAACTATAATGATGGGGCTGGAAGACCTGCAGGTTGATTTCAGGCTGACGCTGCAGGAAATGACCCTGGGCGAAGTAATACTCGGGAGGGGAGAGGACCCCGCTTACGAGATCATCCGGCAAACCATCAGGAACAGAAAGCTGCACCTGGAACAACTGGACCGTTTTCGGTGCGAGGTTTATACCAAGGGACAATTGCGGCTGCGGGATTATCCTAAAAAAATATTAGGACAGAAAGTGGATTTTGAGGACGGGGATACGAGTAAGAAAAAAATGATCTATCTCTCCGAAACGGTTTCCATTTATACCGCGGATAAACCCGGAAAAACAAAAGTGGAAGTCATCTCCTCCAAAGTGAGCGGCCAAACAGGCGGGTACGGGCTTGCCGCGCCGGGTTTCTTATCTTTTTATGAGAACAATGTAAATATCGGGGAGGGGCTCAACCCGCGTGGTTTTATTTCTCCCGTTGCGGACAATGCACTCCATTATTACAAGTACAAATGGGAGGGCAGTTACACGGAAGATGGCCGGGAGATCAGTCATATTAAAGTAATTCCCCGCCGGAAATTTGAACCCCTCTTCAGCGGCTATATCGATATTATCGAGGACGACTGGCGGATCCACTCCCTGAAACTGGAACTCAGCAAATCTTCCCAGATGCAGCTGCTGGATACTTTAAAGATCGAACAACTGTACCGGCCGGAAGGGAAGGATGCCTGGTATGTGAGCAGCCAGGTTTTTTACCCGGCATTAAAAATTTTCGGATTTGATGTGCATGGCAGTTTTGTAAATGTCTATTCCGGGTTTACAACCAATCCGGAAATTGATAAGAAGACCTTCAGCAGCACCATTATAAAATACACCGACAGCGCCACCAAACGCAACGAGGCTTATTGGGAAAAAACAAGACCCCTGCCCCTGGTGGCTGATGAGATCAGGGATTACCGGAAAAAAGACAGCCTGGAACAGGTCCGGCGCAGTCCGCATTACCAGGATTCAATCGACCGCAAACGCAATAAGATCGTTCCCGTCAACCTGTTGCTGCTCGGCCAATCCTTTTCCAATTCAAAAAAGAAAAAGACCCTTTTTGTTCCCCCGGTAATTGAAATGGTGAATTTTCACCCGGCCGAGGGACTGGTGTTTAACCCCTCGCTTACATTTACCCGCCGGCTGGACACTTTTTTGATGGGAAGAAGAACATTCAGCGTTACGCCTTCTCTCCGGTACGGCTTTACCAACAGGCATTTGAACCCCTGGTTATCGCTCCGCTATTCTTATGGGAAAAAGTATGCGCAATCTTTTTACCTCTCCGGCGGACGAAGGGTCTTTCAGTTCAACCCGGCGCTTCCGGTCAGCGACCGCGACAATACCCTGAGTTCGCTGTTCTATGAACGGAATATCCGGAAGACCTATGAGGCCGGTTTCCTGCGGGGCAGTTACCGTACCGGGCTGGGCGCAGGTTTTTCGCTGGTTACCGGCTTCCAGTACCAGGACCGGCGCCCCCTCGATAATGTAACCAATTATACCTGGCGGAATTTCGATAGCAGGAGTTATACCCCGAATTATCCTTCTGAACTGGTGAGTGAAAATATCCTGGCGCACCAATCGTTTACCGTGCTGCTGGGAATTCAGTGGCAGCCAGGTACCCGGTATATGGAGTTCCCGGACCGGAAGGTCAGCCTGGGTTCAAAATACCCTTCCTTCTCGCTCCGCTATA
Organism: Sphingobacteriales bacterium; assembly: GCA_016219985.1. Classification (GTDB taxonomy): domain Bacteria; phylum Bacteroidota; class Bacteroidia; order Chitinophagales; family Chitinophagaceae; genus JJ008. Next base: position 162,038 of record JACRJO010000016.1, on the reverse strand, counting down.
CAGCGGGGGTACCACATCTTTTTGGCTCTGATGCCGACTTTGGCAAATGGAAATTTGGAGTAGCCGATGATATCAGCCTGAAATTAAAAGGACTCCTGCGCTACAGGGCCGGGGCCGGTGGTTTTTTGAACAGGCGATCCGTTTTCCTCCCCGATTATAATCATTTCAACGGGAATGTAACCGCCTTTACGCAGGAATACCTGAACGGCTTCCAGTTGCTCCCCCTGTATCAGTACAGCAATACCGATCATTTCTACACAGAAGCGCACCTGGAATATAACCTGAAAGGATTCCTGACCAATAAACTTCCGCTGATCCGGAACCTGAACCTTTACCTCGTTACCGGTGCAAACGGTTTTTACCTCAGCCGGGATAAATACTATTACGAGGTTTTTGCCGGCTTCGACAATATCTTCAAGCAAGTCCGGGTTGACTTTGTACAATCCTACCAGAATGGAAGGCCCTGGCAGCAGGGGATCCGGATCGGGCTGAGCAAATTGAATTTACTGAGCGGGCAGGACGACTGGCCGTAATGGGATCGGCCGGTTGTTGTTTGGGTGGCGACCCGGTTTTTTTTATCTTTGCCATTGCTAAAAGGAAATTTGGTTCAGCCTGCAACTGTCCAATTATTTATTAATTATCCCGGTCCCCGGGATTCAGATTTCAACCTGTATGACCTTACACAACCGTGTCTCCCGAAAGGAGCTGAAAGAAGCTGTATTAAAGGATCCCACTCCGCGGACAACCCTTTCTTTTTACTGTTATTTTAAAATCACAGACCCTGCTGTATTCCGGAATACCCTGTACCGGGAGCTGAAAGCCATCGGGGTACTGGGCCGTATTTATGTGGCCGGCGAAGGGATCAATGCCCAGGTGAGTGTGCCCTCGGAAAACCTGGGGGCTTTCCGGGATTATTTATATTCCATTGAGCCGCTGAACGGCCTGCGCCTGAATATCGCGGTGGACGATGACGGCAAATCCTTTTTTGTGCTCGATATCAAAGTGCGGAAGAAAATAGTAGCGGACGGTATCGAAGATCCTTCCTTTGATATGGCCAATAAAGGGAAATATGTAAACGCGGAGCAGTTCAACCAGCTTACGGAAGATGCCCATACCGTGGTGATTGACATGCGGAATTATTACGAGTACGAGGTCGGGCACTTCCGGAACGCGATCGAAATACCTTCTGACACTTTCCGGGAACAACTGCCCATGGCAGCGGATATGATGAAGGATAAAAAAGATACCAATATTATTATGTACTGCACCGGCGGGATCCGCTGTGAAAAAGCGTCCGCGTACATGCTGCACCGGGGATTTAAGAATGTATTCCACCTCGAGGGAGGGATCATCAACTATGCGAAGCAGATCAAAGAAAAAGGCCTGCCAAGTAAATTTATCGGGAAGAATTTTGTGTTTGATGAAAGGCTGGGAGAGCGGATCACCCCGGATATCATTGCCCATTGCCACCAGTGCGGCAAACCGGCCGATACGCATACCAATTGCAAAAATGACGGTTGCCACCTGCTCTTTATCCAGTGTGAGGAATGCGCCGTTGCTTATGAAGGCTGCTGCAGTCCCGCATGCAGGGATGAGCTGCACCTGCCGGAGGAACGCCGGAAGCAACTACGCAAGGGAGTGGACAAGGGGCAGCATATCTTCAATAAATCAAAACAGCGGTTACGTCCCCGGCTGAAAGAATAGGTTAGTTGACGGGGATCCATTTGAGACAAACCGGTTTCCCCAGCGGGATCCGCTTTCCCGTGTCTTTCAGCAAACCTGTTTGCTCATTGCGTTCAAAGATGACGATCTCGTCGCTGTTCTGGTTTCCCACCAGCAGGAATTTACCGGTCGGGTCTATGCTAAAATTCCGCGGCCCGTTGCCGAGTGTGGACTGGTGACCGGCCAGGGCCAGTCTTCCTTTTTTACGGATGGAATAAATGGCAATCGTATTCGATATGCTCCGGTTGGACGCGTAGAGGAACCTGCCATCCGCGCTGATATGGATATCCGCGCTGCCGGCAAAACTGCTGTCACCTGCGGGCATGGTGCTGATACGCTGCAAACGTTTTAACCTGCCTTTTCTGTACTTGTAAGCCACGACCGTGCCACTGAGTTCCTCGACGAGGTAACCATATTTGTGGTTGGGGTGAAAAGTAAAATGCCGCGGACCGGCGCCGGGTTCGGAAGCAGCGAAAGGCTGTTGGCCTGTTGTTAACTGACCCGTGGTTGCATCAAACCGGTAGATCATCAGCTTATCCATACCCAGGTCGGGAACCAGCAGCCATTGATTGTCGGGAGAGATCAGGGTACAATGCACATGCGGACTTTGCTGCCGCTGCGGGTTTAATCCCGAACCCCGGTGCTGTATGACCGAAGCAGCTGGGGAAAGACCGCCATTGTTTTCAACAGGCAATACGGCCAGGCTGCCGCTGCTGTAATTACCGGCAAAAACCCATTTACCGGTTTTATCCGTTTCCACATAGCAGGGATGGTCGCCCCCGGTTAATTGCTGGTTTATGAAGGTCAGTTCCCCTTTGGTTTTGTTAAAACCAAAGGCGGCCACTTCGCCTCCCTTGCCTTCTTTCGCGTTTTCAAGTACGGCATAAACATATTGCTGGCCGGGCGATATAGCCAGGAAAGAAGGATTGCTTGCTTTGATATGACTGAGGGGAGTTGCCGTCCCGTCCCGGCTGCTGAAACGGTACACGTAAATGCCTTCGCTTTTCGGGGAATCATAAGTGCCAACGAGCAGGTAGAAGTCCTGTGCCACGGCTCCGCCGCTTGCTAATAAAAAGAAAAAACCAAAAAAACGGTTCAGCATATCCTTGTCATTTGCCGGTGAATTTCAGCCAATCTTTTCATTTTAACAAACGGTTATCAATCTTCTTTTAGTCTGGCACAGTCTTATCATTACAACGGTTGAACGCAAATTATTCATCCTTAAAATCAACAACCATGAAAAGAATTTTTACACTGTCCGTTTCGGTTTTACTCACCGCCGTATTATTCACCGGGTGTATACGGGAATCCCTTCCCAATAACAATGAAGATTACTGGTTGTCCAAGGAAATGGGGGAAGTGGTGTACAGTGACGCTTATTGTAATTACTATGTGGTGGAAACCTATAACGGGTACACCATTGTACGGGCTTATGGCAGTTACAAACCCTATGAGGGCAGCATCGTGTACGGCAACTTCAGCAGCACCGGCACCCGGGATATGTATAACCGTTCCTCCGGTATCATCTTTACCGGCACCGTAACCGATTACTGGATGAGTTATACCGATGCGCAGTATGCCCTGGATTATTATTGTCCTGCCTACGGCAAGGGAACCGTACGGGAATTTAAAAAGTCAACCGTAATCAAAAAATAGGGGAATAGTGATCGTACAAGGGGCGGGAGCATCTCCTGCCCCTTTATTTTTTCAGGCCCTCCAGGGCTTTCACCACCCGGGCATACACTTCTTCCTCCGGCAGTTCTTCCGGGTGAAAAGCGGAGCCGGTCACTTTTTCGTAGAGTTCAATGTATCGTTTGGAAATAGTATCCACCCATTCATCGTCCATCACCGGTACGGTTTGGCCTTCCTTGCCCATAAAATCATGGGCGATCAGCCATTCCCTGACAAATTCCTTGCTCAGTTGTTTCTGCCGTTCCCCTTTGGCCTGTCTTTCTTCAAACCCCTCCGCATAAAAATACCGGGAACTGTCGGGTGTATGGATTTCATCCATCAGGCAGATCGTATCCCCGTCCTTACCGAATTCATACTTGGTGTCCACCAGGATCAGGCCTCTTTTGGCGGCCAGTTCACGGCCGCGGACAAAAAGCCGGAGCGTGTAACTTTCAAGTACTTTCCATTCCTCTGCAGTGGCAAGCCCCTGCGCGATGATCTCTTCTTTGCTGATGTCCTCATCATGACCTTCGGCTGCCTTGGTGCTGGGAGTTATGATGGGTTGGGGGAAATAATCATTTTCTTTCATTCCTTCCGGTAAGGGCACCCCGCAAAGTTCCCGTTTACCGGAGGCATAAGTGCGCCAGGCATGACCGGTAAGATTACCCCTTACCACCATTTCAATCCGGAAGGGATTACATTTTTTTCCGATAGAAACATGGGGGGCCGGAACGGATCGCAGCCAGTTGGGGCAGATATCCCGGGTAGCATCCAGCATATAGGCGGCTATCTGGTTCAGCACCTGTCCTTTATAGGGGATGGGACGGGGCAGTACCACATCAAAAGCGGAGATACGGTCGGAGGCTACCATTACGAGCCAGTCACCGGAAATACTGTATACATCCCTTACTTTGCCTTTGTAGAAACCGGTCTGTTCCGGGAACGAAAAAACTGCCATATTCGAAAGTAAGAAGCCCGGCAAAACCCACCAATGAGGGTTGTCCGAAGATTTTAACAATTTATCCCTGAAGGGGGCTATTTTTGAGAATGGTTTTTCAGGGGGCAGGCGGGCTTTCCCCTTAAAAATTAAATTTTTAGATAAACATTACAATGCTTATTTTTCCGCCAAATTCCAAAACCAAAATTTCCCTATTATGAGAAAAAGCTACCGCTATTTAGCTTCCTCGCTGATGGCTGTTTTGTTTTCGATTGCCGCTTATGCTCAGACTGTTACTATTTCTGGTACTGTCCGCAACAGCTCATCAAAAGAAACTGTGCCGGCTGTTTCTGTTTCAGTAAAAGGAACCACAAGAGGTACTTATACTAATTCAGAAGGTGAGTTCAGTCTCAATGTTCCCAAATTACCTGTTGTACTCGTTTTTAGCTCAATTGGTTACGAAGACCAGGAACTGACTGTTTCAGATGCTTCCAAACCAATCAGCATTGAATTTAAAGTTAGTACGGCTTTAGGTCAGGAAGTAGTGGTATCTGCCACCCGTACCCCGACCCGGTTGCTGGAATCCCCTGTTACCGTGGAGAGAATGAGCAGCGCTGTATTACGTAATACAGCGGCTCCCAACTATTATGAAGCGATCGGTAACCTGAAAGGGGTGGATGTTCACACGGCCAGTCTTACCTTCCGCACCATCACCACCCGTGGTTTTGTGAGCAGTGGAAATACCCGGGTAAACCAGCTGATCGACGGAATGGATAACCAGGCCCCCGGTCTGAACTTCGCGGTGGGCAGCGTGATCGGGCCCTCTGATCTCGACGTGGATAATGTGGAAGTACTTTCGGGCGCTTCTTCGGCTTTATATGGTTCCGGTGGTATGAACGGTACGGTGCTGATCACCACCAAGAACCCGTTCAAATACCAGGGTCTCAGTTATAATATCAAACAGGGTATGATGCATGTTGACAGCAAGCAACGTGGCACAGCCCCGTTTTATGACTGGTCTTTCCGTTGGGCAAAAGCCTACAAAAACAAACTGGGTATCAAACTCGCTGCACAGTTAGTGAAAGGCGCAGACTGGGAAGCAGAAGACTACCGTAACAAGCAACAAATCGGTATCCTCAGTAAAGTAGTGGGAGGTAACCGCCTGAATGATCCCAATTACAATGGTATTAACATGTATGGCGATGAAACCAGTGCGGATATGGCGGGTTTCTCTTATTTCGTACAGGACCAGACCCGGAGAAGCATCCTGACGGCTACCGGCGGGGCTTTTGATGTGGTCAATGCGGCCAATGCTTACTTTGGCGTGCCGGGTAATCCCTTATTCCCCGGTGCAATCGGGATGAATCCCTATCCGACCAATGCACAGATCGGCGCCTTCATCGGCGGGCTTGCATTCCTGGGACCGAACGGCCAGACAGCTGTTCAGAATATGATGCCTTTTTATATCGGGATGAACCGTGGTTATTTTAATAAAGCCAGTGTCTCCAGGACCGGTTATGCCGAACAGGACCTGGTGGATTATAATACCATCAATGTGAAATTCACTGCCGGTATTCATTATAAACTTTCCGAGAAACTGGAAGCGTCTTTCAATACCTATTTTGGTACCGGAACCACCGTTTATACCGGTGCTGACCGTTATTCCCTGCGCAACCTTAAAATGGCGCAGCATAAATTTGAACTGAAGCATAAGAACTGGTTTGTCCGCGGGTATACTACGCAGGAAAATGCCGGGGACTCCTATAATTCATCTGCACTCGGTGCTTTCCTGAATGAGACCTACAGGCCCAGTTCTTCCTGGTTCCCCCTGTATATCGGTACCTTCTCTGAAGGAAGGAGATTGAACGGACCGGCTGCCAGTGATTTTACCCTGCATTCAGCTGCCAGGGCCGCTGCAGATGCCGGGCGTTTGGTTCCTGGTACGGCTGCCTATGATTCTGCGGTGCGCAAAATCAAAAGCACCCCGATCCGCAGGGGCGGCGCCTTATTCCTGGATAAATCCGATCTGTATGCCGCAGAAGGCCAGTTCAACCTTTCTGATATGATCGGTTTTTCTGACAAGCTGGAAATTATGCTGGGTACCGGCTGGAAGCAATGGGCGATGAACTCCCAGGGCACCATCTTTGCCGATACTCTTCAGACGATCCGGGTAAATGAATATGGCGGTTATCTTCAGCTGAAGAAAAAACTCATCGGGGATGCGTTGACCCTGACTGCTTCCGGCCGTTATGATAAACAAACCAATTTTGACGGCAAATTCACACCCCGTGTTTCTGCCGTGATCAAAGTGGCCCGGGAAAACTTCCTGCGCCTGTCATACCAGACGGCTTACCGCTTCCCGACCAACCAGAATCAGTATATCAGTCTCGTAACCGGTTCCGGTGTCCTGATGGGCTGCCTGCCGGAATTCCAGACCTATTATAAACTGAATTCCACACTGCCTGGTTTTACAGCAGCGAGTGTGCTGGCTTACCGTTCAGGTACGCTTGCTGACTCCTCCAGGCTGGTAAGGGCGGAGTACAAAAATGTGAAACCCGAGACCGTAAAATCCTATGAAGTCGGTTATAAAGGGATCCTTGGTAAAAAACTGATGATCGATGGCTATGTTTATTACAGCCAGTACCAGGATTTCCTGGTAAGTACAGCGGTTGCCCAGTCAAGGGCCGGGAATAAGTACGAATTGTATTCCCCGTTCAGCAGCACCAACGTTTCTTATGTACAGAACTCCTCTGATAAAGTAAAATCAATTGGCTGGGGTATCGGGCTGGAATACCAGCTGGTGAAGAAATACGTGGTATATGGTAACGTATTCTCTGACCAGCTGAAAGATGTGGATCCCAGCGTGGTGACCTTCTTCAATGCGCCGAAATACCGCTTTAATATTGGCCTCCGCAACGAAAATGTTTGCCATAATATCGGGTTCAATGTGATCTACAAATGGCAGGATGATAACTACTATGAAGGAACTTTCGTGAGCGGCACCCTGCCTCATTTTGGCTGGCTGGATGCGCAGGTTTCTTACCGCCCCGCCGGTACCAAGAGTATCTTCCGGGCAGGTGGTACGAATATCGGGAATCACTATGCGAGAACCGGTTTTGGCAGCCCCTCTGTTGGAGGTCTTTACTACATCAGCTACGGCTACAACCTGTTTTAACTGTCTGACAAAATTGGGTTTTAAGTATACAGGTCCCGCTACGGCGGGACTTTTTTTATACCGGTCCCGGGCCGCAGGAGGTGGGGGTTAAAATAGGTATCAGTGGCAGGGGGGTACCCAGGCTCCGGCCGCTGGTTTTGACGGCAAGCGGCGCTGTAAAAAGGGCTGGTAGGGTGAACCTTCTTTAAGCCTGGTAATTTAATAGAGGACCTTACCGGTTTGCCCGATCATATACCCTTTGTGGTATAATTGCAGGACATAATTACCGGCCTGGTAGGCATCTGCGTTGATGGAGAAGGACAGCTGTTTGGCTTCACCCTTTGCATATTCAAAACGGATTTTCCGGGTATAGTTTCTCCGGTCGCCGCTATGGGTGGTCATGGGGGTGGCGGATTCCCAAACATCGGGGGTCAGCACTTTACCGTCGGGTTGGGTGATGATGATATAAACCTCCGCCCCGTCATAGTCGTACACATTATTCTGTACGGTAAATGAGATCACCAGTTTGCTGGTTTTCTTTACCTGGCTGGTCTCGGTCTCTTTATCATTTTTCAGGGTTACCGGGGAAAGCCGGATCCCCGAAGCCACAAAGAGGGAGGCCAGGTTCATTTTTTCAGAAAGGACTTTGTTTTCATCCCCCAGCTTTTTCATATTCTCCTGCAAACCGCTGATCTCCCCGTTCAACTGGGTCATCCTGTCCGCCAGCTTTTGCTTTTCTTCCTCCATACTCAGTTTTTCCCCTTTCATTTCTTCCACCAGTTCCTGCAGCTCGTTTATTTTTTTCCGGGCCAGCAGGAGATCCGGCTGGCTGGCGCCCCTGTTTTTCAGGATCGTATTGATCTCATTCCGGAGCCGGTTGATTTCCCCCAATTTGAGCTGTAAGGCAGACTTCAGGGAATCCGCCCCGCTCCGGGTGGAATCCAGTTCCTGGTCGAGCGTCCGGAGCGACCGGCTATATAATTTTTGCAGGGAATCCTGTACCGCTTCAGCTACAGCCGTAGAGTCCTTAATATATACTTCCTTTCGCTGGTTGCTGTATTGCGTTTTATCGTATAAGTGATAGCCCCAGGTGCCTACCAGTCCCACGGAGAGCATCGCTAATAAGAGGGTCTTAGTATCCTTCATAGGCACATTAATTTGCCGCCCTTTTTTAAAGTAAAACCTCCGGGAATTTTCAGGACCCCGTGGTCATACCTGTTTGTAAAAATGTAAACCGGTCCTGACAGATTGCTGATAGTATACCGACGAGACATTAAAATTACATGGATCGGCCGGTGCTAATGTCTGTCGGTATAATACCGGGAATAATCACTGCAAAACTAATGTCTAAAAGGTATTATTCCATACCTGCCCGGCATACCTGTTATTTTTGAATCAGAGAGGCTTTCCCCCTGCCTGCTCTCGCAGATCAGTTGGAGATGGTTTGATCCACATAAGCAGAGACCCAGCCTACCTGCCCGTTCTTGACCAGGTAAAAATGCTTTGTCTCAAATGCGGATTCAAACTGCCGCATGATCTTCCACAATAGCCCGGCCCCCGACATCAGGGATTTCTGATCAAATACTTTATGCACCCGGCTGATTTCCTTGCGGATCCTTTCTTTATCCTCCTTGTTATTAATATTGGTAACCAGGAAATCCGGGCTCAGTGCAGGAAAGTTCTTAACCAGTTTTTCATTGAATTTGACCAGCTCATCAAACGTGATCGAAATAACCGGGTTATCGATCAGTTCGGGATGGAGCAGGGTGGCGGTAGCCCAGGCAATCCCCCCGCTCACCGCGATATTATCGCTCAGGGGATAGGCGCCGCTGGCATTCACCGCGTAAATGATATCCGCATTTTCCGCACTTAACAGGGTTCGTCCCAGGTTCTTTGTGAAATTCGGGAGGCTCATATCCCCGTCACAGCGTTTCTCTGCGTCGTTGAATGTGCTTTTGGTGCCCCAGTTCAGCTGGAACAGCCTGAAATTGGTTGTACTGGTACCATCGGGAAAATAACCACCCTTGGTATTCCCGCTGCCGATATCAATCAGGAAAGTGGTGAAACGTCTTTTATCCGGAACGATGCCGAGATGGGAGAGACGGGCTTCCTGCAGCACGTCCACTACTTCCACTTCTTTTGCCGGTTCGCCGATCCGGACCCGGAAGGAATCAATCAGTTCCTGCACCATGGCGGATTTGTTTTCTTTTTCCGCCTGCATTTTTACCCCGCTGCTGATAACGGTGAATACTTTTTTTCCGGGTATTTTCAGCTCACGGGTGGCTTTAAAATAAAGGCCGCAAAATCCCTCGAGGGTGGCGGTAAAAGTTGGGCGGGAGAAGCTGATAAAATCGGTATTGACGGAGGTATCCTTCAGGATATTAAATGCGCCGGTGCTTTGGGCGTTTTTGCCAATTTCAATGATACTCATTTTTACACCCTTGGAGCCCACTTCAATCCCGGTGTAAACGGAAGAATTATTGTATTTAGTCTGTACAGCATTTTGAGCAACAGTTACTAAAGTGAATAATACAAGGCTGGCGGTAAAGGAAAACTGCCGGCAAGGGGTGTACAGCATAGTTCTTTTTTTACTTAGGTGATAAAAATACTAAAATACCACGCGGTTTTACTTTGTTCATTTTACCTGGCGGATTAATGTGTAAAAAATGTGGTTAAGTAAAAGAGAAAGGACAAAAAAAAACCGCCCTGGAATACAGGACGGTTCTTTTTGCAGGAGTTAGCTGCTATTAACCGAATATACCACCTTTTTTAAGGCTTCTGACGCCTTCGCCTATTTTGAATCCGTTGTGATAGATCTCCACTTTGTAATTCCCGGTTTTGAAATCATTTTGTTTGATGGGGAATGATACCGGTTTGCGGGTGCCCTGTTCGTAATTGACGGGGATACGGGCGGTAAAGGTCTTATCGCCGTCTTCCCGGGTATTTAATACGTTGCCGGCTTCAGAGATCACTTTGCCATCAGGGGCTGTAACGATCAGGTACATATCGGCGGGGCCTGATTTGGCAATGCGGTTTTCCACATCGAAGGAAACCACCAGTTTGTCCACGCGTTTGGCGGTAGAGGATACTTTCTCCTTGCCGCTCTTCCTTTCATCCACCGGTGTTACCTGTATATTGGAAGCGCTGAAAGTAGAACCCACATCCACCGTTTTTTCCAGGCTTTCCTTTTCGGTCTTGGTGGTGGTCAGGTTGGTCTCCAGCGTGGCTTTTTCATCCTTCAGGGTGGTATTAGCCGCTGTCAGTTCCTGGTTCTCACCCGTCAGCCTTGTTACCTCTGCTTCCAGGCTGGTGATCTTATCATTCAGTTCATTGATCATGCCCTTGGCCTTGGCCAGTTCAGCCTTGGTGGCGTTCTTGTCATTCAGGATTTTGCGGATCTCAGACTTTTTGGCTTCAATCTCTTTTTGCCGGTCGGACAACTGTCCCTGGAGGTTGTTATTGGCCCCGGTTACGGAGTCAAGTCTTGCCAGGGCATTGTCAAACTCCAGTTGGATATCTGCCTTGGCAGAGTCGAGGGTGGCTATCTGGGTTTGTTGTTGTAAGATCTTTTCTCCGGATTTGTTTTTATCCCAGAGCAAATAACCCCAGGTACCCAGCAGGCCGGCAGCAAGTAACCCGATTACGATGTTCTTGCTATTTTTGTTTTTGTTCGGCTGACTCTGTGTGGTGGCCGAAGGATAATTCGTGTTTGTCATATAAAATGGAATTTTTAACTGTTTATGGATGGGTTTTTGACTTTTTTACATAAACTGGTTACAAATGTACCTTTCGTTGCACCAGGTTTAATGAATTCTTGTTAAAATCGTTCGAGACACTAATTTCCGAAAACCGTGCCAGATTAAAAAACCACCTGGTTTTTGGATAATAATTTTGAAAATTGGCTTCCTGAAAGCCTGTATCTTAGCAGCTTATGAGTGTGGAAAAGATCATCTCCGAATGGAAAAAAAAACAGTTCCGGCCCTTGTATTGGTTAGAGGGGGAGGAGGAGTATTTTATCGACAAAGCCGTCGATTATGCCGAACACCATATACTTTCTGAGGCAGATGCCGCTTTCAATTTAACCATTTTTTATGGAAGGGACGCTAACTGGGCCGATGTGCTGAATGCCTGCCGCCGGTATCCCATGTTTGCAGAAAGACAGGTGGTCCTGCTGAAAGAGGCCCAGCAGATGAAAGACGTGGAAAAACTGGAACCTTATATGGAAAACCCCCTTTCCTCCACGGTGCTGGTGGTTTCCTATAAAGATAAAAAACTGGATGCCCGGAAGAAATTCACCAAGTATGTAAAAGAAAACGGGGTGCTGCTCAGCACCAAAAAAATGTATGACCGGGATGTACCCGGCTGGACCCAGGAACTGCTCCAGTCAAAAGGGCTGACCATTACGCCGAGGGGACTGGCCCTGATCAACGATCATATTGGCAACGACCTGACCCGGATCGAAAATGAGATCAGCAAACTTTCCGTAAACCTGGGAAAAAGAACGGCGATTACAGAAGACGATATCGAGTTGTATATCGGGGTGAGCAAGGATTATAATGTGTTTGAACTGCAAACGGCCCTGGCTGCCAAAGACCTGTCCCGGGCCATCCGCATCATCCAGTATTTTGAATCTAACCCCAAGGCCGGACCGGTGCAGCTGATCCTGCCCTCCCTTTATAGTTTTTTCAGTAAAGTATTCATGGTTTTTGGCGCCGGCACCCAGGATGAAAGAACCATTGCCTCCCATATCGGGGTGAATCCCTATTTTGTAAAAGACTATTTACAGGCGGCCCGCCTGTATTCCTATCCCGGGATCGAAAAAGTATTATTGCTCCTGCACCAGTATAACCTCAAAAGCATCGGGGTGGGCAGCGGTTCGGCTGAGGATGCCTCCCTGTTGAAGGAAATGGTGGTGAAAATGACCGCCTGAACAAAGCGCTACCGGTTCCCTTAAATTCCCTTTCTTTGTGCAACTTTTTAAAAGACGGTTTCATCTGATTCTGCAACAATTAATAACCATATGAAAAAAATCCTGTTTTCTTTATTAACGCTCAGCTCCCTGTTCCTGGCCGGCTGCCTGGAAACCACGCAGGAAATTACCCTGAATGAGGACGGCAGTGGTACGATCAGCATGACCAATGACATGAGCGCCCTGATCAGCATGGCCAAGCAAATGGGCAGCAGCGGGGACATGAAAGAAACAGACGAGGTCATTGACTCCACGATCTCCCTGAAAGACCGGGCAGACAGCATTCCCAACCTGACTGAGGAAGAAAGAGAGCTGGTCAGAAAGGCCAATCTCCGGATCAACATGGATATGCCGAACGAAAAATTCCTGACCCATCTTTCTTTTCCTTTTGCCACACCTGCTGAGATCAGCAAATGCAGCACGCTTTCCCAAAAAGTTATCAGCGAGACACTGAAAAGTAAAAAAGGCGGAATGGGAATGGCCGGTGATGGTGAGATGCCCGAGACCAGCAGTTTCGATGACTATTATACGATGGAATATTCCAATGGCCTGCTGGTCAAAACCCTGAACAAGGAGAAATATGCCAAAGTGGAGGGAGACGAATATTTTAAAGGCCTGAAAGAAGCGGCTGCCATGGGACTGACCTATAAGGCCAATTATATCATTCACCTGCCCCGCCCGGTTAAAACCACGGAGGGAAAGGGCATCACATTGTCTGAGGACAAAAAGCAGGTTACCCTGGCTGTTGAACTGGACGATTTCCTGGAGGATCCCTCCAAACTGGAATTCCGGATCGAATATTAAACCACAGGTGTAAAAAAGAAGAGGGACTGAACCCAATGCCGGGACAGCCCCTCTTTTGTTGTAAAGATTTTTTTATAGCACAGCCAGGCTGTCCACTTTGTCCTGGCCGATTTGTTTGACAAGGGCTTCCAGCCCGTCAAATTTTAATTCGGGCCGCAGGTATTTCCTGACAAATACTTTGAGGGTCTGGCCGTAGATCTCCTGGTCGAAATCAAATATATTCACTTCGACCACCCGTTTCTTGCCATCCACGGTGGGGCGGAAACCAATGCTCATCATTCCTTTGAGTTTTTCCGCATAGCCTTCTGGTTGTGCATATACGGCGTAGATACCATTCCCGGGAATCAGTTTATCCTCGTCCTTTATTTTAAGATTGGCGGTAGGGTAACCGAGCTTTCGTCCCAGTTTGTCACCATGCACCACTTCCCCGGAAAAGAAGAAATCATAGCCCAGTACTTTATTGGCCGTGGCGGTATCATTGTGCAAGAGGGCTTTGCGGATATTGGTGGAACTGATGGAGATATTTTCCAGCACATGTTTGGGGATCTCGAGCAAGCGGTAGCCATAGACCGGGGCCTTTTCTTCCAGCAACTGGTAATTGCCCAGGCGATCGCGGCCAAAACGGTGATCATACCCGATAATGACCGTCTGCGGGTGAAACCGGGCCACCAGGAAATCGCGGATATATTCTTCAGCAGACTGGTTCGCAAATACCTCGGTAAACGGCACCACTACAAGATGGTCGATCCCCATTTTATCCAGCAGCCGAATTCTTTCCTCCAGGGTGGTGAGCAGGCGGATCCCCATGAATTCCGAGGAAACCACTTTGCGGGGATGCGGGTGAAATGTGACGATCACGGTTTCCCCGTCATGGGCCCTGGCTTCGGCTTTCATCTTATCGATGATCTGGCGGTGCCCCATGTGCACGCCGTCAAAGGTACCAATGGTGATGACCGCATTCCGGAAAGCAGGTAGTTGCTCAATGTCGTGGTGTACTTGCATAAATGGGGGCAAAGATAGTCAATAGTCGATAGTCAGTAGTCTGTAGTCAGCCGGCAACCGGGCATATTTTAGTAAAGAAACCCGAAATGCCGGGAGAAGGGTTTGATATTTTGAATTTGGTTCTTTTTTGTCGATTGAGTTTTGGAACTTTTTTGCCTGCCTGCCGGCCCGCTTCGCCGCGAGGCGAGTAGGCAGGGCTCTTGGCATCTTCGGTTCTTGGTTCTTTTTCAAGAATAACTAAGTTTGCACAAAATTCACCCACTGATGTCATTATATTCCAAAAGAGGGGTTTCGGCCCAGAAAGAAGAAGTGCACGCCGCTACGAAGAACCTGGACAAAGGGTTATACGCAAATGCTTTTTGCAAAATTTACCCCGATGTGCTCTGTGGCGACAAGGACTGGGTGAATGTAATGCATGCCGACGGGGCGGGCACCAAGAGTATTTTAGCCTATTTATACTGGAAGGAAACAGGGGATCTGTCGGTCTGGAAGGGGATTGCCCAGGATGCGATCGTAATGAACCTGGATGACCTGCTTTGTGTGGGCATTTACGACCAGTTGTTATTTTCTTCCACCATTGACCGCAATAAGAATGTGATCCCGGCGGAAGTACTCGAAGCGGTGATCAGCGGTACCCAGGAATTCTTTGATACCATGAAGGGATTCGGGGTGCATATCTCATTTATGGGAGGGGAGACGGCTGATGTGGGCGATGTGGTGCGGAGCATCGCGGTGAATGGCACGATGGCGGCCCGCTGGCCCAAGAGCAAACTGATTACAAATGAAAAGATAAAAGCCGGGGATGTGATTGTAGGACTGGCAGGTTTTGGCCAGTCGAATTATGAAACCGCCTATAACAGCGGGCTGGCCAGTAACGGTCTCACCAGCGCCCGCCATGATGTACTGCATAAGACCTACGGCGCCCGTTTCCCCGAGAGTTATGATACTTCACTCGATGAATCTGTCGTGTATATTGGCCCGCACCGGATGGCCGATGAAGTGAAAGACGGAGATGCTGCGTATGAAGTGGGTAAACTGTTATTATCGCCCACCCGGACCTTTGCCCCGGTGATGAAGGCCCTGCTGGAAAATCATTTTGACGCGATTCATGGCCTGATCCATTGCAGCGGCGGGGGACAGACCAAGTGCCTGAAATATGTCCCGGAAAATGTCCGGATCGTCAAGGATAATTTATTTACACCTCCCGTTATCTTCCATATTATCCAGGCTGCCAGTAAATCCGATGACCGGGAAATGTACCAGGTCTTTAATATGGGTACAAGACTGGAGATCTATACCAATGAAAAAGACGCCGATACAATTATCAGCGTCTCCAAAAGTTTTGGCGTGGATGCCCGGGTGATCGGCAGGGTGGAAGCGGGTGAGAAAAAGGAACTCTATATTCTCACCCCGAGTGGACAACTTGTCTATTAGAGATTTAGGCCAGCCTATTACCTTAATTCATATTACTGTCGGTTATTGTTGTGGTACCAATCTGACGGGGAAGTTTACTGTTTTAACTTCTGTTTTAATATTGTCTTTGGTATAAAACAATTTAATGGCATATTGATCTTTAACAGAACTGGCCTGAATTTCTATTTTCCCATTTTCAATTTTCAGCATATTCCCGTTTCCTGATTCAGCAGTAATATTTTTAATGTCATTTCCGGATGTTTCTAGCAGCAATGTATTGGTCAGTCCAATATAAATGGTACCGGGATCCAACTTTAAAAGGTTTCCATTTGCAAGCCGGGGAGAAGTGATGTTTGTTAATTTTATAGACGGGATGATTGGCGGGTAATTAAGTCTGTCCGGTTCACCCGTCAGTATAAACGTAATTGACTGTTCTTTAAAACTGC
Organism: Sphingobacteriales bacterium; assembly: GCA_016219985.1. Taxonomy (GTDB): domain Bacteria; phylum Bacteroidota; class Bacteroidia; order Chitinophagales; family Chitinophagaceae; genus JJ008. The sequence continues at coordinate 145,920 of JACRJO010000016.1, read as the reverse complement.
TGACTTTGGTACCTTCCCTGGTAGCCGGAATCCAGCGGGGACTATTTTTAATCAGTCGTATCGCTTCTTCTTCCATACCATATCCAAAATTGGTCAATGCGGTTATATCGGAGATTGTCCCATCCGGATGTACAATAAACCGCACTTTTGTTTTGTATTGACCTTCAGGGGCACCGTTATTTGCAGGAACCAGCGGATTGGCACTCACAAAAAGATATTTTTTCCAGGCCGAATCGCCACCTGGAAATGCAGGGATGCTTGGGTCTGAGTAGCCAACCACCACCACTTCATTCAACACTTTACCTTGTCCGGCATTTACTTTGCTTTCCTTTTCGGGTCCGTTGTCTGCCACAAAAGTGATGGGTTGTTTCCGGTAGGCCACCACCTGCCTGCCGTTTTGTATGGCCGGTAACCATTTCGGTCCTTTCCGTATAACTCTTATGGCTTCTTCCTCCATCCCATAGCCATGGTGGGTAAGCGCCCGGGTATCACTGATACTGCCATCGGTATTTACAATGAACTGAACAATTACCGTGTAAACTCCCTTGGGTGCTTTGTTCTTTAAAGGCACCTGGCCATCCAGGTTCCTTTCGAGGTATTTTCGCCAGGCATCAGCCCCGCCGGGGAAAGCGGCTTCGATCTCCACTTTGTCAAAGACTTTCCCGGACTCCGGTTTATCCGCTTCTTTTATTTCCAGGTCTGTGATTTTGCCATTGTGTATCACCACCACACCACTCCTTGCCTGCTGACCGTATAGCTCAATGGCTTTTTTGTCCTCAGCGCTATATATTTCAACGCTGTCACATATAATGGCTTTCCCTTCATAATCCTTTTTAAAAATTCGTTTGCCATTCATGAATGTTATGGATCCCGGTAAATTATTCTTCGGATCCTGCGGCGGGGCACTGCGGAAAATAATACTGTCACTGATGAACAACATCTTACCGATCACAGCCATATTGCGGATCGGTTTTATGGTCGTGTCATTGGGTGATGGTAACAGGCTGTTTCTCGTTTTAATAGGATCTGTTGTAATAAAATCTTCAATTGCATTCAGGATGTTTTTTGCAATAGATTCCTGGTTATTGTTATTCCTGACAAAGGCAAGGTCTTTTTCATTACTGATATATCCGATTTCCACCAGGGCAGCGGGGCAATTACTGTTTTCCAATACCCAGATCGTTTCTTTTCGCTGTAAAATATTCCCGGCAACCAGGTAGCTTTCAGCAAACTTCCCCATCAGCATGGATGCCAGTGTTTTACTTTCAGGAAAGTGTTTGTTTTCGCTTTTTGGAATGTAAACTTCAATCCCGGTTTTTTGTATGTCCGGTGAGCTGTTTATATGCAGGGAGAGCAACAGGGCCGGGGCCTGTCCATTACCGGGGTTAACCCTTGATTTCAGGTCAGGCAAAAAATCACTTTCCCGGGTGAGTACAATATTGTACTGACCGTTTTGATTCAATGATTTGATTTTTTGCGCAATGGCGAGGACCAGGTCTTTTTCCTGCGTGCCGTCTGCGCCAATGGCACCGGGCTCTTTTCCGCCGTGGCTAACATCAATAATAATTGTTTGCTTTTCATCAGGGGCTGTTTCTGCGGAAATCTGCTTACTGTTTTTGTAACTGAAGGCAAAGAGAATCACCGCCAGGGCAGTAACGGGCAGCACCATTAATTTACGCAGGTACTGGTGACTTGTTTTCTGAGGAGAGGTTATCATGGCTATACGTCTTTTTACCTGGTTATGAAAAAAAGGATGAACAAGCCGCTGGCTGGTATGCAGGGCCTGCATCAGCAGGAGTTCAGCATAGTCCCAGCGGTTGTTTTCGGTTACGGCAAACTGGTCGGCCAGGAATTCATGAATGGCCCTGGTTTCCCGTTTCATTAAGTGAAAAAAAGGATTAAACCAGCCAACTACGGCCAGGAGTTCCAGGAACAGGATATCGAGGCTGTGCTTTTGCTCAATATGAAACAGCTCGTGGCGGAAGATCTGTTCGCCTTTTGCTGAATTAAGTTCGATCTTACGGTTCCAGAACAACCAGCGGAAGAAGGAGAAGGGCGTACCGGGTTCTTCGGTATTCAGGAAATGGATCTTCCCGATTTTTTCCACCGTATGCCGGCGGATGATCCGGTTGATTTTCAGCAGGGAAAAAATAATCCGCAGCAATACCAGCCCTGCAATGCTTAAATAAATCAACTGGAGGATATGCGTTAATGTGAATCCGTTTTCTTTTTCGGGCAGGCCGGCATAAACAGTAACGGGTTCTTCATTTCCCGTTCCGGATAATACAGTAAGTGTGTTGTAAACAAAAGAAGATTCGGTTTCCGCTTCAGAAAAGTATACCGGAATATTCAGCAGGGGTAATACAAGGCTCAGCCCCGCTGCACCCAGCAGGTAAAAACGATTGTAGCGGTGGAATTTTTTATTCCGCAACACAAAATGATAATAGCTGTATAAGAGACCGGAGATGATGATCACCTGGATCCCGTAATTGAGCAAGGGATTCATTTCTGCTGGTTTTGCTGTTTTTTGATTTGTTTGAGCAACTGCTCCAGTTCATCCACCGAGATATTGTTTTCCTTTACCAGGTAGGAGACCACATTACTGAAGGACCCTTCAAAATAGTTTTTAGCAAGTTGTTTAATGCTCTTGCCGGAATAATCCTCCTTGGAGATGAGCGGGGAATAGCGGTGCTGGCGGCCCAGCACTTCAACCGCTACAAATTCCTTTTCCACCAGGATCTTCAGCAAGGTAGCCACGGTATTCTGGTGCGGTTTGGGTACCGGCATCTCCTCCACGATCTCCCGGAGAAAGGCCTGCTCCAGTTTCCATAACACCTGCATGATCTGTTCTTCTGCTTTCGTCAATGCTTTCATATACTTATTTTGATGGACCGAAACTAAAACTAATTTTTTAGTTAAACAACTAAATTTTTAGTTAAAGTAAATTTTTGTGTTTTTTCAGGCATTCTTTGCTTTATTTTGCAGGAAACCCATTAACAGATGTCCGAGCCGATCATAGAACTGAGAAATGCCAATATATACCAGGGCCATAACCTGATCTTACAGGATGTGAACCTGACCGTTAACAAGGGGGAGTTTGTGTACCTGGTGGGCAAGACCGGAACCGGGAAATCGAGCCTGCTGAAAACCCTGTACGGGGAACTGGAACTGAAGGAAGGGGAGGGCACCGTGGCCGGATTTAACCTCAAAGGACTGGACTGGAAAAAAGTACCCTACCTGCGCCGCACCCTCGGTGTGGTATTCCAGGATTTTCAATTGCTGACCGACCGGAACGTGAATGATAACCTGAAATTTGTCCTCCGGGCCACCGGCTGGACCGATGAAAAACTGATGAATGAAAAGATCGCCGATGTGCTGGATAAAGTGGGGTTACGTTCCAAGGGCTTTAAAATGCCTTTTGAACTGAGCGGCGGGGAGCAGCAACGGATTGATATTGCCCGGGCCCTGCTCAATTCCCCCAAACTGATATTAGCGGATGAGCCTACCGGTAACCTGGATCCTGAAACATCGGACGAGATCATGCACCTGATCTTCCAGATCGCCAAAGATTATAATACGGCGGTGGTGATGGCCTCCCATGATTATATCGTGGTGCAGAAATTTCCCGCCCGGATGATCCGTACGGAACGAGGCAGGGTACTGGACAATGCTACCATAAGTATTGACTAAGCAGGCGGGCATGCGCGGCATTATCTCCTGAAAGGGCCGGCAGGCTTTTTCGTAACCGTATTTCTTCTTCCGTAAATGGCTGCTGGTGCAATTGCAGGATGATCGATGCAATTGCATGGGCCGTAGTACCGATATGACAGGCGGCTTCGCATCCTGTTCCTGCCACCATCGCTTCATTGGTTACGCAATGTCTTCCCTCAGATAAAGCATGCAGCAATTTGATCTTGATCCCGGTGGAACTGAAAGACGGCAGTACATTGATATGCGCCTTCCGTACCAGGTCATTTATTTCCGTTTCGGTTGGATTGGCCACGAGGCAGGTATGCTGGCATAAGTGCGCCATTTTATCGAGACGCCGGGAAGGATTTTTCCCCGCAATCACAAAAGGCAGTTTTATCCTGAAAAAAACTTCGGTCAGCAGCCAGGTAGCCGCTTTCTCATTTTCGGCCACCCCCAGGTTACCGTGGTAGAGACAGAAACAACCCATGCCCCCCGGGGAGTTTATTCCCCGGAAAGGGGTAAAGACGGGAAGAAAGAAAGCCTGTTTCAATCCGTATTCATTCCTGAAGTATTTTTCTTCTGTTTCAGAGATGCAGGCATAGGGCAGATCCGGGGGTAATGATCTTTCATACCGGGCCAGTAAGCGGCTTTCAAAGCGGTAATAGATTTTCTTCAGCAGGTTCCGTGTGCCGGACGCAAGAAACCGGTAATACTCGCTTTCATTATTATGCAGGCGTACCACGATCTTCCGGTTCTCCCGGTTCAGTTGCGAAAGGATACCCGTGCAGTGCACTCCTTCCAGTAAAACAGGATGGGTATCCCGGTTCAGGTTTTGGATCAGTTCCGGATTGATGCGGGACGAAACAATATAGGGCGTTCGGAAGGAAAATCCCTTGTACCCGGTCTTCCTTTCATATACATGGATGCTTTCGCAATACTGGTTCAGTTCATTGGGATTGCCCCGGTGGTTGTAAGAAAAATAATGCAAATGAATCCGGATGCCGGCTTCCTGCAGGGCCCGGATCCGGCAGAACATATCGATTGCCCCCCCGTAATCAGCGGGCCAGGGGGTGTCAAGGCAAACGATATGCAGGTGCCGGTTCAAAGGGCAAAAAGGGTTTTGTAAAAGCTGACCAGTTTTTTTTCTTCTTCCTGCCAGTGGATGGATTCCCTGGCTTTAAGGCAGTTTTGACGGAGCCTGTTATGCAGAACATCATCTTCCAGTAAATTGTTGAGTGCATCCGCGATTCTTTTGGGCGCCAGGTTATCGATCAATACCGCCACTTCATATTTCTTGTTCATTTTCCGGTATTCCGGGTAGTCCACCGTTACCTGCGGCAGGCCGGCATGCACATAATCAAAAAATTTATTGGGGAGTGCGAGGTATTGGTTCAGCCCCTCTTTTTCCGGGACGGCCACCCCGATATGGGCCTGTTGGGCGATTGTCCATAATGCTGCAGGAGACAGCATACCCTTTAGCTCCACTTTATCCTGCAACTGGTATTCGGCTAACAATTTTTTCAGGGACTCCATAAAATTACCGTCCCCGCAAATAACCAGCCGGGCATTTACCCATTTCATCGCAGGAATAAGGTATTCAAAGCCCCGGGCTTCATTGACGGCCCCCTGGTACACAATAAATTTTTCTCCCGCGGGTTTAGCTCCCAGTGGCTGCAGGACCGGTACATTCCGGATCGTTTTGTACTCCACCCCATAACGCCGGTGGAATTCTTCCGCGATGCTTTCACTCACGGTATAGCCCCATTTGAAGCAGGGGACGGCCCATTGTTCGATACCCAGCCAGAAACGGTGTATGCCGGGGCGGCTGATCACTTCTTTCAGTTCGGTAAATAATTCGTGTGCATCATAGACACGGGGGATCCGTTTCAGCCGGGAAATATACAGGCAGGGGAGGATCGTATCCAGGTCAATGGCACAAATGCCATCCATACGTTTAAACAAAAGGAAAAAAAACAGGCGGATATTGTATTCCGCGTAAAACAATTTACCCTTATTGAACCAGCAGCGGATCCTTTTTTGCCGGAACCTCTTTTCTTCCAGGGGCAGGGAGCCGGGGCGAATGCGGCCGGCCAGGACCACGTCAAACCCGGCGGAAGCCAGCGAGTGGCAGATCCGGTGCATCCGCTGGTCGTAGGTCAGATCATTCGTAACTGTGAAGTAGATACGTTTCAATTCCGGTGGTTAAATGAAAAGGTTTTGCAAATATGCAAAACCTCAGGCACTTATCGGGTGATCCTCCTATTGTTGCCCCATATTCATTCCTTCTGTACCATCTCCCTGGTTCCGGTTATTCTTTCGTTTGAACAGGTTCGGGTCAAATTTGCCAAAGCGCCAGTTGAAGTTCAGCCGGAAGATCTGCGGATCACGGCGGCGGAACAGCTCCTGGGTGAAAAAGGCGGATTGGGAGAAGATATTCTGCCGGCGGGTCCGGAAAATATCATTCACATTTAACGAAATGGAGGCCTGCTTGTTTTTCAGGAATTCATAACGCAGGGCGGCATCCACATAATAATTGGCTTTTACATAACCCTGCGAGGCGCTGGACTGGCCAAACATACCGCCCCCCCCGAACATTCCCCCGCCGCCCCGGCCACCGCCACCACTTCCGCCGGGAGGCAGGATGGTTTTGGACTGGTATTCGCCCGACAGCTGCAGGATGAAATTTTTGGGCAGCTTAAAGGTATTGTTGAGTTTGAAGAACCAGCTGGCGAAGGGATCCTGTTCCGGCTGTGCCGGGTTATCCAGCTTGATCTTCGAGGTGAAGAGGTTCAGGTTGCTGGTCATATCCCACCATTTAGCCATCTTGTTCCTCGATACCAGTTCAAGCCCGGTCACATAACTGGAACTGGCATTGATATACGTATTGATCAGCACTTCTTTTCCGCCGCTGCCGGTTTCCTTGTCCTGGTAGCGGGTAATAAGATCTGTCGTATTCTTGTAATAGGCGGAAGCAATAAAATTGTCCTTGTTCTTAAATGTTTTCTGGTAGGACAATTCCAGGGAATTGGTGAATTCCGGGTTCAGGCCGGGGTTGCCCCGGCTGATATTAAGTGAATCGGAATAATCCGTAAAAGGGTAGAGCTGGAAGAAATTGGGCCGGTTGATCTTCCGGGAATAATTTAGTTGCAGGTCCTGTTCCTTTTTTAATTTCTGGCTCAGGAAGATGCTGGGGAACAAACTGACCGGGAATTTGATATGGAAAGCCTGGTCCTTGTCGGGCAGGTTGCCTTCGTAATCAGAACTTTCCAGCCGCAATCCTAACTGGTATCCGAAATTCTTTAGCTGGTTGGAATACGTGGTATAGGCGGCTAAGATATTATCGAGGCTGTTGTAATTTACTGAAAGATCCGGGTTGTAGGTAAGTGTGCCGCCGGGCCCCAGCACGTAAAAATCATTTTTGTTGTCCACTTTCCGGAACTGGGCGCGTAAACCCATTTCCAGTTTTGATTTTTCGGTCAGGGGTTTAGTATAATCAGTTTGTAAAACAATATTCTGGTTGGCCCCGCTGCCATTTTGTTGCTGGTTAAAGGAACTCAGGTAACCATGGTCCGGCATACTGTAATACTCAGTCAATACCCCGTTCAGATTGGTATTCTTACTCCGGTTAAAATTCACATCCGCTGTCCATTCTTCTCCCTGCCTGGGGAACAGGTGTTTAAAACTGAGCTGGGCCCCGTTATGATTGAATTTACTGTTGCTGTTGGAGAAACGTTCATTGAGTGATGAGATCACCGGGTTATACAGGGAGTCAATAAAAATATCGCTGACCGAACCGGGTTTAAACCGGCCCTGTCCAAGGTTCCCGGCAATGGATAAAGTGTTCCGGTTATCCAGGAAAAAATCAAACCCGGTGCGGAAGAAGAGAAAATTGCCTTTGGAGATGCTTTCATCTTCCTGGTGCATAAAGGTAGTGGGGCTGCCGATCAGTGTAGTCCGGTCGGTGCTGCCGGTGCTGACGGATTTACGCTGGTTCAGGTTCGCATTCAGGAAAAAATTTACTTTTTCCTTACGGATATTGATATCCCCTCCAAAACCCAGCCGGCCCCGGGAATCGATATTGCTGCGGAGGCTCCCGCTATAACCTACCCGTTTATTTTTCTTCAGGATCACATTCAGGATACCTGCGGTGCCGCCCGAGGCATCAAACTTGGCCGATGGGTTGGTGATGATCTCCACGGATTCGATCGCATCCGCCGGTATCTGGTCGAGGCTGAGATTGGTCGGGCGTCCGTCCACAAATAATTGCGGGGTATTATTCCGCATGGTTACATTGCCGTCAATATCCACGCTGATGGAAGGTACATTGCGCATCACATCCACCGCGGTACCGCCGGCAGATACAAGGTTCTTGTCCACATTAAAGACTTTGCGGTCAATCCCCAACCGGAGACCCGGGGTGGAGGATATGACCGTAACATTGTCCAGGGTCTTTTCTTCAATATTTATTTTAATATTCCCGAGGTCTTTGTCGAGGGCTGCCATCATGGAACCCATATCCCCGTTATTTCCGCCGGGTTTCAGATCGAAAGAAACCGTTTGTTCATGGGGTTTGAAGCCCACAATAGTAACCTGCAGTTTGAACTGGCCAAATGCAGGAATATTTTCCAGCCTGAAATCCCCATGGTTATCAGAGAGCATACCCGCAATCACCACTTCTTTTCTTTTTTTAGAAGCGGAATCAAAGCGGTTTTGCAATAATTGTACGGATGCATATTCGATGGGCTTGGAAGATTTGGCTTCGATCAGTTTCCCGTAAAACGAGCCGGTCAGCTGTGACCGGCCTTGTCCGCCCCGGTTGCCATTTCCCTGCGGCATCTGGGCGTTTGCTGAATAAACGGTTAGTAGTGAACACAGTACGAAAATATAATTTCTCATTAAAGCGATTTGATGGTTAGACGGTTAATGGGTGTTGAACTTGCACAACGATGCAGATAAATGGATAAGCGGCCTGGCGGCGATGATCAAAGGAAAAATAAATTCAGCGGTCAATCCCGGGTCAACGGGTCAGCAGGATAAGCAGGACTTGCAGCAATCCTGCCAGCAGGCCGATGGCGGCGCCAAAAAGCCCCGCTAAACGAAGTTCCCGGGACAGGGAGTCCTGTACTATTTTTTCCAGTTTACCGGATGAGAGACCGGCCAGTCGCTGGCTTATTAATTGTTCGGGGTTCAGTTCTGTTTTCAGGTTGCCCAGGAACTGTTTCATGACAGCGGGAAACAGCAATTCAATTTCATTGAGGAGGGCCGCTTTCATTTTACCAATGGTCTTATCCCCGATGAACATACTGATCATGGGCATTTCTTTGCTTAAGCGGTTCCGGAGAAAATCATCAATATGATCTTCGATCAGCGGCATGATCTTCTTACTATTTTCCGGGCTGTTGATTTTGTTTTCCAACTCCTCAACGGAGAAGAATTCCTCACTGATCCGTTTTCCCAGGCTTTTCCCTAATTGCAGTTGTCTTTTGGGGTAGATGCCCTGGATGGTCATGCCCAGTATTTTTTTCGGCTCCTGCGGGTGGAACAGCATTTTTATAAAGAGCCAGATGGTAAACCAGCCGGCAATGGCGGAGATCAGGGGAATTAATATCAGCCAGTAATTCATAAAAAGGTATAAAATGAGACCCCGTCTCTGTTGAAACGGGGTCTTAAAAAGGGTGGCTGACCGGGTTCGAACCGGCGACCCTCAGAACCACAATCTGATGCTCTAACCAGCTGAGCTACAACCACCATTTTGAGCCAGCAAAAATAGGAAAAAAGCGTTTTTGTAAAAAATAAAAGAACGTAAACTTTCTATACGGACCCTGTTTCTCGAAAGAATACGACCCCGTTCCCCCGCCATTCATCAAAAACAGTTGTTAAAAGCCTGTAAAGGCAAGAAAAACAGGGTTTTTGCGTTATTTTTGGATTATGTCCAATATGATAAAATATCTCACAAATATGAAAAGACTTCCCCTGGTGGTCCTGATGCTCGTAGCTGCTTCCTTCCTGGCTTTTAAGACAATCGGAAAAGCCACCAACCGTTCCCTTCCTCCCGGCAACTATGAAAAAATTATGAGGCTGGTAGGGCAAATGCTTTCGGAGGGTCATTACAGCCCCCAGTCCATTGACGACGGCTTCTCAAAGAAAGTGTTTAAGAAATTTGTTTCGGAACTGGATCCCGATAAGAATATCCTGCTCCGGACCGACCTGGATGCATTGAGGAAATATGAGACAAGGGTGGATGATGAGATCAAAGGCGCTGCCGTTGAATTCCCCCTCGCGGCCGGAAAACTTTTCAATGCCCGTTTGGAAGAAGCATCCGCTATGTACAAGGAACTCCTTTCCACCCCATTTGAGTTTAACACCGATGAGGATGTGATGCTGGATGCGGATCAGCTGGAATTCACTGCCAATGCAGCGGAACAAAAAGACCGCTGGAGAAAGAAGCTGAAGTTTATGACCCTGGAGCGGTATGCCGACCTGCTGGATATCCGGGAGAAAAATAAGGGCAAGGAAGGCTTTGTGGCAAAGTCGGATGAGGAACTGGAAAAGGAAGCCCGTGAAAGGGTAAAACGGATCATGGACCGGACCTTTGAGCGGTATCGTTTCAAATTCAATGATGATGATAAATTCAACATGTATGTAAATGACATCACCACCACGATGGATCCGCATACAGAGTTTTTCCCGCCGGTTGATAAAAGATATTTTGATGAAGAGATGAGCGGCAGTTTTTTTGGTATCGGGGCTTCGCTCCAGTACGATGACGGGAATATTAAAATTACCAGTATCCTGACCGGCAGCCCGGCCTATAAATCCGGGGAATTGCAGGTAGGGGACATTATCCAGAAAGTGGCACAGGGAAAGGAAGAGCCGGTGGACCTGACGGGTTACCTGGTTACGGATGCCGTCAAAGTAATCCGGGGCCAGAAAGGCACCGAGGTGCGGCTGACGGTTAAGAAACTGGATGGCTCGGTGAAAACCGTTTCGCTGATCCGTGATAAGATCGTCCAGGATGAATCCTTTGCCCGCAGCGCCATCGTAAAAGAAGGCAGTTCCCGGATCGGGTATATCTTCCTGCCGGAATTCTATGCCAATTTCGATGACCCCAATGGAAACCGTTGTTCCAAGGATGTGGAGAATGAAGTGAAGAAACTGAAAGCGGAAAAAGTGGATGGCATTGTCATTGACCTGCGTGGCAACGGGGGTGGTTCCCTGTACGATGTGGTGCAGATGGCCGGCCTGTTCATTGAAGATGGCCCCATTGTACAGGTACAGGACCGGGATAAAAAACCCAGTGTATTGAAGGATAAGGACAGGAGCGTACTGTACACAGGGCCCCTGGCCGTGATGGTAAATGAATTCAGCGCTTCCGCTTCCGAGATCTTTGCTGCCGCCATCCAGGATTATAACCGGGGAGTGGTGATTGGCAGTACTTCCACCTATGGAAAGGGAACCGTGCAGCGGAATATCGGGCTGGATCCGGAGAACGGGTACTCCATGTCCAATTCTGACCTGGGTACGGTGAAACTGACCTTGCAGAAATTCTACCGCATCAACGGCGGCTCCACCCAGCTGAAAGGGGTGTATTCTGATATTATATTACCCGATAACCTGGAATACCTGAAGGTAAGGGAGAAAGACAATGAGGATGCGCTTCCCTGGGATGAGATCAGTAAGGCCACTTATACGAACTGGAAACCGGGCTATGACCTGGAGACCATCAAGCAGCTGAGCAAACAACGGCTGGAAAATGATCCGACCTTCCGCCTGATCGGCGAAACCACTGAATGGTTATCGAAAGAGAGTGAAAAGAAATATTCACTGCAGCTCGATAAATACCGGAAGCAACAGGAAAAAGTAAAAGCCAGTGTAAAACAATTAGAGTCCCTGCTGAAACTGAAAGGACAACTGGATGTATCGGCCCTCCCGGCGGAAGAAAACCGCTGGGCAGATGACAAACCCAAACAGGAGCGCTTCCAGTTATGGTTGAAGAGCCTGCAGAAAGATATTTACCTTGACCAGGCGGTAAAAGTAATGACGGATATGATCGGTCAGCAAAACCTGGTGAAAGGGAAAACGGATGATCCGGCGAAGAAAGCATTTTAACGGGGTCAACGAATAAACGCAAAGAGGCTGTCCTGATCCGGGCAGCCTCTTTGCGTTTAGCTATTTTCCAAAGAATAAATCATCAGCAAAACCGGCAGGATCTTGTTGCGGAGACAGGTTGCTTTCCCGCCAGACTGCAGGGCGCCTGCTTTGTGCAGGTAACCGGTCAGAGATATCTTTCCTTGATAATATTGAGATGATGCTCCAGGTGACCCGCTATAATAAAACCAATACCCCGTACGTAGACCGGCCAGCCACTGGCGGTCCCGGTGGATTCTAATTGTGTTTCATCAAAGGAGGCAAAGAGCATTTCGGTGGACCGCCGGGTAACCCTGAATTCTTCCAGCAGGTCATCCCATTTCCGGGTTCCGGCTTTTGAATGTTCTGCGTAACTGTTCTCATCAAAACCCGGTAACGGTTGTTGTTCCCCCCGGGCAATACAAAGGGCCCGGTAAGCAAAAACCCGTTCCGCATCAAGGATATGTTGTACAACTTCTTTAATAGTCCATTTACCGGGACCATACCGGTAATCTCTTTTTCCCACCGGTAATTCCTGCAGAAATCCGGAAAAGGAGATCGATTGTTTTTTTAAAAAATGCATAAGCTCATCGCCTTCCACCTGGGCGATATAGCGATGGTACCATTCGGGTACCCGGGTAAGATCGGGACGGGGCATAATTGTTTTATTTAGGGCGAAATTAATAAGTAAAGCGGAAAGGGGCGGGCCGGCCGCTTTATTCTGCCGTGGTCGGATCAATAATTTCCAGCACCCGGCTGACCCGGTTGGCGGGAAACCCTCCCAGGCTGGCGTGTTCCCTTACCATTTCTTCATTGGGGGCAATATAAACGCAATAGATCTTGTCTCCTGTAACATAACTGTGTTTCCACTGGATAGCGGGGCCCAGTTTATTCAATACCCCGCAGGAGGTTTGGGAAATGGCTTTTAATTGTTCGGGAGAGAAATTTCCGGCTCCCGGAATTTCTCTTTCAATGACATACGCAGGCATGGCAATCATTTTGAGGTTAAAAAATACTGTTTCAGTGTCTGGTAACGGTATTTCAATAAGGAGGGGAGTGCATAGCCTTCCTAAGTTAATCATAAAAACTGACAAGCAGGGGCGATTGTTCAAAAAAAACCGCGGGGTCTCCCCCGCGGTGAAAATCGAATTATGGAGTCACTAATTCTTCACTGTTTTTTGCGTAAACCGGGTGCTGCCATCCGCATTGACAGCTGTGATAAAATAGGTTCCCTGTTTTAGGGAGGTTGTATTGAACTGAGCTATGTTAGTTCCCTTCCGTGCATTTACCTGTAGGGTCTGGCAGGCGATTCCCGCAGTGGTATAGAGGGACAGGTGATAGGTTTCATTTTTATTGCTCCTGAAATTAACAGACAGGATATCAGTAAACGGGTTGGGATAAGCGGTCAATGAAGCCGTTGTATTCGCGCCGGGAGTATATTTTACCACGGCTGAATAGGTTTCGTTCCCTTTCAGGTCTGTTTGCCGGATCCGGTAATAGCACAAGGGCTCAGTCGCATTGGGGTCGTTGGCTGTATAGGCCCTGTATTGGTCGCTGTTTCCTGCCGCCGGCTGGGTATCAACCGTTTTCCAGTTGATGGCGTCTGTACTTTTCTGCGTTTCCATACTGGCTGTTTGAAATTCACTTTCGGTGGAAAAAAGGATCCGGGTGCCTGGGCCGGCCTGTTCAACTGTATTTATTTTAAGTCCTTTTACCGGCAGGGTGGAAAGACTGGAACATTGGGAAAAAGTAATATCATCGATGGCGAGGCTGTTGCCGCAGGATCCGTAGGAACTGTTGATGATCCGGTACCGGATGCTGCTGATGCCGGCCGGCAAAATAAAGCCGCTGCTGATCTTTACCCAGGAAGGGCTGCTGCTTTGTTGTATAAAGTTAGAAGTGAAACTGGCAAGATGCTGATAAATGCTCATCGCGGAAAGGTATTCCACATCAAACTGCAGTTGGGGAAGAACCCCGGTACCCCCGCAACTGCCGGACGGGTTTACGTTCATGGCATAAAGGGAAACGCTGTAGTAACCCCCGGGGGCCAGGTTGTCAATGGAATCAGTATAGAATTCACCATCGGCAAAACCGTCATTGATAAGCATCATCTGCCCGTTCAGGTCCCCGGTATGGTCGGTCGTATTATGCCATTCCGGGCGCCCCTGGGAATTATTCAGCAACATGTACTCGCCTTCTTCCAGTGATGCTCCGCTGATTAATTTAAAAGTGGTTCTTCCATCGGGAAGGGACCCGATCCCGGTTCCGGTTCCGAAGGTTTCCCGGAAGCGGATGCTTTCCCCATTGCAGACAGTTTGAGCCCTGCCGTAAACAAGTCCGCAAAAAATAGCGGAAATGGTAAGTGATAGGTAAAGTTTAGTTTTCATAAGTACGATTTTCAGGTTTAATTCATCTATCCCTGTGCCAAGGATTAAAAATCTGAAAATCAATACACTGTGGTCTTGGCGGTGGATAGAAATTCCATTGGATGGAATTATTTTACAGTATATGGAAAACGAAAACCGCGGGTCTTGTATTGCATAAAACCCGATTAAGTATAAGGAATTACGTAGAGAATATACCTCCCGGGGGCGATTCCGGATGCAATATCCCTTCCCGGGGGGAATAAGAGACGGTGGAATTTTTGAACCGGGTTATGCGATGGTCACCTGCTTATCAAGGTACACATCCTGTATGGCATTTAATATTTCCACTCCTTCCTTCATCGGGCGCTGGAAGGCTTTTCGCCCGCTGATCAGTCCCATACCACCGGCCCTTTTGTTGATCACGGCCGTGGTTACTGCTTCGGCCATATCACTTGCACCGGAGGAGGCCCCGCCGGAATTGATCAAACCGGCCCGGCCCATATAACAGTTGGCTACCTGGTAGCGGCAAAGATCGATCGGGTGATCGGTCGTCAGTTCTTCGTAAATGCGTTTATCTGTTTTGCCATACGCAGATTCTTTGGTATTCAGGGCCAGGTACCCGCCATTGTTTTCGGGCAATTTCTGTTTAATGATATCCGCTTCAATCGTTACCCCGAGGTGATTGGCCTGCCCGGTCAGGTCAGCGGATACATGGTAGTCCTTTTCTTTCGTTTTAAAAGCGGGGTTACGCAGGTAACACCATAGTATTGTGGCCATTCCCAGTTCATGCGCCATTTCAAAAGCCAGGCTTACTTCCCGGATCTGCCGGGTAGATTCCTCGCTGCCGAAATAAATAGTAGCCCCGACAGCCGCCGCACCCAGGTTCCAGCCGGATCTGATGGAAGCAAACATCACCTGGTCGAATTTATTGGGATAAGTGAGGAACTCGTTATGATTGATCTTAACAATGAAGGGAATTTTATGAGCATACCTGCGGGACATAAATCCCAAACCGCCAAAAGTGGTGGCTACGGCATTGCACCCGCCTTCCATGGCCAGCCTGATAATATTTTCCGGGTCAAAATAAACCGGGTTCTTCGCAAAGGAAGCACCGGCGCTGTGCTCAATGCCCTGGTCTACGGGCAGGATGGAAAGATAGCCGGTCCCGGCCAGTCTTCCAGTACCATACAAGCCCTGCAGGTTACGTAATACCTGGGGATTCCGGTCGCTGTTCATCCAGATGCGGTCCACAAAATCGGGACCCGGCAGGTGTAACTGCTCTTTGGGTATGGCTTTGGACTGGTGATTCAATAAGTATCCGGCTTTATCGCCGAGGAGTTGCTGAATGTTGGTTGCTGGCATGGACAGATGGTTGAAAGGTTTAATGTTGTACTAACAATCGTTAGCAAATATAGAAATCCGCGGTGGGAAATGCAAATTGGTGAATGGTGAGTGGTGAACCTGCCTGCCGGCAGTGGCAGGTAGTGAATGGGGCCTTCTAAGAAGCTTGTGAAAATCGAGGGGCATTTCGTATTCTTCGGGGAGAGTTGGGAGTGGGCAGTAGTCTTTAGTCGATAGTCAATAGTCGATAGTCAATAGTCGATAGTCGATAGTCAGGAAAGCCCTGAGGGCTGAAATTATTGCAGGATGATATGATATGAACCCTGGAAGGGTAAAATTTTTGTTTAATCGAAAATGGGGGGCTTCAAGATTGTTAGTTGACATCTTGCCTCTCCGTTGCGATAGCAGGCTTTCCGCATCGTAAATTGCGAAGTAAGGTCCGCCCGGCATACAGCCCTGAAAGGGCGTCACAATTATAGCAAAGATGATTCATTAAAGAGGAAGCCCCGGCTTGCCGGCCAAAGCTTTAGCGCAGGCGGCAGGGGTGAAACAGGCTTGGTCAATGTGAAACTTTTGGGGCCTATTAAACTTCCTGCCGGCCGGTAGGCGGGTGTGGTGAATAGTGAATGGTGAATGGGGCCTTCTAAGAGACAGTTGGGAAATGAATGGGCTGTCGGATTCTTCGGGATCATAGGCAGTGGGAAGTGGGCAGTAGGCAATAATGACGTTTTTAGACAGCCTCTTAGGAGGCCCTGACAACCTGCCTACTCGCCTTGCGGCGAAGCGGGCCGGCAGGCAGGCTGACAACCAACAACTGACAACTAAGTAGTGAATGGGGCCTTCAAAGAATGATTGCGTTTGAAATTTGACCGTTGGGATGGTAATAAAAAAGCCCGGCGAACCGGGCCCTTTTTTATGCGTTTCTGTTGATACAATTGAGGTCTTCAAAAGCGACCTCGAGGCGTTTGATAAAGGATTCTTCCCCCTTACGCAGCCAAACCCTCGGATCGTAGTATTTCTTATTGGGTTTGTCGTCACCTTCCGGATTACCCAGTTGCGCCTGCAGGTATCCTTCGTTTTTTTTGTAATTGTTCAGGACACCTTCCCAGAAGGCCCATTGCAGGTCGGTATCTAAGTTCATCTTGATGGCACCATACCCAATGGCTTCCCGGATCTGGTGCTGCGGGGAACCGCTGCCGCCGTGGAATACGAAGTAAACCGGTTTGGCTGCCGTTCTGAATTCTTTCTGAATATATTCCTGGCTGTTGTTCAGGATCACGGGGCGTAATTCCACATTGCCGGGTTTATATACTCCATGTACATTTCCAAATGCTGCAGCCACGGTAAACAGTTTACCAACCTTGCTCAGTTCTTTGTAGGCAAAAGCCACATCTTCGGGTTGCGTATACAGTTTGGAATTTTCCACATCACTGTTATCCACCCCGTCTTCTTCACCGCCGGTCACACCGAGTTCGATCTCGATGCTCATGCCAAGCGGATTCATCCGCTTAAAGAATTCAACAGAGGTGTGAATATTTTCTTCGATGGGTTCTTCGCTCAGGTCGAGCATATGCGAACTGAACAGGGGTTGTCCTTTTTCTTTATGAAATTGCTCGCCGGCATCCAGCAACCCGCTGATCCAGGGCAGCCATTTTTTGGCCGCATGGTCAGTGTGCAGTACAACGGGTACACCGTAATACTTTGCCACGTTGTGAATATGCAATGCCCCGGAGATTCCGCCGGCAATATTTGCCTGGAGATTTTCATTGGGCATTCCTTTTCCTGCGATAAACTGGGCGCCGCCATTGGAAAACTGGATGATCACGGGGGAGTTGACTTTGGCGGCTGTTTCCAGCACGGCATTGATGGTGTTGGTACCAATGGTATTCACCGCCGGTAAAGCAAACTGGTTGTCTCTTGCATCATTGTAGAGTGCTTCCAGTTCGTCGCCGAACAGCACCCCTGCTCTGTACTTTTTCATTGAATTTTTAATTTTTAAATAAGTGGCAAATGCTTTTCAGCAGGCAGGTAATCGTTAAAGGCCCGCTAATATAGAGCTTTTCCTGAATTCAAAACGCTAACATCCGTTCATTTCAGCGTGATTTTCGTTTGCTCTTACCCAGGTTTTTCTGCACCAGGAGCAGGTTCTTGCGGAGCGTTTGTTTGAGATGGACTTTTACGACCTGTCCCATGGACTGGCATTTTTCATAGGCATTGCTGTGCATGTATTCTCCCAGCTCTTTTTTCAGCTGGTTCATTTTTTCCGGGGTGGAAATCTTGTCATGGGTCATGATATCCAGCAGGTCCTTGATCCGGTAGCGGGAACTGGCCAGCCGGAATGTGATCATCGTGCGTTCTTCCGCCTGGTATTGTTCAATCGATTCTTTGTTTAAATGGGTGAGTGCCAGTTGCACAAAGGCATAATTTTCCTTGAAGAATTGCGGCAGGTAGAGGTTTTTCCGCCCCTCATAGGATTGCTGATCGAAATCAATACTGCGGATCCGGTACTGGTAATCTTCGATATCGGGAGTAATGCCGACCACAAAATTATAGCTGCGCATATCCCCCAGCAGCCGGACAAAACAACGTTCATTGAATTTCACAAACTCCTTGGCCAGCCGGATCTTGTTGGTCTCCGGGGCTTCCATCATCTGATGGATGAAAACATCACCGGGTATACCGGGGATATGTTCTTCCACCAGGGTATTATCGCAGGTAAAGAAGGTAATCCGGTTGGGGGAGAGGATGTGCTCCAGTTCCAGGCCATAGATCCGGGAGGCATCGGCGATCTTGATATAGTAGTGATCGTAATTGTCATTGAATTTATTCACGATCCGGATCCGGAAGGGGTTGGAATTTCCAAAGGAACAGTAGTCGATCCGGGCCACATCGAGGTGTGTGATAAAGCTGAAATCCCCCTCCGTTTTTAAAATGGCGTAAATTTTAACCAGGCCCTCGCGGATATAATCCCATTCCCGGCTGTCGTAGGATGTTTTTTCCCAGTGTGTATGGTTTCCCTGTTTGTCCAGGATGGGGGTGGACCAGGTAAATTTAAGCAGGTCGTGGTAGCTTACCGGCAGTTTTACTTCCCGGCCGCGTTCTTTTAAATAATTCCGCAGCCTGGAGTTCACCGGGTACATCGGTTTCTTCCGGGAAGGTTTATCGCCTTCCTTTGTTTCGCGGTCGTTCTGGTTATCGATGAAGCGCATGGGGAGAGAAGTAGTTGTCAGTTGTCAGTTGTCAGTTGTCAGTTGTCAGTTGTCAGTTGTCAGTTGTCAGCGTGCTGCAATTTCGGATTATTTTAGCTGTTCACGAAGTTTTTGGAAATAACGGGGGCCTTCTAAGAGACAGTTGGGAAATGAATGGGCTGTCGGATTCTTCGGGATAGTTGGGAGTAGGCAGTGGGCAGTAGGCAATGGTGAATGGTGAATGGGGCCTTCTAAGGATCATCTGGAATAAGAGGGGCATTTCATATTCTTTGGGAGAGTGGGTAGGGGGGGAATTAGATAAGATTAGAATCAAAAGCCCGTAGGGCTGAATTTATTATAGAATATCAGTCGAAAATAGATCATAAACCCCGAAGGGGTGACATTATAAAGAAAGGACGTTGACAGCTAAAGCATGCCATCTGAAGGGAAATGTGGAAAGGTAGCGATGGAAACTTTGTCAATAGTAGGGTATGCCGGGTATTGTTTCCTGAGTTTAAGAGACCTTCACCGATCACCGCGCCTCCTGCTAAATGTTAGTTTAGCAGGAGGGGTTCCGGATGTTGAGTTTCTTTCATGGATTTGGACACGGTGACACTGGGTCGGTTTTCAGGATTGGATGGATTTGGACGGTTTTTTCCGGATTTGGATTTCTCTGATTGGATGGTTTTCTGTCGGATCTGGATTTTTCGGTTCTTTAACTGGGTTGGATTTGGACGGTTTCAGTTTGGATCGGATTTTCAGTTTTCAGTCGGGATGGGATCTCAAACGGTATTTTCAATAAGCTCTTTATAAAAAGAAGAAGAAGTTGACCGATACTGGATTTTTAATTGTCTGGTTTTTCTAAGGATTGGGTTTGTTAGCTTGGACGGTTTTTCGGATCTGGATATTGGATTTCGACAAAAGATTGAAACGATATCAATCAACTTCTGAGACAAAAGTAATTGGCTTTTCATTATGAAAACAGAGCAAAATAACTTCTCTTTTTTACGACGGTTTTCACTGATTTTATCGTAAAGTTTTCATAGGTTACTTACGAAATACTACCCAAAAACCACACGTATAATTACGAAAAAGGCCCTGGCGGGAGGGCCAGGGCCTGTATCTCAGGCTGTTTTGATTTTATTGTGTCAGTTGCCCAGGGCCTGGATCACATCGTACTTGGTGACGATGTGGAAATTGCCCGCTTCATCTTTTGCCAGCACCGCACCATTCTCTTTATTGATCAGGTGACTCAGCCTTTCCACCGGTGAATCAAAAGATACAACCGGGAAAGCAGGTTCCAGCACCTGTTCAATTTTTGCATTCTTGATTTCAGGGTTATCAAATATTTTCTGAAACAATCCTCCTTCACTGATAGCGCCCAGCGGCTCACCCGCGTTCATGACCGGGATTTGTTCAATATCATATTTCTTCATCAGTTCCACTGCCTCTGCTACGGTTTGCGAAGGGGTCACACTGATCAGCTGCTTGGTACCCCGTGCACTCACTACATCGCGGAATGTTTTTACATCGATGAACCCTCTTTCAATCATCCACTGGTCATTGTAGATCTTGCCCACATAGCGGCTGCCATGATCATGGAAAATACAAACCACCAGGTCGTCCTTCTTCAGTTTGTTTTTTAATTGCATCAGTCCCTGGATGCAGCTGCCTGCACTATAACCGCAGAACAATCCTTCTTCCTTGGCCAAGCGGCGGGCCATGACCGCGCCGTCTTTATCCGTCACCTGTTCGAAATAATCGATTACGCTCATATCATAGTTCTTCGGTACAAAGTCTTCCCCGAAGCCCTCGCTGATATAGGGATGCACTTCATTCATATCGGTCTCCCCGGTGCGGAAATATTTGGTGAGCAGGGACCCATATACATCGATCGCCCATACCTGGATATTGGGATTTTTTTCTTTCAGGTACTGTGCGGTCCCGGTAATGGTGCCGCCGGTTCCGGCTGTGCACACCAGGTGGGTGATCTTTCCGTCGGTTTGTTTCCAGATCTCCGGACCCGTGGATTCATAATGCGCCAGCCGGTTGGCCAGGTTATCATACTGGTTCATGTGGTAAGAGTTGGGCACTTCCCGGGCCAGGCGGGCCGCCACACTATAATAGCTCCGGGGATCTTCGGGTAGTACATTCGTGGGGCACACAATCACTTCAGCCCCTACAGCTTTCAGGATATCCGCTTTTTCCTTGGATTGTTTATCAGTGGTGACAAAAATACATTTATAGCCTTTTACCACGGCCGCCAGGGCCAGGCCCATACCGGTATTGCCGCTGGTGCCTTCAATAATAGTACCGCCCGGCTTCAGTTTTCCTTCCTGCTCGGCCACTTCCACCATCTTCAGGGCCATCCGGTCCTTGATCGAATTGCCGGGATTAAAATAGTCCACTTTGGCCAGCACGGTGCAGGGGAGCTCACGGGTGATTTTATTCAGCCGGATCAGGGGAGTGTTGCCTATCGTTTCCAGTATGTTGTTCTTGATATCCATCAGGAGTTTTTTCTGGCGCAAAGGTAGGTTTTTAGCCCCTTATGGTTCTTTGCCCTGCGTTAAAAGAAAGAAAAAGGGGACTGTACCAATTGATACAGTCCCCGGCCGGACTTAATGACAACAGGGCCATCAAGCTTCTTTTCTGAATTGTTTCCGTTTATTGTTCAGGTAATTGTCAACCAGTACCAGTCCTAACAGTACATTGACCATCATAAATACATTGATCAGGCTGTTGTTAAAAAACTTACTGATATCAACCTTGCTAAGCTTGTCAGAAATGGAATTGCTTTCCGCGCTGCTCCAGTCCATCTGGCTGAACCCGTACACCAGTATCGCCACCAGTAAACTGACAAAAAATAGCCCGATACCCAGGATAATCCGGTTGTTGATATAGGTTTTGGTGGCGGGGGCAATATGCAATTTGGCAATCTCTTCCATGATATTTTTGCTGAAGCGCAGGGAGGGTTCTTCCAGTTCGGAGGATTTCAGGGCCTGGCTGATCTCCAGCAATTCCCGGTATTTCTCCCTCCATTCCGCATGCTGTTGCAGCAGGTCTTCGATCTGTTGCTTATCCCCCGCGGTACCTGTTCCGTCAATATACTCCCACAAGCGTTCTTCCATACGGTGTTGCGTATTCATAGTGGTTCAATTTAAATCTTTTACTTCATGAGAAAATTGCGTTTCCATCAGTTCCTTCAGCCTTGCCCGGGCGCGGTGTAATCTCACTTTGGCCGTGTTGACTTCCAGGCCCAGTACCTGTGCGATCTCGTCCAGGGTCTGCTCATTTTTATAAAACAGCGTCACAATGACCGCGTCATCCGGTTTGAGCCGGCTGATCGCGGTGTTTACCATCGCCTGCTTTGATTTTTGTTCTACCCCGTCGGCCCTGAACCCTGCATCCCGGTTATCAGCCACCTTGAATACCTTTTCATCGTCTAAGGAATGGACGACCAGTTTTTTCTTGCGCAGGAAACTGATACAGGTATTGTTTACGATCGTGTAGAGCCAGGTGCTGAATTTTGCATCCCCCCTGAAATCGGCCAGGTATTTATAAGCCTTGATAAATACATCCTGGGCCACTTCTTCCGCTTCCTCCCGGTTCTTCACCAGGCGAAGCGTCAGGGTAAATACATAGTTCTGATAACGATGCACCAGCCCGGCATAAGCCTGCTGATCACCACGCAATACTTTGCTAATGAGTTCATTATCATTAAGTCCGGCTGACATCTTCGTATATGACTCCCTATGAGCCGCGGAGGTTACACTATTATATAATAATAATAATTCCCCCGCGGATTGGTTGCTGAAAGTTACGGAAACCCTGTAACCTGTTTCTTTCAGCCGGAGTCATAGTTGTTGTAAACCGTTTTGAAAAAGTTCTTTAA
Source organism: Sphingobacteriales bacterium (assembly GCA_016219985.1). Classification (GTDB taxonomy): domain Bacteria; phylum Bacteroidota; class Bacteroidia; order Chitinophagales; family Chitinophagaceae; genus JJ008. The sequence continues at coordinate 123,316 of JACRJO010000016.1, read as the reverse complement.
GACTGTAACCGGAAAACAACTACGGTAGTCATAAAGGATAAGCAATTAAAAAAACAATAAAACTTACAATTATGGATGGCGCAGAAGTATTAATACCCGTAACAATGTTTGCCGGAGGTTTTGCCATGATCTTTGGAATCTATTACCTGAAGACCCGCCAGAACCTGGCAATGATTGAAAAAAACATGAACCCGAAGGAGTTTGCCAACCGGCCGGCGCCATATAAAAACCTGAAATGGGCATTATTGCTGATCGGGGCAGGCGTGGGGCTATTCCTGGCTTATATTCTTGACAATTATGTGCTCTATCAATCCGGCAGGTCACATTTTGATGAGGACCACAATGCACCGATCTATTTTGCGCTGATCGCGATTGGCGGTGGACTGGGCTTATTCGGTTCCTATAAAATCGAAAAGCAGTGGTGGGATGAAAATAAAGACAAGGTCTGAGACAATTCCTGTTCAAACAGCCATGAAAGGCAGGTGGGGAATGGTGAATGGGACCTTCTAAGGGCATTGCGTTATGAAAATTGAAAACGACTTTTTTAGACAGCCTCTTAGAAGGCCCTGACATCTAACAACTGACAACCTGCCTACTCGCCTCGCGGCGAAGCGGGCCGGACAGGCAGGCTAACAACTAAGTAGATAAAATCCCCAGCGATTTATTTAGCAATTGTCTCCATCGCCTTATTCACCATCGCGTCTCCACTGTTCAGTACCTGGTAGAACCCGGAATTTCTCCAGCGATAGCGGGCCAGCAGGGCTTTGAGCCGTTGCAGTACCAGGTCTTTTTCCCTGCCGGTTTTGGCGCCTACAGGGATGGAATCAGCAGCGGTAAATTTTACCAGGCTCTGCCATAAGTCTTCAGTATTGGTGAACCCGTTCATGAAACCCGCGGCGTTGCTGTATTTATCTATTTCCGGTTTATGCTGCAGGTAATAGTTATAAACAAAATTGCTGATATTGGCAGATACGGCCACCCGGTTAGCTTTTTGCTGGGCCAGGCTGGTGTCGATCGGGATAAAGATGGACGGGGTGATTCCGCCCCCGCCATAGAGGGTATCATTACAGCCTGTTGCAAAGCTTTTCCCGTTGTGGTTTTTTACCGAGTCTGCTGATACCATTTCCCCATTGCTGAAGCGTTCCCATAATTCATCCATATACACTTTCTTTCCTTTTTCATAGGAACGCTGAATGCTCCGGCCAAGGGGAGTATAATACCGGGCGATCGTCAGGCGGATCGCTGAGCCGTCCCGGAGGATATATTGTTCCTGGACCAGTCCTTTCCCAAAAGTCCGGCGGCCGATGACCGTGGCGCGGCACCAGTCCTGCAGGGCGCCGGCCAGCACTTCACTGGCACTGGCAGAAAGTTCATCCATCAGTAATACCAGCTTGCCGCTTTCAAATAATCCCGGGCGTTTGCAACGGTATTCCTTTTTCTTACTGTTTATTCCTTCGGTATATACGATAAGTTTGTCCCCGTCAAGGAATTCATCCGCCATATCCACGGCCTCATTCATAAACCCGCCACCATTACCACGCAGGTCAAACACGAGGTTCTTTAACCCCTGTTTCTGCAGGGATTCCATTGTCTGCATGAATTCTTCATAACTATTCTCGGTGAATTTGGTGAGTTTGATATATCCCGTTGCCTGGTCGATCATGTAGGCTGCATCCACTGCCGGGACCGGTATTTTTCCCCTTATCACTTTCAGGGTTTGGAGCGATTTCCCCCGGAGCACCTGCAGCACAGCTTCCGAACCTTTGGGGCCCCGGATCAGGCTCTTGATGTTTGCTACGGAAAAACCTTTTCGTGTGAGGGAAGAATCATTTACTTTAAGCAGTTTGTCGCCGATCTGTAACCCGGCTTTCTCACTGGGTCCGCCGGGGAAAACATAGACCACATTCACCGTATCACTGAAAATATTGAACTCGACCCCGATACCATCAAAATTTCCGGCCAGGTCTTCGTTGGCTTCTTTCAGTTCAACAGGAGGCAGGTAAACAGAATGCGGATCAAGCTCGTTCATGATGTCCTGGATGGCATGTCCTTCCAGGGAATCTATATTTACTGAATCCACATACCTTCTTTTTATCAGGTCGAGGGCTTCCTGGAGGGAATTACGTTTATTCGGAGCGAATAAGCCTTTACCATTACCCGACTGGCCGCCGAGCTTAAATCCAATGAACATGCCCGCTATCAGTACCAGAGAGAAAAGGAGTGGCAGCCATACCTGCAATTTTTTATTTCCCATCATAAACCTTTATTCAGTAATTTGACGCAAAATACTGGATTTGAACGGAACAGGAGCTGTCGTTCATCCAATTCAACAAATGTTTATATGGCCACGGTCAAATTAATAGCGGAAAGTGGTGCCACGAAGGCGGAGTGGTGCCTTATCAGTAACGGCCGGAAAAAAAGGATCAGCACCCAGGGGATCAGTCCCTATTTTTTTACGGAAGAAAAGATCGCCGGTCTCCTCGAAGGCGAATTATTCTCCCGGGTACCGGGAGCGGTCCGGGCTGAGCAGGTCTTTTATTATGGAACCGGTATGAGAAACCCGGAGAATGTGAAAATGGTAAAACGGGCATTCCAGCGGGTATTTGCCAAATCAACGATCGAGATTAAGGATGATATGCTCGCGGCAGCCCGGGCATTGAACGGGCATGCGAAAGGGCTTGCCTGTAACCTGGGAACCGGGTCGTTTTGCTGTTATTACAATGGGAAGAAAATTACACGGCAAACACCGGGTATCGGGTATGTGCTGGGTGATGAGGGAAGTGGCGCTTACCTTGGCCGGAAAGTGCTGCAGTATTTCATGTACAATACCTTTGATGAAGAGCTCCGGTACAGGTTTGACTTAAAATACAAGACCACCCCGGTGGAAGTGCTGGAAAATGTGTACCGTAAGCCGCTGGCAAACCGCTACCTGGCCGCGTTCACCCTGTTCCTGGCCGAAAACAGGGGGCATTATATGATAGAAAATATCATTGAAGACGGCCTGAACGATTTCTTCTTTCTTCACTTGTGTAAATACAGGGAGGTCTGGACGACACCGGTCAGTTTTATCGGAAGTGTTGCATTTGGTTTTAAAGATGTCTTGCAGCAACTTTGTGCCGGTTATGAGTTCAAACTCGGCAAGGTGTTGAAGAGCCCGATGGAAGGATTGATTGACTACCACCGCTAAAAGAAAGGATGTATGGCATTTCAAAGAGTTACGGAACAACCCAGTCATTACAGGCATTTGGAAAAAATGACCATTGGAGAGTTATTGATCAATATCAATAAGGAGGACCAGGCGGTTCCTGCCGCCGTGGAAAAAGCCATTCCGCAAATTGAAAAACTGACGGAACTGGCTGCGGATAAAATGCTGATGGGGGGAAGGCTGTTTTATATAGGGGCCGGTACCAGCGGCCGGCTGGGTATTGTGGATGCCAGTGAATGTCCGCCCACCTACGGAGTTCCTTACGGGCTGGTCATCGGCATAATCGCCGGTGGGGAAAAGGCGATCACCACGGCTGTTGAGTTTGCGGAAGATGACCGGGAGCAGGGCTGGAAGGACCTGCTTGAACATGCAGTGTCTGATAAAGATGTCGTGATCGGTATTGCCGCCAGTGGTACGACACCTTATGTGATCGGTGCGCTGGAAGAATGCCGGAAACGGGGAATCATAACAGGCAGTATCTCCTGTAATCCCGGATCACCGGTAAGCGCTGCCGCGGATTTCCCGATTGAAGTGGTGGTGGGACCTGAATTTGTAACCGGCAGCACCCGGATGAAAAGCGGCACCGCGCAAAAGCTGGTATTGAATATGATCTCGACCACTGTCATGATCCAGCTCGGCAGGGTGGAAGACAATAAAATGGTGAACATGCAACTAACGAACGATAAGTTGGTTGATCGTGGCACCCGTATGCTGATGGAAAGAGTGAAGATGACAGACTACGAAAAAGCAAAAGCGCTCCTGCTGAAACACGGAAGTGTAAAAAAAGCGGCAGATTCTTTAGCCGGTTAATCATTTTCTGGCAATTGAATTGTATCTTGCAGCCCTGTTAAACAACCGTGGTAAACAATCAGACACATATTATTCTCCCTGCTGTGGTACATTTCACCACATTTACCATTTCCATTACGATCCCTTAACGGGATTGTACATAATCATATTACCACATGGGCGGCTTGCTGTAAGAAAACAAACGGTTTTCTATTTAATCATACTATTCAGTCTAAAACAATATACAGGTCATGCAGGTTTTAAAATTCGGGGGCACATCGGTTGCGAATGCAGCCAATATCAATAAGGTCATTGAGATCGTTACAGGAACTGTCAAAAAAGAATCAACGGTGGTGGTGGTGTCCGCGTTAGGCGGCGTTACGGATCTTTTGCTGGGTGCGGCGGCGCTGGCGGCTGACGGGGACGAATCATTTAAAGAAAAATTATCCGTGGTGGAACAGCGGCACCTGGATGCCGTTAAGCAATTGCTGCCGGTGGCACAACAAAGCCAGTTGCTGAGCCTGGTGAAAAAGGCCTGCAACGAGATCGAGGATATCTGCAATGGCATTTACCTGTTAAGGGAACTGACGGCCCGCTCCAAGGACCGCATCGCCAGTTACGGCGAATGGCTTTCCTCACAGATCATCGCAGCGGCTTTCAATGCGGCGGCTGTTCCTGCCCGATGGAAGGATGCCCGCGAACTGATCCTGACCAATTCCGGTTTCACCGCCGCCGAAGTGGACTTCAGGGAGACTGCAAAGAAAGTAGCTGATTATTTCAGCAGGACTCCTGCTTCCTTGTATATAGTGCCCGGTTTCATTGCGGCCGACAGCCAGGGTATTACCACCACGCTGGGAAGGGGCGGCTCCGATTTTACCGCCGCGATCCTTGCTTCAGCCATAAATGCAAGCGTACTGGAGATATGGACGGATGTAAGCGGGATGATGACCGCTGACCCGCGCCTGACCAGCAATGCCCGTATCATTCCCCGCATTTCTTACCAGGAAGCCATGGAGCTTTCGCATTTCGGGGCCAAGGTCATTTACCCGCCCACCATCCAGCCGGTGATGGGGAAGGGTATCCCGGTATGGATCAAGAATACTTTTGCCCCCGCGGATGAAGGCACCCTTATCGAATCGGTGTCAGCGAAAGGAGGGGATATCGTCAGGGGTATTTCCAGTATCAATAATATTGCGCTGATCAGCCTGGAGGGCAGCGGCATGATCGGTATTCCCGGTTTCTCCAAGCGGTTATTTGAATCACTGAGCAGCGAAAAAATAAATGTCATCCTGATTACGCAAAGTTCTTCCGAGCATTCGATCTGTGTAGGTATCGATTCCGGTTCAGCAGCGAGGGCCAAGCAGGCAGTGGATGCTGCATTTGCCAATGAGATCTCCTTGCAGAAGGTAGAGCCGCTGCAGATTGAACCGGAACTGTCAATCGTTGCGCTCGTGGGCGAAAACATGAAGAGTCACCCGGGGATCAGCGGCCGGATGTTCAGCGCCATGGGGAAAAACGGGGTCAATGTAAGAGCCATCGCGCAGGGATCTTCCGAAAAGAATATTTCGGCGGTGATTGCCACCCGGGATGTACGGAAATCGATAAATGTCCTGCATGAAGAATTTTTTGAAACCACCTATAAACAGGTCAATCTCTTTATTACCGGTACCGGGAATGTGGGGGCCAAATTATTGGGGCAATTACAGCAGCAGGCCGGGTTCCTGCAGCAGCAATTAAACCTGCAGGTGAATATCGCGGGACTGAGCAACAGCCGGAAAATGCTGATCCGTGAGGATGGTATTGAACTGGCAGGCTGGCAGGAAAAACTGGAAGCCGGGCAACCGGCGAACCTGCAGCAGTTTGTGGAAGAGATACTGGGCCGTAACCTGCGCAATTCCATTTTTGTGGATGTAACCGCCAGTGATAAAGTGGCGGCTGTCTATGAGCAATTGCTGCAGAAAAGTATTTCCGTGGTGGCCTGTAATAAAGTGGCGGCTTCTTCCGCCTTCAGTAATTATCAAAAACTGAAAGACCTGGCCCGGGAATACAATTGCCAGTTTCTCTTTGAAACCAATGTGGGAGCGGGACTGCCGATCATTGCCACGCTCAATGACCTGATCAGCAGCGGGGATAAAATACACCGGATGCAGGCGGTACTGAGTGGCACCCTGAATTTTGTGTTCAATAATTATGACGGAACAAGGAAATTCGCCGATGTGGTGAAGCAGGCCCAGGACGAAGGATATACAGAACCCGATCCCCGCCTCGACCTGAGCGGGAAAGATGTGATGCGCAAGATCATGATCCTGGCCCGGGAAGCGGGACATAAAATAGAGATGGAAGACATTTCGAATAATTCCTTTATGCCGGAATCCTGTATGAAAGGCAGTGTGGATGATTTTTATGCAGCGATGGCCAAAGAAGAGGCGCATTTCCGTCAATTGGTGGAAAAGGCCAATGCGGCGGGATGCAAGCTCAAGTTTGTGGCCGCTTTTGAAAACGGGAAAGCATCCGTCGGCCTGCAGCATATCGATCCTAAGCATGACCTTTATCATTTATATGGCAAGGACAATGTGGTACTGTTTTATACCGATCGCTATAAAGAGCAGCCCATGGTGGTAAAGGGGGCCGGTGCCGGGGCAGAAGTAACAGCGAGCGGGGTGTTTGCGGATATTATAAGAGCCAGTAAGAAATAAGAAACCAGCAGTAAGGAATAAGAAATCAGAAGGGCAAAAGTTATTATGTATGAACCGTATTAAAGTAAAATGTCCCGGAACCGTTGCCAACCTCGTTTGTGGTTTTGATATCCTGGGCCTGGCCCTGAATGAACCTTCGGATATCATGGAACTGCGGTTGCTGGATAAACCCGAAGTGATCATTCATAACCGGGATAACTATAACCTGCCCACCGAGCCGGAGCGGAATGTGGCCGGGGTGGTACTTTTATCGATGATAGAGAAACTCGAAAAGCCGGTTGGGTTTGACGTCACGATCGAAAAACATATCAAACCCGGAAGCGGTATTGGTTCCAGTGCCGCCAGCGCGGCCGGGGCGGCCGTGGCGGCTAATCTTTTGCTGGGAAATCTCTTCAGCCCGGATGAAGTGGTGCAGTTTGCCATGAACGGCGAAAAACTCGCCTCGGGTGTAAAGCATGCGGATAATATTGCCCCCTGTATTCTCGGGGGGATCAGCCTGATTCGTTCTATTCACCCCCTGGATATCGTTTCCATTCCATCCCCTGATTTATTTGTCACCGTGGTACATCCGCAGATCGAGGTCAGGACCTCCGATGCCCGCCAGATCCTGAAGCAACAGGTATTGCTGAAAGACGCGATCCGTCAATGGGGAAATATTGCGGGACTGGTCACCGGGTTTATGAAAAATGATTATGACCTGATCGGCCGGTCCCTCGAAGATGTGATCATTGAACCCGTCCGCAGTATCCTGATCCCCGGCTTTGATGAAGTGAAAAAACAATGCAAGGAGGCCGGCGCGCTGGGAGGAGGTATCTCCGGTTCGGGCCCGTCCGTGTTTATGCTGAGCCGGAATGAAAAAGATGCCCGGGTCGTGGAAACCGTGATGAAAGATGTGTACACGAGGATCGGGATTGATTTTAATACCTATGTGACGACGATTAATAAGAAGGGGGTGGAGGTGGTGAGTGGTGAATAGTGAATGGTGAATGGTGAATGGTGAGTGGGGCCTTCTAAGTGACGGTGGGGAAATGAATGGGTTACCGTATTCTTTGGGAAGATGGGTAGTAGGCAGTAGTGAGTAGAGAGTAGGCAGTAGTCAGAACCCCGACCCGCTGCGCCTGCTTAGCGAGGCGAGCCCGCTGCGCCTGCTTAGCGAGGCGAGAGGGGTGATATTATTATAGCCCCGGGGGGACAAGATAAAAAAACAGGAACCCAAGGGTGAAATTTTAAAAGCAGATGAAATATTACAGTACCAATAAGCAAGCAGATCCGGTATCATTTACAGAAGCCACGATCAAGGGCCAGGCGCCGGATAAGGGTTTGTATTTTCCCGAATATATCCCGCAGGTGGACCGGGAGTTGATTGAGCATATTGATCAATATTCCAATGAGGAAATTGCATACCGGGTGATATCGCCTTACGTGGGGGCCGAAATCCCGGAAGCTGTATTGCGGAAAATCGTCAGCGAAACGGTTAATTTCCCCATCCCGCTGGTGCAGGTAAATGACCGGATTTCATCCCTGGAATTATTTCACGGGCCTACCCTGGCCTTTAAAGATATCGGGGCACGGTTTATGAGCCGCTGCCTCGCAGCGGCCCTTAGCGGTCAGGCCGCTCAAAGCGGCCAGACCATTAAAAGCGGCCAGACCGTTAAGAGCGGCCAGACCACTGTCACCGTCCTCGTCGCCACTTCCGGCGACACCGGTGGTGCGGTGGCTAATGGATTCTATGGGGTGGAAGGAGTGGACGTGGTAATCCTTTATCCTTCCGGGAAAGTCAGCCCGGTACAGGAAAAGCAGCTCACCACGTTGGGCGGCAATATCCATGCGCTGGAAGTGCTGGGTACCTTCGATGATTGCCAGGCCATGGTGAAAGCGGCCTTCGCCGATCAGGAACTGACGTCACAGCGATTCCTTACTTCAGCCAATTCCATTAATGTGGCCCGCTGGCTGCCGCAGCAGTTCTATTATTTTTTCGCGTACAAACAATGGAAGGATAAGACTAACCCGCCCGTGATCTCGGTTCCGAGCGGTAATTTCGGAAATATCTGTGCCGGGATACTTGCCATGCAATCCGGTTTACCAATCAGCCATTTTATCGCGGCCTGCAATGTGAACGATATCGTGAGCGATTACCTGGAAACACAGGAACTAAAGCCCAAAAAAGCGGTGCCCACCCTGAGCAATGCCATGGATGTGGGGAACCCCAGCAATTTTGTACGCATCCTGGAGATTTTCCAACACCGGTTCCCGGAATTGAAAAGCTGTTTATCTGCCTGTACCATTACGGACCAGGAAACAGAAGCCACTATTAAAGAAGTCCTGGAAAAATACCAGTACCTCACTGACCCGCACGGGGCCGTGGGATTCCTGGCCCTGGAACGATACCTGCAGGAACACAAAGACAAAAAGGGGATCTTCCTTGAAACAGCCCACCCCGTAAAATTCCCGGAGGCTGTGGAGCGGATTACGGGAGAACCCGTCGCCCTTCCGGATACAGTAAAAGAGATCATGAACCGGGAGAAGAAAAGCCAGGTGATCGGTCCTGAATTTGATCAGTTAAAATCTTACCTCCTGCAGTAAACCCTTTTACGGCGTTCTTCCCCCCGCTTATCTTTGCAGGGAAGACAGGACTATGCAGTATATAGAACCCTTTTATAACTGGCGGCATATTTATATCAGCGAGGAAGACCGGCAATCCCCTTTTTTTGGCCGGACCTATTCCGAATTTGAATTTTCCCTGACCGTCTACAATTATTATATCCATCCGCAGTGGGATGATTTTGGCAGCCGGACCCTTTACCTCAAAGTATTACTGGCCGATTACGAGGAGAAGTATGCGGTCATTGAACTGATCGGTGAATGGAACGATGCGATCGAAAACGATATCATGGAACTCAAGCGGGAAGTGCTGGAAAAATTCATGTTTGAGGGGATACACAAATTTATCCTGGTAGGGGAGAATGTGCTGAATTACCACAGCGACGGGAAGGATTATTACGAAGAATTGTACGAGGAGCTTTCGGATGAAAACGGCTGGATCGTTTGTTTAAACATGCCGGAGCAGACACAGTATGATTTCAAACAGGCCCGCCTGAACCGCTATGTGGAACTGATGGAACTGGACAACTGGCGTACCTATAAGCCCTATCACCTGTTTAAAAAAATAGATAACAGCTTATCTGCCCGGCTGAATGAATGACGGTTTAGGGCGCAGTTCCTGATCAGTATCAGGAAAACTTTTGCCCGTTTTTGCCTGCGGGGTAGTATTTTTGCCGAAATTTTGATTACTCTCCCTAAGTACATTGCTTATGAAATGGTCTGAACTGTTTACATCTTCCGTAGGAAAAAAGTGGATAATGGCGCTGACGGGAATCTTCCTGATCCTTTTTTTAATTGTACATGTGGGCCTGAATGCCTGTATCTGGGCCATGGACGATGGCGAAATGTTTAATAAAGGGGCTCATTTTATGGGGTCCAATATAGTCCCCCGTATTCTCGAGATCGGCCTTTTTGCCGGTATCTTATTGCATATCATCCAGGGGCTGATGCTGGAGTTCCAGAACCGCAGTAAGCGTAAACAGGGATATGCTGTGGCGATGGGAAACAAAGGCAGCAAATGGTACAGCCGCAGTATGGGAATCCTCGGGACCCTGGTCCTGCTCTTCCTGGTGGTGCACATCTCTGATTTCTGGTTACCCAACCGTTCTAGCCAGGGCTTTTTATTAGGAGAGGAGATCAATCTCTACGAAAAGATGAAGGTCGTATTCCGGCAGGAATGGGTGGTGGGTTTATACCTGCTTGGCTGTATTTCCTTGGCCTGGCACCTGCTGCACGGTTTTCAAAGCGCTTTCAGAACCCTGGGGGTGAGCAATTCAAAATACCTGGTACTCCTGAACGGTATCGGGGTATGTTTTTCCATTATCGTGCCCCTGGCTTTTGCGCTGATGCCGCTGAGTTTTTATTTTGGCTGGGTTTGAAAGTAGTAAGTTATAGGTATTAAGTTTTGACGAAATTTCTTCATATCATAATAAGTAATCACTGGTTATGTTAGATTCAAAAATTCCTTCGGGGTCTTTAGAACAAAAATGGGCGGAGTATAAAGGGCATGCAAAACTGGTGAACCCGGCCAATAAGCGTAAACTTGAAGTGATCGTGGTGGGTACGGGCCTGGCCGGCGCTTCCGCTGCCGCTTCCCTCGGTGAGCTCGGTTACCAGGTAAAAGCCTATTGTTTTCAGGATTCACCCCGCCGGGCGCATTCCATCGCGGCCCAGGGGGGAATCAATGCCGCCAAGAATTACCAGAATGACGGGGACTCCGTCTTCCGTTTATTTTATGATACCGTAAAGGGGGGTGATTACCGCGCCCGCGAATCCAATGTGCACCGCCTGGCGGAAGTGAGCGTGAATATCATTGACCAGTGCGTGGCGCAGGGCGTGCCCTTTGCCCGCGATTATGGCGGAATGCTGAATAACCGTTCTTTCGGCGGTACCCAGGTAAAAAGAACTTTTTATGCAGCGGGACAGACCGGCCAGCAATTGCTGATTGGCGCTTACCAGGCCCTGGAAAGACAGGTGGCACTCGGGAATGTAAAAATGTACACCCGCCACGAAATGCTGGAACTGGTGATCGTTGACGGAAAAGCAAGAGGGATCATTTGCCGCAACCTGGTCTCCGGGGAACTGGAAAAACATTTCGGACATGCCGTATTGCTTTGCACCGGCGGTTACGGGAATGTATTCTATCTTTCCACCAATGCCATGGGCAGTAATGCAACGGCTGCCTGGAAGGCCCATAAAAAAGGCGCTTTCTTCGGTAATCCCTGCTTTACGCAGATCCATCCCACCTGTATCCCGGTAAGCGGTGATCACCAGAGCAAACTGACCCTGATGTCTGAGTCCCTGCGGAATGACGGACGGATCTGGGTCCCCAAACAAAAAGGCGATAAACGAAAAGCCAACGATATCCCGGAAGAAGAAAGGGATTATTACTTAGAAAGAAGGTACCCCGCTTTCGGGAACCTGGTTCCGCGTGACGTGGCCTCCCGTGCCGCCAAAGAAAGATGCGATGCCGGTTATGGCGTGGGTACAACGGGCCAGGCCGTTTACCTCGATTTCAAATATAATCTCATCAATAAATACGGCAGGGCAGAGGCCAACAAACATGGTATTGAGAACCCTGATACAGAGACCCTGATCCGCCTGGGAAAGGAAGTGGTGAAGGAAGAGTACGGCAACCTGTTTGATATGTACGAGAAGATCACCGGCGAAAATCCTTATGAAGTACCGATGCGGATTTACCCGGCTGTTCACTATACCATGGGTGGCCTGTGGGTGGATTATGAACTGATGACGAATGTAAAAGGCCTCTATTGCCTGGGCGAAGCCAATTTCAGCGACCATGGAGCTAACCGCTTAGGGGCTTCTGCGTTAATGCAGGGACTGGCCGACGGGTATTTTGTGATTCCCTATACCATCGGGAATTACCTGGCCGATGATATCGCCACCAAACCCATTCCTGCCGATCACCCGGCTTTTGTGGAAGCAGAGAATGCTGTTGCCGGCCGGATCAGTACATTGATGAATATTAAAGGAACACAAACCGTTGAAAGTTTTCATAAGCGGCTGGGCAAGATCATGTGGGAGAAATGCGGAATGGCCCGGAATGAACAGGGGCTGAAAGAAGCCATCACGGAGATTCAGCAACTGAAAAAAGAATTCTGGAGTGACCTGAAGATCCCCGGGGCGATCAATGAAATGAACCCCGAGCTGGATAAGGCCGGACGGGTGGCTGACTTTTTTGAACTGGGTGAACTGATGTGCCGCGATGCCCTGAACCGCAAGGAGAGTTGCGGCGGTCACTTCCGCGAGGAAAGCCAGACCGAAGAAGGAGAAGCCAAACGGGATGACGCTAATTTTTCTTATGTGGCAGCCTGGGAATTCAAGGGCGAAAGCAACTGGGAATTGCATAAAGAGGAATTGATTTTTGAAGTAGCCAAGCCGACGCAAAGAAGTTATAAATAATGGATCAATTCGGCAATTTGACAATTTGATAATGGGGGATCCCAAAGAAAATATCATGTTAAAAAAGACGATTGAGTTTTCTTTACTGTCAATAGAATATGCTGAATTGCTGGAAAGAGATAAGAAGTATGTAATTGCAAGGCAATTGTTAAGAGCAGCAACCTCCATTGGCGCGAATGTACATGAAGCGCAAAATGCAGAGAGTAAGCCTGATTTTATTCATAAGTTTAAGATTGCTGCAAAGGAAATGGAAGAGACAAAATACTGGTTGATACTCTGTAATGAATCAAAGCATTATCCGGATTGTAAGGAACTGATTGAGAAATTGCAGGAGATCGATAAAATAATAACTAAAATAATTTCGACAAGTAAGATCCGCTAATTGGCGAATTGTCTGATTGTTAAATTGTCAAATTAAAGTATTATGGAGCAATACACTATGAATCTTACATTGAAAGTCTGGAGGCAGAAAAACGGAAATGAGCCCGGGCGTTTTGATACCTACCCGGTAAAGAATATCTCATCTGAAATGTCCTTTCTCGAGATGATCGATGTGCTCAACGAAGAGATCATCCGCGAAGGGAAAGATCCGATCGCTTTCGATCATGACTGCCGCGAAGGGATCTGCGGGATGTGTTCCATGTATATCGACGGCCGTCCGCACGGACCCTGGGAAAAGAATACGGTTTGCCAATTGCACATGCGGGCCTATAAGGACGGGGACACGATCGTGATCGAACCCTGGAGGGCCAATGCCTTCCCGGTGATCAAAGACCTGATGGTGGATCGTTCCTCTTTTGACCGTATTATCCAGGCCGGGGGGTATATCTCAGTCAACACGGGAAGCCCGGTGGATGCCAATGCCATCCCGGTGCAGAAAGATATGGCGGATGCCGCTTTTGCCGCCGCCGCCTGTATCGGCTGCGGTGCCTGTGTGGCCGCCTGCAAGAACTCTTCCGCAATGCTCTTCCTCTCTGCCAAAGTGACCCACCTGGGCTTATTGCCGCAGGGGCACCCGGAACGCAGAAGCCGGGCCCTGAATATGGTGGCCCAGATGGATAAGGAAGGCTTTGGAGCCTGTACGAATACCGGCGCCTGCGAAGCGGTTTGTCCCAAAGGAATTTCCATTGAGAATATAGCCCGCCTCAACCGGGAATATATCATGGCCGGACTGGTAACAGAGTAAAAACAGTTCAAATAACTATAAAGCCCTTTGTCCAAAGGGCTTTTTCCGTTTCAGGCGGTATTCGTACATTCAGTATCTTAAACCGCTGTATGAAATACGCATTTTTAATGGCAGCCGGCTTTTCTGTACTGGCTGTTTCCTGTAAAAATAACCAAGTGAAAAAAGAACCCGTTCAATGGCCCGCAGGGGTGAAGGCCCCGGTGGCAGATAAAAAAGATACGGTATTGACCGCCCATGGGGATAACCGCATGGACGAGTATTACTGGATGAATGATTATTTCAAAAAGGGGCCCGACAGCACCCGGGTGGTAGATTACCTGAAAGCGGAAAATGCCTATCTCGATACAATGATGTCGGGAACCAAAGCCTTCCAGCAGGCCCTTTTCGCCGAAATGAAAGGACGGATCAGGGAGAAAGATGAATCGGTGCCGGTATTGAATAACGGGTATTATTATTACACACGTACCGAGGAAGGAAAGCAGTACTACAAATATTGCCGGAAGAAAGGAAACCTGGAAGCCCCGGAAGAAATACTGCTTGATGTGGACCAGTTAGCGGAGGGTTCGGGCTATTTTTCGGTATCCGGTTTCAATGTAAGCCCGGATAATAAACTGATTGCCTACGGGATTGATAAACTATCCCGCCGCCAGTACACGCTCTATGTGAAGAACCTGGAAACCGGGGAAGTCCTGAAAGATGAGATCCCGGGCACGGCCGGCAACCCGGTTTGGGCAGCCGATAATAAAACCCTGTTTTATACATCCAATAACCCGGTAACACTGCTTTCGGAGAAGATCCGTAAACATAAACTGGGAACGGAGGCTTCGACGGACCCGGTTGTATATGAAGAAAAGGATCCTTCGAATTACATAGGGGTCTATGCTACCAAATCAAAGGCGTATATCGTGATCTACTCAAGCGCCACCCTGTCCAGCGAATACCGGATCCTGGAAGCCGGCAACCCCGATGGTAAGTTCCGGGTTTTTCAACCCCGGGTAAAGGATATGTTGTACAGTTTTGAACATTGGGGAAGCAAATTCCTGGTCCGCACCAACCTGGAGGCCAAGAATTTCAGGCTGATGGAAACCCCGGTGGATAAGACCGGGAAAGAAAACTGGAAAGAAGTGATTGCCCATCGCCCGGATGTGCTCCTGGAAGATATTGAAGTGTTCAAAGATCATTGGGTGATTACCGAAAGAAAAGAGGGACTGCTGCAGATGCGTATCCGTGATGTGGTATCCGGGAAAGAGCATTACCTTGACTTCGGGGAGCCGGCTTACGCGGCTTATGTGGGCGCCAACCCGGAGTTTAACAGTACCACGTTCCGGTATAATTACACCTCCCTCACCACGCCCAATTCGGTATATGATTATGATCTGAATACAAAGAGCAGAAAGCTGATGAAAGAACAGCCGGTTCTTGGGGGATTCAATAAAGACGATTACCTGACAGAGAGGGTATTTGCCACTGCCCGTGATGGTGCGAAAGTGCCGGTTTCCATTGTATATAAGAAAGGTACTAAAAAAGACGGCTCAGCCCCCTTGTTACTCTATGGATACGGCTCGTACGGGGCCAGTATGGATGCCAGTTTTAACAGCAACCGGCTGAGCTTGCTGAACCGGGGCTTTGTTTACGCCATTGCCCATATCCGTGGCGGGCAGGAAATGGGCCGGCAATGGTATGAAGATGGCAAGTTGTTTAAAAAGAAAAATACGTTTACAGATTTTATTGACTGCGGCGAATTCCTGGTGAAGGAGAAATACACATCGCAGGGTCATCTCTATGCCATGGGCGGCAGTGCCGGCGGATTACTGATGGGGGCTGTCGTGAATATGGCACCCGGTCTCTGGAATGGCGTAGTGGCCCAGGTACCCTTTGTGGATGTGGTTACCACCATGTCGGACCCCTCCATTCCCTTAACCACGAATGAATACGATGAGTGGGGCAACCCCGGCAATAAGGAAGCGTATTTTTATATGAAGTCCTATTCTCCCTATGACAATGTGGAGAAAAAGAATTACCCGAACCTGCTGGTGACGACCGGGCTGCACGACAGCCAGGTGCAGTATTTCGAACCGGCCAAATGGGTGGCCCGCTTAAGGGTGATGAAGACGGATAAAAACCTGCTGCTGTTTAAGACGAATATGGAAGCGGGGCATGGCGGGGCATCCGGTCGTTTTGACTATTTAAAGGATGTGGCGCTGCAATATGCATTTTTTACCGCCCTGGAAGGAATTACAGAATAAATAATGCAATTCAGAAAGCCATACCCGCTTTGATTGTGGCGATCCATAATGCATCCGTCCCGGGTTCCTTTATAAAAGAGAGACCGGGACGGATACTGATTTTTGGACTGAGCGGATAACTTCCCTGAAGACCCCCTGCAATGATGAACCGGTAATGACCGCCATAACAGTCCAATCCCGGACCCAGGGACAGGCAAAAAAATCCCCGGCTCAGTGGTGCCCAGGTCAGGCCTCCCTGCAGATCCAGCACAGAATAGCCGGGATACCTGAAATCACTGCTGCCCGCTCTCTCACTTCTGCCAAAGAAATGATAGAGGCTGCTGCTGAAGGCAAACCCGGTTTCCCGCCTCCTGGTGGCAGGTTCATTTGCCGGCCTGCCCATTATACGAATATAGCTAATCGTTATGCCCGGGGAATGGGTGGAAGCGAAAAGCCCCAGCGGGAAGGAAGGTCCCGCGGAGAGCCGGTTCTTTTTTACGGGAATTATTAATTTTTGAACAACAGGCTGCTGTGCATAAAGAAATTGCTGCAGGAGGCAGAAAACGAAAAGCAGGAACCTGTTTTTTTTCATCCCGGGAAATTGTTTAGCGGTCAGCGGATCAGGGTAAGGGTTCCTTTCCGGCTGATGAGGGTACCGTTAACATCAATGGCCTTCAGGACCCAGACATATACCCCCGCGTTTTGAACGGCACCCCTGGTCCGCCCGTCCCAGCCTTCACCGGGCCGGGTGCTGGTAAATACTCTTTCCCCGTTCCGGTTAAAAATGCTGAATTCTTTCAAGGTGATTCTTCCGTTGATCAGGGGGCTGATCTGGTCATTCTTCCCGTCACTGTTGGGCGTAAAGCCGGTGGGCATATAAATATAATCGTTCTGGATTACGGTGATCCGGACCGTGTCTGTGTCTGTGCAACCTCCACGGGTGGCGATCAATGTATAGGTAATATCTTCAAAAGGAGCGGCCACCGGGTTGCGGATAGTACTGTCACTGAGCCATTTTCCGGGTGACCAATCATAACTGTCTGCTGCCAGATCCGTGTTGAGCCCGGTTGTTTCACCGAAATGGATGGTCTGATCGGGTGTGACATCAATACTGAATTGGGAAAAACTGACGAGGTAGCTGACCGAATCATCAGTACAGGGGCTGCCGGTAATGATTTTCAGTTTCACCGGGTAGTCTCCATCCTGCGCATAGGCATGCCTCGGATTGACCTGGCCGGAGCTGTTATTATCCCCGAAATCCCACAGGAAGCGGATACCGGGCTGCGTGGTATCGGTACTGGTATTGGTAAAACGGACATAACCGGAATCGCAAACAAATACATGAGTGAAACCCGCCTTCGGTTTTATCATCCCGGAAGGGCGGATGATCCGGGAGCGCACCAGTTTGCCGCAGGAAGCGGTGGAAGTAATGGTCAGTTTTACATTATACAGCGAAGATGGATCCGGAAAAACATGCAGGGGGTTTTGCAGATTGGAGCTGCTGTTATCGCCAAAATCCCAGTGCCAGGTCAGGGTGCCGGGCAGGCTGGGGTTGGAGCTGAACTGAACCCTCCCGGCGCAGCTGTCAAGTATCGTAAAATTAAAACCATTGCCCTGGTTATTGGCCGCCACTATATCATTGATATGAGAGGGGAGGCCCACAAAGGCTGAACCCGGGTTGAGATTGATCACATTCCGTTGAAAACTGCATCCGGCGCCGCGTATATTGGGAAAATTGATCACCGCTAACTGGGAATTACCCTGGGAGAGATAGATCTTTTCATCCATTGCCAGCTGGATATCATAATAGGGGTTGACGGTTGGAAAACTGACCCTTGAGGCAATGATATCCGCCACCGATGGCAGGGTGATATCCAGCTGATCCAGCTGTTTATTGCCTTTTCTTGTCAGGTAAAGGAGTTTTGAATCGGGGGAGAATTCGCAGTGGTTATACTGCGTGGCCGGGGGGCTGATCTTCCGGGGATTCCGGATCACACCGGAGGCATTGTCAAAATCGAAAAGCTGGATAAAATTCGACACATTTGAATTCGCATCCGTAAACGGGAAATGGGTCTGGCAAAGATATTTCCCGTCGGGACTGGCTTTTAATACCCCCACATTCATCAGCGGGTTCTGGTCCATCGGTTCACCCACGGTGGAGACTACACTGAAACCCGGCTGGAGCCCGAGGCAGGTGACCAACCAGGCCCGGAAGATATTTGAATTCTGGTCATTGGTGATGACCCATACATCCGTGCCATTGGCATGCCGGACAGCCGCAATCCGTTCCGAGCAGGAAGACCAGAGGGGGCTGTTTTTGATCACCACATCTCCCAGGCCGCCATCACCGGACATATCCACCACTGAATAATAATACCCTTTCATGAAATCATTTTCAAATGCATCCGTGGTAAAAATGTAGAAAAGGGAATCGCTGCCCGGCTGGGGCACTACCGCAATCTGGCAGGAAGAAATATCCCCGTTAAGGCCATCCCCGTTTGGCATAATTCCGTGATTCCTGTTAAATACCTGCACCCCGTTGGTATAAAAGAGCAGGCTCCCGGAATTATCTGATACGGCTGCCGAAGCTTCGTTTGTTTCCATCGAACTGTTATTAACTACCCGGGGCACGGGCAGGCTCCCGCTTACATTAAAGTCGAGAGCCGCTTTTTTCCCAAAGTACCAATAACTATCTTGCTGTGCGAAGGATAAGAAAGGGCTGCCCAGGACCAGTAAGGTCAGAAGACGTAAAATATACGGTTTCCCGGGAAAGAAGGCCATACTTATCTGATTGATAATCAAAAATAAGTAGATTTATAGGAAGAGCATCATTTGTACAATAAAATCAACCCTTTTTACGCTTTGTGTTAAACTGCTGCTTTTGAAGCAATTTGGAAAATCATATCTTTTTTTATTATTTGTATTGTCTTCCTTCCTTGGCTATACACAGGTGCCCGCCCCTGCTATCCCAGGTTCCACACTCCGGGTAAAAACATATAAAGTATCGGCTGACAGTATACTTCTCGATACTGTCAGTATCGTGCCCAATAGCTTTTCCATTTCTTTTGTACCATCGGCCGCTTACCGGCTGGATCCTGTAAATGCGGTTTTATACTGGATTACCAAACCGGACCTGGAAACGATCACCGTTACCTATCGTGTATTTCCCTATAAACTGAATGCAGTGGCGCAGCGGCTGAATTATGACAGCGTGATGAATAATTTTTATGTGAAGCCCTTTGAATTCAACCAGGGATTGAGCAATGAGCAGCGGGGTGTATTTGATTTCGGGTCGCTAAAAGCGGAAGGAAGCCTGGGCCGGCAGATCGGTTTTGGCAACCGGCAGGATGCCGTGGTGAACTCCTCCCTTAACCTGCAACTGAGCGGAATGCTGGGAGACAGTATCGAAATCCAGGCGGCGATTACCGATAACAATATTCCCATACAACCCGACGGAAATACCCAGCAGTTAAACGAATTTGACCAGGTCTACCTTCAATTTAAAAAGAAGGGCTGGCAGCTGAACCTGGGGGATATCGATATCCGGCAAAACCAGGCCTATTTCCTGAATTTTTATAAACGGCTGCAGGGGATCTCTTTTCAAAACAACAGCAGGGTGTCCCGTTCGGTACAATCCAGCACACTGGTCAGCGGTTCCGTGGCCAAGGGAAAATTCAGCCGGCAACTGCTTGAGCCCCTCGAAGGAAACCAGGGCCCTTATCGCCTGCGGGGACCCAATAACGAACTTTTCTTCGTGGTGCTGGCCAATACGGAACGGGTGTTTTATGACGGGCAGTTGTTGCAAAGGGGGGAAGACCAGGATTATGTGATCAATTACAATACGGCCGAGATAACGTTTACGCCTAAACGAATGATCACCAAGGACAGCCGGGTACAGGTGGAGTTTGAATACGCGGAGCGGAATTACCTGAACACGAACCTCTACCTGTCGCAGGAATTCGAGATCAAACGGAAATGGAAGATCCGGCTCGGCATTTTTAACAACGCGGATGCCCGTAATTCACAGATCAACCAGGTATTGGACAACCGGCAAAAGCAGTTTCTTTCGGACCTGGGCGACAGTGTCCAGCGCGCTTTTTATCCAACGGCTGTGACTGATACCTTTGCGGCGGATAAGATATTATATGAAAAAATATACGCAGGCGCTGATTCCTTTTACCGCTATTCCACCGACCCGCAACTGGCAAAATACAGTTTATCTTTTATTGACGTGAAAGCCGGCAACGGGGATTATGTTCCGGATTTTAATGGCGCCAATGGGAAAGTGTACAAATACCTGGCACCGGTGGCAGGGGTCAGGCAGGGACAGTATGAACCGGTACAGATCCTTGTAGCGCCGAAGCGGCAGCAGATACTGAACCTGGGGGTGGACTATGCACCCGGAAAAAATACCTTAGTGAAAGCGGAGCTGGCGACCAGTAACAACGATGTAAATACTTTTTCAACCAAACATAACGGGGATGACCGGGGCTGGGCATCGAAAATACGGCTGAACAATACCCGTTTGCTGAATAGTGAAAAGAAACTGGAACTGCTGACGAACCTGGATTATGAATATGTACAGCGGAAATTCAGCCCGCTGGAACGGCTGCGAAACGTCGAGTTTACCCGCGACTGGGGATTGCAATTGCTGGCAGCGCCTGTACCGGTGGATGAAAATATTATTAAGGCGGGTGTGGGGTTGCGCAGTAAGAATGACCAGTCCGTCAATTACCAGGTCATTCGTTATGCCCGGAGTGATGATTACCGGGGGTTGCAGCACCAGGTCAGTCAAACCGCAGGCTGGAAGGGCTGGCGCTTCAATAACCAGTTTGTAGCCACCGGGTTTGATTACCAGCAAAACAAAGGCCACTTCATCCGCCCCACGCTCGATCTCAGCAAGCAGCTGAAAAAATGGAACAACTGGAGGGCGGGGCTGAATTATTCGCTGGAGCGCAGCGCCACCACCTATAAAATAACGGATACCCTGACCCCGGCTTCTTTCTTTTTTGATGTGTATACGGCCTACCTCAAGTCGGATGAAACCCAAAAGAACCGGTATGCGTTAACCTTTTTTACAAGGACTGATAAATATGCGTCGGGTAAAGAATTCGTACGGGGGGACCGGAGTCTTAATCTCAATCTCCAAACCATGCTGGAGGGGAATGCTAAAAGGCAGTTCTATTTAAATGCCACTTTCCGGAAACTGAAAGTGCTGAACAGTGGATTGTCCCGGCAAAAAGAGGATGAGACCATCCTGGGCCGGGCCGAATATGTGATGAATGAATGGAAGGGGTTGCTGACCGGAAACGTATTGTATGAAGTGGGGGCGGGGCAGGAGCAACGAAGGGATTTTGCCTACCTCGAAGTTCCCGGCGGTACGGGTCAGTATGCCTGGAATGATTATAACGCGGACGGCATCCAGCAGCTGAATGAATTTGAACTGGCCGCTTTCCCGGACCAGGCGAAATTCATCCGGGTGTTTACGCCCACCAATGATTTTATCAAGGCCAATTATATTACGTTTAATTACCGGATCGATATCAGTCCCCGCTCGGTGCTGAACGGTCCCCGGTTAAAAGGATTTAAGAAAATGCTAGCCAGATTAAACCTGCTCAGTTCCTTCCAGACTACCCGGAAATCCGTGTCCAATGGTGGTTTTGAATTCAATCCCTTTAAGTACGGGGTCAGTGATACGGTACTGATCACGATGAACACGACCCTCCTCAATACGCTTTCGTTTAACCGCTTCAGTCCGAAATGGGGTATTGATCTCAGCAATTACCGGAGTACGGGCAAATCCCTGCTAACCTATGGTTATGAAAGCCGGAAGATCAGTGACTGGTCGGTAAAGGGAAGATGGAATATGAACCGGCAAATCTCAGTAACCCTCAGCAGCAAAAAAGGGATGAATGCCCTGTACACGCCCCAGTTCGCCAACCGTAATTTCCAGCTGGATGTATTTAATATTGAACCCTCGCTGGTCTTTATCCGGGGGACCCGGTTCAGGCTGGTAAGCGCCTATAAATTCGACCGGAAGAAGAACCTGCCTGCTTACGGGGATGAACAATCGGTTTCCCATTCCATCAACCTCGAAACAAGGTATAATATCCTGCAACGGAGTTCGGTTACCGGAAAATTCACATTCAATACTATCCGGTTTAATTCCACTGCGAATACAACGGTAAGCTATATCATGCTGGACGGGTTATTGCCCGGGAAAAACTTTCTCTGGTCGCTGGGTTTCAATAAGCGGCTGATCAATAACCTGGAACTGAATTTCCAGTACGACGGGCGTAAATCAGGGGTGTCAAGAACGGTGCACCTGGGCAAAGCGGGTGTGACGGCGTTGTTTTAATGAGCATTGAGAATTGAGAATTTTTCCAAATTGTGGAATGAATTTTCAATGCTCAATGCTCAGTTTTCGATGTTATTTCAATACTGCTAAAATGCAAAAGTGGTCCTGAGGGTACCGACAAAATTCCTGTCCTTGTTCACCTCATCATTCTTGTTGATGTTTGATAAGCCCTGTGCAAACCGGAAACCAATTCCAAAGCGGTCTTTTTGGTAACCAATTCCCAGGATGCCGCCGAAATCAAATCCATTGACAAATTCCTTATAGTCGAAGGTTTCGCCACCATACTTGTCCTTGGCGCTGATCAGGAAACCCGGTTGCACCCCGGCTTCCCCGTAAAAGCCGCTCCCGGATGTGGCCTGCAGCACGACAGGTACATGTATGTAGCTCAGGATCACTTTGCCGGATGCATACATGTCTTTATACTTAGAACCCTGCATGGAGTATATGACCTCTGTGCGGACACCGAAAATATCATTTAGTTCAACCAGCCGGATACCCACCCCGGCATGGAAACCAAACAGGGGGCTATCATAACTTTCGCTGTCCCCATTAATGCCTGAAAGATGTAAGCCGGCGGTTCCATAAAATGAATGAGTGGCTTTCTTTTTCTTTTTGCTGCCGGTTGAATCAGACTGGAGTTGCGCCACCAGGAGTTGACTGACCAGGCAACTGCATAGCAGAACCAGGAACTTTCTCATAAAGTGTAGTTTTAAAGGTTAAAAAAATCGGTTATGGTTAAACCCGGAAAATAAAAATTACTGGGTACTGACCGGCGCTCTGAATAACCCGAATTGAATGGACGGGGCCCATCCAGCACGGCTGCGTTGTATTTCCTTCAGGTCTGCGTACAGGCTGCAGGGTGATCCCCCTTTCCCGAAAATAAATGGGAAACGGATGTGATGGATGGGGATCCTGTTCTCTCCGGCGACCGAGTTGAAAATCCCGATCGCATAGTCGTAACAATTGTACTTATTGATATTGTATTTCTTTTTGGCCAGTTCAATGGCCGTATTCATCGCCAGCCTGAAACTATCTTTATTCAGCCTCCGGGAAAGGGAAGCGTTATACTCCCGGTTGCCGTTGTTTAATATTTCGGCCCGGACGTTTTTAAAAACCAGGCTGGAGGCCGGTCTTCTCGGGTAAAATCCAAACACACTGTGAATGCTGTCTTTTTCATTCCATTTCGACAGGATGATAAATACATGTCCCGTTTCGGTTTTAACATGCACCCGGTCAGGGTTGGCATTGTCGGGCAGATCGGCACAGATCGTAATGGAGTAATTAGCATCATCGTCTATCGGGAAAAAACAATTCAGGCTGGCAGAGAGTCTTTCACTGGCCGTCCGGGGGCCGGGGAGTTTTGCTCCGGCGGAATGGCTGTTCCCGGTACTGGCCACCCCCTGGGCATTGATAGTAATGAGAATCGCCTGTGCCAGGAGGAATACAGGCAGGGAAAAGCAGTTAAGAATTGAACCTAAAGTAATATGGGAGCGCATATTTACTTCAGTTAATGGTTAACTAAATATACATTTTTCCGATCAAAATATATAATCAGGAAAATAAACAGGGGGAACTCCCGGCCGGTCAGACATTGAACCGGAAATGCATCACATCCCCGTCCCTGACCACGTATTCCTTACCCTCGATGCGGAGTTTACCTGCTTCGCGGCAGGCAGCTTCAGAACCGTAGCTGATGAAGTCATCATAGCCGATCACTTCGGCCTTGATAAATCCTTTTTCGAAGTCGGTATGGATCACGCTGGCAGCCTGCGGGGCCTTCCACCCCTGGTGGATGGTCCAGGCCCTGACTTCCTGCACGCCGGCAGTGAAGTAGGTAAATAAATTCAGTAAACGGTAGGCAGAATGGATCAGCCGGTCCAGGGCCGGTTCTTCCATTTTATATTCTTCCATGAACAACTGCTTGTCTTCGGGGTTTTCCATCTCCGAGATCTGCGCTTCGATATTATTGTTCATGATAATGACTTCGGCCTTTTCATTTTTCACGGCTTCTTTCAGGGCATCCGAAAATTTATTACCGGTCAGCATCGATGCTTCGTCCACATTGGCCACATAGAGCACCGGTTTTTCTGTCAGCAGGAAAAGGTCGGCGATGGCCGCCCGGTCCTCTTTGGACAAGTCCAGTTCCCGGATGCTCTTCCCTTTTTCCAGGTGTTCTTTGCACTGCACCAGTACTTCCAGTTCTGCTTTCAGTTTAGGGTCGGTTTTGGCCAGTTTTTCATTGCGCTGGATCTTTTTTTCCACGCTTTCCAGGTCTTTCAGCTGCAATTCGGTATCAATAATTTCTTTGTCGCTGATGGGATTGATGGCGCCTTCATCGCGGAGGATGTTCTCGTCTTCAAAGCAGCGGATCACATGGATAATGGCATCCACTTCCCGGATATTGCCAAGAAATTTATTGCCCAGCCCCTCGCCCTTACTCGCGCCGCGCACGAGACCGGCGATGTCCACAATTTCAATCTGGGTGGGTACGGTGCGGACGGGCAGTACCAGTTCCGCCAGTTTGTCCAGCCGGGGATCGGGTACATCCACCAGGCCTACATTGGGGTCGATGGTACAGAAACGATAATTGCTGGCCTGCGCTTTAGCGCTGTTGCTGACCGCGTTGAACAAAGTTGATTTTCCTACATTGGGGAGTCCGACGATACCTGCCTGTAATGCCATTTTTTAGTTTGTAGTTAGTAGTTTGTGGTTTGTAGTTGAGAGTCCGAAAGCAGGAAATCTTCTATAAATAAACCCTCTTCAAGTTTAGTGCTGCATCTTCCCGACTTTACTGACTTTCTTCTCACCCCAACCATTCTTTCAAAAAAGTGTGCAAAGATAATCTTATTCCTGGTCCTGCGCTCTACTTTTGATAGCTAAATCTTATTATCTTCATACGGTTACTATTGGTGTGTAAATGGTTCATTGTCAGTCACCATTTTGACGACTACTAACCACAAACTTCTAATTAACATTATGGCTTTAAGCAGAATCTGGACCGCTTTTATCTTTATTGCTTTACTGGTAGCTGCCGGAAGGTTTGTTTTTGAACCGGGGCAGGAGCAGGTTTTCAGTTACCTGGTAACCGGAAAGAATACGGATACGGTTTCGGCAAGAACCCTTGATTCCTCGGCCCTGCCAGGCACTGTACATGCCCAACTGGCCGTACAAAAACTGGCAATATGGGGAAAGGATAAAGTCTGTAAATCCGCAAACGGTGAATACCGGGTGTTCAGGATACTTCCGGCCAATGGGGTATTTGAAACCACCCGGGATGCGGTCAATCTCTGTATCGGGCTGATCGGTATTATGGCCTTGTTCATGGGATTTATGAATATTGCCGAAAGGGCGGGGGGGATCCGGTTTCTTTCTAAAATCATTGGCCCTTTTTTCTCCCGGATCTTTCCGGAGGTACCCAAAAACCATTCTTCGATGGGACATATGGTGATGAATTTTTCGGCCAACCTGATGGGGCTGGATAATGCGGCCACCCCATTCGGGATCAAAGCCATGGAAAGCCTGCAGGAGATCAACCCGGATAAAACCACGGCTTCCAACCCACAACTGATGTTTCTCTGCCTGCATGCTTCCGGTCTTACCCTCATCCCCACGATCATCATCGCTGACCGGGTGGCATTAAAATCACAGCATCCGACAGATATATTTATACCCTGTATGATCGCCACATTCGGGGCCACGGTGGCGGCGCTGCTGATGGTGGCCTGGCGCCAGCGGATCCGGATTTTTCAATCGGTGATCCTGTTATGGGTATTGGGTCTTTCGGCCGTGATAGCCGCCCTGATCCTGTATATCAAAACCCTGGACGCAAAAGGGGTTCAATTATTTTCCACCAGCCTGAGCAATGGTATTATCCTTCTCATCTTCGGGCTGATCATTGCCGGGGCAGTGTATAAAAAAACACCGGTTTTTGATGCATTTGTGGATGGGGCGAGGGGTGGGTTTGAAACGGCTATCCGGATTATTCCCTATCTCGTGGGTTTACTGGTAGCCATCAGTATGCTCCGTAACAGCGGGGCCTTTGAGTATGTGATGGACGGGGTAAAAAATATTTTTGTATTTTTTGGCGGGGATACCAGGGTGGTGGATGCCCTGCCCACCGCTTTATTGAAACCCATGAGCGGCAGTGGCGCCAGGGCAATGATGATTGACACGTTAAATGCACAGGGGGTGGATTCCTTTGCCGGTAACCTGGCTTCTGTTTTCCGTGGGTCGGCGGACACCACGTTCTATATTATCGCGGTTTATTTTGGCGCCGTGGGAATTAAGAATACACGGTATGCCGTGGCTACCATGCTGCTGGCTGACCTGGCGGGGATTATTACCGGAATTATACTGGCTTACCTGTTCTTTGGATAAACAGGCTGGTATAAAAAAAATTAAAAAAGGCTGTCCGGGTATCCGGGACAGCCTTTTCTCTATGTGCTGCTTTACTATTATCGGTTAACCATTGTGGACAGCGTCCTTACTGTGGCATTGGTGGTGGTGGTGGCTCTGTAGCCGCCCCTGAACACCACGGTATAACTCCTTTTAGCTGTTGGAGTAATGGCAATGGCCACATCAACGTATTTGGAAGCGGGCGCAGGGCTCCAGTTCTGCAGGTTGATCCCGGAACCGGCCACTCTTACAAAAAGAGAATCGGTTATGCCGGATGCATAAGGGATAAAGTCCGTGACCGAGGTCAGGTCCACGTTAGTGAAAATATTGGCTCCTTTATTTTTTGAGTAGATATCCACGGCCGGGACCGGAAGAGGACTATAGGGAAAATGGGCAAACCGGATACGGGCTGTAGTATCATCCGGTACCACGGTATTTGTTTCCACCGTTTTTTGCAACGGGTTTGTTATCGTATCATACATGAAAATAGTATAGGTTTTACCGGCCTGCATATTATTAGCAAATGACAATGGCTTTTGTGTAGTAGCGGTCAGTGTATCTATTACCAGGAATGACCTCAGTCCGCCGGGAACCTGGAACCCAAGCCCGGTGGCCGGGAAAACACTCCCGGAGGTAAGGGCCGCGCCATTCACCGGTTTACTGTCTACGTACACATAATTACGGGAGGCATTCACAGTTGCGATGAAAACCTGTGCAACGGTACTGCCGCTGAAATCTGTATTTTGGTCAACTTTCCCCTCAAATGATTTCGTACAGGACATCAGCACCGCCCCGGAAAAAAACAGTCCGGCCATACCAGCAGTATATTTCTTTATTGACTTCATAAGTAGTTGTTTTAAAAGTGATGATTACTGTTGAGAGAACCACTGTTCTTTTGTATGATAATCCAGGGCCACCGCCCCGATGCGTGTCAATTCGTTCAGGTTCCATACATATTCTGAATTGAACCTGGGTCTCAGGCGGTAGATGAGCTTACCATTGTTATTCGGATAGAGGTCGCTGCCGCTCGGCGGCGTAAAATCACGGTAAACCTGCAGCCCGGTTTGCGGATCAATATCGGTATAATGGTACCTCCTCATATCCCCCCAGGTCTCTATTGCTCCATGAACATATAATGCTATATACTTCTGCATCATAATATGGGTCAGGGTCAGGTCGCCTGCATTTGCCGGGATTACCTCGGGATTAAGCACCGGATCCAGGAAATTGGTGATCGTAGCTGTTGTGAGCAGTTCACCGGCAGGCACATTGGTACTGTATGAATCCTTCAGCATTTCAAAATTCAGCCGGATACCATCCTTGTAAGCCGTCAGCGCACCGGCCTTTTCACCTTTCCGGAACAGGGCCTCTGCTTTTATAAAAGCGATTTCCGAAGCGGTTAATACCGGGAACTCAGAAACGTTACGGAACAGGTATCTGCAGTTATCATCCGAAGTGGGTGTCGAATTATTCACACCAGCTGCCTGGCTTATACCATGGAAGCTTTCCGGGCGGTCATTGGCGGTGATAACCGTTTGCCCTTTGTTCGGGGTAAGTCCCCTGAAGGTTCCGTTGGTATTCCTCCGGATCAGGTAGATGGCCCGGGGATCAGCTACCCCGGGGAAAGCGCTGTTGGTGCCATTCAAAAGATTGGCTACAAATGCTGATTGGCGAATAGCGGTCTCTGTAGCCAGTCCCGTACTTCCGAGATTGCCTCTTTTGGGGCCAAAGAAATTATTGGTGCCGCCGACAAGCGAACCTTCAAACTTAACCGTGGCGTTATTTGCATTGGTTATTATAGACTGGTTACAATAGTAAATAACGGAATCCGGCTGGTACTCCGCTTTGTTGGTCAGATGATGGAAGGACCTGGCCAGGATACCGTAAACAAACAATTTCCATTTGTTTACATCACCATTGTAAAAATACTGGTCCCCCAGGGCAAGGTTTTGCTGGCTGGCATTGTCACCCGTTGTATTCAGGTAATTCAGCGACTCGTGGCACAACGTACGCACATAAGCGTAAACTTCTTCCTGCGTACCATAGGAGAAGGTAAGGGCGCCGGTGTTGAAAGCCTCTTTTGGGGTAATCACTTCTCCATGGATATCTGTAAGCGTCAGCCAACTCCACGCTAAAATGGCCTTGCCCACACCTGCATAATCCCATTTTTTTTCTTCAATACCCCATTTGATCATATTGTTGCAGTTCTGCCCGATATCAAAAAAATGGATACGCCACATGGATGCGGCATTGTCGGTGCCGGGACGGTTTCCCATCCGGTCCCATTCACCGCCTGAATTGCAGAATAGAAAATTCTGGACAAATTTCCCGATGAAACGGATATCATTCAGCGGGCCATGGCCGGCTGCGTTGGCTGCCATTGTGGAAATAATCGGGGGCAGGATTTTTTCAATCGGAACCCGTACATCCGCATTGGGATTCGCGTAAGCCTCATCTATCTTTTTTGTACAGCTATTCATCGAAACAGCCAGTAGTGCGGCAGATGAGATCGCTAATATTGTTTTTTTCATTTATAAATAGTTTAAAAGTCAAAGTAGCATTGAATTAGAACCCGGCCCGGATGCCGAAATTTACACTTACCGGGGCAGGCACATTTCCATAGTCAAAACCCCAGCCGCCAACACCACGGGTCCCTGATGTATTGCCATTTACCACAGGGTCGGCCCCGTTGTAGTTGGTCAGTAAGATCAGGTCATTGGCGGTTATAAATACACTGGCTGTTTTCAGGAAACCGAGGTTGCGGATCATCCTGTCTGAGAAAGTGTAACGCAGGGTAATATCCCGCATACGGAACCAGTTCACATTCTTCTGGATGAATTCCTCTTCCGGCATCGTGGTATAATAGGACTGGTTGTAAGCGGGGATTACTACTATTGTATTTTTTGTCGGGGTGGCCGAGTTCTGGAGACCATCATTCAGCACGCCTTTAACGACTCTCGGCGTATACCGGTCATCGGTGCGTTTGCTGACCCCCTGGAGGGTGAGGTACATATCAGTAGCATTGAAAATATCACCACCCACTTTCAGATCCCATACAAAATTAAGTGCCCAGTTTTTGTATTTAAAATTATTAATCCATCCCAGCGTAAGGTCAGGGTTACGGTCGCCGCGTACCTTGAAATTGGCATCCACCACCGGCAAACCATTGGCCGGATTGATCAGGATATCGCCGGCTGTATTGCGTGCATACCCGTAGGCTGTAATGGCCGTTGTGGGGCCGCCGGTAACCAGGCCGCCACGGGCATTACCATAAACCCAGGTATCGGAAATATAAAATTCCGGAACGTTGGCAGGCAGTTCCAGCACTTTATTACGCATCCGGTTGAAATTAAACCGCATGTTCCAGTTGAAGCTTTTCCCCGTTACCAGGTTGAGATCGATACCAATTTCTAGTCCTTTGTTTTCAGTACTTCCTACGTTGAGTGTATTCAGCACATATCCCGTTCCATAACTGGCCCTGAAATTTTCGGCGATCTGCTTTTTGTTGGTTGTTTTATAGTAAGTGATATCGAGGCCGATCTTGCTGTTGAATAACCTGAGTTCTGTCCCCATTTCATGGGTGCTCTGGATCTCCGGCTCAAGGAAGTAGTTATTGTTGTTGAATCCATAGGCAAAGCCTCCACCGCTGGAGGTAACATTACTGAATACCGACTGGTTGGCATAGGGAGAACTTGATCTCGCTGTACTGGCCAGTGATGTACGCAGCTTCATATAATTTAGAATATTGTTTTTCTTCAGGGCAGGGAGGATATCGCTTACAATGAAACTCACGCTTCCCGCAGGATAATTATAGTTCCTGTAATTTTTGGGAAAGATAGAGGATGTTTCAAAGCGGTGAGAGTAGGTAAAAAAGGCCAGGTTCTTGTAGTTTACAGAAAACTCGCCAAAAAATGCCAGCTGGCGGGACAGTGAATAGTTAAAGAGTCCGCCGGGAGGCAATAAACCCCTGTTCAGGCGAAGACGGCTTGTGGATTTTGTGGCGCTGCTATCACCCATCCATTGATTGATCTGGTCCTGGCTGATTACCTGCAGGTCTTTTACCATCTGCCCCTGGCTGTTGACAGAGTCCACAATGTTAGTGCCTAATACGGAATACATCTGGGTTTTGTTATCCTGCCAGGTGGTACCGCCCATCAGGCGAAGATTAAACTTACCGATTGACTTTTTTGTCGTGGCTGTAATGGTATGGTTGTATCCGTCAAACTTACGGTAATAATTATCCTGCTGCCCGCCAGTGGATTTACCAAGTATGAAGGAAAGCGGGTGGAAGAAAGACCAGCCTTCGGACTCAAAATGGTCATAGCCAAAACGACCCGAAACACTCAGCCATTTAAAGGGATTGATATTAATACTCATTGTTGCAATATACCGGTCAGTCACATCGTAGCCCCGGTTAAATTTCACATTGAAATAGGGGTTATCAATTTCTGAATTGGGGGAGAGGGAGTAGAGTAATTTCTTGGAACCATCTGTTTCCAGGTAATTGCGTATATCATCGTTACTTGGCCAGATCATCAGGTTGAGCAGGTATCCGCCGGCTCCCCGTTTGGGTTTATCGTTGGTGTTATGAATATAAGTGATAGACGGTGCAATATCAATATACTTTCCGATCTTGGTACTGTTGGTAAGCCGCAGCGAGTACCTTTTATACGCGTTTTCCGGGACAATACCCTGCTGATCCAGGAATGAACCGGAGAAGCGGAAACTGATATTCTTCTTTCCGTATTCGGCTGTGATATTATGATTTTGGGTAAAGGCGGTCTGGAAAAAATTCCCCACATTGTCATATTTCTTCGTATTTGCCTCGTAAGCCGGGCCGAAATAAGTGAAGCTGTTTTCCTCCACACCGTTTGTTCCCGGACTCCAGTTTGTGGTGTATTCAGGAAAGCGGGTCAACTTCGAAACACGGAATGAATTGTCATAATTCACTGAGAATTTTCCATCAGTCTTTCCTTTCTTGGTAGTGATTACGATCGCACCTGAACTGGCCTGGCTGCCATAAAGAGCTGTCGCTTCCGGGCCTTTCAGTACAGTGATTGTTTCGATATCATTCGGGTTAAGGTCCCCAATACGATTGGAATAGTCGGAATTCCGGTTGGCGGTTTGATTGATATTCCGGGCAGAAGTTTCAACCAGACCCAGGGCAGCGCCACCACCGGATTCGTTAATACTGGAGTTGTCCATAATAACACCATCTATTACAAAGAGTGGCTGGTTGTCCAGCGCCATGGAATTGAATCCCCGCAGTACGATCTGGGTGGAGGCCCCTGCCTGTCCGCTGGTCGGGTTCAGCGTTAACCCGGCCACCCGGCCGCCTAAACCATTCAGGAAGTTCTCCCGCTGCGTTTCAGCAACATCCGCACCGGAAACTTTCTGCACAGAATAGCCCAATTCCCTTGGGTTTCTTTTTATATCCATTGCCGTTACCACTACTTCTCCCATCATATTGTCAGCCGTTTTCATGCTGATGCCTACTGTGCCGCTTTCACCGGGTTTCACTTCGGTGGTAACATACCCCACATAGGTTACCAGCAGGGTTTCACCGGGACCTACTTTAATCGTAAATTTCCCGTTTGCATCCGTTTGCGTGATCTTACGGGTGCCTTTCACCCTGACCGTTACGCCGGCCAGCGCTGTCTTATTATCCTCTGACACGATCGTACCTGTGACGGTTCGCTCCTGCGCCTGCATGGCCTGCGGCAGCAACAGCAGCATCACTGAGAAAGCCAGGAATAAGTGGAGAATTTTTCTCATAGCTGTTTTTTTTTGATATAATTATTAAATAAGCAGTTTACAATTTTATATCAGATAACCCGGATACCCGCCTCAACAAAAGGGCTTAACGAAGGGCTTCCGGGGGGCAACTCCGTAATCAGGATATCAATATCCTGAACCCCGCAAACCCGGATCGGCTGCACCGTATTGATCTTTTCCGCAATACTCAGGCAGATTACCTTTTTAGAAGACTCTATCATGGCCTTCTTTAGCTGCACCACTTCCCAATCATTATCCGTAATTCCGTGTTCCGCGTCGATGGCATTCGTTCCCAGGAAACAGAGATCGGGTTTCATTTGCTTTATCTTGGCAATGGCTTCAGAGCCAACCGTGATCTTGGAGTTTTTGGAGATCTTATCGCCGATCAGGATTACTTCAATATGCGGGTGATGCATGTATTCAAGGATCACCGGGATACTGCCGGAGATAAAGGTCGCCCTGAGCTGCGGCGGCAGGCAACGGGCCAGTTCCATAATGGTGGTTCCCCCGCTGGTCAGCACAAACATGCCATTCTGGATCAACCCTACGGCTTTCTGGGCTATTGCCCTTTTCTGGTGCTGCGAATACACCCCGTTGACCGGGAATGAAACTTCATTGAAAGAATGGGAGAGAGCCCCCCCGTGAACTTTGATGATCTTGCCTTCTTCGGCCAGCTCCTGGAGGTCACGACGAATGGTATCTTCTGACACATTGATTTCCGTGCAGAGAGAAGAAGAAAGGACTTTATTATGCAGGTTAACCTGGTGCAGTATATAGGCCTGCCGCTCCTTTTTAAGCATCCGTCAGTTTTAGCCTGACTAAAATAACGCAATTCCTGCAAAAAAACGCAGAAACCTGATAAAATTTGCAGGATAGGGGTGAACGCATGTTAAATTAATACAATGTGTGTGAGAAGTCAAAAATCAAACCTGCCCACCGAAGCTTTAGCGTAGGCGGGAGTAAAACCTACCGATCGGAGCTTTAGCGCAGGGTGAAGTAAAAAACCTCATGGTCGAAAAGTTCTTTTGAATTCGAATATGCTGGGATTGGAAGTTTTTTACTGTTTACAGGGTCGCTGCAGGGCGAAGTCAAAATTCAAAGCTGCCCACCGAAGCTTTAGTGCAGGTGGGAGTAAAAAGCCTCAGGTTGAACAGTTCTTTTGCACCCGAAAAATGCTCAGAAAGGAAGTTTTTTACTGTTTACAGGGGCATTTCGGGAAAAGGAGTCCCAGCCCCATTAATGATTCTTCCCGCTTTAAGTTTTTTGAATTTTTACTTTTGAATTTAAAAAGGGCTGCCCCTGAATACCCAGCAGCAGCCCTCACCGTCCAGATCCCAAAGGATAATTATTTTCCAAACGTGAACCTCGCGGTAAAACCGATGGCCGCCGGTTCAAAATTGATATCATTTACAATATTCAGTTCCGGTTTCCAGTCTAATGAAATATTGAGCGGGATATTGTTGAATTTATAGTCCAGCCCGATCACCCCCTGTGCCCCGAAATTGGGGTCGGTACTTGTTTTTTGCGTATTGGTGTTTACGGTTTTCAGGAAGGCCAGGTAGGCCCCGCCTCCGTAAAACCAGCTCAGCCCCTGTGCACTCAGCGGCTGGTGCAATTCGAGCAAAGCTCCCAGGGCCAGCGGATCGCCAAAGGATAACAAACCTTCCACGGCCATTTTATCATTGAGAAAATGTTTCAGGGTTACGGCATTACTGACCATGGCATTGGAACTGCTCAGGCGAACCCCGAGGGCCGTTTTATAGGACTGCTGGGCGGAAGCGGTATAGAAAAGACCGGTTGTTAACACAACGAGGAGGGCGACAATGATTTTCTTCATGATGAATGATTTGTTCATTCTGAAACGAAAATGATGCCATCAAAGTCTAAAGAAAATGCAAAACCGGGGGGGAAGTATGTTAAAACTATTCGAAGAGTTCGTATTTGGTCTTTGGCCTCCTGTTGTCCAGCCAGCGGAAATTTTGCAAGCGCATTTCGGAAGGGCTTTTCTCCTTCACCGGCCAGATGGTGCCGGTCACGCTGCTGCGGAAAGCCACTTTTTCCAGCTCTTTTTCGGCAAAATAAATATCAATAACATCGCATTTGGATTCATTGATCCCGGTATAGGCGCTGTCCTCGTCCTGGATATAATAAATACATTCGGCATAACCTTCCGCCCGCACCGAATCGAGATTGCCTTGTTTGAACCAGCCGTCCATCCGGATGGACTTGACCTGGTTATAGACCTCCGGGTCGGTGCGGTTTACCAGGAAACTGTTCTCGTACACTTTCACCCGGTCCGCTTTTTTGTTTTTGGTAAACAGGTAAACGGTATCTCCGGTGATCTGGCTTTCCTTCGACCAGAGGACGGGATCCTGGAACAGGCGGAAAACGGAGTCCTTAAAAGAATAAAACATACTGTCGCTGACTGCCTGCATGGAATCGGAAAAGATCCGCACATGGCGGTACGCCTCGAAATACCGGTCGGTACTGTCTTTTTTTGCCGGATCCTTTTTATCTGTGAGTACCGCGCTTAACCCGGTGACCGAATCTTTCGCCACCGGCTCTTTATTGACAAGCGGCGGGACGGGCTTCGCGGTAATGGGGCTATCGTATGTTATGCTGTCTTTCCGGGCGGGAATTGCCTTTGCGGTCAGCACACTGTCCCCTGCAAGGCTGTCCTTATTCAGCGGGCGGGGCCGGAAGGCAGTGAGGCTGTCAGCCATTCTGTTCTCCTTCTTATCGGTGAGACTGATTACCTGCACCCCTTTTATCGTGTCTTTTACCAACGAGTCCTTCGACGCATACAGGTCACTCAACCGGGCTGTGAACAGGGTATCTGCCGTAACATAAATGGAGTCATTTTCCTGTTTAATGATCATCAGAGGTTTTCGCGTGGCGAGTAAACGTTCCCGCTGATTATCCCTGAATACTTCTCCTGCGAGGATCGTGGTTCCCTGCACCGAATCAACAATCACCACATTGCCACGTGCCTGGGAAGTATGGCTGCTGTCATCGATAATAACGATATCACCGGTGATCGTGGTTTTCCCGTCCCGGATAATGGGCCTTTTGCCAAACTCCGCTTTTCCGGTGGCCAT
Organism: Sphingobacteriales bacterium; assembly: GCA_016219985.1. GTDB lineage: Bacteria > Bacteroidota > Bacteroidia > Chitinophagales > Chitinophagaceae > JJ008. Next base: position 87,565 of record JACRJO010000016.1, on the reverse strand, counting down.
ATTGTAATAACCGTCTTTGGTCTCAATCGTGCGGCCGCTGCTGTCTTTGATAAAGGTTTCGGCAATGAAACGGGTGGTCTGGCTTTGCGTGTTGTAGAGTAAGGAATCTGTCTTAATATAATAAGCAGGATCCTTCATTTCCACATTTTGTTTAAAATAAATATCCCGCAGGCTGGCATAATAATATCCTTCCCGGCTGGTCAGTACGGTATTCTTGTTAACCACTTTCCCGCCATTCTTGTAGATCCCGATCTCCGTGGACATATTATATTCAAGGTCGGGGGTGGTGAGGGTTCCCTTCCCATCGGTCAGTTTCACCCCGCCGTCGAGGTAGGCCAGTTTTTTATTGATCAGGTAACGGAGGTGGCTGGCGGTTATGTTGACGGTATCCACATCGTTAATGTGGACATTGCCCCAGGCTTCAAAAATCTTAATCCCGTTATTGAGCACACAACTGTCGCAGTTGAAATAACTTTTTCCCTGTTTCAGCCGTACATTCCCCGCGAGGATCTGCAGGGTGGTGGTATCATCCACTTTTAAAATCGTGAGCTGGCGGGAGCCAAGTATCTGGATATCGGTAAGTGAATCCGCTGTGGCCTGGGGGTTGATCGTGGTCACCGGTTCTTTTCCCGCCTGCGCGGAAACCGCCAGGGGGAGGACCAGCAGTCCTGCCAGGATAATTCCGATAATGAATTTGAACGTTCGCATTAGTTGCCCCCTGCAGGGACCGTGTCTTTTTTAGCAGGCGAAGTTAATGGCCCGGTTTTATCTTTCCTGCCAAAAACAGAAAGATTAACGTAGCGTTTAGGGTGGGTGCGCAGGTCGTCAATGAGAATCTCCGCACTCAGGATGGCATCGTTTAGTTTATTGTAGAGGGTCCTGTCATTCATCAGGGCGCCGATCGTGCCGTCCTTGCTGTTTAATTTAGCAGCAGTGGCTTTCAGGGCGCTGATCATGCTGTTGAGCGAATCGATGGTCGGTTGTAATTCCAGGGCGGCCAGTTTCTCGCTGGCTTTCTTCGCGTTCCCGATCGTGGCGGTAATATCTGCGCTGTTATTTTTCAGACTTTCGGTCATCGCCTCGGCATTGTTCAGGGTTTTGGCCAGGGCGCCATTCTGGTTATCGAGTAAACCGTTCAGGGCACTGCTGGCCTGGCTGAGGTTGGCCAGGGTTTGTTTGAGGTAACCTTTGTTTTCCACGCTCAGTATCCCATTCAGCCCGCTTAATGTTTTTTGCAGGGAATCCAGCACATCCCGGATCTTGGCCATGGTGGGGTTCATCTGGGCCTTTACGTCGCCCAGGATACCGGTTTCGGTACGGGTGGCCAGGGTATCACCCGACCCCATCATTTCAGTGGAATTGCCTCTTTCAATAATGATATAGGAGGCTCCCACGAGGCTGGAGGAGATATAGGCCACGGAATTTTTCGGGATATTGATATCGCGGGTAAGGCTGATCGTTACCACGATGGCGCTTACATCCTTGTCCCTTTCTCTTTTGTCGTAAACGGTGCCGATAGGCAGCCCGTTGATCTTTACCTCGTTCGATTTTTCAAGGGTGCCCAGTTCATTGAAAACGGCATAGATCTTTTTGGTCCGGCTGAATACGTCTTTTCCCTTCAGGAAATTGAAGCCGATAATAAGGATGGTGAGGGCGACAATAGTTAATATACCAACTTTGGTTTCGTTGCTGATTTTCATTCTGCTGCGATCCGGCGGATTAAGGCCATTCGGGGGCCAAATTAGCTAATTATTTTTAAACCGCTCAGCGCTTCAGAAAGCCTTTTTGTCTTCTTCCTCCTCCGGGCCGGGTTTTGATTTGGATTCCAGTCTTTCTTTATAGCGTCTGATCGCGGTGAAGATATTGGCCACGATCTCTGCCTGGCCGCTTTCACTGATGAGGTATTCCTCTTCTTCTGTATTGGAGATAAAACCGATCTCGATCAGGATACTGGGCATCCCGGTCGCCTGCAGGACCCAGATGCCTTTATCATTCCGCTGTTTTACGCCCCGGTCAACCCGGCCGGCAGCCGTAAATTCCTGTTGCACCATGTCCGCGATGTTCAGGCTTTTCCGGAAATAATTCTGCGCATAGATCAGCATCCGGGCTTTCTCCGTGGGATCAGAAGGGTCGGGCAGGGACAGGGTGGAAGTGGAATCGATTTCACCGGTATAATCGGGGTTCTTGCTCACCGAACGGATCTTATCATCATTCTTATTCATGGCCCATACATAGGTCTCCGTTCCCCTGACCTTGTTCTCCACCCATACGGTCTCGTACTGGTATTCGTAGTATGTTTTTTTATAGGTCTTTTTTCCCTTTTTCACTGTTTTGGTACGCGGGATCCTTCCGACCACCCGGCGTTCATTCCAGCCCCCGGGATGCCGCCCGGCAGAATTACAGTGGATGGCGATAAATAGATCCCCGCCCGACTGATTGGCCAGGTCGGCCCGGTATTTCAGTGCTGCATCTTTATTGGGCTTATTACCGGGAAGTATATCCGTAGTCCGGGTAAAGATGAGTTTCAGGTCGGGCCAGGCTTTCGCCAGGGTATCACCCAGTTTCAGGGAAACCTGCAGGGAAATATTGGCTTCTGATTCCCGGGTCCCCATGGCGCCGGGATCCAGTCCCCCGTGACCGGGATCGATGATAATTGTCTGTATGGGCTTTCGGTCCCCGGACTGGGCCCCGGTCCCGTTGAGAAAGCAGGAGCCGAGAAGCAGGCAAAGGGTGATCAGTACATTTTTCATTGGTTCCTGTTTAAGGTGGTTCGGGCCTGCCCCGGTCAGCGGGGAAATGCCCTTTCTTTTTCCTCAATGCTGTTCAGCATGGCGGATACATTGCGGGTATTGTGCCGGTTATTATTCCCGCTGTTATCGTTTTCGGGTGCGGGGGTCTGATTTTTTTCCAGCCAGGCAATATAGGAAAATACCGCTTTGCTGATGCAGCCGGCTAATTCTTTTTGCCCTTCCTTGCTGTTCAGGTAATCTTCTTCAGCCCGGTTGGTGATATACCCGGTTTCCACCAGGATACTGGGCATGGCCGTGGCCTGCAATACCCAGATACCCACGCCCCGCTGTCGTACATCCCGGTCAACCCGGCCCACTTTGGCAAATTCATCCTGTACAAACCCGGCGAGGGTGGCGCTGCGTTTGAAAAACTGCTTTGTCTTTAATAATGAAAGAGCAATAAATTCGGGTGAATTGGGATCTACATCCCCGTAATTTGTTTTGTAATTATCCTCCATCAGCATGGGGGCGTTTTCCCGCATGGCCACTTCCTTGTCTTCGTTTTTATGGGCTCCCCAGATATAGGTTTCTGTACCCTTGGCCGGGTTGGGAACGCTATAAGTACGGTAACGGGGAACCATTTTGGTCTTCTTCTTCCTGTTCTTTCCTTTGCCGGTATAATACGTAACGGTTTTCTGTCCCACCACTTCAGAATGCCGGATCGGTACCGCTGCATTTACATGGATACAGATAAAGAGGTCACCTTTGTTTTCATTGGCAATTTCAGCACGGCGGTGAATGGGGGTGATCTTTTCTGTGGGCCGGCTCTCCACGATCCGGATTTCAGGCATTTCCGCCTGGAATTTTTTCACCAGTTCCTTTGAAACAGCCAGGCATATCTCATCCTCGTAGGAATAGGATCCCCGGGCCCCGTTATGCCCCCCGTTTTCCATGATGCCGTGCCCGGCATCCACGATGATGGTTTTAATTACTTTTTGTTTTTTAGCCGGGGAACCACCGGTTTCAGGGGCAAATGAAAAAAAACTGATGCAAAAAGAAAGGAATAAAAAAACAAGAAGTATGCGTTTGATCATAGTTTTTCATTTTGCGTCCGGTGGACGATGCATCACGGGGTCGGTATAAAATTCACAAATTGTTTAGGCTTATCAATAGGTCGCCGTTAGATAATGATTTACATTTGCTACCGCTGATGACGCCTCTGTACAAATTTAGGTCAAATTATTTTTCTTACGGGATACTGACTGCGGTTATAATTTACTCACAAACGTGGATAACAACTGCTCACAGTGTGCCGCATCGTTTTTTTGGGAGTCCTTTAACAACCATCGCCGATACCACCAGGCCCCGCCCCGGCGCAGACAGCAACCGGGTGGAAAGTGATACCAGCCGGATTCCCGGCGCCGATACCAGCGGACTCCCCGGCACCGATACCTCTTTAAAACAAAAGACGGATACCTTCAACCTGAAGTTGTCAAAGGATTCACTGGAAGCGCCCCTGAAATACGAGGCCGCGGATTCGGTTATTGTGATGATCAAAGCGAAGAAGATATACCTCTACGGAAAGACAAAGACGGACTACACGGATATCACGCTCACTGCTCCCAAAGTGGAGATGGACCAGGCCACCCAGGTGGTGACGGCCTTTAACCGGAAAGACAGTACCGGGAAAGTGATTGAATCGGCCCATTTTAAAAGTGCGGATAATGAATTTACCAGTGATACGATCCGGTATAATTTTAAATCGCAGGTGGGACTCACCAAAAATACATTTACCCAGCAGGGGGAGATCCTGGTAATAGGGGAAGCCGTCAAAAAAGTAAACCAGAACACCACGTTTATCAAGCGGGCGCGTTTTACCACCTGTATGCTGGATGATCCGCATTTTGCCTTTGTAACTCCCAAAATGAAAGTGATCAACCAGAAACTGGCCATATCGGGTCCCGCGCACCCGGAATTTGAAGGGGTGCCGGTTCCTATTTACCTGCCTTTTGGTTTTTATCCCCTGAGTCAGGGAAGGCATTCGGGTTTGTTAAGACCCAATTTTATTACGGATGAGATCCGGGGACTTGGATTGCAGGGGCTTGGCTATTATAAAGTGCTGAATGATTACTGGGATGCAGAGCTATCCGGGGATATCTTTTCTTATGGGGAATGGGCGGCCGGTTTGAGAACGACCTATCGTAAGATTTATAAATACAACGGCAGTTTCAACCTGACGGTCCGTTCCTCCAAACAGAATTTCAAAGGGGACCCTGATTTTTTTAAGAGCCGGATCTATAATGTTACCTGGAGTCATACCATGGACACCCGGGCCCGGCCGGGGATCAATTTTTCCGCAAATGTCAATGCAGGTTCCACGCGGTATAACCGTCTGGTGCCGGGAAATGCCTACCTGAATTACCAGAACCTGCTGGGTTCCTCCATCACGTTCAGCAAGACCTGGAAGAATAAGCCCTATAATCTCTCCGTGAGTGCCAACCACTCCCAGAACAATAACCTGGGGACGGTCAACCTCAGCCTGCCCAACCTGGCATTTACGATGAGCACGATTTACCCGCTTCAGAATAAGAACAGGGCTGGTTCTGCCAAATGGTACGAGAACCTGGGGATCGCCTATAATGGTACATTCAGCAATTCCATCAGTTTTAATGATACCATTTCATATGGAAAGAACGGGGTGAAACCTTTTTTCCGCTACCTGCTCGATACCGCGCAGTGGTCGGCCCAGCATAATATTCCCATTACCCTTTCTCTTCCCCCCATCCTGGGAGGCAGAATACTGGTGGCGCCGGGAATCAGTTACGGCCAGTCATGGATACAGCGAACCACCCGTTATCAATGGAATGACGCCTTGAGAAAAGTGGATACGATCACAGCCAAGGGCATCTTTATTGACCAGCGGGGATCCGTGTCACTAAGTTTTAATACGGCTCTTTTCGGAACGGTGCAGTTTAAGAAATCCAGGATCATCGCCATCCGGCATACGATCCGGCCCATGATGGGGTTCAGCTATACCCCGGACCTCAACAAAGCACATATCCGGAGTTCGCAGGTGGACAGCACGGGCAAAGTTCTTTATTATAATGAGATCGGGGGTGGGTTCCTGTACAACACCTCTTCCCGGCGTTCCGGCGCCATGAGTTTTGGGGTCGATAACAATATAGAAATGAAAGTCCGGTCCCGGAAAGATACCGGTGACCTGGCCATCAAGCGGGTGAAACTGATCGAAGGGTTTGGCTTCAGCGGTTCCTACGATTTTATCCGGGATTCCTTCCGTTTATCCCCGATCAGTATCTATTTCCGGACGACCCTGTTTGAAAAAATAAATATCAATGCCAGTACCAGCCTGAATCCCTACCAGACCAATGCCCGCGGTTATGATATTCCCCGCTATGCCTGGCAGGGCGGGAAGTTCAGCCTGGGCCGGTTAACCTCGGGTAGTATATCGATGAGTACGAATTTCCAGAGTAAGCCCAAGGATGCAAAAAAGGATGCAGCCCGGAAGAAGGCAGTTGAAGACCGGCTGAATGACCCGGCCCTGTTAGGGGATCAGCAACGCCTGCTCGATTATATGCAGCAAAACCCTTCGCAGTTTGTGGATTTTAATATTGACTGGAACCTGAGTCTCAGTTATTCTCTTTCCTTTGTCACCCGGATCAAACCCGATTACAGCGGCTTCGAAAAGGATTTCACCCTCGGAGGGGTGTCATTTAACGGGGGCTTTAACCTGACGCCCAAATGGAAACTGACCGGTAGCGGCAGCTATGACCTGGAAACGCTGAAGCTGCAGTATATTTCGATGTCCATCAACCGGGACATGCACTGCTGGCAGTTATCCATCAACGTTATACCGGTGGGCTATAACCGTTCTTTTAATTTCTCCATCAGTCCCAAGTCCACCCTGCTCCAGGACTTAAAGATCAACCGTACCCGTTATTTCAATGGGTACTGACCGGTTCTGGACAGGTAGTAATCCCAGGTGATTTTGAAAATCTCCTCCTTTAATTGTTCAGCTGATTTACCCTTTACGGGCACCGGTTCCAGGAAATGGATCCCGATCTTTGCGGGCCAGAAATAAAAGGCCTTGTGCACGGGCATGGCCTTCCGCGTATTAAATATAACGGAAGGAAGAATGGAATGCCCGGTATCCACGGCCAGTTTAAAAGCGCCGTCATGAAATTTCTTCAGGGGGGCGTCCGTGCGGTTGCGGGTACCTTCCGGGTAGATGCACATGTGCATGTGTTGCCGGAGCACTGCTTTCATTTTCTCATAACTTTCCTTGCGGCTTTTATCACTCTTGCGGTCCACGAGTACGGCTCCTTTCATGTAGTAGAAACCAAAAAGCGGCACTTTGGTAAAGGAGGATTTGGCGATTGTTTTGTTGGGGCCCTGGATAAAGGGGGAGGAGAGGGGTACATCCAGCAGGGAATTGTGGTTGCAGGTCACAATATAGGTTTCTCCTTTTTTGAAATGTTCCTTTCCTTTTATTTCATAGCGGCAGCCTACGAGGGTCAGCCAGATCTTCATCCAGAACCGGGCGATGCGGATAAACAGGTCCTGTCCTTTGGGATCCGGGATCAGCCAGGTGATCATAGAAGGAATATAGAAAATCAGGAAAGTGATCATAAAGGTCAGGATCGCCCAGAGGGCCAGTAAACGCCCGGCTATATTTTTTATGAAATTCATACGAAGTGTTTTGTTTAAGCAGCTCGCAGCTCACAGCTTGTGGCTCGTAGCTCGCGACTCAAAGCTATTTTCCGGCCCTTTCAGGACAACCGCCAGTCAATCGGGTCGATCCCATGTTTAACAAGGTATTCATTTGTTTTGGAAAAATGTTTACAGCCCAGGAAGCCGGCATGGGCCGAGAGCGGGGAGGGGTGGGCCGCCCGCAGGATCAGGTGTTTGCTCTGGTTAATCAGCACGCTTTTTTCCTGGGCGAATTTTCCCCAGAGAAGAAAGACCACATGTTCCTTTTTATCTGAGATGGTTTTGATCACGGCATCGGTGAAGGGCGCCCAGCCGATTTTGGCATGGCTCATGGGTTCACCGGCCCTTACCGTGAGGGAGGCGTTCAGCAGGAATACGCCCTGTTCGGCCCAATGGGTCAGGTTACCATGAGCGGGAACCGGGATACCGATATCATCCTGCAGTTCTTTAAAAATATTTATAAGGGAAGGGGGCGGGGCCACGCCCGGCTGTACGGAAAAACAAAGTCCATGCGCCTGCCCCGCTCCGTGATAGGGATCCTGCCCGAGGATCACCACTTTTACTTTATCAAAGGGGGTAGTATTAAAGGCGTTAAAGATCAGACTTCCCGGCGGATAGATTGTTTTGCCCTGTGCTTTTTCGGTCTTTATATGTAAAGCGGCCTGCCCGAAATAGGATTGGCTAAACTCCGTTTTGAGTGCTGATTTCCAGGAGGCTTCGATCTTTACATCCATGCGGTTTCCTTTGGCTGCAAGCTAAAAAAAAATTACCTTTGCCGCTCGTTCTTTTATAGATTGGTCCGGTAGCTCAGTTGAATACCTGCCTGCCGGCAGGCAGGGAGCAACTGTCCACAACAATTTATGTATTATGTATATGTAATACGGAGTGAAGTTGATGGTCGTTTTTATGTTGGAATTTCTGAAAATACAGAGAAACGGCTTGAACAGCATAATAAGGGGATGACGTTTTCCACAAAAGGTTACCGCCCCTGGAAACTGTTTTTTGCCGAAAAGTTTGAAACCAGGTTAGAAGCAAGAAAACGTGAAGTGTATTTGTGTATTTGAAATCAGGAGTTGGGAAAGAGTATATTAAAAGAAAATGGTCCGGTAGCTCAGTTGAATACCTGCCTGCCGGCAGGCAGGGAGCAACTGCCCACAACAATTTATGTATTATGTATATGTAATACGGAGTGAAGTTGATGGCCGTTTTTATGTTGGAATTTCTGAAAATACAGAGAAACGGCTTGAACAGCATAATAAGGGGATGACGTTTTCCACAAAAGGTTACCGCCCCTGGAAAGTGTTTTTTGCCGAAAAGTTTGAAACCAGGTTAGAAGCGAGAAAACGTGAAGTGTATTTGAAATCAGGAGTTGGGAAAGAGTATATTAAAAGAAAATGGTCCGGTAGCTCAGTTGAATAGAGCAACTGCCTTCTAAGCAGTAGGTCATTGGTTTGAATCCAATCCGGATCACATTAAAAGTATGAAAATCAATATATTGTAGGGTATGGGGAATGTTTTGGGGTAATGTTACGATCGGAAAAGTCTTATATTTGATTTTCGCTTTTACAATTCATCGGCCTGGGCTTTTGCCCGGGTCTTTTCCTTTTATGCTAAAGTGTCAGAGAAAAGCCATTTATATACCATTTTCGGGGTATTTTACTCCGGCGGTTTGGTGAAATCGTTAATAATTCCCATTTTTACTTCATAATCTTATCTAACAACTGTTAATTTTTCCTTCAAAGGACTTAAAGGCACAATTTTCGGATACTATGGGTAACGAAAAAACTATGACCCCTCACTCTACAAAACAATTTTTACAAAACCCTTCTTGGAAGACGCTGGATATCTATACTGGAGATGATTTGATTGCGGCCTATTTAAAAGGGAAAAAGGAGCAAAGGGATCAAACCAAAAGGGAATTCATGGAAAAATTTAAAAAGAATATAGAAAAGGCAAAAAATGCGTCTGAACATCTTTTAGGAACTCTTGAAAAAAAGGGGTTCGGGATAGATTCTATCCATTTAAAAGCTGATACCTTTTCTAACTTTTCTATTCTTTTTGTTGTTGACAAAAATGACTTTATAAAGGATCAATTCAGAGAAGCATTTATTGAAGCAAGAAAAGAAAAAGTGGGTGTTGAAAAAGAAGCTTTTGTAATTAACTTTAATTTTACCCCTTCCTCCGATCATTTGGATGAAAAATGTCTGAATTCAGAGGGCTTTTTCTTGAGATACTATGGCCAAAGATAGGGAGCGCTTCAACCACGGCGAACATAATGAAGAGTTGTGTAATTTGCTTGTCTTAAATCAAAAATTTCCTGATTGGACAATAACGACGGCATTTTATGCGTCGCTTCATTTTGTTTCCTATAAACTTTTTCCTTTCTCCGCTAAAGTTGGCTCAGACAAGACGCAGAAATTCCAAAATTTTGATGAGTGGTATAGTTTTAAAAAACATACCGAAAGAAATAAACACGAACTATTAAAAAGCCTTGTAGCAACGCACTGCCCAGAAATTCATCCCGAATATGATTGGTTATTCTCGATGGCGTGGACGGCAAGATACCACAATTACCAGCACGATCAGGCCATAGTTGTACGTGCCGTTTCAAATATGCAGAGGATTAAAAGGCATTGTCAGCCTTAACTATTATTTTCGGGCCTAATATGCGACGCCCTTCAAAACCCATGCCCCCGGCCCTGTGGTCTTTGTATTTTAACCCAAGAACTGGATTTTACGAAATAGAAGAAGCAGGGATAACTTACAGGATGAACCTGGAGGAAACGCGCGAATTGCGGGACTATTTCAGACATTTTAATCATTGCGGAGGTACCGAGTTTCCGACTGTGGCAGGTTGGTATAAAGACAGCGGTAAGGCTGTAAAAAAGAACGTTAGACGGGAGGGGGCTATCCCGAAACAGCCGGTCGACTTTTACCCGGATCCTGAATTTGAATACTAAATGTTAGCTATGCAAATATTAGAAAAAGTATTCATTGCTTATTGGAGCCAAATTCTATTAATTGCATCGGGGGTTTGGCATGTCGTTTCCTGGTATCAAAACCACAATAAGAAAAAAATTGAAGCCCGACATTTGATTTTTCACGAAAAGAAAATAGAGGCAATTTCTGGATTTTATAAAGAAATTGGTGCGACTGAATCCATGTGGTATTCCTTTTCGATTCATAAAGTTATTGCCAGGGAGTTAAATGATGTATATCTTGATACAGTGGTCACAAAGCAAATGCAATCTCTTAATCGATCCCTAATTGAATTAAAGTTATACCTGCCAAATAATCAAATGACTCAATTTGAAGAGTGTTACGAATTAATGCAATCGTTGAATTATAATTTAGTAAATGCTTACATGAGTTTTTCGCCTAATGAAAAAAGAACTGCGGAGGCAAATGAGTTTATGGGTAAACGGAAAAAGGTACTTCTTGAAGTAAACAAAAGACTTGAAAAAGCAAGTGAAATGATAAGGCTCAATTTTGATTCCAATTAAAAAGCCCTGGTAAGAATAACCAGGCCTTTTTTTCATAAATGAAAATGGAAAACATGGCTGTTTAGGTCGACTTGCTTTTCATTCGCGCGATAAACCGGTCCAGTTGCTCATCGGTCAGCTTATCAAAATCTATTTCGGTTCTGTCCCTCCATTTATCGCCATGCCGGTTTTTCAGCCACATAATAGCGGCCCCGACGTCTGGCGGTAGGTGCTTCACTGTCTTTTTCTCCCTGATCACATTACCGGCAGCTGTTTCCCGCTGTGTCTCTATGTACTTGTAACCGATAGCCCGTTTATACAAGGCTGCAGCTACCTTACCATCCGGTTCAAGCTTTCCGGCCCGCAGTGCCTTAGAAAACTCAATATATTTTGCCTTCCATTCGTAAATGGTCGGTTCAGCTATTTCCAGAAAGGCAGCGATTTCTTTATCCGTTAGGCCCAGTAGTGCCAGCCGATTAGCCTGTTTGGCAAATTCGGGTTTGTACTTTGTAGGCCGTCCTCCGTCATTTCCGACGGCGTTTTTATTTCCAGGCGGTGCACCTGCCTTGCTTCTTGTTTTTTTGATCATAGGGTTTCTGCTTTTATATCAAAGTAATGAGGCAGCGGGTCCGGGATATTTGAACCCGATCCTGTACCCATGTAAAGCCGCCCGAAACGATCTTTATCTTCCAAGGTATTAGTACGACCGAAATTCTTTTCGTTTCGCTTGCTGGCTTCCATGTAACCATCATTGGTAACTTCTTTACCGTCGACAAAGAAGTAGAACGGCTTTTTTAACTCGGGGTAAAAGACGATCAAGTCACATTTAGCAGGCATAAGATCCGCCGGGTTTACCTTCCCGGTAAAAATATTTTTCAGCCATTCAATTTTGTTTTTCCGAGTATTCATTACCAGTTTGTATTTTCTGAAATGTAGCGAATAGAATTTGCACCGTACTTCCATAAGGCTGTTAAACCGTCGTCACCAGCTTTTAGATGCAGTTCCTTTTTCCCTTTTATAGCCGCTTCGATTTTCCCCAGCTCTTGTTTCAGTTCGTTCATACCGTTGTCAGATTGTACCGGACCGCTATATATCATAAGTGCCTTATTTGTTTCCTGCATGGCTGCGGCTGCTATGGCTTTGCGGGCATCTGCCAGAACGATATCCCGTTTCTTTACATAAGTCAACTGCGGCTTATCACTGGTTAATTCTGTGCTTCCATCTTCCCGGATTATCAATTCCTGTTTCCCCCCGTCCCCGACGATAGCCGGGCCCTCGTAGGCGTCCCCTACGTTCTTACCGTGCTTATACCTGGGTATTAATAACCTGGCCAGTTGTGCGGCACCGATTGCTGTAACAATAGGAATCTGAGCAGCAATTAAGCCGGCGTTAGCAATGGCTATTGGAGCAAGCGCGGCGGTCAATGGATTTGATGCAAGAACGGCTGCCATTGCCTTTGCTTCAGCAGCTTTAATAGTAAGGCTTACAATACCCTTTGCCATGTCTCCTATGATGTTAGCTGATTGCCCAATTTTTTCAAGGTCCCTTTTCTTTCGTTCGGCGTCCTGCTTTTGCTTTTCCAGTACCAATTTTTCCTGCGCCGCCCTTGCTTCGATTAATGAAATTTGTTTTTCCCGTTCGTCTGCATTGGATATCGTCTGGTTAGTTACTTCAATATCTTTCTGCTTTTGGGTTTCCAGCAGGATTATCTTATCCTGAATTTTTGCAATTTCACGATCCTGCTGTGCGGTGAAAAAGTCCTGCGCAAGCGTAGCAAGCTCTCGGTATAACTCTTGGTAAAGTTTCTTTTCATCTTCAGCCGCCTGTCTTTTTATTTCCGAAAGTTTTGTAGTTGCATCTTTCTGAACCTTTATACGTTCGGCTTGTTCATCCTGGAATCTTTTAAACCCGGCAGCGGCAATTGATTCAAGCTTTTTATGCAGGTCGGTTTCTTCTTTAGCCAGTCCGGCAGTTCCATCCTTCCATATTGAAACCCTCATTTTTGTAGTTTCGTCAGTCAGCCTTTCCAGTTTGTCAGCCAGTTCGGTATCAATAAGCAAAAGTTCCTCTGTTGTTTTTTTACCTATTTTCTTTTTTGTATCAGCCTCAAGGTTAAGTAAATCTTGTGAGGCGTTAAGATAGGCCCTTGTAGCTTCCAGCCGATCAGTATAACTGCGGCTTTCATCTTCCGCAATAGCTTTGTTATAATCAATAGTCGACTGGATTTCGATTTTTTGTATTTCGAAAAGGGTTTGCAATCGTAAGTCTGCGGCTTCTTTTGCCTTCTTCGCAGAGTCGTCTTTCTTTTTTTTCTTTTCTGGATCCATTTTAGCCGGCTGAATCGCGGCAAGTCGCTTAACTATTTCGGCTTCCTGTAATTTCAGCTTATTGTATTCAGCCTGTTTATCCGCAAGGTCGCTGACCTCGAAATAGGTTGCCTTGATTGCTTTCACAATAACCCGACCGTTTACGACGGCAGTTTCTACGTTAGACTTTCCGATACCCAATGTATCTTCCAGTTTCAGCCTCTTTTCTACAATTTCGTCCAGTTGCTTGTTCAGCACTCTGGCTTCAACAGATTTCCTGACTGACCCGATAAAGGCATCATAGGCCCTGGTAACGTCTACCACAGTAGATTTTTCTTCATTGAGTAGATTAAAATATTCTGGCGCAATGCGCTTCAATTCTTTTATTGTAGCAATGCGCTCCGATTTTGTAAGATTCTCTCCTTTAATTTGCTCAACTAATACTTTCACGTCTGCGACTTCACCAGCTATTTCCTTTCTGGCATCAGCCAGGTTTTTAGCGTACGTTTCCTGTTCAGTCGCAACCTCTTTTGTCTCCTTCTTTGTTGACCGAAGCATATTTATAAGGAATGTGCCGGCGGTTATTACAACTGATAGACCAACTTGCCATGAAAACAGGCTTTTGGTAATTCTGGAAAACAGACTTGGCGCGTCTTTCCCTTCTGCCTTTAGTGCCGAAATTTCTACCTTAGCCTTCTTTAATTCATCTGCTACCATTGGCAGGTTATTCGAAATCGCAAGGGCGAACTGCTGGATACTGACAGTTAGGGAGGGAAGTTCACGGGCAACCTGTGTAAATGAAAATCCTAACCCGTCAAAAGCAGATTTATAATTCCCGATATTCCGATGGTTCTGCCCGACTGAGGCATCAAGGCGCTTCAGGATCGCGCTCATATCGTTTGCGTCCTTTACGGCTTGTACTGTGATTGGATGCGATTCACCAAGACGTAAGGCGTAGTTCTTTGCTTTTAAAGCGGCTTCGTTATATGCTTTTGATAATTGCAGGTAGTCGTCGATCGCCTGGTCGATTAGCTTTGACTCCCTCTCTCTTTCTTTGTTAGATTTTTCCCGGGTTGCTGATTCTTTAGCTGCGGCGGTTGCATTGGTGGAACGGGCGGCAGCCTGATCCTTTTCAGCTTTTGCGGCTTTGGCTGCGATATCTGCCTGCTGTTTCATATTCTTCAGCAGATCATCGCTTACTGCATTATATCGCTTTGTAGCGTTTACGACTTCCTCCAATGCAGTAGCGAATTCCTTACCCCCTTTCAAGGCTGACAGGCTAAGCGTGGCCTGATCCAACTTTTTAAATTCAGTGTAGACCCGGTTTAATTCAGTTATCATAAAATCTGTGTCCTGTTTCACGGTTCCACGGTCGACGTAACCATCAATTAATTCTTCTGCCATTTTGTAGCTTTTTAGGGGTATTTATTTTTTTATTTTCAAGAGTCTTCACATACCGACGGACGCGCTCACAAAAACTAAATGTTGAAAGTGTTTCCGGGTTTAGATCATACCCCGCGGAATCACATAAATTAATAAGAAGCTTATGAAAATATTCCCTTGTAGGCTTTTGGCCTCCTTTGGGTATTTCTTCTAAAAGTCTTGATAACCTGGCTTTTTCTAAATTGCAGTGCAACTTTAGTCCTTTTAGCCGCTGTGTGTAGCGGATCAGGCTTCTATCATATTCATCCGGGTTTGTAACATCCAGTTCGATTTTCGCCTGGGTTAGCCGGTTAAGTTCCTCGACAAATTTTCGAACATAAACGGACTTTAGAAGGTCTACGAATCTTTCCGCGGCTGCGATCTTCGCTTCCAGATTCACGATGTTCTTTTGGGCTGCATTAATCCGGATTGTGACGAGAGTATCTGCTGCCATTGCGTCGTTATAATCTGAAGAAATATTGTACCAAGCGGCCAGCAGTTCGGCTTCGCTGGGTTCACCGCTGATCACAAGGCTTTGCGGATCGCCATCGACTGCACAGTCTATAAAACGAGCCAGCGGCAGCCTTGTGATATCGGAATAATATTTCGCGGATCCGGTTATCATAAATATTCAGGAATAAAGTCGCTGTACTTTTCAATAAAATCAGCCGGTGGCGGGTTTTCTGCCAGATACTGTTGCACTATTTTTTTTATTTTTCTCTACGCTGTTTTCCATTGCCGGCAATTCCGCTTCCAGTTCGAGCAATTCAGTGTCTAACCGGTATTTATCCGAAAGGTCAAACATGTAGTTTTTTTCAAGGGACTCATTAATGAGTCCTTTTAAACTTTCGATTGTTCTTTCTTCGTTCAATGTCATTAAATCTATTCCACTTTGAATAGCTTGTGACAATGCCCGGAATATCTTAAAAGCAGCTTTCCCTTGCTCATGCTCAATTCGGGATAGGCAATGACTTTTTATCAATTCGGAAATTTTGTCGCCGTGCAGGGATTCGTAGCTTGATTCCATTTTAGTATTTGTTTTATAGTTATTTTTTACCTTCGGATTCCTTGTCTATTTCGGCCCGCAGTTTGTCGGTGTGGGTCTGTACATATACACCTATTTCGTTTGGGCTAATGTGTAGCAGGGCACCTTTTTTGTTGGCTTCATCGATTGCTTTCGACCTTTCCGCGTCAGGCAGGCTCATTGCCCGAATAACTTCTTTCGAAAGTGTGTGAACTGTTGTTTCTGCCATACTTTTAAGTTTTTGAGTGGTGACTTTTAAATACTACCCGCCCTTATCACCGCAGGGGAGGGGTAGTTGTTTACTTCAATCCTGACCGCCCATGAAGACGGGGCCCGCCGTTTCCGTTCCCGCTGATGGGTATCCGGCGTGCTCCAAAACCAGCAGACAGCAGCTTCCCTTTATGATCGACGGCCCCGCCAGGTCCGGCATTGGCCGTGGTAAGGATGAATGGCTGAGGGTCTTCCCCGCCTTCAGGCACCAAATATTCAAAAAAGGTATTGCCGTTGCTTTCAAGCCGTCCGGCGTTCAATATAGCGGCCTCCTGGGGTGTTATTCTGACAATGTGAACCAATGCCAGCAGTTCAAATGAAACGGTTTTTTGCCCCGGCTCTGGGCCTTCAGTGATCAGGCGGCGGTATTTTCGCTTTTCGTAGGTCATAAGTTATTGTTTTACGCTTCGGTGATTTAGATACCAATGGGCGTTTCATCCCCTTTAGCAACGAATAAATTAACCGTCGAACTTATTTTCTTTTTTGCCGATTTGATAGCGATCCGGTTGAGTTTTTTTGCCTCTTCAACGGACAAAAGAATATCCCCAGTAATGTGTTCCTTTTTAAGAACAATTTTTTTATTTTCTGTTATAGCGGTGAATACCACAATAAAAAATAGCTTCATTTTAGTATTATTTTGGGGTGAATTACTTGCTGATATCCCTTTCCAGGTCATCGACTTTCTTTGTTCCAGGACGCAGGTAGAGCGTGAAAACCTTATTCGCTGGTTCCGTTATGCGGCCGTTGTTAATACAGGCAACTTCACGGGCTGAAATAATTACCCTTTTACGGACGATATCGATGATAGTAAAGGGAGTTACCAGTTTATTTCCCTTTTTGCTGATGGCTTCTCTTAAAACGCGGACCTCCTGGAAAATTTCATTTTTCGATTCGCCAGTGTGGGCCTCATCTTCGAAATAATAATTTTGCAGCCCGTTTTCAACATTTTCAATAAGGGTTTGCAACTGTTCGGGAGTTGTCCTGCGTTCGTCAATATCAATCCCCAATTTTACCGCTTTTTTAAGCAGATCCGCTTTGTTGGCGGTTTCGTTTGCTGTACTCATTTTTATTTTATTAAAGGTTAAAAAATGCTCAATTTGTCTTGACTCTGTACCCCAGATATTCCCCCACACAACATAAATAATAGGGTTACAATGTTGTTAGGTAATCGGGAGAGGATTATTACCCTGGTTTTTCTGGGTACTTTATTAACCGGTCCCATATTGCTGGATATTCCCCCTCTGTAAGAGCAATCCCGGATTGCGTGTCAGTATCCCTTCGGATCAGGAGGTCGGCGAGATCCAGATCGATGGCTCTCATTTCGTTTTCCAGATTGTTTTCCAATATCGGGCTGACCTTTACGCGGCATTCAGTCAGCCGGCCGGTTATGTAATCAGCCATCTCTTGCCACTTCGTGAATGGTGTTTTCCCGGATTTGTCAGGTTTCCCGAAGTCAGGAAAGAGGATAACATCATGGCCATCCAGGGGCTTTATTGCAGCGATTTCCCGCCACTTCAGGCCCGTCTTTCCACCTGTGGCCAGCCAATTGTACTGCGGCATAAAGAAACTGCATAGGATAGCCGTCTTTTCGCTCTCAACGATGGCCACGGTCCGTCCCGGGAATTCTGTCAGCAGGTGTTCTCCAAAAAAGCAATTTTGGAAGTTGAAATCTGGTTTCAGCTGGGAGTGTACCCAGGATGGAGGGGTTTCCTTATTCCGCTTCCCGGTCTTCCTGTCGTACTGCATGATCTTCCCAGACCTTATACGGCCCTCAGTATCGATCCTCCAGTATATGCAGGCCTTTCCTTGATCTTGCCTTGATCTGCCAACCATATAGCGGAGAAGAAGTTCCCTTGCATGTTCGGGCCCGAATAGGTCAGCAACGAACAGGGCGAAACTGGATTGATCAAACCCGGTCATACTTTTACTCAAAAGGTCGGCCGGCACAAAGTCTACCGGTATGGATGGCGCCTGCGGTTGACTGACCTCCTGGGCCTTCCATACGTCACTTATTTCGGTTCCAGTCTCTCGGAAATGTTCTTTCGGGGTGAAATGGTGGGTGCAATTATTCTCCCGATCGCAGCGGCCCACATGATCAGCCAGGTGCTGCCCAGTGCTTTTATCAACATACCGGACAAAGGTTTTCTGACCGCAAGACGGGCACCTGAATTTCCGACTGGATTTATCAAGGCTGTACCTGTATGTATCAGTAGTTATCATCTCTCTTTTTGGAGTGCAATTTTGTGCAGTGCAATGGTGCATTTATATACATATGCACCTTTGCACAATTGCACCAGTGCAGGTTTGCACCATTTTGCACTACTTTGCACCATTGCACTGTTATATAAAAATCCGGTGTCTTCCATCTTCTCCTTTTTTGATAAGTTCCCAACCTATCATGTTCTTAATCATAGACTTTGCAGTCCTTTCTTGCCTGCTTGTTTCCTTCATAATTGCGGAAACAGCATCTGCGTAAGTCAGTGCAATTCCGGGCCCGAATACGGCCTTCGCGATCACCTCATGCCTTTTTCGCTCGTTTTCTGCCCTGATTTGCTCTGTATCGGGTGGGTCAACGGGTACATGATAGCCGGCTATTTTGCAGTACCTGAAACTGATATTGGGCACATCCCCGTTGCCGGCCTTTCTCAACATTTTGGGGGCCAGGGTGGAGATATCACCTGACTTTGTGATCTCCAGGAGCCCGTAACATTTCCGTTGGATTTCGGACCCGAAGTGTCCCCGCTCTTTTCCTGAGCCCGGGTTTTGGTGGACGATCACAATTACCGGGCACTTGAACCGGATGGCCAGGTGAATGAAATATTGAACGATCAAGGTGGCTGCAGACTCGTCATTGACAGAAAGAATGTAGTCAGCTCCTCCGTCAATCATAATCAGGTGAATCCCCCCGAATTTCTTAAAAGCGGCCTGACATATCTCATCCGTTACCTTCTGATAATCGGTAATGGAAAGGCTTCGGATATTATATTCCAGGTAATGGCCCGGGGTTGCATCAAGGCCAGCCCTCCGGAGTACTGTTTTAACTTTGTATTGTTGGTCCGCTTCTGATTGCTCGGTGTCAAAGCAAATAACTGCATGATTGTCCAAATTCGTTTTAACAGTCAGATCAGGGCCGAAACCATCCCAGGCCTCAGATTGCCGAATGGCACCAGCCAGGAATACTGCGGAGACTGCGGTTTTCCCAGTCTTTGCTGCCGCGGAGATCGCAGTCAGGTTACCAGGAGAGGCAACTGAAGCCACACCCATTAATATAACCGGATCTGGTTGGTCTATATTCTTTTCAGCAGTTACCCGGTAATCAGCATATTTCGTAAGGGCGCATTCAGAAGTAAGGCGGTCTATCTCTTCAGAAATAATATCGGGAGATATCTTATCAAACCCGTTGATCTTTACTGGCTTTGGCGCTATAGTCGATACATGGATTTGGAATGTTTGCATGTGGACTGGTTATTTTACACGAATTGGCAGCAAAGCCCTTTCCAGTTCATTTGCTTTATAAAGTACCCTGCGGCCTATACGATGGGCTTTCAGCTTGCCAGATTTGGTCCAAGCGGCCAGGGTCGCCAGCGTTACATGGAGTTGCCCTGCAGCTTCAGCTCTGGATAGATATTTTACATTGGATTCAGCCCGGACCGGTTCGGCGGAGCTGCTTCTTGAGCTGATAATTTCCGCAATTTTCGCGGCCAGCTGATCAAGGGGAATATTTGTAAGAATAACTTCGGCCATTCCTTCTGTTTGTAAACGAAGGTTGTGCCGATTTAGTAATGGATAAAATTTTGTACCGTTTTGTACCGTTTTGTACCTGTATTTTTTGGTACTTTATTTACTACTCTTATGTTTTACCATGATTCGTTTTTTTAAAGCATCTGCAACCACTTCTATAAGTTGAGTAGTTGTGGTTGTGAAAGGGATCACATCGAAAAGAATTTCACGTAATTGGTCATCGTCAAAATTAACATTCCTATCATTGAATTGTTGCCTTACCTTATCTGAATAAGGTAAACCGAAAAGTTTACAAATGTTTTTACAGTATTCAGCATGAGTACGATTTCTTTTTTTAAATTGGGGGTGTTCGGAAAATGTTTCTTCATTCATAAAAGTTACAAACAATGCAATCTTTTTATAAGTAGGTTGTGGCTGATTTTTAGTTTCTGCATTTCCTGGCATGTGAATATTGCCTAAAAATGAATCTAAACTACTATTTTCTAACTCCTCCAGTAGTCTTTGGATTTCTTCTTCCATGTTGCGGTGAAATTCGCCCCACGCAATACCTTCAACTTTAGTCTTAATGCCTTTTCTTATATCTTGAATTGTGCAACCAATAATCCCATTTCGGCTTCTTCGGCTTAAACGCGCTTGATATCCATCAGTGATAAATAGGTCTTTTGCAAAAGTTAAACCGAGCACTATATTATATTCTGTTTTAAATTCAGATAATTCTTCATTTAACATTTCAGCCATTCCTCTTTTAGTCTTATAAGTAGACAACCTTTGTTTTAAATCATGTATTCTTGGATTCCATATTTTTTCTATATAAGCATCAATACATAAATTAATAAAGTTGGTAGAGGCTTCTATTGTTTCAATTCTATTAAGAACTGACATAAATTCCACTTGACCCGGAAATGGTTTGTTTGGGAAACTGTCGCCTACGCCTTTATGCCAATCTGCTATGAGAGTTCGTGCATTCTCCGCTGACAAGTCCAGGGTAGGGGGTACTTTCTTTTTTGCCATATTAAACAGTCTTTTTCAGATCAGTGAAGAAGTCTTGCAAAGTTTTGAAATTTCCAGCAAATTCAGCAGCGCCAGTGTCGGTCATGCCCCGACAATATCCGGCGCTGATCAGTTGGGTTTGGATATCATGCAGCCAGTCTTTCATTTTATCCGGGTCAGTGGCTTGCAGTAGTTCTTTCACTGCGGCTTGTGTGTTGCTCATAAAGGGGGTTAGTTTTTAATATTAGTTTTCTTTTTGGCGGCCTTCGTTTGACGTTCAGCTCTTAACACTTCGCTGACATAAAATAACAGGACCATGTGACTAATTGCGGGTTTGTGGTTGGGGTTCATTTTCATGCTATTCATGTTTTTTTGTTTGCTCTTTTGCGGCCATCTGGTTAAACATGGCTTTTATCCGATTTTGCCTTTCTTCCCGCGTAGGTGTCGCCTGGGTGCGGCTTTTGGTGGCTTTTCCGGTTCCCAGGACTTCAGAAAGTTGGCTGGACAATTCCGGGCTTTTCGCCAGTGCAGCGGTCAGTAGTTTAGCTAATTTTTCGGCATTCGATTTCATGTTATTGGGTATTAGTTCAGTGTCGAAGGGTCAGCCCCTTCGACCAGGTAAATACTTTGTTTCATTAAGAGGGCTGGGATAGTGTTTTGCTGTGCATGCATTAACACATCCCACTGCCGGCGGTTTTCTTTAAGTAGTGGGCAGTTATGCGTTGACCTGCCTAAATATTTACAATTCGTGCGGAAAGGACAAGCCTGGCAAGGTGAGGATAATTTATTTTCCATATATGTTCAATTCAGAAGTTACTTTTAAAGTCCTGCCTGGTGGGGCCGCTGTTCGCAGCCCCGGCAGGTTTGATAGCCCTTCAGCTTTCAGATAGCTATTTATACGGCTTTCATGCCGCGTTTTGTCCAGCTGCTTTGAAGGATCCGGGCGTGTTCGTCTGTTGTTACCCGGATATACTTCAGGAAACTTTTTTCTGTCTTATGGCCGGTTATTGCCATTATCGTAATGCTGGGCGTTCCGGCTTTATATTCATTCGTAGCAAAGGACCGGCGGGCGGTATGTGTGGTCAGCAGTTCCCATTTTTCCAGTGTCTTTGCAACCTTTACGCCGCCCTTTGTGGTGGTTTTAGTTTCAGTCTTTTTAAGGGACGGCATGAGTTGGCCTAATTCCTTCAGATATGCGTTTAGCTTAACATTTGATATTGACCGGGGCAAGCCGTTGTATTTCTGCAGTATGCCTTTTACAATGCTATGTACCGGGATAATTACAGGCTTCCCGGTTTTTGTTTGGGTAATCCGGATAAAACCATCTTTGATGTTTTCCGGCTTCAGGATTGAAAAGTCAGAAAATCGCAGCCCTGTATAACAGCCTATTAGAAACTGATTTCGTACATTTTCAAGTCGGGGGTTTTTTGACAAATCCAGGGCCCGCATTTCCTTCAACTCACCTTCATCCAGGTATATTGTGTCAACGGCTTCTTCCTGCTTTACAAAGTATTTGCTTTTATACGCCCGGTTACTGTTCACACCCTTTTCGGTAGCTTCGGCCAATACGGCTTTTATCCGCTGGATATTGCTGCCTACTGTGTTCGCACTTAGTAGGACTGGAGCGGCGGTCAGGTAGTTTGTGAAGTCTTTATGGAATTCCAGATCGATAGTTTCAAAGTCCAGTTTACGTTTCCACACTTTAGCAAATGTCTTCAGGTGGTTCAGCGTCGTTTGGTAGCCTTTTGCGACGCCGTGACGGATGGGCATTTTACTTTTTGGATCAATCCGCTGCCCGGTGAATGAACGGCTAACAAAGTCTTCAAAATAGCTTATAAATGTGGTGCGCTCACTTCCCTTTTTCATTGCCCCTTCGATTAGTGGCTTCAGGATAGCGGGGGCGGGGGTGGCGTGATCATTCCGGTTTTTATAATCCATGAAAACGCGGCTGATCGTGCTGCGTATATGGTTAAGCCGTTCATTGAATTCTGGGTGTTCGGGAAATTTTGGAGTATTGCGGGCGCTATTCGTGTCCTGGTTCCAGTGCTTCGGTAGAATTGCTTCACCGGTGTAAACCTTCAGCGTATTGCCATTATAATTCACCAGGGCGTAAAGGGCGGTTTCCGTCTTTGACTTCGGCCGCTTCAGATAAAATTTGATGCGCATGATACTTTTACAATTCCCTATAAAGGTAATACCTAAATATATTAGGGGCAAGATTTGGGGTAAGTTTATTTTATACTTCAGTAAATATTTATTTTATATCAAACACGTCAAAATGCCAGTGTTCATGCGGGTTTCAGCAGGTAGTAAGATATAAATAGGTATCATTAAAATATAGTAGGTAATAATCCAATCCGGATCACAAAACCTCAGGAAAGGGTCTTGTAAACATGCCGTTTATGAGACCCTTTTTTACAGGAGGGCACCCATTCCTGTTCAGTTACATTTGAGGGCCTTTCTTTTTTCTTTTTCAATTTGTTTGTCGCCCCACTCCTTTAAATGTTTAATAAACGGGATCAGCTCTGCGCCGGTTTTACTCAGGCTGTATTCAACTTTCGGGGGCACTTCATGGTAAACTTTCCGGATCACCAGGTTATCCTCTTCCATTTCACGCACGGTTTGTGTCAGCATTTTGGCCGTAATATCGGGTAAGGCCCTTTTGATTTCACCATAGCGCATAATAGTATTGCTATGTAAATACCAGAGTATTCTCCCTTTGTACTTCCCCCCGATACGCCTGAACGCAAAATCTACTGAGCAGCTGGGCTCATCGGAATATTTTTTTTGTTTTTTCATCAGTTTAAAGGGTTGATAGTCAAATTTAGTAACTTTTTGGTATATAGGTTACTTTTTAGTGCATACTTGTCATTTATATACCGTGCCGGTAATTTTGGTGAAATTTTAAAAAATGGAAACTACTATGAAAGCAATGGTATTACAGCAGGCAGGAGGAGTTGAAAATCTGATTAAAACGGATATTCCGGTTCCGGGTGTGAGCGCGCAGGAAGTGCTGGTGAAAGTAAACTCGATCAGTATTAACCCGGTTGACGTTTTTGTGCGTGCCAACGAAAATGCGCTTCGTTATGTACTTCAGCTGGAAGCAGATGAGCAACCCGTAATCCTTGGCTGGGATATTTCAGGAGTGGTTGTTCAGGCAGGCAGCGCGGTCCGTAAGTTCAGGACCGGGGATGAGGTTTTTGGTATGGTCAATTTTATGGGACATGGCAGGGCTTATGCCGGGTATGTTGCTGCCCCCGAAAGCCACCTGGCATTAAAGCCCCAAAACATCCCGCACCAGGAGGCGGCTGCCGCAACCCTGGCTGCATTAACGGCTTACCAGTCGTTAATCACTTATGCGAACGTAAAACCCGGCGAAAAGGTGATCATTCATGCTGCCGCGGGAGGGGTGGGGCATTATGCTGTGCAAATAGCAAAACATTTGGGTGCCCATGTAATTGGTTTGGCCTCCGGCGAAAATAAGCATTTCGTTCTGGGGCTGGGGGCTGATGAATTTATTGACTATAAGACCCAGGTATTTGAGGAACTCGTAAAGGATGCAGATGTGATTGTGGATTCCGTAAATGACCCGGCGCATATTGAACGATCCCTGAATGCCCTGCGGCCCGGGGGACGCTTAATCAGTTTATTGACTTTTTTCAGCGATGAGTTTAATTTAAAACTAAAAGAGAAGAACGTTTCCGGTCATCGCCTGGTTGTAAGTTCGGACGGGGACCAGATGGCGGAAATAGCTGCCTGGCTGGAAAAAGGGGTGCTAATATCCCATGTGTCGGGGGCGTTTTCATTCGACGAATTGCCCGAGGCACATCTCCGGATCGAAACCCGGAAGACAAGGGGTAAAATTGTTGTTAATCTGTAAAGGGAGCTATCTGGGGATTATTTTCATCCGGGATGGCAGTATTTGTTCCGGCTGTTGCAAAATTTCAGGCGAAACCGGCCTTATTTTTTTCGCGGAATAGATACCCTTCAGCAATGGCCCGGGACCGGAATAATAAACCATGAAATGCCCGCAGGTTCAATACTGGCGGGCATTCCTGTTCCTGGATAGTTTTTTGTTTATTCCTTTTCCTCCACCGGTACCCGGATGGTTAACAAACTGCCCTTTCCGGGCAGTCGTTTAATATCAAGAGTTCCCTGTATCATGTAGCAGCGTTCTTTCATTTCGAGGAGCCCGATATTGGAGGCTGATTTTAATTCGGCCGTCCCCGGACCGGGCCCATTATCTTCTACCTGCAATACCAGTTCTCTTTTGTTCCGGCTAAGGGTCACCGTTACATAGGTGGCCATCGAAAACTGGCCGGCTATGTGCAGGGCTTCCTGGCAGATCCGGAACAGCCCGGTATTGACCGTTTCCGGCAATTGCAGGTATTTTTCTGCACTCTTATAGGCCGTTTTAAAATGATACCGCTTTTCGGATTCTGCCAGCTGCCAGCGGATGGCCACATCCAGCCCGATATCATCCAATGTGCCCGGCCGCAGGGAAGCGGCAATATCCCGGACAGCGAGGATGGATTGCTCCAGCAATTGAATGGTCTCATCTGCCCTGGCCTCGGCCACCTGCAACTGGTCTCCCGCATGTTCCCTGAACCAGGAAACATTCATTTTGATCGCACTGAGTTGCTGCCCCAGTTCCTCATGAATATCCCTGGCAATGCGGATCCGTTCCTCTTCCCGGATATTCTGCAGGTTAGCGGCCAGTTCACGTAACTGTTCAGACATTTCCCTAATCTCCTCTTCGGCTTTCCGGTGCTTGCGGATAGACCGGGTAAGCAAAAGTATCAGGATAAAAAAAACCAGCGCAACGATCAGCGATGTACCAAGCAACTGGTTTTTGGATTTGATTTTTTGTTCTTGCAGGATATACTTCTTTTCGGATTTACGGGCTTCCGCTTCAAGATACCGGAACACTTCAATCCCATATTGTTCCAGGTCGGTCTGGTTGCGGATGGACCGGATGCCTGCTGAATCGGATGCCCGCATGTACTCCTTCACAAACCCGATCTGCCGTCCGGGATTACCCTGGTTCAGTAAAACAAGCTGGCTGTAAATAACCCGCAGGTAGTTGGATAAGTTATTCCGCTCACAAAAGCCGGCCGCGCTGATCAGGGCCGATTGCTGTAAAGCAAGTTGGCCTTTTTGCTTATAAATACCGGCCAGTTCGATCATGGATTCAGCGGTCGCGATCTTTTGGGAATTAGGGCCCAGGGCAGCAGAAATGGCCAATACCTTTTCAAAATAATCCCTGGCGCTGTCGTAATGGGCTTCCAGCAGTTCCAGCTTGCCCATTACTTTGTAGCAATTGGAAAGGATCGCCAGGTTCATGGCCGAATCCGTAAGAATATGGATGGCGTATTCCGTCAGCTCCCGGCTTTTCTTCACCTCTCCTGAAATCAGGCAGCTTTCTCCCAGGTTATGGGCCGTTACCGCAATGCGGTCATTCATCTTTAACCGGGAGAAGATTTCAAAGGCCAGCTGATGGTACTTTATTTCCTGCGGGTGATCCTGCGCTTTACGCATAGCATGTCCCAATGTGATATAGCAGTTGGCGATACCGGCTGAATCATTCAGGCGCTGGTAAATGTCGAGGGCCCTCCGCAGGTATTCGGCAGCGATAATGGTCTGGTTGCTGTTTGAAAATATACTGGAAAGTCCCCGGTACCCATAAGCCTGTCCTTTGAGGTAATTGATTTGCAGGGAGGCTTTCAGCGCCTCATTGGCCGCTTTCGCCCCTTCAATGGGATCGATAAAAGTCAGTTCCCTGCAGAGGGTGTTCAGGGCATCGATCCGTTGTGTATCCGGTAAACGGGTATTCTTCAGCAACTCCTTCAGTGAATCAATTTGCTGGGCAGAAGTAAAAAAGGCGGTTAAAAGAAACGCGGCTACTAACAGAAACTGTCTCATGCGCAAACCTTTGATAAGTGGCTTAATAACGACCCTATCAAAAACGCAAACAGAATAAGTTAACAGTACCGGCTCCAGCCTTCCTTAACGGCTTTCAGTAAAAACATCGGTGAACTTCATGGTTCAGGTAGTAACGGGAAAATATGCCGGGTCCGGTATTTATTATTCCATAAGGCGTTTTTCAAAGTGGCTCCATGTGACAACTCAAAATTATAAAAGATATTCCATCGTTTTACTTTTCTTTTGATCGTTTGCATTTTCGAAAACGGGGAGTTAGTGGAATACCCGGTACAACATATAACGGTAATATTGATTTTGTATTTTCCGGGTGCATTCTCCATCCCGGGCAGAAAAAAGAGGAAATTACCGGGTTATTTTGGCAGGAAAGCCGGGGAATCAGGGGTGGGCAGCCTGCCGGAAGCTTACATACCGGGCAGGCGGAATCCATCGAGGAACAGGTTGATCTTTGATTCCGGCAGTTCTTTTTTAGTATAGGCATAAAGAAAGCCGACGTATTTACCATCGGTCCAGGCCTTGATCTTCCAGTTGTTCTTTTCCAGGTCGCCCCAGTAATCAATAATGCCGCGGGTTTTTTCATTGTTGTTCAGCAGGTGCCCCCGCCCGTAACCGGCGCTTTTGGTAATCTCAAAACTGGTCTTCAGGTAATCGGCATAGGAGATCATCATGTCTTCGGCGAGGGGTAGTTCCGCGATCGGGTTCAGCAGTTTCACACAAATGACCCCGTAATGAACATCCTCTTTTACACATTCGCCCGACCAGATGGCCGAAGAATCCACACTCTTACTCGCTTCAAACCTGATTTCGCAAAAGGAATAAAAAGCGGCGCCCGAATTATCGATGGGATATTTTTTAAAACCCTGGGCCGGGGCAGCGAGATACAGGAAAAAAACGACCGGTAACAGGAAGACGGGGCGCATATCTGGATGTTTGCGTAAAGATAAAGGACCGCCTGCAAAGGTTGCAAGCTCTTTGTTATTAAATGCGGAAAGCTCCCGGCAAAACAAGTAAATTGCGCCAATAATTGCCTGCTATGTCAACCGCATTTCATTATGGAACAGAACAGCTGACGATTGGGAAAACCCTGGCCCTGGCCTCGGGAAAATTAAAAGGATTCCTCGACGAACAGGCCACCCGGAAAATAAAGGCCAGCCAGGAAGCTGTAACAAAGATCGTCGGGGAAAACAAAACCGTGTACGGGGTGAATACCGGCTTCGGCATCCTGGCCAATACCGCTATTTCCCCCGAAGATACCGCCACGCTTCAGTATAAAATTTTACAAAGTCATAGTGTGGGGGTCGGGGACCCCATCCCGGCCGAGGTGGCGAAGATCATGCTCATCACCAAAGTGCAGGCCCTGGCACAGGGATTCAGTGGGGTGCAGTTGTCCACCCTGGAACGGATCCTCTGGCATATTGACCAGGATATTATTCCCCTGGTACCGGAGAAGGGTAGTGTGGGGGCTTCCGGCGACCTGGCCCCGCTGGCGCATTTGTTTTTACCCCTGATCGGCCTGGGGGAATGTTATTATAAAGGAGAACGAAAAGCTACGGGTGACCTGTTGCGGGAGTTGGGTATGGCGCCGGTTAAGCTCGGGCCCAAAGAGGGGCTGGCCCTGATCAACGGTACCCAGTTTATCTTATCCTTTGCGGTAAAAGGCGTGCAGCGTATGCACAACTGCCTGGAAGCAGCGGATATTATCGGGGCCATGAGCCTGGAGGCGCTGACGGGAACCAAAGCGCCATTCGACGAACGGCTGCACGCCCTTCGGCCTTATGCAGGAAATAAATTAGTCGCCCGGCGGTTACGCCTGCTGCTGAATGATTCAGCGATCATGCAGAGTCATGTGGACTGCGGCCGGGTGCAGGATCCTTACAGCCTGCGTTGCATGCCGCAGGTGCACGGAGCCTCCCGCAATGCCTGGCTGCATTTGAAAGAGCTGACCGAAATTGAATTAAATGCGGTCACCGATAATCCCATCATATTGGGTGCGGAGGATACGATCTCCGGGGGTAATTTCCATGGACAACCCCTGGCCCTTCCGCTGGACTATGCCTGTTTTGCCGCGGCGGAAGCGGGGAATATCTCCGACCGCCGCTGTTATTTATTGCTGGAAGGCAAATGGGGCCTGCCGATGCTGCTGATGAAAGACGTGGGGCTTAACAGCGGTTTTATGATCCCGCAATATACCACGGCCGCCCTGGTCACCGAGAACAAGACCCTGTGTTTCCCGGCAAGCGCCGACAGTATTCCCACTTCGCTGGGACAGGAGGACCATGTCAGTATGGGCAGCATCAGCGGGCGCAAGCTGAATAAGGTGTTGGATAACCTCGAGTTCATTCTTGCCATTGAACTGCTTTCCGCCTGCCAGGCCATCGAATTCCGCCGGCCGCTCAGGAGCTCAGCCCTGCTTGAATTTGCGCATGATTATGTCCGTGAGTTTGTGGGATTCGCCTCCGAGGACCGCATCTTTGCCGATGATATCAACCGGGTGGCGGGGATCATCAAGGATTTTTCCTTTGTGCATAAAGTGAATGAATTTGCAGCGAAACAGGGCGTGGAGCTGAATGGGGGCGATGTTGATTTTTCGGATTAGTTGTTAGCCTGCCTGCCGGACAGGCAGGTTGTCAGGGCCTCCTAATAAGCTGTCTAAAAGAGTCGTTTTCAAATTTCAAAACGCAATGCCCATAGAAGGTCCCACTACCGACTATCGACTAACGACTAAAGACTATCGACTAAAGACTACTGCCCACTCCCAACTCTCCCCGAAGAATGCGAAATGCCCCTCGGTTTTCAGAAGTTTCTTAGAAAGCCCCATTCACTACCTGCCTGCCGGCAGGCAGGTTCACCATTCACCATTTTCTATCCAATAAATCGTTATTCTGTTCCAAAAAATCTATCTTGCCCCCAAGAACCCTTTCAAATGAGTATTCATATCAGTGCCCAAAAAGGATCTATCGCGGATACAGTTTTGTTGCCAGGTGATCCGTTGCGGGCAAAGTATATAGCCGAACATTTCCTGCAATCCCCGCAACTGGTAAGCCAGACCCGGAATGCCTTTTATTATACCGGGACCTACAAAGGAAAGACCATCACCGTGGGCGCCAGCGGGATGGGATGCCCGTCGATCGGCATTTATTCCTACGAGCTGTTTACCGAATACGGCGCGGAGACCATTATCCGCATCGGTACCTGCGGGGCCTATACCACCGAACTGCAGCTTTTTGACCTGGTTAATGTGGACCAGGCCTGCAGCGAATCCAGTTTTGCCCAATATGCCTGGGGTATTGAAGGTACTGCCATACCCCACCAGGGAAAGGCTTTTAGTATTATAAATGAAACGGCAACATCCATCGGGCAAGCAGTGAAATCCTGTAATATCCACTCCAGCGATATTTTTTACCGGAAGTCAATGGATACCCCCGAAGTGGCGGTTGCCAATCATTGCCTGGCGGTAGAGATGGAAGCTTTTGCTTTATTTGCCAATGCACAGCACCTCGGCAAAACGGCCGCAAGCCTGCTCACGGTTTCGGATATTATTCCCACGCACGAACGGATCTCTGCAGACCAGCGGGAGAAATCCCTGCTGCCGATGATGGAACTGGCGCTGGAGGCTTCGTTGAAGTTGTGAGGAGGGAAGACGGGAAGAATCAGTCTGAAAGTTGGAACTGCTTTATTTATTCGGAGTCTTGGTTAGTTGTTAGATGTCAGCCTGCCTGTCCGGCCCGCTTCGCCGCGAGGCGAGTAGGCAGGTTGTCAGGGCCTCCTAAGAAGCTGTCTAAAAGAGTCGTTTTCAATTTTCAAAACGCAATACCCACAGAAGGTCCCATTGCCCATTCACCATTCACTATTCACTCTACCCCAAGAATACGATATGCCCCTCGGTTTCCAGAAGTTTCTCAGAAGGTCCCGACTATCGACTGTCGACTAAAGACTAAAGACTACAGACTACAGACTACTAACCATTCCCTATTTTTCCCGAATTTTGCATTAATCCTTAAAACTCCTCTCATGACCACGATTGCCCGCCACTACGACCCCGTTAAATACAAAACCCCGACCGGAAACAAACTGCAATGCAAGGGCTGGATACAGGAAGCCGCTTTACGCATGCTGCTCAATAACCTTAACCCGGAGGTTGCCGAACGGCCCGATGACCTGATCGTGTACGGTGGCCGGGGAAAGGCCGCCCGTAATTTTGAAGCCCTGGATCATATCATTGCTGCGCTGAAGGTATTGGAGAACGATGAGTCCTTACTGATCCAGTCCGGTAAACCGGTGGGTATTATGAAAACCCATAAAGATGCCCCCCGGGTACTGATCAGCAATTCGCAACTGGTGCCCAACTGGGCCAACTGGAAACATTTTACCGAACTGGAGCAAAAGGGCCTGATGATGTATGGCCAGATGACGGCTGGCTCCTGGATCTATATCGGATCACAGGGCATTGTCCAGGGTACCTACGAAACCTATGCAGCCGCTGCGGACAAACATTTTGGCGGGACTTTAAAAGGCACATTGAATGTTACGGCCGGTCTTGGTGGAATGGGTGGCGCCCAGCCCCTCGCCATTACCATGAATGAGGGGGTGGCCCTCGTGGCCGAGGTGGAAGAATGGCGGATCGATAAACGAATCGATACCAAATACCTCGATGAAAAACATACCAATATTGATGAAGCCATCAATGCAGCGATCCATTACCGCAAAGAGGGGGAGGCCCGGAGTATTGCTGTATTGTGCAATGCAGTGGACCTGCTGGACCGGCTGATCCAGCGGGATATTATACCCGATACGCTCACGGACCAGACCAGCGCCCACGACCCCCTGATCGGTTATGTGCCTCATACGCTCACCAATGCCCAGGCCAATGTGCTCCGCGAAGAGGACCCCGAGGAATATATCCGCCGCAGTTATGAGAGCATGCACCTGCATGTGCAACTGATGCTGCAACTGATGGACCGCGGCGCCATCACGTTCGACTATGGAAATAATATCCGGGCAAGAGCGCAGGAATTTGAAACCAGTCACCCGGAAGCCAGCATCGAGGACCTGAAAACCCGGGGCCGTTGTTTCGACTTCCCGGGCTTTGTTCCCGCCTATATCCGGCCTTTGTTTTGCGAGGGAAAGGGGCCATTCCGCTGGGCCGCATTAAGCGGTGACCCGGCAGATATTGCGGTAACCGATGAACTCATCCTGGATATGTTTCCGGAGAACAAGGGCCTGATCCGCTGGATGAATATGGCCAAAGAAAAAATTGCCTTCCAGGGATTACCGGCCCGTATCTGCTGGCTGGGACAGGGCGAAAGGGAGAAAGCGGGCCTGGCATTTAATGAACTCGTACGCAAGGGCAAGGTTAAGGCCCCGATCGTGATCGGCCGCGACCACCTCGATACCGGCTCGGTAGCTTCTCCCAACCGGGAGACCGAGGCCATGCTGGATGGTTCGGATGCCGTGGCTGACTGGCCCATCTTAAATGCGTTGGTCAATACGGCTGGCGGGGCCAGCTGGGTTTCCTTGCACCATGGCGGGGGAGTAGGGATGGGTTATTCCATCCATGCCGGGATGGTGATCGTGGCGGATGGAACCGATGATGCGGAAGCAAGGCTGAAAAGAGTATTGCGCAATGACCCGGGGATGGGGGTGATCAGGCATGCGGATGCCGGGTATGAGGTTGCTAAGGAAACCGCCACGGCACATCATTTAAATCTCGAAGATCGTCTTAAATAAGATGATTATTTCCCGCAAAGCCTTTTAGGATTGTTCTAAAGCAAAAGGACTCCAGCTCGCTTGTCTTTGCGATCTTTGCGGGAAGCAAAGAGAGAGAAAAATTTTCCCGTAAGGATTTATAAGACTGCCCTAAAGCAGAAGGACTCCAGCTAACTTGTGTTTGTCTTTTCGATCTTTGCGGGCCACATTTAATAAATTGCAGGAAATTGAAAAAGCGCTGATGAAAAAAAGAAAAGCAGGCGGCGCCACATCCGATGTCCGTTCACTCGAGATTGATGTGGCGTCATTACTCACCCCCGACCGGCAGTTTATCGTGGGTGAATATAAGCTGATGAACTATTTTATGGCCTTTTTTTTCCTCGCCCTTTTCGGCGTGGGGCTTTACGATGCCATTGCCCGGAATTTCCGGAATATTGACTACCAGAGTTATGTTTTTGCTCTCGCCATCATTCCCTTTGTTTTCATTATCCGCAAGCTCCGGATGGGTAAGGTCTATATCCGTATCAACAGCAAGGGTATTTACCAGGACGAGCGGCTGGTGACTCCCTGGTCCGGCCTGCTCAATGCCGCCCTGACCCAGGAAGAAAAGAAAAGGATGATTGAAATGGGCGATAAATTCATCCTGCAGTTGGACTACCGGAAACCTGGTGAAACAAAATCCTTCCGGCGGAAGATCCCGCTGACCAATACCCAGAATAAATCGGAGGAGGAGGTGCTGGCGGCGGTGAGGTATTTTTGGGTATTATATAATAAAAGTGTTGTCGTTTAACATCCAGGCTACCCCTCATTTTTATTATTACAAATCGGGCCTTTAATAATTTCCTATTATTGCGCTTCTTTTACAAAATCATACAATGGTGAATTTTAGTACAGGCGTTATTGACACTCTATCTGTGCATGTAGTGGGTAATAAAGTAAGCGATGCAAAGGCTGAGCTGACAGGTCATCCGGTAATACTCAGGGATGAGTTGGCCGATATTTTAAAAACTTATTTCACCAACCCCTTCCTCAAGCCCGCCGGCTTCGAACGTTTTCATCATCCCTCCAGCCTGGAATATAATACCTGTTACAGCATTGTCGGTAAACTATTTTCCGGGGAGATTGAATTTCATGCCGCCAGTATCGAACTGGCGAACTGGCTCTTTGATCAGTCAAACAGCCACTTTATAAAAAAGGGGGAATTCTTTGTCGCCTATTTTAAGGATGTCATTGTGGAGGGGGAGAATGTGGACGCGGTCGGGCTGTTCAAATCCGAGACCAAGGATAAATTCATCAAAGTGGATACCAGCGGCAAAGAATTATCAGTGCAGGTGGAGGAGGGGATGTATATCCACAAACTGGATAAGGGCGCCCTGGTGTTTAACAGGGATAAGGAAGACGGATTCCGGGTGCTGAGCATCGACAATACCAATAAGGGCTCCGAGGCCCGGTACTGGATCAATGATTTCCTGGGACTGCTGCCGGCTGCGGATGACTTTCATAATACCGGTACCGTGATGGATATGGCCCGTCTCTTCATCACCAAGACTCTGCCGGATGAGTTTGAAGTGAGCAAGGTGAACAAGGCGGATTACCTGAATCGCTCGGTGGAGTACTTTAAAACGCAGGACCAGTATAAAGAAGAAGAATTTGTACAGGAGGTCTTCCGTCACCCCGAAGTGGTGGAATCCTTTGACCGCTTCCGTGACCAGTATATAAAGGAGAATGATATTGCCCTTGGCCAGGAATTCGATATCTCCCGCAATGCGGTTAAGAAAAAATATGCGGGCATGCGCAGTGTTCTCAAACTCGATAAAAACTTC
This sequence comes from Sphingobacteriales bacterium, assembly GCA_016219985.1. Taxonomy (GTDB): domain Bacteria; phylum Bacteroidota; class Bacteroidia; order Chitinophagales; family Chitinophagaceae; genus JJ008. The sequence goes on along the minus strand of JACRJO010000016.1, from coordinate 53,404 downwards.
CATGTCTACATCCACGGCGATACCCGCCTGATCGAGAACGGGTACGATGAGGCTTCGGGGAAGAAGTTTTATAAGTTGTACTATGATACGGAACTATAGTGAAGTTGTCAGTTGTTAGCCTGCCTGTCCGGCCCGCTTCACAGCGAGGCGAGTAGGCAGGTTGTCAGTGTCTGCAGCCCGTTATTTTAACAGAGAAGTTGTCGGGTGTCGGGCAGCTGCCGGCAGGACCACCTTGTCAACCTTTCAACTTTTTATCCTGTCAACCTACTGTTTGCTCAGCAGTACACTGTACCGCTTATTCACCTTCCTTGCTGTTCCGCCCGAATTTACCACGGGGTTCAGTTTTGGGGTATCGATTCCCAATCTTTCCTTTAATTGCTCCTGTAGATAACCGCTTTCAGGGCTGATGAAGATATTGCCGATAGTCACGGAGCCGTCGGTATTGATGCTATAATCGATAAGAATCGAGTAATCTCCTTTTTTGATTTTTTTGGAGGACAATACTTCGGCTTTGATGCTGCCGATCACCGTGTCCACAAATTCCTTCCAGCGCTTGTTATTGTCTTTTGTAGTGGTTACCGGTTCAGCCGGGGCGGCGGGTGTTTCTGTGGAAATGCCGCTAACCGAATCAGGGACTATTCCTGTTTTCTTTATCACGGAATCTTTTACGGCTGCAGGTGCTGTTTTTTCAACCGGGACTGGTTTCTTCGTGCTGGTATCAATTTTATCTTTCAGGTCATCTCCCTTGCGGACCACCGTATTGGAATCGGTTTTCATTTTGCCGCTGTAGAGCAGGTCCTTGAGTGACTGGGCGCCGGCATTCAGGCTTACAAAGGTCAGCAGGATCAGGCAGGTTCTTTTCATGGTCATCGTGTTTAACCGGTTATTGGGGTATCTGTGCTCCTAAGTTAGGGTTTTAAACTGTTAGCATCTTCCTAATATAGGAGTTTACAGATAGTAGCCTGCCTGGGGCTTGTTTCGCCACAGGTAAGCCTGCTTGGTGCGGGGCGGTAAGGCTCATCCATTTGTGTATTTCCTGTACTACTTAGATTAAAATACCGGGCATTCCAGTGGAATACCCGGTATTTAATAGTTGCAAAACAAGGGCCGGGTTTTCTGTATTTCCGTCCCTGCCGTTTCTATTTGGCCGGAGTTGCCATCGGCAAATCCGTATTCCAGATATCCCGGTGCATCTTCCAGGCGCCGCCTTCCTCTTTCCACACTACCACGAATTTTCCTTTGTCGATGGATATGTTCTTATCGGCAAAGACCTCGTAGCGGCCTGTTTCGATCACCCCTTCTTTTCCTCCCGTTACCTCATCCGTGGTCAACCTGATCCCGCGGATACCCATCTGGTAACCACCGTTAAAATAGGACATGATCGCGGCCCGGCCGCACATTTTCGGGAAATTGGACGGACTGATACATCCATCCGTAGTATAATGGCTGGCAAATGCAACCGAGTCCCCGGTGCTGAAGCCATTACCAAAACTTGCATTGCTCGCCGCAATGGCCGCTTTCACGGAATCCAGGCTGAAGGTACTGGCCGGAGGGTTTTCTGATTTAGCCGGTTCGCTGTTACAGGAATAAAGGAATGTGCCGCCGGCGATGATTAAGAGCAGGAAAAATGGTTTACACATTTGGTTTGTTTTTGGTTCATTTTAAAATTAAGGCAATCACAAATGCAACAGATACCCAGTTCCGGGTATTTTGGCTGCGGGGCCGGCTTTTTTAAAAAATGATACCGGTTCTGCGCAAAAATTAATCGGGGCGGGTTTTCCAGATGGACTCAGCCGGTGGCATCCGATCCCTGCAGTCGACCAGGAGCCCGGGCGCCCGGCCCATCCTGCTTACCTGGAAAGGACCGGCTATAGATTCCTGTGTGCAGGTATTCCGGATCCATTGGTAGATCCGGGAGGGTTCGTAGTTGGAATATCGCCACCCGGAAGGATCAGCAGCAGGCAGCCAGTGCCGGGCCAGGAATATTTTTACCGCCTGTACATAATGATAAATGGAATGATGGCCGCCTACCAGCTTTGCCGGGGCATTGACCTCAACCTTCCATAAACTGTCCGGCAGGATATCCAGCAAGCCCCCCACTTCGAGAAAACTAACCGCGAAGGCAGAGCAACCGGCGCCAAGCCCTTCCCGCGGTTTATTCGCCCCATTGTAATTCCTGTAATACTCTCTTTGTTTGTATTCCTCATAGTATTGCCATAACCGGTCAAATACCGGCTGGCTGACCCGGTAACGGATAAACGCAATTTCCCCGCTTTGCGACCGTTGCTGCACCTGCGGCAGGTTGATATCCGTTTCTTCGAGAATGCCCCTGATATCACTGAAAAGAATACCCAGCCCGTATCCCCTGCGAAGGACATTCTTTGTCATACCGGAATGACTGGCAGAAGTGACACTGGTCAGCACATGACGGGTACTGTCCCTCAGTTCCACGATGACATGCCCGATAGCGTGCTTGTGTTTACCATAACGCGATGCGGCAAAAAAATTGGACAGGTAGCTGCGGACGAGTTTACCCGGGGATTGCCAGTTTATCCCCTTCGGGGAGGGAATTGCATAAATGGTCAGTTCCTGGGCGGAGGCTGGTGTCGTTCCGCTGACACTCATCAGCAGCAGGAAAGCAGGGGAGAGAAGGCGGCTGTATGACAGGCCGGCTGGCATACCGTAAAGTTAGTCAGTACTGCCCATTATAATTGATTTTCCCTGCAGGGACCGTTCAAAATACCCGGAACCAGGCTTAGTCAATTCTTCCTTGTTTTTTTAAGGCCAACAAAAATCATAGGCAGACCCCTGCGAATTGAATAGATTTACTTCGTAAACGCTTTTATATGAAAACGCAGGATAAAACGATCGTTCTGCATGTCTACAGCGATATGACAGAAGCAAAAATGATACAGGACCGGTTGGCAGAGAGCGGGATTGAGTCTTTTCTGAATGATGAGAATGTATTGGGCCTGGACCCGGTGGGAGGCGTGGAACTCAGGCTGTTTGAAAAAGATAAAGAGGCGGCCGAAAAAATCATCAGGACAAGAAGCTGATACCGTTTTAATCTTATATACAGGCCTGCAACGGGTACTATACCAGTAAGGGGACGATTGCGTCAAAGTTCACCGTGGATTCATCCAGCGAACGGATATAACGGTCGTGCAGGGCTGTGCCGAGTTTCCTGAAGTCAAATTTTTCCGTGAACTTGGAATAGGTATTCCTGATCATCCGGGCTACTTCCGCCTTGTCAACCACCTCTTCAAAATCGATAACATAAGAATCCTCCCCGGCATAATCCAGGATGGTTTCGTTTTCAAAAACAAAAAGTGTGCGGAAACGGAAGGCCACTCCTTTTTTTACAGAGTTTCTTTTCTTCATTACTTCAATGGAAATATAGTTTTCAAGGATATCGTCTTTTCCCAGCGGTCTTGCCGGTTCCTTGTACTCCCAGTTGACGATCACCAGTTCGGTTTGTTCAATCAAGTGTTGTGAATTTTAGCTGTTTGAAAGGAATGCCGGCTAAGATAATATAAAAAGGATTCGTTTCCCGGCGTGCCGGATTTTGAAAATCCGGATAACTATTCCGGTCATTAGCAGGCCTGCCTGCACTTATTGCTTACTGATTTTATACAGACTACCGCCATCAGTGACGGCATACAAGGCCCCGTTGTAGTACGCCAGGTCCCGGAACCGCTCGTTCTTATCTTCCAGTAACCGTTCTTCCCCGGTTACTTTGTTGTTGACGATCACCAGCCGGGCAATATGCTGGCCGCTGAGTCCCCCGATAAAGAGATTATTTTCCCATTCCGGGATATCCCTGCCTTTGTAAAAAGTCATGCCGCTGGGGGAGAGGGTGGGATCCCAGTAATAAACGGGCTGTTCCATCCCGGCCTTTTGCTGGATGGCGTCCCCGATTTCTTCCCCGCTGTATTCAATACCATAGGTAATCACCGGCCAGCCGTAATTTTTTCCCGGTTTGATAATATTAAGTTCATCACCGCCCCGGGGGCCGAATTCGGCTTCCCAGAGCTCGCCGGTGACGGGGTGAAAATCGAGACTTTGCGAATTGCGGATCCCGTACGCATAGATCTCCGGCATAGCGCCCTCCTGGTTGAGAAAAGGATTTCCCGGTGCGGGCCGGCCTTCCCTCGTGATCCGGAAAATTTTACCCAAACCGGAACTAAGCAATTGCGCCTGCGCCCGGCCTTCAAGGATGGAGCGCTCCCCGGTAGTCACAAACAGGTAACCCTCTTTGTCGAATAAAAGCCGGGAACCAAAATGCAGGACACTTTGCAATGCCGGGCTGGCCCGGAATAGCACAACCGGGTTTTCAACGATACCGGCCGCTTCATTGAGCCGGCCCTTTGCCACGGCCGTCAGGTTTCCATCGCCATTAGGTTCGGAGAAAGACCAGTAAATGGTTTTATTGTTGCTGAAACCAGGGTCGGGCGCCACATCCAGCAAACCGCCCTGCCCGTTATCATCCACCCGGGGGAAACCGGTAATTTTTTTAATCAATTCGCCACCTGATGTATGCAATTGCATATAGCCGCTTTTGAAAGTGATCAGCAGTCTCCCGTCCGGTAATGGAACAATGGCCCAGGGCCGGCCGAGCTTTTCCCCGAGTTGCTCAGCTTTATACGGGGTGATGGTCTTTACCCCGCTGATCCGGGTCTGACCAGCAAAAGCTGGCGGGTAACGGGCATTGGGCTTTCTTGTTTCTACAGGCGGTAACTGGTCCTTATCCGTATTTTTTTGTGTGGTGGATGCCGTATTATTCTTGCAGCTGATCAGCAGGAGCAGGAATCCGGCCAGTACGAGCGTATGGGTGTTGTTTTGTTTCATGCCAATGACTATTTATCTATAAAACTACTGAACTCCTGTAAAACAAAGGATCGCAACCATTGTTCGCCAGGCCCGGGCCCTGTACCAGGGGGCCGTAGCTGGTTTTTGCACGGAATTCAACCCGTGCTGCCGGCCCTCCTGTTTGCTTTTCGCATATACGCGATAGTTACTTTTTGTTTCCATCCGGGACATGCCTGTCCGGAATAATATAAAATACCTGTTCCCGATAATAGAAAACCAGTAGTTAGCCGAAAAAATAATACAAGGGTGCAAGTATCCATCCGTATATTTTTCAATTTTGAATACAATATCGCCATCATCATGAAAACCATTACCACTACCCTTGTTAGTTCTTTTATCTGTCTTTTATCCTATGGCCAGTTAGTCGTCACCGGAAGCGGCACTTCCCTCAGTCTTCCGAATAATGCACCTGCCATTACCGTGGATGACAATCTCAGTATTACCGGGGCCGGCACCATTGACGGGGCCCGGGTAAGTGTTTCGGCCAATTTCGCTGCCGGGGATCTGCTGGCTTATACCGGCGGGTTGCCATCCGGTGTATCAGCTGCCTATAATGCAGGTACCGGTGTATTGACATTTACCGGCAATGCCACGCCCGCACAGTACCAGGCTTTATTACGTACGGTGACCTTTGCCACCAGCGCTGCATCTGCGCTGCAACGGACCATCACCTTCAACCTGGGTACCGCTATTTCTTTCTCCGGGAACAATCACTTTTATGAATTTATTACCGGGACCTTCACCTGGACCGGCGCCAAAACGGATGCAGCCGCTAAAACGTTCTATAGCCTGCAGGGGTACCTTGCTACCATTACCTCCCAGGCGGAGAATGATTTTATCCAGCAAAAATTATCTGCCGACGGCTGGATCGGTTCCAGTGATGAATACACAGAGATCAATGCCGCCACCGGCGCTTCCACTTATGCCAACCAGGCGGGTGCAGAAGGCAAGTGGTATTGGGTAACCGGGCCGGTTGGCGAGATCGGGACCCAGTTTTCCAATGGGAACGGCACGCCGGCCTCTGTCAGCGGACGTTATATGAACTGGAATACCAGTGAACCCAATAATGCTTCCAGTATTGAACATTATGGTGAAATCTACTCTTCCAGTTCCACGGGCAAATGGAATGACCTGCCCAACAGCAGCACACTGGGTTATGTGGTGGAGTACGGTGGTATGGCCGGTGACCCCGTGGTGACCCTTACCTGCAGCCGGGTGATCCGGATGATTGCCACTTCCCTGCAAACCACCGGAACCCTGAACAATTATGCCCTGCATGCCGCCGCTGCTTATGTGGATGAGGGGATATTGGTGTACAGCAACGGTTCTATTACCGATGCCAAAGTAACCGTAGCCACGAATTTCAACAGCGGGGACCAGCTGACCTATACCGGGGGGCTACCCGGGGGGGTAACAGCGTCTTACAATGCCGGTACCGGTGTATTGTCCTTTACCGGAACAGCAACCGCTGCTCAATGGCAGGCGCTTTTCAGAACAGTACAGTTCAGCTCCAGTTCCAATACGATCGGCAACCGGGATATTAGTTTCTCTGTCGGGAACCAGGTCGCCGGAAGCAACGGGCACTTTTACGAGTATGTCTCTACGACGGGTTCCTGGACCACCGCTAAAACCAATGCCGCCGGCCGGACCTATCTTGGGCTGAATGGCTATCTCGCCACTGTGACTTCACAGGCGGAAAATGATTTTATAAAACAAAAACTGGGGGCTGATGCCTGGATCGGCGCCAGTGATGAGTACACACATATTAATTCCGCAACCGGGGCAAGTACCTATGCCAACCAGGCAGCAGCCGAAGGGAAATGGTATTGGGTAACGGGTCCCGTTGGCGAGATTGGCACCCAGTTCTCCAATGGTAATACCAGCCCGGTGGCCGTTGGCTCAAGCTTTATGAACTGGAATACCAATGAACCCAATAATTCGGGAACCAATGAACACTATGCCGAGATATTTGCCAGCGGCGGGAATGTAGGTAAATGGAATGACCTGCCCAACAGCAGCCTGCTGGGTTATGTGGTGGAATATGGCGGACTGGCAGCCGACCCCTTACTGAATCTTTCCGCTTTCCGTACCATGGCCGTCTCCACGATCCTGCCGGTTACCGGGATGCAGTTAAACGCGGCAAAAACGAATGCGGGAATTCAACTGGAATGGACCACGTTTACCGAATATAATTCATCCCATTTCGATATCCTGCACAGTACAGATGGCATTCATTTTTCGAAGATTGCTGAAATGGGAGCGGCGGGGAACAGTGACAGTCCGCTTACGTACACCTGGCTGCATACGAACCCTGCAGCAGGGGCCAACTATTACCAGGTCAGGGAAAATGACCTGGATGGGCGGTTCCAGCTGAGTAATATGAAGCAGGTGATAACGGGCAATGAAAAGATCAGTATTGCCCCCAATCCCGCGAAGGATCAGCTTTGGATCACCTGTCCAGGTACGGGCCGCATAACGGCCTTCTGTATCCGGAATAATGCCGGGGCCCTGGTCACCAGGCAGGCATTGCAGTCGACGCAAACAAACCTGGATATCTCGGGACTGCCGGCCGGACTTTATATTATTGAGTTTAGTGAAATGAACGGACCGGTAACGAGACTTCGGTTTGTAAAACAATAATGACGGGAACGGGCCGGGTAAAGAATCCATGAATATAAAACGGGTGACCATTCAAACGATGGTCACTTTTTTTAAAAAATGATCCGGCTACGGGGGTTCAAAAATTCCAACGACCCCGGATAAAAAAGGAGCTGCCCCGCATTTTATACCCGGAAAGGTCTTTGCTAAAAAAAACCTGGGCGGTAAAGTCAATATCAAAATTCTCCGACAGGTTCCGCGACCAGTTAGGGAAGAGGATCAGGAAATGCTTTTCAGGTGAATAAATAATGGCTGTGTTCAGCGAGGACAGGGGCGAAAAGGCTTTAAGGGCGCCTGCATAAAAAGTATAGCGGAAGGGAAACAGTGATTTTGCGGAAAGGGTATTGCCGAAAAGATTGCCGGTTCCGGATACAAGATTGGACGGGTTGCTGTTAAACAACACAGAGAGCGCCAGGTACCAGTCCTTTTTAAATGTCTGATCGGCCATCAGGGAAAAACTGAGCGTGCCGGTTGTATCCCGGATCTGCTGCGGATGAAAATAGCTCAGCTCTCCCTTAAACCCTGCATTTTTAATACTTCCCGCCCATCCGCCGCCAATGACCAGGTCCTGCTGCCATAACCCGCCGAGAAATTGAAAATCGTATTTCTTTTTGTTGAATTTGTACAGGAAGGCGGCAATATGTTCTGCCTGGCGTTGCCCCGGTTTCCAGGCTAATTCCCAGGTGGCATTACCCGGCAGGCTGTATTGTATTCTCAAGGCATCGCTCCCGGGTCTTTCCGCGTAATCAAAATCAAGGAAGTTCCAGGCATTGAAGATATCATTGGGGTTCCAGGCGTTATTGATGCCCCAGTTGATCCGCTGTCTTCCCGCGGTAATGTCCCAGTGGCCGGTAGAATATTTCAGCAGCATACGGTCGGCCACGGTATGAAAAACCATCTTTTTTTTACGGATCCATATTTTTGAAAGACCGGACCAGCCGTTATACTCACTGATCAGCTTTCCAAAATCAGGCACCTGCTGCAGCTGATCGCCCCAGAAAAAACGGTTACGCAGTTCCAGGCGTCCACTTAGTTTGGGCGAAAACTGGGCGGAGATATTCACCCGGTTGTGCAGCAGGTTGACGGTGCTGAGGGAATCCCATCGTTCCGGGAAACTCAGCCCCTGCAGGTCGTTGATATACCCGTTCAAACGGAATTGAGGATATTGTTCCTTTGCTTGCTGGGGAAATACGGCAAGGGGAATGAATATACCCGTCAGCAGGAATATCATAAACGCCTTTTTCATTTCTCACCGGTCGTTTCGTGTACGATGGAAGCCGGTGCCGTGTCGGCAACGATTTTCCCGTCTTCCAGTGTGATCACCCGCCGGGCCCGGTCAATGACCCGCTGGTCGTGGGTGGAAAAAATAAATGTGATATTTTCTTCCTTATTTAATTTGTCCATAATGTCGAGCAGGTTGGACGCAGATACGGAATCCAGGTTGGCGGTGGGTTCGTCTGCAAGGATGAACTGCGGTTTGGGGGCCAGGGCCCTCGCTACCGCCACCCGTTGCTGCTGGCCGCCGGATAATTCAGCCGGGCGTTTCCGGGCTTTGTCATTCAGGCCTACCTGTGCCAGTAATTCATTGACCCGCTTTCTTCTTTCGGTGGCGGGTCTTTTTTGCAGCAAAAGAATAAATTCAATATTCTCCCAGGCAGTCAGCACGGGAATAAGATTATAGGATTGAAATACAAATCCAATATTGTGCAGCCGGAAATCAATGAGGGCCCCGCCTTTCAGCCCGGTGATATTGGTGCCATTTATTTCCACCCATCCCCCGGTAGGACTGTCCAGCCCGCCGATCATATTGAGTAATGTGGTTTTACCTGATCCCGAAGGGCCTTTGATGGCCGTGAATTCTCCTTCTTCAATATGCAGGTGTACCCCGTTTAAGGCATAGACCGGTATCGTTTTTTCATCGTAGATCCGGGTCAGGTTATGAGCATCAATGACGGTCTTTTTCATAATTTTTATTTTCTGATTGAAGCAGCCGGCTTAAGCCGGATTGCTTTCCATGCCGGGTATAAGGCCGACAGGAAAGCGGTAAATACCACCAGCAGCAGGATGGTCAGTAATTGTCCCGGCGCCAGGGAGGGGTAATTCACCGGGCTGTATCCGAAACTGGCATATACATCTGCGAATTTTGAAAGATTAATGCCGGTGCGATGGGTAATGGCAATAGCGGCAAACGCGATTCCCATTCCGCCGGGGCAGCCGGCCGCGATCAGGAACAGGGTTTCCGCCAGGATCATATTGAATACCCTGGCCCTGTTCATGCCAAGCGCCAGCAATACGCCGATCTCTCTTTTCCGTTCCAGCACCGCCATCAGCATGGTATTGACGATCCCGAATGCAAGGGCCAGGAGGATAATGACCATAAAAATATAGACCATTTGTTCCGCCACGGTAACCGTTAATCCCAGTTCCGGTGCGATTTCTTTCCAGTTCATGATTTCAGTACCGGGCATCTCACCCTTCAGGGTATTTTGCACTGTTTCCAGTTGCCCGGATGCATGCAGCAGTACGGCAATTTCATTAAACTGGCCCGGTAAGCCCGCCAGGGTATCAAGATCACTGATCGGTACAAATACATTCGACTCATCATAGGGCGTGTTGGCGGTTTTATATACGGCGCAGATCCGGAAGGCGGCGGATTCAATATTGCCGGCGGTATCCTGGAAACTGATCACCGCTTTATGGCCCCGGCTGAGCTTTAGTTTTTTCAGTAATTTTTCCCCGATTATTAGTTCATTCGGTTTCTCCCCGTTGAAATAACGGCCCTCCATAATTTTTGCCGACAGGCCCGTTATACGATCTTCTTCCCCGGGATGGATCCCATTAATCGTGATCCCGCTGCTGCCATAAGCGGAAGCGATCATGCCCCGCAGTACCACCCGGCCGGTAGCCCATTTTACGTCCGGCAGTTTCCGGATCCTGTTTAATTTTTCGCGGCCATTATCCAGGAAAAAATCAGCATCATAATCACTCCGGAAAGAAGGGTGGTGCAACTGTATATGCGAGATTTCCCCGGATACCGCGGCTTTTACCCGCTCTTCCACCATCCCATTATAGAAAGCCATCAGGAATATACCCGTGGCCAGGCCGGCCGTAACAGCGGCGATAATGATGAGGCTTCTTTTCTTATTCCTCCAGGTGTTTCTCCATGCGATCTTTAGCAGCATGAGAAAAAATTTACTTTATCTCTTCATGGCATTGTACGGGTCCAGCCGGCTGATATGCCAGACCGGGTACAGCCCGGTAATGAAGGCGATGACCAATACAATAATTGACTGGGTGATAAAAATACCCGGATCAACCGCTGTCGGGAAAATGGCTTCGAACCCGAACTGCTCATAGATACGGGCCATTTCCCCTTTTAATACCAGGGGATGACGGTTAAAATATATAACGGGAGGCAAACTGGCCAGCAATCCCGCGAGTACTCCGATCAGGGTAATAAACAGGGACTCCAGGAAAAGGATCAGTCCCAGCCTGGACTTTTTCATCCCGATGGCGGTCAGCATGCCGAATTCATACCGCCGTTCTGCTGTCATCATAAGAATGGTTCCAAAAATGCCAAAGGCGATGATCAGATAAAGGATGCCGGTGAATATATAAAAACTGGCCCCGTCAGCCTTGATATGATTGGCAATATCCGGCATCAGTTCCTTCCAGTTCATCACTTCGAAATTTTCAGGGGTAATTTTTCTTACGGATGCCTGTATGGCGGAAAGCCGGGAGGGATCATCAATCACCAGTGCATAGGAGGTCAGCTGGTTTTCGGCCCCGAGCAATTCCATGGCCTGTTCTAAGGGCAGGAATACCAGTCCTTCATTAAGCTGGGGGGAGCCAAAATGCACAATGCCCCTGATGGGAAATTTTCCGGCGGCCGTACTGCCATGGTATCCCTGCCCGAATAAAATAAGGGTATCACCTGCATTTACTTTCAGCCTTTTCGCAAATCCTTCCGCCAGTAATACCGCCTTTTCGTTTTTTCCCGGGAGAGACCCGCTTGTTATTTTTTGAGCGATGCCGGAAAGCCGGTTTTCCTTTTCAGGGTCGGTGCCTGCCAGCATACAACCTTTGCTGTTGTTACCCGACGCAGCAAGAATAAAGGTTTCCAGCCGGGGTATTACTTCTTTGACGCCGGGCAGCCGCTTTATAGTATTATATACGGAATCCTGCTGCGTAAAGCTGTTGTCCACCACCTGCTCCTCCCAGTATCCCTGCCGGTGTACCTGCAGGTAGCCATAATAAAAACCGACCACATTATTGACCAGGTAATCAAATACCCCTTTCTGGAATGATTGCATCAGTACAGCCAGTAATACGGCAAATGTTACAGATGTCATGGTGATGAAACTGCGGCGGCGGTTACGCCAAAGGTTTCTCCAGGTAAGGCGGAGGATCATTGCAACCGGGACATGTTTTGGATGGTGAAGAAATTATCGTCGAGCGGTTTGTCAAATTCGAGTGCTGTATAGATCAATACGGTTTTCTGGGTTTTCTTATCCGCTGGCAGCATTTCCATTCGGGAGGGAAGCAAACGGCCGCCGAGCATTTTAATATCCGATGCTACCAGTGTGTTGATTAGTATGTTTTCCTCATCAAAATATTCCGCCCGCAGCATCAGCGGGTCCTTTTTATCGATCCATAAGAAGATCCTGCCCCATACTACCGGGGCTCCCTGCCTGGGCTGCAACCGGATCTTATAGCAGTTCCGGCCGTCAATAGTACTGTCGCCGGCAATGCTATGGTCATAATCGGTGACAATGGAGGCTTCCTGTACCAGGTCATCGTTGGTGAAGTCGGTGCCCATCCAGTTCTGGCTCATCATAGAGGGAGGCAGTTTGATGCTGCGTTCAATGGCGGGGATCCAGTTCCATACTTCCCTTTTCCGTTTCAGGTAAACAATACCCTTATCCTTTGCAGGGGATGTGACCTGGATCATTACCAGGTCGTTTCCTTTTGTCCAGCTCTTAACAGTCATCTCCCGCGACCAGTTGGGCCGGATCGTTTGAATAGTGAGTGTGGCGACGGATGTGGCGCCCCTTTCATGTTCGTCGGCTTTTTTTACGATTTCCCTTGCGTCCTGGGAGAAAAGCGGGACTGCGATAAACCCGGCCAGGCAAAACAGGATACCAGCCATTTTCATGATAATAATCCTCCATTTTGAAGTTAAGTTGCCGGCCGGCAGGACCGTTTTGACCCCCGTCATACCGGGTTATGATTTGGAAAACACAACCCCGGGGTAAGCAGCAATCCGGAAATTTTCCCCTGTTTTGATCGATCGGGGCCACTTATTTGGCCTATCCTGGTTTTGTTTTGGTTAACTGTTCAGGGTGAAAGTAAACCCGTATTTTTTCGATGAATCTTACCTTTGTCACAGGAGCATTTTTTTATATGTTCACGAAATGAATTGTTTTATGAAAACCCGTTTATCTCGGTTCCTGCTTTCCTTCCTGCTGCTGCTATCCTGGGGCTCAAGCCGTGCCGGGGAGGAGAAAAAGAAAGATACAGTCCGGACCGGTATCTATATCACGAGCATTCATGATATAGATTTCAAGCAAAAAGAATATACCATCACTTTCTGGCTCTGGCTGAAATACACCAATAAGGATTTTGACTTTGTCAATAACCTGGAAGTGCCGCAGGCCAAGACAGTGGAGAAATCATTTTCCACGATCGATACCAGCGGCGGCCGGGTGTACCTGCAGATGAAAATGCAGTGTGTGATGAAGGATTCCTGGCGGATTGGTAATTTTCCCTTTGATGAACAAAAACTGCGCCTGTCGATTGAAAATTCCCAGTTTGATTCCGACGAGCTGGTCTTCCTGCCGGATACCGTGGGCAAGCATTATGACACCCGGTTTGCCTTAAGGGGCTGGAATATTGACAGCTGTATCATCAGTTCCGGGACAAAAATCTATGAAACCGCTTTCGGGGATGAGAAAGCGGAATCGCCCCGGTCTGAATACAGTGCGTTCCGGGTACGCCTGTCCATTACGCGGGAGGCGGGAGGCTTATTCTGGAAAATGTTCCTCGGGATGTATATTGCCTTCCTGATCTCGTATATCGGCTTCTATATTCATGCGGACAGTATGGATTCCCGTTTTGGGCTGAGCGTGGGCGCCATCTTTGCGGTGATTGGAAATAAATACATCATTGATTCCTCCCTACCGGAATCGGCCTCTTTTACCCTGGTGGATATGCTGCACGGGATCACCCTGTTCTTTATTATGGCCATTATCGGGGCGAATGCCTATTCACTGAAGCAGGTAAAAAGAGACCGGATTGATCATGCCCGGAAATTCGATAACCGGGTGGGATTACTGGTACTGGTAATCTATGTATTGGCCAATGCCTGGTTCATCTGGAAGGCGAGGCATGCTGCCTGATTTTTTGACCATAGGTGACCACGGATTTAGTTGCCACGAAAGGGCACGCCTTACTGCCAGCTTCGCCATGAGGCGAGCAGGCAGGGATGACCACGGATTTAATTGCCACGAAAGGACACGCCTGCCTGCCGGGTAGGCAGGAAAGCACACGAAAGGAGATAACTTACCGCCTTCACGGTATTTTTTTGGCCACAGATGACACGAATGAACACGGATTTATTTGCCATTGGCAAATGTTGTTGGCCACTAAAACACACGAAAGCACACGAATTTTGATGAAAAGCCGTGATTAAAATTTTTAAAAATAACTTCGTTCAGAAGAAACTACAAACTACAAACTACCAACTACTAACTCAAATCAACGGTGCGCTGTTTTCTTTGCAAAACTCCGTACATAATTCACAATATCCCCGGGGATCCTTGTCTTACCGAAACTGCCGTCGAGGGCATCCTGGTTGCCGGGTATCCTTTTCATAAAGCCAGGCATTTCCCGGTGCCCGGAATAAATCTTGTACAATAAAGCCCCGTCTGATTGCTGCTGGAAGGCGTCCTGGGTGAAATCAGTGGGACTGTTGTTTAATTTATAGGCTCTCTTTCCGGATCCCATGCCGTCATTCCCGTGGCAGGATACACAGAAATATTCATACAACTCTTTCCCGGATGCAACCGATGCCTCATCGGCCGGTACCGGGTTCTTCAGTTTCTCATATTTTTCCGGAACCTTCCAGGGATCTTCCTGGGAGGAAATAAAAGCAAGGGCGGTGGTAACCAGTATAACGATGCCGGTCAGTAAGAATAGCTTTTTCATGTTAATGTGTTTGTGAGATCATCAATTATTTTCGTCTTTTAAAAGTAAATCCATTTGACTGAGTTTTACTATGATAGGGGTCATTTGCGGCTATGCGTTTACTCAGCCGGTGGCATCCGGCCGGGTATAACATGCAACGGCGGTATCTCATTGGGGAAATACAGTATTATTGCTGACAATTCTGTGACGGCCTTATTTCAGAAACCAATTACTGTAGTCATTTTGTTTTCCTGGCGATAGCCTTCCATCAGCGTATTGGTAGCTTCGAAGTTAACTCCTGATTTTATTCCTTCTCCATAATTTGCATCCAGTTCCACCTTGGTTCCAAAGTCCTTAGCCCCGCTGTCATGGGCGGTAAAAATCACACCCGCTTTCATGCCCAGTCCCGCGACTCCCAGTTCGGCCTGTCCCCCAAACCCGGCGAAAAGGGTAGTGCTCTTTTGTTTAAAATTCCTTTTCACGGATCCTGCTACCACTACCGCACAACCGAATTCTATGCTCTCACAGTCCAGCCCGATATCACAGACCAGCAGCTCGATGGACAGCTTCCAGTTATCCGGGCAGTTATTCCCGTCGGGATTGTCTTTATTGACATCGTCGGGCTTTTCAGTAAACGGGGTTAAGAAAACAGAGCAGTCCGTTCCGCACTCGTTCATCGCCGGGAAGGGGAAGGGTAACGGGTACGCGCCGAAGCAGTTGCCTGCAATGGACAAGGCCACCCGTTTGATTTCGTAGGCATAGATCCTGCTCCAGTACGGGCTTTTTACTTTGGCAAGCCAGGGGTTCGAAAAGGCATAGAGATCACTCAGCAGTTTTTTCTGGTTATGAACCAGGTGGCCGAAGGCATTCCGGTAATCATTGTATGCCTGCCCGAGCAGGTCGTTGTATTTATTGGCATTCGGGCATTCCTTTAAGCAGAATTTCCGCATACATTCTTTCGCACAGAGATCACCGCTGCAGGCCTGCAGGCATTCCGCCAACTCTTTTGAATAGTCGGCAAAATTTTTATTATAAATTTCCCGGGCATCAATCGCCCGTTGGGTGATCTCATCAGCTGATTTACGGTATTTGTCATATTCGATCTTAGAATAGCCGAAAAACATTTCCGTGATACAGTCCAGTGCAAAGCGCTCATTGGAGTAATCACGAAGGACAGCATTGGCGGGCAATACGGGCTGCTGCTCGTGTGCCGACCGGAAATCGGTTGCAAAGGATTGCATCAGGGTGTTGAATGAACTGTTGGCCTGCACGGCATTGCCATAGCCACCGCCGAGCATCCAGTCTTCCACTTTCTTGCAATCGGGAAAATAGGGCATCTTCACCCTTCCCTTTGTATTGGGCATCGGCCCCTGGTCATTCTGCGGCTCCAGCCGGTCACGCGTTTCATTCCAGAATTCCTCCTTGGATTCCATTTCATCCTTGTTCCCCGCAGCGGCAAATTGGGCCTGTATCTGCTGGCTGGCAATCGTGGCCTGCTGGTAAGTGGCTCCCATATTCTTCACCCCGGCAAAAAGTTCGGCCAGGGCTTCCCGGAACCTTTTCTGCCGGATATAAACTTCGCAAAGTGCCGTACGTGCCATCCCGAAATCCGGGTTGATCTCCAGGGCCTCTTTCAGGTAATCCGCTGCCTTACGGTCATCATTGAGTTCGAGCAGGCTGCAGCCGATCTGGGTCAGGATGACCGGGCTGGCATTAAAAAGGGTATTGGCATATAGAAGAACCGGAAGAGATGCGCGGGTGGAGTCGATCATCCGCAGGTAAGCCCCAAAATTGTTCACACATAATGTATCGGATGGCAGGGATTTTACCGCGGCGGCCAGGTAAACCCCGCCGTGGTACTGGTCATTTCCAAAAGTCATCAGTTCGGCCCCCCGGCTGCTGAGCTTACGTACGGACTGGAGGGTAAAGCCTTTTTTCTCCGCTTCTTTATACAACTGGTCAAATGCGGATCTGGAGATGGCATCTAATTTTTTATAACTGCGGGAAAAAAAACGGTCTGCCACCTGCTGCACCTGTTTCAGGGACGGAACCTTACTGATGTCTATATCCGCATGTACAACAGTGCTGTTCCCGCTGCCCTGTTTCGGAAGTTTGGATTTCATTTCCTCCGCCTTGCCCAGCAGTTTATTTTTAAGCTGCTGCGCTTCCTCCTTCGTCATTTTTTTATTGGGATCGATATCGACTCCTAATTTTTTTAATTGCTGCCGGGCCTGTTCCTGTGCTTCCCTGGCTTTTTGCTGCTGTTCCCTCCGCATCCGGGCCGTATCAACCTGTGAAAAACCAGGCAGAGGGGCCGAGAAAAAAACAAGGGGTATGATAATAAAGTACAACCACAGGGAAGGAGGGCAGGAAGAAGGTTTCTTTTTCATGCTGTAGTTATAAGAACAGGATCACCGGCCGGTGATCCTGTTGAATAAAAAATGGGTCATAATTTTATAAACTCCACCCGGCGGTTGAGCGCCTTGTTGGACGGGCTGTCATTGGCAGCAACCGGCTGGCTTTCTCCCAAACCGTCGGTTTCCATCCGGGATGCATCAATGCCGAAAGAATTTACGAGTTCTTTTTTAACAGAAGCGGCCCGCCGCTTGGACAGGTCGAGATTAGAGGCATCGGCTCCGTCCGCATCGGTATGACCGACTATTTTAATTTTCACATCCGGGTTTTCGGTAAGGATGGCGGCGATTTCTTTCAATGAACCATAAGACTGGGGTTTCACCACATCCTTGTTCACGTCGAAATAAATTCCGTAACTCACGATCTTTCCTTCGGTCATCAGCTTATTGCGCATATCGGGTGCCCCGATGGCAACCCTGACATTACTGACCATGGCCGCCCCGTCCTCGAAGCGGATCCGGTCCATTTTTACACTGGTCAGCGGAAATGCCCTTGGGATATCAAAAAGCTTGTTTTCGTCCACGTAAAGACGAACCCTTGATTTTTGTACCCAGACAGCTATATGGTATTTCTGGTCCTCTTTCTGGAAAAACTGGCGGTCGTCTTTAAAACCGGTCAGCCCCAGGCCCTGGCCTTCATTCCCATTGATATAGGTTCTGTAATTCGGCCGGCCAAAATATTCCACCCCAAAACTAAAACCGGCTTTGCCCGGTACAGCGCCGCCATCCCATGATTTAGCGTTGATGCTTTGCATCAGCCTGAACCGGTACCCCTGCATGCGGCCTTCTTCTCCCTTGAGAGGGATAATATCAAATTCCATCGTATAATTTTCAGGCAGGTTCAGTAACGGATCGGTCCAGATGGAATTCCTGGTTGAAAAGCTCATCCACTTCCCGGGAAACAGGTTAGTGGTGACTACTTCGGCAGAGCCATTGGTATTCCACAAGGCAGGGAAATCACCCACATTGTCCTGGCTGAAATCATCAAAGAAGATCACTTTTTCACCGGGAATAAAATCATATTTTGAATAAGCCTGCAGGGCGGGCACAGTATCCTTTTGTTCTGCCACCTCTGTATTTGCCGGGTTTTCGGCCGGCAGTTCTTTCGGGACCTCTTTTTTTACTTCTTTTGTTTCTTCTTTAGGTTTCTCTTTTTTGTCGAAAATACTATCAATCGCCTGGTCAGTTTTTTTCTCAATGACCCGGTTCGCTTTCCGCTCCAGTAATTTTTTGGGATTGAGGATCTGTGCGTTTACATGGGCTGAAGACAAAATCAGGGTTACTGCAAAGCAGTATAGTACAGGTATTTTCATAACACAGTATTTCTCAAAAGGTAGGGCAGTTGACCCGCCTGTACAATTGATACCTGTCATTTTTTCCAATGATTCTTATCAAAACAACGGTTCTTAAAAAGAGCCGGCTGTCTTTTATCCGGGCTTACATCTCAAACTCCCATACGGTGCGGTATTGCCCCTGTTCCTCCACGTAAGACAGGAAGGCCCGGTAAAATTTATCGGCGCCAATGGTGGCGCTGTCCCCGATAATGACCAATTGTTCCTTCGCCCGGGTAATCGCCACGTTCATCCGGCGGTAGTCTTTGAGAAAACCAATTTCGCCCTCATCGTTACTGCGCACCAGGGATAACAGGATATTTTCTTTTTCCTGTCCCTGGAAACTGTCAATGGTGCTGATCCGTATCGTGGCTGGCAGGATCTCTCTTGCTGCTGCCACCTGGCCCGAGTAGGGGGATATAAAAGCCGTATGTTCCGGGTCCCAGCCTTCTTTTTCCAGTAGCTGAAGCAGGATGCGCAGTTCTCCCTCATTTTGCAGGCTGATGCCGTCAGGCCCCTGTTTTTCCTGGTAACCCGAACCGGCGGTATCAATAAAACAAAGATGGGTGCCGGTGTTTCCCAGGTGGGTGGCGGTTTTCAACAGCTGGTTATAAAAATACCGGCTGCTGAAACCGGCAATGGCTTCCCGCATCCGGTATTGAATATTGAGCAGGTACACCTGGCGGGTATGATGAACGGCCACTTCGAGGATTGAATTATTGAATCCTCCTGCCGCGGCTTCCCGGCTGAGTACCGTGGGCGGGAGTTGCCAATGATCCCCGGCTAATACAATTTTTCCGGCCATCGGGAAAATACACCAGGCCAGGGGCTCGATACATTGCCCGGCCTCATCCAGGAAAAGGGTATTGAACCGGAGCTGATCCACCCCTGCATCATAAAGACCGATCGGCGTTCCCGCGATCACCGATGCTTCCTCAATGAGTTTTTGTTCATTGTACTCCTGTAGTTTCTTTATCTCCGCCCGGATCGATCTTACTTCTTTAAAAAGCAGGTTCCGTTGTTCCCGCTCGGCTTTGCCAAAACTCCGTTTGTATTTCAGGGCCATCCGCCTGAATTCCTCGGCACGGATCTTCAATTGTTTGATTTCTTTCTGCGACTTGCTGTTGCCCAGCTTCCCTTCAGGCGTATGGGCAAAAATAGCGGCATCTGCCTTGCTGTTGTTCCCGACGCGCAGCAGGTTTACCGCATATTTCAGCAGGCTTTTGGCAAGATGATCAACCGCTGTATTACTGGGGGCTGATACGAGTATTTTCTCCCCCCTGCTTACTAACTGGTAAATGGCTTCTGCAAGGGTAGTGGTCTTGCCGGTTCCCGGGGGGCCATGCACAACGAGGAATGGTTCATCGCTGCAGATGGCTTGTACGGCTTCCTGCTGACTTGCGTTCAGTTTTTTGTTATGGAATGAAATGTTTTCAGCCACTGCAGGTTTTGCCTCCTGCCCCGGAAGCGGTGCTGCATGCAATTGTTCGAAGAGCCGGAACAAGGGCTTGTTTTGTTCCAGTTCATTCAGGACTTTTTTCATGATCGTGGTCGTCCGGGTATCAGGCGCCAGTTTAATCCCAACACCATCGTCTTCGATCCAGTCAGGGAAATCGGGCGCAAACAATCGGAACTCGCCCGCCTTGCCATCCAGGCTGATCAGTGTCCCCTTCACCGGTTCCTCACCGGCGATAAAACATTCAATAGCGGCGCCGTCCCGGAACAGGTTTGTTTCAGGAGGGAAAGCAAGTTTGAAACTGATCTCGGGATAATCGGCATAACCGAAGTTTTTGCGCGTTACGATCAATGGATGCAGGGCCAGTCCCTCGGCCTTGAGTTGCCGGAGCGTATGCGCCTGGTCAAGCGAATACCGGGTGGCCTGTTCCTTTTCTTCCAGTTCCACGCATTTCAGTAAGTTTTGCAATTGCGGATGCATGGCCGGAAGATAAGTAAATTGGTGATTGGTTGATCCGCGACAGGTTTTGAAATATAATCGGGTTCCGCTTTCTTCTGCAACTTTACCAACAGGCATTTATCCCTTCATGGATCGGTTTTTTTTTGATTACATTTATTTCTTATAACCATCAGAATGCCGGAAACTGCTGCTGAAAAAAATATCGCTGTCCTCTGTAACGAACTGGCCGGTGCGGGAAGATCGGTGGGGGTGGCTGCTGCAATTGCCCTTTTATTGAAGAAAAAGGGGATTCCTCATGTTCTGTTTACTCAAAACTGGCCACCGGCTTTTGATGCGTTCACCGATCTTTTCCTGGTTGGGGGAGATGGTACCCTGAATTATTTCATCAACCATTACCCGGGTAACCGCCTGCCCCTCGTTATTTTCAAAGGAGGAACGGGGAATGATTTTCATTGGTTACTGTACGGGGATACCAGCCCTGAGGTCCAGCTGGAAAGAGTGCTGGAGACTGCGCCAAGGGCGGTGGACAAGGGAGAATGCAATGGCCGGTTTTTTATAAACGGAGTAGGGGCAGGTTTTGAAGGGGAAGTCGCCAAAGCGCTTACTGCAAGAAAAAAAATGCCGGGAAAGACCTCTTACCTGTTGACCATATTGCAAAAGATTTTTTCCTACCGTTCGCAGGAATACAGGATCCGGGCAGCGGATCAACTGGTAACAGGAAAGAAACTCCTGGTGGATATCAGTAATGGCAGGAGGGCGGGAGGCGGCTTCCACGTGGCGCCGGTGGCCCGGGCAGATGATGGTTATTTAGACCTGGTGATCGCCGGCGCTCTTGGCCCGGTGAAGCGCCTTGTTCATCTCCCGGCGATAGAAAAAGGGAAGCACCTGCATCTTTCCTTCATACAGCACCATACGGTAAAAGCAGTGGTCATAGAAAGTAATAAACGCATTCAATACCACCTCGATGGGGAATACGGAGAGGCAGACAGGCTGGATATCCGGATACATGAGAATGCCCTGCTGTTCAGGTATTGAAATACCACTACCTGCTACCTGTCAGCATTTCCCTATTGTGAATATTGTTTTTTTGTGAACGGGGGTCGGATGCGGGAAGGTTCCGCTTTTTTTCTTATATTTTTGCAGCATGCCCCTCTTTTCTGATCCGCATATCAGTATCGCCACGCAACAGGATATTCCTGCTATCGTGGATCTCCTGAACAGCGCCTACCGGGGCGAAAGTTCCCGTAAGGGCTGGACTACCGAAGCAGACCTGATCGCGGGCGAAAGAAGAACCGATGAAAAGAACCTGCTCGATATTATGAAGCAGGAAGGCAGCGTATTCCTGAAATATGAACAACCGGAAGGAAAGATCATCGGTTGTGTCAACCTGCAGAAACAGGCGAACCGTATTTACCTGGGAATGTTCAGCGTATCGCCGGCCCTGCAGGGTGCGGGCACCGGGAAAAAAATATTGCTGGCCGCAGAGGAATACACCCGTTCGGTTCAGTGCCATTCCATTTTTATGTCGGTTATCTCCGTCCGGGCTGAACTGATCAGTTGGTACCAGCGGCATGGGTATGCCGATACCGGTCAGCGTAAACCATTTTTTGAGGATGAACTGACCGGCAAGCACCTGCGGAAACTGGAATTTATCATACTGGAAAAACCGGTTTGACCAAATGCCAAAGAGGTTTCGAAATGGCCTATTTTCGGGCCATGGTTCTATTGGATGTATCGGGATTGGAAAAGGCAGAAACGACGGGATTCTCCGTCGTTGATATTCATTTTTCACAGCAAGTTTACCAGAACATCGCCATCGTGGGCGAGACCGGTTCCGGCAAGACCAGTTTACTGAAAATGATCGCAGGCCTGTTGCAGCCCGATAAGGGAACGATCCTATTTGAGGGGAAACGGGTAAAAGGACCACTGGAAAAACTGCTGCCCGGTCATCCGGAGATCGCCTACCTCAGCCAGCACTTTGAACTTCGTAACAATTACCGGGTGGAGGAAGAACTCGAATCAAAGAACCTCTTAACCGCGTCAGCGGCAAACAGGATCTATGAGATCTGCCGGATCAGCCATTTATTAAAGCGCCGCACGGATCAGCTATCAGGAGGGGAAAGACAACGGATCGTGCTGGCCCGCCTGCTTACCACATCGCCCCGGTTACTATTACTCGACGAACCCTTTTCGAACCTCGACCGGCGGCATAAACAAATCATGAAGGACGTATTGAAGGATCTGGTGGACCAATTGCATATTACCTGCATCCTGGTTTCGCATGATGCAGAGGATCTCTTGTCCTGGGCCGAACGGATATTGGTGATGCGGGAAGGCCGTATCGTACAGGATGGTCCGCCCGGGGTTATTTATGAGCAACCGGCCGATACATATTGTGCAGGACTGCTGGGTGAGTATAACCTGCTGGAGGACCGTCTTGCCGCTGCATTTCTGATAGAGGAGGGGAAGCGTGTACCCGGCAAACAATGGATGGTAAGACCGGAGAAATTCAGGACGGGTAGACCGGGAGAGGGCCAGGTGATGGCGCAGGTCACTGCTGTTGCTTATTGCGGCAGTCATTATATGGTGGATTTGTTAGCGGAAGGGCAGGGGATCAGGGTTCGAATGAACCAACGGGCAGCACCGGGTGAATGGATTGGCTTATCTTTACCGGCCGCTGACAGCTGGCTTGTTTAAATTTGTTGAAAACCTGTAAACTTTTTTTATGAAATCATTTCTTCTCCTGCTGGCCTTTTTCTTTACCGGTCTATCCGTTTACAGCCAGCAAACCACCCGCTCCATTGCGGTGGCGGATACCAGCAAAAAAATACAGGTGGTGGAAACCGCCTGCGGTCAATGCCAGTTTGGTTTGAAAGGGAAGGGCTGCAGCCTCGCGGTCCGGATCAACGGGCAGGCTTATTTTGCAGACGGCACAACCATTGACGAACATGGGGATGCCCATGCGGAGGATGGTTTCTGCAATGCCGTCCGTAAAGCGGAAGTACAGGGAAAACTGGTAAAGGGAAGATTCAAAGTGACCTATTTCAAACTGCTCGCAACGGAAGTAAAATCGCCCCGGCCATAGTGCTCCCCGGAAGCAGTCTTGCTGAACCAGGATTCATTGTTTTCAGTTTTTTTTGGAAGGATTAAAAATTTATCAGTATCTTAATCCTTAAACTAAAACATTATGATCAGCAAAAAATCAACCACTGCTTCCCGGTTTATGCTGGGCTGTTTCCTGCTGGCCGCTCTTCTGACCGTCAGCTGTAATAACAGTTCCGAAAAGAAAGGTACGGACGCCGATACATCGGCCGTCAAACCGGTGGAACAGGTAACAACTCCGCCGGCCCCTGTTGATACCGCCAAAATGGATACAGCCAGCACCCGCCCGGTTAAGACTTCAGACTAAATGAATCCGCCCATATTTTTTGAACGTTTCCGGATGGGATCCGGGAACGTTTATTTTTTTACCGGCGCCTGGCTTACCGGGGCCGGTTTGGTTTCGGGAACAGGCGGCGCTTCGGATTCATGTTTTACAGGATGCCGGTGATGAATCAGCTTATGGATAAACCAGTGTTCCAGCCGGTGATGCATCGGGATCAGGATTGCCGCTACTGCCACAAAGATCAGGATCTCGAATACGGGGGTATGATGCGTAATAGCGGCAACTGTCGGGTGCAGCAGCAGGGTCAGGTATTCAAACAGGAAAAGCAGGGAGAGAATACCCAGGGCCCGGATCACTTTGGCATGCACATTTACACGGCTCATCAGCAGGGTGAGCAGGAAAAATCCCGGGATAAAGATCGCGATCAGCAGCATCTGCATCTGCTTGAGCCGTTCGGCCCTCTCTTGTCTTTTTTGTTCCTCTAACTCCATTTGCCTGAACTGCTCATTACTGCTGATGACCTGTGACTCCCGGATCCGGCTTTTGCTGTTCACCGAATCATTCAGCCCGCGTACATAACTCACATACATAAAAGCGCTGTCGATACTTCGTTGCTGCTGGAAAAGCCGGGTAAGGAATTCAGCGGCCTCGAGCTCTTTGTTCAGGAACCCGGCCTTCCTCGCTAATTGCATGGAAGTGTTTGCATAAAAGCCGGCGGAGTCCCGCTGGTTTGTTTTTTCAAACAGGTTGGCCAGTCCCAGCATGGCTTCGCACAATATTTCATCATCATTGGCGGCTTTAAGCAGGCTGATCCCGGTCCGGTAATTCCGGGCGGATTCCCCGTAATTGCCCAGCTTGAGATAGCTGTGTCCCAGGCCGGTCATGGACGTACCAATCAGGTCGCCGTCGTTCAGCTTACGGGCCAGTTCCAGGGATGTGCTGAAATAAGTAAACGCCGAATCGTTGATATCAACCCTGTTAAAAATGTCACCGATGTTGAGGCTGATATAATACTTCATATCCTCCACCTGGTTGGCCCTGATCACCGAGTCGGCTTTCCGGTAATATTCCAGCGCTTTGGGGTATTCTTCCTGCAGCACGTAGACCACGCCGATATTCATCAGCACACTGGCCATATTGCGGGGTTTGTTCCGCTTTTCCTCGATCTGTAATTTCTGGATATTCAGGTCGAGGGCCCGGGGATAGTTGCCGATCTTTACCAGGGTATTGGCCAGTACACCCATGGCCCTCGATTCGCCTTCGAGATAATTTATTTTTCGCGCCAGGTAAAGGGCCTGCTGGGAGAGGAATTGCGCGGTATCGGGATTATAACCACCCATATCACGGGCCAGCTGCCACATAAGTTTTACCCGGTTACTGTCTGTATTTTCAATACGCAGCAGGTTGCGCATACTGTCCACCTTCGGCTGCTGGCCTAACGCTGTAACGGCCAGCAGGCTGAAACATAACAAGCTGGTAAAACCGCGTAACCGGTAGTAGGAACAGGGGGGCGGTGGGTTCATGAGGTGCACTTAATAAACCTAATTTAAAGAATAATACCGGATTGAGGCGGTTTTTCCATGGAGGCCGGGCGGTGAATATTTTTTGGGGAATACGCCCGATTTGAGTAGATTTAATTTCACCTCTAAACTACTGCCATGAGCCATCTTTCCCGGATGCTCCTGTTCGCCGGTTTTTTTATGACCACCTGCTCCGCCGGCGCGCAAACTTTATACGAGATCAATTACCACTATATCATCGATGGGGTAAAGGACAATTACCAGGCCTTTATGCTGCGCAATAATGACGGGACCGGGTTCATCCGCCTTGAATTTTATGACAGCACCGGGAAAATCCGGAACCTGCTCGAGATGCCCATGGAGGAAATCTATGGAGAACACGAGGATGGATCCGAAGATACCACCCAACTGATATTCTTTGCCCTGGAGCCCAAAGTCATCCTCGGCAGCACGGAAGATTACCTGCCGGATCATTTTGTTTTCCACCTGAACCCCGATTCGGATTTTTATGAACCTTCTTTTGTGTATTGTGTGAATGAAGACAGTACCCAGGAAACGGGTGAACTCGATAAAGTGAGGTTGCTGAACCAGGAGGATCTGACCAAAGAACTGGTGCTGCAGTATTTTACGGAAGAAGATAATTTCTATAAACAGCAGTTTGAGACCGTTACACGGGGCCTGAGCACCGAGGAGAAACAGACCCGGCTGCACCTGGTGCTGGTGGCGAATACAGAGGACAAGGACATCGGTAAAACCTGTGTGATCGATAAAGACGCCACCTATAAAACCTTCAGTGAGATTTCGGAGTTCCTGGGAATCCAGTTTAACCCGCTGGTTATTGCCGGAAAAGATTTCAGCAAAGTGAATGTGGACAAAGCCGTCAGTTCCCTCCACCCGGGTCCGAATGATATTGTCGTATTCTATTATTCGGGTCACGGGTTTAACGAAGTGAATGAAGGATACCAGTTTCCCTACCTGGACCTGCGCGACAAGAGTTTCCAG
Organism: Sphingobacteriales bacterium; assembly: GCA_016219985.1. Taxonomy (GTDB): domain Bacteria; phylum Bacteroidota; class Bacteroidia; order Chitinophagales; family Chitinophagaceae; genus JJ008. The sequence continues at coordinate 27,125 of JACRJO010000016.1, read as the reverse complement.
AAATACGGGGGAGCTTTTACCCTAAATATTGAATCCATTTACCAGAAGCTGAAAGCAAAAGGCGCCAGGCTGAACCTGGTCTTGAGTGATTGTTGTAACCGTGATCCGACTTCCGGCGCCCTGATCAGTTCAGAAGGGGCTTCGACAAGGACCTCTTCCATTGGCTGGAGCCAGGAGAATTGCCAGGCCTTATTCCTCTCGCAAAAACCCATGTCCCTGCTGATGACAGCCGCGCAGAAGGGCGAATTGTCCGCAGGGAATGCAGCCGACGGGGGAATCTTCACCTTCAATTTCAGGGAATCACTTGAAAAATCGCTGGGTCCCTTCACTAAAAACCCTGCCTGGAATACACTGGTGGCCTCCGCTAAAGCACAAACCATTAACAAGGCAAGGCATACCTGGTGCGATAAAGAGCGAAAACAGGTATGTGTGCAGAACCCGGTGTTTAAAATGGAATAAGCAGGAAAAAACGGGAGATACTTTTGGCGGGTTCAATGTTTATCTGCTCCGCGTTATCCGGATTGAAATATCTTTGGCTAATAATTAGCCCGCATGAAAAAGATACTCCCTGCTGCCATGAGAATACTCCTTTCCGTACTGGTACTGTCCAATCTTTTGTTTTTCCCCCCGCTCACTGCACAGACCCTGCGGGTGGAACCCATGAACTGGTGGGTGGGCATGAAGAATCCTGCCCTGCAATTACTGGTGTACGGGGAAGGGATCGGCTCGGCCACGCCTTCCCTCCGCTACCCGGGGGTGAGCATCCGTAAAGTACATAAAGCGGATAGCCCCGATTATCTTTTTATCGACCTGCAGGTTTCCCCTTCCGCAAGGCCGGGCAGTTTTCCCATTCAGTTTAAAAAAGAAGGACGCACCGTGTCCGCTTATCAATACCGTTTATCCGCGCGGAATAAAGCCACCGCAAAAGTGAAGGGCTTTTCCTCTTCCGATGTGATTTACCTCGTTACCCCGGATCGTTTCTCCAATGGGGATCCGTCCAATGATAAGATAGAAGGCATGCGGGAAACCGCGGTGAACCGTACCGATGATTATGGCCGGCACGGTGGCGATATCCGCGGGATCATCAACAACCTGGATTATATTTCCTCCATGGGATTTACGGCTGTATGGCCCATGCCCCTCCTCGAAAATGATATGCCCCAGGCTTCTTACCATGGCTATGCCATCACCGATTATTATAAAGTGGATCCACGCTACGGAAACCTGGATGACTACAAAGAACTGGCGGATAAAGCCCGGCAAAAAGGGTTGAAACTGATCTTTGACGGCGTATTAAATCATACCGGTTCCTATTACTGGTGGATGAAGAACCTGCCTTTCAGGAACTGGGTCAATTACGCTGATTCTTTCCGGATCACCAATCACCGCCGTACCGTTAACCAGGACCTGTATGCGTCTGCCTCCGATAAGGAAAGAATGGTCCGGGGCTGGTTTGTGGAGCAGATGCCCGACCTGAACCAGGAAAATCCCTTTCTCGCTGCGCACCTTATCCAGAACAATATCTGGTGGATCGAAACGCTGGGATTGGCCGGTATCCGCCAGGACACCTATCCCTATTCACAGAAAAAATTCCTCGAACAATGGTCCTGCAGCATCATGAATGAATATCCCGGTTTCAGTATAGTGGGGGAGGAATGGACCACCAACCCGTTGATTGCCGCCTACTGGCAAAAAGGGAAACAAAATACAACCGGGTACAGCGGTTGCCTGAAAAGTACCATGGATTTTCCCCTGCAATCGGCCCTGGTGCAGGCATTAACGGAACCGGAAACCTGGGATAAAGGCCTGGTAAAATTATATGAGGCCCTGGCGAACGATTTTGTGTATGCCAATCCCAAAGACCTGCTGGTATTCGGGGACAACCACGATATGGACCGTCTTTTTACTTTCCTGAAAAATGACCCGGACCTGGTGCAGATGGCCCTGGCATACCTGCTGACCATCCGGGGGATCCCGCAAGTCTATTATGGTACGGAGATCCTGCTCGAAAATTCAGCCAAACCCGGAGACCACGGGCTGATCCGTTCCGATTTTCCCGGTGGCTGGAAAGATGATACCTTGAACGGATTTACCGGTGCGGGACTCTCCGCGGATCAGTTGCGGATTCAGTCTTTTACAAAAAAGCTGCTCAACTGGCGTAAAAACAAAACCGTGATCTACGAGGGAAAAACCCTGCATTTCGCGCCGGCCGGCGGGACCTACGTATTCTTCCGGTATGATGCAAAAGAAACCGTAATGGTGATCCTCAACAAGAACAATAAACCGGCCGGGCTGGAGCCCTCCCGATTTGCCGAAATAATAAAAGATAAAAAAACAGCTGCAGATGTCATCCGGGGAACTATTTATGCACTGGATAAGGAACTGACCGTTCCCGCCCGGTCCGCACTCATACTGGAATTAAAGTAAACACTGCCTGCTGCAAAATAAAAGCGGCTGTCCTTGTACGGGACAGCCGCTTTTTATAGGGTTATGCTCAGGGTGCTTTTCAGAAGTTGTAATTAACGCCAAACATCAGCATGCTCGTATTCATTTTATAGGAGACCTCACTTCCGGGGATGGCGCCATAGGGGTTTGACGGGTTGGCCATCATCGGGTTCAGCAAAGGTCCGCTGGTGGAACCGGCACTGGTACCAAAATGGAAGACCCCGTTCAGGGTGAAATGACTGCCCACTTCATAGCCAAAACCAAGTTGGAATGCATGTTTGATGATGGCGGTGGCAGGCAGGGAGAACATGGCCAGTTCAGAACTGATGGGGTTGCTGCTGTAGGTATAACCCAAACGGAACGGCATTTTTTTCAGGGCCTTGTACTGCACACCGGCGGAAATAACCGAGATGTTTTCCCAGCCAAACCCGGCGACAGATCCGTTCATGTTCCATCCTTTGTCTTTGAATCCTTTTGTGTTTTTATAATCCACATACCGGTAATCTAGCGCCAGGTCAAACAGTTTGTTTGAATAGCCCATACCCGCAGAAATAATAGCTGGATAGTTCATCCGGAATGTTTCATTCGGAGCCTGTGAGCCATCGGCATAGGTATTCCTGAAATTGAATTCCTGGAAATACTGTTGTGATTTATAGGAAGCGCCTAATTTGAATCCATGACCTGAATTGTAGAAGATACCGGCCTGCCCGCCTACTCCAAAGGCAGTCGCTTTGTCACTGCCGGGGTAGCCCTTGGTCGGGCTGGGGGCGGCAATGGGGTTCGGTAATAATTTTAAGGCAGAATAGTTGAAAGTGGGAGCGAGGCCAACGGAAACCTGGTCGCTCAGTTTATAGGCATAGGTGAAACCAACCTGCATCAGTTGGTAGTCGGATTGCACCCTTCCAAAACCGCCGGAACTTTGCGGCATGGTTACCGGGTTGGAGGCGCTTTCAGGGAAGGTAACCCCAAAGCCGCTGATCCCAAATGCGGAGACCCCGAAAGTATGTTTGCTGTTCTTTTTGCCCCATACCATCGCCAGCGACGGCATCAGGGAAGCGCCTCTTTCATCTTTGGTTACGCCCGACATCGGCCCGCCCGGGGTGGGAACGGTGGAGCGGACTTCAGGGGAGGAATAGAACAGACCGGCATTCACCGAGAAGACCCTGGTTTGAAAGGCGGAAAGTCCCGCAGGGTTCCAGTGCAGCGCCCCGTTAATATCCAGCGGCTGACCGGTGGCGGCCCCGCCCATAGAAGTATTAACAGCACCGATGCCCTGCATGATATGGCCCGTTTGAGCAGACATACAGAGGGAAACAAAACCCAGTGTAAAAGCAGAAAGTATTTTTTTCATAAACATATTTTTTAATAATGGCGCGAATATCGCCAAAAATTGACGCAAAGCTATTCGCCTCCCTTTCCGGCCCATGTGATTATTATCACCCCCGTTTGTAAATCATGCGGGTATATGACGAATAACAGGTGATGTCCTGAACCCGGTTAAGGAAAATAAAGAAGCGGGCAGCCCGGAAATGAATACAGGGAAAGGAACCGGCCCGGATCAATAAAAAGCAGTCCCCTGATTAACGAGTATCAGGTCTTCAGTTAATTTTTATCATGGCCCGGTTTTGGATGAAAATTCTATTTTCGTTCCTGTTATTTTTTAACCTATTCAAAAAGCTTAATTTTAAAAACATGAAACAAGAATACTGGATCAACGTAAAACATGTGGACAACCGCCTCGTTATTTTCCTGAACGGAGAGACTATATGGGACAGCGGCATCGTGCATGACGACCCCTCCCTGAATACTTTTATCGATATTACGGCCCCCCTGAAAGACCATGCCGGGCATACCAGCGAACTGATCTTCGAAGGGTTCAATGATGATTATACCGCCAATGGGGATGAAGGCGAACTGAACCCCTGGCACTTCAGCTACCGGGTTTTTAAACGGACCATTAACGGGGCCGGGGAAATTGTAGGCGAAACCGATATCCTGAATCCTTACAATGAAAAACACCTGTCAAACCCCAATACCCGCGCGATCAGCAACAGCTACCAGATCGTATTGAAAAGCGGGGAATACAAAGTGGTGTCGAACGCGCTTTCCCAGCAGTTCTACAAATAAGTGAACGTTAATTTTTAATATTGGCTATTACCTGTTTACAGGTAGCTCTGATTATCGCCAGGGACGGCTCTCCAGCCGTTCCTGTTTTTTATAGCGGCCCCTCTTATAAACCCTGTTTTACCTATCTTGCCGGGAAATTTTATTTATGCAAACGATCCTCGGAGCGAACGGGACGATCGGTTCGATACTGGCAAAAGAACTTTTGGCATATACCAGCCGGATCCGCCTTGTCAGCCGGAACCCGGTAAAAATTAATGAGCAGGATGAATTGTTCCCGGCTGATCTCAGTGATCCCGGGCAGGTGGATAAAGCCGTGGCGGGTTCCTCGGTGGTGTACCTGCTGGTGGGTTTTGAATACAAGCTTAAAGCCTGGCGTGAAAAATGGCCCCGGCTGATGCGGGCGGTGATCGATGCCTGCATCCGTCACCAGGCCCGGCTGGTTTTTTTCGACAATATGTACCTGTACGACAAAAACGCCATCGGGCATATGACGGAGGAGTCCCCCATTAATCCCCCCAGCCGGAAGGGAGCCGTTCGCAGGGAAATTGCGGGTATGCTGATGGAGGCGGTAAAAGCCGGAACACTGAAGGCCCTGATCGCCCGTTCGGCCGATTTTTATGGCCCCCGGAATGAGCGAAGCATTTTAACGGAAACTGTTTACAAGAATTTACTGAAAGGCAAAAAAGCCAACTGGGTGATGAATGCGGATAAAGTGCACTCGTTTACCTATACACCGGATGCCGCAAAAGCCACTGCAATACTGGGAAATACCGATGACGCTTATGGACAGGTCTGGCATCTGCCCACCCATCCCGCAAAAATAACAGGCCGGCAACTGGTCAGCCTCTTTGCCGCGGAAATGAAACAGCCCGCCCGTATTATGATCCTGCCTTTATGGCTGATGAAACTGCTCGGGATCTTTGTACCCCTGATGCGGGAATTGCCGGAGATGATGTACCAGTATGACCGGGATTATTTCTTCGACTCCTCAAAGTTTGAAAAACGTTTTTCCTTCCGGCCGGTAAGCTATGAAGAGGGGATACGGGCCATTGTGGAGGCCGGTACATAATAATACAGTGATCTTCCTGCAACGGCTGGAAGATCACTGCCCTTAATCAGATCAGTAAGGTTTCAACGATCAGATGATGACCACACTGTTGGTACCGCCGTAAACATTGGGTTCCTGGCTGTCTGCTTCCGGATCATTGATCCATTGGGTTTCGTTGACCAGGTATTTGAATTCATGCCTGGAGTCCTTGGGCAGGTTTACATCCGCACTGAAACTGCCGTCCTTTTTCCTGCTCATTATGATGGAATCTTCCCAGTTGCTGTTCAGTCCCAGGATCTCGATTGTTTCTGCATTTTCAGCCTGGAAGGAGAATTTTACTTTGCAATAGTCTTTGGTCTTGTAATAGGTTTTAGTTACCATTTGCCGGTTTTTGGGTTAAATAAATCATGTGTAAATCATTGGCAAACAGCAATCGGAGGGTGTTCAGGGGGTACTTCGTCGCCTTTAATACCTGAAAAGGGAAAAGGTAACCCGGGCCGGTCCCATTAACCGTGCACAGGTTATCCACGGGACAGAGCCAGGCTTACTGCTGTTGTGCAATTTTCAGAAGTTTTTGTCGTTGTAATAGTGATCCAATCCTGTTAAAACCAATATCCGTCTGTATGAACCACCTTAATTTCAATGATCAGGCATTTATTGCCGAGTCATTCAACATGGATGAAGATTTTACATTCCAGTCTTCCCGGCTGGCCTTCTTCAAGATCAATTCCTATAAGTTATCCTTAATTAATGCCTCTTTCTGCTCGACAAGGGAAGAACTGAAGAACAGCATCTGCGGAAGCCTGCTGAATTATACTTCACCGGATCTTATCCTGGCTGCCACCGGCTTTTTTGACCAGGAAATCGATAATTAAGCCTGCCACCGGCCTTTTTTACCGCCTGTTTTCAGCACTGAATAGGGCGTCGCCATCCTGCATCCGTGCAGGATTTTTTATTTCACCCACGTAAAAGGGAAATTTATTCCGGTTTGGGAACTGAGAAAGAGAAGGTACTTCCTTCGCCGGGTTCACTTTCAATATAGAGCTGCCCGCCGTTTCTCACAAGGAATTCCTTGCAAAGCATCAGGCCGAGACCGGTACCGGATTCACTGGCTGTTCCCTTCGTGGTAAAGTAATCGTTATTCCGGATCCGCATCAGCGCTTCATGACTCATCCCCATCCCGCTGTCCTGCACATAGATTTCCAGGAAACTGGGATGTTCATGCACCCCAATACAGATCTTGCCTTTTTCCGGGGTGAACTTGATCGCGTTGGACAAGAGGTTGCGGAGCACAAGGTTCATCATGTCTTTGTCGCAATACCCGTACACTTTGGGCGGCGCATCATTCAGCAGGATGACACCCTTGTTCCGGGCGGGCAGGAGCAGGGCCTGGTACACTTCATTGATGGAATCCTCGATGTCCACCACCTCCGGGTTTACCGTATGCGCCTGCATCTGGGCCTTGGCCCATTGCAACAGGTTTTCCATGAGGCCCACAGCATAATTCATATCATTCAGCACATCCGGGATATTCTTCCGGAGTTCCTCGGCAGACAGGTGGTGCTCATGCGCTTCCTTGAAGAGATTCCGCATGGCATACATCGGGGCTTTCAGGTCGTGCGAAATGATACTGAAAAGTTTGGTCTTCACAGAATTTAATTCCGCTAACTGGGTGGCCTGCTGTTTCAGCAGTTCGGCGCTTTCCTCCAGTTTGCGGCTCTGCTTCTGGATATGGGTATTCTTTTCTTCCAGGATGCTGTTCTTGCTCAGAATCCGGCCCTGGTATATACTGTTTTCCTTTTTGATCAGGAATAAACCGTAAAAAATAAAAATAAGCGACAGGGCCTGGTTCAGGAGATAAAGCCCGTTGCTGACCTCCCTCAGTTCATAAGGCTGGTGCCGGATCACCACAGCTAATAAAAAATAGCTGACCATGGAAAAACTGAGTGAAAGAATGATGGATTCTATTGAATTCAGGAAAAAGACGGATAATATCCCGAATAATATAAATGAAAGGCTGATCCCGGGATTGAACCCATAGAGATAAACCACGCAGGTAAAGAACGGGTAGAGGATAAAATACGCCAGCAGGGCCATTTCCTGTCTTTTCTCATGGTTCAGGAACAGCACCAGCAAACTGACCAGGGCCGGGAGACTGGCGATTACCCAGGCGGAGGGAGGGAGCGATGTACGCAGCAGCAAGCCGGTCAGGGGAAACAAAAGACCAATGATCAGCTGGAAAAAATTGACTTTGTTAAAAATCCGCAGCTTCCGCTGGTCATATTCCTCCATGGAAGGGCTGATACCCAATGATTGAATCAATCCGAATACAGTCTGTAATGGTTTCTGGGGAAGAACAAACCGGCGTTGAAACCGGGATCTTTCTTCTTTCTGCTGGAGGAGTGGCTGTGCCGTTATTTCCATTGGTTTCTTTCTTAAGGATTGGATAACCAAAATAACAGTTAAAACGAAGATTTACCTATTTATCTGCGAATAACTTACCCATAAATAGTAGATCTACGCATGTGCGACTGCGGAAAACTGCATAACCAAAACCGGGTAAAACTAACCATTAGCCAGGATCAACAGGTTCGGATTATAAACAGAGCGGTACGGAAGCTAAGTTGCCGGCGCATGAAATTGTTGCCGGCTTTACTTTTATCGCCTGTTGGCACTGTTCTCTCTCTTTTATAAAAAAAACAGTTGCCGCCCCGGCGGTAATGTTGGGAAATGAATGGAATATCCGGGTCTGAGCTGCTTTTGCTGAAATTCCGGCCACTGAATCCGGGTACCAGCACGGGGCAGGAGGAAGCTGGCTGAAAACAAGACAGCTTTTACTAACTTCGGCCCTGACTTCAACCAAATGGCAGAGCATTCACATCAACTGGCGGCGATCCTGTTTGCCGATATCGTCGGCTATACGGCTATGATGCAGGAAAATGAGGAAACAGCCGTAGAAAAAGTGAACCGTTTCCGGGAAGTGGTGGAACTGATCGCTGAAGAACTCAGTGGTAAGATCATCCAGTACTACGGGGACGGGTCCCTGTTGCTGTTTCATAGCTCCACGGATGCCGCGGAATTTGCCAAACTGCTCCAGGAAGACCTGCAAAATGAACCCCGGATCCCCGTCCGGATCGGGATTCACATGGGTGACGTGCTTGTGCACAGCGGCAATATATTCGGGGATGTGGTTAATATCGCGGCGCGGATCCAGTCGCTGGCCCCGGTGGGAGGTATCTATATCTCCGAAATGGTGTACCGGAATATCGCCAATAAAAAGGAACTGGCCTCGGTGTTTGTCCGGGAAGAAAAACTGAAGAATGTAAAGGAGAGTGTCCGGATCTACCAGCTGATCACGGAGGGAGATCATCCCTTTGTACAACCAGTCGTCACCGCCGATACGGCCGCACCGGCTACCGGGCCCAGCAGTATTGCGGTACTGCCTTTTTCGAACCTGAGCAGCGATCCCCAGCAGGATTATTTCAGCGACGGGCTTACCGAAGATATTATTACGCAGTTATCAAAGATCAGGGCCTATAAAGTGATCTCCCGGACTTCGGTGATGCAGTACAAGAATTCTCCTAAAACAATAAAAGAGATCGGGAAGGAACTGGGGGTATCCCTGGTACTGGAAGGAAGTGTGCAGCGGCACGGGGACCAGGTCCGTATCACGGCGCAGCTGATCAATGCCACCACTGACGAACATGTATGGGCCGACTCGTATGACCGCCCCATGCTCGATATTTTTTCCATTCAGCGGGAAGTGGCCCTGGCCATTGCCGCGGTACTGAATACCACGCTTTCCAATAAAGAAACCCGTGAACTGGATTATATCCCCACCACCGACCTGCAGGCCTACGATTATTACCTGAGAGGAAAACTCCTGCTCGAAAACCGCAACAAAGCCGACCTGCTACTGGCCCGCGAACATTTTATGCAGGCTGTATCACGGGACCGGACATTCGCTATTGCCTATTCAGGGCTGGCCGATACCTATTTACTCTCCTCTTTCCGGGGATATGAAGACCCGGTTATGATGCTCTGGCAGGCCAAGAAATATATTGATACCGCTGCCGGCCTGGATTCTTTTTCCGGCGAAACACAGGCCTCCCTGGGCTATTGGTATTTCCAGAGTTTTGACTGGCATGCGGCCGAAATTACCTACCGCCGGTCCATCAGCCTGAACCAGAACCAGTCCAATGTGTACCTCTGGCTCGCGGTATTGCTGCAGGCCAAAGGGGAACAGGAAGAAGCCCTGAAGATTTACGAAATGGGGTCCGAGATCAACCCGATGTGGGATTACCTGCAGAAAAATAAGATCATCCTGCTGGTCAATATGAACAAAAAGGAAGAAGCCCTGCAGTGCATGCAGGGACTGATCGATAAATCCCACGACAGCGTGCTGAAACGGAAGAGGTACGAGGAACTGTCCCGGTTGTACTGGACCTTTAACGATAAAAAGGAAGCGGTCTCCGCCGCCAAAAAATCAGGAAACCTGGGCCTGCTGAAATTTTATACGGACGGGGATTTCTCCCTCTTGCAAAAAACCGTGGATGACCATTATGCCTCCCTGCGGCAGCGGAGTGAATATATTTCCCAGTTCTGGATGGGGCAGGACTATGCCCATGCCGGCGCCCGGGAAAAGGCCCTTGAATGTTTTAATAACGCCGTGGCATTGAAAGAAGCCGCTGTCACCTTATTGCTGATCCGGGATTTTGAATTCCTGAATATTAAATACCTCAGCATGGCCCTGCTGACCCGGAAAGTAAAACAGCTGATCAATTTCTGATCAGCTATTCCGTTAAAAACGGTATTGCATCCGGATATCAATCAGGTCAGCCACTTCCTTATGCACTTTCATACATACACCGGCATACCAATGTGCCCCCAGCCGGTACCGGATACCCCAGCGGTGATATAGGGTGGAATAGAAAGCAGGATGCCGGGTTACATAAATACCCAGTTGCTGGCTGACGATCACTTTCCCTAACAGGAATTCGTTCCCCAGGTTCAAACCCGCTTTTAAGGCCGGCCGGCTATTGTTCAGCGGGGCAATGCTGTCATCCCGGTAGCGGTCATAGGTCATTTCAGCTCCCCCGGTGAGGGCATTGATTTTGCTGACCGTACAGGAGACCTGGCCAAACAGGCCCAGCATATAATTCCGCTTGGTCAGCCACAAATGGTGATAACCCTGCCCGGGGGTGAACATAATACCCGCATCAGCCATAGGTTTGCTGCGGATTTTGTGGCCGGGAACATAATTGTATTTCGGCAGCCTGTTACTATGCGGGTAATAAAGCAGGGAGCCCGAGAGCATCATCCAGTTCAGCCCGGAATTGGGCTGTTTAAAATCAGCATTGGAAATATGATGAATATTCCCGTTTACCGTAGCCGTGAAGCGCCCGGATAAGCGTATTCCTGTTCCCGCACTTATATGCAGGTAGGTGTTCAGGTACGTACTGTAGGACTGGTTGCTTTTATTGCTTACCGCGTTATACGGGCGGCTGAAATAACTGATCCCCGATTCGCAACGGAATTGAAACTGGAAACGGTTGCCGATCCGGTAAACCGGTTCGAGAAAAAGAGAACCGATCAGGCTTTTGCCAACCACCGGGCTGTGAAAATCCGTATAGGCAAGACTGAGACCGGTTCGCAGGAATGCCCTGCAGATACGGTAAGAATTATAATCAAGCCGCTGTGTCGAATACTCCAGGCCGATTGTTTCAGGCCGGGCATTCCCGGCGCCGGCCACCACGGATTTATGTATAAATACAGAACCCTTCTGGAAGGATACGGCATATACTTTTTCCGGGGGAATGCGGTCCGTATGATCCTGTGCTTCCAGGCTCAGCGGGCAGAGTATCCAAAGCAGGGTTTTCCAAAATTGCATCAGGAAATATATGAAAAATTATTAATGAAATTTGGAGGGATCTGTGGCAGGAGGAAGAACCTGCTGTCCCCGTTGGGATTGAAAACTGCCTGTTGACAGCTGGCGGGGAAATTGATGGAGCTGTCATAAGCAGTTGATCCAATAAAAAGATAAGGGAATCATTCCCGCATGCTGAAAACCAGTTGTGTGATAAAAACCTGGTTCTCGTCCCGCTGAAACTCCTGTATTTTACCACCATAGTAATTGATCCTGCTTTGTATATCCCTGAATTCGCTGCCCGATTTATCAATCGCCTGGCCCCTGTTATTGTAAACGATACGGATCATCAGGCCGAAAGCATGGTAGGAAAGCCCGATATGGATCAGCCGGCTGTAGTTAGCCAACAGCAGGGAGGCGAAATCCTGGATGATCCGGAATACAGAAAGTTTATCCTCATTCTTTAATTCCTCGATGGAATGGTCATTACAGTTGAACTGAATATCGGCTTCGTACTCTTTCCTGTAACCGCTGAGCAGGTTATTGATACTGGGTAATAAGCCCAGCATGGATAATCCCGAAGGATAGAGCTGGTTGCTCAGGTTGTTTAATTCGAGGATAGCCTGCTGGATGGTATGCATCATATCCTCCGTGAATTTCCGGTTATTTTCATCCATCATTTTGCCCTGCAGCATCAGGTTCACATAAACCAGTAACTGGTTCACATTATCCCGCAGCAATTCGGCAATACCAGCCCGTTCTTTTTCCTGGATTTCAATAACAGCTCTCAGTAATTCTTTTTCGGCGGCCAGGTGTTTCTTCCTGCTTTGCTTCAGGTAGCCGATATCCGCAAAATGTATATAGAACCCCATTACTTTCTCCTGCTGCAGGTCGGGTATATAGGAAACCAGGGCCTGGCAAAGCGGTTTCCCGGGTACCGGGAAGCTTGCTTCAAATATATGCAGGTTACCTGCCAGCGCCGATTGAATGAATGGTAATTGCTGGGCGTATAAGACCGGTCCCAGGTAGTCCGCTAATTTCATATTGCCGGAAACGGCAAGACGTTCTTTCCCGAACCAGTCCAGGCTGGCCTCATTAACAAAGCGGCAAACCTGTTCTGCATCCCAACAGGTCAGCAGGGGCAGCAATTGTTCAATTGCGGATAAGGCCGGGTCGCTGTTCTTTTGAAATCCACCATCTTCACCAGCAGCAGTATCACCGTGCAGCATAGCTAGTTTTTGAGTAAGGTATAGAAATTAAATTATAAAAAAATGTTATCTAATCGGTTCCTCGTTTTATTTTGATTGAAGTCATTTAGTAGTTAGATATTTCCACTTAGTTTTTGAGAAATTGTATCGGGGGAATGGGGCCTTCTAAGAAACTTCTGAAAACCGGGGGGGCATTCTTCGGGGAGAGTTGGGAGTGGGCAGTAGTCTTTAGTCGATAGTCTTTAGTCGATAGTCTTTAGTCGATAGTGGGACCTTCTGTGGGCATTGCGTATTGAAAATCGAAAATGACGTTTATAGATAGCTTCTTAGGAGGCCCTGACAACCTGCCTACTCGCCTCGCGGCGAAGCGGGCCGGACAGGCAGGCTGACAACTAAGCAGCAGTTGGAAAACACGGTGGCTGGAAATTCAGGACTGCTACCCAACTGGAGTTATTGATATAAAATCAGTTGTTATAACAGGAAGTCTCTTAGAAGGCCCTGACAACTAACAACTGACAACTAACAACTGACAACTAAGTAGTGAAGGGGCCTTCTGTGGGCATTTCGTTTTAAAACCGAAAATGATGTTTATAGACAGCTTCTCAGAAGGTCCTGACAACAGACAAAAGACAACCTGCCTACTCGCCTCGCGGCGAAGCGGGCCGGCCGGCAGGCTAACAACTAAGCAGAGGTTGAATATCGAAAAGTTCATTCTATTTAATCACGACAGTTTCCCATCCATCGTATTCTCCCTTACATTTTTTTGCTTCTTCTTTCAGCCAGTTGGTAAGTGTGTTGATGGACCGGAGATCGGCACGGTCAGTGCGGGATATATGAAGCTTATAGGGTAAAGCCTGGCCGGCTACTATTTCTTTTAGTTCAATTTTGAATTTCTTACTCACCGCAGTATAGACAAAACATTCCCGGTCGGTCTCCGTTTTAAAATACAGCCAGTGATCCACCAGGCGGGGCTGATCCAGTTTATCCCCGGCTTTCTGCAATTGCATCACCACTTTCTGGTTGCTCATGTATTCCCTTGTTTCTTCATTCGGGTATAAGAACCGGAGGTAGGCATCCCAGGACCGGTCTTCTTTTACCAGGAAGGCAGGCCGGTATCCCGGAAACTGTCGGGCCAGCAGACCCGTGACCGCTTCTCTCAGCCCGGTGGTATCCGTTACATAGAAATAATCTTTTCGCTCACACTGGTAGGTAAAGGTTCCGGCCAGCACTGGTTTTCCCGACCGGTTCAGGAGGGCAACGACAGAATCGGAAATTTTATTAAGCGTATTGAAGGCCAAAGGAGCGGGGAGGCCTTCCGCGGTACAATTCCTGAACTGCACACCGGCCGCGAACAGGTAAGGATATTGCTGATCCGGGGCTGTTTTTACCAGGGACATATTTACGAGGGTACTGCCCGGCCCCTTTTCATAGCGGGCTAAATAGGTATTCCATTCACCGGACTGTGAGAAAAGGGATTGAATAAGCAGGGTAAAAATGACGGAAAATAAAATTCTTTTCATGCTGGCGGTGAAGGTATGTCAAAAGCAAGAGGCGGGCGGAAGGGGGGATCATTTTAGGATTTTGTTAGCGCAAAAATATACAGCAAAAGCACCTTCATCGCCCGCTTATCGTTTACTTTCCCTCAACCAGGCAACCAGTTCTTTCTTGATCGCGGCCCCGATTATTTTTTGCTGGATCGGGTTGGTCAGTAAGGCCCGGCTGGCGGCATTGTCGCCGATTTCCAGCAGCACCCGGTAAGGAGCGGAATTGACGTTTTCATCGAGACTGTAAAAACTGAGTTTGCCGGTGGCTGCACAGCGGTAATCATTGCGGCCCGTGGTACTGTCCAGCAACACGCCGCGGTTTTCCATATCCGTTACGGCACAGATCGCCTTGACTAATCTTCCGGCCAGGTCCCGGTTGCTGGCTTCATAGGGATCCCCGTAATGGATATACCCCCAGACCGCATTCCGGTTGGTGCCGCCATTATTATGTACGGCAATAAAGACCTGCGGCTTCTTCTTGTTGGATTCCGCAACTTCATAGGCATACCCGGATATCCGGCCATCCTCTATTGCAGAGGTATGGGAGATTTTGGTATTACTGCCCGAATCGGCATGGTGGTAACCGGCTTTGCCCAGGCTCCAGACCTTGAATTCCCGCAGGGACGGTTCCGTTCCCATCGCGGCCTCCACAATGGCATTGCAGGTTGCGGCTTCGCTGAAATCCTTGCCGGTATCGGTTTGATGGGAGGGTTGCCAGGCAATTTTTTGGGTGATCCTGCCGGTCCTGCTTTGGATGCAGGCCTGGGTAAACAGGGTGGCCGGAAGGAGGAAAAAAATCACTTTTTTCATGAGCCCTGGCTTTGTCTAAAGTTACGAAACTGGGGCGATATGGGTCTTTAAAAAGGGGCTGTACAAAGAATCCTGAACCCCTAAGCGGTTACCGCTTCAGCAGATGCAAGCGCCATCTGCCCGGACTGTTTCCGGGCATACGTTCTTTGGCCATTTTGAATGGGCTTCCGGTCTCTTGTTATAAACGACCGGTTAGTAAAAAATCTTCCCACATTTTTCCCACTATATTGTGAATAACTGCCTCCGGGCCGGTTCCTGTTTTCTGCTCCTTTGCATTAAATTCGCCGCCTGACTTTACCCTAAATTAAAAAGTAAACCGTGAGATTAAAGAGTTTAGAAATCAAGGGCTTTAAGAGCTTCGCCGACAAAACGGTCGTGAATTTTGACGATAATATTACCGGCATTGTGGGACCGAACGGTTGCGGCAAATCAAATATTGTAGACAGCATCCGCTGGGTGATCGGTGAACAAAAGATCAGTCACCTCCGGAGTGAAAACCTCGACAGCCTGGTGTTTAACGGATCCAAGACCCGCAGCGCCAGCGGGCTAGCCGAAGTGAGCCTGACCTTTGAAAATACCCGGAACCTGCTGCCCACCGAATTCAGCACGGTTACGGTTACCCGAAAATTTTACAAAAGCGGCGAGAGCGAATACCGCCTGAATGATGTGCAATGCCGGCTGAAAGATATCCAGAACCTGTTCATGGACACCGGGGTGAGCACGGATAGTTATGCCATTATTGCCCTCGATATGGTGGATGACCTGATCAAGGACAAGGATAACAGCCGCCGGAAAATGCTGGAACAGGCTGCCGGGATATCCATCTACAAAACCCGTAAGAAAGAAGCCAAACAAAAACTGGAAGCTACCGAACAGGACCTGGCCCGCATCGAGGACCTGCTTTTTGAGATCAATAACCAGTTGAAAGCCCTGGAGAGCCAGGCGAAGAAAGCGGAGAAATACCACGAGATCAAAAAGGACTACCGGGAGATCAGTATCGAACTGGCCAAAGCCAGCCTGGAAGGATTTAACCTGGGCTATAAAGACCTGAATGAACAGCATGACCTGGAGACCGATAAGAAGCATAAACTCGAGGCCGAAATAGGAACCCGGGAAGCCGAACTGGAGCAGGAGAAACTGGCTTTCGTGGAAAAGGAAAGACAGTTACAGGCCATGCAGCATTCCTTCAACGAAATGATGCAAACGGTACGCGGCAAAGAGAACGATAAGAATCTTTCCGCCCAGCGTCTCGAACACCTGCACGAAAAGGAAGGCAGCTTGCAGGAATTTCTCCTGAAAGCGGAAGGCCAGCTGAAAGGCATTGAAGAAAGCATCGGCTTTACCAGCCAGCAGGTGGGAGAGGAAGAACTGAGCCTCGAATTACTGAGCGAACAACTGGCCCAGCTGAATAACGACGTAAATGCCAAACGCGAAGTACTGGATGAGAAACGCCGGATGCTGGACAGTCTCCGCAATGAATACCAGCAGGTTCAGCGCCAGCAGTTTGACGCAGAGAAAAAAGTGGCGGTAGCGGATACTTCCGTGCAAAACCTGCAACGGGTAATCCAGCAGATTGAAGAGGAGCGGGTACAGCGGGAAGACCAGCGGCATCACCTCGACAATGACCGCCTCCTGAAGGAAAAGGAACTGGGCATTAAAAAAGTGGACCTGGAGCAATTGCAGCAGCATCAGGAGAATACCAAAGAACAGATCCTGCAGACACAGGCCGTACTCGACAGCCTGCGCAATAACCTCGCCGGCGAAACCCGTAAACTGGATGCCAAGAAGAACGAACATGACCTGCTGAAGAGCATGATCGATTCGATGGAAGGATACCCGGATTCCGTAAAATTCCTGCATAAGAATGACCAGTGGAACCACAGCGCCCCGATTCTTTCCGATGTCCTGTATGTAAATGAAGAATACAGGACCGCGCTGGAAAATGTACTGGAACCCTACCTGAGTTATTACGTGGTGAATAACCTGGCGGAAGGCTTACAGGCCGTTCATCTCCTCGATGAGAACAAAAAAGGGAAGGCCAATTTTTTCCTGTTGGATAAAGTGAATGACGGCGCTTCCGGAATCACGGCCCAGCAACTGGAAGGAGCCATCCCGGCCCTCAGTGTGGTGGAAGTGGAGGAACAGTACCGTAAACTGGCCGAACACCTGCTGGGAAATGTATTTATTGCCGACAGTGAGGATGCCCTGCAAAACAGCAACGGGTTTGTGGTGATCGAGAAACATGGCAAGTACGTCAAAGGCAAATATTCCCTGACCGGCGGCAGCGTGGGACTGATTGAAGGGAAGAAGATCGGCCGGGCCAAGAACCTGGAGAAACTGCAGGAGGATATCCTGGCGCAGGATGCCGTGGTGGATGCCCTGCGGGCTGATATCCAGGCAAGGCACAATGAAGTAATCGCATTTAATGAAGACCTGCGGGAATCCGCTATCCGCGAAACGGAAAAGGAGATTCAGCAACTGACCAACGAAGTATTTGCCCTGCATAATAAACTCGAAAACCTGCACGGTATGCAGGTCAGCAGCCAGCACCGCCTGGAAGAACTGAACCTGCAGATGCAGCAAACCCACAGTTCAGTGGAAGACGTACGCAACCAGTTAGCAGAATATACAGAACTCCTGCAGGCGAATTCCGCGAAACTGGCCGAAGCGGATGAAGCATTTAAAGTAACTGAATCCGATTACAATGAAGCCAGCCGCCAGTACAATGAGTTTAACCTGAATGTGACCCGGCAGCAGAGTAAGATCAACGGGCTGAAACAGGAACTGGAATTTAAAAATAACCAGCTGAAAGACCTGCGCCAGCAGATCGAAAGCAATACCAGTCATCTCGCAGATACCCGGAGCAATATTGAACATTCCGCACAGTCCCTGCAGGATATTGAAGAGACCCTGCTGGAACTGCTCCGCCGGAAAGAAGAAGAGGAGCGTAATCTCAATGAAGCGGACCAGGCCTATTATAATTTCCGTAACCAGCTGAGTGAAAAAGAAAGTGCGATCCGTCACCAGGTGAAAGAAAAAGAGCAGATCGAATACCTGCTGGCCGCGATCAAGGATAAATTAAATGAGCTGAAACTCCAGTTAGCCGGAATGAAAGAACGGCTGAATGTGGAGTTCCGCATCAACCTGGAAGATATCCTGGGAGAAGCCCGCAGCGGCGAAGTGCCCGTGGAAGAATTGCAGGAGAAAGCGGACCGGATGAAGAAGCGCCTCGAGAACCTGGGGGAAGTAAACCCGACAGCCATCGAAGCCTTCACTGAAATGAAAAAGCGGTATGACTTTATTGTGGAACAAAAGACCGACCTGGTAAATGCCAAGGACAGCCTGCTGAAGACGATTGAAGAAGTGGAAGCCACGGCCAACCAGAAATTCCTGGATACGTTTCACCAGGTGAGGGAGAATTTCCAGAAAGTATTCAAGACCCTCTTTACCGAAGATGACCAGGCCGACCTGGTACTGGAGAACCCGGAAGATCTTGCGGACACGGGCATTGATGTAGTGGCCAAACCTAAAGGCAAACGTCCTTCCTCACTGACGCAGCTGAGCGGTGGAGAAAGAACCCTGACCGCAACGGCCCTGCTCTTTGCGATCTACCTGATCAAGCCCGCTCCCTTCTGTATCCTGGATGAGGTGGACGCGCCGCTGGATGATGCCAACGTGGGCAAATTCACCAATATGATCCGCCAGTTCAGCGATAATTCACAGTTCATCATTGTGACCCACAATAAAATGACCATGAGTACAGTGGACGTGATCTACGGGGTGACCATGCAGGAACCCGGGGTGAGCAAACTGGTGAGTGTGGACTTCAGGAATTTGCAGGCAAACCAGAATTAACAGGAAATGGGTTAACGGGTTAACTTGTTGACAGGAAATCCCATGGACCAATGATGTTTTACAAACGGTTTGAACCTTAAATATTTCACTCATTTGGCTCTTATTGAATCTTGAAGCTTGATCCTTTTATGCCTGCCTGTCCGGCCCGCTTCGCCGCGAGGCGAGTAGGCAGGGATCTTGTTTCCTGGTATCTTGGTTCTTATTTGAAGCTTGCAACTTGATTATTCTTTGCCTGCCTGTCCGGCCCGCTTCGCCGCGAGGCGAGTAGGCAGGGTTCTTGCTTCTTGGCATCTTGGTTCTTGCTATAATAGGGGCTGTATCCAAACCGGTACAGCCCTTCTTAATTATAAATTATGAGAACAATCATACTCTTATTCGCCTCTAACGTCTTCATGACCTTCGCCTGGTACTATCACCTGAAGCAACAGGGCTGGCCGTTGTGGAAGGCGATCCTGATCAGCTGGCTCATAGCCTTACTGGAATATTGCCTGATGGTACCGGCTAACCGGTTCGGAAAAGTGGACGGCTTTAACCTCTTTCAGCTGAAAATGATGCAGGAAGTGATCACGCTGCTGGTATTCTCAGCCTTTGCCGTCTGGATCATGAAGGAACCCTTCCAGTGGAGATACCTGGCCAGTTTTTTACTGCTGCTGGGCGCCGTTTATTTTATGTTTAGCAAACCAGCTGTCTGAAAGCAGGGCCGTTTCATTAATTATCGGCCATGAAGGTTTTGTGCTGTTCCCGTTGTTTGGCTCTGCGGTTAAAATCGGATTTGATCTTATGCACAAAGGCGCTCAGACAGAAGTAAATGCCGGAAATGAGCAAAAAGGCGGCCAGCAGCGCCCAGAAATACCAGGATTTGTCTTTCTTTAATTCGAAAATGGCATAAAAAGTAGTCAAAACAAAGCCGATAATTGCCGCAAAACCAATCAGTATTTGCGTATAATACTTCTCAGAATGAGAGTTGGGATGTGATCCTGGCATACAACGTATTTTTAACAGGGTTAATGGCAGGCGAATTTACGAAAAAATAATCTTCTGTTAATCCTGGGACGGGTGACCACATGTCCCCGGGGCAGCCTATTTTTGAGTGACCTAAATGGAAATATGAAAAAAGCATTCTTCTTTGTATCGCTTCTTTTTGTCCTGTCCGGGCTGCAGGCCCAGGAAAAGCCGGAAGGCCTGTTTATCGGGTCCAAAGCCCCGGATTTTAAAGCAAAGGACCAGGAGGGAAAGGAGGTCCGGCTCAAAGATCTCCTGAAAAAAGGCAAAGTGGTACTGGTATTCTACCGCGGCTACTGGTGCCCGTATTGCAACAGGGAATTGTCCCGGTTACAGGATTCACTCTCCCTGATAACCGCGAAAGGTGCCAACGTAGTAGCTGTTTCCCCGGAAAAACCGGAAAATGTGAGTCAGACAGTGGAGAAAACAAAAGCCAGCTATCCTGTCCTGTACGATGAGGGGTTAAAGATCATGAAGGGGTACGAGGTGGAATATGAAATGGAAGAAAACACCCTGGCCCGTTACCGGAGCAGCGGGCTGGATATTGAAAAGAACAATGGCCCCAATGGAAAATACCTGCCCGTTCCGGCAGTTTATATTATCGACCGGGAGTCGACGGTCACTTACCGTTTTTTTGACACAGATTACAAAAAACGGCCCAGTGTTAAGGAGTTGCTGGATCAGTTATAAACTCCTTTTTTCCGCCACCAGGCAAACAGAACGGGCCCCCGTAATCACCCCGGGACCGGGAAAAGCAGGTTCATACACCGATGAACAGCGGATAAAGAGGAGATTATTCAGGTGACAGAGCAGCTTCCATTCTTCTTCTGTATAGGTCCGGAATCCATACCGGGTAAAAGGCAGCTGATTCATGCTCTCCCGGCTGCGGATCGTGGCATATAAACGGCCACCGGGTCGCAACACCCTGTATATTTCAAGTAAATGCTCCTGCGGGTCTTCCCAGAAATAAGCTACATTAATACAGAAGACCTTGTCAAAGCTGGCGGAAAGGAACGGCATTTTATCACTCTGGCCTTTTACGAGTGAAAGATTACCTTCCTTTATCAGGGCTTTATTGTGCTTTCGTGCAGTCCTTACCATCACCCCTGAAAAATCCAGCCCGGTTATCCGGAGATTTTCTGCCCGGCTGAATTGTTTGGAGAAAAATTTTCCATTCCCGAACCCGATCTCGAGGATGGACTCGTTTTCCCGGATCATCATTTCGTCGAGGGTAAAATCATAAAGGAATTCGTTGGCGGTATTCATCTTCCCGGCCACATCAATACCGGCAGCGCCCGCCGGTTTACGGAGTTGACGGGCCAGTTTTTTCCAACGGAGCTGTTCGAAGAATTTTCTAAACACAGGCTAAGGTTTGCAATAGTATTTCTACCACACAATCTTAGCGATTTTTCCGTTATTTCCTGCAAAAAATACCGCATTTCCGGTTTTTGCCCTCCTGCATACATGAAAACCTTCCTGGCTGATCCAGCTCCAGTTTCTCCCGCCATCGCTTGTATAATCCACACCATTCAGGCCACAGGCAATGGCTTTTCTGCGGGAAATATATTCCACGCAACTCCGGTACCCGTGCGGTGGTATTTCAGGGGCAGACCAGGTCTTTCCCCCGTTATAGGTATAAAAACAATTTTTCTCGGTAGAGGAGGGAATGTTAAAATCCCCGCCGGCAATGATCATGTTTTTCCCGCCCTTCAGCTTGCTGTCATCCCAGACAGCGACTGAATTAGCGCCCGTACTTTCCTTACCCTGCAGGATGGGAAGCATAACAGGAGCTTTCCTTGAAAACAACCGGGAACGGAATCCCCCGCTGACAAATACGGCTTCATCACGGTCCAGCACACGAAGATTGGTGCCACTGGCGGCAAAACAGGCTTCACCGCTGTCAGCGACGGGCCGCTTATCCACCGGCACATCATTCCAGCTCTGGCCCCCGTCAAAAGTCCTGGTTACAAAAAATTTTCCTTCCACCGGGTCGCCGATCACGATGCCGGCTTTTTCATTCCAGAATTCCATAGCATCGAGGAACATGCCCTTTGTATTGTTTTCATATACGATCTTCCAGGTATCACCGCCGTTGGTGGTTTTTAAAATATAGGCAGGCGCCTCCACACTCATAATGATCGCTGTATTGGCGTCAAAGGCTTCAATATCCCGGAAATCTTTTTTTTCAAACCCTTTTACCACCGACCATTTCCATTGCTGCCCGCCATCGGTTGAACGCCCGATCGTCCCATTGCTGCCACTGACCCAGATTACCTGGTCACTTACTACACTCAGGCCACGGATACTGGTTGCCGTGCCGGAACTCAGCAGCTGCACAGTGGGGGATTGCGCAGAAAGCAGGGCAGGGAGCAGGAAGGACAGGAGTCCTGATCGTTTCAGTATGGACATTTTTTTTATTTTATTTCAACAGGTTGCTGAATTCATCCCGGCTCACTAAGCCTTGTTTCCGCCAGGTTTCTTTCCCGCCTTTGTAAATTATAAAAACCGGGAGGGACTCAATCTGCAGGGCCTTCAGCAACCCGGTATGGATACCGGCATCAATTTTCAGGAAAACGAAATGCAGGGTGGAATCCGCCCGGATCTCATTGAGTACGGGTTCCATTTTCACGCAGGGCGGGCACCATTCAGCGCCGACATCCACCAGTACTGTTTTGTCTGCCGGGATGGAAGCCAGGTATTCCTCTTCGCTGATTTGTTTTTCATTACTGCTTCCTTCCACGGGTTTGCCTGCATTTTTCCAGGCATTAATACCCCCTGTTAGTTCGATGACCTGTTTGTACCCGTTCTCCCGCATCCATCCGGCAGCAGCGGCGCTGCGTCCCCCGGCCAGGCAATAGATATAGACGGGTTTGTCCTTATCCACATATTTGACCCGCTCAAAAAATTCTGCTTTATTGGTCCAGTCGGCCTGCAAGGCATTCTTCAGGTGCCCGCCTTTAAATTCGGTTGCCTTGCGTACATCCAGCACCTGCACGCCGGGGGAGGACAGCCCTTTTTCAAATTCATCAGGGCCTGCATGGATATCGGTTGTCCCCGGCTGTGAATTACAGGAGACCGCGGCTAATAATAAGATGGAAAATAATACGTTCTTCATTGGGGAAATTTCACAAATGTAGTGGATTATTTTCCCCCGGGGCAGTTCGTTTGTCCCCCTCTGGATGAGTGTAATCAAAATAGTATTATTTTTAGCGTTCAAAAAGGATTTTGGAGTTATGAAGAAATTTATTGGAATTTCAGGGTTGGCCGTTTTAATGCTGACTTCCTGTCAGAAAGAGTTGAGTTATGAAGCACCGGACACGCCAGCCCAGGGAAGCCTGCAAAGCGAGGTTTCAGGCGATTGCCTCCCCAAAACAGTGAATGGTACTTATGAAGTCAGCACCCAGCTGGTTCCTGCCAATAACAGCATTACGATTAATGTAGATGTAATCCAGGCCGGGACCTACCTGATCACTACTGATACGGTAGACGGTTTTTCTTTCAGCGCCAGCGGGATCTTTACCAGCGCCGGGAATAATGTAGTGACACTCCGGGGGAAAGGCACTCCCTTTGCCGCGGGATTAAAAAATTTTGTAGTCAGCTTTGACAGCACGTATTGTGATGTCCAGGTTACGGTTTTACCTTCCGGCGCCGGCGGACCGGCTGTATTTACACTGGAAGGAACGGGGACTCCCGCTTCCTGCTCCGGTGCCACGGCCAGTGGAAATTATATAATCGGCAGCCCGCTCAACAGCAGTAACCAGGTCACCCTTTCTGTAAATGTAACCACCATCGGAACCTATAATATAACTACCACGGCTACCAATGGCATGACATTTTCAGGCAACGGCGCCTTCCTGACCACAGGGGTACAATCATTGGTGCTGACCGGATCCGGTACACCCGGCGGCACACCGGGAGCGGTAACTATACCGGTTACGGCCGGGTCTTCTAATTGCAACTTCCAGGTTACTACTGTGGCCGGGGCCACATATTCCATCGATTGTGCCAGTGCTGTGGTAAATGGCAACTACCAGGCCGGCACGGCCCTTACGGCATCCAATACAGTGGATATTTCAGTGAATGTGCTTACAGCGGGACCTTATACGATCAGTACAACGGCCACAAACGGAATGACATTCAGCGCCAGTGGTGTATTTGCCGCACCGGGATCAACCAATATACAGCTGGCAGGTTCCGGCACACCGGCTGCCGGGGGTACATTTAATATCCCGG
Source organism: Sphingobacteriales bacterium (assembly GCA_016219985.1). Classification (GTDB taxonomy): domain Bacteria; phylum Bacteroidota; class Bacteroidia; order Chitinophagales; family Chitinophagaceae; genus JJ008. The sequence goes on along the minus strand of JACRJO010000016.1, from coordinate 2,987 downwards.
TTCCCGGCACAGCAGCCTGTACGTTCCCGGTTACCTGTACGGCAGCCCCTTCTGTAGACTGGAAGTTCACGGCAGGTACAACCACGTACCAGGGGCCGGTATCGGATGTGTTGCTGACAACTGTGCTGCCGCCTTTCCTGAACCTTGCATATACCGGGTTGGATGCCTCAATGAATGAAATCGGGTTTAACCTGGTGGATGTGAGCGGTACCATCAACAACAATGAAACCTATTCGACTGTAATCTCACAAAATAATGTCTGCGTATTTACATTTATTTTTAACGGCGGGGCAGACGATTATTCTACAGACGCCACCCGGAACCTGACTTTTAAAGTGACGAATCATAATACATCCACCAAAACCATTACCGGCACATTCAGCGGGCAGGTAAAAAACAGCGCCAATGCCACCGTGAATATTACGAATGGCACGTTTACCGGTGTATACCAATAATTTTTATGGGTACTGAATAAAAAAATGCCTCCTGACAGGGGCATTTTTTTTGATCAGAATGCTTTCTTTCCGCCCGGTTCCGGCAGGACCAGTTTAAAATCATCCAGGGCGCTTTTCTGGCTGATCATTTTCTCAACGTCTTCTGCTTTTCTTGGGGCGAGGCGGGAGAGGATCTCGTACCCGTTTTCCGTGATCAGCAGGTCATCTTCAATGCGTACGGCAATCCCCCACCACTTTTTGTCGCAGTTGCTGTTCGAAGGGATATAGATACCGGGTTCAATGGTGATGACCATGTCTTTCAGCAGGGTTTCCATCCCTCCCCGGTCATGCACATCAAGCCCGATATGGTGACCCAGCCCGTGCGGGTAATATTTATTTACTTCTTTTTTATCCTGTATGATACCCAGTTTTACCAGCCCTTCCGCGATGGTTTCCCTGGCAGCATTGCTGGCATCGGCAAACCGGGCCCCGTTTCTCAGTGTTTTAAATGCAGCTTCCTGTGCCTGGTAAACCAGTTCGTAGATGGCTTTTTCCTCCGGGGAAAATTTCCCGTCTGCCGGGACCGTCCTTGTCACATCGGCCGTGTAGCCATGGTATTCAGCTCCCACATCCATCAGCAGGAGGGAATTTCCGATCCGGGTTTTCGTGTTCTCCATATAATGCAGCACGCAACCGTTTTCCCCCGAACCCACAATCGAACCGTATCCGACACCCTCTGCTCCCAGTTTCTTGTGTACATATTCCTGCAGACCCTGGATCTCCAGTTCGGACATGCCCGGGTGAATGGCTTTCATGACTTCGGTATGTGCCTGGCAGGATATCTCCACTGCTTTTCGCAGGAGGGCCATTTCATCCGGGGTTTTGATCCGGCGGAGCTTTCCGGTCAGTTCATAATATAAGCGGTTGTCAAAACGCCCGGTGTTATTGGCTGCATACCCCGATTTTTGCCTGAACTGTTCCAGCAGGTCATACAGATCCGCTTTATCATACCCGTTTGCCACATCAGCAGGTAATTTGTCAACGATGATCTTTTTGAACGCGGAGAAATCAACCGAGTAGTTCTTAAACGCTTCCCCGTTATACACATGATCAATCCCGAGTTTTTCCCGGGCTCCTTCAACACCCATTCTTTTCCCGGTCCACTGCTCCGCCTGTGCATTTCTTTTTTGTACAAAGAGTATCTCCGTGTAGCTGATCCCCGCTGAATCAGTCCTCGGTTCTTTAAAGACCAGCAACAGGGAATGCGGCTCTTTATACCCGCTGAAATAGTACATATCCGGGTTGGGGTGATAGAGGTAATCCACGTCATTGGAAAAATTGCGGGTGGGGTAGGCGAAAAAAACAGCCACCGAACTGTCGGGCATGCCGGCTCTCAATGCGGCACGCCGGCCGGCATAAAAATCCTTTCCCAGGTAATCGGTGGGTAATAAATCCTCCTGGGCAAAAAGGGAAGGGGAGAAACTGGCGAGCAGCAATACTATCAGCCAGTAAAAAGCAGGTATTCGGCGCATAGATTCGTAGTTGAAAAGCTAAAATACTTTTTTCCAACTACCGGGCCGGGTAAATTACACGAGTGGATTATTCCTCGTCGTCTTCTTCAAAAAATGCATCCTGGTTACTCCGGTAATATACTTCCCAGGCTTTTACGGCTTCATCACTGAGGCACTCGATAATATCAAACAGGTGGTCTCTTTTTAATTTCCAGGCGGTTTCCATCGGCTCATCATACCGCTGAATAAACAGGCAATGATCCGTGACCACAGCCACCCGGATCAGGATAACGGGGGAATCTTCCTTCTCTTTCACCAGGTAGTAACACCCGGTTTCCAGCAAATCATACGTATACATAATTCCTCAATTTAAAATAAAATGAATAGTTTGGTTCGCAGGAATCATTCCCGCAACAGGCAGCAATTCGTTTATAAACCAGGAAAGAATTCGGGGGTTAGAAGACAACCCAAATTTAAGATTATTGGCAGATTTCTCCGGTTAAAAATTATATAAGGCCGGGAAAAACGCGTAAGTTATAGTTGACAACTAATTAAAAAATAATAGGTTATAAAATTTTATTCAAAATCTGTATTCGTCAACTTTTGAGTGCACCTTCCTTTGCCGGCAGGTTGAAAAAAAGTAATCCGGACCCGGTTTTGAATTTTCCTAACTGTTTTAAGATGGTTTCTTTTCTTAGCGGTTAGCCTTTTTCATTCCTCCATAAAATATTTCTACCGGGTAAATTAAGCGTTCAGCAGGTTAAAAAAATTCGCTTGCCGGATATTTTGTAATGATTAACCGTCTATTTTTCTTTTAATTACAGTAAATTTGCCTCCCATTAATTCAAAGCTTTCAGACTCCGTAGCTCAGTTGGTAGAGCTATTGACTCTTAATCAATAGGTCCAGGGTTCGAGTCCCTGCGGGGTCACAAATGATGGAGCCCGGCTTTATGCCGGGTTTACTTTTTTTACCCCCGCAGGGGCGAGAAGTTTACCCCGACGCAGGAGGGGAGTCCCTGCGGGGTCACAAATGATGGAGCCC
>JACRJO010000015.1 GCA_016219985.1 Sphingobacteriales bacterium | reverse complement strand
TTTGAAGGACTTTGAAAAAGCGACGAGCAGCGAGCTTCGAGACTTAAAGACAGATGACGAACTACAGGTCTCGTAGCTCGTAACTCATAACTCGCAGCTCGTTTCCGCAACTGGAACCAGCCACTTGCGGGCCCCAACCCCGCTAATTCAACAAAAACTGCTGCCCGATAAACACTGCTGCCCCGGCGAGATATCCCAGCAAGGCCACCCAGCCGATCTTTTTCACATACCAGAAGAAATCGATTTTCTCCAGTCCCATCGCAGCCACACCAGCCGCGGAGCCAATGATCAGGATACTGCCGCCGGTTCCGGCACAATAGGCCAGGAATTCCCAGTAATAATGATCTGCCGGAAACTGTTCCAGCGAATACATACCCTGCGCTCCTGCTACCAGCGGTACATTATCTACAATGGCTGAGAGGAGCCCGATGGTAATGGAAATAGCCGAGATATTGCCAATGGTCCGGTCGAGCCAGCCGGCGAGGTCATGCAGCACATGGGTGGATTCGAGGACCGCAATGCACAGGAGGATGCCGAGGAAGAAAAGGATACTGGGTGTATCAATTCGTTGTAATGCCCGGTTTACGGATAAAACCCCTTTATCCCGTTCATCTTTTTTACTATGAATCATCTCCGTACAAACCCACATGATCCCCAATCCGAAAAGAATGCCCATATAGGGAGGTAAATGGGTAACTGTTTTGAATACCGGCACCAGTAAAAGGCAACCCACCCCCAGCCAGAATACGAGGTTGCGCTCCCTGCTGCTATGGGTATAGTTTTTATTCTGAAGTACTTCAGGCCGCTGGCTGACATTCCCTCTTAGTTGCCGGCTGATTATTAAAACCGGCACCAGTAAACTGACCAGGCTGGGAAGCAATACTTTCGCGATAATATTAACTGCGGTGATCTGCCCGCCGATCCAAAGCATGGTGGTGGTAACATCCCCGATAGGAGACCAGGCCCCGCCGGCATTGGCAGCAATGATGACCAGGCCCGCATAGATCAGCCGCTCCCGCCTGTCGGCAATCAGTTTCCGTAACAGGGAAATCAGTACGATCGTGGTGGTCAGGTTATCTAATACTGCAGAGAGGAAAAAGCTGATAATGGCCACTAACCAGACGAGTTTTTTCTTATTGGAAGTCTGGATCCGGCGGGTAATCAGGTCAAACCCGTCATGCGCATCAATGAGCTCAACGATCACCATGGCCCCCAGGAGGAAGAAAAGGATACCGGAAATGTCCCCGAGATGCCCCGTAAGGTTATTTGTTACCTGCATTTTATCGGAAGAGCCCAGCGCATAAACAGACCAGGTAAGGGTTGCCGTCAGGAGGGCCGTGGCCGCCTTATTGATCTTGAATGAATGCTCAAAAGCAATAACGAGGTAGCCGAGGCAAAATATCAAAATCAGCAGAATGGTCATTTACAGGTTTATTTAATGATCCGGTACTCCTGCAAATTAAGCAATGTCAATTTTATGTAGGTTTGCAACATGTCCATCCAAGTCAAAAACCTGCTCAAAGAATACGGGGAGCAAAAAGCGGTGAGCCAACTATCGTTCAAAGCGGACAAAGGGGAGATTGTAGGATTCCTGGGTCCGAATGGCGCCGGCAAGTCCACCACCATGAAGATTATTACCGGCTACCTGCAACCCAGCGGCGGGGAAGCCTGGGTATGCGGGATCAATGTGGCCGAATCGCCCCTCGAAACGAAGAAAAAGATCGGCTACCTGCCCGAGCTCAACGCCCTTTATTATGATATGTATGTGCGGGAGTACCTGTCCTTTATCGCCGGCCTGCACCAGTTGGCGGATAAAAAGGCGGCCGTTGAGAAAGTGATAGAGACCGTTGGACTGACCCCGGAGGCGAGGAAAAAGATCGGCCAGCTTTCCAAGGGCTATAAACAACGGGTGGGACTGGCGGCCGCACTGATCCATGATCCAGAAGTGCTGATCCTGGACGAACCCACTTCCGGGCTCGACCCCAACCAGATCCTTGAGATCCGGGATGTGATCAAAAGGCAGGGAAAGGATAAAACGGTCCTGTTTTCCTCGCATATCCTGCAGGAGGTAGAAGCTATCTGCGACCGGGTGATTATTATTAACAAAGGGCAGCTGGTGGCGGATGATAAATTAAGTCATCTGCAGCAGCAAACGGATAAAGATCAATTGATCAAAGTGGAATTCAAAGAGGATGTACCCGGGGAGCTTTTAAAAAATATAGCGGGTGTGACAGGAATAAGCTTTAGTCAAAACAGAGTATACAGCATTCATTGTTCGGATGCCGGGGCGGTAAAAAAACATATTTTGCAACTTGCTCTTGATAAAAATCTTAATATCCTGTCGATACAAACCGGCGGTCAAAGCCTGGAAGATGTTTTTAAAAGCCTGACTAAGTAAAAAAATCTATTACCGGCTGAATGGGGAATTTGGTCCGATGCAGGAAATTGAACCTGTATTTCAAATTTAGCCCGCACCAGGGATTGAACAAGAAAGCCCTCCGGCTTTGACAGGAGGGCTTTGTAGCCCCAGGCCTCCTAACGTCGAACCAGATTTTGGAAGATTTGAAGACATTGGGGGACTTTGGGTGACAATAGCATTGAACAAATGGAAATCAAAAGTTCGACAATTTTATAAGGTCATAAATTGCTCGTATAAAACCTTTGCATAGTATTTACCATACCTGGAAATTAAAACTCCACAAAACGCAATAGGCAAAAGATAAACTATTAAAAGTATAATTCCCGTGTTCCTTAATATCAAATCTGATTGAATAAGGGCAAAAACTAAAATAGCGATTGAAAAGAAAATTGCAATTAAAGAACCGCCCAAAAGGTTTCTTATAAACCCATACTCAATATTGTGCTGAAAAAGGACCCTATTATCTCTCAATTTATTTTTGATTTGTGATACAGCATGAACAATCAAATTTCTGGCTCTTAAATCCTCATGCTGTTCCTCTGTCGGGCTGAGTAAAGTGATATTAAATGAAGAAAAAATTTTTTCCCGGATGGCTTTTTTAGTATCTATCGCAAAAAATTCATTGCTCCACAGTAGATAGTTTGTAGTGGGCATGTTAATGTCTTCTTTAAAAAAGAAGCGTTGAAATATTTCCTTTGACACAAATCTGTTTATTTGTACGGAAAGAAAAACTAAACCAGCGTAAATACCCAAACTGGTCAGCATTGGTAAAATATCAAATATCTTTTTCAGGCTTTCTCCATATAAGGGTTTAAGCACCTGAATTACAAACACAAAAAGTGGAATTGAGGTAATAACGGTTGGGAAAAGCCTTGCCTTATAGTAATATGTATCAACTTTCATAATGTATTCCTTTACAATTCAACGTTTAGTTTTGTAAAATAAAATCTTTTCCCCGCAGGGTGCATAGTGCATGACGGCACACCTGTATTTGAAAATATTATCATCGCAGGAGTTTCGGTGAGATATTCCTTCTGCAAAGCTATATCTGACAGGCTTTTTATATCAGTTCCACTCGGCTGATTGTTTTCAGAAGGGTGAGAATGCCATTCCCCAATATAAACGGTTTTTTTATTTGACTGAAGATATATGTCATCAAGGAATTTCTGACAAAATACCACGTCTTTTTCAAATTTTGTCGCCAACTTAACCGCGTTTGGGCCAGGCCCCGATACATGAGTTATGACTACATTACCATGCTCATCTAAATGTCCTGCAAGCACGCCGCCAGTTTCAATCTTAGAGCTTTGGCTTATTAAGTCTTGCATAAAATCAATAAGGCTTTTAGAAACAGTTACCGAAACCTGCTTATCGTGATTGCAGTAATAACAATCAGGATGAGGCTTAATATGCTGACGATTGAAGTGATAAGGGATTTGAAGGGGTGTTTTTTCAATTACTTCAGAAGCCCAAATCCAATGATTAAATTCTGATTCTCCTTCTTGCAAATGGTCAATTAGTATTCTTGCTGAAATTGAGGATATAAATTTTAAATCAGCAGCACTTGCTGGCCTGATTGGGTTATTACACTCGTTCTTTAATACCGGAAAAGCTGGGTCGTCAGGAATTTCAACAAACTCTTTCTTATCAATCCTGTAAAGCTCCAAGCAATGAAAACAGGCGTCTTTCCCTGGTATAACACGGAATATTCTTGCTGCTTTTCCTCCTCTCAATGCCCGGACATAAAAAGCGGTTTTATTTGCAATTACTAATTGCTGGTTAATAAATGCCTCAACATTGTCATCTGCTACTGATGAAATTGTTATGGAATTATCTAAAAAATAATTTTGGCTTATTTCAAAATCATAAAGATTTAAGGGTACAGGCCAAATATGGATAAAAGGATTATGTCTAAGCAAAATTTCACCAACTGCATAAACTTTACCTTCTCCGATTTGCTCTAAATTTCCTAAATGTCGTACAGGATTATGAGCTTTCATAACCTGGTTATCAAAAAGAACTATGTTGCCTGTACCTGCTTTTGCCATGCAATCAGCAATCTCACTTCCAATAGCGCCAACTCCAAATATGTTTACTGTTGCATCTTTAAGAATATTATAATCAGCTCTTTTACTGTTGCGTTGATGATAGGTTTCTTCAGTTAGTTTTTCTCCTTCAATAGCTTCAACTTTTTCATATTGGCTCAACCTGCTAATTATTTTTTGATCGGCATCTGTTTGAATAATTATTTCAGGAGGGTTTGCCGATTTCAAAATTTTAAATAACTGAAATTCGTTTTTGCCCTTTCTATTGGGAAAACGTATTGCAACCATAAATGAACCTGGCAGCGGTTCAATTACTTCCCTGCATCTTGAAATAATCCTTTTTACACCAATATCATAATCATCATTTCCAATAATTGTTATTAACTCTTTGAATGTAAGAAATGGATTAGGTTCTTTATCTACCTGAAACCATTGAGCTTTTAGTAATTTTTTGTCTTTTATTAAGGTGTTTACAATTGCAGGATTGGCATACAGGCTAATGGAATCTTTAATAGTTTCATGATGAAAATGACGTTCCAGATTAATATTGACCTGTTCATAAAGACCACTTTTGCCAATACCGTCAAGAAAAGCACCCAGATATAAATACTTGTCGTGTGGCACATATCTACCTGCAGGTTGAAAGTTGTAGATGGTTGCATAACAATCCCCCTCTGTGAATTGTGCATTTAAAAAATGTTCAGGATAAAAAAACTTTATTTCCTTATTAATTAAGTTAAAATGCGAGCAAAAATCTACTTCTTCGCTATCTGGCGGGAAATTTCCTGTTGTATGAGCTGCATACCAATCTCTAGTCCGTTGCAGTATGTCTGTAATGCTATATATACTACTTCCATCATCTAAACTGTCCCGTTCTAAAGTGCAAAGTTCTCCCGAACTATTTTGATGACGAAGCTGATAATAGAATTTTACATGCTCTAATATTTTTGAATGTGCTTCAGAAAAAGATAAAGCAGCTATTTCATCAACCTGTTCATTAGTAAGAGTTTTATTTAGAGGAAAAATAGCAGGCAGCCTGTAAGGAGTGGCCTCCGTATAAACAATAAGTATAGGAAATTTTTGAATTTCATTTAACCTTACAATTATGTTTCCATGAGAAACAAACAGATTGCTTCTGCACTGATAAATCTCTTTATAATTTTTATTGGGGTCGTTTGTAAGCGCAGTGCTTTCATCAACCAAAAATTGGCGGTGTTTTTTATACCATTGTAACATTATCCCATCGGTTTGTTGTCAATCCTTGAAGTTTGTGAGCCGATGTAAATGTTTCTGGCTTTGTCACCATCATTATTATTATTACCACCATCATCACTTTTGCCATAGGCTTCTATCAATTCTACATCTGTCTTCACATCTATGTTTCCTTTATCGTCAATATCAACAATGACAGAGTAAGGTGCAGAACCTAAATGAAATATGCCATCTTCATCTACGTGTTTTTTATACAATTCCATTGCATCGTCATGAGGATGTTCATGAGGGCTATCTTCTTGTTTAGGGGCGCTCACAATAAGATAAGTTGGTTTGATATGTTCAATATGTGTTTCATAAACATCTTTGTCATCCTTGTCTTCCTTGAAAAAAGTTCTTGACCCGTGATGGCTTGCACTCAATATAATTGCAGGCAAATTGTCTTTGTGGTAATCAGTAATGTGTTCTTTCCAGGCTTTTTTATCTGAATCACCAGTAATCATTATACTTTTTGCATCCTTGCCGTAAGTAAATTTGATTACTCCGCATTGCTCATGGATTCTGGCATTGCGTTCATCTGCATCAGCATCCTCTATATCATCGCAGAGATATTCAGCAGGAGATAAAACCTGAAAATCTATTAATCCAAGCATTTTTATGACTTCTTTATCACCTGAAGTTCTTATTTTATTTAGGTCATTCGTCCCTAATAGGAAGTATTCATTCTTTTTTCCAACTTTATCTACTACATATTGAAAGTCCTTAAATTTTTCCTTATGCTTACCGCCAGGCTTATGATTGGAGTGCCATACTTCTGTAAACCCAATTTCATCATAGACATCCTTAATACCGCCGATATGGTCATTATGAGGATGGGTATTAATAAATGTACTCAGCTTTCCATTTGTTTTAAAAAGATCATTGAACATATCTACCAGATCAATCTCATTCGGCTCTTTATCTCTGTCACAATCCACTAAAACATACATATAGTCTCCTACGTTAGTACCTGTAGGAATTACTAACAGAGTGGATTCGCCCTGACCAGTATAAAGGAAAATTGTCCTAAATACTCCAGCCTTTGTTGGCTTTATTATTTTTTCAGCGACTGTCATTTTGCCTTAAATTTTAGCAAATATACCAAAATAGTTTAAAATAATCCCAATATATTTAGTAATATTGAAATAGCTAGCCTGAATATTTAACTACAGTCTGGTATTTTTTAAAAATGATTTCAAAAAAAAACCTGCAAAATTCTCTCGATCCGATAAAAGCTTTATTGGGTAAAAATGGAATTGCTACTCACAATATTGAAAAAATAATTTCTGTGCTTAGTCCTTTAAAACTGAAAAAGGGAGAAGTATTTAGTCAAGCTGGTAAAAGAGCTGATAAGCTAGGTATTTTGATTGACGGCTTACTTGCAGCTAAATATGAAAAGTCAGATTCTATTCAGGAGATTATTTCAAGATTTTACTACTCCCCCAGAAACATTATAGTTGCAAGCTTTGAAAGTTTTTATTCAGGTAAGAAATCGAATGAAACTATTGAAGCGTTAGAAGATTCTTATTTAACTACTATAAGTCGGGATGACCTCGAAGATTTATACAATGAAATACCGGAAATGAATAGGATTGGGAGACAATTGGCAGAAGAAAGTTACATCCTAGCGTTACAAAGAATACATCAGCTACAAGCGATGAATGGCAAAGAACGGCTAGAAGATTTTCAAAGAAGTTATCCTGAACTTGCGAATAGGGTCAAAATACAATACTTATGTTCATATTTGGGCATGAATAGAAATGCTTTGTCAAGGTTAATGCGAAAAAAATCAAATTGAAATTTTGCGATAAAAGTCGCATTTTTTATTTCTAGCCTGTTTTAGTTTTGTAAAATGAATAGTTTAAAACAAATAAAATCAAACTATGGAGTTTTGACAGATGTGTCTAAAGGATTAAACCAATTTTTTGGTGATACATCTGGACGAACAGTTAGTTTAAGAACAGCGCATGGGTTTAAAAATTTCTTTAATTCTAAAAGTATGGACGACGATGCAGCGGAATTTATTGTGCATAGCGGAATGATCGCAGCCACTAAGCTACTTAACTCAAAAAGAGAGACTGAAAGATCTAGTGGCTTAATGCTTTCATTGGCTTTGTTTGTATTTTATCAAGCTGGTAAATAATTACACTATGACATTGACACAATTTATTAGATTAAATAATTTGAAGGCCGCTGATGCCGTAGAATTAGTTTGCCCTCAAGCGGGTTTTCCAAAGCATTATGCAGTTTACCTTGGAACTAGAAACGGCTTTCCGGAATTTATTGCCAATATTTCCGATGGCATACAAATACTAACTAGAGAAAAACTTTCTGAATTTGTAAAGCGCTACCAGGTAACAAATGTAGAGCGTTTCAATGGCAATCACTATCAAAGAAAGAATGCTGTAAAACGGGCATTAGATCGAATTGGCGAAAAAGCCTATAATCTGGTTTTTAATAATTGCGAGCATTTTAAAAATTGGGTGTTAAATGGTGAAGGCATTAGTAGACAAGTTGCTGCTATTGGTACTGGAGTGGCTACAACTGGTGCTGCAATCTATTTATTAGGGGTGATCTCAGATAACAAGGGCTTTAAGAAGACAGGTACAATAATTCTTATTATCTTATTGGTTGTTGTAGTGATTGCTTTTGCAATGTAGCAAAATAAACAAGACCAAAATGAAGGTTTTAAGGAGAATACTTAGAGAATATATCAATCTCACCCCCTTGATTAAATCTCCCCATCTGCACCGCCTTTCCTCTTTCCGGTACTTCTATCACCACGTCCACGTCATGCTGGAAGGTATTCGCTCCCCGGAAAGCCCCCATTTTGGTAGTCTGGAATATGAAAATGAATGACTTGGAAGGATTAAAGGCTTTCAGCCTGCTTAAATCTTCCGGGGTCAGCCCCAGTTTATTTACGCTGTCCAGGAAGATAAAATCATAGAGTGCAAGGTTCTCAGGCAGTACTGAGGCCACATAAAGGTTCGGATGCGCCACATCCTTATCGTTTAATTTCTTTTGGAGGGTCATATCCAGCCCTTCTTCCTTGGCCACATAAAGTACTTTTCCGTGGTTTCGGGCCAGGTAACCGGCAAAATCAATGCACAGGTAGGATTTACCCATCTTGGGCTTGCCGAAGACCATTGCTGTGAAATTGGCAGAAGGATCTCCAATCAATTCCAGCCATTTACCTTTCAGGCCAATCGTCTCAAACTGCAGGTTGGCAAAATCCATGCTGTTCATGATGGCGGGTTTTTCGTCAATCCCGTTCAGTTGATTGCAGGCGCAACCTAAAATACCCTCCAGGCCGTTCAGTTTGTTCCGCTCAATGGAAAGTGCTTTTTGGGTGGGATCATCCAGAAAGCTTTCCAGGTTTTTAGTGATGCTAATTAGCTCATTCATGTACGGGTCATTTGCCGGTATTAATTTCTTATCTACCATCCGGGTAATACGTTTCAATAAACCATCAGCCTTTTTCTTCATGCCCGGTTTGCCGTTCATGTTAATATATGCTTTGATGAAATTCACAGACGGCATGACTTTTTCTTCTTTCACCAAAACCTTCATTTTCTCTAAAGTATCAGGTTTTAATTCCAGGTGAATTTTGCCCTTCATGCTGTTATACACTTCTATCAGCTTACCCTGGATATAGCGTATCTGCTCGGCATAGGTGGAAGTTTTACGGATGCGTTTTTCTACGATGGCTTTTTGCAGCGAGTTTATAAATCGCAGTATATCTTCTTTCGTTTTTGTCTTGTCATTCAGGTTAACAAAACGGCGGATAAAACGCAGTTCTTCGGGAATGCGCTCCACCATCTGAGGCTGTGGCAAGGGTTGTTTATCTTTTGCTTTTGGTGCAGCCTTTTCTTTAGGTGTTATGCCTTGCCTGCGCATAGTTTCCTGAATGATCTCATGATGCTCTTGCCGTTGCTTTTCTTTTTTCGTTTGTTTCTTTTCAGCTTTGGTATTACTGCTTACAAACTCATTCAATTTGGAAAGATATATGTCAACTGTCTTTTTAATCGCCTCACTGGAATGATAAGATACCCAGCTTGAACCATTGGCAGTTGCTTTGGTTACAAACTCATGGCCCTTTTTGAGCGCATCAGGAAAAGAAGAAAAATCAAGTGTATTTACTTTATTGAAATAGTTATCTATTGTAATCATAGGGTAGATTTTTATGCGGCTAATAATTCAAGTTCAAGGGCGAGTGCTTCGGCTTCCAATTCCAGCATGGCTACCTCGTTTTGAGGTTCTTCATCATCCGGAGGCAGTTCAATGCGCTTCCTGTTAGAGTAGGTGATTGCATCATCTTTCAGGTCTTTCAACTGGTAGGATTGCAGGGTTACAGAACAACCATGCCGGGATTGCAGTATCTCCAGCAGCTTGTCCATATTTTTATCTGGCAGCATGGCCACCATTTTATCTGATACTTTCTCGAAGTTGTTTTTCTCTACCAGTTCCAGGATTTCTTTATCCAGATATATATCGCCGCCTCGTGAACGGGATGCCGAAATAATCATTTTAAAATAATTCCCGGTTCTGAAAAACGATAAGCCGTTATTGGTAACGATATGGCTGTTCTGGGTTATGGACTTAATAATGGGTGCAGCTTTTAAAATGGGTACAACCACTTTATCCTGCACCTGCTCGCCAGGATTCCAGTTTTCCGGCATGAGGATACCCTTCTTGGTTTCACCGTTCAGGGTAGTATAGCTCACCAGCTTGCCCTTAAAGTCGGAAAATGCCTGTAACAGGTTTCCGGTAATGATATGCCGGATGCGCCGGTCGGTATTATTTTCTTTGGTGTATTTCTCCCACTCATGCAGCAGTACATTCATGCTGGGCTGCGATATATCAGCGCTGGCTCCAATAATAGTCATAATGTCTTCTGAATAGGAAGCCGGAATAGCCAGGTATTTGGAACTGTTTGCAATGGCTATGCGCAACTTAATGGCTGATGGAGCGTAAGGGTTTTTCTTTTTCCGGTCAATTACAAAGCCCAGGAACACAGCAGGCACCAGCTCATTGCCGCCATTATATGTTTCAATTGGGTAGCGGATATTGCGGCTGATATAAAAAAACCGAAATGCCTTTTCCAGGTACTGCTTGCGGTTTGAATAAGTCTTGTGCAGGTTTTGTAGCTGCAAATCCCTCGCTCCTGTTAGTTCTTTTTCTCTTTCTGTGATTGCCTGCCTCCAGGCACCTTCGCCTTGTTTAGAAAGTATCTTTTGTATCTTCTTTTCATTGGGAATATTGCGTATCAGTTCCTCATACTTGGTATTGGTTTCTGTCTCCTCCAGTTTCAGGCGGTCCGCTACCGATGCTTCGTATTCTTCCATCATCTCATCTTGTAATTTCTGGGGGTCTTTGCCTTTCAGGGATTCATTAATCAGGTTTTCCAGTTCCGTTTTAGTGAAAGGCTTTTTCAGCACATTTGCCCGGACGGTTTCCAGCGTACTGTCTTCCCCAAACGCACTGTCACTTCCCCTGCCCATTTTTATCACCTTTGCTGAAACCGTTTCTGCTTCCAGGTTCATGGCTTCTACTTCGAGGTCATAGTCGCCAATTTGTTTCAGGTACTCCACGTAGTCATTGTATCGTTCGGCAATCTCATTGTAAAAATCCTGTTGCATTTTAGTGGATAGCACGGCCACCCGGCCAGATACTTTATGCGCTGCATCTTCCAGGGTTTGCGATTCATTACTGCCGCTGTCAGCCTTCGAGTTTTTCAAATGCAGGGGATCATCGAGCAGGTCATTCACTTCTTTATTTTCCAGCAAATAATCTTTTACAATCTTATCACCGTATTTATTCAGAAAATCTGGCACATCCAAAATCTTGGTGGATTGTTTCTGATTGGAAGTGGTGTTTGCATCGAGTGATTTCAACTTCTTTTGAAGCATCATCATGAGCCGCTTTTCCGCAGGTATGGCAGAAGTCACATAATCGTAAATAGGTTTCAGGATTTGCCCGGTGCGGTTGATACGTCCCCGTTTCTGGACTTCGGTATTAATATCCAGTTCGGCCTGCAGCACGATCATCACCCGTTGCTTCACTTCCTCTTTGGGTACTTTGGCCGTAGGGATAGCATGAGCGGATGCACCGGTGCTTCCGGATTGGTTAATCATCAGCACATCCACTTCATTGTTATTAAACTGACGAAAAGCATCATTGGTATTGATACGCTTTCGGGCAAGTATCAAAGCCTTACTGCCTTTCCAGTTGAGCTGCATTTCAAATTTGCGGCCTGTTACTTCCGCAACGCTATAACCGGCAGCTTTGATTTTTTTTATGATTACATCAATTGGAGAAATAGTAATACCGGTTGATACGGCGTTTATCTTTTCCAGTATGCGGTGGTATTCGGTTTGTGCATCGGGAGGAAATTCACTGATCTCAAATTTTTTGTGAATGGAATTACCGTCCACATCCTTTTCAGAATAACGCAGCACACCTTCCAGCCCACGTTTCAGCACTTCACTAAAATCGGCATTGATGGTATCTCCGTCTCCAACCGGCGTACCATGCTCATTTTCCATTGATTCAATGAAGCTACCCATTGTTGAGGCAAAGGCAATCACCGGCTTTTTGCCTTCTTTCAATCGCTTAATAGCCTGTTCTGCCACGGCTTCGGCTTTGAGGGAGAATAGCATCTGGTTAATGACCTGGAATACTTTTGAAAAATAGGGCTGGTTATCTACGCCTGCCTGCGAAGTACCTTCCCGAAGCTCTACTTCTTTTCCTTCGGCTACGGCAATCTTATCGAGTTCCTCTACCTGTGTATCCACGAAGTTTGACTGAAACGCAATAATGTCACGAAGGATCTCCGTGATATTATCGGCGATAGCCCTGTGTTCTTCAGTCTTGGTATCAAGAGAAAGATAATTTACCTCTACGCCTTCAAAACTTCTTTCACGGCGTACCATTTGACCTTCAGCTACCAACTGTGAAGAAAGTACTTCCTGCAAAGCCACTCCACCCCTGGTGATGGCTTCTACCAAATCTTCCTTACTCATATTGCAATCAGCAATGGAAGTTTTCATAGCATAGATGGGCATGTTATCCGGTCGCTTGGCAAAAGTGGCTGATAAGAAAACCACACCCTTTGTTTTGGCAACAACGCCTTGTAAAAACTCTCCGGTATTGGATGAACCACTGGAATTATGCGCCTCATCCAGAATGAAAATATTGTCTTCCGCAATTGCACGAAGAAAGTTTGGCTTCTCCGGTTTCTTTTCCGGTGAATTAAACTGCGAATAGGTTGCCACTACAAACTGATAACCTGCCGGAATCTCTCTTAATTCAATGATACGTTCCTGTTCGGGGGCAGCAGGTGCCTGGTAGATCACTTCGCCGTCTTCATCTTTAATATCGGTTTTGGATTCCCGGCCATTTACGATGAAGGGTTTTAAATGCCCTGAACCGATAGCTGATAAATCACGGTAGATGTCGGAAAACAGGTTTGCTTTCTCTGTAAGAAATACTGGCTTTACACCCTGGTTCACTGCATAGCGGATCATGGCTGCCGCTACACGGCCTTTACCAATACCGGTCTGGTCTCCGATAATCATGCCCTGACCCCTGGCTTCAATATTGTAAATCGCCATTGCAACCGCATCAATTTGTTCTGCTGATAATACTTTGCATAATGCAGTTTTGTTGGGGTACTTTAATCGGTGACGGACAAAATTATCAATGTCGCCACCCACTTCCCCTTTAATACTTAGCAAGGCTTCCCTGGTTTCAAAAGCCATGCTATCGGGAACCTGGGTATTCAGTACCACACAGCTTTCCGATGCTGGTTCATAAGGTGCCGCCAGCGTTTCATCCTGGAATAGCTTCATCAGTGCAGTAGCTTCTTTTTCCAAATGCTGCTTTATCGTAAAAGTTTTCATAGCTGGATTTTGGTTTGTTTCCATTGCATCCATCACCCGGTCAAATAAATCCTCGAAAGTTTTTACTACTACATCCTTATCAGGATTAAAGACCGGAGCTGCGCCCGATGCTTCAGGTTTTCTGCCATTAATCAGGATAAGCCTGACATCAAAGGAAGTTCCCTGCCGGGAATAAAGTTTATGGCCATCAATATTGATAACATCCGCTACATAATAGCGGCTGTAGAGATAATTAAAGAAAATGCGGTTCTTGCCCGAAGTGATTCTGCCCTTGGCATCCCAGGTAGTATGACCGCCAATGATGATAGCAGCTCTGCCATCATCTGCCATACAATCGAGTGCCCGCAGGGCCATCACATGCTCCAGTGGCTTGATGGGGAAAGTATCAAACATGACTTCGGTCTCCATTTTGCCAAAAGGAGGATTGGTCATTACGGCTTTGAAATTCCTTTGTACATCAAAAAATGGCTTCGTCGCATCCCGGTTCCATAGGTTTGCAAAGCCTTGCGTTTTCAGATTGTGGTTTCTAAAGCTGTCCAGTTCGTTTACATAGACTCTTTCCGGTTTGGCTGCAATGGTTAACAGTCCATTTCCGGCAGAAGGCTCAAAAGCGAAGCCACCGTTAAATTGCAACTTATCTATCTCACAGAAAACACCCGCCAAATAACCAATCGGTGCAGGAGTTGAATATTGTTGCAGCAGGATGCTTTGAGAGGTACGGTGAGATAGGTTCACTTGGGCGTAGTACAGCTCCACTATGCGCTGGAAACGTTCTTTGACAGTTCCTTCGCTATGCGCCAGCAGCCTTGCCCTGTTCACAATGGCGAGTTCAGTCAGCTCTTTTACTTCGTTCTTATCGGTAATGCCAAAGGATGCGGCAAGTTTTTCAAGAGAGATTTTATTATGCTCCTTCTTTGTAGCTAAATCTCTTTCTACGGCTGATACAAAAAACTGCTCCTTGTTGTTCAGCCCATCAAGCCCCAGCAGTCCTTCATCAGCGAAGGAGTAATAGCCGTCCCTGGTAACGATAATATGATCGAGCAGTTTCACATCCATAAGTGTAGAGCTTTGCTTGATCTTATCAGTCAACTGTTCATCTGCCCTGGAGGGCTTTAAATTGCCCGAAGGATGGTTGTGGGCAATTACCATTGAAACAGCAAGTGCTTTCAAAGCTGTGGCCAGCACAATCCGTATATCAGCCACCGTTGCATTGATGGCTCCCTTGGAGTGCTTGTAATATCCGATGATCTCGTTGGCCTGATTGAGGTAAAGCACAATGAATTGCTCCTGTAGTTCCACCTGCCCCTCACCAAAACTGTCACGAATAAAATCAGCCGCATCTTTGGAACTGGTGATTTTGCCAAACAGCCGCTTGCCACTGCGGGTATATGAAACGGCTAACTCCGGAACATCTATTTCCGGAGTTTCGCCAAGCACTATCTCTGGTACGGTAGAATAGTTCATGTCTGTATTAGCTATTTATCTTGCCGGTCCGACCAATTCCAGGTAATTAAGCTCAAGGCGTTGATCCCAGATATTGTCAAATAATTGGTTTCCATCAGCCCACTCCACTACTACAATATCGTTGGTAACAAATCTTCTTGTTCGCTGAATTTGCCAAACCGCATCGCCGGGTAGTGAACCCATATTGGCATACCCTACATAAGTCACCAACGGGTTGGATTCATCAATTCGCATGATCTGGCCACTACAGCCACATTTCAGGTTGCTGATTGCTATTTTTATTTCTGTGAGTGCAGACAGGATGCCGCTCAGTAATTCAATCTGAATATCCTGTTTCGCTTCTGTAGCCAGACCACTGCCAGTAGTTTGCAACATGGCGTTGATTGCATCCCGCAATGCGTACACGTCCGGTAATGCAGCCGGAATAGTTACTTCCTGGAATTTGATAAACACATTTTTCAGCGCACCAGAACCGATGTCCAGGCGTATGGTATTATCTCGGACGGTATCAATGGTTTTGATATGCGATTTGTTAATCAGCAGTACGCTGGCAGCATTCACAATCCGAATGGATGCGCCGTCATTGAATATTTGTATTGCCATTAGTTTTATTGTTGTTTTTGATTAATTCAGCGATGCCTTCGCCGATAATTGATCCGATAAAACCTCCCACCATTACAAAGGGAACAGCATCTTTTCCGGTTTCCTTTGCATAGGCATAAGAGAGAAGCGAGGTAATCAGTGTGGCAGAAGCCACAATGCTTTTTTCTTTCATGCCTTTTATTGGTTTGGTTAGTGTAGTAATTGTTTGGCCGCAAGACCCGAGATAATGAGTAAGCCTGCGTTTTTGATCTTGCCCCAGAACCGGTGTCGTTTGAATTTCTTTCTTAGCTGCTTCACTTCCTTTTCAAGTGCTTGCTGCTGCGAAAGGTTTTGCGATAGCGTTGTTTTGAGCGACTGGTATTGCGAGAGCTTTAACACAATGGCAGAATCCCTGTTCTGCACCTGCGCTCCCAGGGTTTGTATGCTGATCTGGCTCAGGCTGTCCTCTTCAGCCGAATAAACAATTAACTGATTGGTAAGCCGGGCAAGCGAATCGCAGTTGCTGTAATAACTGGCCGTATCATTTTCCTGTTTGAAAATGCTTTGCCGGTCAATCAAGGTGTACACCTGTTGTTGCAGTTCACCGTTCTTTCTTTTGGCCTTGTTTAATGCCGTTTCTGTTTGTTTAAGGCGACTGCCCAGGCTGTCATTATGCTCATTCAGGGAGTCCTCTTTTTCACGGTATTGTTTTTCTACCTGGGCCACCTGCTCCTTAATTGTTTCAGCACTGGCCTGCACTGTCGCAACCGGTATATCGCTGTCGTCAGCATTTCGGTGAAAGAGCTGGCAAAAGGAAAAGCCAATGGTAATACCGATCAGGAGGGTAATAATAGTTTTAAAGTTTTTCATCTTATTGGTTTTGATTATTGTCAATGGTTGTTTTCTTTTCAAGGGAATAGCCGAAACATCCGGCACCGATTAAACTGGCAAATGCGTAAAACATAAATTCCGGCATCGTCTTGCCAAAGAACTGCTGTGCAACCCAGCTTATCATCAGGGCGAGAATGAGTAAGGCGATGGCTACCTCACGAAGTGAATAGCAGCCATTTTTATCCTTGAACAGTTGTGTGAAAAATGTTTTCATCAGGTTTCTTTTACAATTTGATAAGTGATTAATCCGAAGGCTGCGGCAATACCCAGCCCTACCAGGTCAAACACTAATTTTTTTTTGCTTCACGGACTAATGCCCTCTCATCAATCAGTGTGTAGGTAAAATCATTGCCGTAAAGGGTTTTGTGTCTTTGAGCGAGCTGCATGAACAGATTGAAGTCATCAATATTGGCAAACACCTGGCAGCCTGCGGAGTACTTCTCTACAAACTTGGTTGTGCCATTGATAGAAGCATGATGAATGTTTACACCGAACATGCCTGTCTGTTCTTTACCATTATTGAAATCAAGTACGGCATCCCGGTTATAGTCACGGATCACTGTGATGGGTCGCTTCTGTGTCAGGGCTAGGTATTTGCCCCGGTGCATACCGATGCCATGAGAACCGATATACTGGCCGTGTTTAACGATGGCTGTGCCTTGCGGGTTCATCAGGTTGCGCAGCCAGAATGTACCGGGATCAGTGGTAGCCGGGAACTGGTGGTATTGCCAGTCGCCTGCATTGTTTTTGTAAAACACATTGATGGTATCATCAAAACGGTTGGGTTCTGTACTGTTGGCACGAACGCCTACGATATTGAGTTCAAAAGGACGGGAGTAAATCTTGTATGCTTTTGCAAGCATAGTATTCTGAATTGCAAGTAACATAGGTTTGGATTTTTATTGTTTGTTTGAGGTAATCGGTTATCCGGCTTTGGATAGGTTCAGGTCGGGTTCGTAGTTCTTAATCCAGTCCTTCACATTAAAGCCCGGAGAAATAGAACCCGGCTCCAGTTCGTCATGGCCTACAATGGCGGCACTGGGATATTTGATAGACAGTGCCACGATTTTATTGAACAGGGCTTCTTCCTGGTTGGGTGTTTTGGTATCACCCAGGGTGCCGGATTTATTTCTGCCACCGGCATAGGCAATGTGTATGGCTTCGTTATCTACATTTTCCACGTTTTTAATAATGGTGGAATCGGGATGAACTCTTTTGATCTCACCTGTGCGCTCCACCACATAGTGATAGTTTCCATAGAACTGTGAAACTTTCGGATCAAATGTGGCGGTGCTGTGTACTACGATGTACCGGATATGTCTTTTCATTGGATTATTTTAAAGAGATTGAATAGATTTTGTATGTACTAAAAAGTGTTTACCGTTGTTTTCAAAAAGCGTGTAGTCAAGCCGTTTGCTGACTTCATTGCCGAGTACCATTTTAGCAGGCACCTGAATGGTTTCAGATGAGTTGACCCAAACGATTGCCGGTTCAATCGTTACAATACTCACCCCGTCAAATCCGCTCAATGACCACTTGTTGCCGTCAAACTGCAGCCCCATCCTTAGGAACTCAAAGCGGATAGCCTGTTTCTGGTCTTCTTTTGTAAATGTGTTGAGCAGTCCGTTTACCAGGGTTTGCCTTACACCACCACCGAGGCGATAGTTTTTAAATTCATCACTGGTTGTTCGGTAATCATCTTTGTTCTTTAACTGCTTGAGCAGTTTGAT
The DNA here is from genome assembly GCA_016219985.1 of Sphingobacteriales bacterium. GTDB lineage: Bacteria > Bacteroidota > Bacteroidia > Chitinophagales > Chitinophagaceae > JJ008. Next base: position 161,767 of record JACRJO010000015.1, on the reverse strand, counting down.
AGTTCCTGTAAAATCTCCTTTGGATGCAGCCGCAAATATTTGTTGGGCAAGGGAGGTGTTGGTTACTTTATGTCCCTGCATCAGCACATTGTAAGTACTCTCATCAATGCTTGCTGGCATTTTGAGTTTTTTCAGTGCGGCAGACATCTCAGGGCCAAAGTCACCGTCTGCGCCGTAGCGTGGTAAAATCTGCTTACCAAACTTCGCTATCAGCATTTCCTGCATAGCCCTTACCTTATCACCTTTGCTGCCCCGCTTCAACGGAAAACCATCCTTGCTTGCAGGAGTTACATCCACATAGGGATTTTCATATATCGGCCTGGGCTTTGGCTTTAGTTTTGGCTTAATGATGGGTTGGTAAACCGGTGTGTCTGTTATTACCGGAATTGGATCAGCAACGGTTTTGCGTTTAAAGCTGATATCCGCATCCGGCTCTTTATTAGCGGCTTTTTTCTTTTTGTAATACTGCCAGCCAAAATATCCCAGTATTCCCGCTGCGCCGACTGCCAGTGTGGTAATCACAATTTTTTTCTTCTGGCTTTTCTTATTGGTGGATTTAGATTTCATAGTTGGATTATACTTTGGGTTTCTTGGCAATAATGTCCAGCATCGGGCCGATCTCATAAAACTCCAGTTCGCTTTGCAGGTCTTTCATCAAATCATCATTGTACTCTTTCTTGTAAGCCAGTGCTACTTGTCCAAAAGCCGCCTGGGTGGGGATCTCCATGAACACAGCCTTGATGGCGTCTTCATCAGTTCCCGGAAAAGGACCGTAAGTGATATTGAAAGCAGCCCTCAGCCGTTTTGCCCAGGATAAATATTGATTGGCAGATAATGACGGTGCAAGAGATTTGTTACCTCTGTCCGGTTTTGCAGCGATGATCGCCAGCATCTCATTATACTCTGTGGAAGTCAGCTCATCCTGCATATCCTTCATCAGGCTGCGGGCATATAATTTTTGATAGGAGTTAATGACTTTCCGAAATACTTCCTTGCTTGGAACGGCTTGTAATGTTTTGCGAATCGCTTCCTCATCTGTTCCCCAGCCAAACCACATATCATTATCAAAAGCCATTTTCAGTTGCTTGGCCATTGTGGCTTCATTGCCTTCTTCGTAGGTTTTCTTTTCCTCACTGTCAGAACGGGCTTTGCGTACCAGGCGGCGACCAATAAAGAAACTACCACCCAAAACAACCACACCCAACAAGCTGTATGTGATTATTTCCTTTGGAGTAAACCCCTCATGGTTATGGGTAGTAGTTTCTGAGTTCATAGGATACGGATTTCTAAAATATAAATCATGAAAACAACTAAACGCCGAGATACTTTTTAGCAAGTGCCGTTTTTACCGGATCGTTCACGATGGTGTGGGCCAGTTTGGTCAGTTCTTTTTGACTGAGCTTTGATGCCAGCGTGGTTAAGGCTGTCATCTTCGCATCAGCCTCTGTTTCTGTTTTGGCTTCAATGGTTATTTCATACTGATATTTACTCATGGTTACGGATTTTTAATGTTCAATAATTCTGCGACCGGTGTTACCTGCGAAGGTTCAGCCATCAGCTCATTCAGGATGCCGATTACGGCGATCAACTGCGGCTCATCAAAGCGGCTTTGCAGTTGCCTTAATGTGGCCAGGTACTGTTGTTCTTCTTCGCTGACTGCACTTGCTTCGGCAGACTTTTTCTGAAAACTTGCTTCACCTTGTGGTTGTGGTGTTTCTAGTTGTTTGGCTTCTTTATTGCCTACACCACCAAGCCCCAGTCCACTCAGCACATCTGCATTCTTTTCTGCCAGTCGCCCCAGTACCGCAGAACCCAGTTCCACCAGGTCAATATTTTTGAGCTTATGCTTATCGTTACCTGCGTGCTCCAGTTTTTCTTCCAGTTCTTCGATATAGTCTTCGGCATCATCCAGTTTCTTTTTAGTTTCCTCCAGTTCCTCCTGCATCCGCTTTACTTCATGTTCCCGGTCACGGGCCTGCAGTTTTTCCTGGATAATATTTTCAATATCACCGATACCATTCAACCCCTTTTCCTGTTTAAGCTGTTTTACATAAAAGCAATACTGATCGTTGCGGGGTGAAAGATTTGAGTTATAGATAACGATGCGGACTTTTTCAGTATCATCATTCATGTAGTATTCATAATTGTCAAAATCTTTCGGGTCTTCAGTCTTTGGAACAACCTTCAGGCTGTCCACAAATATTTCATAGGGCTTGGCATGACCTTTTGCTGTCATATCCTCCAGGTAATGCCGCAGCTTGTCAATCTTCAGTTGGTCGTAATTGTCGTGTGTTATAGGCATTGTCCTGTATTGTTTGGTATTACCTGAATAAATCTTGCATGTTGGGTAATGACAGAATAATTGCGAATCCTTATTTCTCCCTGGTGTTCATACTGCAATTCATTTACGTTGTCTGTGCTCACATCGAAAATCCCGGTATCACTTTTTACAGCAATGCACTCCGAAGGCTCAACCAGTATGAACAATTGATTTTGGCCGTACACTTTAATCTTTGATTTAGATTTCAGCACAAAATGCCTGAACTGTGTACTGTAATTATCACCATGCCCCAGCTCCCTCATTCGTCTTGCTATATAATCAAGTGCCAGGTTCGTTGTCATTGCTTTTCATTTGTCGTTCAATCCAGATATAGAGCATCACTTTGTAACTCACATCATATCCCAATAACTCGCCGATGCTGTCTTTGAAATATCCATTGATGACAGTACATCCGCAGATATTCAAAGGGTCTTCCTCTCTTTTCGTTCCATGTGTACAGGAAGGGAAAAAATCAAAACTGTTGCCATCCGGCGGTACGAATATTCTTCGCAATCCCAGCCTTCTTTCGTTTGGCGGATCATAGGGGAAGACTTTTAATTCACCGGCACCAATGTTCAGGTCTCTCTCAAAAATCTCCTTAGCGTAAAATATATCCGGCCTGCCATTGGCTTTGAGTTGTAATACCCCCATCAGGTTATTTCTCTCAATTAAACCAGAGCCAGCCTGCAATGGTGAGAAAGCATAAGGTGGCGAATCCTGGATAAGTAAACCTGTTTCAATACCAATGATCCTTTTCGTATCTCTTGGCAGTTTTACCTGGAAGAAGTTTTGCTGACTTCTCCGGGTAATACTGATCGCTTGTATGATTACTTGCTCCTTCATCATTGCAACACACATTCTACATACAGTGAAACACGGTAGGGTACAAATGCGGCACGGGTATCATCGGTGTCTTTATAGTCCACTTTGATCGTTCCATTACCTGCGGGCTGGTTACCCAGGTCATAGTAGCGGTTATTGGGAGAAACGTTGATGCCTGATAAAAGCAATTTGCTTTCATAGTTTTCCGGAAATATTTCCTCTTTGTTGATCTCCACTTTTTGCGAACCCCGGTAATACAATAAATCATCTTTATCAGAGGTAAACAGGATTCCCTTCACGGAAACAATGTTTTTATCCAGTTCAAATGATTTACTGAAAACCTTATTAGGCTCGGTTACAGGAATATCAAATCGCTTCTTTACTGTTTGCATAGGGTACGGATTGTTCGGATTCAGTTATCAAAAGCAGTTACTACCGGCAGGGAGTTATTACCCATCCCTCCCCGCCGTTTTCATCGGGAGCTTGCACCCCCGATTCTATAGCAACTAAGTTTATATTACGGTGTGGTGATAGTGCCGTGCATGGCCGCATAGATGTAGGTGTTCTGCGGAATACCTTCCATTGTTCCAAGCTCCACAGTCATTTCAATCAGCACATCATCATGGATCAGCCTGGGGTTTGCCAGTTTGTAATAACCCAGCGGCACATTGCGGTTGTTGCCTGATTTAAAAACGGCATTGCTGGTTTCCGGCACAATCTGCTTTTTATTGCTTTTCAGATTGAACTCGCCGTTAGCAATGGCAGGGAAATCTTCCAGCCCCTTATAATTAGTGGCTATGATTTTATCCTTGCTTGCATCGGCAGAAGTACCCGCCAGCAGGATGATACCGCTCACCAGGAAAGCCTGGTTCTTTGGCAGCTTGGAGTTGCTGATATTGCGCAGACCGATCTCTTTATCATCCTGCGTTTCAAACAGCTTGATGGTTTTGGAGGTTACCGGTTTGATGGAGTAGATGATACTGTCTGCCAAACGCAGCTCTCCTTTTACCAATGCTTCTTTGATATGCACCGGCAGTTCGCCAAAGAACTTTTCCATTTCAGCCCTGGAGCCTTTGCTCGGTGAGCCGGTGTTGGAAAGCTTGGACACCATCCGCAAACGCTGAACGGGGTTCATTTTGCGCAAAGCACCCAGCAGTTCGCCGTCCTCCACGCCTTCAAGGCCCAGTAAGGCACCCTGGTTATTGTATTCTTCAATTCCTTCTAAAAGTCCTAACATGATAATTGGATTTATTAGTTTAAAATTTGTTTTGAAAAAGTTGAGGGATTAGTAAAGCCTTTCTTCCCACTGGTCATCTTCTTCCATTTCAGGAAGTGCGGCTCCGCTCATCTGCTGAAACTGCATACCGCTTTCAATCAACTGATCTTCGATGGCGTTCAGGGCATTCAGACCGCCGTTCAGGTCGTTGTTGTAGTTGAAGTATTGCAGCTCTCCAAAGCCGTTAGTGGCAGCAGCGGCAGCAGCCGATTTTTGTTTGATGATCTTGTCCAGATAGAGCTTTTCAGAGAAATTCTCTTTGTAAGCCATCAGCCTTTCTTTTACACCGTCCAAACCTTCCAGGCCATTTACGGCTTTACTTTTCTGAAAGCCATTGGCGGCCATCATACCAATACCCAGCAAGGTGAGCAAGCGGTTTTGGGTGTAATGCCCCGTACCGGTTGTTACCAGTCCGATAGCCAGTGATGGCCTTCCGATGGCTGAACCGATCAGCCCGCCACCGAGTACAGCTACCAGCAGATCTTTACCAGTTTCCAGTACCGTGTTTTTTACATTGCCCTTGGTGGGAAGTTCCTCATTCATACCCTTCAGGAAATTTTTCTTACGGGCATTTTGCTTGTATTGATTGTTTTGTTTTGCCATTTTTAGTTTTTTAGCGTACGGAATATGTTAGAGCAGGGCTACTGCTTTTTTCTTTTGATGTTTGCCTTTGCCCCGCTGGTGATTCGTTCTTTTTTTGTAGTTGGGAGTGCCGGACAAATTATTGGGTGGAGGTGATGATTTGTTTTGTGTTTTGCCTCCCTTCATCAGCGAGTAACCGATACCAATGATGGTCAGACTTCCCACGCCAATCGCTACCGGCTTGAGCCATTTTTTATTCTTTTCCCAAAAACCGGGATTATCGTTGTTATCAGCAGGATTGTCCTTTGCATTTACATTGGTGACAGGCGCATCCGGATTGGCGGCATCATTTTTAACCGTCACTACCGGTTCACTGCTAGATTTTACGATCACATTGTTGGCGGGTTCATCCGTTGGTACAGGCAGTTGTTTATCCGGAATATCAGCATTCTCTGTATTGGTTTTAGTAACTACCGTTGGTACAATGCCAGGTGTAGCGGTTGGCGGCAGTACAGGAACAGGATTTTCTTTATCCGCTTCTTCATTTTTCTTTTCATCAAAATCGGCTGCCTCTTTTGTTTTCTTCTGGAAAATATTGCCCACATCTTTGAGCATCGCTACGATTCCGGCTATCACACCTGCTGCGGCTGCAATGCTCGACAAAGTGATGGGTTCGCCGAGCTGCCCCAGACCTTCCATGCCGTTCACATTTTCATCGTAGTAAATGTCAGTACCCAAAAGTTCGGTCATAGGTGTATAGGCAGTCATGTATTCCACGCCTTCCAGGTCAAGCATACCAAAGCCGTCAAATCCATTCACAGCTTTATCCTTGTTGCCTTTGCCCCCCAGGATGGCTTTTTTCAGGTTCTTGGGATTACCGCCTGCGCCGTAGAATATCTTTTCCAGTTTCTGCCTTGCTGCAATCAGCTTTTGAAACTTCAAAGGATCAATACTTTTTGCCGATGCCTGCTGTGGTGTAAGGTAACTCCAGCGAAGACGGCCTGCCGCATTACGGATATTGAGTTTCATACTGGCAAGGATGCCATTGCGCAGCAGTACCGTGGCCGGGTTAGCCTTATTCACCACATTGAGCATCTTACCAAGGAATTTTTTCTTCTTGGGCTTGGGGTTTCCATCGGGGATCGGATGTTGGTTTTCGATAGGATTGGATGGCACAGCCTGTTTTTTCTTTTTCAAAAGACCAGGCATTGATTTTTTCTGCGAAAGCATTTTGGGGCTTTTCATTGGAAGGGGTTTCTTTCCTGCGCCACTCATTCGCTTTTGAATAATGCGGCCCAGTTCTTCCATGCCATCGCCGGGGCCATTTATTTCCAGGCCATCATCAAAGCCGCTGAGATATTGTAAATCCATAGGATAATCTTTTTTTTCACTAAAGGGTACTTCATAATTAAAGCGGTCAGTCACGCAATCAACGGTGATATAACCATTTTGAAAAGGCACGATGGGGTAGATGTGCTGAAAGTAATCACGCTGGTATTTGGTGATGCGCAGCGTGTGCGGTATGCCGAGATTGGACAGGATACTGGATATAAAAACGGAATAACAGTCACAATCTACCCCGGAGAATCGGTCGTGCCAGGCTCTTGCCGGGCTTCTTATTTGTTCATAGCCCTCTGCATCTTTTTTATAGTTGATATGCTCATAGACAAAATGCCAGATATTTTTACAGGTATCATAAGTGTTGTTAGCTTTAAGCAGGCCCGCTAATTCTTTAGTCTGGTAGAGTGTTTCATTCACCACTTTGGGAATAAAGTCCACCGTATGATACACATTCGCATTGCTGCGGATGGTAGCGTTATTGCCATCGGCGACAGGGAACAGGTGATCGTATTGCCTGCCGCTTTTGATATTTCTTTTTTTGCCTGCTTCCACTGTCGTTATTTTTTCAAAGTGATCTCGTCATTGCTTTCATAGGGAAGCTGCGTCCATCCCAGGTTTACGGTTGTCATTACCTTGATAGTGAGTTTAACCGGCTTTTTGTTTTGAAGGTTTTTCAACACATCACTGGCTACTGAAAAGAAACTACTCACCGGTATTGTCACCAGCATTTTGCTGATCACCACTTCACCGTAGGGTGGAATTTTAATGTCTTTGTTCACTGCCTGGCTGCTGCCGAGTGTGGTGCCGCCGGAGATGATTTTAACAAAGGGGAACTTTATCGAGAAAGTCCCCTTTGTTGGGTTTTTCAACAGGACATCAACTCTCACTACAATGGCGTTCCAGGTGATTTCATAGAGATTGGCGGTAGGAATGATTTCCAGTTCAGCCTGTGTTTTCTTCAGGCCACGTACATAGCCTACCACCGCTATCACACCTGCACCCAGCAGCGTACCAGTTAATATTTTTGAGGCAGCACTCATTACTTGCTTTTCCTTTTTCGGTCAATGTAATCAGCAGTCAGTTTGAAGCCGAGCCAGATCGCACCACCGATACCGGCTTTCAGTGCATAATCCAGCAGTCCTACAAAATCCAGGTTGGCCAGAAAAACCACCCCGGTGAGCAGGATACTGCTTGATGTGTTTTCGGTTGATGTTTTAGTTTCCATAGTTGGATTTTTAAACAGCTTGTTTTAGTGGCTGGCGCATGGGTATTACCACGGCTACTTTTTGAGGTATGCCCAGGGCAGTAACAATACCCTGCACCTGATCCACTGTGAAATATTTTTTCTTTTTCTTCCCGTGTTCGGGAGCTTTGGCATCAATCCATCGGCGTATGGTTCGGGGGCTTACATCATAGATTGTTGCCAGATCCATCAGCCTGTAGGGCCGGATAATCAGGTTGCCCTGTTCATCAAATATTTGTTTCGTTGTTTTCTGCATGGCTTTACTCGTTGCACAGTTGTTGAATAGCTACTACCTGAAACAGTGTCAACAGACCGGGCGTTTCTTTTTCAATGAAATACTTTCTCCAGTACTGGTAGTTCTGAATGGTAGGTTCCTGGCTGAATTCCAGTACTGCTTCTGCCATTGCTTTCAGTTCCTTTTTGTAATTAGGAAGCGATTCACGGATGGTTTTGATTTCCGCATACCAGGCTTTTGTTCCGGCAAAACCGGTGGCGTTGGTGCGATCAAGCCATACAGAAGGCAGCGGGATATAGCGACCAGGTGCTTTGCTCACGTAGTAACGGGCAAGCAGTACCCGCTGGCAGAAGATCGAAAATGCTCGTTCGGGATGTTTAGCGAGCCTGAAATATTCAGTGATCTTTTCTTTGGCTACTTCGATTTCTTTACCGGAAAACTGCACATGATTCCAGAGGCTGCTGTAAGCAAAATTCCATGCTGTATTTACCAGGGGAGCCAGTTCAGCTTGTGTTTCTTTCAGCCCTTTTACCACCCTCATAACGGGTCTGTTTGTTCTTTCTTTGCGTAATGCCTGTTGTCTCATCTTTATTATTTTTTGGTTCGTTAATTGCGATTGACAACACAAACATACTATGGGGCAAAAGGGTCACTTTCCACTTTGAGCAAGTTTGTAACAGTTATTAAAAGAAGTTGTGAGAAGTTGCAAGTTCAGGCTCGTATTGTCCTGTATTGTCGTGTGAAAGTTTTCCGTGAAACTGTCTAGTCAATAGTATAAGCACAAAAAAACCGCTATAAAAGCGGATGTATAAGAGATGTAAAAATATTTAATCCTACGAGATACCTTGTTCAATACAAAAATCAGTAATAATCTTATGCTTTGGCAATTTATTCGTTCTTAGTTTATAATTCGTAATAGCTCCAGAAATGTGCATTAGTGCGATAGATTTAAAATCACCACTAACAACGTCTTTATTGTTTTCACCACCATGATGTTTTAATTCATTTCGGGTTCTATTCCGATAAGAAATGTAATCTTCTATTCCTAAAATATCCTTTGTCAAGTCGAACATTCCTTTATCAAGCTCAGCTCTATTGGGTATTCGTAAATTATTCGCTTTGTTATAATGAGATAAAAAAGCAGAAAATAATTCTTCCGCAACACTGCCTAGTGTAATTGCTGAAATATAATTCCTCTTGTTAAAAAGTTCAATTGCTGTTGTTAATTGAATAAATGCAATTTCTTCTTTTAAGTACTTTGCCATACAAAAACTGTTTAGGTTTAGTCTTCAACCCTACCCGGCAACCCGAGCTTCTCAAAGATAATCTTTACCTGCAAGGCAGTATATAATCTGCCTACTTTTTCACCTACCGCTTCGTTGTGTTTTACTATCCAGTTTTTCATGGTTCGGTTGGTTACACCGTAAATGCCAGCCAGCTCTGTCAGGCTGTAGGGTTTAATTTCAATTGTGTTGTCTGTGATACTCATTTCAATTTCGTTTAAGCTGTTAAGTAAATCCGGGTCAGTAGTATTTATCCTTTCTATCCATAATAGGCTATATAATCATCGTGCTCAATGGCAAGCAACGTACACAATTGAAAAATATTCAACCTGGCTTTTTGCATCAGTTCAGTGATTAACTGCCTGATGCGTTGAGGGCTTTCTTTGGGTACATCTAACTGTGGAGGTTCACGCCTGCGGATTTTCTGGTCGTTGAATTGCTGCACCAGGTAACGTTTCTGGTTTGGAGTAAGCAAGCCCAGGTCATCAGCCCGATATAAAAGGGAAATCATGCTCACTTTCCATTTTCGTTTCAGTTCACCTAATAGGGAGAGTGTAATTCCGTCTTTATAATCCGGCAGAATATCCTTTGAAGGCATTAAAAATTCAGCAGCAAAAAGATTGGCTTCATGGTTAATATCCCTGTCGTGGGCAACAGTGCAGAATGTGTGCATGATCAAATGCCCCAATTCAAAAGCAAGTGAAAACCGTTGCCGGTCACCCAATAAATTACGGTTCAGGAAAATGATGGGCTGGTTGGTATCTGTAAGCATGGAGCGACTATCTACCCGGTCAGTTCCAAAGTCAAAGCTGCTTATAAGGATGCCTTTGTCTTCCAGTAAGCGGCTCAGGTTTTCAATGGGGCCAGCAGGAACTCTCCAGGATTTGCGCACCAGGTTTGCAATCTGTTCAGGCGAATGCTTTTCTGTTACCTCAAAAACGGGTAGTACAACATCAGAACTTCCTATTCCATTGATTATCAACTGCACATGATTCCTGATAATATTCATTTGTGCCTCTATCGGAGTCAGCAACTTTGCAGGAACCTGTTTTCTCTTACGATAACTCAGATTTACCGGTAATATCTCGCCCTTCTGCATGAAAAATTGTGGCGGGTAATGGGTGGCTTCGGCAAGAGCTATCAGGGTATTTTCATCTACCGGGCCATCCCCATGCTCCAATCTGGAAACACTGGCTTTATAGCTGTTTAAACGCTCCGCCAGATCGCTTTGTGACATTCCCCTGGCTTCTCTTGCCAGCAGGATCATTTGGGGGTTAATCGTCGCTTGTGTCATATTGCCGTTCTTTTAATTGGGCAACAAACATAAAAACTGATTTTGTAATTTCATAAAAAATGTATCAAAATGTGGATAAATATACTAAAAATATTAGCCAGTTCTATCAGGGAGCATTTGTGGAGTAATTAGAAAGTAATTATAGAGCGATTAAAATGTATTGCGGATGAATTACATTTACCAAAATTTGACAAGTCAAAACATTTAAAGTGGCTACACAATTCGGAAACCGCATTAAGGAACTGAGAAGTCAGCAACATTTATTACAACGCCAGGTGGCAGCTTTACTGGAAATGGATACACCACTATACAGTAAAATAGAAAGAGGTGAGCGAATCGCCAAAAAAGAACTTGTTGTGAAACTGGCGCAAATATTAAAATCTGATAAAGACGAGTTATTAACTCTATGGTTAGCTGATCAGGTGTATGATGTTGTTAAAAATGAGGACCAGGCAGGTGAGGCACTGAAATCTGTATCAAATAAAATCAACAAGAAACAATGAACGGAGAATCACTAAATATTGAACTAGATAACCTTGCTAAATTAAAAGAGCAATTCCCTAACCTCTTTACAGAGGGAAAACTGGATTGGGAGAAACTTAAAGCCACTTTTAGCGATGATATCAATTTTGCCAATGAAAGATATGTATTGAACTGGGCCGGTAAGAGTGATGCGTTTAAAGTATTGCAGGTGCCCACCACGGCCACATTGAAACCACTGCAGGAAGAATCCATCAACTTTGATACTACAGAAAATATTTTTATTGAAGGCGAAAACCTGGAAGTGCTGAAAGTATTGCAGAAAAGCTATTACAATAAAATAAAGTGCATTATTATAGACCCGCCATATAACACCGGTAGCGACAGTTTTATTTACCCCGATAAGTTTAAAGAGAATAAAGCAGACTATGAAAAACGTATTGGGGAGAAAGACGAAGAAGGATACCTGATGAAAGAGGGCATGTTTCGTAAGAACAGCAAAGACAGTGGCCATTACCACAGTAACTGGCTCAGCATGATGTACCCTCGTTTATTTTTGGCTAAAAACTTATTGAAAGATGATGGAGTAATTTTCGTACACATTGATGATAATGAAGTACATAATCTGAGGTTAATAATGAATGAAATTTTCGGGGAAGAAAATTTTGTGGCTGAAATAGTTTGGCAAAAAAAATATGCAGTTGCAAATGATGATGATGGTATTAGTGCTACACATGAATATATTTTAGTCTTTTCAAAAAGCTCAAAGTTTGAGAGAAACTTATTGCCAAGAACAGAAAAACAATTAAATCGTTATCAAAACTTGGATAATGACCCGAGAGGAGAATGGACTTCAAGCGAATATGTAAGCAGTAAAAGTAAAACCGAAAGACCCACTTTATGGTATCCTATTATTCATCCAAAGACAGGCGAAGAGATTTGGCCAGATGAAAATGCTGTTTGGAGATATAGCAAAGAAAAACATGAAGAGCTTGTCAAAGAGAACAGACTTTATTGGGGGGCAGAATTTACTTATAAAAAACCTCGGCTAAAAAGATTTTTATCAGAACTACAAGATGGAGTTGTCCCCGGTACATGGTGGACTTTTGAAGAAGTGGGGCATAACGATGAAGGGCAAAAAGAAACGGCAGAGTTATTAGGAAAAAAAATTTTTAGCACCCCCAAGCCAGTAAGATTAATAAAAAGAATTATTGAAATCTGTACAACAAAAAAAGACAATGATATAATCCTTGATTTTTTTAGTGGCTCCGGCACGACAGCACAATCAACTTTGGAGTTTAATGAAGAAGATGGAGGGAATAGAAAATTCCTTTTAGTTCAACTACCGGAAATATGTGATGAAGATAGTGAAGCATTTAAGGCAGGTTATAAAACGATTGCAGAAATCTCAAAAGAAAGAATCCGTAGGGTTATTGCTAAAATTGAAAAGGAAAAAGCTGAAAAGCCAGATATGTTTGATAATGGCAAGCAGGATTTAGGCTTCAAAGTTTTTAGGCTTGCTCCTTCCAACTTTAAAATATGGCGCAGTGCCGATATTAACGAAGAAAACCTGGTGCAGCAGTTAGAAGCATTTACCAACCCGGTACATGAAGGTAGTCCCGTACAAAATATGCAGTATGAGTTAATGCTGAAAGCGGGTTACCAACTTACAGATAAAGTGGAGCATACCGGCAATTACTTTGTTATTGCAAATGGTGAACTCATCATTGCATTGCAAAAAATGGATGACAAAACTATACAGCAAATAATCGGAGCAAAACCAAATAAAGTTATCACTTTAGATAATTTGTTTACCGGTAACGACCAGTTGAAAACTAATACGGTGTTGCAAATGAAAGATGCAGGAATAGATTTTAAAACAATTTAAAAAGTAAACTGTGACCAAAGAAGAAATTGGAAAAAGTATAGACCCAAACTATCCTTTTGTATATGCTCCCACTACTGAGCCTACGAAATTATTTTTTAATGATGGCACTTTTAAAGTTGGATATTTTCAGTTTGTTGCAGTATCATCTGAACTAGAGAAGCAAAACAAATACACTTTTATAGAATTTAATAATGCTATTAACTACCGGGATACTGGAGATGAAAAATATATTACAACTGTTAATGGCAACGATTTAATTAATGTTGAATATCCAGCAAAAGACAATGTCTCTTTTCAAAGCGATGAAAATAAAATCGAGGATTCTGACGAAAGTAAAGTGCCAATAAAAGTCCCATTCGACCCAAACTTAATAAGAATTAGGCGTGACCCATTTACACTTGGTGAATTGATTGATAAAATTCAACATAATGAAGTTAATTTTTTTACACTGTTTCAGCGAAAAGATAATCTGTGGGATAATGTAAAGCAAAGTCGTCTAATAGAATCGGTACTTCTTAGACTTCCGCTCCCAGCTTTCTATTTTGATGAAATCGAAACAATCAATGAAATTACCCAAGAGCGTATGACTTCCTGGCAGGTAATTGATGGTTTACAACGATGCAGTGTTTTGCGAAATTTTGCTGTGAATAAAACTATGTTGTTGGAAGATTTAGAATTTCTAAAGCAATTTGATGGCAAAACATACGATAATCTGCCCAGAGATTTACAAAGAAGAATTACCCAAAGCCCAATTACTGTATATGTGGTTGAAAAAGGAACGCCAGATGAGGTTAAGTTTAATATTTTCAAACGCATTAATACGGGAGGGCTTGTATTAACTCCACAGGAAATTCGCCATGCCTTAAACCAAGGGCTGCCCGCTAAATTTGTTGAAGAACTATCAGAGGTGCCTGAATTTAGAGAAGCGACTTGCTATGTAATTAATTCCGACCGGATGGAAGATAGAGATTTTGTTACCCGATTTGTTTCATTTTACATTAAAGGCCCAGTTGAATACGAGCCAGACTTAGATAGCTTCATGACAAAAGGTATGGCATCCATAAAGGATACTACCCCTGAGTATCGTAGCGAAATGAAAAACAATTTTACGAAAGCAATGAAAACAGCTATAGCCATTTTTGGTAATGATGCTTTCCGAAAAAGACAAAACTATGGTGATAGAAGGAAACCAATAAATAAAGCCTTATTTGAGTCTTTGGGGGTTGGGTTTAGTAAGCTAAGTCTTGCAGACACAAATAAACTAATTATGAAATCTCATCTGTTCAAAGACAAATTCATAGAACTAAATAAGGATTCAAAATTTATTTATTCTCTTTCATCCGGTACAGGTCAAAAAGAAAGCGTAAAAACAAGGTTTGAGGAAATTTCCAGAATAATCAACGAAACTATAAACTCCTGAAATGATAAATAAGTTATCTATTAGAAATTTCAAGGCCCATCGGAATACAGAACTCGAATTTAAGAATTTGAATATCTTGTCCGGCATAAATGGTGTTGGTAAATCATCCATATTTCAGTCTTTATTATTGCTTAGGCAATCTTTCGAAAACAATGTCTTAAATACGGGATTACAACTTAATAAGCCTCACTGTGATATTGGATTCATAAGTGATGCTTTATATCAGTATGGAGAAGATGATATAATTCAGTTTGCCTTGAGCTCTGATGAAAGTGGTGAACAGGTTTGGAGCTTTAAGCCAGAAAACAATAACGCAAAAAAGAATTTTATTCCAATCTTGGGCGATGCTCCAATCAGCTCCTCTGAATTAAGCATTTTTAGTGAAAAATTTCAGTATTTAAGTGCAGCAAGGTTGTCTCCCAGGGAGACTTATCCGTTAGATTCTAATGCTGTTGAAACAAAAAAACAACTTTCAATTGAAAAGGGACAAGGTGAACTGGCGGTACATTTTCTTTATCATTTTGGAATTGAAAAAAAACAAAGAGTCAAATTCGCTAATCTTATAAATCCAAATTCCGAATTTGATGACTTGCTAAATCAAACCACAGCATGGGAAAGAGAAATAAGCCCAGGGGTTAATGTTGTTCCTAAACAAAGCGGAAAATCCTTTAATTTAAAATACACATTCAATAAGCCAAATGATATTGGACCAACCAATGAATTTAGTGCAGAAAATGTTGGCTTTGGATTGAGTTATGCGCTTCCAATAATTGTTGCTGTTTTATCTGCAGATGCAGGTAGTCTTATTCTTATTGAAAATCCAGAAGCGCATTTGCACCCTAAAGGTCAATCAAAGTTAGCAGAACTTCTTGCGTTAGCTGCTCAAAACGGTATCCAGATTATTATGGAAACACACAGCGACCATATTATTAACGGAGTGCTAGTTGCATGTAAAAAATTTGAACAGGAAGAAAGAGGAATAACGAGAGAACAAGTAAAAATTCATCACTTTACTAGAGATGAAAATACACATAGTGCAAAAGCAGTGGAAATAAAAATTAGAGAAGGCGGGAAAATTGATAAACAACCTGTTGAGTTTTTTGACCAAACAGAAAATGATCTAAACTATTTGTTAGGTTTTTAACATGAAAGTAAAAGCATTTATATATCTACCAGAAACAGATGCTGCTTTTGAAATGCTGCATAATAACCCAGATTCATATCAGGAAGTTATTAATGAACTATTCTCTGTTAAAAAGAAATTGAAAGAAAAAGGGATTTATGATTTGTACTTTGATGCGGCAAATATTTCGAGTTTTATACAGGTAGCAACTGGGTTATTACCAGACCCGCATTTGGCTGGTATTAAAGGGCAATTACAACACATTCTTAAATATACATCTACAGATGTGAATTTGCCTGTTTTTCGTAGTAGTCAACACATCTATGCCAATTGGGCAATATCAGTAAGTGTTATTAGCTCACCCTTTGTTGTGGCTGAATCTGCTGAAAGTAGCTTACAAGATAATGAAGCAGAAAAAACCATTTGTATATGTTTAGGGAATTCAATTGATGTTAACAGAGAGGAATTACATATCATAAAAGATGCTATCAGAGAACCAGCATTACCTAAAGTATTATTTGTTACAGCTACTAATAGTTCTGTTGGTTTTGTAAGATGGATAACTACAATAGCAGACGGCACTTTTAAGTTATCTGGCAATAATGATTTTGAACCACTTGAAAAATATTGGCGTAAAGAACGTATTTATCGGCATAAGCAAACAGGCAACCACTGGTATTTTG
This sequence comes from Sphingobacteriales bacterium, assembly GCA_016219985.1. Classification (GTDB taxonomy): domain Bacteria; phylum Bacteroidota; class Bacteroidia; order Chitinophagales; family Chitinophagaceae; genus JJ008. The sequence goes on along the minus strand of JACRJO010000015.1, from coordinate 145,777 downwards.
ATTTCTTTCACAGAGAGAATAAAATACATTATGAAGTATTTGATAGTACAGGAAATACATACTTAGGCGAGGCAGATATTAATGGAAATATGATACAAGGTACTAATGTGGGAAACAAAAAAATTAGTGATATTATTTAATGAAACTACATTTCGATAGCAACCAGCAATATCAATTAGATGCGATAAAATCCATCACTGATATATTTGAAGGGCAACCTTTAAACGGTGGTGATTTTGAGTTCAGCATTTATCAGGCTGGTGCATTACATTCTGAAAATGGATTTGGTAATAGACTCACAGTATCTGAAGAACAGATTTGGGAAAATGTAAAAACAATACAGCAAGCCAATGAAATAAAGAATAACAAAGAAGCCCTTGACGGAATGAACTTTTCCATTGAAATGGAAACCGGTACAGGTAAAACCTATGTGTACCTGCGTACCATTTTTGAGCTGAACAAATTGTATGGGTTTAAAAAATTTGTAATTGTAGTGCCATCTGTAGCTATACGGGAAGGTGTTTTGAAAAACTTACAAATTACACAGGAACATTTTCAAACCCTTTATGATAAGGTGCAGGTAAACCCGGAAGTGTACGACAGCAAAAAAGTTTCAAATCTTCGTGGCTTTGCCAGTGGTAATGCTATTCAAATTTTGGTAATCAATATTGATTCTTTTGCCAAAGACGAAAACATCATCAATAAAGCCAATGACAAATTAACGGGCAAAAAGCCGATTGAGTTTATACAAAGTACCAATCCCATTGTTATTGTGGATGAACCCCAAAACATGGAAACAGAAATCAGGAAAAAAGCGATAGAAAATCTGAATCCACTTTGTACCCTCCGCTACTCAGCTACACATACTAATCTGTACAATCTCATGTATTCACTCAATCCCGTGAAGGCGTATGATTTAGGGTTGGTAAAGCAGATTGAAGTTGATTCAGTATTAAGCGAAAATGATTTAAACAGCGCTTATATCCAGGTAGAATCAGTTAATAGGTCAGGCAACAGTATTACCGCTAAAATAAAGATTGATGTAAATACAACCGGTGGTATAAAGAGAAAAACAGTCACGGCCAATGCTAAGAAAAATGATTTGTTTGAACTGAGCGGAAGAAACGACCGTTATGATGGATTGAAGATATATGAAATAGATTTTGGAAGCCAGCAAATAGAACTAACCAACGGTGTTGTACTGGGTGTTGGACAGAGCCAGGGCGGGATGAATGATGAAGTAATGAAATTCATGATTCGTAAAACCGTGGAAGAGCATTTAAGAAAGGAAAAGCAGTTTCGCAGCAAAAGCATAAAAGTACTTTCCTTATTTTTTATTGATAAAGTAAAGAATTACCGGGAGTATGATATTAATGGAAATAAGCTTCCCGGCAGGTTCGCCAAATGGTTTGAAGAAATATACCATGAAGAAATTGCAAAACCTCAGTTCAAAGATTTAATATCAAATAAAGTAGAAGACCTGCACGAGGGCTATTTTTCACAAGACAATAAGGGCAAGGTAAAAGATACGGGTGGAGAAACACAAGCCGATGATGATACGTACAAACTGATCATGCAGGAGAAAGAACGTTTACTTGATATTAATACGCCATTGCGGTTTATTTTCAGTCATTCTGCTTTAAGAGAAGGCTGGGATAATCCAAACGTTTTCCAGATATGTACATTGAACGAAACTAAATCTGAAATAAAAAAGCGGCAGGAAATTGGCCGGGGCTTACGTCTGAGTGTAAATAATGAAGGACAGCGAATTTTTGACAGGGGTATAAACAGGCTCACAGTTGTTGCCAATGAGTCCTATGATGAATTTGCAAAAGCCCTGCAAAAGGAAATTGAACAAGATTGCGGTGTGGACTTTACAGGAAGAATAAAAGATAAGGGTAAAAAGCAAAAAGTAAAGCTTCGCAAAGGCTTTGAGGCCGACCCTAAATTTTTGCAGATATGGGATAAGATAAAATTTCATACTAAGTACAGTGTTAACTATGATACTGCTGAATTAATAACCATAGCTGCAAAGGCAGTCAAAGAAATACCTGAAACAAAAAAGCCATCTATCCGCAGCAATAAAAACAAAGTAGAAATTACCGATGAAGGAGTAAAAGGCTTATTACTTAGTGATAGCGGCAATGATAATTATGCTTTTCCTTTGGAAATGCCGGATATGCTGGGCTACATTCAGTCAAAAACAGAACTTACCCGTTCCACCATTCTTGAAATCATAAAGAGATCAGGCCGTATATCTGAAGTGCTGATTAATCCTCAATTATTTATGGATAATGTAGTGGTTGCTATACGGCAAGTACTTTATGAATTAATGATTGAAGGAATTAAGTATGAAAAGATTGGTGGTAAAGTGTATGAAATGAAATTGTTTGAAGATAATGAACTGGAAATCTACATTGACAAATTCACTCATACAGTTACAGACCCGGATAAAACAATCTATGAAAACCTGATTCCGCTACAATCTGATGTCGAAAGCCAGTTTGCAAAGGATTGTGAGACTAGTGAAAATGTAGAGTTTTATTTCAAGCTGCCGTTTTGGTTTAAAATAAATACACCCATAGGCACATATAACCCCGACTGGGCCGTGGTATTTAAAAATGAAAGCAAAATCTATTTTGTTGCAGAAACAAAGAGTGCAGGCCAGGAACTAAGAGGTAGTGAGAAAATGAAAATAAAATGCGGCAAGGAACATTTCAAACAATTCAAAGATATTGTTTATAAAAGGGTGGCTTCTGTTTCAGAATTAGCCAAATAAAAGACCTGAGTAATGGAAAGAATCTTAAATAACAATCTAACTTACTCCTACTACGAATATCCTTCGGAGAAAGAGTTTGAGCAGGTAATTGTACAGCAGGCACCACACATTTTCGGCAGTCAGTCTATTTATATTGATATTAAAAAAAGGATTGGCGACAGCATCATTACCATACCGGATGGATACCTGATTGATTTTTCTTTTGAGCAGGAGCCAAGGTTGTATATTATCGAAAATGAATTATCTAGTCACGACCCATATAAGCACATAGGCTCGCAGCTACTCAAATTTGCTATTTCATACAAGGCAAGCGGCAGAAAAATAAAGGCTTTCCTGCTGGAGCACCTAATGGCTGACAAATCAATTCTTGCAAAAGCAGAAAAGGGATTGAAAGCCGCCGGTTACAGGAACATTGATGATTTTCTGGAGAGCATCATTTTTGAAAAGACAGTTGCTGCCATTGTAGTAATAGACCAGGCTACACCCGAACTGGAAAATGTACTGAGCCAGCTAACAATGGATACTGATATTTTAGAGTTTCAAACATTCATAAACAAAACTGAAAGGATTCACAAGTTCACCCCTTTTAATGCAGACATTCGGGAGCTAACAGAATCTTCAAAATCAGATATAAAAGCAGAAGACCTCAATACAGTAGTGGTTGCGGCAAGGGAGGAAGGTTTTGAACAAGAGTTTTTGAAAAACAATTGCTGGTATTCTATCCGTATTCATGCTTCTATGCTGGATAAGATTAAATACATCGCAGCATACCAGGTTGCCCCGGTATCAGCTATTACTTATTATGCAGAGATTTCAAAAATCGAGAAGTGGAATGACACAAATAAATACATCTTGTATTTTAAAGACAAGGCTATTAAGATAAAAGCAATACCATTGGACAAGAATAAAAAAGGTTTGGCACCGCAGGCGCCAAGATACACTTCGATTGATCGGTTACTAAAGGCAAAAAGCTTGGCGGATGTATTTTGAAATTTAATTGTATATTTTTATCATAAAAAATCAAAATTATGCGAGTAATTAAAATATCAATACTGTTAACATTAATAGCGTTTGGTTTCAGTATTCTTTCTGGTTGCAATAGTTGCAACAACACTAGAAAGCCAGATAAAATAAAGATTGGGTATGTTCCAATTGCTGTTGGCTTACCTCTTTTTATAGCAAATGACGAAGGCTATTTTAATGAACAGGGATTTACTACAGAGATGATAAAATTCGCATCAAGCAATGAAATTGCAAATGCTGCCACTTCCGGTCAGGTAGACGTATCAGTAGTAGCAACAAATGCAATGCTCGATGCAGGTTTTGTATCCAAAAAAAGGCACACATTAATAATTACGAATCCGTACACAAATCAAGCAGGAAACATTGCTGATTATTTGTTGGTAAAAGATACTAATGCAATTAAGAAGATTGAAGACTTAAAAGGAAAGAAAATCGGAGTTTTCCCAGGCTCCGTGATTAAAATATTCTGCACCCTTATTTTTGAAAAACATGGATTAAAGAAAGGGGATTACACTTTATTAGAGTTATCTCCTAAAGATTGGGCTGCAGCATTACAAAGTGGTCAGATTGATGCTCTTTCAGCTTTAGAACCACAGGCAGCACAAATCATCTTGGACAAAATAGGCTACCCAATAGTAAGTGGTCTGTATGCCCAGCTTATGCCAAATGTTCCACTCTCGGGCCATTGGATTTCTGAAGATTTCGTAAAAAAATATGGCAAAGAACAATGTGACAAAATAATTAAGGCAATAGATAAAGCCGTAGATTTCATTAATAACAATCCTGCGAAAGCAAAAGAGTATTTGGTAAAGTACGCCAATGTTAGAGAAGATGTTGTAGGCATGGTTCAGCTAAACCCGTGGAAAAAACATAGTGAGTTAAATGCTTCCGAAGTGCAAGCCTTCATTGATGTTTTATTTCAGAATGGAGCGATTCAGAGTAAAGAAAATATAAACGATTACTTATTAAAATAATTAACGGTTTTGATAACTTTAAAGGTAGATAATGTCTCTAAGTCATTTGATTCACCTGATGGTGTGAAAGAAGTTTTGGCTGCTATTAATTTCGCATTAAATAAAGGCGAAATCATAGGGATAAGGGGTGAAAATGGTTCTGGGAAAACCACATTGTTCAATATTATTGCGGGTATTGAAAGTACTACTAATGGCGGCGTATCTATAAACAGAAATCCGGATACTAATTTCCACATGGGGGTAGTATTTCAAAACTATAATTCCACATTATTGCCCTGGTTAAGTGTCAAAGACAATATTTGTATCCCCTTAAAAATTAGTGGCCTGAATAAAGAGGAAAAGGAAATTCGTTTAAAAAAGGTGATTGATTTATTGAAATTTAATACACTACCATTAAAAAATTACCCTCATCAATTAAGCGGTGGCCAAAGACAAAGAGTAGCAATAGCAAGGGCGTTAATTCAGGAGCCGGGTATTTTAATTCTGGATGAGCCTTTTTCTAATCTTGATTTTCAAACAAGTTTGGATTTGCAGGACACATTACAAGAGATCCACACTTCTTCCAACATAGCAATACTGGTAGTTTCACATAATATTGACCATATACTTTATCTAGCCGATAGGGTTCTTGTTTTAGGTGAACACCCTTCAAAGATTGTTAAGGAATTTGTAATCGATATTCCACGCCCAAGAAAAAGACCTGTTTTGGTTTCAGCAAAGTTTGAAGACATGCGAAATAAAATTTTAGAATTTGAATATGCAGCCATACAAAAGGAAAAATACTAGGGCATTATACCCATTAATTTCTATCTCCATCATACTTCTTATTTGGTGGTTGATAAATGTATTGGGTTTGGTCAACCCATTATTTATTCCAAAAATCGGCGACACATTTTCACGATTTTTTGACTTGCTCGGCAAAGGTTCTACATATAATAATCTTTGGCTAACATCTTTTAGAGCATTGTTAGGATTATTTCTTGCTATACTTGTAGGTGTTCCTGCCGGTCTCATTTTAGCGAGAAAAAAATGGCTCTTTAAATTCGTTGAACTTCCGATTGAATTTTTCCGGTCAGTTCCAGCCTCAGCATTGTTCCCTTTATTCATCCTTTTTTTTGGAATTGGTGATGCTGCTAAAGTCAGTGTGGTATTCTATGCCTGTTCGTTAATTTTACTGATTAACTCATTCTATGGGGCATTGCCTAACCAGGAAAAGACTGACAGAATAAATATGCTGAAAACATTTGGAGCAAACCGGTATCAGGTTTTTATGTATGCAGTAGTTAGAGATGCTATGCCTAATATCTCAGCCGGTATTCGAGTTTGTCTTTCCTACTCTTTTGCGTTAGTGGTTGTCACCGAAATGTTTTTAGGAGCAAATGAGGGTTTGGGTAAAATGATTTACGACTACTATTTACAATATAGGATTCCCGAAATGTATGCTTCAATAATTTTGCTTGGTTTAACAGGATTTATTGTAAACCAGCTTTACATTTATTTTGAAAGAAAATATATTTTTTGGTCAGCTAAATAAAATAAAAAATGGAAGAACAAAAAAGCCATAAGTTTCTAAAATATGAAAAGGCTATAATTAACTTTGTTTACTCTTTTTCTTGGGATGTAACACAAAGTGATTTTTCTGAGCTTGAAGAAGCTTTAAAGCAGAATAAAGAATGGCATACTCTTTTTTTATTCAATAGGCCAGTATCGTGGGCTGAAAAAAAAGACCAGGCATCGTATCATCCAAATATTGTTTCTCAAAATATTTCTGTATTACATTATTCAGGCACGATAGATAATAAGGCCTTAGTAGTAGTGCCAATTAGTAAAGATAAAAATGGCCAATTGTTTAATACAATTAGGTATAAAAAGGTTTTTGCGAAACTCAATTTCGCTTTACGTCTTTATGAAAATGGGGCAGGTAATTGTACTTTTACTTTTATACTTGACGCACCTAATTTTTTTAACATTCATTCAGTAATTAGATTGGCATCAAGTATATCATTTAATGAAAATGATAAGGAAACAAAAGACGAAAATCAAAAGCATAATACACATTCTTTTCTGAGAGGTAGCACTAATGCTAATAAATTTCTCCTCAAGGATAAAGATAAAATATCTTTAACTGAATTGTTTAGCCGGGTAATTGATAGTCAAATAATGCCAACTGTGTGGAAAGAAAAAGCTCTTTGGTTTGACAAGAAGGTGATAAAGAAAAATAAACACGATTTTAAGACATGGCAAACTCCATATATTCATACTATTCTTGAAATTGATAAAACAGATTTTAAAAACTTTGAAGATAATCAAGATAAAAACACAGTCAAAGAGTTAGGCTCTTTTATAGCTCGATTTTCGACTGATAATAGTACAATTAATACAGAATTTTTTAAACTAAAAAGAGAATATATTTTTAATTCTCTGGGCTTTTACGCCTGTTATAATGACGATGAAAAAAAAGATGGTATAAGGTTAAAAAATTACTCACATCACTCGGATTTGTTTTATACAATTGGGAAAAGGGGGGCCTTAGCTATTACGCCTAACCTCAAAAGTAATCCAAGTTATTTTGCAATTCCTACATTATTGAACCTTGTTGAAATATTGCGTAGTAGATGGCATTTGGGAAGCATAGTTAATTTAAAACTTGATGATACCTTACAGTTAATTTCTAGGTCAAAACCTGGTGAGTTAGAGAATATTTTGGATGATGTTTTTTTGTGTCGGGCACTTTATGGCTTCTTTTTACAAAATCCTGCACCATATTTATTTGATGGGGGTGCTATTACTGAAATAGCAGAGGCTGGGGAAGAGACCTTTTGGTTAAAAAAACTTACTGTAGATACAGAAAGAAAATTTGGAGTATTGGAAAAATTGTTGCGAGACCAATTGGAGAGAAAAAGACTGACTTCTCTTCTAGAATACTATCAAACACCCAAAGCCAATTCGTAATGCCATTCCGAAATATTTATAGCTTTATTAATGAAATAGATAATAGGAATAAGGCTGCATATAAAGGAGCTGAATTATTATTAGAGATTCCTCATGAAACATATTTGAGGATTGAGGATTTTATTAATAAAAATCAAACTGCTATTGATAGTTTTAAGACAAAAAAAATCAATTCACCCAAAAGTCGTGAAGAGCTTATTAAGTTTTTACATACTGAATTTATTTATAAGCATAAAAATTTATCAGGATGGTTTGGTTTGCGTAAGAAACTTTTGTTAAAGGAGCATTCAACTCTGTCTAATCCAATTTATAAAAAAATATTTGATGATGAAGTTGAACCCTTAATTGAGGCTTTTGAGAACTATGAAGATGCAAGAAGAAAGCTTGATAACACATTAAGGGAAACAACCTTGATAGTTACAGCTTTGCCATTAGAATTTCGGGCTGTAGTTAGGAGACTTTCCTTTTTAATTGATGTAGAAAAAGAAGATTATTACTCAAGGAGGTTAATGAAAATTCGAAATGATTTGGTAAATCCTTTGGACTTCGTGTTTGATAAAGATAAGGATGGGTTTATTCATCCAGATTCTAAAGATAATGACCCTCATGATAGGCCTTTTTATATTTTTGCAAAAGGAGTATTTTGCAAAAATGGGTTATATAAAAAGGTTCATGTAATTCTCTTACCCAATTATGGTCCTTATAAATCCGGGAAAGCTATGAGTGTTTGTGATACATTTAAAGGAATTGGAATTAAATACTCAGAAATAATAGTTGCAGGGATAGCGGGGGGCATTGATAAAGGCAACACAATTCATCTCGGTGATTTAGTTATTTCAAATAAAATATTTGGAAGCGAAACCAAAAAAGCATCACAGAGTGATGAATATGTTTTTGGGGAGCCTGCTAAAGAAATTGAATTTAGAAGTATTGATGAGTATGAATTTGAACAAAAAGAAATCAATTTTGCGATAAAAAAGTGGAAACCAACTCTTCTGGAACCAACTCCCGATGATACTGTGAATCCAGATGAAAAAGGATTTAACGAAGTTTTCACAGAGGATTATGTTTCGATAGATACACTTTCTAAGTCTACATGGTTTAAGAAGAAGCTCTGGGATAGCTTTCCCACTTGTAAGGCAATTGAAATGGAAGCTTTTGGTGTTACAAGTTATTTAGCTGAAAAAAATTTAACAAAGGAAGTAAGAGTTATTAAGAGTATTTGTGACTATGGTGATTTTAGGAAAAATAAAATTTGGCAGCCTTATTGTGCTGATGTAGCTGCCTCATTCGTTGAAGACTATTTAATAGAAAAATATGGTAAACCGATTACTTGAAGTTGATACAAAGGAATTGAGAGTTTCCTTGCCTGGTAACACACCTATTAAGGAATTGCATCATTCATTTGGTGTATGCTCATTATTTGTAAAGGATGAAAGTAAAAACCCAACGCATACATTTAAAGACAGGCTGGCGTATGAAATGCTTCAGCCTATCATTAATGATATAGAGGCAGGAAGAGTGATTAAAAAAACTACTTTTGGCAGTATCTCTTATGGCAATACGGCATTGAGCCTTGGATATTACTGCAAGCAACTTAACGAAGAATTTGGTGAAGAGATTGTTAATGCAATTGCTTTTATACCACCAGCCTTAAAATCAAAAGTATTTGGTCCCGACACTTCTGGAAAAATATTGAGAGCATCAGAAGTTCTTAAAAGGGTTAACGAAAATTGTGAATTAATCGAAATAGACCTCTCCGAAAAACTTTATCGGGCTAAAGACTTAGAGATACTTGCAAGAAAAAGTGGGGTTTGCCTTGAAAACTTTTTAGATGTAACTGAAGGTCTTAATAGGCCAGCATATGAAGCAATTATTTCGGAGGCAATTGAAAAGCAATTGAAAAATATACCCGACTATGTCATTGTTCCTTTTGGTGCTGGTATTTTATGTAATGAGATAGTTGATTATATAAAAGACCATAGCCTTAAAACGAAAGTGATTCCGGTAAGCTCTGGTAGCCCTGATACTCTTGCAATAATGCTCTATGGCCCTATTTGGGTTGATACAAAGGGATTAGTTAGCAAAGGAATTGGATTAACCACACATGACAAGATTGACCTTAAAGGCAGAGAAAGGGAGCCATATTATGTATATCAGGTAAATGATGACGAAATAGTATCAGCCTTACAAACTTTAAAGCAATTGAATATTTCTTGTGAACCAAGCGGGGCAAGTGGCTTTGCGATTCTGCCACGATTGAAAGAGATTTCACCGGAATTTAATCCAGATATACATTCTGTATTAGTAATAAATACTGGCAACAGTTTTCTAAATTTCTAAATAATAAACCTTTCTCAAGCCCGTGATTAAGACACAAATCGAACTAACTGCTGAATTGAACGATTATATTATTAAGAATTCTGTTCCAGAATCTCCATTTTTAAATGAACTGCGTAAACAGCACCACAGCAGCGAGGATATTATATTTCAAATTACTCCCTTACAGGCGCAGTTTCTTTCCTTTTTAGCCAAGTTAATCAATGCAAAAAAAACATTGGATATTGGTACTTACAAAGGATACAGTGCTCTAACTGTTGCATTATCTACGACAGAAGATAGTAAGACTATTTCATGTGATAAAAGTGAAGAATTTGGTAAGGTTGCAAAAGAGTTTTGGGCAAAGGCTGGGGTAAGTAATAAAATTGATTTTATATTAGGGGAAGCAACTCAGGTACTTGAGAATTTAATCAAGAATGGTGAACAAGACACCTTTGATTTTATATTTATTGATGCTGACAAAGTTAATTATGTAAAATATTATGAATTATCTTTAAAACTCATTCGGCCAGGTGGGCTAATTGTAGTAGATAATACTTTGTATTTTGGTACAGTGGCCGGTGTTGAGGTAACAGACCCAGAGATTATAACATTGATTAGTAATGAAGGTACGGAGGAAATAAAGAGGCTTAATGCTATTGTGGCCAATGATGACCAAATTGAAATGTGTTTATTACCTGTTGCAGATGGCTTAACCTTAATTAAAAAAAAGATAAATAAAACTGCTATGGACAATCTTGCCTTTTACACTGCTGAATATGGCAAACTCAAAGATGAGCAACTAAAGCGTATTGAGTTCAGAGACCACATGATTTATCTAACTTTGATTGCTCTTGGTACTGTATTCGCTTTTTGCTTAGAAAAACCTCAATATAATATTGCATTTTTAGTGTTGCCCTTTTTTTGTATTATCATGGGCTGGACATACTATGCAAACGACAGAAAAGTATCTTCAATCGGGGACTATATCAACAATAGTCTTATTCCAAAAATTGCAAGTATTACCAATCAACCAATTGAGGAGACATGGGAATCAATGAGGAAAAATGATCCAGATAGGAAGTTCAGAAAATGGTTTCAATTATTAATAGATGTTTCTTTGTTTTGTATTTCATCGGCGGCTTCAATTTTTGCCTTTTACTTATACCATGACTGTATTTGTTGGACTCATAACTTAGTTGCAGGTGTTGCTAGCCTCTTGATAATTACACTTTCAATATTCTTTATTAAAAATAGCCATAAATAAACTTATGGATAAAACTGTAGTAAAATCGACTGTGGAAGATAAATTCACTGGACGTACTTCACTCAAAGAATGTAGAAAATTACTAAAAGCAGATAAGAGAGGACTAACTGATCAGGAAGTGTTGGATGTACGTGATTTCATACACAACATTGCTAAAATGTATCACGACTATTACATGCGCTGTAAAAAGGGTTTGCATAAAAGCCGGGTGATTACATTCGATGCTCCTAAGCCGGAAGAGACAACTTCTCAGGACATTACAAATAAAAACTGCTAATTACTTTCAACAACTGCCCCAAACTGGAAAGTTAGATTTTGGGAGATACTATGTTTGTCTTCTAAAATTCATCCTATGTCAACTATTGTAAAGGACCTAAACCCATTGCCGGAGTACCCAGACATTCTCAATTCCGAAAAGGCATTATTCCTCACCGAGAAACAGGTAAGAGCCTACCCCCAATTCAGGGATGCCCCTGAAGAAGAAATCATCAACATTATCAATACCCTTCATCAATTAGCCCTCATTACTTACGAGGTAGTTTCAGCAGAACTGAACCAACAGGCTGGAATTAACCAGGCAGCATAGAAATATTTGTATAAAACGTTGATTATCAATATAATTGTGTTGTACTTCTACAGCAAAAAGGAGTTTTTATGGTTAAACAAATGGAAATCAAACGCTTCGCTAAAGGGGTCGAATTGGCCAAGGCTAAAAGCACCAATAATTGCGTGATCTATACAAGGGTTTCTACCAAGGAACAGGCAGATACCAATATGAGCCTTGAGACCCAAAAAAAGGGCTGTGAAGCCTATGTATTGAAATATGGTTACAATGTGCTGGCCTACTTCGGTGGCACCTACGAGAGCGCCCAAACAGATGAACGGAAAGAGTTCAAAAGAATGATCGAGTTCTGCAAACGGCAGAAAACAAAAGTATCTCATATTGTGGTGTACAGCCTTGAGCGTTTCAGTCGAACCGGCGACAATGCCATCTGGTTATCCCGTCAACTTCGGGGATTAGGCATTTCAATTATTTCAGTTTCACAGCCCATTGATACCTCCAATCCTTCAGGGGTGTTACAACAAAATATCCTGTTCCTTTTCAGCCAGTATGACAATGACCTGCGCAAGCAAAAGTCAATGGATGGCACCAAGGAAAAACTGATTAATGGAATATGGTGTACCCGTCCCCCAAGGGGTTATGATACGGTTAAAAGAAATGGGGAGCGTTTTATTGAGATCAATGATACTGGTAAGCTGCTGCGGAAAGCATTCCTTTGGAAGGCGCAGGAACAACTCACCCATTCAGAAATCGTAAAACGGCTTGCGGCATCGGGATTGAAAATTACGATCAAAACCCTTCATGCAGTGTTTACTAACCCGTTCTATTGCGGTATGCTATCGCACAGTGCGTTGGGTGGTGAACTGATAAGGGGCAAGCATGAGCCGCTGGTATCGCAGGAAATCTTCCTGAAGGTAAACGACATCAAACCCCGTAATTACGGAAAGCTGAAAAATGAGAAGTATGCAAACACCCCCTTAAAGGGGCTGTTGAAATGCGAATCTTGTGGCGAACTCATGCGGGGCTATATCGTAAAAAAGAAAGGGCTGTATTACTACAAGTGCAACAGCGATAAAAAATGTGGCTGTAATAAGAGTGCCAAAGACCTGCACAACCAGTTTCAGGGAATCCTGGAAGAACTCACCCTGGAGGAAAAGTATGTGGACGTTTTTAAAGACCAATTGAGGCATATTTATACAGAACTGAACGCAAATAAAGACAAAGCAAATGCGGAGTTTCAGCGGCAAATAAATGAGGTAGAAACAAAACTGGAACGCCTGGAAGAACGCTTCATTAACGAGGAAATCAAACCGGATTTGTACGAGAAATTCGCCAAAAAATTCAGGCAGGAAAAGCAGGCAATTGAGGAAAATATGAAGGGTTGTCCGGTAAGCGGGTCGAACCTTGAATACTTTATCAATCGCTCAGTTGAAATTTCAACAGAACTCCCGTCCCTGTGGGCTTCCAGCGATTACAGCAACAAACAAAAGCTGCAAAATCTCATCTTTCCCGAAGGAATCTACTATAACAAGAAAAAAGACGAAAGTCGAACCACAAAAGTAAATTCAGTCTTCCTCCAGATTGCACGCCTGAAGCGGGTTTCAGGGGAAAATGAAAAGGGACTTCAAGCGGAAAAACCGCTGAAGTCCCTTTGGGTAGTCCCGACAGGAATCGAACCTGTATCAAAAGTTTAGGAAACTTCTATTCTATCCATTGAACTACGGGACCCTTCTTCGCTAACGCTACGAAGGGCAAAGCCCACGAGTATTAGCCGCCTTTTTATCTTTCGCTAACGCTACGAAGGGCAAAGCCCACGAGTATTAGCCGCCTTTTTATCTTTCGCTAACGCTACGAAGGACGAGCCCAACGAGTATTAGCTGCCTTTTTATCTTTCGCTAACGCTACGAAGGGCGGGCCCAACGGGTATTAGCCGCTTTTTTTCCTTCGCTGAATCTGCCGGCGGCGGACTCCGGATGGCCTCACAGTTAGTAGCCTCGGTTGGCCTCGCAGCCCGTAGCTTTAGCGAAGGGCTGCAAATATAAGAAAGAATTATCCGCCTATTTCGTAAGTTCGGGTTTAAAATTAGCGAACCATAGTTGACTGAATTTGAACTGATACAGGGACTCCGCAACGGGGACGAATCAGCCTTCAGGTACCTCGTGGATACCTATAAGGACCGGGTCTTCAATACGGCGATGGGTATCGTTCAGAACGCGGAAGATGCCGAAGATGTGGCCCAGGAAGTCTTTATCCAGGTCTTTCGCTCCATTCAGCAATTTAAAGCGGAATCTAAACTTTCCACCTGGATCTACCGGATCACCACCACCCGGGCCCTGGACCTGCTCCGGAGCCGGAAAAGCAAGAAAAGATTCGGGTTTATCCAGCGCCTGCTCGGGGAAAACAATGAACCGGCCCAGGAAATACCTGATTTCAATCATCCCGGGGTGCAACTAGACCGGAAAGAAAAAGCGGCCCGCCTGTTTAAAATCATTGGCCAATTACCGGAAAATCAGAAAATTGCTTTCACCTTACATAAACTGGAAGATCTTAGTTACCAGGAAGTTAGCGAGGTGATGCAGACCACGGTCGCGGCGGTGGAGTCACTTATGCACCGGGCCAAACAAAACCTCCGGAAATTACTGGAAAAAGAACCGGATTAAAACGGGCTTTCGAAAGTTTTATCCCCTGTTAACGTCAAAAAAAGGCAGTATGAATACAGAAAAGGAAAATAGGATAGAAGAAATACTCAACAGCCTGGATGGATGCACCCGTGCTGAAGCGCCTGCTTTCTTTTATACCCGGCTGAAGGCAAGAATGGAAAAAGAAACCATAACGGCCAGTTCCTGGATGCTGCGTCCCGCCTATACCCTGGCCGGGTTGCTGCTGATTTTAGCGATCAATATACTCGTCCTTTATAACAGAAACACTACATTTAATGAAAGCACGGCAGGGGTGGAAACGGAGTCCATTCAATCCCTCGCCGCTGAATACCGGCTGAATGATAACAGCAGCCAGTATGATTTAAACCAGGTTAAGTAATGAAGCGCACCAATTACAGAATTTTATCCGTTGCAGTGATCCTGCTGCTGATCAGCAATATTGCCCTTGTTTTCTTCCTGATGAAGGATAAAGGAAAAGGGGACTGGAAACGCGGGAAAGGAGATCCTTCCGGGATCATGGCCAAAGAACTGGGCATGACGGAGCAACAGGTAAAAGACCATAAACTATTAAAGGACGAACATTTTAAAACCGTACGCCCGCTCTATGATTCCCTGCGGGCTGCCAAAGCCGCTTATTTTGCACTGATCAAAGATCCTGCTGTTACAGACAGCACCACCGCTGTTTACCGGGCCAGGATCAGCGCCCGGCAAAATGAAATTGACAGCATGACTTTTGCCCATTTCAAAAGAGTGCGCAATCTCTTCACCCCCGAACAACAGCCCCGCTTTGATGAATTTGTCCAGAAAATGATGCAAAGGAGCAGGAGGGACAGTACCGGGAAATACAAAGGCGATTAACTGTAGATCCGGTCGATCGCTTCCTTATATTTTTCAATAATTACTTTTCGTTTCAGCGACAGTTTCGGGGTCATCTCCCCTGTGTCCACACTCCATTCATCCGGCAGCAACTCAAATTTCTTGACCTGCTCTACGTGGTTGAAGTACTTGTTGAAACTTTCCACGAGATCCTTGTACATATCGTTCACCTGCGGCTGGCGGATCACTTCCGCATGATTCGTCATGCTGATGCCATTGTGCCGGCACCAATCCAGGAGGTTCGGGAAGGAGGGCACGATCAGGGCGCTGACGAATTTCCGGTCAGCTCCCACGAGCATCACCTGTTCAATAAAGGGTGATTCCTTCAGCTTGTTCTCGATCGGCAGCGGGGCCACATATTTACCCCCGCTCGTTTTAAAGAGTTCTTTCTTCCGGTCGGTGATCCGCAGGAAATTATTTTCATTCAGGGAACCGATATCCCCCGAACTGAACCAGCCGTCTTTATCAATGACCTCTTCGGTCAGATCCGGGCGTTTGTAATAACCCATCATGATATTGGGTCCCTTGCAGAGGATCTCCCCGTCTTCGGCGATCTTAACTTCCACGCCATCGATCAGCGGGCCAACGGTACCAAAAGCCCGCCCGCTTTCCTGGAACCGGTTGACAGCGACAACCGGTGAGGTTTCCGTAAGGCCATATCCTTCCATGATGGTGATCTTTGCGGCGGTAAATATCCGGATCAGCCGGACCTGGCAGGCCGCACCGCCGGTTACAATACATTTGATATTCCCGCCTAATCCTTCCCTCCACTTGCTGAAGATGATTTTATTGGCCAGCCCGAGTTTGAAATTATACATCCCCCCCTGGTCCTTATTGATCTCAAATTTTTCCGCTAACCCATGCGCCCAGTAGAACAGTTTCCGCCGGGTACCGGTGAGCTCACTCCCCTTCTGCATGATCTTATCATACACTTTTTCCAGTAAGCGCGGAACCGTGGTGAACATATGCGGCTGCACTTCCCTGAGGTTATCGGCAATGGTATCCAGGCTTTCCGCATAATAAAGGGAAATGCCGCGGAACAGGTAGAGGTAGGTGACCATCCGCTCAAAAATGTGATTGAGCGGTAAGAAACTCAGCGAACGCATCTCATCCCCCGGGGGGAAACAGGGCATACAGGCCATCACATTGGATAAAATGTTCCGGTGCGATAACATCACCCCCTTCGGTGTGCCCGTGGTGCCGGAGGTATAAATGATCGTGGCGAGATCCTCATACCGGATCTTATCTGCGATGGGCCGGATCTGCGCAATCCCTTCAGGTGTGGCCAGGGACAGGACTTCCTTCCAGTGTTTGGCATTGGGGGTGTGCTCGAATGTATAGATCTCCTGCAGGCTGTGCGCCTTTTCTTTCAGGCTTAATACTTTCAGGAAAAGTTCTTCATCATTAACAAAAACATATTTTACCTGTGCGTCATTTAGTATAAATTCCAGTTCATTTACATTGATGGTCGGGTAGATCGGCGCCAATACCGCCCCGATCTGCTGTACGGCGAGGTCCAGCAGGATCCATTCCGGCCGGTTCTTGGAAAGGATGGCGATCTTGTCGCGGCCCTCAGCCGTCATATCCCCGCAACTGACGCCGAGGCTCAGCAAACCGGCGCTCAGCCGGTCCACCGTCTCTTTAACGGCGGTCGTACTGTATTTTTTCCACTGCCCGCCTTCTTTTCCGGCCAGCATCACTTCCAGCGGGTTTTTTTCCAGGTGGTATTCCAGGCAGTCAAACAGTCTTTTAGGCTCTGTCATATGCAATCGTTGTTTTAGTTGAAGAATCAGTCCTTAACCAGTAATGAATATACAATTTTGTATAAATATGAAGGATAAAAAAAGGGCTGTATCCTTTATTTTTGATACAGCCCTGTTCTATCCGTTTGTGATGGCTCAGTTCACCTGGTAATACTGCCCCGGGGGCATTTTGAACACCCTTGATTTTTGAAATTTGCTGAATCCGTTATATTCTTCCGCATGGGTCTTTGTCCAGTTATCATAAGCCGCCAGGTTCTCTGAAGCCCCGAACAACCACTGGTTGTAGGCATCAAACATTCCGTTCTGCAGGAGCTGCTGGTGATAATCAAATAATTTAAACGGGAACCTGGTTGCGTTACTGCTGAACCAGTCGAGAATGAACCGGGTCCGGATCATCGTCAGTGTTTCGGTGCCGATCCCCTTGGCGGCAAGGGAGGATTGCTTCCCGATCCCCTGCAGGAAGGCTTTGGCGAATTCGCTTTTATTTTTTTCTTCACCCTTCATGATATCGGGGTCGGAGAATAATTTTTCTTTATACCCCTGCAGCAGCATTTGTCTCATGGCGGCTCCCCGCTCACTCAGGCTTTCCATGTTGACAAAGATCTCGCCATAGATCAGGCTCCATACTTTATCCTTGGTATAAAAATAAAACAGGGCGGCATTGTAATAATTGCCGCTATATCCCGGGTCTGTCCGGATCCCTTCCTCCCATTGTTTGATGGCGGAAAAATCTTTGGCGGCCCATAAAAGTTCCCCGTATTCGCTGCGGAGCGGGCCGCTATTGGGGAATTTCTTCAGGGCTTTTTTATAGAGTTTATCACAATCCTTCACTTCTTCCAGTGCCTTGTACACATTGCCGGCAATCTGGTAGGTCACCACATCCGCATCATCCCGGTCCACCAGGGTCTTTACCCCTTCGAGCGCTTTGGCAAAATCCCGCTTATAATAATAACTCATCACGAGGTCCTGCTGCAGTTCCAGGTTTTTACTATCCTGCTGCAAGGCCCGGGTGAGTACAATAATGGCATTGTCAAAATCGCCGGTCCGCATAAAGGCCCGGGCGGTTTCCTGCATTTTTTTGGTGTCATCCGGCTGGGCCTGGGCCAGGAGGGAAACAGATAAGGCGGTTAAAAGAAAAATCCGATAGATCATAGTGCAAATTAAAAAAGAAGAGACGTGGAATCCGACGTCTCTGTTGCAAAATAACAAATATTTCTGCGTTTAACCTGGTCAGATCAGGTGGGTCAGGAGCCCGTCCCTCAGTTTGGGTTCAAACCAGGTGCTTTTGGGCGGCATTACATTGCCACTGTCCGCGATTTTAAATAACTGGTCGATGGTAACAGGATATAAACTGAAAGCTGCTTTCATTTCACCGCTGTTCACCCGTTGTTCCAGTTCTCTCAGTCCCCGGATACCCCCGACAAAATCGATCCGGGTATCGGTGCGCTGGTCTTTGATGTCCAGGAGCTTGTCCAATACATTCTGTGCAAGGATGGATACATCCAGTACCCCGATGGGGTCTTCGGTCCAGGTGCCCTTGCGGGAACCCAGGATATACCACTTTCCTTCGAGGTACAAACCAAACTCATGCAGTTGGGTGGGTTTAACCGGTTCGGGACTGCTGGTGATATAAAAATCATCCTGCAACAGGCCCAGGAATTTAGCAGCAGTTAACCCGTTCAGGTCTTTTACCACCCGGTTATAATCCAGGATCGCCAGCTGGCTGGCAGGGAAAATCGTGGTCAGGAAATAACCGGCATCGGGACTGCCGGGCAGGGCTTTACTGACCTTTGCGGCGGAAGCGGCCCGGTGATGCCCGTCGGCAATATAGGTGCAGGGTACATGCTGCTCAAATTCCCGGCTGATGGAATCAATCACTTCCTGTTCATTGACCACCCAGATGGCATGCTGGATACCGTCTGCCGCGGTAAAATTATAGACCGGCTGATGGGCTTCCTGCCAGTCGTGGATCAGTTTGTTCACCGCTTCCACATCCCGGTAAGCGAGGAATACATTCCCGGTCTGCGCCCGGATGCTGCGCATATGATCGATCCGGTCCTTTTCTTTTTCAGGCCGGGTGAACTCGTGCTTTTTTATCACATTTTTGAAATAATCCTCCACAGCGGAAACACAAACGAGCCCGGTCTGGCTCCGGCCCTTCATCACTAACTGGTAGATATAATAACAGGGATGATCTTCTTTGAAGACAATGCCATTGCTGATAAACTGGTCCAGGTTTTCCTTGGCCTTGTCATATACATCCTGGCTGTGAATGTCGATGCCCGGGGGCAGGTCGATCTCCGATTTGGTGATATGCAGAAAAGAAAAAGGGTTGCCGGCGGCTTCTGCACGGGCTTCTTCACTGTTCAGCACATCATAAGGACGGGAGGCTACCTGTTGTGATAATTGCTGCTGGGGTCTTACTGCGTTAAACGGTTTAATAACGGCCATTTCCTTATCCTTTTTTTGTTGCGAATTCTTTCATCAGGCCGGTCAGCGCCTGTACACTGTCCAGGGTTAATGCATTGTACATGGAAACGCGGAAACCACCCACACTCCGGTGGCCTTTTACGCCGATCATGTTTTCTTTTTTACAGCACTCCATGAATTCCTTTTCCAGTTCCGGGTTATCCATTGTAAAGACCGCATTCATTTTACTCCGGTCTTTTTTGGCCACGGGGCCTTTGAACAGCGGTAATGAATCGAGTGTATCGTAAAAAAGCGCTGCTTTTGCGTCATTCCTTTTTTCTATAGCATCCACCCCACCCTGTTCTTTCAGCCAGCGTAAGGTCAGCAGCACCACGTAGACCGCAAAGACCGGGGGTGTATTCAGCATACTGCCTTCGGCGATATGATTGCGGTAATCGAGAATAGTGGGAATGGCCCGGTTTACTTTCCCTACTATCTCTTTATTGATCACCACGAGGTTGACCCCGGCAGCGCCCATATTTTTCTGGGCCCCGGCATAGATCAGGTCAAAGCGGTTGAAGTCGAGCCGGCGGCTCAGGATATCACTGCTCATGTCCGCCACCAGGGGTACGCCGCAGTCATAAGGTAACCGGTGCCACTGGGTGCCGGCAATGGTTTCATTCGTGGTGATATGCAGGTAGGCAGCCGTGGGCGGCACGATAAGATCATCCGGGATGCTGGTGTAATGAGTGGCTTTGGAAGATCCTGCTATTTCC
Organism: Sphingobacteriales bacterium; assembly: GCA_016219985.1. Classification (GTDB taxonomy): domain Bacteria; phylum Bacteroidota; class Bacteroidia; order Chitinophagales; family Chitinophagaceae; genus JJ008. Next base: position 125,417 of record JACRJO010000015.1, on the reverse strand, counting down.
ACATGACCAAAGAGTTTGGCTTCCTTGATGGCTTTATTGGCCCAGGTGCCGGTTTCAGTGTATGCGGCGATATCATTTTCATTGAGCAGGTTCATTGGCACCTGCATGAACTGGGTGGTGGCCCCTCCATGCAGGAAGAGCACTTCGTGTTTATCCCCCAGTTGCATCAGTTCCTTTACCAGGGCCCTGGCTTCATCCATCACCGGCTGGAACAGGGAGGTACGATGCCCGATCTCGAGGATGGATAAACCGGTATGATTAAAATCCAGTACGGCTTTACTGGCTTCTTCGAAAACTTCTTTGGGTAATACAGAGGGACCTGCGTTGAAATTATGGATGACTGACTTCACGGTTACAGGGTAATAAATGAGTTGCAAATGTAGGGAAATTGCAGGCCTCAGGGTACATGTTCACGCCCGAGGATCGTATTGTTTTTCCAGGCCTGTGTAAGCGATTCAAATTCCTGCTGTTCCGCCGCGGAAAATTCCCGGTTGCCCAGCGTGGTCAGATCGGGCTGGCCGGCATTTACCCAGGCAGTGTACCAGAAGGAAGCCACTGCATACACCGACTGGCGCATTCTTCTTTCCACCATTCCTTTCAGTAACGCATTGTACCTGATCGTATAGGATGCCGAATACTGACGAATGACAGTACCATTTCGTTCTTCAAATCCATATTTCTGATCAGGCGGAAAATGGCCGGAGAGTTTTTTTTCGAATGCGAGTACGGTATCGGCAGCGGCGGCGCTTTCCAGCACCCGGGCCCAGATAAATTTTTCCGGGTTGGCAATATATTCTGCCTTACCAATAAAAAAATCCCAGCCGGCTGCGGACCCTGTTCCTTCCGAGAGCAGTTCGGGTATCCGGCTTTCCCAGAAACCGTGGATGCCCCGCTGGTTGGTCAGCTGGCCATTGTGATTGCTGGAGGTATGCAGCGGTACATGGGCATCAGCGATATAATGCCCGATCTCGGCAGAGTATTTCAGGATCTTTGCCTGGTTTTTATCTTTAAAAGCCTGCGTAAGCCGGTAGAGCATGGTTTGCAGCCACCAGGGTACAATGCCATGTGCTTTCAGGGTATCTTCCGAATATTTCTGCACGGCTTCTTTCCAGCGGCGGGGCAATGAATCGTAGGGATAGCTTCCGTAGTGGTCAATATCTATATAATGACGGGGCCCCTCGTCGGGGATGGCATAGCGGCGTTTATCCGGGTCCACTGCATGTTCGGCCAGGAATTCGATCTGCGGTTTGTACAGGACCATCATACCAGGCGGCAATAAAAAGACCGCGTAATAATTGATCCGGCGGTGGCCATAAAAACCCCAGCTGAAACAAGGCAGGCAAATACAAACGGACAGGAGGAGAAAAAAGATTTTTTTCATGGACAAAACAGGGATGATCCGTTTCAAAACTATCCGTATCTGTTTTGCGGGCGAAGGGATTTTATACTGTACATACGTTTTTTTCCTGCTGCCAGGGAGGGGTCAGGCAGATCAATCGGGGGTAATAAACGGAAGATCTTTATTCTTTTATATCCTTTCTTTCTTCATCCAGGTCCACTACGCCACCGGTAACCGCGTATTTCATGGCTTCGCCGGCCGTTATTTTGTCGATCTTTCTTATTTTCTCTTTGGGTAAGATATAAAGCTGGCCGGCAAAATTGTATGCCTGGGGCACATACACGGATACTTTATCCGCCCCCAGTTCAAATTTGTGCATTTCCTCATCGGTCAGAAAGCCCACGATCCAGACGTCTGCGGAAAAAACATTGGCTAATACGGCCCGGTTGAATTTTCGCTTATCACCGGCAAAAGCTTCAAAGAAATCCTTGGTAGAGCTGTAGATAAACTTGACGCCCGGGGTTCTTTCCATCAGTTGGTCAAAGAAACTGATGGCGCTCCCCATCAGGAAATTGGAGCTGATCCAGCCCACCAGGATCACAAATAATATGATCAGGGCAAAACCGATCCCGGGGATATTGATATAAGGCCGCAGGATCCCATCTACTTTCTCAAATAACCAGTACAGGGCATAAGCAGTGATAGCGATTGGAGCTAAAATGATCATTCCCTGAATAAAATACTTAAATATTTTTCTTAATGTTTTTCGCTGGGCTTGCCTGGGACTGGCCATTTTGCTGATTTATAAGCTAAGGTACAGCAAAAAAGATTCCTCCGTGACCGGTCCAAAAATTCGGTGAACGGTCGAAAATGCAGGATGGAAACTTTTGTTACAAAAATAGTTTCCATAGTTTTGCCCTTCGAAATTACCCATTATGGAACCCAAAGAACGAATTCTGATCAAGGCTGAGGAGCTGTTTATGCAGTACGGGATCCGTTCTGTATCCATGGACGATATCGCCCATAGCCTGGGGATGAGCAAGAAGACGCTTTACCAGTATTTCGCCGATAAGGACGAAATGGTGCATGCGGTGGTTGAAGGCCATATCCAGCATATACAGACCGATTGCCGGACCTGCCGCACGGAGGCCACGAATGCCATTCACGAGATCTTCATCACCATGGAGCGGATCATGGAGGAGTTCAGCAATATGAACCCGATGATCCTGTATGATCTCGAGAAATTTCATTTTAATGCTTTCCAGCGCTTCCAGCAGTACCGGGGCAAGTTCCTCCTGCAGATCATCCGGGATAATATTGAATGGGGAATCCGGGAGGGTTTGTACCGCGACGATGTGAATGTGGATGTAATGTCGAAATACCGGATCGAATCCATGATGATCCCGTTCAATGTATCGGTATTTCCCCCGGGCAAATACAACCTGGGCGCCACCTCTGAAATGATCATCGAAAACTTTACGTACGGGCTGGCCACGGTGAAAGGACATCAACTGATACAACAATACAATGAGCAACGAAAAAAACATCTTACTTATGAAGAGAACAAGAAATAAGCAGCGGGTTTTTACCGGGATGCTGTTTATGGCAGTCCTGCTCCCGGTTTTCGCGGCAGCGCAGCCCGGCGCCGGCACGGTCAAAGCGGCCCGGCACGAGTTTACGATCCAGCAGGCGGTCGATTATGCGAAAAAGAACAATGTGAATGTAAAAAACGCCCTGCTGGAAGTGCAGTACCAGGAGCAGGTGAACAAGGAAGTGACTTCCCGGGCTTACCCCGGCATCAATGCCAGCCTCGGAACAACTTATAACCCCAATGTCGCCACCCAGGTGATCCCCAATTTTATTTCCCCGGCCACTTACCAGGTGCTGATCGATGAGGGCGTTAAAAACGGCAGCGGGAACCCCATCCAGATGCCGGCCGATTTTGGCATGATCGCTGCCCAATTTGGTACGAAGTACAGCGCCTCGGCCGGCATTTCACTGTCGCAACTGTTGTTTGACGGGCAGGTCTTCGTGGGACTGCAGGCAAGGGATGCCACCATGCGTTTTGCCCGGAAGAATGCGGAGGTCACGGAGGAAATGATCCGGACCAATATTTACAAACTGTACTACCAGTTAGTCGTGAGTAAAACACAGGTGGAATTACTGGACGCCAATATTGACAGGCTGGAGAAATTACTGAAAGACACCCGCATCATTTATGATAATGGGTTTACCGAGAAGCTTGATGTGGATAAACTGACCGTGCAACTCACGAACCTGCAGACAGAGAAGAACAAAGTGCTGAATAATATTTCCAACGGGTATTACGGGCTGAAGGTCCTCCTCGGTATGCCGGTACAGGATGAACTGGTATTGGTTGACCAACTGACGGCGGATCAGATCAGGGACGGAATACTGGAAGGCAGTATCTATTCCTATGAGGACCGGAAAGACTACCAGTATGCACAGATCGGGAAGGAACTGAGGGAATTCAATATCCGCCGGTATAAACTGAGCCAGATCCCGACGATTTCGCTGAATGGCCAGTATGCCAAAAATGCACAGCGGGATAAATGGAATTTCCTGGGCAAGGGGGATTGGTTCACGATCTCTTCAGTTAGCCTGAATATGGCAATCCCGATTTTCAACGGATTCTATACCAAATCAAAGATCCAGCAGACAAAGATCCAGTTGCGCCAGGCCGAAAACCAGATCGAAGCGATGAAACTCGCCATTGACAGCGAAGTGGAGACGGCCAAAAACAGTTATCGTTCAGCCATCAGTAATATGGATTACCAGAAAAAGAATATGGAACTGGCGGAGAAAGTGTACCAGCAGACCAAAAAGAAATATGAAGTGGGTACGGGCTCCCAAACGGAGATCAACGCGGCACAGGTGGAGCTGAAAACAGCGCAGAACGGTTATATCACCGCCCTGTATGATGCGGTGATTGCCCGGATCGATTTCCTGAAAGCCACCGGTAAACTCTGATCACAAAACCAACTTATGAATTTTAAAATAACAAGTATGAACGCGATAATGAAATTAGCCACGGTAATCCTGGTTACCGTAACGGCAGCTGCCTGCGGCGGCGCCAAAGAAGAGAAAGGCCAGCTGGGTGACCTGAAAGTAAAACTGGAAAAACTGAAAAAGGACAAGAGTAATCTCGAGACGGATATCCGGAAGATCGAGGAGCAGATCGCCAAAGCAGATCCGCAGGCGGCCAGCCAGGTAAAAAGACTGGTAGCGGCGGATACCCTGCGGACCACTGATTTTGCCCACTATATTGACCTGCAGGGCAAGATCGCCAGTAACGGGATCGGCTATGTCGCCCCCAAGGGACAGGGCGGCCTGATCCGGGCTATATATGTAAGCGTCGGGCAAAGAGTGGGAGTCGGGCAACTGGTCCTGAAACTGGATGATGCGATCCAGCGTCAGCAACTAACCGCGGCCCAGCAGTCGGTAAGCCAGCTGAGAACCCGTTTGGCACAATTGCAAACGGTCTATGACCGTCACCAGAGTCTCTGGAAACAAAATATCGGTGCGGAAATAAATGTCATCAATGCCAAAGCGGATGTGGATGCCATGGCGGCCCAGTTAAAAGCAGCCGAAGCGCAGGTGGGACAGGCGGCAGAAGCGCTGGACATGACCAATGTAAGGGCCGGCATGAGTGGTGTCGTGGAAACGGTGAATGTCCGGGTCGGCGAATCTTTCTCCGGCGCCACCCAGCAGGGCGGTCAGGTGGTGATCGTGAATAATTCATCGTTAAAAGTAGAAGTGCCGGTACCGGATAATTATGTGGCAAAAGTGAAAAGAGGGGATAAAGTACTGGTATCCGTTCCGGAAACCGGGAAAGCTCCTTTTGCATCCCTGATCAGTGTGGTGGGCGCCTCCATTGATGCCACGACCCGTTCTTTCCTGACGGAGGCCAGACTTCCCTCCGATCCCCTGCTGAAACCTAACCAGACGGCTGTGATGAAGATCCTCGATTACCAGTCAAAAGCCACGATTGCCATCCCGGTCAATACCGTGCAGAGTGATGAGAAAGGGAAATATGTATACGTGATCGAAAAGTCGGGAGATAAGCTGGTGGCCCGCAAAAAAACAGTACAGGTGGGTGAAGTATATGAAGGGATCATTGAAATCAAAAGCGGCCTGGTTGGCGGCGATGTGCTGATCACCGAAGGCTACCAGTCTGTGTACGACGGGCAGGCCGTAACCACCGGTAACAACAAATAATAAGTACAGCCAAAATACTGAACGATGAAACTTACGGAAGCAATCATAAAAAAAGTCAAAGAGTTTAAACCAACCAGCTGGGCTATTGATAACCGGGTGGCGGTTTATATCATGGCGCTGATCATCTCGGGTATCGGGTTTACCCAATTCATCACCCTGCCGAAAGAGCAGTTCCCGGATATCGTGGTGCCCACCATTTCGGTCACCACCATTTATGCTGGTAACTCGGCGAAGGATATTGAAAACCTGGTAACCCAGCCCATCGAAAAAGAACTGAAAGGGATCAGCGGCGCCAAAGTGAATAAGATCCAGAGTATTTCACAGGCCGACTACAGCCTGATTGTAGTGGAGTTTGATACGGATGTTAAAACCGATATCGCCAAGCAAAAAGTAAAGGACGCGATTGACCGGGCCGCATCGGACCTGCCCACCGACCTGACCTCGGAACCCAATGTGCAGGAGTTCGCCTTCAGTGATATGCCCATCATGTTTGTCAATATCAGTGGCGATTTTGACGGGATGCAGCTGAAAAAATACGCGGATAAAATGCAGGACCGTTTTGAAGCCCTCAGTGAAGTGAACCGGGCGGAGATCGTGGGCGCCCCTGAAAGGGAGATCCAGGTCAATGTGGATCCGTATAAACTCACGGCAGCCCGCGTCAGCCTGACCGATGTGGAGAATGCGATCAGCCGGGAAAATCATGATATCACGGGCGGCCTGATCCAGACGATGGATATGAAACGTACCCTGAAAGTAAAGGGACAGTTTGTTGGTGTGCAGGACCTGTATGATGTGGTGGTGCGCAGCAGTGCGCAGGGCGCTTCGGTTTACCTGCGGGATGTGGCGGAATTAAGGGATACGATTAAAGAGAAAGAAAGTTATGCCCGGTTAGATGGCAAGAACGTGGTAACCCTGAATATTATCAAGCGTTCCGGGGAGAACCTGATCGAGTGTGCCGATAAAGTGAAGGCAGAAGTGGCGGATATGCAGAAAACCGGGGAGCTGCCGCAGAACCTGCGGGTGGAATTTACCGGTGATACGAGCAAGCAAACCAAGACCTCTTTTAACGAACTGATCAATACGATTATCATTGGATTTGTCCTGGTCCTGCTGATCCTGATGTTCTTTATGGGCGTCACCAATGCCTTCTTTGTGGCCCTGAGTGTGCCGCTGAGCGTGTTCGTGGCCTTCCTGTTCATCCCGCTGGTGAGCAGTATTTCGGGTATCAATATCACCCTGAACTTCATTGTGCTTTTTGCCCTGCTCTTCGGGCTGGGGATCATTGTGGATGATGCGATCGTGGTGATTGAAAATACGCACCGGATCTTTGCAAACGGGAAAATGCCGATCGTGAAAAGCGCGAAGGAGGCGGCGGGTGAAGTATTCATACCGGTATTGGCGGGTACGGCAACCACGCTGGCGCCCTTTTTCCCGCTGCTGCTCTGGAAGGGCCTGATCGGTAAATTCATGATTTACCTCCCGATCGTGCTGATCCTTACGCTGGCGGCCTCCCTGATCGTGGCATTCTTCTTCAACCCGGTATTTGCCGTGAGCTTTATGAAACCGGAAGGAAAGGAATTTGAAGAACCGAAAAATGCGGTGTTCCGTAAAAAATGGTTCTGGACCGCTTCCATCGGCGGGGTATTGCTGCACCTGCTACAGTTTCACGGGATCGCGAACTTCCTGTTGCTGATGGCGATCCTGATGGTATTTAATTCTTATGTGCTGAGTGATATTATTCACCGTTTCCAGAACGGCTTCCTGCCCGGGCTGATGAACCGGTATGAGCGCCTGCTGCGCTGGGTATTGCAGGGAAAAAGACCGGTCCGCGCCTTTTACTCCCTCTTCGGTGTATTCGTGCTGGCCGTGGTCTTGCTGGGTTTCAGCATTGCCACCGGGCGGACCAAATCAACCTTCTTCCCGAGCGGCGATCCCAATTTCGTCTATGTTTACCTGAAAATGCCGGTGGGTACTGATGCCCGGGTTACCGACAGTGTATTGCATATCCTGGAACACCGCGTGGAGAAAGTACTGGAGAAAGAGAAGCCCGGGGTGCCCGGCAGTGTGGTGGAAAGCATTATTACCAATGTGGCGGTAAATGCCAACAATCCCCGCGATAATAACCGGAGTGTGCAATCCAACCTGGGCCGGATCCAGGTTTCCTTTGTAGAATTTGAGAAAAGGGACGGGAAGAAAACAGGTCCTTTAATGGATTCGATCCGCAGCACGGTCCAGGGCCTCCCGGGAACGAGCGTGGAAGTCAGCCAGGAAGACAATGGCCCGCCCACCGATCCCCCCGTGAATATTGAAGTATCCGGCGATTACCTGGATAATGTGACCCGGGTGGCCACCGATCTTTACCGGTACCTGGATACCAACCAGGTGGAAGGCATCGAAAACCTGCAGCCCGATGTGGACCTCTTTAACCCCGAAATTACGGTTACTGTTGACCGCAAGAAAGCCATGCTGGAAGGGCTGAGCACGGCCCAGATCGGCATGGAGCTCCGTACCGCGGTATTCGGGAAAGAGGTCAGTAAGATCAAGGACGGGGAGGATGAATACAAGATCCAGCTCCGGCATAAAGAGAACCTGCGGAATAATATCACCAGCCTGATGAATATGCGCATCACGTTTATGGATATGAATACCATGCAGGTGAAATCGCTGCCGCTCAGTTCTGTTGCTTCGGTGGATTATACCAATACCGCGGGTGGCATCAAGCGAAAGAATGTAAAACGGACCGTGCAACTGCAGAGCAATGTACTGGACCCCACCATGGTGGCGCCGATCAATGCCCAGCTGCAAACCAAAATACGGGAATTCAAAGAAAAGAATACCATACCGGCTGACGTGAATATCCGGCTCAGCGGCCAGAGTGAACAGGAACAGGAGACCAACTCCTTCCTGGGCAAGGCGCTGATCATTGCTCTGCTGCTGATCTTCTTTATCCTGGTGCTGCAGTTCAACAGTATGAGCAAACCGTTTATCGTACTGACGGAGATCTTCTTCTCCATTATCGGGGTATTGCTGGGTTATGCTTTTACGGGGATGACCATTGCCTCGATCATGATGGGTGTGGGTATTATCGGGCTCGCCGGTATCGTGATCAAGAACGGGATCCTGCTGATCGAATTCACGGATGAGCTGCGGCAGCGGGGTATGCGTACCCGTGAAGCGGCGATCCAGGCAGGTAAGATCCGGATCATCCCGGTATTGCTGACAGCGGTGGCCACCATCCTGGGGCTGTTCCCGCTGGCGGTTGGGATGAACCTTGACTTTGCCGGTCTGTTCCAGCACCTGAGGCCTAATTTATTCTTCGGGGGCGACAGCGTCGTGTTCTGGGGACCATTGGCCTGGACCATCATTTTTGGCCTGATCTTTTCCTTCTTCCTCACCCTGATCATGGTACCCAGTATGTACCTGATCGCTGAACGGCTGAAACGCCCGATGGAGAAATTTTACGGAACCCGCTTTATTGCCCTTCTGGGTTTTGCCGGTCCGTTCTTCTTCATTTTTGTGGGAATTATGTATTTCGTCCGGAGATTGCAGGGCAGGAAAGTATGGCTGGGCAAACTGAAACCTGCTCCCTTAAAAGCTTTATAAATGAAAAACCGTGGTTGGTTTTGAAGTACAGGGCTGTATCGGAAGATACGGCCCTTTTTTATGTTCGGGGAATACCATCCGCCACGGTGATACCTGCTGAAAAATTCAGGGTATGCACAGCCCGGAGGCCATTTGTTTTATTGGGCAGCAGGGACCAGGCTGTTTCTTCCCGGTATTCCGTTTCTGAAAGCAGGGTAATCCTGTTCATCGCCAGGGCATAGCCGTATTGTGTGGAAGCATTGTTCTGTGCGGGCCGGAATAAATGTCCCTTCATCCGGAAGATCTTCCCGGCAGGCCGGCAGCCGGCAATATGAGTCACCACCGGGTTCTGGGGATGCGGGGTCCAGTTACCCGGGTGAAGATCCTTGCTGTAATACAAAAGCAACTGGTCGTTGGTGGACGTATGCGCAGGCCCGGCCGCACAGCCAAACAGCCACCAGGTATCGTTCTCGAACCAGAGTGTGGGATCGATCAATACCGTATCTTTTAATAAAGTGCCCTGTAACTCCCACTGGTCCGGGAATCGGGTGGCTTTGTATAATTCCACGCTCTGGTTAGCGCTGGTATCAGGGATCATATATTGTTCACCCTGCCAGCTGAACAGGAAGGGATATGCGAGATGATACGGTTTATCCAGCACGATTTCCGGTTGGGACAACTTTCCGGATGCATCCAGTTTGAGCACACTGATATGCGCTTTATTTTTTTGGTAGAGGAATTCTTCAAAAAAGATATAATGCCCATCCCCGGTTGTAACAACAAAGGGATCGGCCCAGAAACTGCCTGCTGCCGGTTCCAGCACGGTGAATGTTCCCAGGTCCGGAGGGTTCCCGCTATAGTCTTCGGTTTTGTACAACAATGTAAACCGCTGGCTATTGGTTTTGCTCTTTCCTTTGTACCGGAGATATCTCCAGGTATTTCGAACGATTAATACCGTCATCCGGAAATTGCCCGGTGCCCCGGAGTGCGGCTTTGGGACCGGAATACCCGTTGAAGAAACGGGGCTGTATTTTTTTATAAAGGCTTCCTTCCCCAGCGAGAGGAGTTCTTTTAACCGGTACGGCAGGAAGCCGGATGACTTCCACGCCAGTATATGCAGGTTATTCTTTATGGAGTAAGGAACCGTATTGCTGTACCCGTCGTACACTTTCAGGGCCCCGCCCTGCCCGGGAAACTGCACCCAAAGCGAACTGCCGGTGACGGGTTCATCATTCATCACTTCCCCGAAAGCAGGAAGGGCCGCCGCTTCATAGTCCCCGTTACCAAGACTGATGGACCAGTCGCCCAAAGGAGGGAACTGCCCGGAATAATACGCGGGATCAGTAAGACAGGAACGGAACAGGATATCCACGTTCATGCTATTATTCTCCCCACTATTGAGCACAGGAGCTTCCGGGAATATTTCGCTTACAGGACTCAGGCTGAATGCATCCGGTACAGAGCGGAACCAGCGGTCTTCAAATTTTTTATAGAGCCGGTACACCAGGGACCCCTTACTGATCTTCTTTTCCGGTACGGTAAGAAAGACGATATCCTGCAGCAATCCTTCCCCCAACGCCTGTTGCAGCATGGCCGCTTCCCAGGCAGGGAGACCTTTGTGCGGCGCAACCAGTACAGCTGCTTTCAGGGGTTTGTGCATGAATTCTTTTTTTATTACCAGGTATCAAAATCGGCCCCGGTGATAAGCAGGGGGATGGGTTCCTGCTGACCCGGCAGGTAAAAACAGGAAACATCTTTCCCGGCCGGACGGAACCCGTTCAGTGATTCCGGCAGGGGAATGCTTTCATTCAGGTTCAGTACGATGGTATTATACCCCGACCAGAAAGCGACCCGTTTCAATTTACGGATGATCCTTTCCGTAACACCGTTGTAATTATCTATTTCACCAATCCAGATCACATCCGTCAGCCGGATCCAGAAACTGACACCCTCCACCCGGATGAATAATTTGTCGGGGGTCTCTTTATACTGTAAATACGCCCGGTCCCTGTACACCCGGTAATACCCGTTTTTAAGCGGGTTATGGAAGCAGTCAGCAGGGGCTGACCTGTATTTCCGGAACAGGTTTTTTGCCAGGGACAACTGCCATTTCCGAAGGAGGCTGCTCTTCCTGCTGAGCCTCGAAAGCGGGAAGGTTTTCCATTTTAATTTGAGGTCGTACCGGGTGACATGGTCCGTTTCCTTCCATTGCAGGTGTTTGAGGAAACCGGGCAGGGAATTGTCATTCGGGAAGCCATAGATATACCGGATCCCCTTTTTTTCACATTCCGCATAGGTAAGCCGGGCCAGGATTACAAACAAGCCTTTTTTGCGGTGAGCTGAATGGGTCATGGTATCACCCGACTGGGCAACGAGTATCCGCTCCTTTTCCCGGAAAACCTGGTGGGGGAAAACACCGTAATAGGCGGCGGGAGTATGGCTGGCTGTGTGGAGCGCCATAAAAGCGACATGTTCACCCCCCAGGGCAAGGGTGTCGTATCTTCTACGGATATCCTCCACCGTAAGCCGTGAACCGAAAGCGTCTGCGTAGAGTTCAGTGAGCAGCGGGTAATGAGCGGCTGTTACTCTTATAAAAGTGTATTCATCTGCTGCCGTTTTTTTGATATCCCCGCTGTGGCCTGTCATCGTTTCAAACTTAAACCTTTCTGACTAAAAAAGCCGCTGGTCAGGCGGCTTTTTTAATGATTTCAGGCGGATCAAAATCCTTTCTTCTCCACCGGTTTCCCGTCGGTATCCAGTTCGATGACCGGGTACCCCAGTTTCTTCACGCCCTCCAGGATCTTTGCTTTGTCTCCCACGAGCAGGATATTTATTTTTCCCGGGTCCAGGAATTTTTTTGCCACTTCATCCACCTGCTTTTTGGTCAGGCCGGCCAGTATTTTATTTTGCTGCGCTGTATAATTGGCCGCCAGGTTATAATCGAGCATGCGGCGGATAAATCCGGCTTTTTGAAAACCGGTTTCATAAAGCAGGGCATCCCGCTGGCCGAGGGAGTTTTTCATAAACTTCAGTTCGGGTTCAGTGATCCCGTTCTCCCGGTAGTTTTTCAGTTCTTTCATTACTTCCAGCAGGGCGCTGTCGGTAGCATCGGCACGGATGCCGGAACTGAATTCAAAGTCGCCGGTGTATTCGTCACCGGTAAAAGAACTTTGGGCGCCATAGGTCCAGCCCTTGTCTTCCCGCAGGTTCAGGTTAAGGCGGGAATTAAAATTACCACCGAGGGTGTAGTTCATCAGCCTCGCTTTATTAAACTCACCGGTGGCATCGTATTTCAGCCCGGTGGCATAGCCTACACGGAACTGGGACTGGGCCGCTTTGGGGATATCAACGAGGAACACTTTTGTCTGGTCCACAGCGGAAGCCGAACCGTTCACAGCAGGCAGGTCGATTTTTTTATTCGGCAGTTTATCCAGGAAGGCCAGTTTGGGCAGTATTTCCTGCTGCTTAACATCGCCCACCACCACCACCTTGGTGCCCTGCGAGGTCATGTAATTGTTATAGTAGCTTTCCACATCCTGCAGTTTGAGGTTGCTGATCGTGTATTCTGTACCGTCCTCATTCATGCTGAGAATATTGGCAGGGCCATAATTGATCTTCGCAAAGACCAGGTCGGCCACAGCCGCAGGATCCGCTTTTGCCTGTTTGAATCCCTGCAGGCGCTGCTTCTGGATGCGGGAGAAAGCGGATTCTGTGAATTTGGGGTTGAACATTTTTTCCTGCAGCAGGTCCAGCGTTTTATCGAGGTTCTTTTTCAGCGACTGCACATTAAATGTGATGCCATTAAAGCTGCTGCTCACGGAAACATTGCTCCCGAGTTTCTGCAATTCCACGGCCATTTGTTCCGCCGTATAGTTTTTGGTATCCTCGTTCATCATGCTGGAGAACATTCCGGCCAGCCCGATCCTGGCAGTATCTTTTGCCTGCAGCAGGTGCCCGCCGGGAATCGTGATGGTTAATGTTACCGTGGGAATTTCCGTTGTTTCCGTACCGATCATCTTCACCCCGTTCTTAAGATCCTTTCTCCAGAAGGCGGGCACTTTTACCACCGGGTTGGGTCCGTTGCCGGGTATTTTACCCCGGTCAAAATTGTCGCTGGCCTTGGTGTATTTCAGCCCGGTATAGCCATAGTCAGGGGCCTGGTAAACGGTGGAGTCAATTTTATAATTGTCCGCAGCGGCAACCAGTTGCTCCTGTCCCTTGGGCAAAACACTCAGGAATACGGCGTGTTTTCCTTTGATATATTCATTGTAAACCCGCATCACATCTTCTTTGGTAACGGACTGGTACATTTTGATCAGGTCCGCAATTTTGTTCGGGTTGCCGGAGAATGTCTGGAAAGCGGCTAATTGGGAAACTTTACCGGATACACTTTGCAGGCCATTGATCTGTTGTGCCTCGATACCTCCTTTGAATTTGGCGATATCATCATCGGTAATACCCCTGGCTTCGAACGAATCCAGGGAACTCCGGAAAAGACTGTCTAAGCGGGCCAGGGTTTTCCCGGGGGAAGGGACAAACTGGAAGGCTATTTCGCCGGCCAGTTCAGAGAGCTGGCTAAAGCCATTGGCCTGGATCGCCAATTGCTTTTTTACTAATTGCTGGTACAAAACGGAATTCTTTCCCTGCCCCAGTACCTGTGCCAGGCAGGCCAGGGCGCCCATGTCTTTATGATAATTGGGAACCGTGGGATAGACGACATAGAGCAAGGGAAGTTTTGCATAATTGTCGGTATAGGAAACATAACGGTCAGCCGTCAGCGCTGCCGGGGGAACCACTACGGGTTTTACTTCGGGTCCGCGGGGAATCACGCCGAAATATTTTTCAACCAGCTTCACCACTTCGGCCGGTTTCACATCTCCCCCGATAGTAACGGTGGCATTGTTGGGGCCATACCAGCGAAGGAAGAAATTCTTCAGGTCGTTTACATCCACGCGGTTCAGGTCTTCCACATACCCGATGGTCAGCCAGGAATAGGGATGGCCATAGGGATAGAGATTCCGGGAAGCGGTTTCGCCGGCCAGCCCGTAAGGGCGGTTATCATAGTTCTGCCCTCTTTCATTTTTGACGGTGGAGCGCTGTACTTCAAATTTCTGCTGGGTAACGGCATCCAGCAGGAAGCCCATGCGGTCTGCTTCCAGCCAGAGCATTTTTTCCAGTTGGTTACTGGGCACCGTTTCAAAATAATTCGTGCGGTCCCGGTTCGTGCTTCCGTTCAGGGTACCGCCTGCATCGGATACGATTTTAAAATGCTGTTCATCGGCCACATGATCACTTCCCTGGAACATCATGTGTTCAAAGAAGTGGGCGAAGCCGGATTTGCCGATCTCTTCCCGGGCAGAACCCACATGGTAAGTGACATCCACATGCACCACCGGGTCACTGTGGTCTTCGTGGATGATCAGGGTCAGCCCGTTGGGCAGCACATATTTTTCGTAGGGAATAACAAGCTGGGCTCCCTGTTTGGTGACTTTTTCCACCAGTTTGGTCTGCCCGTATGTCAACAGGGTCAGCAACAGGAATAAGGGGGTGAATACCGTGAATCTTTTCATATAGGTTGTATTTAGTTGGATGCAGGGTTTAGTTTCGGGAGAAGTTAAAAGGCAGGGCAAATTACGGCATAATCAGCCGTCTTCCCTGCCATTTATCATTTTCACCGGCCAATTTCCACCGTTCGCAGGACTTCTGCTGCAAAATTCTGGACCGGTTTATAACTTTGCGTAAAAAATAATACTATGAGTACAGCACCCCGTGTCAACCATGAGATCGATTATAAGATATATGGTGAGGAATTACAATTTGTGGAAATAGAGCTCGACCCGCAGGAAACCGCCATCGCGGAGAGCGGCGCCATGCTGATGATGGAGGATGGGATCCAGATGCAAACCATTTTCGGCGATGGATCGGCCCAGCAGCAGTCATCCGGTTTTCTGGGCAAACTGATGAGTGCGGGTAAACGGATCCTGACCGGTGAAAGCTTGTTTATGACGGCATTTACCAATACCGTAGCGGGAAAGAAGAAGGTAAGTTTTGCCGCGCCCTATACCGGTAAGATCATTCCTTTAGACCTGCAGGAACTGGGCGGCACCATCATTGCCCAGAAAGATGCCTTTCTTTGCGCCGCCAAAGGAGTGAGCGTGGGCATTCATTTCCAGCGTAAGCTCGGCACGGGCTTATTCGGCGGGGAAGGGTTTATTATGGAAAAACTGGAAGGCGATGGTTTTGCATTCCTGCATGCGGGTGGTTATATCGTGGAGAAACAACTGCAGCCGGGTGAAGTGCTCAAGATCGATACCGGTTGCCTGGTAGCGTATACGCCTTCTGTTGATTTTGATATTGAGTTTGTGCGGGGCATCAAGAACTTTATGTTCGGCGGGGAGGGGCTTTTCTTTGCCCGCCTGCAGGGTCCCGGTAAAGTATGGATTCAGTCCTTACCAATCAGCCGCCTGGCCGGCCGGATCATGCAATACGGAACCTATAACCGGAAAGAAGAAGGAAGCTTGCTGGGCGGGTTGGGGAATATTTTTGACGGAAGGGAATGACAGAAGTTTTAAGTTATAGGTTATAAGTTATAAGTTTTGGGTTGTAAAAAAGAGGGATAGTACGGTTCCTGGTACTGTCCCTCTTTTTTATTTACCGGATGCCGGGGTATTCGCTGGCCAGCATCAGCTCATATTCCGGGTTATTCTTTAATTGTTGTATCACATAGCGCAATTCCTCCACGTATTCGGCTTTCTGGAAAGCCTGGTCATGCGCCAGGAAGACCAGGTGATCTGCCGTCTTTGTTTTTTTTGCTTCCAGCAGGTTGTAGATCCGGCGCAGCAACAGGGCCGTGTCTGCATCGGGCGCCAGGGTTTTATGATCAAAGGTCCATTCGATATCCCAGCCCATCACCGCATAACCGGCGCTGTGCAGGGAATCAATGGCGGCCTTGCTTTCATAGATATCGGTATGATCAATGGAGCCGATCCGCCAGGCATTCCTTCCCGGCGTGCGGGCGATATTATTTTTGAACCCCAGTTTCTCCTTTGAATAATTAAAATCATTCACGATAATTCCGGGCTCTTCGTAATACGAAGTATAGCGATTGCGGGCATGGCTGTAACTATGATTGCAGAGTTCGATCGTACTGTCTGCCTGCAGCAATTCCCAGGTTTCCTGTTGCTGGCGGGTATCGGTTGTGTGAATACCGACAATAAAGAAACTGGCGGGAACCTTTTCTTCTTCGATCACGCCCAGTACATTCCGGGTACCCTTGTTGGGCCCGTCGTCAAAGGTGAGGTAGATCTTTTTCTTTTTTCGGGTTAAAGCCGCAAGCGAATCTTTGGCTTTTTTCTCCTGCCTTTTAAGGTAGGCACTGTCCGGTCCCGGGACAGGTTCTTTCCGGCCGGTCCTTTCCGTACAGGAAGCCAGGGTGAGGAGGAAAACAGCCATTAAAAAAGAGTAAGAAGAAAGGGATAAGGGTTTGGCAGGGTCGCCATCATCAGCAGAAGAGCCGGGGTTCATAAAGATGTGTGGTTTTTTAATTTCCGGTATGAAAATATACAGGAGTACCGGGTAGTACAAGTTTATGCTGGTTAAAGAATCTTTAAAGTCGGAAAGTCCGGGAGACGGAAAGAATTCATCTTTCAGTTTGTACACCCTGCTTAGCGGGTAAAGCCTGCTTCCCGGACGAGTAGTCATCGAACTTACAATCTTCCGGTCTTGCGGTCTTCCCGGCTTTCAACCCCAAAAATCAAAGTTTCTTCAGCAATATCTTCTTCTGTGAAAAATTAAACGCCGCATCCAGCATTTCCATCAGTTTGGGCCAGTCCTCTTTTTTAACGGTGGGCTGTTTGTAGTGTTTCTTGACCAGGATAGTCAGCGTTGTACCTTCCACGCTGGCCTGCACGGCAAAAGTGCCGGCAGCATTGTCAATATTCATATTCAGGTTATCAACCCCCACTACCTTATAGCCGGCGGGGATGGTGAACTTAATAATATTCCGCAGCGTGCGGGGGAAACTCATATACGCATCCACTTCCCTTTGTCTTTCATCCTGGGGAATCCAGAGCTGGTCCCCGATCAGCCCGGGTACGGATACCAGCAGGTTGTCGCCGGCGATCTTCACCATATCCCCCAGTTCGAATTTATTGGTGAAATTCAGTTCCTGCTTGCGCCAGGTACGGCCATCGGAATTCAGCGTGAACTCGGTATAGGCGTTGATATTGTCGAAATCATCCTCCATTTCCTTTTTCATGTATTCCAGTTTGCGGGTCTTGTCTTCTTTTTTCCTTTCCCGGAGCTTTTCCTCGTAACTCTCCAGCACGGCCCCTCTCAGGCTGCCCCGGATATCATCCTCCCCGCCATAACTGCGGTGGTCATCATCCAGAGCAGAAGTATAGACCAGGGCCTGGATATTGTAGTTCTGTTTGCTCAGCCCGGTAACGGCTTTTTGCTGCACTACGAACATGTTCCGGGTGGCTGTATCCACGGAGGCTGTAACCGTATTAGTGGTGATATTATCATCCGCTTTGCTGGCCGGCAGGGTAATGGGCGTGGCTGTCGGATTCTTGCCCAGGCTGATAATATAGGCGGGGGTATTCAGGAATTCCTCCTTGAAATCGTAGGGGTTGGAAAAGATGGTCGAGTTAAAAATATATTTATCCTTTACCCGTACCATCCATTCGGGTTCTGTACGGAAAATGATATCGCCCGGTTTGGTAAGGGTGGCGGGGGCGGTCACGACCAGGTCATAGGGAATTTGCCGCAGGTCCAGGCACTGGGTCAGGCAGGAGGCAAACAATTCACTGGAAAACCCATTGGACCGGTAATGCGACATATGCCGGAGAATATAGTAGGTCTTTTGAATGAAGTCTTCCTCCCGCAGATCCGCATATCCGATTTGTTTCAGGTAGGCTTTGGCCATTGTATAATACATGGAACCGTCCAGCCGGTTGTACAGGGCATTCATTTTTCTAGCCAGTTCCTCCGGGCTGATATTCTGTTTCAGTTCACCCCGGTCACCGATAAAAAGATCCGACCGGTTTTCACTGCGGGAAAAAACGATCTGGAATTTAAGCATGGGGAATTCAATGAGCCGGTTGATCCAGCGGGTATCGCTGATCTTTTCGCGGTTGCGGTCTTCCCAGGCGTATTCCGCATTGCTGTTCCCCGTTTCCCGGAAGGCGGGGGCTCCCATGGTAGATTTGGAATTGACGAAAGAGTTGTTGTCGGTATCAATCTCGAATTTCTGGCTCAGCACAGGGTATTCGCGGGTGCATACAAAGTAAATCGGGTCAAATTCGATATAGCTCATCTTCTTAACGGTGTTGTCATCGTAGAAAATGGTGCCATAATCAATAATATCCCCCGGGTCCAGGTCCGGTACCGCAACTTTATAAAAGATCACCCGGCTCTTGCTTTTATCAACATACGTGCTGACTTTCCCGATATAAGGAGTGAAGGTGGACGGCACATCGTCATTGTCTTCCACGTAAACGGCGTTGCGCAGTGAAACATCCTGTACGGTGCCATTGGCTTTAATGACCCTGATACCGGCCCCGTCATTCGATGAGCCGATCCGGAAATACACGGTGGTATAGTTATTCACCGCATCCCGGTCATTCAGCTTGATCCGCCGGCGGGTAATTTCATATACCGCCAGCTTATTGGCGTCCTTGTCAAAGGAAAAGCGGGTTTTCTGGGCGATGATCACCCCACTTTCGTCCTTCCATTTTTCAGGTACGGCGCTGACGGAAAAATCCGGGTCGCTGTCCTCCCAAACCAGTTTCATGTTCCGGGCAATGGCTTCCAGCCGGGAGGGGCTGAACGTATCATCATCCTGGGCGAATACTGTAAATGACGCGATAAGGCTTACACAAAAGAATAGTTTTTTCATACGTTACTTCTTTACAGGCCTTGTAAGTAATAATAGCCTGGCATATTTTTTACTGCAGGGACGCAAAGAACGCGGAGAAGGTATTCTCCTCTTAGCTTCCCGCCGGGTTATAGTAAGAACTTGTTTTCTGCGGATTAACCGCGCCGCCTCCTGCTCCCGGTATCCCTTTCTCAGGGCTTTTTAACCAGGATCAGGTTGCTGTTAAAGTCCTTTAGTTTCTTGCTAAACGCTTTCCAGTTTTCAAAATCCGCTTTCCGGATCCTGCCTGTATTAAAGGCAAGCGTTTTATTAAAGACGACTTTATTGTCCTTCAGCGTGTAAGAACCCGTGACCTCATAATCGGCTGCCTTTTCATTGATAGCAGCCGGCAGGGATACTACTTTATAACCGGCAGGAAGGGTCAGTTCGGTCTCATCCACCGCCACATAACTGGAGGGTAATGCATAATCCTGCTGCCGGTCTTTATCCGGCTGTAATCCCCGCAGGTTTTCGGGGTAAAAGTCAATGCCCAGGTAGAGTTCCTTCTCTTCGGTGATCACATAATTGGTCAGGTCAATATCCCCTTCAATGACAATGGGAATCTCGCGGTTGTTGAGGTCCGAGGTTTTTACATTCGACACCACCAGGTTGCGGTTGCCAAACTCAAGATAGCGTTGGATCATTTTCTTTTTCTCGTCATTGGGCAGGTCGTGGTAATACTGGTGAAAACCGGTTCGTTGCTCCCCGGTCAGCGTGGCTTTTACATGCCCCTTGAGCACATTGTCCTTTAGCTGGAAACTGGTTTGGGTCAGGATCTTGTTCTTTTCCTTATCCTGCAGGGGCACTTTTTTCACTTCGTAGGTATCGCCTTTCCCGATCAGCACTTCCTTGCCCTGGATCCGCCAGGCGTATTCACCAAAAGGAATATACTTTTCCGTACCATCGAGGAAATAGTCTTTGCCGCCGATCACCACGGTGCTGATACAATGGTTGTCCACGGCCAGGGAAGGCAGGCTGTAATCATAGGGAAGATGCCGGGTGCCAATCCAGGTCATATAGGCCTGCAAGCCGGCGAGTTTCAGCATTTCCGTCATCAGGTTGGCCATTCCCTTACAATCCCCGTATTTGGATTTGAACACATCCTGCGCGGTAGCAGGTACAAAACCGGCCAGGCCATCTTCAAAGGCGATGTACCGGATATTATCCTGCACCCAGTAAAAAATGGATTTTACTTTATCTATATCGGTCGCTTTCCCCTTGGTAAGTTCGGTCACTTTAGTTTTCAGCTCATCCGGGTTGTTTTCACATTTCGTGTACAGGTATTTGTACCAGTTGTACAGGTCGCCCACATCGCCGAATCCTTTTTCCTTCCTGCCGTCATAATTAAAGGACCTGACAACAAACATGAGATGGGGGTACTGGTAGGCGATCCCGATGGCCCGGCGCTCACTCTTCATGGCCGCGATATTCTGCAGTTTATAGGTAATGATGGTTTCGCCTTTTTCCTGGGTCTTTTGCCGGGTGATTTTATAGCCTTCGAAATTGAATTCCCGGATATCCATATCCAGCCATTCCGGGATGCGCACGCGGATGATTTTTTCCTTGGAAGGGAACCAGCTGTGAAAATATTCGGAAGTAAGGTATTTGCTGTCGAAGAATGTTTTTTCTGTTTCCACCCGGGCAATATCCCCGTAACCGGAGAACCCGATATTGAAGAATTTTACCCGGCTGTCGTCAGAAAAATTTTCGCTCGAACTGGCAGAACGGTCAATGGCAAACCCGACATTATAGTTTTTCTTGATCCCGAACATGCCTTTCCGCTTTTCCAGTTGCTTGAAGGAACTGATGCGGGAGAAAGAATTATAAAAATCAAAGTACTGGATCCCGGCTCTTTCACGGAGCGCCAGGAAATTGATCCCGACCTGACGGGTAGCGGTCACCACCGGCAGTTTATCCCCGGACCTTCCCCTGTCGAATGTAAATTCCTCTTCTACAAGGGTAGCGGCCACCCGGTCATCCGGGAATACTTTTTTCAGGCGGTTGGCCTCAAAAATGTCATCGTCGTTCTGGGCGGACAATATCCCCGGGGAAAGGGTGGAAAAGGCCAGGATAAGGAGGAACAGGCTGCGCATATAAAAAAATTGTGCTGACAATATATAAATTGTAACTGATATTTCTCATAACCCGGTCATTTTTAACTGATCAAAATCAATGTTACAACCAAGCCCAACTTGTGTTAAATTCGCAGGATAATTAATACGAAAATGGCAAGAAAACAGGAAGTTTTACAGGACGTCGTCATCAAATTTGCCGGGGATAGCGGGGATGGTATGCAGCTGACCGGCAGCCAGTTTACCACCAATACCGCATTACTAGGGATTGACCTGGCTACTTTCCCGGATTACCCGGCCGAGATCAGGGCCCCGCAGGGTACCGTGGCCGGGGTGAGCGGATTTCAGCTCCGTTTTTCATCCGATAAAGTGTTTACACCCGGGGATACCTGTGATGTGTTAGTGGCGATGAATGCCGCCGCTTTAAAAGTAAACCTGAAAGCCCTGAAAAAAGGGGGCAAGATTATCGCCAATACCGATGGCTTTGATGCCAAGAACTTACGTCTCGCCAACTACCCGGAAGGAGTGAATCCCCTCGAAGATGGCAGCCTGAGCAATTATGAGCTGATCAAAATGGATGTGACCAAGATGACCCGGGAATCCCTGAAGGATATTACCCTGGGGATGAAGGAAAAAGACAGGGCCAAGAACATGTTTGTACTGGGATTCCTGTACTGGATGTACAACCGGGATATGGAGAATACGATCGGTTTCCTGAAAGATAAATTCGGTAAAAAGCCCGAGATCCTGGAGAGCAATGTAAAAGTGCTGCAGGCCGGGTATAATTATGGGGACACCACCGAAACCTTTACCACTACCTATTCCGTGGAAAAAGCAAAGATGGAAGCGGGCAGCTATCGCTCCATCATGGGTAACCAGGCCGTGGCGCTGGGACTGATCGCCGCATCCGAAAAAAGCGGCCTGCCTTTATTCCTGGGTACCTACCCGATCACACCGGCTTCAGATATCCTGCACGACCTGAGCAAGTATAAACAATTCGGCGTACGCACTTACCAGGCGGAAGACGAGATCGCCGGCATTACCTCCGCAATCGGCGCCAGCTATGGCGGGGCGCTTGGTGTTACAACTTCCAGCGGTCCCGGTATCGCCCTGAAAGGGGAAGCCATGGGACTGGCCATGATGCTGGAGATCCCCCTGGTGATAATAAATATACAAAGAGGTGGCCCTTCTACCGGCCTGCCCACCAAGACCGAACAAAGTGACCTGATGCAGGCTTATTATGGAAGAAACGGGGAATGCCCGATGCCGATCATATCAGCCTCAACACCGGCGGATTGTTTTGATTCCATTTATGAAGCGGTCCGGATTGCCGTGCAGCATATGACACCGGTTGTTTTCTTAAGCGACGGTTATATTGCCAATGGGGCTGAACCCTGGAAATTCCCTTCCGCCGATCAACTGGCACCGATCCCGGTTACCTTCAAAAAAGAATTGGCCGGGGACGAAGAGAAATACCTGCCTTACCTGCGGGATGAAAAACTGGCAAGGCCCTGGGCTGTTCCCGGAACAGCCGGGCTGGAGCACCGGATAGGCGGACTGGAAAAACAGAATATTACCGGTAATGTGAACTATGAGGCCGAGAACCACCAGCTGATGGTGAAGATCCGCCAGGAAAAAGTGGATAAGATCGCGGATTATATCCCGGAGCAGAAATTGGACAGCGGCCCCGAAAAAGGAAAGATCCTGGTGCTGGGATGGGGCTCTACTTATGGCGCCATCAAATCCGCCGTAGCCGAATTGCAATCACAGGGCCATGCTGTAAGCCATGCACACCTGCGGTATATCCGCCCCTTCCCCAAAAACCTGGGCAGCATTTTAAAGAATTTTGAGAAAGTCCTGATCCCCGAGATCAACAATGGTCAGCTTATTAAGATCATCCGGGATGAATACCTGGTCGATGCCAAAGGGTATAATAAGATCATGGGTGTTCCCATTACCAAGACGGAACTGGTGATGAAACTGGAAGAGATGCTGGGGAGAGCTAATTAGAAGTCGGTAGTCGATAGTCAGTAGTCGATAGTCACCCTCTTATTAAACGAAATCCCCTTACTACGGACTAACGACTATCGACTATCGACTACAAACTACAGACTACTAACTACTAATTACCCCGGCATATACACTTCCGTCGCCTGCGGAATAGCCACGGCCACGGCAAAAGCGATCATGGCGATGATGATACCAAACATAAAGACATTGTAGGCGATCCGCAACCAGCGGTATTTTTTAGCCAGCACCACCCCGAGAAAATAATTGTCTTTGACCAGACTGCTGTAGAGGTAATTCTTGTCGGCCAGTAATTCCTGCATAGCCCAGTCATAATCGGGCAGGCTCATGCGAAAAAAATTGCCAAAGAATAAGAGATTGGTCTTTTTGTCGCGGATATCCGCTTCGGTAAAGGTCCCCTGCGTGACATTCGGGCGGGTGGCGAGGATGGAAAAGACGATCGCTGTTACGCAAACCGTAACCAGCAGGATCACCGGGATCAGCAGGTAGCCATTGCTTTCCAGTTTGGTGGAGAGCGTGGAGATCACGATGGAGAGTACAATGGAGTTGACAGAGATCAGGATATTTGCTTTTGAATCCGCCATCTGGCTCAGGTTCGACTGGTTTTGCGCCATGATCCGGAATACGGTGCTGATACCTCTTTCCGTCTGGTTCTCCTTCATCCGCCGCAGCTTCATTTCCTCATCGGAGAGATCGGTATCGTACTCATCGTTGCCGGGATCATTTTTTTCTCCATTGCCCATCCTTGCCTTACCTGCCGGGTTCTTTTCGAGTAACAGGGCAAGGTGCTGTTCCTTCGCCGGCTGCAGTATCTTCCGGCCGTAACTGGTAAAGTAATTATGGGCTTCCAGGAAGGCGATATTATTTTGTCTCCATTCTTTTTTGGACAAATCTTCCCCGTTGAACCGGCGGAGCTCTTCCCGGAGCAAACGGCTTTTTTCTTTAAAGTTGGGAGATCCCAGGTGAAACAGGTCGGCATCGCAAAGGATCTCTTCGGCCCTGGTCTGCGGGTTTTGCGGCATCCGCGTGGCCAGAATGCAGCCCTTTGCTTTATTACTGAAATCTTCGGAAACGGGATGGAGGCTGAAAAATTCGATGAGATGCTGTACACTGGCTCCCTCATGGTCCTTTGAATGACCCGCACTGTAACCGGTATCGTGAAACCAGGCGGCTACCAGCAACGCCAGCCGGTCTTCCCCGCTCAGCTCCTCCTTTTCAGCGATCTTTTCACAGGCAGCCACTACTTCGCGGGTATGCTGCAGGGTATGAAAGGTTACGTCCTTACTGACTTTCTCTGAAATGAGCTGGCTGGCATAGTCCTGTGCCTCCTGAAGCAGTGCTGACGGATTTTCCATCATGGTTTACTGGTAACTTTTGATAAATTTAATGAAAATTGGAAGAATGCATTGTTTAAATTTCAGGAGTTGCGGGCTATTATCGCTGGTTGCAGGATGGCTGATCGCCGGTTGCAGCAACGTGAAACTGCGAAAGATACAATCACCCCCCCATTATAATTTTTCCGTGGTATATACCCATAAACTGGATCCTAAACTCAGGGAAATTTCCGGCCTCGCCTGGGATAATAAGCGGGATGAGTTTATTACCCACCAGGATGAATCGGGTAAACTTTTTTACCTCGACAAGGAAACCAAGATCATAAAAGCCGAATATAAATTTGCCGGCAAAGGGGATTACGAAGATGTTGCAGTGATTAACAGTGTGCCCTATGTGCTGCGGAGTGACGGATTGATCACACGGGTGCTCAGGGACAGTGCGGGCAATGTATCCGGCGAGGAATTGGGTAAGCCCGGCATCGCCGGTAATAATGATTTTGAATCCATGTATTACGACCCGGGACGGAAGGCGCTCATCCTGCTATGCAAAAACTGTGAGACCGATCAGAAAACGGGGGTCAGCGCTTTTGCTTTCTATATCGATTCCACGGGCTTTGACGCAAACCCTGTTTTCACCATCCCCACGGCAGATGTAAAAAAAGCATCCCCGGTGGCGGCTTCGCGACTGGAGCCTTCTGCCGCCACCATTCACCCGGTACTGCAAAAACTTTTTATTCTCTCTTCGGCAAGTCACCAGCTCGTTATCGCGAGCCTCGATGGGAAAGTGGAAGGGGTGTATGAACTGGGAAAAAAATTATTCCCGCAGCCGGAAGGGCTGACCTTTAAATCAAACGGCGATATGTATATTTCCAATGAAGGAAAAACAGGGAGAGCCACGATCCTGCGCTTTACCTATAAACCCTGATTTTTCAGGCGGGAGCGGAGGCGGAGACCGAGACCGTTTTATCAGCTGCCGCCGCTTCTTCAAAACAGATCGCGGCCCTTAAAGCCTTTAACCCCGACACCCCCTGTAATTCTTCCAGGTCCAGGGTTTCAATGCCGGGTTTCAGCAGCTTTTTTTCCTGCAGGAATTCAATATACTCCCGGTACTCAGCTGCTTCTTTCGCCTGGGTATAGACAATGGCGATCATCCCCGGCTGGGTCAGCCGTTCCTGCGTTTCCCTGATATGTACTTTATCAATCCTTTTCTTGATGATCTCGTAACGGGTATTGCCCACGCCATCCACATCAAATTTTCTTTCTTCCGTACGGAAACAAATGCAGAGCGGCTGGTTGCTGGCGAGGATCAGCTGGGTGGTTTGCAAAGGCAGGGATAACCCGCTTTCCAGTTGCCGGGTTACCCGGGCCGCTTTTACCAGCACGGTCAGTTGCCACATCTTCAGGTTTTGCAGGTAGATCCCGTCAAATTTTTTACGGGGACTGATAGACTGGCCTATGAACATATTGAATTCGAGCCCGTCGGTAATAAAACGTTCAAAGTAATGCGGGTAAACTTTCTGGGCGGCCAGTTGCTCCCGGTCGATGAACTGCGCCAGCGTTTCATTGATACGGGAAAGACTTTGTTCGTATTCCTTCCGGTGCCTGTATAAGATCTTCCGCTGGGGGTCCAAAGAAGCGAAATAGGCTTCAATCTCTTTTTTTACATGGGGCTCTGTTTCCCGCAGGTGGTTAAACACGGCCAGCGTCTGCCCCTGCAGAAAATCATAGACGGCCATTTCTGCCCCCGAATGCAGTGTATCCGTAAGGGCCTGGATATAGCGGTTGATCCGGATTTCAATTTCCTGCAGTTGCGGGAAAGACATTGCTTCCTGCGCTTTGCTGATAACGGCGGCCGCCAGCTTCAATTGTTCCAGCAGGTCGGCCTGCACGGCCCTGGACCTGGACAGGGAGGAATTGCGTACATCAATGGCGCCATAGAGCGGGTACACATGATCAAATACGATCCGTTCCATCCGGGATTCTTTCTGCTGGTAATGGCTGACCAGGTAATTCAGGGAGGCCTCGGTGAATTTCCATTCCACGGCCGGCTGTACAGCAGTGAATTTCTCTTTGATCAGGGTTTCCACCTCGCTGTTCAGTTGTTCCAGGCTTTTTCCAAGACTGAGCGTAAACAGGGGAACGGCCGCTTCTATTTTGCTGATATGATAAGGAAGCAGGCAGCCGGGTTCCCGCGAACTGATCTCCAGCAGGCCCAGTAATTCCTGGTCCTGTTTCAGCGGGCAGAGGATAATACTGCGGCTGCCGGCACGGTAATAATTCAGCAGGCATTGAATATCCCCGCTGGTTTTCTCATTGAGTACCGGGTACAATACCGGCTGGTTCGTGTCGCGGAACAATATTTTGCAATAATCGCTGATCTCTTCTTTCTCCGCTGCAGAATCACAGGATCTAAACAGCAGGCTGTGCCGGTTATGCGGTTCGGAATAAATATAGTGACCCTGGATACGGAAGAACGGGGTAACCCCGATCGTCAGGTCTTTCAGGCCGATCAGGTTCTGTATCTGTTTTTCCAGTCCCGAATAGGATTCAGTCCCGGGCAGGCCATTAAAATCCAGTAAACAGTTTTTCATTTCGGCGATCACCGCCTGTTCGGTCACATCGTTGATCCGCAGCACGGTCAGTCCTTCAAATACGAACTGGTTTAAGGGGAGGCGCTGCATCAGTTCGCCGGGGGTAAACAGGCGGTTTGTGGCAGGATCAAGCAGGCTTTCGGGCAGGATCGGCATTTCGCCCGCGGGAAACACGTCAATAAAACGCCCGTCCAGTCTCATTTCCATATACCGGTCCAGCCCGGTTTCTTCATCGGTAACGGGGTAGACCACCCGGGAATTTTCCGGGCTGTTGAATCCAAAATATTTATTCAGGATCAGGCCATAGGCAAATTGCAGCCGTTGATTTTGGAGGGTACCGGCAGGCCCCCCTGCGACGAGGATCTCATTCGTATCCTTTTTGACCAGTATTTTTTTGAATAATGGAGAAGCGTATACGGCCAGGTTCCGGAACGGGTAAGAAATGCCGTACATATAATTAGCCGTGGTCGGCGGAAAAACGGCCGACAAGAGTTCCCCGATCAATTCATGATATGGATCCAGCAGGGAAAGATCATGAATCGTGCCCATCAGCCCTGGATGCGATTCCATCTCACGCACCACATGCCCGTATAATTTCTGCATACCGGGATTGCCCTCTTCTATATTTTTTTTAAGGGCGTTCACCAGCGGGCGGAATGAAAGCAGGCTGTTGAATTCAGGTATTGTATCGTGCTGTTCAGGCATTGGTTGTAATTAAGGAGGTGAACGGGAAGGGAATATCCGGGCGACGGGAAATAACAGGCGTCTCCAAAGATACTGTTTAGGGAATTGAAGTGCAAGAGGAGAAAGGCCGTTCAGCGCCGTGCCCTGCCCAGCAGGAAGCCAAGATGGAATTGTATGGTAAAGTAGGCATCCTTATTACGGGGATTGCCCCGTTGCTGCGGGGGACGGTTATTATTACCGGGATCCAATCCGGCCCTGCGGTCTGACAGTTGAAGGGCCAGCGCAGCTTTCCCGGGAGAGAGGTTTTGCAAAAAAAGCGCAGGATCAATGTAATGATCCAAACTCACATCATCGAGGTAATCGGTAGGAAGGAAGCGGTGCATAATTTCCAGCCGCGCATTGAGCCAGGCCCTGAGTTCATACCGGAGCCCGGTCCCCGCAGTGATATTCCATTGCTGCAATACATACGGCTTACGGTCCGGGTAATCGGCAAAGCCCTGTCCCTCGGTATGCAGCGGTTGCAAAGAATACCAGCGACCCTTCCATTTGGCCTGCGGATCAAAGGAAAAATAACCTATCCCTGCCAGCAGGTAAGGGGCAAGAAGTGGCGGATCTTTATCAGTAAGGGCATCGTTCCTGAAGCCGAACGGGTAAATTTCTGCAGCTAACATGATTTCATGGATGGCGCTCCGGAAACTCAGGTTCCGTTCATAGCGGCCGGAGCAGTTTTCTTTTACAGGTTTGAGTAGGCTGTCAGCCGCAGTCACCTGCCCGAAGCTGGCCTGCAGGCGAAGCCCCACCCTGTTTTTATACAAGGCTGAAGTATATACCGTAAAACAGGGCCGGCTGTTTTTCCAGTTCAGGTCCTTGATAAATTTTTTTCCGGCTCCTTTTCTGCCACCCAGGTCGGTAAAAGCATTCATGATACCAGCCCCGGCCCCGAGTTCCAGGACCAGGCTGCTTTCATAATGCCGGGCATCATAAAAATAATAGGATTGTGCCGTTGTTTTTTTGATCAGCAGCAAGCCACCTATAACGAGAAACAGGGTTCTTCCCATACCCATGAATTTTCAATTTTAACCAGGCATTGTTCCTTTCCAGGGAGGATTTTATTGCAGGGGTACGGGGGATAAAAATAGCTGCCCGGGCATTTTTAAAAAATGGAAAAACACCGGTGGCCGGTGTTTCTTTATACGGACTGGAATGTTGTTTTACTGCTCGCTGACCTGAGTCTGCTGCTTTAAAAGCCCGCCCTCTTTTCCAAACCGTTCCGGCCCGGAAGTCTTAACCGTACAGTTCCCGGCCATCTGAATTTTGGTCAGACTCCGGGCCCTGCCGGAGGCAAAATATCCGTTCCCTGATGGCCCGGAGTCTGAATGATAATTTCTTATCTTAGGAAAACCGTGGCAGAGATATCCAGGCCGGAACGGTTGTGGTGGGTGGTTTCGAGAAGAAAGGCGGGATGCCCTGGATGGGATAAAGAAGATCAAGTTCAGCGGAACCCTCAAAAAAGAAACTAAAATGTCCAGCCTTTTATTAAATACCCGGACTAACTCCAGTCATTTTTTCAGGTCTATTTACCCATTTCTTTTAATATTTTCCTTCTCTTGTGGGGAGAAAAAAAGTGATAACCCGGTAAGGAATTATGACAAGATCGAAAACATTTCAATCTCAGATAGTAGCCAAAAAGAGGAGCATGTTACAACAGAGGATAAGTTGCATTTAACTTCGGACAGTATTGATATTCTGACTTTTGAAAAAAAATATACCCCTGCGGCTGATGATAAATATGATTCTTTATGTATGCAATGGCAACTTACTAAGGATCAGATAAAATTTATTTTTTTAAGGTCAAAAAAAATTACTCCTGAGGAAAAGCAACTGCTGTATTACTACTTACCGTGCGAAATGCAAGGTGAACTTAGATGCAATGGGGTAATTTATAGATATAGGGTGAATGCTGCTTCCTTTATAGTTTTATTTAATAAGGATACCGCAATGTATTTCGGAAACGAGGATAAGAACATGGAAAAATACTTCATACTTCATCCAGGGATCGAATAGTTTAATTTATTGCCCCCGGTCTCCTGCTTTTAAAGCCGACCCTCTTTTCCAAATCGTTCCGGCCCGGAAGTCTTAACCGTACAGTTTCCGGTCATCTGAATTTTGCTCAGACTCCGGGCCCTGCCGGAGGCAAAATATCCATCATCTGATGGCCCGGAGTCTGAACGATAATTTCTTACCTTAGGAAAACCGTAACAGGGGCATCCGGGCCGGAACGGTTGTGATGGGTGGTTTCGGTAAGAATGGTTGGGTGACTCTGTGAGAGAATTAAATAATCAACTGAAAATAAATGCGACATCTGAATCTTCACGCGAAACTCTATTTTGCACTTGTTTTGCAATTTTATTGCTCCAGTTTGTTTGCAAATGTCTGTTTCGGGGGCATAAAAGAACATATAAATTTTGATACTATTCCTGCTCAGTTAGTTGAATTCCAAAAATTTTCTTCACAATTTTTTTCAGCTATTTCAAAAAATGATACTTGCTTTTTGAAAGGACATTTTGAAAATTATATTGAAAACTCGTCGTTTGAATTATATGATCATAGCTTAAAGAAGGGTAAGAGAATATATTTCAGGAAAATATTAAACAATTTAGACCTCTATTTCCCAAAGGATGGTTTTTTTGATCTTACTAATGCCGAATATTCCATTGCTAAACATCCTAACACAATAACAAGGTATTTAATTAGTGTTACGAAAGAGCAGGGCGGGGTGGAGATTACAAAAACATATCATTTCATTCTTAAAAAGAAGGTTTTCTACTTCTTAACGATGATTGTGGATGCAGGATAATAGCGATACTATTTATTTGGCCAATTTTTATTCAAAATGGAAAGGGGCTATGAATGAAGTAAAATTAAATACCTATAAAATAGCATTAAACTCTACCGGAGGCGAAATTACAATCATTGCAAAGAGTTTTCGGATAGAAAAACACCGGTAGATAGTGTTTCTTTATGCGAATCAATATGCCCTTTTACGGTATATCATGGCATCTTCACCACACTGATCACTTTTTGCAGGGCCTGGTTCTGCAAGCGCAGGAAGTACACGCCCGAAGCCAGCCCGTCGTTATAGATATCAATATTGTAGGTACCGGCCGCATAATCCTGGCTGGTCAGCACCTTCACCACCCGGCCCAGGGCATCTATTTGCTGGACCAGGGTATGACCCCCGGTCGTTGAGAACTGAATGGTCGCATTGACCGCATACGGGTTGGGCCAGATCTTCAGGATCAGTTTATCCGAATTGTTATTGGTGCCATCCGGGTCATCCGGCACCCCGCAGGGACCGGTAACCAGGGGCAGCGACTGGTAATGCTGCAACATGATCGAGTCCAGCGCCGGTTGTTTTACACAAAACCATTGTTCCAGTACAGATGCATACACGCTGCGGAAATCATACTGGAAGGGAATATTGTTCACGACCTGTATATCGGCCGGTATCTCCGGGCTGTTGCCGAGTATTCCCTTCTTCGCATTTTTTCCAAACAGGATCAGGGGGGCGGCTGCACCATGATCCGTACCCAGGCTGGCATTGGACTTTATCCGCCGGCCGAACTCGGAGAAGGTCATGCCCATTACCCGTTCATCCAGTCCCATCAATTCAAGATCGTCCTGGAAAGCGCTGATCGCGCCCGACAGATCCTTCATCAAACGGGCATGCATACCCGTAGTGGTATCACTCGCATTTACCTGTTTTTTATGGGTGTCGAAACTGCCCATCGTAACCGTGTACACCCTTGTCTTCAGTCCGCCCCGGATCAGGCGGGCCACGATCTTTAATTGTTCGGCCAGCCCGTTTTCAACGGGATACGCAGCCATCGTGGCGGCCCGCTGATAGGCCGCCCGGATGATATCCGAATAGATCTTGGTTTTTTCAGAGATCACCCGGAGAAATTTGAGTTCCTTATTCGCGGGGGCTGCATTCAGCGGGTAATCGGAGAAGGGGTTGGCAAAGCTGTAGATCTTTTCCGGGTTGGTGATGGACAAGCCCATGGAATAAATTTCACCCTGCACCGTTAAGGTCGGGAAATTGCTGATCTGGATCGCCAGCGGGTCGGGCATGACGCTGTCAGGATAGGCATCGGGGTAACCAGGGTATTCGCTTTCAAGATAACGACCCATCCATCCGGTTTTCACCCGTTCTCTCCGGTTGGACCGTGTATCGGCGCTGTTCCAGATATCCGTAGAGCGGAAATGAGAAAAATTCGGGTTATCATAACCCACCGACTGCACAATACTCATTTTCCCTTCATTGAACATCGTCTGCATGGCGGTCATCGCCGGGTGCAGGCCGGATTTGTCAGTGCCATCCAATCGCAGCACCTGGCTTTGCGGTATGGCAATATTGGTGCGGGCATTATAATAGTTACCATATACATCGAGCGGGATGACCATATTGAGCCCGTCATTGCCACCGGCTAATTGCACCAGTACAAAAACATGATCGGTATCGGTAAGCGTATGCTCCAGCAAACGGGCCAGGGGACTTTCAGCGCCGCTGGCGGTAAAAGAAAAGCCGTTCAGCAGGCCCGGCATGGTTACAGCGAGGGGTACGGTATTGCGGATAAAATGTCTGCGGTTCATGGTTGTTTTTTTACAGGGATGAATCGGGTATCAGCATAAATGGAATTCGGGCAGGTTCATCAGGAACCGGAACAACTCCTTCAAGGAAGGATCGATCACGGCATTATTATTACTGTTCCAGGCGTTGGTCCAGATAGCATCATCAGTCGTGTTATTGGTCAGGAACCGGGTTTTGACATAGGTCTTAGAAGTAACAGATAAGGGATACCGGAGCAGCAGGGCCGTGATATCACTGACCAGTTGGTTGGGATTGGCCGGGTTGGATGAATAGGCAGCAAAGGCCCGCAGGTCGATCACCGAATCGGTTACCAGCGCATCCGTGAAATCTGCCCTTTTGGGAAGAGAGTTACTGTTCACCCATAATTCATAGTGCATGGGCTCCTGGTAGTAAGAAGGCCAGCCCGATACATCCGGCGGCTGGAACAATTGCTGCTGCATTTCGGCAGCCCGGGAATAAATATTTTTAAAAAGGGGATAGCCGGCTGCATAATCCGTATAAGCCGGGAAAGCAACATTGAATTCCCTTAACGTGCCCGCGATGATATCAAAGGGGCTCTTGATATAGCAGGACTGGTTCAGGGGTTCAAAGAAATGTTCACTTTTGAACAGCAGGGCCAGGGCGGGCTTCACCTCATAATTATTATTTTTCAGCGCCTCCGCCATCGGGATGATGACTTCCGTTTCCACCGTGTCGCTGATCTCATAATACACGAACCATTTGTACAATTTGCGGCAGAGGAAGCGGGCGGCTTCCGTGGTATTGAAGAGCATATCCACCAGGGCATCCAGTTCCTCGTAGGTGTTCGGACTGCCGCTGATCGTGGTATTATTATAAAAGGCAGAAAAGGTTTTATTCCCGGTATCATGGGCCCCTGTATCAAGATAGGAACCCAGCGGGTTATCGTTGATCCTCCAGCCGGTGAGTACGCGGGCAGCGGCCATCACATCTTCTTCTGTATAGAGGGAATCATTGCCCTTGCCGATGGAAAATAATTCCTGCAGTTCACGGGCATAGTTCTCATCGGGGGCCTGTTTGGAATTCAGGTAGCCGTTGAGATGGATCAGCATGGCCGGGTCAATCGTTACTTCCCGCACAAGGGTCTTGAAATTTCCCAGGGCATTCGTGCGAAGCAGGTTGTGGTGACGGTAAAGAAAGGCCGCATTTTCCACTTCGGATTCCTGGATGGAAAAATGATGATGCCAGAAGAGAACCATTTTTTCCTGGATGCTCCGTTGCTGGTTCAGGATCAGCCCGGTCCACCATTTTTTCAGACTGTCAACGCGGCGGCCATTGATCTGGCTGCGTATTTCCGGCGCGCTAACCATATTGGGATCATTGACCCAGGTTTGCCCGATGGCCACTCCCAGGTCATCATAGAAAACTCCTTCTTCTTCCAGCAGACCGTAATCTCTTACCGGGGGAGCGGCTGCCAGGGTCGTATTGAGTAATTCATCCACGGCCGCATCCGGCGAAAGGGAAAGAAAATGATCCAGGTCCTGTTTGCGGGCCCCGAACAGTGTACGTTTCAGTAAATGACTTACTTCATTCAGGGTCCAGGGGCCGCTGTAGGGAGCGAGCCCGGCGAATAACTGGTTCCGGTTTTTCCCTGCCGTTTTCCCGGCAGCAAATTGCCGGTTTGTTGTTTTAAAAAAATCTCTCCGGTCCATATAGTAAGATTTAGTATGAAAGCTGCTCAGCGGATCAGGGCAAAAGTCCCTTTCTGCTGATGCGGTTGGTTTTGCATGTCTTTATAATCCACGAGGTAAATAAATACGCCGGCCGGTTGGGTCTCTCCTTTGTAACGCCCGTTCCAGCGTTGTTCCATGGCCGAACTGCGGAAGACGACCTCCCCGTTCCGGTTGAAGATCTGGAGGCGGTAACTATCGGGTACCTTACCCAGCGGACCGAAATAATCATTCAGCCCGTCTCCATTCGGGGTAAAGCCGGTGGGTACGGCCACCAGGGCATCATTCAGCACGACCACGGTGAACTGGTCACTGACCCGGCAGCCCTGCGGGGATTCATTGGTGGCTGTGTACACGGTTGTGCTTACCGGGTTAGCCACCGGGTCCGGGCAACTTGTACAACTTAATGTGGAATGTGAATTCCAGCTGATACTGCCGTTTCCGCCCGCATGCAGGGTAACACTTTGTCCAAGGAAAATGGTATCTGCCTTCCGCATATTATCGAAAGGGCCACTGAGCGGTACGGGATTGTATTTTACAATAGCTGAATCATATCCGCAGATATCAGGTATAGTATCCTCAAAGGGAATAAACCCGGTGATATTACAGACGGCTGAATCCTGTGTGGCCCGTTCCGGTATCTTTAATTTGATTAAGGCAAAATCCGCGTCTCCCCGTGTATTGGTAAAATCTCCGTCTCCTGAATCGGAATCACCCGCGAGGTAATATTCATCCTTATCCGGGTGACGGATCAATGAACGCAGATGGTCATTGCCGTTGCCGCCCCAGTGTTTTTTCCAGATCAGGTTGCCGGCAGCGCTGAGTTTGAGGGTCCAGAAATCCCCATCGCCCAATGAACCGGCGGCATCCCCGTCATCGGAGTAGGTAATCCCCCCGATGATATAGCTGCTGTCCTTATCGGTAATAATCGTTTTCGCATATTCCGCATCGGTACCACCCAGCACTTTTTGCCAGTTGAGTTTCCCTTTTTGTGTCACATTGATGATCCAGTAGTCCTGGCTGCCTTTGGCACCGCTTACATCCCCATCATTTGAGGTGGTGTATCCTGCTAATGTCAGGGATCCATCGGCGCCCTTGCTCATGCAATAGGCCACATCATTTTGCGAACCCCCATAGATCTTACTCATGATCTTATTCCCGCTGAGATCCAGGGCCAGCAACCAGGCATCATAGTTTTTCTGGCTGGGGGGAATATCACCATCCACTGAATTGGTGAAACCGGCGGCGTAGATGCTGCCATTGATCACTTCAAGGTCGAACAGTTCTTCGTTTTTGCTGCCGCCAAAGCATTTGCTCCACAGGAGGCTTCCGCCTGCACCGATCTTCATCAGTACCCCGTCTGTATAGGTGCCGCTGCTGTGGTTGTTTTTGATATCACCATCATTCGAGGTGGAAGAAGCTGCAATAAGAAAACTGCCGTCTTTCAGGGCTTCCAGGTGATTGCCAATATCAAGCCCGGAGCCACCATATCGTTTTTGCCATTCAACCGAACCAGCGGCGGATAATTTGAGCAGCCAGATATCTTTCGTACCGCCATAACCGGCCACCACATCCCCGTCAGTGGAATTGGTTTCTCCCAGGACCAGGAAGCCCCCGTCGCTGGTTTGTATAATATCCCGGGCCGATTCATAGCCGGTGCCGCCCACCGATTTTTCCCATTGGATCTGCCCGCATTTATCCAATTTCAGCACCCAGAGATCCCAGTAGTCGCGGTTGGGCCGGGGACTGATATCCCCGTTTTTTGAATCGGTATAACCCGCTGTGACGGTACCTCCGTCAGAAGTAAACTTAATGGTATACGGAATATCTACCTGGCTGCCCCCGTAATGAGCAGCCCATTGGAGCGGGGGAACCTGCGCGGTGCTGGTCCGGGTTAAAATAAGGCTGAGTATAAAAAGAAGTTGGTATTTGTTTCTCACAAGATGAGGTTTCGTACAGGAATGCTCCGCCCCCAGTTGCAAGGATTGTGCTATGATTGGATTTTTGTGGAAAAGATTTTACGCAACCTGCCCGGAATTTTACTCAGCGTTTTTTCTGCTGGTAATAGCGGCAGGCGGGTTTCAGTCCGCAGTCCGCACATTTAGGGCTGCGGGCCAGGCAGGTATAGCGACCGTGGAGGATCAGCCAGTGATGTGCTTTATGCACCAGGGCTTCGGGGATATTTTTTACCAGTATTTTTTCAACAGCGAGCGGGGTGGAGGCGGTTTGTGGCACGAGGCCAATTCTTTTGCTCACCCGGAACACATGGGTGTCGACGGCCATATTGGGTTGCCGGTCAATTACCGAAGTGATCACATTGGCGGTTTTCCGGCCCACCCCCGGTAATTTGACCAGTTCATCCACGGTCATCGGGACCTTACCGCCAAATTCCTCCATTACTTTCCCGGCCATCCCGATCAGGTGCCTGGTCTTATTGTTCGGGTAAGAAATGCTTTTGATCAGGGGGAAGAGTTTATCAAATTCCGCTTTTGACATAGATGCCACGTCGGGGTATTGCGCAAAAATGGAGGGCGTGGTCAGGTTCACTCTTTTGTCCGTACACTGAGCGGATAATATAACGGCGACGAGTAACTGGTACGGATTGTTATAAAGCAGTTCAGTCTCCGCTTCCGGAACATGTTCCTGGAAATAAGAGATCACAAATGCATATCGTTCGGGGCGGATCATGGTGCAAGATACAGGGGAATGGTGAATAGTGAATAGTGAATGGGGCCTTCAATGAAAATTGAACGTTGAGAATTGAGCAATGAGTCTTCGTCGGGGGAGTGGGCAGTCTTTAGTCTTTAGTCGGTAGTCGGTAGTCGGTGTCGTTAGGGGAAGACTGTAGTATGGGGTAGCTAGCCAGCTAACAACTGACATCTGACAACTACCAACTAAAAAAAAGCATCCCGTTTACCGGAATGCAGATACATTAAGAACAGCAGTTGGAAATTATTGTACTTCCTGTGCAGCCTGTTCGCGGGCATAGTTGAGTACATTCAGTACGACAGCTGTGCGGGGTGATTCTTTGATCTTGTCAAGCCGTTGCATGGAAGCTTTGAGTACACTCATTTTTTCACGCAAGGTCCAGTCTTTTTCCAGCGCTTTTTCAATAGCCCTGGATTGAGCTGTTGTTGTTTCTTTGTACAAATACAATAATAAATCCTCAGGTGTAAAGTTTGTCATTAGCAAACCAATTAAGTTGTCCAGAAATTTGATGTTGTCCGTCGGTAACTGAAATATTACGAATGTCCGGTATTTAAACGGGGTGGGGATTTCCTTATTGTGTGAGAATTCCTAATTCTTTGAATTATCGGGTTTTTCCGGTATCAGGAACAGTTCTTCGTTCTCCCTTTTCATCAGGTATTTTTCCCTGGCATAGCGTTCAAGGGTGGCTGGATTGTTCTTAAGTGCTTCTAATTCTTTACGTTCCGCAGTAATTTGGGTATTGTAATACTGCTTGCTTTTCTCCAGTTCCCGGAGCTCGCGGCGCCGGTCCAGCTGGGTGAAAAAGTCGTTTTTGTCCAAAAACAAGACCACCACACAGAAACTGGCAAAGGCAATAAAATATTTATTCCGGAGCCAGGCGGGGATGTGGGTGAGTAGTTTCATTCGGTGCTTTCTGGTTTTTGAAAGTGGGGTATAGCAACTTTTCGGCTGCTATACCCCGCTTTAGCTAAAACTATTTACCAAATTTAATTTTTCCTTTCGGATAAACAGCGGTGCTGCCCAGTAATTCTTCAATTCTTAACAACTGGTTATACTTGGCCATCCGGTCGGTACGGGAGGCAGAGCCGGTCTTGATCTGCCCGCAATTCAGGGCCACGGCCAGGTCGGCAATGGTAGTGTCTTCTGTTTCGCCGCTGCGGTGACTCATAATGGTGTTGTACCCGTTGTGCTGGGCCAGGGTTACCGCATTGATGGTTTCGGTCACGGTACCGATCTGGTTTACTTTTACCAGCAGGGCATTCCCGATTCCCTTATCAATACCCTGTTGCAGGCGGGTTACATTGGTAACAAACAGGTCGTCGCCCACCAGCTGGCATTTATCCCCTACGGCTTCGGTCAGCATTTTCCAGCCGGCCCAGTCGTCTTCAGCCATCCCGTCCTCGATGCTGCAGATCGGGTATTTTTTTACCCAGGTTTCCCAGTATTTGGCGAGTTGCTCGCTGCTCATTTCCTTGCCACTGCTCTTGTGGAAGACATATTTTTTCTTCTTGCCATCCCAGAGTTCGCTGTTGGCTGCATCCATCGCGATCCGCACCTGGGTACCAGCCTTGTAACCGGCCGCTTCAATAGCAGTCAGTACGGTTTCAATCGCTTCTTCGTTGCTCTGGATATTCGGGGCAAAACCGCCTTCATCACCCACATTGGTGCTATACCCTTTTTTCTTCAGTACGCTTTTCAAAGAGTGGAAGATCTCCACTCCCCAGCGCAGTCCCTCGTTAAAGCTGGGCGCGCCTACGGGCATGACCATGAATTCCTGAAAATCGATCTTGTTATCGGCATGGGCGCCCCCGTTCAGGATATTCATCATGGGAATGGGAAGTACTTTGGCATTGGTACCGCCGATATACCGGTAGAGCGGCAGGGAAGCTTCTTCCGCTGCGGCTTTGGCCACGGCCATACTGACAGCCAGCAGGGCATTGGCGCCCAGTTTACCTTTATTCGGCGTGCCATCTAACCGGATCATAAATTCATCCACACCGGCCTGGTCGGCCACATCATAACCCAGTAATTCGGGGGCGATGATATCGTTCACGTTTTTTACCGCTTTTAAAACACCCCTTCCCACATATTTTTTCTTATCGCCATCGCGCAGTTCCACGGCTTCGTGGATCCCGGTGCTGGCGCCACTGGGTACCGCGGCACGGCCAATCGCTCCCTCATCGGTAATAACATCTACTTCCACGGTGGGATTACCCCGGGAGTCTAAAATTTGCCTGGCGAAGATTTCTGAAATGTAACTCATAATTGAAACTTATTTTGAATGAATAGTGCCTGTCCGCATCAGTGACCGGGAGAGGTCTTCCAGCCGCTGGTTTTCACTTTGCAAAGAAACGGTTTTCAGCAGTTGCGGCAAATAATATTCATCATGTGCGGGCATTTTCAAACAAAAAATTCTGACCTGGTTATCTGCCCTGGGATGCGCTTTCCCTGCTTTACCCAAAGAAATGGCGATACCTGCTTTCTTATACGCTATCCTGCTATCAGTCCCCGGTTTTTTCCAAACTGTGCTCCGCATTCAGCAAGGTTTAAAATTTACTTTAGGAATGGAAAATTCCTGTGAGCCAATATCCTGCTTTTATTATTCTTTGACTGCCAGGGGCAACTGGCGAGGGAAACCGGATGGCCGGGGTAAGCGGAAGTATATTTTCGCAATAAGGCGTTTTAAGCGGCCCCGGCGCAAAGAGCACAAACATTAGTTTGGCGCCACCTGCTGAAGGCTCCCCTCCCGGTGAACTTCCTGCCCTCCTGAGGATTAATTACCCTTTTCAAAAGACCAAAATCATTGATGGGATAGTTTTTCAGCCCCCTGCTTTATAGTTGGCCCATCTGTAATACAACTCTTCTTAAAAAATATCCGAACAGTCCGCAGAAGCAGAATACCAGCATTCATTGACGGATGGAAGTGACAGGGATATTTCTTCCTATAGTACCAAATTTTCCATTTCTGCAGGACCGGTAACCTGGTTTAACCTATTACCGGAAGCGGATACGGGGTTTACCTTTTCACCTACCCTAAAACGACAAAATGTGTTACAACTGCAAATGAGTTTGGCGATCAGTAGCAGAGAAACCGGTCTGTCTTTTTTTTGATAAACATCTCAGATCAGGCTGCACCATCATATTTCACAAACGGGGAAAATCACTTCACTAATTCAGAAGGCATGGAACCGTCCTGGCCGCTAAAAGCCGGACCTATTCCTGTTTTTTTACCAGGACGAGGCGCCGGATCACAAACGATAACAGACACAAGATGAATCACCATTAAATAGTTGCCGTTTAATTCGCAGGTATGTTAATTAACACTTCCCGTTTGGCGTCACCGGCATCAGTTGCCGCCAGCAGGCGTATCACTTTTCCCATCAAACAGGTGCCAAGTGATAAAAGGGCCTCTTTTGCCAGGGGAGAAACAGGATCTAATACCTTTCAGACATTAGTTTTGCAGTGATTATTCCCGGTATTATACCGACAGACATTAGCACCGGCCGATCCATGTAATTTTAATGTCTCGTCGGTATAACATCCATTCCCTTAGCAAGGTTCCATATACGCCCGCCATCAGGTCGTCTCCAGTCTCAATGAAATAAAGGCAAAGAATAGCTGTAAAAGAAATAAATTCACTGATACGAAAGCAATCTCTTTCGGGGTAAAGCGAGACAGGATC
Source organism: Sphingobacteriales bacterium (assembly GCA_016219985.1). Classification (GTDB taxonomy): domain Bacteria; phylum Bacteroidota; class Bacteroidia; order Chitinophagales; family Chitinophagaceae; genus JJ008. The sequence continues at coordinate 84,902 of JACRJO010000015.1, read as the reverse complement.
AAAATGACCGTTAAAAACAGCAGGTATTTTTCCGGCATGATCCTCGCACAATAAATTATATACGTATGCATCCCTGCCAAACAGGTAATCAGGGAATTTCCCTATTTGTTCGAGGAGCGCCTTTTCTTCTTTTTCGTTTAAAAGAACATACGCGTTGTATAAGTGGTTATAAAAAAACAGGGCTGCCCGGCCATTTCTCCATTGCTTTACGGATACGGGCAGGGAGGCTTATCCGTTCAAGTTAAGAAGGGACTTTAACGCCCTGTTTCATTTGCCGAAACATGACGCCAAAGCCCCTTGACGCCCCAGGAATCCTGTTTACCAAACAACCATTTTCGCAGTTATTGTTTTATCCTGATCCCGTACCCTCACAAAATATACCCCCTGCGCCAGCATACCGAGGTTCATCCGGATGGTTCCATAGCCTTTCCCGGCCGGGATCCATTCTCTCCGGATCACGATTCCCCGCCCGTCTGAAACTTCAATCAGCAGTGCAGCACCGGTATAGCCACCCAGCCGCAAATCGAAAATGCCGCGGTTGGGATTCGGGTATACCTGCAATGTCCCAATCCCCGTTTCGGCTGTTGTTGCCGGCAGGTTGCTGTTCTTACCAATCTGCGTTTGTGCATTGCAGTCACCCAGGTAGGAGCCTTGCCTCAATAAAGCCGGAACTGCATTCCTGCTGACACAAATTGTCTTTGGGTTAGCCGGGTTACCCGGGGGAACATGACAAACGGTTACCTTATTATTACCGCAACGGATATCCACCACCTGTATGGTAGCTGATGCTGTTGCCGTACAACCATAACTGTCGGTGACCGTAACACTGTACACATGCGAACCGGGTATTACCGGGTGCACCGTTGCTGTAGCTCCTGTTGAACCATCTGACCAGGCATAACTATAGGTTTCACCCGGTACGAGGTTGCCACAGGAGGGCAGGGCTGACAAAGTAAGGGAGGCAGGGCCGTATCCCAGGTAGATCGTATTTTTTTCTCCCCCGGGGTTCACGGCATACACATCCGGTATGGACAGGCTCATATAACAGCCGGCCGCATATTCCCAGAAATCATTCCTTGCCCCTTCCATGCTGATACCAGTACCGATATAACCTCTCCCGGCAATATTGAAACCAACCGGATTCAGCCTGGCGCCGCCACTGAGATCAGCCTTTTGGCCCCAGCTGTCGGATGAAGGATCATATTCCCAGAAATCTGCACGAATCATATTGCTGCTGTCCAGGCCGGCTCCTAAATATCCCCGGCATCCAATACTGAAGCCGGTGGCCAGGTGCCGCGGGAAACCGGCAAAATCGGCCTTCCTGGACCAGTTGTTTGTCAGCGGATCATACTGCCAGAAATCACGGGTCTGCCTTTCGATGTCAATACCGGTACCGATATAACCTTTCCCGTTTATACTAAACCCGGTGGCCGCATATCTTCCTGAACCCGCAAAATCAGCTTTCCGGTTCCAGCTGTTGGTTAAGGGCTGGTATTCCCAGAAATCATTCATCAAAGAATCATTCAGGTCATAACCCGTACCGATATAACCGCTCCCATTTATACTGAAGCCGGTGGCAAAGGCCCTCGCCGTTCCGCCAAAATCAGTCTTTTGCGTCCAGGTATTTGCCGAAGGATCATATTGCCAGAAATCCTTTCTCCAGCCTTCTGCATCCAGCCCGGTACCTGCATAGCCTTTGTTACCAATACTGAAACTGCTTGCCAATGCTCTGGCGGATCCGCCAAAGTCTGCTTTCTGTGTCCATGTATTGCCGGCCGGGTCAAATTCCCAGAAGTCTTTATACAACCCGTCATCCGCATCCATTCCAAGTCCCATATAACCCTTGTTACCGATGCCAAACCCGATTGCGCCAAATCTGCCCGCAGCCGGCAACCCGGCTTTTTCTGTCCAGCTGTTCTCAGCGCCGGATGATAGCTGCTCAATCTTTGCAGTAAGCGCTTCCTGCTTCATTTCATAAGGCGTTTCTTTTGCTGCTCCGCAGGGACCTATTTCCGCATGGGCCAGCACTTCGGCCCAGACCAGGAATTCAAATACGCATTTCTGCACATTGCCGGGCCGGCAAACACTGACTCCTTTTACAAGGACTCCCCATACATTTTTATTGCACCGCACATCCACCACCCGGATCGTCTTGCTCACCGTTGTGCTGCAACCTTTGGCATCGGTAATAGTGACTGTATAAGTATAGTACCCGGGGGTATTGTGACTGACCACCAGCACCGGGGCAGTTGATCCATTCGACCACTGGTAATGATAATAGGGAACCCCCCAATTGGTATAAAACGGGGTGCCACCTGTTGGCAGCGGGGTCAGCGCCACCACATTGAAGCCGTATCCGCCTGCATAATAGAATCCATACCCGATATAAACCGTGTTGGGTCTGCCCAGTACCGCAGTATAGACATCCGGGAAACTCACATTAATTTTCGGATTCACCAGCACCGGGGTTTGGCCGTTACTGCTGTTTCCGGAACTGTCTGTAACCGTCCAGTGAATAGTACTGCTCCCCGCATTGAAAAACCCGCTTGCATTTTTACCACTGCCTGAGCGGCTGGTCGCACCCGTGATCGAATACGTGATTGTTTGAATACCGCAATTATCGTCTGCCGTTAATGCGGGAATCACATAATTATGGCTGTTCTGGTAACAAAGTTCCTGTAACGGCGGGCAAGCCAGGACAGGTTTAACGGTATCCTGTACTTCTATATTAAATGTACAGTTAGCCGAACCAGCTGTGCTGCTGGCTGTGAGTGTAACAGTCGTTGTACCCCTGTTAAATAGCTGTCCACTGCCAGTGCCTGCGCCGCTCGCAGTGGTCGCTCCGGTGAAGGCATAGGTAATAACGGGTCCCGGGTTGCCGGTTGCGCTTGCATTATACACAATAGGAACCGCACAATCCGTAGCTGTTGAATAAACGGTTTGAGTTGCCGGGCATTCCACAAAGGAAGGCGGCAGGTCTTTCACACAACGAACCGACATCCCTGTTTTAAAATCAGAGAGCGGGTAGGAAGGATAACCCATATAAGCCTGGTTGCCATAAAAAATAGCTGAACCATAAAAAATGGAACGGTAATAGCCGCCTGTAAAAGTGATCCCATAGTGCACATAAGAACCCGATGAGGAACTCCACCAGTTACCCACCTGGTTTAAAGACATATAACCGCCACCACCCGTACGCATACCTCCCGGGAGAGCAGTAAAGCCCGTGGAATTTGTGGCCCCGGTATTGGGATCTGTCCAGTGAGCGGTACCGGTTTCCTTCAGGGCTCCTCCTGCTGTAAAATACCCGCCTGCACAATTCTCCAGGGTGATCCACTCCCCATAATCCGGAATATGCCACCCGGCAGGTGCCAGTCCGCGGGGATCTGTCACCGCGTACCAATTATATAATTTACCATAAACGGCTTCCGTGGAAGGATCATTGTTATAATAACACCATGCGCCGCTTGTCAGGCTGACCCATTCACTGTTGTCTGTGACCTGCGGGATCGGATCCCCGTTACGATAATGGGTCACCGCCAGGTTTTTTTGCATCCAGGTTTGTTCGCATACCACCAGTTCTGCCGGTGTGGTTGAATATTCCCAGAAGTCGCCCAGGGTGCCGGTATTGTTATACCCGAAGCCCGCATACCCTTTGGATCCGATACTGAATGAGATCCCCTGCCCCCTGGGAATATTATCCTCTTTCTGCGTCCAGGCATTGCCGGCCGGGTTGTATTCCCAGAAATCACTGAGTGGTGAATAATAATAACCCATTCCCACATATCCTTTATCGCCCAAGCCAAAACAATAAGGAATATATCTTTCCACAGCAGGAAAATCCGCTTTTTGCAGCCAGCTATCGGTTGCCGGGTTATATTCCCAGAAATCCTTTTTCCGGGTATCATACCCTTCCATTCCAAGACCTATATATCCTTTATTAGCGACACTGAAAGAAGCCCCGAAACTCCGGTGCACCGGCCCCACATCTGCTTTCCGCGTCCAGTCGTCCGTAACAGGATCATACTCCCAGAAATCATTATTGCCATCATAGAGCCCGGCGTCCTTGCCGCAACCGGTATACCCTTTATCCCCGATACTGAATGCCATCGCACCATATCTCGGCCCTCCTTCATAATCGGCTTTCCGGGTCCAGGTATTGGCAGCCGGATCGTATTGATAGAAATCGGAATACACGGTGTACATGTTCAGCCCGGTTCCCACATACGCTTTATCGCCGATCGCGAAAGCCACCGGGGTCACCCGGGCCGTGCCGGGGAAATCGGCTTTTTGCGTCCATGTTTTCAGTACGGGGTCAAATTCCCACCAGTCTGACCGTATCTGCACCTCATCGGCACCCATACCCATATAACCTTTATTGCCTATCCCGATACCCGTTCCGCCGAACCGGGGCAATAGCGGGAAGTCCGGCATTCTTGTCCAGCCCTGTGCCAGCACCTCAGTTACAGCCGCTATTAATAAAAGCGTATAAAATACCCTTTTCATAACACATATTTTATAAGTGAAAAAAACAGGTACGGGGATGCGGAGTGCAGGGGTTGATCAATCATTCGTCTTAATACCCAGGGCCTTCAGTTCCGCTTTGGTAACGGTGGGAGGCACCAGGCCTTTGCGAATCTTTGTGATCACAAGTTCTGCCACAGAGAGGGCGTTTTTTTTCGTCCTGAAACCATCCCTGCCACCGTAACACGGTATGCTGGGCTGGTGGATAAAAAGGGTATGGTTGACAAAAATATCATACCCCCAGGTATTGTTTTGGGCAGAAAAAATGGTGGCGGTAATCAGTGCATCCTGGTAGCGGGAAGTATCGGGCAGGGAGCTAATGGTATTCCCGGGACCAGGTGGCTGAGCATACATTCCTGTTGAAAAGAGGAAGCAGAAGCACAGAAGTATAGCCTTTCCCATAAAATAAGATGAAACCGGCTCGCACAGGATGAAAATATAAGCCTTATCACGGGATAAAAAATGATCTGTATCACGATTTTAAATGATTGTCATCAGCACAACAGCAATGCTGGTATTTCACTTACCAACTATTTCATCGCAAAAAGCCGGGAAGTATAAACCAGGCTAAATAGCATTACTATTTTCTATTAATAGATAAAATCTATATGGCTATCAGGATAATCAATAATTACTTTTCGCTTTTTTAACCCTTTCCTCGTATGCCTTATTTGAATAATTATTCCTTTCCTACAAACTCCAGTCCTCCTCCATCGTTTCGTTCCGGGAAGTCGGCTTTTGCAAGCCATGGGTCAGTTGTTCCACCCTTTCTCCCACTTTCCTTTTCAATTCACTGATCAGGACCGCCGGATAGCGGTTCAGTGTTTCCAGTATGGCATAGGTGAACACCCCGTTCTTCAGGTCATTCCGCTCCAGCGCAAACTGGGTGCCGGCCGCTGCGGAAATTATGGTGGCCCCGGTACTCCGGCCCACATTGACAAAAAGATCCTGCATCAGTTCAAAGCTGTTTTTTAACCCCAGGTGCTTTTCATCGTCTTTATAGGCAATGGGTTTAAATCCCCTGACAAGTGAATCAGGGCTTTTATCAATCCTCAGCAGTTCCTCCTTGTCCACTTCCCCGCTGTGACAGGCATCGATCAGCATCAGTTTCCTGCGGGCAGGGATACTGTCCACCAGGCTCTCCAGCTCATCATAGGGCAACCCGCCCTCCTCCGGTTTGCCAAAATTGACGGAATAAGTGGACAGGAAATAATCATAGTCGCTGCTCAGCAACCCATGCCCCGAATAGGAAATAATGACTTTATCATCCACCCCGGTCTGCAGCAGTTTTTGTTTGAGCGCTTTTATATTTTCCCGGGTAACTTCCTCATTAAACAACGTATCGATGAGCACCTGGCTCCCGTACCGTTCTTTCAGTTTTACCGCGAGATCCCGGATATCTTTAACACTGTAACGGAGGTTATACCCGCTATCCCTGAACTGGTCGATCCCGATGCCGATAAACCGGGTCATCTCCGGTTGCTTTACAGCAAGCTGGCAGTTCACCAATAAAGGCACCCGGTAACTTTCGGTTCCATTTACATTAGTGATGCCGGTTTCAACCCGGTTGGTTCCCCGGGAAAGCCGGATTGAAATGAATGTATCAATACTTCCGGTGTTTCCCGTTTTAATGCTGATTCCCCTCTGCCCGTATAAGGGCGATTCATTGACCCATATATTGAAACGATCCAGCGGGTAGCTGTCATCTGCTCCCCTGATGTGGAGCGAAAGTGTCTCACCCTTTTGTTCATAGGCAATGGAATCCCGGTTGATAATATCCGCCACCGGCACACTGAATGTGTTACTGAAACGGCTGGTATCAATACCCAGTTTCCGGATTCTTTTGTAATAAGCCTTCCGGTAGGATTCCACCAATAAAGTATCCTTTGTACCCAATGCCTCCAGCACTTTGTCCGGGCGGTTGTATTTCACATCTAACTGGGCAAAACTGATCGCCTGCAATTCCCGTGTTACATAATGCAAGCGCTTGGCCCCTTCCCGGCTGCCCTGGTAATACCCGGATGGAATCATCCCGATATAATTGGCACTATCCGTTTGTAAATAAGTGTAGAGCTGCTTCCCCGTCAGCCGGTTCCAGAGGGTGACACTGTTATCCCCGCTGCCGGTAATCACGAACTTCGAATCGGGACTGAATACAGCGGACCCGACACCCGTTTGGTGACCATCGGCTTTCATGATCACCCGCCCCGATTTTGTTTCCCATACCCTGGCCGTATCGTCGGAAGCCGCCGTTATGATCCACTTCCCGTCATGACTGAAATGGGCGGAAGAAATAACACCGGTATGCCCGCGGAGGATCCTGATCAACCTGCCTGTACCCGCCTCCCATAAACGACCATCACTGTCCCAGGTGCCTTCCGCCGTAATAACATTTTTACCATCCGGGCTGATCTCCGCCACTTCAAAGAAAGCAGCGGCCAGGGCTCCTTTTCGCCGGATAGCAATTGATGTGCTGTCATTAAAATAAGTGGTGATACTATCCCCGTCGCCATTCCACCGGTTGAATTCCGAATAAGGACTGTACACATCACCCGGAAAATCACGGACCGGCCGGCCTGTTTCCCGCTCCCAGCCGCTGTACACATTTTCTTCATCATAAGAGAGGATATAATGCCCGTCAGCACTGAACCCGGTCTCATAAGCCGGCAGGATATGCCCCGATAACCGAAGCAATAAACGCCCGGATGGTATTTCCCAGATACAGGCTACTCCATCCTCCGGACCGGTGACCAGCAGCTTGCTGTCCGGGCTGATACAAAAAGCATTGGTATAAGAAAGCGTATCGGCAAGCACCGCCAGCACTTCTTTGGTGAATGCTGACCTGATGGATACCGTGGTGCTGACCCTTAAACTCCGTTCCCGGTCCTTCTCAACCGAAATAAAGTATTTTTTATCGGGACTGTACCAGGCTGCTGAATCAACGGCTTCTTTGTAACCAGGAATAACGCCAAGCGGCTTCCAGGAAATCAGCTCCCACCTCGCAGCTTTATTTTTTCCTGTTGCCAGGATAAGCGTCTTGCCATCCGTACCAAAGACGGGAGGAACCAGCCCCTCATTAAAAGAAGGAAGCGCTTTTACCAGTTTGCCATTGCTGCAATCCCAGACCCAGGTCGTATTCTTATCCTTCTCCGCATTGGAAACCGTCAGCACATATTTCCCATCCGGGCTGAATACTCCATCGATCCAGATCCCCCCATTGCCCAGTTCTCCGGGTTTTGTTTTCCCGTGCAGGGTGCCAATCAGCCGGCCGGTTTTAGTATTCCATAGTTTGCCAGTATTGTCGTTCGATACGGTGAGGACCTTTGTGCCATCCGGGCTGAACAGCGCTTTATCGATCCATAGTTCATGGCCTTTGTAATCCTGCAGGAGGTAACCTGTCCGGGCATCCCATAATTTGGCAGTGCCATCCTGCGATGCGGTGAGTACATACTTGCTGTCCGGGCTGAATGCGACAGTATTCAACCCGCCGGTATGACCAACCGGCCACATCAGACGGGGTTGCTGTGCAATAGCAACGGTGCTTAACAGCAGTAATAAACACAATGAAAAACCCCTTGCCCCCATCATGATAAATCTTTTCGAAAATATACCACATTAATCTGTACAGGCCGATGTTCCTGGTCTGCCCCCCGTACAAACACACTGTACCAATAAAGCCGGGATTTCAATACTTTTGCAGGACCCAGGAATTGGTTAGCTTCGGAAATGACTGATACTGAGCTATTTAATCTTTATACTTTAACAGCCCCGCCTATTACGGGAATTTAATAACGCTTAAGATGAAATTTTACAACTTACTGATCAAATACCGTCTCTGGATAGGTGTGATACTGATAGCCCTCGGTATTTATGTCAATTATGCTTCTTCTTTCTGGCCCTCTTTTCCGCTGTACCTGATCGGCGTGATCCTGGTGGCCGGCCATTTCTTCTTTGGCCCGCTTCGCCTGATACAGGAGTACATGGAAAACGGGGATATGGATGGCGCGGAGAAGATCATCAACTCGATCAAATTCCCGAACCTGTTGTACAAACCCATCCGTTCCGTGTATTTCACATTGAAGGGAAATATCGCGATGATGAAACAGGATTTCGACGGCGCGGAAAAAATGATGAAAAAAGGACTGGACCTGGGTATGCCGATGAAAGAAGCGGAAGGAGCCAGCCTGCTGCAAATGGGAATGCTCTCTATGCAGAAAAATGACCTCAAACAGGCCGAAAGCTATATCCGCCAGGCCCTGCGTAAAGGACTTCCGGATAAAGAAAATGAAGCCGCGGCCTACCTCCAGATGTGCAGCCTTATGATGAATAAAAGAGAATTCAGGGCCGCCAAGGATTTCTTCCGCAAGACAAAAGCACTGAAACCCACCACTCCGCAGATTGTGGACCAGATCAAACAGATTGAAAAGTATATTTCGAGGATACCGGGGTAGTTGAGAGGTTGAGAGGTTGAGGGGTTGAGGGGTTGACAAGTTAAAAAGTTGAAAGGTTGACAGGGATGTCAGCCTTTTTTATTTTCCACTCAATATTGAACTAACTTGCTTTTTCAAACACTGCTGTATGAAAAAGCTACTGCTTATACTAAGCCTTGCATTGTTGACCGGAAACATAACCGCCCAACCCCTGGCGAGAAAAAAAGCAGCCCCCTGGAATAACCAGCTGATCCCGCAACCTGTCTCTGTAAAAACAGAAGGAAGGTGGGTAACAGTTCCTGTACCCGTTGTTATCCTGACTTCAAACAATGAGGAATTAAAAAAGATGGCAGCCGGTCTTTCATCAAAGTTGAACCCGCAAACAGATAAATTATTGATAAAGGATGGCAGCGAAGCCACGCCCGGTACCCTTTTTCTCAGTTTATCCGATGATCCTTCCCTGCCCAACGAAGGATACCGACTGAAGGTGACGGCTGCCGGCATCACCCTTTCCGCCAGGGAACCGGCCGGTATTTTTTACGGCATACAAACATTGCTGCAACTTTTCCCGGTACAAATGGATAACAAAGCCCTGGTGATACCGGCACTCACGATCGAAGACTATCCCCGCTTCGCCTGGCGCGGACTGATGCTCGATGTATCCCGGCATTTTTTTACCGTAGCCCAGGTAAAGGATTATATCGACCAGATGGTGAAGTATAAATTCAACCTGCTGCACCTGCACCTGACCGATGACCAGGGCTGGCGGATACAGATTAAAAGCTTGCCCAAACTCACTGACATCGGTGCCTGGCGGGTGGATAAGACCGGAACCTTTGGAAGGTTTTCCCCTCCTGCTGCTGATGAACCCCGGACCTATGGTGGATTCTATACACAGGAAGACATTAAAGAACTGGTACGCTATGCAAAGGATCGTTTTGTAAACATCCTGCCCGAGATCGATGTACCCGGTCATAGCCTCGCGGCCATCGCTTCCTACCCTGAATTATCCTGTACCCCGGGTAATTATGCAGTTAACTCCGGCGAGTCATTTATGATCTGGCCCGGCGGGGGACAGCATTTTTATGGCACCCTGGATAATACGATCTGCCCCGCGCTTGAACAATCCTTTGAATTCCTGGATAAAGTATTCACGGAAGTCGCGGAACTTTTTCCTTTTGAATACATCCATATGGGAGGTGACGAAACAGCCCGCAACTTCTGGGAAAAAAGCGAACAGATCAAATCCCTGATGCAAAAGCAAGGGTTCAAGAACCTGGATGAAGTACAGAGCTATTTTGTAAAAAGAGTGGAAAAGATCATCAACAGCAAGGGAAAGAAAATGATTGGCTGGGATGAAATACTGGACGGTGGTCTCGCACCCAATGCAGCTGTAATGAGCTGGCGCGGTATGAAGGGGGGAATTGAAGCTGCGAGGCAGGGACATGAAGTGGTGATGAGCCCGACCGATTTTGCCTATATTGATTATATGCAGGGCGACGCGGTGATTGAACCACCCGTTTATTCCACCCTGCGCCTAAAAAAAGCCTACCAGTTTGAACCCCTGCCGGAAGGCGTTGATCCCTCCCTGGTCAAAGGAGGCCAGGCCAATCTCTGGACAGAGCAGGTCTATACGATGCGCCATGCCCAGTACATGACCTGGCCCAGGGGAATGGCGATCGCCGAAGTCCTCTGGAGCCCGAAAGAAAAAAGGAACTGGACAGATTTCTCTGCCCGGGTGGAAAAACATTTTGAACGGCTGGATGCTGCCGGGGTGAAATATGCCCCCAGTATCTATGACCCCATTTTTGAAGTAAGTAAAAAAGACAGCAATACCATCGTGGTCAAACTGAGCACCGAGATCGAAGGCCTGTCCATTCATTACAGTTTCGACAACTCATTTCCCGATGCGTATTACCCGGTTTATTCAGAGCCGCTCATCGTTCCAAAAGATGCGGTGGCGCTGAAGCTCATCACCTGTCGCGACAAGCAACCCATTGGCAGGATGCTGGTCATGCCGGTAACAGAACTGAAAAAAAGAGCGGGAATAAAATAAATGCGTAAAAAATACCCTGCAGTCATTATTTCAGAAAACAACAAAAATAAAAAACCCAAAAAACGGCCGGGAACACTGGTAAATGCGTTAATCCATTAAGCATAAGTACTTATTTTACAGACTTAGGTTATAAAAAAAGCAGATTGAGATATAATTTTACGTTGATTACAGTTAAGCGGGGAAACCCGCAGGTACAAATCCGTATCCACCATGAAACGAATCAAAATCTACCTTATCGATGATCAGCGCATGATGCTTGATATGTGGAACTCCCTGTTAAGCATTGACAGCCGCTTCAGCATTGCCGGTGTTTCTACCGACGGACAGCAAGCCCTCCAGGAAATAAAAGTAAAACAGCCCGATGTGGTCATTATTGATGTTTCCATGCCGGAGATTCCGGGTATTGATTTAGTCAGGGCGATTAAAGAAAAAGCTCCCGGGGTACGTGTACTCGCGGTATCCTTGTTCAGTCAATTACCTACCGTCAAACAAATCCTGGCCGCCGGCGCCAGTGGCTTTATTTCCAGGGCCTCTTCCTTTGCCGAAATGATCCAGGCCATAATAACCGTACACAACGGCACACATTACATTGCCGGTGATATTAAGGACCAGCTGGCTGAAAGGATGCTGTCAGACAACAATGAGGACAGCACAACAAACCGGGTTTACTCCCTCACCAAACGGGAGCTCGAGATCATCAGCATGATCCGGGAGGGGCTGTCTTCTCATGATATTGCTGAAAAACTATCCATTTCCCAGCGTACCGTTGAAGTGCACCGGTATAATATCTTTAAGAAGCTGAATGTATCGAATGTGATCTCGATGATGAGGGTACTGAACCAGGAAGCCGTTTGATCAGGAAACTTTCTCTTCCCATCTGCCGAATAATTCTTCCACTTTTACCCGGCGGTAGTCAAAAAGACTGCGCAGTTTATTTTTTACAAAAAGAAAATGGGCCAGCCCTCCCAGCACCCAGAAACGGTTTCTATAATGCAGGATATCCGTCATTTCCACGCCGCCGGGAATCGCTTTGAAATGATGCTGGTGATGCCATAGTTTATACGGCCCCATCCGCTGCTCATCGATAAAATACAGCCCTTCCTTTACCTGCGTGATCTCCGTCATCCAGTACAGCGGAATTCCGCCCACCGGTTTGACGGTATATTCGATCAGTTGCCCCGCATAAACCGGCGACCCGGACAGCTCTGAAATAACCGAAAACCCCATCCCTTCGGGTGTAAGAAGCCGGAGATTGGCCGGGTTGGAAAAAAAAGCCCAGGCCCGGTCCGGGGAAACCGGAATTTTTTGTATGGTTTTAATTGTATGCACCGCCATGCGGATTATTGGTTTAAATTCGTTTGAATAACTATTACCTACCTGAAAAGTTCGGGAAAAAAGATGTCACTCAATAAAGAAAAAACCGAGAGAAAATTTGCGGAAGAATTTGAGAAGCTGAATGAGCAGCAGCGGGTCGCCGTTTCCACCCTCGAAGGTCCCGTCATGGTGATCGCCGGTCCCGGAACCGGCAAGACCCAGATATTGGCCAGCCGGATCGGGAAGATCCTGCTGGAGACGGATGCCGTTCCGGAAAATATTCTCTGCCTGACCTATACCGATGCCGGCGTGGTGGCCATGCGCAGGCGGCTGTTGCAATTTATCGGGCCGGATGCGTATAAAGTCAACCTCTATACATTCCATGCTTTTTGCAATGATATTATCCAGGAAAACCTGGGGCTTTTTGAAAAAACGGCCCTGGACCCGGTATCGGAACTGGAAAAGATCCAGCTCTTTAAAGACCTGATCGACTCCTTTCCGAAAAATCACCCGCTGAAAAGATACCGCGGCGACGTATACTTCGAAGTAAAGAACCTGCAGTCCCTCTTCAGTAACATGAAAAAAGAAGGCTGGACCCCGGCCTTTATCAATGAACGGATCGACGAATACCTCGAAGGACTCCCTCTCCGGGATGAATTTATCTATAAAAGGAAGTCCAGGAATTTCAATGCCGGTGATCTCAAGCAGGACAAGCTCGATGAAGAAAAGGATCGGATGGAGAAACTCCGGGCCGCGGTGGGCGAATTTGACCGATTCCAGGCGCTGATGCGTAAACGGAACCGTTATGATTTTGACGACATGATCAACTGGGTGATCCGCGCCTTTGAAGAAAACAAAAACCTGCTGGCGGATTACCAGGAACGGTACCAGTACATCCTGGTGGATGAATACCAGGATACCAGCGGCACACAAAACCGGCTGGTGGAACTGCTGATCAGTTACTGGGATAAACCCAATGTATTCGTCGTGGGCGATGACGACCAGAGTATTTACCGCTTCCAGGGGGCGAGTGTGGAAAATATGCTGCAGTTTGCCGGCAATTACAGCAAGGATCTCGTGACCGTGGTGCTGACGAATAATTACCGCTCCACGCAGCCGATCCTGGATATTTCAAAGACCCTGATCGACCGTAACGAAGAGCGGCTGGTGAAACAGATCGAAGGATTAAGCAAGGACCTCCTTTCCTCGAATGATACAATCAGGCACCTCGTTCATCAACCCCGCTTACAGGAATATGAAACCCAGCGGCTCGAAATGACCGGTATGGTTAAGAAAGTACAGCAGCTGCTGGCCACAGGCGTCCAGCCCGGGCAAATCGGGATTATTTACAAGGAAAATAAATACGGCGAAGAACTCACCCGGTATTTCAAACAGCTGGAGATACCGGTGTACAGTAAACGCAATCTGAATATTCTTGAATTACCCCTGGCCCAAAAGATCATCCTGGTACTGAAATACCTTGCTTCCGAACACGATATCCCCTTCAGCGGGGATGAAATGCTGTTTGAGATCCTGCACTTTGACTGGTTTGCTGTGCCGCCCGTGGAGATCGACAAACTGACCATGGAAGTAGCCGATAAAAAATACAGCGGCAACGGTTATTCCATCCGCCAGGCCCTGACCGAAAAAGCCAAAGCGCCGGCCAAAGATCTTTTCAGCAACGGGCTGCACAGCGGGCTAAAAAAAGCCTCCGGCGCCCTGGAAAAACTGCAGGGGGATGTATCCAATCTCACCCTGCAGCATTTGTTTGAAGCCCTGATACGGGAGGCGGGGGTGCTGAGCCATATCATGCAGCAACCGGATAAACACTGGCAGCTGCAGACCCTGACAGGCCTGTTTGATTTTATCAAGGAAGAAACACACCGGAACCCGTTCCTGAACCTGCAGCAACTGGTCAACCTGGTGGAATTGATGGAAAAGGAAGATATTTCCCTGCCGCTTGTGCAGGTCAGCGGCAGCGACAAAGGCATTAACCTGATGACCGCCCACGGGTCTAAAGGACTGGAATTTGAACATGTATTTGTGGCCGGCTGCAATGCCAGTCTCTGGGAAAAGAAAAGAAAACCGGGCGGAGGATACAAACTGCCCGATACCCTTTTCTCCTCCGGATCCCGTGGCAATGAGGAGGAAGAACTGCGCCGTTTGTTTTATGTGGCCCTTACCCGGGCAGAGCAACATCTCTATATTTCTTACAGCCGGTTTAAAAACGACGGGAAAGAAATGGAGCCCTCGATGTTTATTGCCGAGATCCTGGACAAACACCATTTACCGGTTGAGAAAATGATCATCGATGAAGCGGTGATCAGTGAATTTGCCGCCCTGGGTTTTGCCCGGGCTGCCGCACCGGAAATTGAAAAAATAGAGGAGGAATATATCGGCCGTGTCCTCGAGAAATTTGTCATGAATGTAACCGCCCTCAATAATTACCTGAACTGCCCGCTGGAGTTCTATTTCAAGAACCTGATCCGGATCCCTTCCCCCAAGAACGAAGCCACTGAATTTGGTTCTGCGGTCCACCATGCCCTCGAAAAGCTGTTCCGGAAAATGCAGGACAGCGGCAAAGAACAGTTCCCCACCAAAGAAGAATTCATTGCCGATTTTGAATGGTATATGCACCGGCACCGGGAAAGTTTTACCAAAGAGCAGTTTGACCGGCGGATGGAATACGGCCCGGAAGTATTGGGAAATTACTATACTAAATACATTGGTCAGTTTAACAAGATCGTCGCTATTGAACGGAACATCCGGAACGTAGTGGTAAAGGATGTGCCGCTGAAAGGCAAGCTGGATAAGCTGGAGTTTGACGGAAAATCGGTGACCGTGGTGGATTATAAGACCGGCGACCCGGACAAAGCCCTGCCCAAGACCAAGGGACCTTCGGACAAACAACCCAATGGCGGGGATTACTGGCGGCAGGCTGTTTTCTATAAAATTCTCGTGGACAATTATGAACAAAAAGACTGGAAAGTGACCAGCACTGAATTTGATTTCATTGAGCCCGATAAAAAGAAAAATTACCGGAAGGAAAAAATACTGATCACCCCGGCTGATATCACCACGGTCACCCAGCAGGTAAGCAGTACCTGGGAAAAGATCCGGGACCGCGATTTTTATACCGGCTGCGGCAGGGAAGATTGCCATTGGTGCAATTTTGTAAAGACGAATAATATGGCAGTCGCCCTGCATGAACTTGAAAGTGAGGAAGACACCGAAGCCTGACCGCTGATGATTCGCCTGTTGCCTCGCTGCGCCTTGGCGAATCGGGCGGCGAAGGATGGGGGCCACGAAATCACACGAAAGGGCACGAAAACTTTACCTTCGCGCCTTACGGCGAGTGGTAAAGTTTTGGCCCGGACCTGCTTGCCCGGCCCGCTTAGCCGCGAGACGAGCAGGCTACACGGTTATACACAGATCGCATACTACATAGCAGGTGAAATCTCTTCCAACAGGTATGGTTGTAAATATATTAAAGAAAGAATCTGTGGGAATTCGTGTAATCCGTGGCTAAGCAAAATTGCCGCAGGCAATTCCTTTCGTGCCCTTTCGTGTGATTTCGTGGCCAACCCTATTGCTACCTGCTTCGCCGCAAGGCGAACAGGTAAATACTTCGTTGCCCTATACAGGCAATTTCGCCACTATAACCTTTTAGGATTTCACCAACAATTCTCTGGCGCAAACCCTGTAAGTTTGCACCTGCATGCGCAAAGGTATTTTCATATCAACTTTATGTTCCCTGGTCTTCCTGACAGGTACTGTCATCAACGGGCCCGGCTGTGCCAATATCGTGCCCCCGCAGGGCGGTCCCCGGGACAGTATTCCGCCGGTGTTGCTGAAATCCAGTCCCGGTGATTCCACGGTCAACTTCCGCGGGAATAAGATCGTATTTAGTTTTGATGAATTCGTGGATGTACAGAATATCCAGGAAAACTTACTGGTTTCTCCCCTGGCCAAAACAAACCCCGTGGTGGATTTCAGGTTAAAGGAGGTCACTGTCAAATTGAAAGACACCCTGGAATCAAATACCACTTACTCCCTTGATTTTGGAAAAGCCATCCGGGATATTACCGAAGGAAATGTGGTGAAGGATTTCAAGTTCACTTTTTCCACCGGCTCGTATATCGATTCACTTGAACTGGAGGGGCAGGTCTTGCTGGCTGAAACAGCAAAACCCGACAGCACCCTGATCGTCATGCTGCATACCAGCCAGGAGGATTCAGCCGTCGTAAAAGAAAAGCCCAAATACATCGCCCGGCTGGACGGGAAAGGCCGGTTTCATTTTAAGAATCTACCGGCCCGCACCTATGCAATCTATGCATTAAAAGATGAAGGAGGTACCCGCCGTTATATGGGGGAAAAACAATATTTTGCCTTTGCGGATCAACCGGTAATACCCGGGCAGAAAAACGATAGCCTGACACTTTATGCTTTTGCCAAAAAGGAAGCTACACCCCCCTACGTGGCCGAATCAGCCGGCGCAGGCGGGCAGCGCAATAAACCAGGCGCCCCGGCAGATAAGCGTTTAAAATTTCAAACCAACCTCGCCAATAACCAGCAGGATTTGCTTGCTGATTTAAAACTGAGCTTTGAAAACCCTTTGAAAACCTTCGACAGCAACGGCCTCCGGCTTTATACGGATACAACCTTTCAGCCGGTAACCGGCTTGCTCATTGAAAAGGACAGCAGCGCTATGGCTGTTACCCTTATAAACAGCTGGAAAGAAAACACCCTGTACAACCTGGTGCTCGATAAGGATTTTGCAGAAGACAGCACCGGGAAAAAATTACTAAAATCCGACACCCTTAGCTTTGTTACAAAGAAAAAAACGGATTACGGCACCCTGAAGATCCGGTTCCGCAATCTCGACCCCGGTAAAAACCCGGTACTGCAGGTAATCCTGAACCAGGCGCTTTTTAAATCATTCCCCTTGTCCGGAACCGAATTCACAGAGGCACTTTTTATGCCCGGCGATTACGAACTCCGCATTCTGTATGACCAGAATAAGAACGGAGTCTGGGATCCGGGGCAGTTCATAGGCGCCCGCAAACAACCTGAACGGGTAACCCCCCTGGGCCGGAAAATAACCATTAAGGCGAACTGGATAAACGAATTCGATATTGATATCAACCTGTAAAACACCCTCTTTTTTCAAGAAATCCGCGACCCGGGAGCGGGCAGCTCAACCCTCCGGGTTATCTTTGCCACATGCAATTCTCCTCTTCCTTACTGGAAAATGCAGTGAATGAGTTTTCCAAACTTCCCGGTATTGGAAAGAAAACCGCTTTGCGCCTGGTACTGCATTTATTAAAACAGGATTCAAAGGAAGTAAACCAGTTTAGTGAAGTGATCGCCCGGATGCGGGGTGAAATAAAATTCTGCCAGCGCTGTTTCAATGTGGCCGACGGGGATATTTGTTCCATCTGTGCCAATTCGGCCCGGAAGCAGGAGATCATCTGTGTGGTGGAAAGCATCCGGGATGTTATTGCGATCGAAAGCACCCAGCAGTACAATGGCATTTATCATATTCTCGGCGGCATTATTTCCCCGCTGGACGGGATTGGTCCGGACCAGCTGCATATTGAAAGCCTTGTTAACCGGGTTAAAAAAGAAAAAACAGAAGAGCTCATCTTCGCCCTCAATCCCACCATCCAGGGAGATACAACCATTTATTATATCCAGAAGAAACTGCAACCCCATCCTGTCCGTATCACCACCATTGCCCGGGGCATTGCCTTTGGCGGGGAGCTGGAATATGCAGATGAAATGACCTTGGCCCGCAGCCTTCAAAACCGCCTCCCCGTTGAAAAGTATGTAAATCATTAACTCCCTGGTAATGATGCCCTGTGACCCTGTTTTCACGAAACTTTCGATGAAATGCAGGGAAAGGGCCTGCGTGCTTTCCCTGCTTGTTTTTTAAGGGTATAAAGCTTAGTTTTGCGGGACATTCAGGCGGATTTGTTTATTGTTCGGCCTGACCCTCCGGCTCCCGGGGGAAAACAGAACTAATAAACGGTACGGAATCCCTCCATAGTTTCCCAACGTTTATAGTTCGCAAACCAGACAAGTATGAAAACAATCCAGGATTGTTTGAAAGAACGCATATTGGTCATTGATGGCGCCATGGGGACCATGATCCAGCGGCATAAACTGACTGAGGCCGATTACCGGGGCGAGCGTTTTAAAGACTGGCCCTGTGATGTAAAGGGCAACAATGACCTGCTGAACCTTACCCGGCCGGATATCATTATTGGAATCCATAAACAATACCTCGATGCCGGTGCGGATATTATTGAAACCAATACATTCAGCAGTACGGTCATTGCCATGGCCGATTATGAAATGCAGTCCCTGGCTTATGAACTGAATGTGGCCGCCGCCCGCTGCGCAAGGGAAGCCATCCGCCAGTCAGGCAAAGAAGCCTGGGTGGCCGGTGCCATTGGCCCACTCAACAAAACTTTGTCGCTTTCCCCGGATGTCAACAACCCCGGGTTCCGGGCCGTGACTTTCGACGAGGTGGTAAACGCCTATTATGAACAGGTAAAGGGATTGGTGGACGGGGGGGTTGACCTGTTACTGATCGAAACCATTTTTGACACCCTCAATGCCAAAGGAGCCATTTTTGCGATCAAAAAATATTTCAGGGATACAAAGAAACCTTCTTTGCCGGTCATGATCAGCGGCACAATTACCGATGCCTCCGGCCGTACCCTGAGCGGACAGACCCTGGAAGCGTTTTATACTTCGGTGATGCATGCAAAACCACTGAGCGTGGGCCTGAACTGTGCCCTGGGAGCAAAAGAAATGCGCCCGCATATCGAGGAGCTGTCCCAGATCGCCGGTTGTTATGTCTCCGCATACCCCAATGCAGGTTTGCCGAATGCCATGGGTGAGTACGATGAACACCCGGAAGACACCGGTCACTACCTGGAGGAATGGGCAAAGGAGGGATTTGTAAATATTGTGGGCGGCTGCTGCGGCACCACCCCGGATCATATCAAACATATTGCGGAACACGTAAAACAAATCACACCCCGGGCCCTGCCTGTGGTGGAAACGGCATTAGTATGACGACTCCCCATTTCTTATTACTGCTATCCATCCTTATACTCGTTGTAAATAACTTTTCAATGATCCGGAAGTTATTTGTAAAAAAGAACTCATAAATGCAAGAGACCACCGTTATCAGGCCTTATTTACGGTTAGCCGGGTTAGAACCCCTGGTCGTCCGTCCGGAAACCAATTTTGTGAACGTCGGTGAAAGAACGAATGTGACCGGTTCCAAAAAATTTGCCCGTCTTGTCCGGGATAATCAATACGAAGAGGCCCTGAGCGTGGCCCGCCAGCAGGTGGAAAACGGCGCCCAGGTACTGGATGTGAATATGGACGACGCCCTGCTTGACGGGGTGAAAGCCATGACCACTTTCCTGAACCTGCTGCAAAGCGAACCGGATATCGCGAAGATCCCCGTCATGATCGACAGCTCTAAATTTGAGATCATCGAAGCGGGGCTGAAATGTGTGCAGGGAAAATGTATCGTGAATTCCATTTCCATGAAAGAAGGGGAAGCGAAGTTCATCGAACAGGCGATCATCTGCCAGAGTTATGGCGCGGCCGTTATTGTAATGGCTTTTGATGAAAAAGGACAGGCCGATACCCGGGAACGAAAAATTGAAATCTGCAGCCGGGCGTATAAGATCCTCACGGAACAGGTCGGCTATGACCCGCAGGATATTATTTTCGACCCGAATATCTTCGCGATCGCCACCGGCATGGAAGAACACAATAATTACGGGGTGGATTTTATTGAGGCCACCCGCGAAATCAAACGCAGGATGCCCCTGACCAAGGTTAGTGGCGGAGTGAGCAATCTTTCCTTCTCCTTCCGGGGCAATGACCATGTGCGGGAAGCCATGCACAGTGTATTTCTTTTCCATGCCATCAAAGCCGGTATGGACATGGGTATTGTCAATGCGGGCCAGCTGGTGGTCTATGATGAGATTGAACCGCAGTTGCGGCAACTTTGTGAAGATGTGATCCTGAACCGGAACAATGACAACAACGAAGCCACGGAAAAGCTGATCGCATTTGCGGAAACCGTAAAGGCCAAAGGCAAGGTGGAAGTGAAAGACGAGGCCTGGAGAAATACCAGCGTGGAAGAGCGGCTGAAACATGCGCTGGTCAACGGCATTACCGATTATATTGATATTGATACGGAAGAAACCCGTCTAAAATACCCCAAACCACTGGATGTGATCGAGGGCCCGTTAATGGCCGGGATGAATGTGGTGGGTGATCTCTTCGGGGCCGGCAAGATGTTCCTGCCTCAGGTGGTAAAGAGCGCCCGGGTGATGAAGAAAAGCGTGGCCTGGCTGACACCATTTATTGAAGAAGAAAAACGAAACAACCCCAATGCCGCCAAGGGGAATGTACCGAAAGTATTGCTCGCCACGGTAAAAGGTGACGTGCATGATATCGGGAAGAATATTGTAGGCGTGGTACTGGGCTGTAATGGATATGATATCGTTGACCTTGGCGTCATGGTCCCGGCTGATAAGATCCTGGATACCGCCGAAAAAGAAAAAGCGGATATCATCGGGCTGAGTGGCCTGATCACGCCTTCCCTGGATGAGATGGTGCATGTGGCCCATGAAATGAAACGCCGCAACATGAAGCAGCCCCTGCTGATCGGCGGCGCCACCACCTCCCGGATGCATACGGCGGTGAAGATCGCCCCGCAATATGATAACGGGGTCCTGCATATACTCGATGCCTCCCGGAGCGTAACAGCCGTAAGCACCTTATTAAGCAAAGAGAAAGAGATCCTGCTGCAAAAAACAAGGGATGAATACGATGCCCTGCGGTACCAGTTTCTCCATAAAAATAAAAAAGACCTGATTCCTTACACCGAAGCCGTGATCACCAAGGAATATTTCGACTGGAAGAATTACAAACCGGTGCAACCGGCGGTGAGCGGGGTCAAAGTGCTGAAAGGATACGACCTCGGCACCCTCGCAAAATATATTGACTGGGGTCCCTTCTTTATTGCCTGGGAAATGCCGGGTCATTTTCCGGAAGTATTATCCGATAAGATCTTCGGGGTTGAAGCCAACCGGCTCTTTGCCGATGCCCAGAAATTGCTGAAACAGATCATTGATGAAAAATGGTTCTCTGCCGATGGCGTGATCGGTTTCTGGCCCGCCAGCAGCAATAATGCCGACACCATTACCCTTCGGACAGATAACGGAGAAGTGAAACTGGAAATGCTGCGTCAGCAGTTGAAGAAAGCCGTGGGGCAGCCCTGCTTTTCACTGGCAGATTTCGTTAAACCCCAGCAGTACGGCCCATCCCCGGGCACCGGTCCGAAAAACGAAGAAGCCCTGTTCCAAACAGGTCAAACGCTGGAAAAAAATCTTGCTGCTCTGACGGGCCAGCCGGGCCTGAAAGACAGCAGCGAACTAAGTTCCCCCTCCGGGGAACAGGGGGCCGCCATCGACTATATGGGCGCTTTTGCCGTAACCATTCACGGTGCCAAAAAACATATCGACCGCTTTGCCGCGGATCATGATGAATACAATAAAATCCTGGTGCAGATCCTCGCGGATCGTATGGTGGAAGCCTTTGCCGAATGCCTGCACCAGCAAACCCGGAAGGAATTCTGGGGATATGATAAGGCCGAACAACTCAGCAATGCGCAACTGATCCGTGAAGAATACAAGGGTATCCGGCCGGCACCCGGTTACCCGGCCTGCCCGGATCACACGGAGAAAATCAAACTGTTTGAACTGCTGAACGTAACCGAAAATATTGGCATCACCCTCACCGAAAGCCTGGCAATGAATCCGCCGGCTTCTGTTTGCGGATGGTATATCGGGCATCCGCAAAGCCATTATTTCGGATTGGGTAAGATCAGCAGAGATCAACTGGAGGACTATGCCAAACGTAAAGGCATGTCAATGGAGGAGGCAGAGAGGTGGATGAGACCCGTGTTAGAATAAAAAAAGACCCGGCTGGGAAGCGGGCTTTTGACTATCGACTATCGACTACTAACTACCGACTAACCCCTATTCCTTCGTCCACAACCGCTGGTTCAGCTTCAGCTCATCAATGATATCGTAAACGATCTGCAGGGTGGCCCGGAAATCCTCCAGCCGGCTGAAATCATTGGCGCTGAAAACGGAGGGTTCAAAGAGCGCTTCCCTGACCGGTACTGCCACATTAATATTGGTATTCACAAAAGAAAGGCAAGTCCCTTCCCCCATCCTGTCCTGCAGGCGGACTACCCGTTCCATAAAGGAAGGTGTGAGGATATAGCGGGCTTCGACTTGGTCGCTGCTGTAGACCGTAAACCGCTTTTCAAATTCCACACTTTCCAGCTTTACCTTTTCCAGGCTCGAGGCAAAGGAGGAAAAAATACGGGTCAGGAAATTCACCTGCGGCCGGCCCTCCCGCCATACATAGGTACGGCCGGAAAAATGTTTATTAAAATCAGCAATAAAAAACAACCCCTTAAAAATCGTTTCCCAATGACTGCTTTTACCTGTACTTACCTGCCGTTCCGTGTGTAACTCGGAAAAACAAAAAACAGTTTTCCCGTGCATCCCTTCGATATAATCATCCCCGGTGTACCGGTCCGGCCGCTCCACAAAAAGGCCGCTGCTCATATAATCCTCCTTGCTGATACTGAGCCTGGGGTTGTATTTCAACGAAGGGTCGATAAACTGAATCACCCGGCTTACAATGACTCCTTTAAAATTACGGGTGAACTTATTTTTCCGGAGACCAAACAACACGAGAAAAACGATTGCTGTAACAAAAGTAATAACAGCGGCTACGACTGCTGCTGTACCGGTTTCTGTAACCGCAAAAATGAAAAAGACAGCTGCCACTCCCAGGAACAGGAACCCGGTTACGCCCTGCTTCTTTATTTTCTTACGTTCGGCTTCCAGCGGAACCAGCAGTTCTTTTAGTTCTTTTTCATAAAATGTATTGAAGTCTTTCTGTTCTGGCATGGCTCAGGACTTATTTGATGGATACACCCGGTACGGTTTTCTCCGCTTCCCCGATAGCAAAATACTCCTTCTGGCCCATACCGGCCCAGGAGGCCATCAGGGAAGATGGAAATGTTTCAATCGCATTGTGGTAATCATTCACCGCTGCATTGTAATAGCGGCGGGAAGCGGCCAGCTGTTCTTCAGTCTCATTGATCGCACCCTGCAGGCGTAGAAAATTTTCACTGGCTTTCAGCCCGGGATAATTCTCAAACTGCACCCGCACCTGTTGCAGGATCGTATTGATCTCATTGTCCAGTTTCACTTTTTCATTGGTGGGGAGTTGGTCCACCAAGATCTTTTGACGCAATTCCGTAAGCCCGGTCAGCAGTTCTCTTTCATGGTGCATATAACCTTGTACGGTTTCCACCAGTTGCGGGATCAGGTCATACCTTTTCTTCAGCATCACATCCATGGAGAAAAAAGCATTCTCCACTGCATTCTTCTTCCGGACCAGGTTATTGTACAAAAGAACCAGGACCAGGGTAATAATGGCAAGTATTCCAAACAGGACAGGCATACAGAAAATATCAGGTTATAAAATATTTCTTTCCTTCAGTGATGCTCTCAGTTGTGCAGGCGACTGAAAATGAATACTGGTGATACCCAGCCCTTCCGCCGCTTTTACATTCCGCAGGTTATCATCAATAAAAAGGGCTTTCCCGGGCTCCACCGCATACCGGTCCAGCAAACGCTGGTAAAAATCCGGAAAGGGTTTCCTCGTTTTCTCCTCCCCGCTGACCACCCGGCCATCAAACCAGTGCAGGAAATTATAACGCACCAGGGCAATATCAAACAGGTTCGCCTGCCAGTTGGTCAGCGCATAATGCTTATACCGGTTCATATCAATCAGTTCCCGGAACAGGTCCACCGTGTCCTGCACCGGCCCGTTCAGCATATCGGTCCAGCGGCCATAATAATCCCGGATCTGTTTTTCCCAGTCGGGGAAGCGGGTTACCAGCAGTTGTGTGGCTTCCACAATAGAACGTCCCGCATCCTGCTCTTCATTCCAGTCATGCGTGCATACATGCTGAAAGAAATAGTCCCTTTTTTGGGCGGATTCAAAATACTGCTCGTTAAACACATAATCCGGATTCCAGTCGATCAGCACACCGCCCAGGTCCCAGATAATTGTATTGATCTCCATGCTTATTGGTGATTGTATTTTAGTTTCAACATGATCATAATACCGGACATTACCAGCATCACGGCATTGGTAAGTATGATTACCCAGTTATCAATCATAACCCCATATACCAGCCACATGATCTCATTCACAAAAGCGATCACAAACATATAAAGTGAAATATCCTTGGCGGACTTTTCTTTCCATGTCTTTAACACCTGCGGTAAAAAGGTAAAGGCTGTTAAGGCCCCGGCTGCATATCCCAGAATATCGGCTGCTGTCATTTTTTATATTTTTTAATCTGTTTAAGTTCATCGGCTTTTGCCGGCATCAAACTTACGGCTGTTCCCCCGCCCGGGGCCAGTTTTATTTTCAACACTGTCTTATAATCCACAATGAATTTCTCGATCAGGTATGCTTCCGGGTTATGCTGCCAGTGCGCACTGTCGGCGTCGCGGTAGATCGTGGCCACATATTTCTTGTCCGCGTCCAGGAAGGATAAAGTTTCGGCGAAATTACGGGTATTCTCATCCGTGATAGCGCCCAGGAACCAGTCGTTCTTCCCTTTTGCCTTACGGGCAATGATCACATAATCCCCGGGTTCCGCTTCCAGTATCTTTGAATCATCCCAGTCTACGGCCACATCCTTAATAAACTGGAAAGCATCCATCCGCGCTTCATAGTTTTCCGGGAGATCGGCCGCCATCTGCAACGGGCTGTACATGGTTACATACAGGGCCAGTTGTTTGCTGAGCGTGGTATGCACCTGTTCTTTTTTCTCCGGGTTATAGGTGCTCATTTTGATCTTGAAAATTCCCGGTGTATAATCCATCGGTCCGCCCATCAGGCGGGTAAAGGGCAGAATCGTTTCATGATCCGGCCGGTTGCCCACACTCCAGGCATTGAATTCATTCCCCCGGGCCGCTTCACTGGCCAGCCAGTTGGGATAGGTCCGGTGCAAACCCGTGGGCCGAACCGGTTCGTGTGCATCCAGCATGATATGGTATTGGGCTGTTTTGGAAGCAACTCTTTCATAATGGCGGATCATCCATTGCCCGTCATGATGCTCGCCCCTGGGAATGATTTTACCAACATAGCCGGTTTTCACTGCCGCGTATCCATGCTGGTTCATAAACCGGTAAGCCGTATCCATCCATCTTTCATAATTTGTCGCAGAACCAGAGGTTTCGTGGTGCATAATGAGCTGAACCCCCTTTGCCGCTGCAAATTGCTGCAGCTCGTTTACATCAAAATCCGGGTAGGGCGTTACAAAATCAAACACATCTTCTTTCCATTGCCCGAACCAGTCTTCCCAGCCGGTATTCCATCCTTCCACCAGCACGCCCCGGATCCCGTTCCTGGCCGCAAAGTCAATATATTTTTTCACATTGGCCGTAGTAGCTCCGTGCGGTACCCGCGTGGATTGCTGTGAACCAACCTGGCCGCCACTGTAATCCCAGCTGCTCTTGCCCACATGCATTTCCCACCATACACCCACCATTTTCTGGGGTTTTATCCATTCAGTTGCATCCGGTATTTTGGAAGGTTCGTTCAGGTTCAGAATCAGCCTGGAAGCCAGTATCTCCGTGGCCTTATCACTTACAATGACCGTTCTCCAGGGAGTGGAGAATGGCGCCTGCAGGTATGCTTTATTGCCCACAGCATCCGGCACCAGGTGGGAACTGAATGTATAGGTCGGTTTATCCAGTACGAGGTTCATGGCCGGGTAGTTCAGCAATGCGGCTTCATGCAAATTAATATACAAGCCCTCCGCCGATTTCATCATCAGCGGGGTCTGCACGGCATGCTTATCAAAGAAAGTCCTGGTACTAATCTCCCGGGCGCCCCCGCCGCCGGACGCATCGATCTTACTGAGCGGACTGGTATAATAGGCATACTCATTGGTATCATAGTCCCCCGGTATCCAAAAAGCAGTATGATCGCCTGTCACAGCAAACTGTGTCCGTTCATCCGCAAGTATAAAATGATTTAGTTTCGCCTGCTGCGGGAATATATAACGAAACCCCACGCCGTCATCAAAAACACGGAATACAATTTGCAACCGGATGCCGGAACCGGAACGGTCAGTTAGTTTCAGCAGCAGTTGCTTATAATTATTGCGGATAGTGCTTTGTTCACCCCAGGCCGGTTTCCAGCTTTCATCTGTTACAGCAGAGTCAGCAGCCTCCAGGTCAAATTGCAAAAGGGATACCTGTGGGCTGGTCAGTTTCATACCCAGGCCGGAAGGGTTGATCACGGGTTTCTCTTTATAAGTCACCGCATACTGCAAGGAACCATCCGCCCGATGATAAACCGTGAGCTGAATATTATTATTGGGAGAACTGATGGTAACAGGGGTTTCGGCATAAGCCAGCTGTACCAATCCTGTAAACAGGAGTACAGGCAGCAATCGTTTAACTAACATAACCGGAATTTATTTATGAAGGTACTACTTTTGTGTAAAGAGTACACAAACCCTGTTATCGCTTTTCAAGCAACCACCAGTGCCGTTTCCGGGGTTTCACTTTGTAATTGCTGCGGATATAATTGGTGATATGCGCCATGGCATCCTCCACACTGTCGGTCAGCAATACCAGGCTCATATCTCCCGGGGAAATGGTCCCCTGTTTTTCCATTTCCGTGATCGTAGCCATCAGGCATTTATAATATTCGGTTCCGAAAAGCACCACCGGGAACTGGCTGATGGTCTTTGTCTGTACCAGGGTCAGCGTTTCAAACAACTCGTCCATGGTCCCAAACCCGCCCGGGAGGATAATAAAGGCATAGGAATATTTAACCAGCAGTACTTTGCGGACAAAAAAATGCTCAAAGGTCACTGATTTATGCAGGTAAGGATTTACTTTCTGCTCAAAGGGCAGCTGAATATTGCATCCGACGGATTTGCCCCCGTTTTCAAAGGCACCCCGGTTGGCCGCTTCCATTATCCCGGGTCCGCCTCCCGTCAGGGTGGTAAAACCAGATTGAGCAATGCGTTTGCCAAATTCCCGGGCCTGCTCATAATAAGGATGATCTTCTTTGAAACGGGCAGAACCAAAAACGGTTACGCAGGGACCCACAAAGTGCAGCGCCCTGAATCCCTTGATAAATTGTTTGAACACCCGGAAGGCAAATAACAATTCATAGCCCCGGCTCTTGGGTCCTTCCAGGTAAACAGGCACTTTAGGCGGTATTACAGGAGCGGTCTTCGATTTTACGGATGCATCCATAGATAGCTGTAAATTGCCGGACAATTTAATCATTAATACAATGCGAATCATTTCCTACAATGTGAATGGTATAAGGGCCGCCATTAAAAAAGGCTTTATCGACTGGCTCCGGACCAACCCGGCCGATGTGATCTGTGTGCAGGAGACTAAAGCGGTTAAAGGAGATGTGGATACCAAATTACTGAATGAACTGGGTTATCATGATTACTGGTTCAGCGCCCAAAAGAAAGGATACAGCGGCGTCGCCGTGTTTACCAAAATAAAACCCGATAAGGTGGAACTGGGCAATGGCCATGGACCCAGTGATGATGAAGGCCGCGTGATCCAGCTGGACTTCGGGGACACCCGCCTCATTAACGCATATTTCCCCAGTGGTACCAGCGGGGACGAACGGCAGGACTTCAAATATGCCTGGCTGGATGAATCCCTGGCCTGGCTGAATAAACTGAAAAAGAAATATCCCAAACTGATCCTTTGCGGGGATTACAATATCGCCCACCGGGAAATCGATATCCATGATCCCAGGGGAAATAAAAATTCATCCGGCTTCCTGCCTGCCGAGCGGGAATGGATGACCAAATTCCTGGAAAGCGGCTGGACCGATACCTTCAGGGCCTTTCACCCTGAGCCTCACCGGTATAGCTGGTGGAGCCAGCGTTTCCCTTCCGTACGGCTCAACAATAAAGGCTGGAGAATCGACTATATAAATGTTACTGAACCTTTAAAAAAACAACTGAAAGACGCAGAAATATACCCCGATGTAAAACATTCTGACCATTGCCCGGTATATTTAGATATCAAACTGTGATCAACGCCGGCGAACCATTTTAGTATTTCACCTCCCTGGCATTTCAAACGGCTGCTATTGTAAACCAAAATATGCACGATGGTCGGAATTATTATCCTGGTTATCCTGATACCGGTAGTCTTATTGATCCTCCTGATCAGTATCCTGAACCGGACTGGTGAACAGCAGCGACTGCTTGAATCTCTTTACGACCAGGTAAAAAAGCTTAGCTCCGAAATCAATAAACTAAGCCGGGAAAGAAATGAAGGGAAGACCGCTGAAACGTTCAAACCCGTAACGGAGTCAAAGCCCCCGGACACCCGCAAGGAAGTGAAACCCGTTCCGGTACCGGAATCAATCAAACCAAAAGAAGAACCATTTATAACTGGCCCCACCCTGCCGGAGCTGCTCAAACCGGTCATTCCTGCCAATGAAATAAAGGATAAACCCGTCAGTGACAAAGCCCCTTATATTCCGGGTTTTATTGACAGGAATAAAAAAGAGGGTACCGATTATGAAAAATTCATCGGGGAAAATATCACCAACAAAATCGGTATTGCCATCCTGGTGCTGGGGATCTCTTTCTTTATCAAATACGCTATTGACAAGGACTGGGTCCATGAGGGCGGCCGGGTGATCATCGGGCTGATCAGCGGAAGCATCCTCCTGGCACTGGCCCATTATTTCCGTAACCAGTACCGTTCCTTCAGCTCCGTACTCGTAGGGGGCGGTCTGACAGTATTTTATTTCAGTGTTGCGTACGCTTTTCACGAGTATCACCTGATCGGGCAGTCTGCTGCATTCGTTTTTATGGTGATCATTTCTTCACTGGGTGTCTTTCTCTCCCTTTTTTATAACCGGCAGGAGCTGGCCATACTGGCCACGATCGGCGGTTTTACCACCCCCTTCCTGGTTAGTACCGGGCAGGAAAATTATGCAGCCCTGTTTACCTATTTATGTATTCTCAATACCGGGTTAATGGTACTGGCCTGGTTTAAACGCTGGCCGGCGATCAATACGATCGCACTGGTTTTTACAACTGTTATTTACGGTAGCTGGCTTACAAAAAGATTATTGTTCACGGAGGAACCCCTGCCCCGTGAGGAAGCGCTCCTGTTCGGCACGCTGTTTTACCTGCTGTTTGTAGTGATGCATATCATCAATAGCATCCGCCTCAAAAATAAATTCACGGGATTTGATTTTTTGCTGTTGCTGAGTACCAGCTTCCTTTATTACCTCGCGGGCATGCTGATCCTCGATAACTGGCAGGGCGGGGAGTACAAAGGACTTTTCACCGGGTTGCTTGGCTTATTTAACCTGTTGCTGGCCGTTATCTTCTACCCGCAGAAAAGCACGGACCGCAATTTTGTTTCCTTGCTGATCGGACTGGCCCTGAGTTTTCTTTCGCTGGTGGCCCCGGTCCAGTTTGATGGGAACCAGATCACCTTGTTCTGGTCGGCTGAACTGGTGGTTTTATTCTGGCTTTATCTCCGTTCCCGCATCCTCCTGCTGAAAATCTGTTCTCTGCTGGTAACGATGGTCATGCTGATCAGCCTGCTTATTAATTGGGCTGACATTTACCTGGAAGGGAGCGAAAAATTGCCTGTCCTCCTGAATAAAGGGTTTATCACCTCGCTGGTGGCGGCTGTTTCCCTCTTCCTTTATTACGGATTACAGAAAAAGGAACCGGGCCCTGATTTTTATAAAGGTATTCCGGCAAAGGGAGTACGGGCAGCGGCATTATCAGCAGGCATTGTCACCGCTTATCTTTCCGGAATTTTTGAAATTGGCTACCAGTTCGGCACCCGGAGCCCCGGGGAACCGGTCAGTGTTATATACTGGCAATGCTATACCTATGTTTTTGTCATCGTATTACTGTACCTGTTTCGAAAAGATCCCGTCGCCCCGATCCTTCGTTTGTGCTTAACCTTTTTCAGTTTCAGCATTTATGTACTCGGGATGTCTTCCACACTGACCTGTTCCCTTTACCTCGTGGAAGAAAGCACCGGCCTTTATTTTACGGCGCATTGGGTCGCAGCGGGGCTCCTGCTCTGGTTATTGTACCAGTTGATCCGCTTTTTCTTTAAGAAAGAAAATGAAAGATGGGCTGACTACCGTCAGATCTTTACCTGGCTGCTGGCAGCAGGGATCATTTTAGTACTGAGTGTGGAAATGTACCACCTGAACACCTGGAGCAATTACAGGGATGCGGCAGACTGGCCCTGGTGGGAAAACCTGTATTACAAAGCGGGGTTAAGTATTCTCTGGGGACTTTGTTCCTTTGGGATGATGATGCTGGGAATGAGAAAGGATTTCAAGACCCTGCGGATCATTTCCCTGACGCTATTCACTATTACAATCGGGAAATTGTTCCTGTATGATATCATTAATATTCCGCCGGGAGGTAAAATAGCCGCTTTTGTTTTACTGGGTGTATTGCTGCTGGCCGTTTCTTTCATGTACCAGCGGCTGAAAAAAATCATCCTGGATAATGACCGGTCAGCGTAATTTGCAGTATGATCGTTTACAATGTCACTACCAAGGTTCAGCATGCCATTGCGGCAGACTGGCTGACCTGGCTGAGAACAGAACATATCCCCGATCTGGTCCAAACGGGTTGTTTTACCCATGCAGTTATCCTCCACCTGGCCGAGGCAGATGATGAAGAAGGCATCACGTATGCGGTACAATACCATGCGGAAAACAGGGCACTCTATAACCGTTATATGGAATTGTTTGCGGAAAACATGCGGAAAAAAGCGGTGGATAAATGGGGCGACCGGTTTATTTCATTCCGCACACTGATGAATCTTGTGAATTGAGTGTGCAAAAGAAAAATAACTTCATCACGGTACTTTATCTTGTTTGTGCCAGCCTTTCTTTACCGCATTCCATCTGTATTGTGGCAAAAGAGCCTGAACCCCTTGACAGTAAGGGTGTTCAGCAAGTATCATCCGGAAAAGGCGCTGAACTGGCAGGGGGCAACCCGGCTGAAATCCTTATTGGGTGCGGGTTCGGAGGGTTTTTCCCATCTCCGGATACCGGATATTTTTTTTTGCTGGTATGAAAAAGCGTCTAAATTTGCCGCCGTTACTAAATCATATAAAATCTCAAATCATGAACAAAGCAGAATTGATCGCTAAAGTATCTGAAGATGCCGGTATCACGAAAACACAGGCTAATGCTGCTCTCGATTCTTTTGTTGAAGCAGTTACCAAAACATTGAAAGCCGGTGGTAAAGTGACCCTGGTAGGATTTGGTACTTTTTCCGTATCCAAAAGAGCTGCCCGTAATGGCCGCAACCCTCAAACCGGCGCTGTGATCAAGATCAAAGCCCGGAAAGTGGCCAAGTTTAAGGCTGGTAAAGAACTTTCAGGCAAATTATAATTGCCGTTCCACTGTACAAAAAGGCTCCGGTACTGGAATAAGCACCGGAGCTTTTTTATGGTAAAGAAGTCTATTTTTGCATAAATCAATAAAAAAACAATTATCATGGGAAGAGGAGATAAAAAAACAGCGAAAGGAAAACGTTTCAAAGGCTCATTTGGTAAGAGCCGGCCGGCCGTCTCGCCTGCGGCAAAAAAGAAAGCAGCCGCGAAG
This sequence comes from Sphingobacteriales bacterium, assembly GCA_016219985.1. Lineage (GTDB taxonomy): Bacteria > Bacteroidota > Bacteroidia > Chitinophagales > Chitinophagaceae > JJ008. The sequence goes on along the minus strand of JACRJO010000015.1, from coordinate 52,772 downwards.
AAGAGCAAATAACTTTAGAGAAACAGCCCGGTCAGGTTCTCCTCCGGGCTGCTATTCAGCCCTTCCCCATTATTATATTTCGGGGCATCATCAATAGTTGTTCTTAAAAATAAGAACCGGTTTTAGGATGCAGCCCCGGGGGGCAAATCCCGCTATTCCAATTTAACCGTGGAGATGCGCAGTACGCGGGTAAATAAGCACTGCCCCCCTGCGCCTTTACCCCTGCCTCAAAACTAATGTAGCAATAGCCACCATTTGCCCTGCTAAATGATCAGGTTGCTAAAACCAGAATAAAAAGTCAGGAAATGCACCGGGCCTGAAAAAGCTCATCTCTGCGTACCCCGCGCTTCTGCGACTACATCAAAAGTAATGTTAGTAACAGCCCCTGCTTGTTCAGTGAAATGATCAGTGCATCAATATCATTGTAAAATGCCCGCGGGTAGTTCCTGCCGTTGTCAGCTTACAGGTTTGTTTTGCGCTGCATCAGCTGGTCCCTTTCCTCGGAGATCACATTCAGCATACTTTCCAGCTCACCAATCCTTTTCAGCTGCCCCTCCAGTTTCTTATTCGCATCAACCATGGCCTGCATGTCATTGTTCAATTCTTCCAGGTACCCCACCCTCTTCTGCAACTGCTGGCGCTGAAACTCCTTTTCCCGCAACTGGTCTTCTGATTCTGACAGGGATATCTTTAACTGCCGGTTTTCATCCGCATAGGCAGCAAATTTCTGTTTCTGCTCATCGAAATCATGTGCCAGTTTATGATGGGATTCTTTCAGCTCTTCGTATTCCAGGCTGATCCTCCGCGAACCGGATACCTGCTGTTCCAGTTTCTGCATTTTGCTCTGCAGTACATTGAATTCACTGTAAGCGCTGTCCAGCATCGCATTCATTTCTGTAGTCAGGTGTTCTTTTTGCCGGATATTAAGGATCTCTTTTTCCTTCTGGGAAAGACTAAACTGCAATTCTTCCACCTGGAAGGAGAGTTCCTCATTGGTTTTAATGATCTCCTGTTGCCTTTCCTCCGTTTCCTTTACAATATCGATCTGGCCCAGCAACTGGTTTATTTTTTCATTGTGTTCCAGCAGGCTGCTCTGGGCCCGGCGCAGTTGCTCCATATAATCCGGTTTGTCAGTAGCAACTGGAGCGGCAGCCGGTACAACGGTTTTACGCAGGTTTTCAATTTCCGATTGCAGTTTTTTATTGACGATCCGGAGTTCCTCGGCTTCGATGGAAAAGATATCCGTGTTTTCCTCCGCATCGGTGACCCTTTTCCTGAGTTGCTCCAGTTCCTTATCCCTTGATTCCGTATCGTTGAAATATTTGAGTTTCCAGATTTCCAGTTCCTTATTCAGTTTACCGGTAACATCCGAGGTAACATCCTTGAGAGATTTACGGCTGACTATAAAGAAATGGATGGTGATGCCCAGGGTGATTGCACCCAGCATAAGGATTATAACCTCAATTACGGAAAGAGAGAGGGTGGGCATAAGTAGTTAAGTCAGGTTCGTAAACTATTAAAAATCCGGGAAATAGCGTCTAATAGTTTTTCACAGGTGTGCTTTGGAAGCGGACACAAGATAGTATTCCCTGCGAATAAAATAATCGTAAATACCCTGCGGAAAAACCCCTGTTTATGCTCTGACCAGGGTGCCCACTTTTTCACCGGTAACCACCCTGCGAAGGTTATCGGGCTTATTCATATTGAAGACAATAATGGGCAGGTTATTTTCCATGCATAGGGTGAAGGCGGTCATATCCATCACTTTAAGGTTCTGGGAAAGGCATTCCTGGAAAGTGATGACATTGTATTTTGTCGCGGTCGGGTCTTTTTCGGGGTCGGCGGTATAAATGCCATCCACCCGGGTTCCTTTTAAGATAACATCTGCATTGATCTCAATTGCACGCAGCGAGCCGGCGGTATCCGTGGTAAAATAGGGGTTCCCGGTACCGGCACCGAAAATCACCACACGGCCCTTTTCCACGTGACGGATGGCCCGGCGACGGATATAGGGTTCAGCGATCTGTTCCATTTTAATAGCGCTCTGCAGCCGGGTATAGACCCCGATCCTTTCCAGGCCGGCCTGTAAAGCCATCCCGTTGATGACAGTGGCCAGCATTCCCATATAGTCTCCGTGCGCCCTTTCAATACCCGTATCGGCCTCATTCATCCCCCGGTAGATATTCCCCCCCCCGATCACGACAGCCACCTGTACCCCCAGATCCGTGACGGACTTGATATCATGTGCATACTGGGCAATCACGTCGGTATCAAACCCGAAACTTTTATCGCCCATTAATGCTTCACCGGAAAGTTTGAGGAGGATGCGTTTGTATTTTGGTAACATGGAGGGAAAATTTTCGCTGCGAAGATAAGGGTTTTGCCTATTGTTTAACCGCCCCCAGGCTGTAAACCATCGGCAACTTTCCCTCCATTCCGCGAATCTCCCATTTGCCTTTTTCTGTTTCCACCATATTGCGGAAACAGGGATAGGGGGAATACAAATGTTCATTAAACCATTCCAGTTTCAGCCCGGCCCTGATCAGGGCATTGAGCACTTCGCTGATACTGTGATTCCAGCTGTATTCCTTTCCCCTGATCTCGGCTCCCCGGTCGGTATACGTGCCCTGGTTTTCCACAACAATCATTTCCCGGTTTTCGTATGCATACTTTATATGCGTAAACTCATCATCAAACATCCAGACCACCGGGTGGAATTCAGCAAAATAAAATAAGCCGCCGGGTTTCAGGTAATGGGCAATGAGTTTAGCCCAGCGATCCAGGTCCGGCAACCAGCCGATCGTGCCATAGGAAGTGAACACAATATCAAACCGGTCATCAAGATGTTTTTCAAGATCGTACACATTGCAGCAAATAAACCGTGCATCCAGGCCCAGTTCTTCATTCAGTTTGCGGGCTTCCCGGATGGCTTCATCCGACAGATCCACCCCGGTAACGCTTACACCCTGCCTCACCCAGTCCAGGCTATCCATTCCAAAATGGCATTGCAAATGCAGCATCTTTTTCCCGGCAACATTCGTCAGTTCACCCAATTCAATAGGTGTCAGCACGCTTTCTCCCTTCGCAAACCCTTCCCGGTTATAAAAAGAGGACTCTTTATGGACCAGGGTACGCTGATTCCAGAGTTCTTTATTGGCTTCAAAAAACTGGCTGTACTCTTTCATGGTACCTGTGTTTATTTTATAATACGAATACAGATCATGTTATTCTGAGTGACCTGAATCACTAAAGATAATTTTTAATTAAGTATACATGCAGATAATAGAATAAAAATCCTGTTTTATACCCTGCTTCAGTGATATATGTCACGACGGCATGCTGTCTGCACGGATAGTTTTGCGCAAAATTTACAGCGCATGCCAAAATACTCAAAGCTTTTTTTTATACAAACATTTTTCGTCCTCCTCCTGGGAATAGTCCCGATACCTTTACTCCGGGCACAACACCTGACCCGGTATTTAACAGCAGAGGAGGCTGTCGGCAGCGCGCTGGCCAATAACCGGGACCTGGGACTGGCCCGGCTGGATGAAAAGATCGCCACTGCCAAACACAGGGAAACGAATGCCATCTTCCTGCCACAGGCTGATTTGTCGTACACGGCCCTTACCACAAATAACCCGCTTAATGCATTTGGATTTAAACTCCAGCAACAAACGGTGAAGCAAGCGGATTTTAACCCTGCCCTGTTAAATGATCCGGGTACAACAACTGATTTCAACGCCCGCTTGCAGGTAAAACAGCCCCTGCTGAATATGGACCTGCTGTACATGCGGAAGGCTCTTTCCGTTCAGGCCAGCCTGTATCAGTTAAAAACGCAACGGAGTACTGAATACCTTGCTTTTGAAGTAAAAAAAGCCTACCTGCAGTTACAGCTGGCCTATGATGCGGAAGTAGTACTAAAAGAGGCCTTAAAAATGGTAAATGCCCTGTATGAATTTACGGGTAACCGGGTAAAAGAAGGACTCCTGCAGCAATCCGATGCCCTTCATGTAAAAGTCCGGATCAGCAAAGTGGAATCCCGGCTGGCAGAAGCAGGCAGCGATATCCGGAATGCCTCAGATTACCTGAGCCTGCTCATGGGAACACCCTATGGTATCATTTATACAGTTGCCCCCCTGGCCAAAGAACCCGTCGCTGATCTGGCCGCCGGCCTGATCCCGGCAGACCGGGCCGATTTCGCAGCCATGAAAAAAGCACTTGAATCAACGGACCTGGTGATCGAATCGTCCCGGAAATCCTATCTCCCAAAGGTAAATGCCTTTGCCTCCTTGCAGCTGAACGATAACAGCCTGTTCGGGTTTGCCGCTGGTTCTTATTTCGCGGGCATACAGCTTACCTGGGATATATTCAAAGGAAACAGTACAAAGAATAAAATAATTACCCAACTGGCTGAACGGGATAAACTGGCTGCACAACTACAAAGCCAGCTGGAACAAAGTCAGCTGGAACTGAATAAAACCAACCGTCTGCTGGCAGATGCCCGGTTTACTATAAAGCAACAGTCCATCGCAGTGGAGGATGCAGCCGAAGCTCTGCGCATCCTGCAGGACCGTTATGAACAGGGTCTGGTAAACAGCACGGAAGTACTCCAGGCCCAGACCCAGCTCTCCCAGCAGCAACTGGAAAAAGCGCAAGCCGTCTTTAGTTACAACAGTACCCTGGCCTACCTGCAATTCTTAACTACCACCAAACAATAAAATCTTAAACGAAGTATCATGTTCTATATCAAGTATACAACCAGCGCTCTTCTGCTTACCGGGTTATTTTTCTTTGCTTCCTGTAAAGGGGAAAAAGAGACAAGCCCAGGAGATAAAATCAATCCCATACCGGTCACAACCGCCATACCCGCCGGGTCTCTCAAAGCGGGTATCAGCATCAGTGGAAAAATTGAAGCCCTTCAGACCGCACAGATCAGTACCCGCCTGATGGGTACCATCACAAGGATCTATGTAAAAGCAGGCGACCCAGTACGCAAGGGGCAGTTACTGGCAACCATCAGCAGCCAGGATATTCTGGCCAAAAGAGCGCAAACGAATGCGGCCATTACAGAAGCGGAGGCCAATGTAAAAAGTGCGCAGAAGGATTTTGAACGGTTTACCAGCCTGTATAATAAACAAAGTGCTTCCGCCAAGGAGCTGGACAATGTAACACTGCAATATAATGCGGCAAAAGCCCGGCTGGAAGCAGCCGGCCAGATGCGGAATGAAGTCAACGCACTAGCTTCCTATTCCAGCCTGACGGCTCCCTTTGACGGGATCGTCACCCAGCGAATGGCAGACGAAGGCAATATGGCCAATCCGGGTATACCTCTCCTTGTAGTGGAACAAAATACCGTATTACAGGTAAGCGCCACCGTGAGTGAGAACCAGATCGGCCAGTTGAAAAAAGGGGAGGCTGCAAGCGTGGGGATCAATGCAACCGGTAAAACAATGGAATGCAGGGTCGCAGAGATCAGCCCCTCTTCCCTGATGACCGGCGGGCAGTATGAGATCAAGCTCAGTATTCCTGAAAAAGAAATGAAAAGCCTTTATGCCGGTATGTATGTCAGCGTATTCATCCCGGTCAGTCAGCCGGCAACCGGTCCGCAACCTGTGGCAGCCGTGCTGGTACCTGCTGCCAGCCTGGTACAAAATGACCAGCTGACAGGCCTCTACACGATCAGCAGTAATAATACCGCCCTCCTCCGCTGGGTAAGGACAGGAAAAACATCCGGCGATCAGACCGAGATTCTTTCCGGGCTGGCCGCTGGGGAAAAATACATCGTAAAAGCAGAAGGCAAACTCTATAACGGGGCGCCTGTAACAGAAAAAAAATAACCACCCAGAATAAACATATTGTATGCAAGAAGGTATATCCGGTAAAATAGCAAGATCCTTTATCAAGTCAAAACTGACCATCCTGCTGATGGTGGCATTCCTGCTGATCGGCGGGTACAGTACCCTGCTGATCCCCCGGGAAGAAGAACCGCAGATCCAGGTCCCGATGGCTGATATTTTTGTGGGTTTCCCGGGTGCGAGTCCCAAAGAAGTGGAAACAAAAATCAGTGCCCCGCTGGAAAAGATGATCTCCAATATCAAAGGAGTGGAATATGTGTATTCCACTTCCATGAAGGGACAGGCCATGATCATTGTACAGTTCTTTGTGGGAGAAGACGTGGAGCGTTCCCTAGTGAAACTGTACAATGAGATTATCAAGAACATGGACAAGATGCCCCAGGGGATTACCCTGCCCCAGGTAAAAACCAGGGCCATTGATGATGTACCCGCATTGGGGATCACGCTCTGGAGTGATCAGTATGACGACTACGCCCTGCGCCAGGTCGGGGAGGCCTTAACGAATGAGATCAAAAAAGTATCCGATGTTTCCGATGTACGGATCATCGGCGGGCGCAGCCGGCAGATCAATGTGGTGCTTGATAAAAACAAGATGGCTGAAAACCGGGTGGATTTCCTCAGTATCCGGAATTATATCCAGGGCAGCAATGCGCAGAGCACTGCCGGCATCCTGGTTAACAAAGACTCCGCTTTTTCAGTGGAAACAGGGAATTTTTTATCCTCGGCGGAAGATGTGGAGAACCTCGTGGTGGGAGTAAACCAACAGCAACCTGTATTCCTGAAACAGGTGGCCGCGGTAAGCGACGGTCCCGAAACACCCTCCCAGTATGTTGCTTTTGGTTATGGCACTGAAGACAGCGCAAAAAACAAATTCAACTCTTCTTATCCCGCCATCACGCTGTCCGTTGCCAAGCGAAAAGGGGCCGATGCCATGCGCCTGTCCGAACACATCCTGTCAAAAGTGGAGCATGCGAAAAAGCAGCTTGTACCCGCCGGTATGCAGGTGTCCGTAACCCGGAATTACGGAGAGACTGCTTCTGCAAAAGTAGGCGAACTGCTGTTGCACCTGTTTATCGCCATTGTAGTGGTTACCTTGTTTGTAATGCTGGCCATGGGCTGGCGCGGCGGCCTGGTGGTTTTTTTGTCCGTACCGGTCACTTTCGCCCTGACCCTGTTCTCCTATTACTTTCTGGATTATACACTGAACCGGATCACTTTATTTGCCCTGGTATTCATCACGGGAATCGTGGTGGACGATTCCATCATTATCGCGGAGAATATGCACCGGCACTTCAAGATGAAACGACTGCCGCCGTTGCAGGCCGCTATCTATGCGATCAATGAAGTCGGTAACCCCACGATCCTGGCCACTTTTACCGTTATCGCGGCGGTATTGCCCATGGCCTTTGTATCGGGACTGATGGGGCCCTATATGAGCCCGATGCCGATCGGCGCTTCGATTGCCATGCTGCTTTCCCTGATCGTAGCGCTCACCCTGACGCCCTATCTCGGTTACATCTTCCTGCGCGAAAAAGAGAAAAAAGGAATCAGGCACAATGAATCAAAACCACAGCGCCTGGAGGACAGTCGTATTTACAAAATATATAACTCCTTTATCCAGCCCCTGCTGAACCACCGCTGGAAAAGATATACGTTCATATTCGGGACTGTGCTGATCCTTCTGCTGTCCATGGTATTGTTCTTCACAAAAACGGTGGCGGTGAAGATGCTGCCCTTTGATAATAAGAATGAATTCCAGGTGGTAATCGATATGCCCGAAGGGACCACACTGGAAAAAACGGCAGCGGTGACAAAGGATATCGCTGATTTCGTTTCCAGGCAACCGCTGGTAAAAAATTACCAGCTCTACATCGGCACTTCTGCACCCATCAGCTTTAACGGTCTGGTCAGGCACTATGACCTGAGAAGAGGAGACAATGTGGCCGACATACAGGTCAACCTGGTCAGTAAAGAGGAACGGAAAATGCAGAGTCACGAAATCGCCAAAAAAATGCGCCCGGCGATCCAGGCCATTGCCGCAAAATACAATGCCAATGCCAAGCTGGTGGAAGTGCCACCGGGCCCCCCGGTATTATCCACGATCGTGGCCGAGATATACGGACCCGATTATGCGCAACAGATTGAAGTGGCGGACCAGGTAAAAACAATGCTTAAAAATACAAGTGATGTGGTGGATGTGGACTGGATGGTGGAAGATGACCAGACTGAGTATGATTTTGAAATCTACAAAGAAAAATCCATGCGCCTGGGTATTGCGCCGGCACAGGTGGTCGCCACACTCCGTTCCGCCTTATCCGGTCAGGTGGTGGGGAATCTTTTCAAACCGGCTTCATTCAATCCTGTCAACATCACCCTGAAGCTGGATGATGCGGACAAATCCTCCCTGGATGACCTGAAGAATCTGAAAGTAATCAGCCAGTCGGGGAATGCAGTACCCGTGGGCGACCTGGTTTCCATTAAACAAACAATAAAAGAGAAGAGTATTTACCGGAAAAACCAGAAGCGTGTCGTATATGTAACTGCGGATATGGCCGGTAAACTGGAAAGTCCTTCTTATGCGATGATGAAAATATCGGACAGTCTTACAAACATAAAACTGCCCGAAGATAATCTCCTGAAAGAAGAATACACCCGGCAGCCGGAATTTGAAGACCACTTCTCCCTCAAATGGGATGGAGAATGGCAGATCACCTATGAAGTATTCCGGGACCTGGGAATCGCATTCCTGGTAGTGATCATTATCATCTATATGCTGATCGTAGGCTGGTTCCAGAATTTCAGTGTACCGATTGTGATGCTGGCCGCCATTCCGCTTTCCCTGGTGGGGATCGTATTGGGGCATTGGCTCATGGGGGCTTTCTTTACAGCCACCTCTATGATCGGCTTTATTGCACTGGCCGGCGTAATGGTGCGTAACTCGGTACTGCTGATCGACTTTATTGATATACGGCTGAACGAAGGCATTCCCCTGAAACAGGCCATCATTGAAGCGGGAGCTGTACGCACCACCCCGATCCTGCTGACAGCCGGGGCTGTAGTACTGGGAGCCGTCATCATCCTGTTTGACCCGATCTTCCAGGGCCTGGCCATTTCCCTGATGGGCGGAACGATCACTTCTACCTTCCTGACCCTACTGGTGGTGCCCCTGCTCTATTTTAAGATGCTGAAGAAAAAACATTTAAAAAACAAAACCCTTTAACATGAAACTCTTATTTGTAACCTGTCTCAGTGATTTCAAAGCAGATGTAATGAGGATCTTCCACGAAGCGAAGGTCAGGGTATTCAGTGTCACGGAAACAACCGGGGTAAAGGATGAACATGATACCAACCTGCTGGACGACTGGTTTGGCAACAAGGACGGGGAATATGATTCCCTGATCCTGTTCAGCTTTACAGGGACGGATACTGCTGCAACAGCCATGAAACTGATCAAAGAGTACAATACCGCGCAGGTGGATAAATTCCCCATCCGGGCCTTTATCCTGCCGGTGGAAGAATCAAGTTATTAATCATAAAAACCTGAATATGAAAGAAAGAATCGTTCGGGCCGTAGCCGGCACCCTGGTATTGGTAAGCAGCATACTGACAGCAACCGTTCATATTAACTGGCTGTTCCTGGCCGGGTTTGTGGGCTTTAACCTGTTACAGTCCTCATTCACGAAGTTTTGTCCGCTGGAGCTGATATTGAAAAAGGCTGGTGTAAAATAATCCCCGCAAACGATAGAAGCATAACATCCCGTCCGGAGTTCAGCTATCATTTTCCCGCAAAGGATTGAGAGACTTTGCTGAATATGGTAAAGGCAATCTTATTTGTCGCTCAGGAAAAGAAGAAATCACCTGGCAACCCGAATGGGGATAAACCTATCAATCATTATCCCGGCAAAAAAAAACGGGCTGTATCAGTTGATACAGCCCGCATATAGTTCATACAGTTTTTATTAACCCAACGCCACCCTTTTGAATGCCGTAACGGTTACATCACCGCTTTCTTTCAGGTAATCTCCAACGGATTTACTGCTGTCTTTTACGAAAGCCTGGGCAGTCAGGGTTTGTTCTTTGAAGAATACGCCCATTTTCCCTTCAGCGATCTTGGCCAGCATTTCGGTGGGCTTTCCGGCCATTTTCGGATCCTGTTTCATCAGTTCCATCACAATGTCCTTCTCCCGGGCAATCACGTCAGCAGGTACTGAAGCGGCATCTACCGCTACCGGGTTCAGGGCAGCAATTTGCATGGCCACATCTTTTCCGGCTTCAGCAGCTTCTTTGTCCAGTCCCACCAACACACCAATCCGGTAAGCGCCGTGGATATAAGAGGCTACAAAGGGCGCGTCGATCCGCTCAAACTTGGTTACCCCGATCTTTTCGCCGATAGTAGCCAGTTTCTCGTCTACCAGGGCGGCTACGGTCAGGTCACCGATCTTTACAGCCATCAGTTGTTCCAGGCTGGATACATTATTGGCAATAGCGGCATCAGCAATACTCTTGCCAAAGGCCACGAAATCTGCATTCTTGGAAACAAAGTCTGTTTCGCAGCTCACACATACCACGATACCGGTCTTGTGATCGGCCGTTGTCTGGGCAATCACCACGCCTTCCTTTGCTTCACGGTCACTTCTTTTTGCAGCCACTTTCTGGCCCTGCTTGCGCAGCCAGTCGATCGCTGCTTCAAAATCACCATTGGTTTCTGTCAGGGCTTTACGGCAATCCATCATGCCGGCCCCGGTTGCCTGGCGGAGCTTATTGATATCCTGTGCACTTATTGTTACGGTGCTCATATAAAAAGAATTAAAAAGTTAATAATACAATTCATCCAGAGGAACCAGGTTTCAGTTGCAGGGTAACATCAAACTCCGAACCTGCCTGCCGGCAGGCAGGCTCTAAACTCCGAGCTTCAAACTCCCTGCTTATCTCCTTCCTCCACCTGGACCACGACCACCGGGAGTACCACTGCCTGAACGGCGTCTTTGTCCGCCACCCGCACCGGCACCGGCACCGCGGCCTCTGCCACCACGTCCGCCTTCTGCTTCAGCTTCCGCCTGCATTTTTGCGGCTTTCCTTTCTTTTTCGTCATCGGTCATTTCATCCACTTCTTCATCTTTCGCAGCTTGTCTTTCAGCCAGGCCTTCTGCAATGGCAGCTGTGATATAATTGACCAGGATGGCGATTGACTTGGTAGCATCGTCATTGGCCGGGATCGCAAAATCCACTTTATTGGGATCACAATTGGTATCCACCACGCCGAAAGTGGCAATACCCAGGCGCTTGGCTTCTGCCAGGGCAATATGCTCATGCCCGATATCCACGATGAAGAGAGCAGCCGGCACACGACCCAGCTGGGCGATACCACCCAATACTTTCTCCATTTTATCCTTATCACGGCTCAGGGTGAGGCGCTCTTTCTTGGTAATGCTGTCGAAAGAACCATCCCCCAGCATTTTCTCAATGCTCTGCATTTTCTTCACGCTCTTCCTGACGGTATTGAAATTGGTCAGCATACCACCCAGCCACCTTTCGGTTACAAAGGGCATGTTCACTTTCCTCGCACTCTCATTCACAATATCCTTTGCCTGTTTCTTGGTACCAACAAACAGGATCTTCTTCCCGCTGCGGGCGATGGCCTTCATGGCAGCCGCTGTTTCCTGCAGGCATTCCACGGTTTTGTTCAGGTCAATGATATGAATACCTTTCTTTTCAGCAAAGATGTAAGGCAACATCTTGGGGTTCCACTTCTTCTTAAGGTGACCGAAATGAACACCTGCTTCGAGAAGTTGCTGTTGTAAGGATGTATTTTCCATTTTTCTGTTATTGTTGTAGTTATTCTGAATAAATAGCGCTGAGCTGCGGGTTTTGAGCTGTGAGACGTTAACTCGTAGCTCATAACTAATAGCCCGTAGCCTTTCTTAACGTTTAGAGAACTGGTAGCTCCGGCGGGCTTTCTTATGACCGAATTTCTTACGCTCCACAGAACGCGGATCCCGTTTCAGCAGACCGGCCGCTTTCAGCGCGGGACGGAATTCAGGATTCAGTTCCACCAGTACACGGGAAATTCCCAGCATAGCGGCTTCAGCCTGTCCTTTGAGACCACCGCCTGCCGCATTGATCTTCACATCGAATTTGCCGGTCACGTCAACTGTTTTCAGCGGGCGCTCCACCTGGTTTTGCAGGTATACCAGCGGAAAATATGCTTTATAGTCTTTATCGTTTACTGTAATCTTTCCGTCTCCTTTGGAAACGAATACACGGGTTACAGCTTCTTTACGACGACCCACTCCGTTTTTTTGCTTTTCCATTATAGTTTGTTTGGAAGTTTTTTAATTAGAATTTGAGTTCTTTCGGTTGCTGTGCTGTATGCGGATGCGCGGCACCGACATACACGAATAACTTCTTGTACATCTTGCGGCCGAGCCGGTTTTTAGGAAGCATTCCCTTTACCGCTCTTTCAATCACAACCTCGGGACGGCGTTTTTGCAGGTTGGCTGCTGTTTCCTCTTTACGGCCTCCGGGATAACCGGTGAAATGGTCGTAAATTTTTTGTTCCAGTTTGTTACCGGTAAATACAACTTTCTCACAGTTGATCACCACGATATAATCGCCGGTGTCCACATGGGGGGTGTAGCATGCTTTGTTCTTACCACGTAATACAGCGGCAATTTTAGCACACATACGACCAACGGTTTGATTAGTACCGTCCACAACGTACCAGTTGCGTTTTACGGTAGCCTCGTTCGCATGTTTGGTAGTGAAATGTAATTTGCTCATTTAAATTAAGCTTTGAGCTGAGAGCTTTGAGCAGCGGGCCCGTTCCCTCAGCGGTTAGTGAATATACTATCAGGGCTATCCCCCTGGCAGTCCCGCTAAAACCAGGCATTAACCAGGTTCTTTTGGGGCTGCAAAGATAGGTATGTGGTATATGCTAACCTAAGAAAAGAGGAGTTTTTAAAACAGCACCCTTGCAACCACATGATTTTCAATAAAATTTTTGACTGTTTATTTTAGTAGATTCAGAAGTTGGCATTTTACCAACCATTTTTATTAGCTTTATGATGTCAATTAATCCACACACCGGGTCTGAAAGCTACCACGACTACCCTAAAATCCGGTAGGTTAAATGACTTTTGATTACTCAGTATATTAATACGGGTATCAAAATTTATGGTTATTGTATTTCTGGAAAAGCTTTATGCATTTGGTAAAAACCATGCGGATGCCCGCAAAAGCCTTGCTACCTGGCAGGATGTGACCGAAAAAGCAGATTGGAAATCAAGAACGGATGTACTAAACGATTTTCCAAATGCTAAAATGATAAAGTATAACAGGGCACGATTTGAAATAAAGCACAATAATTACCGGCTGATCGTGTATATAAATTATCAGATAAAAACCGTTTTCATCCGTTTTATTGGAACACATGGTGAATATGACCGAATTAATCCTGAAACCATTTAAAGACCGTATATGAAACAATGGTATCCATTACTCACAGAAGAAGAATACAGGCAAGCCGCTGCAAGATTGGAGGAAATTTATCTTGCGGATGAGCAATCCGTCGAATACAGAGAGATGAAACTCCTGGTGCTGCTGATAAGTGAATATGAAAAAAAGCACTACCAGTTACCTGAAGTAGACCCGGTCGAGTTGATCAGAATCCGCATGGAAGATTTTGGTTATACCGCCAAAGACCTGGCCAAAGAATATGGGGACAAAGGAACGGTCAGCAAAGTTTTAAACTATAAACAACCGCTCTCCCTGACCATGATCCGGAAATTCAGCAAACTGCTCCGGATCCCGGCTGATTCGCTTACCAAGGAATATAAATTACACGTCTAATCTGCCACCGGGCCCGCCGGCTTCACCACCAACCGGGCCGGAGCCAGGTGAGTGATCAGTACCGGTATCGCATCCCCCTCTTTTGCGTCAGGCAACTGGTCCCGGGAGAGCTTTGCCTGCATTTCTTCAAATAAAGTAAGATAAATGGCATGGGGGGAAATCCGGCTGATGACCGCATCCGCCACGATCTCATTCTTAAAATGCTGGACGGCTTTCTTATAAGCAGCCGAATAATTGTGCGAGAACAATTCGGCCACGATGCGATTGGGGCGCTCCAGGTTCAGCAGGCGAAAACTGATGGCGAGGTTCTCGGCAGTTTCTACCGGTGGTTTTTCCCAGGGCGAAAGCTGCAGGGGGAAAAAGATATAACTATCAATCTCTTTGACGAAATAGTGGTCTTCCACTTTTTTGAGGTACCCGGAAAACCGGTTCTCGATCGCCGCCCGCTGGATCAGCAGGTCAAGCCGGGTATTGTGAAGAAATTTGATATGATAGGCTGTCATCTTATCGCCACGGTCCGATAACCGCAACCGGAAGTTCACCGTATCACCGATCCGGAAATGCTGTGTTTTCCGGCCGGTTTCTTCCAGCCCGGTTTTGCAATTCACCGATTTCTTTCTGGCCCCGGCCTCATATTCGATCGTGGCAAAATTCTTTTCATAATTGACAAATGAAATGATTCCCTTTAGTATCTTTTCCTCCATATTAATGCTTTCCTGCGCCGTAAAGGTAGGTGAAGCCAAAGAACCCTGTAATCACAGCTTATAATAGTGTATGTCTAACCGCAATCTCGGCCGTTCTGTTTTTGGAGATCCGGCCCATACCGGCAACCTGATGTCCCTGGAAGAAGCCCATGCCCTGCTCAGGGATTGGGTACCCAATGAACGGCTCCGCCTGCACATGAAACAGGTGGCCGCCAACATGAGGGCCTGGGCTCTTGAAAAAGAAGGGGCTGACGAACTCAGTGCCAGAAAATGGGAGCTCGCCGGGCTGCTGCATGATGCCGACTGGGAAAAATATCCCGATGCACATTGCCGGGTGATCATTGAAGAACTGGAATCCAGAAAGATCGACCCTGATGTGATCCATTGTATCGCTTCGCATGGTCCTTCCGTATTTGGCGTGGTACCTGCCAGCAAAATGGATAAAATGATCTATGCAATAGATGAACTCTCAGGCTTTATTCACGCCGCCGCCCTGATCCGCCCCACAGGCTATGAAGGATTGGAAGTAAAGAGTGTGCTGAAACGCTTAAAAACACCGGGCTTTGCCGCCCAGGTCAGCCGGGAAGAAATACAGGAAGCGGTGGCCGCCATCGACTGCAGCCTGGAAGAACTCATTCAGTTTATCATTGACCACCAGAAACAGGTCAGCTGACCGCTGCCATTAAACCCGGGTCCTGTCAACCCGGAGTTCATCCTTTCTTTCTCTTTACCATGATCAGCATGACCAGGCCAAATACCAGCATGCAGACCCCTGACCAGAGATTTACATTAAACTGAAATGATTTGGAATAAAGTGTTTCACTGGCGTTGGTAAATATGCCATAGGCGGTCAGCATTATACCCAATACAGTAAATAACAGGCCGATGGGAATTCTTATGTCTAACATAATTATTTCTTTTATTTTTTTACCAGAACAAAACAGACAGTACAACCATCATGATTAAAACAAAAATAGCGAGGGTATTGGTACGCATATGCCAGGCTACATGATCTTCCTTTATTTTTGGCGTCAGTGAATAAACCAGCCCGGTCAGCTCACTATCCGGTTTCTTTTGCGAAGTAGTCAGCGAAACAACCACCGTTATAACAGCCGCCACCGCACAGGCAAAAATCGCGGTCCAGAAATTCTGTGCCATTTCAACCGGGTAAGTATGGAAAACGCTTATCCAGCCTCCTTTAACCAGTGTGGTTGCCCCGGCCGGAACCGTAAGTCCATGGTGCAACAGGGCCGCCAGGAACCCGCCCAGCAATCCGATGAATGCTCCGTGCCCGGTGGCTCTTTTCCAAAACATCCCGAGAAAAATCACGGCAAATAAAGGAGCGTTAATCATCGAAAAAATGGTTTGCAGGAAATCCATAATGTTTCCGAATAAACCGGCCAGGTAGGCCGCCGCAATACTGACTAAAACGCCGAATACGGTCGCCATTCTTCCCACTTTAAGATAATGTTTCGAATCGGCCTCCTTGTCACCTGTAGCAGGCCGGATATAACTTTGATAAATATCATAGGTCCATACCGTATTGAAAGCCGAAACATTCCCCGCCATTCCGGACATAAAGGAGGCCAGCAATGCCGTTATTCCCAGGCCCAGCACACCGGTTGGCAGGTAGTGCTTCAACAACATAATAATCGTAAGGTCATAATTGGGTTTTCCGTTCTCCGTTATTGAAAATCCGGAGGCCGGGTTATTCATCAATACCAGTGCAATAATGCCGGGTACAATTATGAGAAAAGGGATCAGCATTTTCGGGATAGCGCCGATCAACGGTGTATTCCGGGCAGCCGTTGTGGATTTTGCAGCCATGGCCCGCTGAACAATCAGGAAATTGGTACACCAGTACCCGAAAGAAAGAACAAATCCCAGTCCAAACAGAATTCCATACCACTCCACACCAAGAGGATTACCCGTTGCCTGGCCGGTGTATTTCCAGGTTGTGGTAAAGCTGTCTGCCGCAAATCCTTTTCCCGAAACAATCGGGGCCAGCCCTTCTTTTAAACCATTCCACCCGCCGACCTCATGCAGGCCTAAGAAAACGATGGGCAATAACCCGATAACAATAATAAAAAACTGCAGCACTTCATTGTAAATGGCAGAAGACAATCCCCCGAGATAGGTATACACCAGTACGATGGCTGCGGACAATAAGAGACTGAGATTGAAATCCCATCCCAGCACCTTTTCCATTAATAAAGCCAGGGCATACATGGAAATACCCGAAGCCAGCACGGTCATTACGGCAAATAAAATCGCATTCAGTCCCCGGGTCTTTTCGTCAAACCTTAATTTGAGGTATTCCGGAACAGAACGGGCTTTGGACCCGTAATAAAACGGCATCATGAAAATGGCCAGGAATACCATCGCGGGTATGGCCCCGATCCAGTAAAAATGAGTCGTCAGCATGCCGTACTTGGCCCCCGAGCCTGCCATACCCATTACTTCCAGGGCACCCAGGTTGGTTGAGATAAAGGCCAGCCCTGCCACCCAGGCCGGCATGGACCGCCCTGCCTCCAGAAAGGCATTCGCGTCTTTCATATACCTTTTTAACACCCACCCGATTCCCAGTACAAACAAGAAATAAATGATCATAATGGCATAATCGATCCATTGCAGATGAAATAAAGCAGTTCCCATTTGTATGTATTTAAGTTATAGGTTGCTGGTTGCTCAATAAAACCGGTTTCAGACTATCCTTTTATTACCGATGTTCCGTCCTCAATATTTACCAGGTATGATTTCAGTTCCTTCCCCATCTCCACGGCGTAGGAAGCCGTCAGATCGCTCACCAATCCTTCCACCCCATCTTTCTTTACAATATTAATGGTACAACCCCCAAATCCACCTCCCATCATACGGGCCCCGGTCACTTCCGGGCGGGCTCTTACCGCTGTAACAAGATAATCCAATTCCCTGCAACTCACTTCATATTCCCGGCTCAGCCCGTCGTGTGTGGCATACATTTTCTGACCGAATGCATGCAGATCACCCCCCAGCAGATCCAGGCAGCCTTCCTGTAAACGGATGATTTCTTCCACCACGAAACGGCATCGTTTATACACGATATCTTCCGCAGGAATACATTCTTCAATCATAGCCAGGGTAACATCCCGGAGACTGGCAACAAAGGGATGCTTTGCCTGTACCATTGCCACCCCGGCTTCACACTGGCCCCGCCGTACATTATATTCACTGGAAGCCAGTGAATGTTTTACCTGTGTATCCAGCAACAGGATCACAGCGTCTTTCAGCTCCAGCGGGAAATAGGTATACTCCAGTGAACGGCAGTCCAGTTGGATCACATTATCCTTTTTGCCAAACAAACTGGCAAACTGGTCCATGATCCCGCATTGAACACCGGCATACTCATGTTCCGCTTTTTGCGAAAGCAGGGCCAGCTCTTTCCGGGAAAGACCGAAGCCAAACAACTCATTCAATGCAAAAGCCGTGGCACATTCTATGGCGGCAGAAGAGGATAAGCCGGCGCCCAGGGGTACATCCCCGTAAACTGTCAATGAAAAACCGGGAACAATGAACCCTTTACCCTTTAGCTGCGCCACCACACCCAGTATATAGGTGGACCAATGACCAGGCACCGGTTTGATATCCGCAACAGGGACGGTCACTGTTTCATTGAAGTCAACCGAATGAAGCCGGCAATCGGGTCCGCCCGTTTTATCAACAGCCACATAAACCGCTTTATCTATCGCGGCCGGCAATACAAACCCGTTATTATAATCGGTATGCTCCCCGATCAGATTGATCCGGCCGGGTGACCGTACCACCATTGTCTGCGTATGTATAAATGGCTGCAGCGCTCCGGGTATCCTGTATGGTCCTTGCATAATTATTGCGGGGTTACCTGTTTTAAATAGCGTTTGCTGATCTCATCGTATAACCGGAGAAGGCTGTTTGCATTCCCCTTTTCATCAAAGAACTTTTCCCAGGTGCTCAGGGGCTCCCAGATACAGGTTCCTTTTCCCCGGCCAGCTTTCACTTCAAACGCGATCTTGTTCACCGCTTCTTTCCGGTGTGAATATTCCACTACGATCACATCCTTATCGTATCGCCGGGAGAGGTCATTGAGATTATTTTCCAGGTCCTCCAGGGTGCCGTGCCACTTGGGATAATAGGATTCACCGATTACATCGAAATGAACCCCGCGGGCCAGCATATTATCAAGGAAGAAAACGGATTCATCGTTTTGCCCGCCCAGCGCCACATGCAGCATCATGATAACAGCCGGGTCCACCGACTTCACGGCAGCGGTTCCCGCATTGACTAACCGGGCCAGCCCGTCGAAATGACTGACATTGCCTTCCGGCCAGATGATGCCGTGGTTGATCTCATTGCCAACCTGCACCATATCCGGTGTGGTTCCCTGTTCTTTCAGTTCCTGCATGACCCGCTTTGTGTACTCATATACTTCACGCTTCAGGTTTTCAAATGAAAGGGATTTCCAGGCAGCCGGTTTGTATTGTTTGCCCGGATCGGCCCAGTAATCACTGTAATGAAAATCCAATAACAGTTTCATGCCCGCCGCCTTTACCCTTTTGGCCATCTGCTTTGTATGTTCCAGGTCGCAAAACCCTTTGCCAGGTGAATACCCACTGTCTGCAGCCGGGTTGTGAAAAATCCGGAGCCTTACATAATTAAATCCATGATCCTTTAATATTTTTATAGCATCCTGCTGAACACCGTTATCCGTAAACTTCAACCCCCTTGCTTCCAGTTCAGGCAGGAAGGAGATATCCGCGCCGAGCATCAGACTTACTTCCCTTTTCTTTGCCTGCTCTGCAGTCAGTTTATATTTATCGTCGGTCGAAATGGTTGCGACTTCTTCCAGGGAAATCGTTTGAATATCTGTACCGCCGGACCAGAGCCCGGTTACCTTCGCTTCAAACTTAATCATACCGGGCCTTGTACCGGCCTGGACGATAACCTGGCATTTCCCGTTGAACAGGGTTCGTTGCCAGGCCCCTTCGGCGCATTTGTCCGGTTCATGACTACTGGGATCTCCATTACCCACCCCGATAATTTTTCCATCCCCTTCGATGGTGAACTTAACCAGGTTATCTGCATCGGGCACTTCCCTGCCTTCCCGGTCGAGTACGGTAATATTTAATACAGTAACATCCTTCCCGTCGGCCAGTATCGTTGTTTTATAGGGTGTCACCACCACTTCCGCCGGAAGCCCGGTGGTTTCTACTTTGCTGGTTATTTTTCTTCCGTTCTTATAGGCAACGGCTTCCAGGGTTCCGGGTTCATACGGTACAGTCCAGTTCAGGTGACTGTTGCGGGGCATGTCTTTTTTGCCGAAGCTTTTTCCATTCAGGAACAGTTCCACATGATCCGCATTGCTGTTGACCCATACATCAACCGGGTCGCCCTGTTTCTTATTCCAGCCGGGGGCTTTTTCTTTCCAGTTCCAATGCGGGGAAATATGCAATACATCTTCATCCGTCCACCAGCTTTTGTAGTAGTAATAAATATTCTTGGGAAAGCCGCACATATCCAATACCCCGAAATGGGAATTGATATTCGGCCACTGATAGGGCGTTGGTTCACCGCGATAATCAAAACCGGTCCAGATAAACCCTCCCAGCCAGTAATCATTCGCGGCCGCTAAGGTCCACCAGTCTTCCGCCTTACTGGCCCACCAGGGAGCCGTTATATCCTGATCAGGCACATAACCACGGATGGTATCTTTTGTATAAATACCGCGCGTGGTAACCGTGCTGCCCATTTCTGTACCGATAATAGGTTGACCCGGATGATCCCGGTGATAATCCGCCACCGCAAATTGCCGGTAGTTAAAAGAACGGACCGGAATCACTTCATTGACCCCCTTATATATATTGGGAACATCTGCCGCATACGTACAGGTGCGGGTGGGGTCCAGCTCTTTTTGCCTGGCAATAAAAGCCTGGGCGATTCTTTTCCCGGTACTGTTGGTATGAATCCACCCCTCTTCATTACCGATTGACCAGATAAATACCGATGGCCTGTTCCGGTCTCTTTTGACCAGCCGTTCAAACTGGCTCATGTATTCAGGGCCGCTGTTGAGCAGGCGCTGTTCGTCCATCACCAGCATCCCCAGGCTGTCGCAGGCATCCAGTAATTCGGGACTGGATGCATGGTGACTCGTTCGGTATGCATTCGCACCCATTCTTTTCAACAGGCCGATGCGGTAGTACTGCAGGTAATCGGGTAAAGCGCTCCCGAGACCCGCATGATCCTGGTGGTTGTTGACTCCTTTTAGTTTCAGGTATTCCCCATTGAGAAAAATACCATTGGATTTAATATCAATGGTACGGATGCCATAGCGCAGTTTCACACTATCCGCTACTTTTCCGTTTTGCCTAACCACCGATACAACCCGGTAGAGGTAGGGGTCATCCAGGGACCATTTCCTGATCCCGGTAAGAGTCAGGCTTTGTTTTACAACAGATGTTCCGTTTACAGGTAAAACAAGGGGCTGCTCTTTTGACCGGGCAAGCGTTTTTCCGCCCCGGTCTGTAATATAGGTATACACGGAACAACCGGCCTTGTCAAAAAATTCATTGGACACCGTTGTTTCCACGGTTATAAAAGCCTGGTTTCCGTTTATTACTGAATAGGCAAATATACCCTGGGGGATAATATGCGTATTGTTAAACCGGTTCAGCCATACATGACGGTATATTCCTGCTCCTTCATAAAACCAGCCTTCATACTGCGTGGCATCGGCTCTTACCACCACTACATTGTCCCTGTCATAGTTGATAAAGTCCGTAATATCATAATTCACTCCCAGGTAGCCGCTTTGATTATTGCCGAGGTAAAAACCGTTGATCCAGCAATCAGCATCCCGGAAAATCCCGTCAAACTGCAATTGAAACCGCTGTCCGGAATCGGAACGTGCAACTGTAAAATGTTTCCGGTACCAGCCGATACTCGTCTCCGGAAACAAACCACCCACGGGTTTATATCCATGAGCCATTACATCAAAATTTTCTTTTCGTACAAAAGGAAGTTCCACCGCCCAGTCATGCGGCAGGTCCAGTTTTCTCCATTTGCTGTCATCATACCGGGGATCAATGGCAGTAGACGATGCAGCTCCGGACTTGGAGAAAATATTCGCAATGGAATAATTAAAATCCCTGGCCGGGTCACCCGCATGACCAAAGCTGAATGACCAGCCCCTGTCAAAATTCAATTGTTGCCGCTGGGCGGACAGGGGTTGCAGCAGGGTAATTATAAAAAGCAGAAGAATGGCAAGGCGTTTCATAGATCCAAGTTACTGAAGTATGCAACGTAGCAGGCCTACCGGAAGGCATTTAACGCAATCGTTGGCCTGCCGGAATTGTCAAACGCTCCTTTGGGATACCCGTTCCAGTTGACGCTGCACTGGGGTTCCCAATAAAAGACACCCAGCACTTTATTTCCGGGCACTGCTTTCATTTTACTGATCAGGTCGGTTAAGAATGCCTGGCAGGCGGCGGGCTGGTCCCAGCTCATCCCCACTTCAGTGATCATCACTTCCCGGCCATAGCGGCTGATGAGGTCATTGATATTATACAGACACTGGTCATTCCGGGTGGACCAGTCAGCAGGTCCGGGGTACAAAGACATGCCAATAACATCCCAGTTTACCCCGTTACTGATCAGCCCGTCAAATATCCAGCGGTAGAGATTGTTATCATAGCCATTCGAAAGGTGAACAATTACTTTTATGGACGGATTCACAGCTTTTACCGCATTATATCCCTGTTTGACAAGGGAGGCAAAGGCTGCCATATCCAGGGAAGCCTTCCCGGCAGGCCAGAGCATCCCGTTATCGTTTTCATTTCCCACCTGTACCCATTCAGGTGTCACCCCGTTATTCTTCAGGTTAGCCAGAACATTATATGTATGATTGTAAACTGAGGTTTGCAGTTCTGCCAGGCTTTGTCCCGCCCAGGCAGCCGGTATCGCCTGCTGACCCGGGTCGGCCCAGGTGTCGCTGTAATGAAAATCGATCATCATGCGCATCCCCAGGTTTTTGGTCCGGAGGGCCTTGGCCAGCACATCGGCTGAATTGTTCCACCCTGCGGCCGGATTGACCCATACCCGCAGGCGGATAGCATTCATGCCCAGGTTTTTCAGGATAGACATGCACTCCTCTTCAAAGCCGGAGGAATTGTAAAATTTCCGGCCGTTTGCCTCCATTTCCGTGATCCAGCTGACATCGGCTCCTTTGGCAAAGGGAATTACGGATACGGGAGAAGGAGCAGGCTTCCCGGGTTTACAGGATCCTGAGAATACACCCGCCCATAAAATAAAGACTGTTATAAAATGTGCCAGCATCCTTTTCATATGCAAAAGTAAGACGCCGCCCTTGGGAGGCGGCGTCCTGTACACTTTATTTATGCACGGTTTAGTTAATTGTAACCGTTTGCGTATGTTCATTCAATGTAATAGTGTAGGAACCCGTAACAGTCGGCGTTTTAAAGTTGCTTCCGCCTTCCCATTTAATGGCTCTCGGGGTACCGGTAGCCTGGCTGCCACCACTGTTGTCTTCATAATCAAATGCACCCCAGTCATTCCCCGCAAGGAATTTAATATCCTTATCGGCTACAAGGGTTAAGGTGATGGTCCATTCTCCGTTTCCGGAATAAGTCATTTGCGGGCTGGCGCCGGGATTCCAGGCAGGCACACCCTGGATACCATCACCCACAACACGCATTTCAGTAGCCGGAGACATTTCATATTTTACATTGTCAACATTCCGTCCGTCCCAGATTACGCGGTAACGGCCTGTTGTTGCGATATCCGGCATATTGGCATCATTGATCAGCAAGGTACTGCCGCTGCCACCTGCTGATCCGTAGCTTCTGGCATTCAATACTGTGATATCCCCGTTGTTCCAGTCGTTATGATCAATGAGCTTCCAGCCACCGGTAGTGAAGTCTGTAAGACCTACAAACAGGTTTTTGGCTGAAGTACCCAACGCATAGTTCGGGAATACGTTGGCCGGTGTCCAGCCTGCGCCGGTTGCACCACCTACGAAGCCCATTCTTCCTTCGCGGATATCATATTTCAGGTTAACCCGGTCAATGGAAATACGGTAATAACCGGCTGTAGCCACGGTCAGGTTAGCGCCGCCGCCTGATAAATCACCACCTGATCCGCCATAGTTAATATCCCAGGAACGACCCTGTGTGATTTTGAATTCAGCATTGGCAGGCAGGTAGATGTACATGTAGTACAATTTATTCATAGCAGCTGGTCTCAGGTCACGGATAAATTCAGGAGCCGTTCCCGGATCCCAGTTGTTTCCGTTCCCGGTAGCACCCTGGTAACCGCCCGGCATATAGAACCGGAGGATTGGTACATAACTCTGGATGGTTACATTAACCACATTGGAGTAAGAAACCGCACCCTGTGCCGTAGTTGCTTTGACCCGGTATTCCACTTTTCCGGTTGTCCCGCCTGCAATACCTGATGTCAGGGCGGTTTCATTCATTTCACCCTCTGTTAATCCTTTGGTGAACAGGTTGACGCCCACCGGGATTTCCAGGGGGGCAACAAAGTTCTTGCTGGCAGAGTCATATTGCAATAAGTAGGTAACATTTCCGCTATACCCGTTAAAGGATTTGGTCCAGGAAAAAGTATTGGACAACTGGGCCGCTGTGGCTAATGCACAGGTAACGGAGGTATTTGCTGTTGTCAATACAGAAGGATCATTATAAGGGGTCACACTGATCTTCAGTACATTGGATTTGTAACTTTCGTTGTTATTCCCATAAGAAGAGGTCACACGAACATCAAGTTCATACGGAACGCCCAGGGAGAAGCCATAATTCAGCAGGATAGCGTTCAGTTCCTTTCCGGTAAGGAAAGTACCCAGTGTGCCGGTAACGATCTTGATGGATTCTTTTGCAAAATTCCGCCCGGTAGAATCGATCTCAAGTACGTATTTGTACAAAGAAGAGTCCTGCTTGTATTCAGGATTCGTCCACGAGAAACTGATTACATTACTTATTGAATCAGCCGGGGTCGGTGTAACAGCTGTTTTGTTTGCTGTCAGGGTAACGGTTGTCCCGTTGTCATAATAAGGGAGATCCGGTACTTTCTGGCAACCGGCGATGGCTGCAACCGACAGTACACCTATAATTAGATTTTTTATTGTCTTTCTCATATTAAACCAATTTTAATAGATTATAATTTGGTTAACTTGTACTTACCGGTTTGAAAATTCACTTCGATCTTGTAATTACCGGCCCCGGGTGACGGGAATTGGGGGTCAGCATCTCTCTTCTCGAAATCTCCGGAAAGAGCAGCTGTTCCATCGAGCGCATGGTATTGCGTTCCCCATACACCCATAGTCTGAACCAGTTTATAACCACCGGTGGCATTAAAAGGTACTGTCAGTTCATAGTGCAGCACATCGATCCTTGTAAATTTCTGGCTAACATTATACGGCGCCAGCAGGGGATTATTCCATCCGCCGGCAAATGCATCACCCACTACCCACAAGGTACCGTCACTGTAGTTATTTCCGGCCGTTCCGGGAGGTTCCACAGCAAAGTCAAGATACGGCGTGATCTTAATTTTGATCACATTGGAGTAAAGCGGCAGTGCACTATTGATCAGGCTTGCTTTTACCCGGATATCCATATTATAGGCGGTACCGGCATTCAGTTCCATTTTAGACAGGAAGCTGTTCAGGTCCTTTACTGCCAATGTCACACCCAGTTCTTTGGCAATCGCCCTTTCCTGTATGTTGGGACTGGTAAAATTCGCACCCGCCGTATCAAACTGCAGGGTATAGGTAACATCCTGGGAGCTGACACCAGTGGTAAACCGGTAATCCGGGTTGGTCCAGGTGAATTTAACAGCCACATCATCCTTATTGTCCTTATTCAGTACCATGTCAGCTGTTGATGAAGCGGTCAGCACCGGTGCCGTCGCCCCTTCATAATATATCTTGTTCTCATCCTTCTCACAGGAAGTGATTCCCACTCCGAGAACCAGAGAACCAAACAGAAGTTTCAAAATACTTTTCATAATCGAGCAATTTTATAATTAAGATTAATAACCGGCGTTTTGAGTCAGGTTCGGGTTGGCGGTCCGGTTGGTGGCAGGTATCGGGAAAATATTATACTTGCTGTCCACTGAAGTTCCGGATGCCACACCACCCTTCCAGGGCCACAGGTAGGTACCGGTGGTCAGTAATCCGTAGCGGATCAGGTCCGTACGG
Organism: Sphingobacteriales bacterium; assembly: GCA_016219985.1. GTDB lineage: Bacteria > Bacteroidota > Bacteroidia > Chitinophagales > Chitinophagaceae > JJ008. The sequence goes on along the minus strand of JACRJO010000015.1, from coordinate 27,123 downwards.
CGGTGTCCTTCCCAGTACAATTCGCGGGCTCTTTCATCCAGGACAAATTGCAGGTCAAGCTGACCGGCAGAAATGTTTCCGGATGTATTGCCATAGGCTCTTTCGCGGATCAGGTTGATATAACCCAGCGCAGTCGTAACGTCTCCGCCTGAACTACCGGGTCTTAAAACAGCTTCGGCATAAATCAGGTACATTTCAGACAAACGGAAGATTGGGAAATCCACATCTGAAAAATCACGGTTTGCATCAGAAACGGTTCCGCCGTCGGAACGGATATTCCTGAATTTGTTTACGTGTAACCCGTTATTAAAATTACCCACATCGGAAATGGCGATCTGCGAGGGACTGGTTCCGAAACTGGAAGTAGTGAACATCGCCCGCTTATCGGAAGAGCCGCTCAGATCAGTGAAACGGTCCGCCAGGCCCTTGGTGGCACGGTAACCGTACCAGCCGCCGCCTACCCCGAATTCATTGTGGTCGTCGCCGGAAGCGCTATGCACAAAGAAAGTGGTATTCCCGTATGATTTGGTATGCAGCCCGTCGCAGTTCACTGCATAAATGAACTCATTGGTGCGTTTGTCATTATCGGCCATGAACAGTTCGCGGTAATTGTTATGCAATGAATAACCGCCGGCAATTACTTTTTTCGCATAGGTAATCGCTTCGGTCCATTTGGCGGTACCGGTATAGGTTTGTGCATTGAGATACATCCTGGCAAGCAGGGCCCAGGCAGCACCCTGGTCTACCCGGCCGTACTCACTGGTCTTAACAGGTTTCAGGTCTGCATCAATGGCTTTGAGCTCGGTTTCAATATAAGTGAAGAGCTCCCCGCGGTTTTTCTCACCGGGCAGGGTGGTTCCCACTACATTGGATTCATCGATAAAGGTTGATTTACCAAAAATATCCATCATCACCCAATAGTTGAAAGCGCGGAGGAAACGAACTTCCGCCCGGGTGGATCTGATCTCATCAGCTTCCGCACCAGTGATTCCACGGCCGGATACTTTATCGTCTGTGGATTCACGCAGGTATTCATTGGCCAGCATTACATTGTATACAGGTCGTGCATACATCCCTTTCAGGAAAGGATCAGAACTGGACCAGCTCAGATTATGGAAATCCTTAATGGTCTGGTCATTCCAGGAAACCACAGCCTCATCGGTAGGCAGTTCCTGGCAGTTGAAGAAACCACGGATAAAGGGCGACTGGGAGCCTTCGTCCAGGCCCTGGATATCAGAAGCACCGGCAGGACCGGCATTACCCGTAGTGGCCAGGCCGGCATAAACTTTGGCCAGTACAGCCCGGTAACCGGCCGCAGTGGAATACGTGGTTTCGTTGGTCAGGTCATTTTGCGGGAACAAGTCCAGCTTTTTAGAGCAGGAGGCCATTGTTACCAGGAACGCCCCTGTCAGAATGAATTTATTTATTGATATATGTTTCATGACTCAATAATTTTTTTAATTAAAAATCAAAGTTGAATCCCAGTGAGAAAATCCGGGGTCGGGGGTAAATATTATTATCAACGCCGCCGTCATTGGCGTTTTCCGGATCCAGCCCTTTGTACTTGGTGATTACAAATACATTCTGAACGCTGGCAGCCACCCTCAGGGATGCCTTGTCCTTCAGAATTTTACCCACATTGTATCCCAGGTTGATATTGTCGAGGCGGAAGAATGAAGCATTATCAATATAGTAATCAGAGAAATAGCGGTTGTTGGAGAACCCGGTATTCAGGTAATCCGCAGTTGCATTACCGATAAAGTTAATCGGGTTCTTAATGGCTCTTAACACCGCATTATTGGAGTTCACATTGTTGTAGAGATAGTTACCCAGGGCCGCATGACCAGACAGGCCAAAACTGAATTGCTTGTAGATCACCTGTGTATTTACACCCAGCAACACATCGGCAGCCGGTTTTTTGTACAGGTAGCGGTCATCGCTGTTGATAAGCCCGTCGCGGTTGATATCTTCAAACAACCCATCAATGGGGCGGCCATCTGCATCATATATCTGTTTGTACATAATATATGTATACGGGCTATGACCCACGGCATTAATACCAATACTGTTCCCGGTACCACCGCCGATGAAAGTCACTTCCTGTCCTTTGAAGTTGGGATCAGGGTTTTTCAGCAGGTTGGTGATCTCCGCCTTGTTATAGGTATAGTTCACACCAAAATCCCAGGTCAGGTTATTGTTTTTAACCGGGGTGGTGTTCAGTGTAATTTCCACACCCTGGCTTTCGATATCTCCTACGTTGGTCACGATCTCATTGACAAAGTTGGCACCGGCGGCTACAGCTACGCGGGCCAGCAGGTCTTCTGTTTTCCTTGAATAATAATCTACAGAACCGGAGATCCTGTTTTTCAGGAAACCGAAATCAAGACCGATATTGGAAGTAGTTGTGGTTTCCCATTTCAGGTTGGGATCATAACCTTCGGGGCGCAGGACACTTACAAAGGCATTTCCAAACTGGTATTGCGCGGAAGCATTACCGAGCGAATAGCGGGGCAGGTAGGAGTAATAATCAATACCATCCTGCTGACCGGTTATACCCCAGCCCAACCGCAATTTCAAATCCGTTACAATATTAGAAGTCCTGAAGAACTCATCTTTCATTTTCCAGGCCAGTGCGACGGCAGGGAAATAACCCACACGGTCACTCGGGTTCAGTTTGGAACTCGCATCACTCCGGATCGAAGCCGTCAGGAGGTATTTATCCATTACGGTGAAGTTGATCCTTCCGATATAGGATTCCAGCCTGTATTCCGGCTTGTCAGTCAGGAAGGTGGGTTCTGAACCCTGGATCGTATCCAGTTTACCCGGGCGGGTGGGATCAGCAATCGCTCTGTAACTGAAAGACGGGAAATTGTGAGCCTTGGTCAGGAAAGACTGGTAACTGTGCCCGGCCAGTACATCGATCTTACTGCGGATGCTCTTGATCTCTTTGGTATAGAACAGGGAGAAATCAACCAGCTGGTTTACTTTCTGCTGCTCATAATAGGACCGGCGGCCACCTGTTTTATAGTTGGTGGGAGACAGTGAATCAATATTGTCATTCCCGCTGCCGCTGGCATAATCCAGTCCGAGATTCGCCAGGATATGCAGGTCGGGGAAGAAATGCAGTTTATAATCCACCTGTACGTTACCAATCACACGGCCTACTTTGGAACGGTTGTCCCGGAGGTTCAGTAAACCCAGAGGATTGCGGTTGGAGAGGTCGATCGGTTTGCCGTCATTTTGCAGCCATTCCCAGTAACCACCCCATTCCTTCACGCCGGAGAGTACCGGTTTAGTGGGGTCAAAACTAACGGCATTCCCAATTGCCCCTTCATTGGCAAAGCGGTTCTTGGTCTGGCTGGCTTTTACAGACAGGTTCACACTCAGGTAATCGTTGAAGAACTTGGGAGACAGGTTCAGTGATCCGGAAAACCTGTTGAAATTGTTGGTCTTCAGGATACCGTCCTGGTTCAGGTAACCGATGGAGGCCCTGAAGGGAACTTTACCGAGACTTCCGCTGGCACTGATGGTGTTGTCCCATCCGAAAGCGGCCTGGTAAATTTCATCCTGCCAGTTGGTATTGGCCGTGCCCAGCAGGTTTTTATATGTATTATTCCCGGTAGCGGCAGCATCCGCGTTGATGATCTCACGAACCTGGTCGCCGGTTAATACTTCCACTTTATCCCCGATGACACCCACGGAGAAAGAAGTGTTATAATTAAATTTCATTTTGCCCTTTACCCCTTTCTTCGTGGTGATGATCAGTACCCCGTTGGAAGCCCTGGAACCGTACAAGGCGGTTGCAGACGCGTCTTTCAACACGGTCATTGATTCAATATCATTTGGGTTGATGGTGTTCAGCAGGTTGGCTGAACCGGCAACGCCGTTACTTTCCACCGGCACCCCATCAATTACCACCAGCGGGTCATTGGAAGAGTTCAGGGAAGCGCCGCCGCGGATCCGGATACGGCTGCCACCACCGGCAGCACCGCCACCGCTGGTCACCTGCAAACCGGCTACCTTACCCTGCAGCAATTGTTCCGGGGAGTTAATGACTCCTTTCTGGAAATCCTTGGCGGAAACAGCAGTAACCGAACCGGTCAGGTCACCCCTTCTGCGGGTACCATATGCCACTACCACTACTTCTCCCATGGACGCATTGACCACTACCAGGGAAACTTCAACGGATGTTTTTCCTTCAATAGAGACTTCCTGTGTGGCAAAGCCAACAGAGGAAACAACAAGAGCATTTACAGTAGAAGGAACGGAAATCCGGAAAGTACCGTCAGCAACAGTTGAAGCACCGGTGCGGCTGCCCTTGGCAACAACACTTGCTCCCTGTACCGGGGAACCATCTTTAGAATCCGTAACTTTTCCTGTAATCACTCTGTCCTGCGCAAAGGAGATCTGCGCCAACAATGCCAGTACAATCATACCGGCTGCCTTCATGAGTTTTTGGGGCAACATAAGCAATCATTAAATTTTTAGCAATCAGGTTTTCTTTTACACATTATGTATCAAAGACACATTTAAATGTGTATTAAACACACAATATTAGCATAATTTTAAAGGTTCCAAAAAATATTTTTTTTTCATTTTGCAGGGATTGATCAAAATCATGCAAAAAAAGGGTTCAGGAATTATCATAAAATGATGACTATCAATCACAAAAGAATGGCATTCGTCAAAGCTTTAAAATAGAGGGCCGGAAGAGGGTGATTAGAATCAGCCAGGTGGCCCTGTTTTCCCTTGCGGATAAACCCTGTTCTGGTTTTCCACCGGAAACGATTTCGAAAGAATGAATCTGCCGGAAAAGGATGGTTGTTCTTAATTTAACTCAAAGTTTCCATATGAAATCAATCTTCGGTATTGGTCTTCTTTTACTTTTTATGCTACCCTCCGGCCTTACAGCCCAGCCCGATCCCTGGAAGATCAGTTCCGGAAAAACAGATCCTTCCAATTACTATGGTATCACGGTAGCTAACGGAATGATTGGTATCGTATCAGCCCCCGAACCCTTTAAAGTAAAGGAAGTGGTGCTGGCCGGCGCTTATGATCTGTATGGAAGGGGAAGAGTCAGTAATTTTTTGCGGAGCTTCAATTTACTCAATATGCGGCTGGAGATTGACGGCCGGAATATCGGCAACGCGGAAGCAACAGGGATGCACCAGGAACTGGATATGAAGAAAGCGGCGTTCACCTCTTCCTTTGAATACAGCGATAAGGCCTCGGTAAGCTATACCTGTTATTCGCTCCGGCAGTTGCCTTTTACCGTGTTGATGGATATCAGCATCACCGCTAAAAAAGATATCCTGATCAGCGGGGCCAGTGTGATGGAAGCTCCGGATGCACTGAAGGATGTACAGAATTACTACAATGAAATCGACCGGCCGCATACCCGCATTCAATTGCTGACTTCTTCCGCTAAAAGCCCCACCGGGAAATTACTGATGTGTGCCAGTAATACCTTTCTGTTCCCGGAGCAACACGGGGAAGAACCGCGGGTGATCCATGAAATGTGGGACAATAATATGCACCTGATGAAATTCTCCCGGAAAATAAAAGCCGGGGAAACCTACCGTTTCTCTATTGCCGGCTCCTCCCTGACCTCAGCCCATCACGATGACCCGTTGAATGAAGCTGAACGGGCCACCATCTTTGCCAAACTGGAAGGAAGGGAACGTTTACTGCAGTTTCATACCCGGGCTTGGGAGGAACTCTGGAAAAGTGATATCCTTATCGAAGGGGATCCCCAGGCCCAGCAGGATATACACAGCATGCTGTATCATCTTTATTCTTTCTCTCGCGAAGGAACCGCTTTATCTCCCTCCCCCATGGGTTTAAGCGGGCTGGGGTATAACGGGCATGTTTTCTGGGACACTGAGCTCTGGATGTTCCCGGCCATCCTGGTTCTGCATCCCGAACTGGCAAAAAGTATGATCGAATACCGGTATCAGCGTCTCGATGCCGCAAAAAGAAATGCATTCAGTAAGGGATACAAAGGAGCCATGTTTCCCTGGGAAAGTGCAGCATCCGGTGTGGAAGAAACACCGGTATGGGCCCTGAGCGGACCTTTTGAACACCATATTACCGCCTGCGTGGGGATAGCAGCCTGGAATTATTATTGTGTAACACAGGACAGGGAATGGCTGAAAGAAAAAGGATGGCCGATCCTTTCCGCGACCGCTGATTTCTGGGCCAGCCGGGTGGAACGTAACGGACCGGGACAGTATGATATTAAAAATGTGGTGGCCTCCGATGAATGGGCGGAGAACGTGGACAATGATGCGTTTACCAATGCGGCCGCACGTGCCAATCTCCGGTTTGCTGCTGAGGCCGCCAAACTGCTTGGCATCACGCCGGACCCCGACTGGACGAAAGTAGCCGATAATATTCCCATCCTTCATTTCCCCGATGGCGTGACAAAAGAACATGCTGCCTATGCCGGGGAAGGCATCAAGCAGGCTGATGTAAACCTGCTGGCTTATCCCCTCAAAGAAATAACTGATCCCCAGGCCATCAGGAAAGACCTGGAATATTATGAGACCCGGGTGCCTGGAGAAGGAACCCCCGCTATGACCCAGGCCGTATTTACCACACTTTATGCCCGCCTGGGAGATGGGGCAAAAGCATACCACTGGTTCAGGGAAGCTTACCTGCCCAACCTGAATCCCCCCTTCCGGGTAATCGCCGAAACCAGGGGCGGCAGCAACCCGTATTTTGCCACCGGCGCCGGGGGAATCCTGCAAAGCGTCCTGATGGGATTCGGCGGACTGGAAATCACCCCCAAAGGACTGGTGCAGCTAAAAAGCGCTTTACCTGGTCATTGGAAAAGCCTGACCATTACTGGTGTTGGCCCCGGAAAAAAAACTTATATTGTGCGATAATATAATGTAACGGTAACTGCTTGAGAACGACCATTGCCATATTCTTTTCAATCGCCCTCCTCTTCAGTGCAGGAGGTTATTATCCTGTTATATCCGTATTGCAACAGCAGGCCGACCGGAAACTGGAATCTCTCCTTGACCAGGATATATATGACGAAGGAAATCTGGTGGAGGTCCGGGTTCCGCTGAATATGCCCTACCAGCAGCGTTATACGGAATACGAGCGGCATTACGGTAATATTGAAATAGACGGCAATTCCTATACATATGTAAAAAAGAAGATCGAAGGAGATATCGTGATCTTCCAGTGTATCCCGAACCAGTCAAGGCAGCAGCTGAAAGATATGCGTTATGACCTGACCCGGGGAACTACCGCGATGGCCACCCCTGAAAATGGGATACCCAAGCCACATCCATCCACAGCACTCAAATCCAATTTGGGCGATTTTGACGATCAACTGATTTTTTCTGCTTTACAACCGGTGCCCGTTATTGCAGTACCGGGCACCCCGGATCTTATTGTTAACCTTCCCAAGGCATTCGGGAAAGTTCCACATGCACCGCCCAAATGCTGAATGTACCCAACTCCATTTCAATTATATTTTTTTACCCCTATTCTCCCAAAAGAACAACTATGCGTATAGCAATGGTGGCGATGGCAGCATGGATAGCTGTAAGTGCCTGCAACAATAAGAGCGATTACAAAGAAATTACCAGCAACCCCTTCCTGTATTCCAAAACGGTCAAGGAATTAAACAACGTGGTCATGCAGAATAATTTCCCGCCCATCGTGGCTTCCCGGAATTACCTGTATGCGAATATTGCCGCGTATGAAGTCATGGCGGCCGGCAACCCCGGGCAATACCAGTCATTGGCAGGCCAGTTAAACGGCCTTGGTAAAATACCCGCTCCCCCTGTCGGCCAGGAAATTGATTTTCCTTTTGCCAGCATACTGGCTTTCTGCAAACTGGGTGAAGCCGTTACCTTTCCCGAAGGCAGCATGCAGGTTTATGTGGACAGCCTGAAAAAACTGGTCAAAGACCATGGCATGCCGGACCGTGTATTCCGGAATACCGTTGATTATGCGGAAGAAGCCGGTAAAGTAATCCTCGCCTGGAGCAAGAAAGACAACTATGCGCAAACCAGGACGGCCCCGAAATACACCGTGATCGACACACCGGGCCGCTGGATCCCCACTCCGCCCATGTATGCACAGGCCCTGGAGCCGCACTGGAGGGAGATCAGGACCCTGGTGATGGACAGCGCCAACCAGTTTACCCCGCCACCGCCGCTTCCCTTCGATATTAAGAATAAGCAAAGCGATTATTACCGGGAAGTGATGCTGGTAAAGAATGCAGGTGACAGCTTAACAGCCGAACAAAAGCATATTGCTGAATTCTGGGATGACCTGGGCACGCGGCTGAATGTATCCGGTCACGTAATGTTTATGACCAAGAAATTCTCTCCCCCGGGTCACTGGATGAATATTGTGGGCATTGCCGCGCAAAAGGCCAACGTGGATTTTAATACTACCGTTTACGCATATGCGAAAACAGCCATTGCCATGTTTGACGCCTTTATCCAGTGCTGGGATGAGAAATTCAGGAGCAATACGGTACGGCCGGAAACTGTGATCAATAAATATATTGACGCGGACTGGACGCCGTACCTGCAAACGCCTCCTTTCCCGGAGTACACCTGCGGGCACAGTACGGTTTCGTCTTCCGCGGCGGAAGTGCTGACCAGCGTATTTGGTGATCACTTCGCTTATACAGATACATCTGAACTGGAGTTTGGAATTAAAAACCGGTCCTTTACTTCCTTCCGCCAGGCGGCTGAAGAAAATAACTGGGCCCGGTTCTATGGAGGAATTCATTTCCATCATTCCTGTATTGTCAGTACGGAATATGGAAGAAAAGTGGGAGACCTGGTAAACCAGCGTCTCCGGATGAAAAAATAATTACAAACAAAAACCAACGATTTTACATGAAACAGGTATATAACTGCCTGGTGATGGCCTTTTTGGTCCTCGCCGGCAACAGCGTGCAGGCACAGGGCTGCGTCGCCATAAAAGGAACCGCCGGTATATGCAGCCGCCCGGCAGATGCAAAAGGCTGGGAACTCAATATCAATAACCGTTACTTTAATTCCTATAAACATTTTGTGGGCACGACGGAACAAAAAGAAAGGGTGAACAGGGGAACACAGGTTATTAATCACTCCTACGAGATGGATATTACAGCCACCCGGACCATCAACTCCAGGTGGTCCATTGGCATGACCCTGCCCATCATGGATTTTGGCCGTTCTTCTTTGTATGAACACGACGGGCTGACCCGGCACCATACCCATTCCTTCGGGATCGGGGACGCCCGGGTAACAGCCTACCGCTGGATGTTTGACCCGGCCAAATCCCATAAAGGTAACCTGCAGTTGGGCGCAGGTATCAAACTGCCAACCGGCAATTTCAACTACCAGGATTATTTCTACAAGAAAGCGGACTCCAGTGTACTGGGTCCGGTGGACCAATCCATACAGCCCGGCGACGGCGGTACAGGGATCACTTTTGAACTGAACAGTTTTTATAATTTCTCTCACCAGCTCGGTGTGTACGGCAGTTTCTTCTACCTGGTCAATCCCCGGGAAGTGAACGGTACGTCCACCACCCGCGGCGGCCTCGCTTCTCCCACGGCAAAAAAATACAATACCGATGTTATGAGTGTTCCCGACCTGTACATGGCCCGGGGCGGTGTCAGTTATATGACCGGTCCTTTCACCCTGTCAGGAGGGATCCGCGCCGAAGGACTTCCTTCCAAAGACCTGGTCGGCGGCAGCCGCGGGTTCCGGAGACCGGGTTATATTATTTCAGCCGAACCCGCTGTTACCTATGTCGCAAAAAAAATAAGTTATAACCTGGCCATCCCGGTTGCCCTGAAAAGGAACCGGACCCAAAGCGATTCCGATAAGCGGCGCAGTGCGGATACCGGCACCCATGTGCAGGGCGATGCTGCATTCGCGGATTACCTGGTCAGTGCGGGGATAACCATCCGGTTGTAATACAACGCTGCCGGAGTGATGAACCTGTTTCTTCATTTGACATAAGCATAGCAAGGCGTTGTAAATCTTTACAACGCCTCTTTTTAAAATGAACCCATTACAGCTATGAAAGCAATTATATTCTGCCTTGTATTTGTTGCGGTATGCAACTCCCTTCCAGCCCAGGACAGTACGGTGCATACCCGTTCGCTGGACAGTGTGATCCTGGTTTCCTTTTTAAACCAGCAAAATATCCGCCCCCTCCCTGCTATCCAGGGCACCTATCTTTTTGCCGGTAAAAAAACAGAACTGATCGACCTGGCCCAGGCCCCGGCCGACTTAAGTAATAAATCAGGGCGCCAGCTCTTCTCGAGGATACCGGGCATCTTTGTCTATGATATGGACGGGGCCGGCAACCAGGTTAATATCTCCGCCAGGGGTCTCGACCCGCACCGGGGCTGGGAATTCAATATCCGCAAAGACGGCATTCTTACCAATTCCGATATGTACGGGTACCCGGCCAGCCATTACAGTATGCCCATGGAGAGTATCAGCCGTATTGAATTAGTGAGAGGAACCGGATCGCTTCAGTACGGGGCCCAGTTCGGGGGCATGCTGAACTACATCAGCAAACAGGGGGATACGACAAGGCCTGTCAGTTTTGAAAGTATTAATTCCGTGGGGTCTTACAATTTAGTTAGCAGCTACAATGCTATCGGCGGTAAAAAAGGCAAATGGAGTTACTATGCCTACCTGCATAAAAAAACAAAAGACGGCTACCGGGATAATGAACATACTGATTCGGAAGCAGAGGCGGTGATCCTGAACTATACGGTGGCCCCCCGCCTTTCCATCCGCGCAGAATGGGCCCGGTCCAGGTACCTGTACCGGATTCCCGGTGCATTAACCGACAGTATGTTCCGGGCGGATCCGCGGCAATCCACCCGTTCACGGAATTATTTCAGTCCCGATATCCATATTCCTTCCCTGACGCTGAACTGGCAGCCGGCCGCGCAAACAAAAATCCAGCTGACCGTTTCGGCCGTGCTGGGAAAAAGAAACAGTGTCCTGTTTGACAAACCCACCCAGGTCCGGGATACCATCAATACCGCCACACTCCGGTTTAATAACCGGCAGGTGGATATTGACCGGTTTAACAGTTATACAACCGAGCTCCGGTTTTTACAGGAATACAGGTCAGGGCGGATCAAAAACACCCTTAGCGCCGGGCTGCAGCTGATGAATAATGATCTTCACCGCACCCAGTTGGGGAAAGGCAGCACCGGGTCTGATTATGACCTGGCCCTTGTGGATCCCCAATGGGGAAGGGACCTGCATTTTAAAACAACGAATGTCGCCCTGTTTGCCGAAAACAATTTCAGGCTATCCCCGGCTTTATCATTCAACCTGGGCGCCCGGGCAGAAACGGGCAAAACAGATATGAACGGGACAATAACCTATTACCCGGGCAATGAGATCCCTGTCCGCATTGAACACCGGTTCCCTTTATTCGGGGGCGGCCTTTCCTTTAAACCAACCGATAATATGGAACTGTATGCGGGATTTTCACAGGCCTACCGGCCCATGCTTTTCAAAGACCTGGTACCGGGTTCCCTGTATGAAAAGGTGGACCCTGCCATAAAGGACGCGAAAGGATATAATGCGGAAGCCGGTTTCAGGGGGAGCTGGAGATTTTTTAAATGGGACATCACCGGCTTTTTGCTGCGGTACAATAACCGGTTCGGCACATTAGCGGAAATGGATAACAATGGCAACTTCTATACCTACCGGACCAATACCGGCAACTCCCTCACCAAAGGAATAGAAGCCCTGGTGCAGGCAGACTGGCTGAGCGGGAACAAATTTTTCTTTTCCGTCTTTACCTCAACTGCACTTGTACATGCCCGTTATACCCGGGGTTCTGTAAAATCGGGAAACGCCAATATTGATATTGCCGGGAATAAAATCGAAAGCGCCCCGGGAATCATCAGCCGGAATGGCATCACGGCCCGGTACCGGAAATACAGCGTATCTGTTTTGTACAGCTATACCGGGGAAACATTTGCGGATGCCCTGAATACCCCGGAACCGGCGGCCGCCACCGGGGCGGTTGGCCCTGTGCCTTCCTATGGTTTGCTGGATATGAGCCTCCTGTTTCGTATTTCAAAAAACCTGGACAGCAAATTAACCATCAGCAACCTGGCTGATAAACAGTATTTCACCAAGCGGCCCTTGTTTTATCCCGGTCCCGGGGTATGGCCTTCTGAAGGTCGGAATTACAACTTCACCTTCTCCGTGCGCCTGTAACACTACCTGCTGCTGCAAGGGTTGACCCGTTGGCGGGAAAAGAAGTATCTTTAGTAACCAAGGACATTGGTAAAACCCAACGAATGCAGCAGAGTACATTGAAAAAGCTATCGGAAGTGCTGGGCATCAGTATCTCGACCGTATCGAGAGCGCTGAAGAATCACCCGGATATTTCGGAACATACCAAGGCCAGGGTACGGGACCTGGCTACTGCCATGGAATATGAGCCGAACAGTTACGCGGTGCAGCTACGAACCCGCCAGAGTAATGTAATGGGGATCCTCGTCCCGTCCATCAATAATTTTTTTTACGACTCCTTTATTGCCGCGGTGGAAGAAGAAGCCCGGCAGCAGGGTTATTCCGTACTGATCATGCAATCAAGGGACCAGCTGGAAATTGAAAATGCCAACCTGCATTTATTCCGGAAGAATATGGTCTCGGGTGTATTTGCATCGGTGTCTATTGAAACAGAAGACATGACCGCCTTTCACCGGCTCAGGGATATGAAGATTCCCGTCATCTTCTTTGACCGGGTACCGGAACTCCCGGGTTATTGCAAAGTTTGCCTGCCGGATGCCGAGGCCGCCCGGCTTGCAGCTGAAGTCATTCTTCAGAAAAAAAAGAAAAAAGTATTAGGCCTTTTCGGGCATCCTCACCTGAGTATCACTAAAATGAGGGCCGCTTCTTTCCGGGAAACACTGGAGCGAAACGCGCCGGGACCTCAACTCAGCATTGATTACCCGGAAGGCATTGATAAATCCCGGGAGGTAACACTGGCGGCTTTAAGAGGAAAAGATAAACCCGATGTGATCTTTTGTATGGGCGACCTGATCCTGGTCGGGACCATGCACGCTATACATGAACTGCAACTGGATGTGCCGGGGGACATCTCCGTTATCAGCATCAGCAATGGGCTCTTCCCCACTATGTACAATCCGAAAATCACGTATGTGGAAACCAATGGCGCCAAACTTGGTAAGCTGGCTTTTTCCCGGATGATGTCAGCCCTCCGCAAGGAGCCCTTCCCCGAAGTCAGTTTCCTGGAAGCCGAACTGATGGAAGGCGGTTCCATCTGATCCCCTTATTTATCCCCGCAAACGTTATAGATACCGGCCCGGCTTGTTCCTTACTACCTGATGGTTTATTTTAGAAGCAATTGTAACAAAGACCGGGACCGGGTTCAACCGGCGGGTTTTCACCTCTAAACGATTGCTGATGAATACCACCAAGATCAAGATTTCCCTGTTCCTGAATTACTTTGTCTTTGCCATCCTGCTTAACAGCGTGGGAACCGTCATTCTCCAGGTACAGCATAATTTCGGGGTTTCCAAAGGAGCAGCCAGCATACTGGAAGCATTTAAAGACCTGAGTATTGCCGCCACCTCCTTCCTGGTGGCTTCTTATGTGGTCCGTATCGGTTATAAAAAAACGATGTTAGCAGCACTGGCTTTTGTTTCCATCATGTGCCTGGTGATCCCTTCCGTCAACAGTTTCCTGATGACCAAACTGCTCTTTGCCACGGCCGGGGTCAGTTTTGCCCTGATCAAAGTGAGTGTATTCTCCACCCTGGGACTGGTTACCGGCAGCAAAAAAGAACACCTGAGCCTGATGAGTTTCCTTGAATCCTTTTTTATGGTGGGGGTACTCAGCGGGAATTTTATTTTCAGCGCTTTTGTTGACAATGAGCACCCGCAATCCAGGTCCTGGTTTGCCGTTTACTATCTCCTCGCGGGACTTTCCATCATTGCCTTCCTGTTATTGCTTTCCGCCCCGCTGGATGAATCTGCAGTGAAGCAGGCGGGAAAAAAAGAGTCCAAATCCTTATCCGGTGATTTCAGTGGAATGCTGAACCTGATCCTGCTTCCGCTGGTTATTGTCTTTATCGGCTGCGCCTTTTTTTATGTGCTGATTGAACAAAGCATTATGAGCTGGCTGCCTACTTTCAATAAAGATGTGCTCAGCCTATCCACCAGCCTGAGTATACAAATGGCCAGTATCCTATCCGCGTCGATCGCCCTGGGCCGCTTCCTTGCCGGCCTGTTGCTGCGGAAAATCGACTGGATCTTTGTGCTGCTGGCTTGCCTCCTCGCCGCCGGGGCATTGGTACTGGTTACGGTGCCATTGACAAAAAACATGGCGGGTACTTCTATCAACAGCCTGAAAGATATCCCCCTTGTGGCTTTTACCTTCCCGCTGATCGGGCTTTTCCTGGCTCCTGTTTACCCGGCTATCAATTCAATCATTCTGAGCAATCTTCCCGCTCACAAACATGCATCCATGTCGGGACTGATTGTGGTATTCTCCGCGCTGGGTGGTACCACCGGCTCTATTATCACCGGGCACATTTTCGGCGCCTACGGCGGGCAGACCGCTTTTTATTTTTCGCTGGGTCCCATCCTCCTGCTGATCATTCTTCTTTTCATCTTCAAAAAAATGCAACCCGCAACCGGCACTGCTCCTGTATTCAGCAGCAGTGGCTCCCATTAATTTTTCGATATGAGTTTACCCGCAAGGAATACCGGCACCAGCCCGCTCTTCGAAGCCGTGCAACTGAACAGGATCTTTCCCGATGGAAAGACCTTTGCAGACTGCATTCCTCAATACCCGGAAGAATTGATCCGGGCTGCCTGGCTGTCCCGGAAAGACAGGCCGGGCTTTGACCTGAAAAAATTTGTACTGGAATACTATGTGCTCCCGGTACCGCATTCACATCATTACCACAGTGATCCCCGTAAACCGGTAAAGGAAAATATTGAAATACTTTGGGATGTGCTGACCCGGCAACCGGGAAAGGCAGGGGGAAGCCTGCTACCCCTGCCTTTCCCCTATATCGTTCCGGGCGGACGCTTTGGGGAGATCTATTACTGGGACAGTTATTTCACCATGCTGGGTTTAAAAGAATCAGGACGGTACGAGATGATCGAAAATATGATCCGGAATTTTTCCTGGCTGATCGATACCCTGGGTTATATCCCCAACGGAAACCGGCAGTATTTTATCGGTCGTTCGCAACCCCCGTTTTACCCGCTGATGCTCGCCCTGCTGGCAGAGAAAAAAGGAGACGGGATATTCGTAACCTACCTGCCCCAATTGGAAAAAGAATACCAGTTCTGGATGAAGGGGGCGACAGAACCGGATGAAAAATCCGGCGGCTGTTTTCATACAGTGCGGCTACCTGGCGGCGAAATCCTGAACCGGTACCATGATGAACAGGATAGCCCGAGGCCGGAATCCTTCCGGGAAGATGTGGAACTGGCTGCAAAGTCTGGCCGGCCGGCCGGTGAATTATACCGTGAGCTCCGGGCCGGGGCTGAGTCGGGCTGGGATTTCAGCAGCCGCTGGTTCAAACAGAAAAATGATTTCTCCAGTATTCATTGCACGGATATCCTGCCGGTGGACCTGAACTGCCTGTTGCTTAAAATGGAACAAACCCTGGCGATGGCCTGCGGGTTAAGCAATGAAAAAGAAAAAGCGGCCGGTTATCATGCACTCGCTGAAAAAAGAAAAAAAGCCATTGATACCTATTGCTGGAATGAAGAGGCCGGGTTCTATATGGACTATGACTGGCGGGCGCAAAAACAAAAGGACTGCCTGACCTTGGCCGGGGCATTACCGCTATTCTTTTCCGTTTGTACACCCGCAAAAGCTGCCAGCATCCATACGATCCTCCGGGAAAAATTCCTGGTAGCAGGCGGGCTGCTTACCACGATTGAAAACAGCGGGCAGCAATGGGATGCCCCCAATGGATGGGCGCCCCTGCAATGGATGGTCATCCGGGGCCTGGAGCAGTATGGTTTTCACGACCTGGCAGCAGAGATTGCACGCCGCTGGATACAGCTGAACACTGATGTATTCAAACGCACGGGTAAACTGATGGAAAAATACAATGTGGTGAATACCGGCCTTGAAGCAGGCGGCGGAGAATATGAAGGCCAGGACGGTTTTGGCTGGACCAATGGCGTATTACTGGCCCTGATCAGTCAATACGGTGCAGCGGATCATCCACAGGAGTTACCGGGCTTCCAGCAATAAAAACTGGTATGGATCCAGCAGCAGGTATTCATGATCCGGACCTGGCTCATAAGTTTTTTCCTGCCAGTGATCATATAATAAAGCGGGTACAGCGCCATGTTCCTTAAAGGCAAACCAGGTGAGACGGGAAGGCTGATCCCGGAAATTGAAAAGGCAGTATATTTTCTGGTCCTCAAAAGTCCGCAGGTATCCGGCGATATGAATATTGTGGGGCGTCATCCAGGCCAGGTTTTTATAATCACCCACTGCAAATAATTTTTTCCGGATACGGATCAGCCGCTGCGTGGCGCTGAACACCCGGTGTTCAGGAGTTCCCTCTTTATCAATGTTCTTGTTTTTTTCCCAGTCGATCAGCGGCCGGTGCATCCACCGGTTGTCATAATTTCTGCTATCGTCCTGCAGGTAAGAATAATCATTGGTATAGCCTGCTTCATCCCCATAAAAGATCACCGGCACGCCTCCCAGGAAGAAACTATGGGCCTGCATCAACAGAATTCTCGCTATGGATTGCTGAATAGCGGATTCGTCCTGTTCCGCGATTGCTTTTTCCAGCCCGCAAAGCGAAGCCAGCGAGCCGCTGATCCGGGCATCATTGGTTTTTGGATTCACGGAAAAGAGGGCGCCGCGGGCGGGGGAACCGGCATATATTCCCGAGAAATACTCTTTCAGGAAACGCCGGTGTTCAAAGGGATCAAAGCCGGCATGCCGGATCATATAATCATCATAGCCGAGGCCGATATCATCATGGCAACGGGTATAGTTGATCCAGGAAGTACCATAGGGCTTTTGCAGGATTTCGTGTTGCGCGGCCAGCATCACCCGGGTATCACCGGTAGCCAGGGCATCCCATTGCAAAGCCATGTGGGTGGCGTTGTAGGCAAAATCACATTCCTTCGCTGTATATAAACCCGTACCAAAATATTTCATGATCTCTTTGGGCGCCACGATGGCTTCTCCTAACAGGGCCATTCCCGGGGTGGCTACTTCCACACACTGCTTGATCAGCCGTAAGAGGGTATGGGCCTGGGGCAGGTTCTGGCAGGCCGTGCCGGGTTGTTTCCAGATAAATGCCGGCGCATCGATCCGGAGTATATCCACCCCGAGGTTGGCATAAAAAAAGATATGGTCCAGCATCTCCAGGAATACCGCGGGATTAGAATAATTCAGGTCCCATTGATACCGGTGAAATACCGTCATGACCCATTTCCCGGTTTCTTCCTTCCAGGTAAAATTGCCGGGAGCGCTTCCAGGGAATATCTCGGGCATGTGCTGATCGAACTGATCCGGCAGCTGCCGGTCGTCATACATATAATAATAGCCCTGGTATTGCGGATCCCCTTGTGCCGCCTTCCTGGCCCATTCGTGCTGGTCTGAAGTATGGTTGAGCACGATATCGAGCATCAGGTACATCTTCTCCTCCTGCATTTTTTGCTGCAGCCCAAGCAGGTCCTCCAGTGTACCAAAGCGTTGATCAACTTTTCTGAAGTCAGCAACCGCATAGCCTCCGTCGCTCTCGCCCCTGGGGCTCTCAAATACCGGCATCAGGTGCAGGAAATTGACTCCAAGCTTCCGGAAATAATCCAGCCGGTTACCGAGTTCCGTAAGATTGCCGCAAAAACGGTCCACATACAAACTCATACCCGTGATCTCATTACTCAGGAACCAATGTCCCTTAGCTGTTTTTTCCGCATCTCTTTCCCTAAGCCGGCCGGGCCGTTGCAGATAGGCCCGGGCAACCTGTTGTACCAGGCGTTCAAAAAAAAGAGGCCCGTTATCAATACGGCCATAGATCTCCCGGAAGAGGGAATCAATGGCACTGGCATTGGCGACAAACCGGGTAAAGAAATGATTATCGGTGCCGCCAATGTCGATCTGTTCTTTTTCTAAAGCAGTATTGATCTGCTGATGTAAGCGGTGGTTGTACACTATCGCTGTTTATTTAAATATATTTTTATTCAGGTGCTTGAATGCTTCCATAGCGCCCAGGTATTCACAGGTACGGGCGCCGGCCCTGTTGGCATTCCGGATAATGCGCTCCCAGTCTGACTGGCTGCATCGTGCCGGATCAGCCGCTATCAGCTGGAAGAGGACAGCGCCCACAAAAGCGTCGCCCGCACCGGTCGTATCCACCGGGTTCACGGTCACCGATTCAATCATTGTTGTCCGGCCCTCCCTTCCCAGCAGGGTTCCGTCTTTTCCCAATGTAATGGCGAAAACCGCGCTGGTTTTTTCCAGGAATTGCTGCGCCGCTTTTTCCAGGTCCGCCGCCCCGGTTAAAAGCAGGGCTTCTTCATCACTTACTTTAAAGAAATCACAGTTCTCCAGGAAATGCCAGCTTTGCTCAATAAAGGAAGCCTTGTTATTCCTGAATAAAAGCTGCCGGTAATTCGGATCAAAACTCACAAAGCATTTCCGGTTCCTTGCCTCTTGCAGTAACCAGGTATAAGCCTCCTGCAGGGGGCCGGGCAGAAAAGCAGTGGCCGATCCGAAATGAATCAGGCCGGTTTCCTCCAGGCTGATTTGTGCGATCTCTTCCTTACTCAACTGACCATCCGCCCCGCGATTAAAATAAAAATCCCTTTCCCCGTTTTCCATCAGGGACACAAAGGCAAACGTGGTAAAATGCTCCGCGTCGCGCAGCATACAGGTAGTGCCCACCCCGAATCCTTTCATCACATCCACGAGGTGCTCACCAAAAGGGTCCACACCCACTTTTGCCGCCAGCTCCACCTGCCCGCCGAGGGCAGCAATGGCCGCTGCCACATTAGTGGGAGCCCCACCGGGTTTTTTTAAAAAATTATCTCCTTCAGCTAAGGACTTGCCTTTATCTGTACAGATCATATCGATCAGCGCTTCCCCGATGCAAAGTATTTTATTCATATATCCCAACTCCTTGTTTAATCATCCAGTCACAGCCCGCCCATTTCCCCTGTGAATTCAATGTCCCCCGGAAAGATGGACAGGCGCTTCCCCCGCTTTATCTCCCGCCCGGATCCGTAATGTCAGCAAGGCCGCAACCAGTAACAAAACGCCGGCAAAGGCAATCGCGTTCCCGGCATTGTTGTGTAAAAAATTTTTCAGGATATATCCAAACGTGGTGGTCTGGATAAACATGGGGATCACTATCATCATATTGATAATACCCATGTACACCCCGTATCGTTCTTTCGGGATCTTACTGACAACAATCAGGTAGGGGATCCCCATCATGCTGGCCCAGCCGATCCCGAAACCCGTGATCGCCGGGAACAAAAGGTATTTGTTTTCAATAAAGGGAAAAGCAAGCAGTCCCGCCCCGGCCAGTACCAGGCAGCCAGAATGTACCAGTTTAGGGGAGTAGCGCCGTGCAAACCAGACCAGTCCGAATGCACAAAGAAAAGTGACGATATTATACCAGCCATTCACGAGACCGGTCCAGCCAACAGCCTTCTCATATAGTTTACCGTTCTGTTCAGGGGTGGTATGCCAAACGGAGAGAGCAATGCTCTTCGAAGAATTCTGCCAGTAACAAAACAGCGCATACCACTGAAATAAATAGACCAGTGCCAGCTGCCACATCACTTTGGGCATTTTGGTAATGGCGTCAATGATTTCTATGTTCTGCGCAAAAAAGATTTTCAATGAGGGATGGCCTTCCACATAATTCAGCAGCCGGCGGATCAGCCCGGGTATGAATAAAGAAGGGATGAGTAAGAGGGCAATCACCAGGTAGGCCACCAGGGTGGTCAGAATGGACAGGAAAAACTGGATCACCGGATGCGGCATGCCTTTGTTTTTTTCTTCCAGGGAAGCAAGCTCTTCTTCAGTCGGCGGAATTTCCGGGGTGGTGCGCACACTCCACCAGATCGAGCCAATGGAACAAACAGCCCCTAAGAAAAAGGAAGCAAATACCCAGGTGGGCAGTTTACCGGTCTTGCCGATAAAGATCAGGGGAAAGATAAAGAGAGAAATATTGGCCAGTGTCTGCCCGAACCCGGTAAAGAAACTCTGCGCCTGGAAACCGGTTGGCTGCTGGGACGCATCCAGCTTATCTGCAATAAAAGCCCGGTAGGGTTCCATTGCTGTATTGTTACCGGCATCGAGGATCCATAATAAACCGGCCGCCATCCATAAGGTACTGCTGAAAGGGAATAGAAAGAGTGCCACACTGCAGATCATGGCCCCTATAAAAAAATAAGGTGTTCTCCTTCCAAACCGGGGATGCCAGGTCTTATCACTTAATGCACCGATGATGGGTTGTATGATGAGGCCGGTTAGTGGCCCGGCCAGGTTCAGCCAGGGAATCTCATCCGGCTTTGCTCCTAAAAAATCGTAGATCGGGTTGACCGCGCTTTGCTGCAAGCCAAAGCTGTACTGAATACCGAAAAAACCGACATTCATATTTATAATCTGCCAGAAACTTAACCGGGGTTTTGCCAGGGGCATGCGCAATCGTTTGGATATGGAAAATACAAAAACAGCCGGGAGGGCTGCAGGGAATAAACGGTGCGGGCCAGTTGCAAACGTTTGCTGTTGGGAAATTTCAACCCGTATTGCGAAGGGGAAAAAAGGTTCAGCCCCCCCCTGAAAATGCATCCGCTTCAAAACGGTTTGGGTGATTCCTCCGGGATGTATTATTTTTCGTGCTGATAAAGAAAAGGATCGCCAAATGAAAAAATGGATTTTGTTGTTGCTTGTACTGCTGAGCGGGGCTATTGCTGCCGTCTATCTTTTTATACCCGGAAAAATTACCATCCGTGCATCGGCCAATATAGCGGCCAATAAGGAAGGCCTGTACCGGAAACTCAGTAACCCGGCAGCCTGGCCGCAATGGTGGCCGGGAGATAAGACAGCAGATTCCTCGGGTGCATATCTCCTGGGCAATACCCGGTTCCGGCCCGGTGCGCCGCTCACGCTGTCCCTTCCATTTTCCATCAGCGACGGAAGCCTGGAAACCGGCGCCGAGCTGACTTTCCTGGCCCTGGGGACAGATTCCAGCACCCTGCAGTTAGATGCCATGATCCCAGGTTCGGGTAATCCGTTCCAACGGATCAGCGCTTATTACCACGCAAAAAAGATAAAGGAACAACTCAACACCCTGCTGGAATCCATCAGTCGTACTTATTCCGCTATCGCTGCGGTATATGATTATGATATTCAAAAAAGATCCGTGACCGACTCCAACCTGATCTTTATTGCTACTGAAATAAAAACGACGCCGGACCCGGCTTTTATTTATTCCCTGGCGGGGCGGCTGAAAAAATATGCGCTTACGCAGAAGGCTGCTGAGACAGGGTTCCCGATGCTGAATGTATTTACGCGGGACAGTGTGCATTATTTAGTTAAACTGGCCCTGCCTGTTGACCGGAAGATGCCTGATTCGGGGGATATCCATTACCGTTGGATGCTGGGCGGAGGCAATATCCTGGTCACCGAGGTAAGGGGCGGCCCGGCTGAGATCCGGAAAGCCTATGGGCAAATCCTGAACTATGTGAATGATTACAAACGGATCGCCCCGGCTATCCCTTTCGAATCACTGGTAACGGATCGTCAACAGGAAAAGGACAGCAGTAAATGGATTACGCGGATCTGTTACCCGGTAATGTGATCCTTTCCTATTTACCAAAGCGGATGATCCGGGCTGAATCATTATTCAGGGCCAGCAGGTAGGCCTCTCTTTTATTGATCAGTACCGGTGCAATCTGTCTCACCTGGCCTTTTACCGCCAGCCCGTTCAAGGCTTCTGCCGTAAACGAACCATTGCCCCGGTTGATCAGCAGGGTGCCAGGGCCGGCATCATAACGGCCCATCTCAATATTGTTCTCATAATAGTTACCCATCAGCAGGATATCCGGAAGCGCGTCCCCATTGGCCTGTACAAGGGCCGCCGTCCGCATTTCGGTGAGCTGCGCTTCAACCGGCAGGGCTTTTACGTCAAACTGCAGGTTCCCCTTGTTGATGAACAGCGCACTGGAGAAATAACCGGCAGAAAACCGGGTCGCCGATTCCAGTTTTTCCCTGCTGAACAGCCCGGTTAGTTTTGCTTTTGCAAAATCCTCCGCATACAAATATTTTTTCTTCAATCCCGGCATCTGTTTTTCCAGTTCCGCTTTATTGGCAAAGGGAATTTCTTTCCCCTGCAGGTAATAGGTCAGTACCTGCTCATTCTTCCCGTTGTTGTCAAAATCATTTACATACAACTGCACGGGCTCTTTCTCACTGGCTTTTAAGCGGGTATTCAACCCGAGGTTGCCGGCGATAAAATCAAGGTCCCCGTCCTGATCGATATCCACGGGCAACATAAAATTCCACCAGCCTTTTTTTCCGGATATTTCCTTTCTCACTAACCGGCCTTTCTCCCAAACAAATACAGCAGGGGCTGCCCATTCAAAGCTGCAGAGCAGGTCTTTCCTGGAATCCCCGTCCAGGTCAATCCAGGCAGCGCTGGTTACAAATCCGGCTTGTTTTATCCCGGTGCTATATTGTTCCGTTTTATCGGTGAACCGCCCGCTGCCATCATTCACCAGCAAATACGAAGCAGGAATCTTACCATAGTCCCAGGGAACGGTCCTGGCTCCTATAAACAAATCAATATACCCGTCGCCGGTAAAGTCCTGCGCGGCGACTACTGAAGCCGTCAGGTATAAATCGCGGAAAGCATCCGTCTTTCTTATGAGCTGCCCGTCTTTTGTATTCAGGTAGACCCGCGGGCTGTTATGCGCATCGTTGCCATAAAATTCATTTCCCCCGCTGGCGGCAACCAAATCGGGATAGCCATCATTATTTACATCGGCCCATACTGCACCAGTAGTCTCATAAGCGCTATCCGTCTCGAGGGCCGGTTGCTGGCTTTTCTTAAAGGTCCCCGAGGCCTGTTGTATAAAAACCTGGTCTGCTTTATTCCTCGCAGACCCGATAAAAATATCATCCAGCCCGTCTTTATTGATATCCGCGACTGCCACAACCGGGCTCTCCGTTGAAAACATATGCGGGATCAGTGGTTCCCGGTCAAACTCCGCAAAACGGTTTTCTGTATGCAGGTAGTTCAGCCCCGTCTCCCTTGTAATATCTGTAACAGGCGGGCCGGTGAGTGTATAAAAATTACGGATACTGTTAAAATCAAATAAGGGAAGCCCCGGCTGGTAGCTGATCTTAAGGGAAGCGAGGCTGGTATCCGGTTTTATTTTACTGCAACGGTTATCCGGCCATACCAGGTACATGGAATCGATCCGTGTATTCTTTATACCGATCAGCAGGTCTGTTTCCATAGAGGACAGGAACCCCCTGGCAGGATTCTTCTCCCAGGTCCTGATCTCCTTTCCCGAGAACAGGATCACCCGGCTACCAAGGGCATTTACATTGCCGGCGGGCCCTTCGAGGTGAATCCTGAGCGAACCGGGATGCCCGGCTTTGGCCGACTGGTTTTCATAAAGCAGCGCCGTGGCATTGATATTATTGACAACGATATCAAGGTCGCCGTCATTATCAAAATCGGCGCAAACCGATCCGTTGGAAAAAGTGGCTTCATCTCCTTCAATCCGGTTTGCTTCATCGGTAAAAGAAAGATCCGCCTGGTTGGAAAAAAATTTATTCGGTAATTTGATCTCGGGGAATTTATTGATCAGCGCCATATTTTTTTCATCCATTGAATTGGAACTGATGCGCTGCTGAATTTCCGTATTCGAGATAAAATTGATGTAATCGATATCATTCATCCGCTTGGGTATCCCGTTGGAAATAAAGAGATCCTTCCGGCCATCGTTATCAAAATCCATCCAGAGAGGAGCCCAGCTCCAGTCGGTGGCGGCAATACCACTGTAGAGACCGGTTTCGCTGAAGAGCCCGTTGCGCCGGTTTACCTGCAGGTTATTCCGGGTGTACTGGTGACTGTACCCGGCCCCTATCTTAAAATTAAAAATATCCCAGGTATCCTCCCCGAGTGAACGCTTGAGGATATAGGGGTCAGCGGGGAGCATGTCCACCGAAATGATCTCCGGCCAGCCATCATTATTAATATCCGCCGCATCCACGCCCATCGAAAACTGGCTGGTATGCATCATCCGTTCCTGGCACTCATCCTTAAAAGTTCCGTTTTGCTGGTTGATGTAGAGATAATCGTTCTCGTGAAAATCATTCCCGATATAAACATCCGGGTAACCATCCAGGTTCACATCGGATACAACGATACCGAGCCCGTAACCAATCGCGGAACTCTGGATCCCGGTTTCCCGGGTTATATCGGTAAACCGCCCCCCGTCATTCCGGTAAAAACGGTCACCGGATAAAGGATGATAGGTATTGATGAATTCCGCCCTGGGTTTGAATGTTCCGTTCTGGTGCACAGAGTGATTCAACAGGAACATATCAGGGTCGCCATCGAGATCATAATCAAAAAAGGCCGCCTGGGTGCTGAAACCGGAAAAGGCCAGCCCGTACGATTCCGCTTCATCTGCAAAAACCGGGATCCCGTCCTTGTTGTTTCCTTTATTTATAAGCAGCTGGTTCTTTCCTTTCAGGGTTTCAAAATTGCCCACCCGGCACACATAGATATCCAGCCGCCCGTCGTTATTGATATCCACCACCGAGATCCCGGTGGTCCATCCCCCATCATCAGGAATTCCGGCAGCAATGGTCTGGTCTGCAAATTTCAGGTTGCCCTGGTTCAGGAAGAGCCGGTTTCTTCCCTGGTTGGAGCCAAAAAAGAGATCCACTTTTCCGTCCTTATTAAAATCACCCGCGCCCAACCCGCTGCCATTGTAGAAATACATGTACTTAAACAGGTTGAACTCCTTTGTATAGGTCAGGTCATTCCGGAACTCAATGCCCGTGGCCCGGCTGTCCCTTGTTATAAACAGGGGATCCTTTATTTCCTTTTTTGAACTGCAGGCCGTCAGCAACAGCAGCCAAATGCCTGCCAGGGGCCCTCCCAGCCGGCAAAGGAACCCGTTAAGGGTGTATGTTGTTTGCGTATTCAATTCAGGCGAATATTTTATGATAAGATCAACTGCTGGCTTTCACAACTGAACTGCCCGCATCAGCCATTTACTTCTTCTTTAACTCTTTTCTCCTTCACTCCTTGCTCCATTATTCATGCAGCTGCCCTGTTGGCAGTACAATTTATTTTTTAATCCGGTACAATACAGGTTTTTCACTGTTGACGGCAAACAACAGGCAGGGACTGCCCTTCACCCCGATACGCCGGATCCCCTTCACCTCACCCCTCACCCGAAGTCCCGTCTCCCGGTTCCCGATATACCTGAACTTACCCCCGCCCCCATTCAGCAGCACATGACCATAACTCCCGTCCAGCCGACCAAACTGCGGCGGAAACACAAACTTATTACCCCCTAATACCAAATCCGCTCTCCCGTCCCCGTCCAGGTCCGTCAGCTCAACAGCATTCACACTCGACAACTGCACCCACAGCGGCAACGCTTCCACCCGGAACCTCCCGCCTCCCTCATTATACGCAATCACCGATTGACAATACGTGAACCTCTTCTGTTCCGAACCCTTCACCAACTCCCTGCCAAACAATTCCTCCACATCCTTCTTCGCATACTCCCGGTGCAGCAGGTTCTCTTTCTTCAGCATCGGGAACTGGTCCGTGATCTCCCGCTTCAAAAACACCGGCACATCACGGCCTTCCACCCGCCTCGTTAAAAAATGATCCGGCGTCCCCGTCCGGTCAAAATCATTTAACCACAGCTTCACCGGGTGCTCCCCGTCCGGGCGTAAATAAAAGTTCTCCCCGATATTACCCAGCACCAGGTCCGCTCTTCCGTCCCCGTTCAGGTCGCCCGACCTCAGCGTCTGCCACCATCCATACATATCTTCCAACCCGGTTTGTTTTAACTCAACCAGTTTATTCTCTTTCCTGTTGTACTCATAGATCACCGGCGCCATCCACTCTCCTACCAGCACCAGTTCCTTCTTCCCGTCTCCCGTTACATCCGACCACTCCGCTCCCGTCATCATCCCCCTCCTTGCAAGGCCTTTATTCAACTGTTCCGTTACATCGGTAAAATGACCCCGGCCATCATTATTATATACATAACTCTGCGGGTTCGTTCCATAATGCTGCGGCACACTCCGGCTCCCCACATACAGGTCCTCATCCCCGTCCCCGTCATAATCATAGTTCGCCACCACCCCGATATTCATGTCATTATTCGCAAAAGCACTGATATCAATACTGAAGTTCCCCTTCCCGTCATTCTTATACAACCGGTGCTGCGACTCCCGGCTCCCCGGCAGCATGTAATTACCTCCCGCCCCCACATACAGGTCCTCATCCCCGTCCCCGTCTGCATCAAAAAACAGCGATACCACATCCTCAAAATCCGCATACCCCTTAAAATCCTTTTGTTCCTTCTTTACAAAACGGCCCGCTGCATCCTGTTCATACAACTGGCCTCCCTGGCCCTTGCCTCCTCCCATAAATACATCCGCCCTCCCGTCCCCGTTCACATCTCCCACCGACATCGCAGGACCCTCCCGCGATAACAGTTCCGGGAGATTACGCTCATAGTAAAAATCAATATAATCATCCTCCCTGTGACGGTCCATGCCCGTGGAGTCCCCTTCCAGCATCGCCGCGCCAACCACCCCCTCATAGGCCAGCGGGCCCGGCTTCTCCGGCTGCACCAACTCCCTTACCTCATTTATCCTGATATCATAGTACCGCGTAAACGTACGGTCCGGCCAGATCACTTCCACCGAATCGATCTTCTTTAACCCTCCAACGCCTATCACCTGCTTATAATCCACGCTCGACTGAAACCCCCGGCTCGGTACCTGCTCCCGGTAAAATACCTGCCCGCCTCCATACACTTTTATCTTGCTCCCGATCCCGTAGCCGTTCCCCCCGCGACCCCTCAGC
>JACRJO010000017.1 GCA_016219985.1 Sphingobacteriales bacterium | reverse complement strand
TTTGACTGAGTTAGAAGGTTTTATGTGGCGATATAATTATGAAAGAAGGCACTCGGCATTAAGCTATGAAACACCATTAGATAAACTAAAAAAAATTGCAAATCTGTTCCCGGAATTGTGAAGTAATACACGGCAGGCAGGGCTCTTGCGATCTTAGGTTCTTGTTTTTTGGGGCTCTTGTGATCTTCGCCTGCCTGTCCGGCAGGCAGGGTTCTTTATTTTTTTTACTCATATTCATCTGTATCCACAATCTCCCCATAATCCACCAACAACTCCTCCCCGGCACTAATATCCCTCAGTGCCTCGAAGAAGAGCCCGTCATTCACCGAAACGACATTGGGGCTGGATGAATGATTCAGGTAATTGACCAGGTCCATGATCTTGAAGCCGTAGTCCGGCACATAATAATGCGTTTCATCATAGAGGCAATAGGTTTCCACCAGGTTCCGCGAATGAGCCGGCAGTTGTTCGATATCCGTCACCGGAACCGGGATCCACTCGCCGGTATTGCGGGAGAAAATAGTCCGGCATCCCCTGGGAATATCCCGGAGGGCAAACACGCCGATCCCGTGAACGGTTGAGGGTTTGAGGGTAATAAAAGTTTCTTCTGATAATTCTTTCAGCAGTTCTTCACGTGTCATGGCGGGACTAACTTCCTCTCTGGGAACCGGTATTCTGCTGTTTGCTTACAAAACCGGATTTGGGTTTTTGAATAAATTTGGAACCGGAGGCGCTGGCGCCTTTTTTCTTATCGTCTTTCTTCTTGCCTTTTTTATTCTGCTGGTTGAGCAATGACATAGGAACAAATTTTTATAAAGATAATTCTTTTGGCTTTTCCCGCTGTACTCTTCCCGTTTTTTCCCGGCCAGAGGGTGGGGCCGGACAATCTTACCGGAACCGGATGCTGAGCAGGAGGGTCCGGGCCTCCTCGTCGTGCAGGCTGGCATTTTTCAGGGCGGTGTACGTGGCCGTGTACAGTTTTGTGTTCCAAAAACAGAACCATTGCGTAATCCGGACAGTAAAAGAGTTGCCGTTTATTTCATACACGCCGGTATAGACCAGTTCGGCTGCTTCGGAATTATTCCAGGTAAAGAACCGTTCCGACTCTTTTTGAAAGGAATTGATCTTGCTGGCCAGGGATTCCAGTACAGACGGCAGGATATCGCTGACCGTTACAGTCACTCCATACGAGGGATGGGACTTTACTCCGATATTTACGTTTTCCCGGAAATTGTCCTGGTCCCCGTCGGCCGGTGACGTAAAGAACACTCTTTTCTCTTCCTTTATTTTGCTGACCCAGTCCGGCGGGTACTTTGCCGTAAAGGAAATACTGGTATCCGAAAAGGATTTCCAGTTTTGCGCGGCGGCCATCAGCGGCAGCAGGGCGATCAGCAGGCAGAAAATCCTGTTCATAGAGTTTGTTTTTTATTAGCGGCACTAAAGTAGAATTATTAATCAGTAAAGCCGCGAATAAAAGAAGGGGTGGCCCCCGGAATCATTTACAGGAACGGACGATAAGACAGGAGAGCGGCGGCCGGGGCTGATTTTTATAAACAGAGTTGTTTTATCTTACCAAAAAAAAGCTATGCGTAAAATTACCGGCAGCCTGCTGTTTTGCCTGCTTACCCTTCTTGTAACCGCCCAGCAGGTTAACCAGGACTCCCTCTATATGCGGGAACATTATGACAAGTTGGAGTTCCGCATCCCCATGCGGGACGGCGCCCGCCTGTTCACCCTGGTCTATATGCCGAAGGATAAATCAAAGTCCTGGCCCATCCTGATGAACCGGACCTGTTACAATGCCTCCAACTATGGGGATTATAAGACCTATGGTCACCCTTCCCGGTACCTCGTGCAGGACGGATATATCCTCGTTTTCCAGGATGTGCGGGGGCGGTATATGAGTGACGGGCTGTTCAATAATATGACGCCCAATATCCCGGGCAATGATCCGAAAAACAAAAAAGAAGTGGACGAAAGTTCCGATACCTGGGACAGTATCGACTGGATGCTGAAGAACCTGCAGGGTCATAATGGCCGTGTGGGTATCTATGGCATTTCGTACCCGGGTTTTTATTCAGCCGCCTCCTTACCGGATGCCCACCCGGCCCTGAAAGCGGTATCACCCCAGGCCCCGATCTCGGATTTTTTCTTTGATGATTTTCACCATATGGGCGCTTATCTCGAGAGTTATACAGCGGCCTTTCCTGTTTTCGGTTACCAGAAAAAAGACACAACCCGGGAAGACTGGTTTATCCCGGAGATCATGCGTTTTTATGGAAACCCGGCAAAAGATGGGTATGATTTCTTCCTGCGTATGGGGCCACTGAAAAATATTACCGAAAAATACCATAAGGATAATTTTTTCTGGAACCAGATCGTGGACCACCCGGATTATGATACTTTCTGGCAAAAAAGGAGCCTGTTACCGCACCTGAAAAATATCAAACCCGCGGTACTTACCGTAGGGGGCTGGTTTGACGCGGAAGACCTGTATGGGCCGCTCCATATCTACAAGACCATTGAGAAGACTACTCCCGGTGCCAGGAACAGTATTGTGATGGGCCCCTGGGGACACGGGGACTGGGCCAATGAAAAAGGCAAAAGCACCCATAACCATCTTTATTTTGGCGACAGCATTTCCACCTTCTTCCAGAAAGAGATCGAGCGGCGTTTCTTTGCCTTCCACCTGAAAGACCAGGGAGAGATGAACCTCCCGGAAGCCTATATGTTCAATACCGGCAAAAAAGAGTGGCAGAAATTTGAGGTATGGCCCCCGAAGGATATTCCGCCCGTGAAATTGTATTTCGGGGAAAATGGTAAACTCTCCATTAACGAATCCACCGATGAAAAAGCGGCTTTTGAATATACCAGCGATCCTGCCAAACCGGTTCCCTATACTTCGCAAACAGAAGGACTCACGTTTACCCCCCGCAATTATATGAGCGATGATCAGCGGGAAGCCTCCCGGCGCCCCGATGTGCTGACCTTCGAAACAACCGTATTGAATGATGATGTGACCCTGGCCGGCGAGATCCTGGCCAAACTGAAAGTATCCCTTTCCACCACGGATGCGGATTTTGTGGTGAAACTGATCGATGTGTACCCGGATGACCAGCCCAATTATGAACACAACCCGAAGAATATTGTAATGGGCGGTTACCAGCAACTGGTGAGGAGCGAGGTATTCAGGGGACGTTTCCGCAACAGCTTTGAAAAACCGGAGCCCTTTGTCCCCGGGCAGGTCACGGAGGTGAATGTGCCTTTGCAGGACGTGTTGCATACCTTCAAAAAAGGACACCGCATCATGATCCAGATCCACAGCACCTGGTTTCCCTTTATCGACCGTAACCCGCAGCAGTACGTGGAGAATATTTACAAAGCGGAAGAAAAGGATTTTATCAAATCCACCATCAAAGTATATGGCAGTTCTGTGATCGGCGCCGGTGGGGAGCAAACCCCTAAAAAAGGATTTTAATATGGAGCGGGTACGCCGGCTGATTGAGTATTATGGGATGCAGCCACACCCGGAAGGGGGATATTATGTGCGGACCTACCAGTCGGCCGGCAGGATCGCCGCCGGGAACCTGCCTCCCGGTTTCAGGGGCCCGCGTCCTTTTTCCACAGCTATTTATTTTTTACTGGAGCAGGGAAATTTTTCCGCCTTTCACCGGATCCGGAGTGATGAATGCTGGCATTTTTATGAAGGCGGACCCCTGCTGATACATATCATTGATCCGGGTGGTGACTGTCGAACCGTCAAACTGGGACCCGCTGCGGAAAAGGAGGAGCGTTACCAGTTTGTTGTCCCCGCCGGCTGCTGGTTTGCCAGTGAACCGGCCCCGGGTACCCACTATTCTTTTACCGGTTGTACCGTGTCGCCGGGTTTTGATTTTGATGATTTTGAACTGGCGGATGCGCATACCCTGGCCGGGCAATACCCGCACCATATAGCATTGATCCGGAGATTGTGCAGGTGAGATCAGTCCTCCGGTTTCTTAAAACTCAGCAGGGGAACCTGTAACGACTGGGCCATATCTTCTGTCCGGCTCCCGATAAACAGTTTATTCCACATGCTTTTTTCTTTGGTAAACATGACCAGCCAGTCGGGTTGCTTCTCTTCCAGGTATTGCCGGACCTGTTTCAGCAGGGGCTTTTCAAGGCTGGCCTTCCGGGTGACGAGCTGAATAAACTGGTAAGCGGAATTCCGGATGACATGCTCCGCCTCTTCATTACTGATCTTTTTATCATTATACCCGTAATCAAGATGCAGCACGTCAATACCGGCGTGCAGGCTGATGGCAATGGGGATCAGCCGCCCGAGTTCCTCCTCCAGGTGCTCAAGATCGGAGGCATACAGGAGGGTTCTGACCGGCTTGTACACATATTGTTCCGGTATGGCCAGCACCGGAACAGGGGAGCGGGCAATCATGTGGGCGGTATTGGAGCCAAACAGGAACTTACGGATACCGGAAGCGCCATGCGTACCCATTACAATCAGCCCGGCGCCGGACGATACGGCGAGTTCAATTGTTTTCTCGACCACCAGGGGATTGTAGGCAGCTTTCACCTGGATCCGCCCGGGATCAATACCTGTTTTTAAAGTATGTACAAGGGTATCCACTTCTTCTTTCAGTGCATTGGTTTTTTCTGCTTCATCCCGGCGGATCAGATCATCCATTTCAGTTTCCCCGGATGCCGCGGCCAGTTTGTAAGGCGATTCATGCAATACATGGAATACAAACAGCCCGGATCCCATACACGCGGCCAGTTGCAGGGCGGCGGCCATGGCGGTCCTTGCATTGGGCGAAAAATCGAATGGCAGAATGATTGTTTTCATGTGCAGTGTTTTAGGAATGAGCTTTGCGGGCGGGTATAGCCAGCACGGGTACCCGGGTATGGTAACTCATTTTACGGGTCAGGCTGTGATTAAACAGGTTGCCGATCAGGCTTCTTTTGTGGGTGATCATCGCCAGCAGGTCAATTTCGTTTTTGGCGATATATTCATTGATGCTGTCCTCAAAATGCCGGCCCAGCAGATGTTCCGTTTTAATGACGACCAGGTTATGGTGTTTTTTCAGTTTTTCCCCGGCCCGGGTGATGACTCTTTCATCCACGAGATAATCCAGGGTACCCGCCTCATCCTCATCGGTAAAAATGGTGATCAGCACTTCCGCGCTGAACAGGGAGGCAAGGTCAAATGCAGGTTCGAGGAGCGGGATGGCTTCATCCACATCTTTTATGGCCAGTAAAAACCTGGCGGGCTTGCTCCAGTCATATTCCAGCGGGATGGCCAATACGGGTACCTTGCAGCTGCTGATCAGGGCAGCGGTTTTGCTGCCAAATAATTTATCCCGGAGCCCGGTAATGCCCAGGGTGCCCATAATGACCAGGTCGGCCTTGTGCTCTTCCGCCGCCACCAGGATGGTATCCAGTACGGACCCGTTATACAACTGGATATTCACCAGCACCTGTTCGGTTTCCTCGATACTTCTTCGCAGCATTTCCAGTTTATCAAAAGCGGCATCGGTGATCGCCTGGTTGTATTCCCGCTCGGAAAATGTATTTTCCAGGTAGAGAGGGTCCAGGTGGTCGCAGGCATGAATCAGGTAGATCGTGGCCTGGTTCAGTTTGGCGATCTGCACTGCATAATCAATTGCCCTGTCTGCGTTGGGGGAGAAATCGGTTGGTACCAGTATCCTGTTCATATCCGGTGTATTTGCTACCGGCAAGTTCCCCTATTTAATCCATTGTTTAAATGATTGCACTCACCGCATTCACTGATTTTAATTGAACCGGGGCCCGGTAAAAAGGGACCCTCCCGGAACCGGGACCAATGGTGGCAACCTGCTGGATACTGGCCCGATAATTCGTATCTTTACCCTTTATTATAAAAGAGTTATGTCAGAAGAACACAGTTTGAATTTCCTGGAAGAAATCATCGAAGAAGACTTGAAAAGCGGGAAGTACCCGCATATTGTTACCCGTTTCCCGCCGGAGCCGAATGGCTACCTGCATATCGGTCATGCCTCCAGCATTTGCCTGAATTTCGGTCTTACCCAGAAATACCCGGGTTTCACCAACCTGCGTTTTGATGATACCAATCCGGTTACAGAGGAAACAGAATATGTGGACAGCATTAAGGAAGATGTAAAATGGCTGGGATTTGAATGGAAAAACGAGCGGTATGCCAGTGACTACTTTGACGACCTGTATGGCTTTGCCCTGAAACTGATCGATAAAAACCTCGCTTATGTGGATGACAGTTCATCCGGGGATATGGCCGCTATGAAAGGAACGCCGACCGAACCGGGTACCAATAGCCCGTTCCGCGACCGGTCAGTAGAAGAGAACCGGGACCTGTTTACCCGGATGAAGAACGGGGAATTTCCCGACGGCAGCCGCACCCTGCGGGCCAAAATCGACATGGCCCATATCAATATGCTGATGCGGGACCCGATCCTCTACCGGATCAAGCATGCGCATCATCACCGCACCGGTGATAAATGGTGCATTTACCCGATGTACGATTTTGCCCACGGGCAGAGTGATGCGATCGAGGAAGTGACCCACTCTATCTGTACCCTGGAATTTGTACCGCACCGGGAACTGTATGACTGGCTGATTGAAAAACTGGAGATCTACCCCTCGCACCAGTATGAATTTGCCCGCCGGAATATAAACTACACGGTGACCAGTAAACGAAAATTGCTGCAACTGGTCAATGAAAAGCACGTAAGCGGCTGGGATGACCCGCGGATGCCCACGATCAGCGGCCTGCGGAGAAGGGGCTATACCCCCTGGAGTATCCGCGAATTCTGTGACCGGATCGGGGTGGCGAAGCGGGAAAATATGGTGGATGTGGGCCTGCTGGAATTCTGTGTCCGGGAACACCTGAACCGGGTTGCCCTGCGCAGGATGGTGGTCTTTGATCCCCTGAAACTGGTGATCACCAATTATACAAAAGGAGAAGAGATCCTGCTGGGTGAAAACAACCCGGAAGACGACAACGGCGGCGAGCGGGAGATCCCGTTCAGTGCAGAATTATATATCGAGCGGGATGATTTTATGGAGAACCCGCCCAAGAAATATTTCAGGCTGGCCCCGGGTCAGCTGGTCAGGCTGAAAAGCGCTTATATCATTAAGTGCGAAGAAGTGGTCCGGGGAGCGGATGGTGAGATAACGGAACTGAAGTGTACCTATATTCCTGAAAGCAAAAGCGGGGCCGATACCAGCGGCATTTCTGTAAAGGGCACCCTGCACTGGGTGAGTGTGAAACATGCCATCCCGGCTGAGATCCGTTTGTATGACCGCCTGTTCCGGGTGGAAGATCCCACCGATGAGGCTGGTGATTTCAAAGAATATCTGAATCCTGCTTCTTTGCAGGTATTGCCGGCCGTTTATGCCGAGCCTTCATTACAGGAGGCAAACCTTGAAGAACGTTACCAGTTTATCCGTAAAGGATATTTTGTACTGGACAAGGACAGTGCATCCGGCAAACTGGTCTTTAATAAAACAGTCGGTTTAAAAGATGCCTGGGCCAGGGAGACAAAGAAAGCCTGATAAGAATCACATTCTGTAAAGATTAAGTACAAACAAGAAGCGCCGGATCCGGCGCTTTTTTCATGCAGCTCCGGGTCTTGTTCCCTTCTTTTTAATAGCTCATGCGGGAACCAAAGTCCGGGTCATTCTTGAATTCTATCATATATGCCGCTGACAAGGGTCAGCTAATTTGACTGTTTCAAAAGATAGTTTTGGTTAAAACAAATCCGTTATGAGTTATACTGCAATAACCCGGATAGGGACTGATCATACCATCTGGCAGAAGGGATTCGGATTCTATAAAGACGAACTGGATATCATGGAAAGCCGCCTTTCCCAGGTGGCTGAGAGCAATACCACTTTCGAAGCCCGGCAGGGGGTGGAGCATTTTCAGAACCAGTTTATCGTTCAGCGCAATAATATTGACGAACTAAAACACGAGGTAAACCTGTATATGGAAAAACTGGGCGCAGATGCCCTGAAGCACGGCGGCCGGATGGAAACGGGTATGATCAGTGAGCATACAACCCTGCACGAAAAATACGAAGACTTTGAACGGGTGATGAATATCCTCCGCCACGAATTCAATGAATACCTGGCCAAATGGATGTGATGTTGTAAAGTAAATTGGTAATACAGAGCCGTCTTCTTTTGAAGAGGGCTTTTTTGTTGGCGGTTGGTAGGTTAACAAGTTGGAAAGTTGGGGAAGCATTCTTGCCTGTCAACTTGTTAACCTATCAACCTGTCAACTCTATCTATACTCCCCGTACAACTCCCTCAGCGTATCCGCGATTTCCCCCAGCGTGCAATTCGCCTCCACCGCTTCCACCACCACGGGCATGATATTTTCACCGCTGTTGGCTTTATCGCTCAGCAATTGCAGCAACTGGTCGCATTTGGCATGGTCCCGGTTGTTTCTCAGTATTCTTAATTTTTCGGATTGAATAGCCCGGATGCTGTCATCCACTTTCAGGATGGGGGTGCTGTGCTGATCCTCCGACTGGAACTTATTAACCCCGACGATGATCTTATCACCGGTCTCAATATTCCGCTGGTATTCGTAGGCGCTGCGGGCGATCTCGTCCTGGATAAATCCCTGTTCAATGGCTGCCACGCTGCCTCCCATAGCGTCCGTCTTTTCAATCAGTTTCCAGGCGGCTTCTTCCACTTCCCGGGTCAGGGATTCAATATAATAAGATCCGGCCAGGGGATCCACGGTATCGGCGGAGCCGCTTTCGTAAGCCACGATCTGCTGGGTACGCAGGGCGATCCGGGCCGCTTCTTCCGTGGGCAGGCTCAGGGCTTCATCATAACCATTGGTATGGAGGGATTGGGTGCCCCCCAATACAGCGGCCAGTGTCTGGATGGTCACCCTCGAAATATTATTCAGGGGTTGCTGCGCCGTCAGCGTGCTGCCCCCGGTCTGGGAATGGAAGCGCAGCATCATGGCCTTTGGATCCGTAGCGCCCAGGTCCTTCATGATCCTGGCCCACATGCGACGGGCGGCCCTGAACTTGGCCACTTCTTCAAACAGGTTATTATGGGCATTAAAAAAGAACGAGAGCCTTTTCCCGAATACATTTATATCCAGTCCCTTTTTCCGGGCGGCTTCCACATAGGCCTTCCCGTTGCTCAGGGTGAAAGCGATTTCCTGGACCGCTGTGCTGCCGGCTTCCCGGATATGGTAACCGGAAATGGAAATAGTATTCCATTTGGGTACTTCCTGGCTGCACCATTCAAAGATATCCGTGATGATGCGCATGGAAGGTTTGGGCGGGTAAATATAGGTGCCCCGCGCGGCATATTCCTTTAGTATATCATTCTGAATTGTCCCGGATAATTTCTTCAGGTCCGCTCCCTGTTGTTTGGCCAGGGCCACGTAGAGGGAGAGCAGGATAAACCCCGTGGCGTTGATGGTCATCGACGTGCTTACCTCCTCCAGTTTGATTCCTTTGAAAAGGGTTTGCATATCCCCGATCGAATCAATGGCGACACCCACTTTTCCCACTTCACCTTCGGCCAGTTCATGGTCGCTGTCATAACCGATCTGTGTGGGCAGGTCGAATGCCACACTGAGACCACTGACGCCCTGCGACAATAAATAATGGTACCGTTTATTACTTTCTTCGGCGGTGGAGAACCCGGCATATTGCCGCATGGTCCATAATTTTCCCCGGTACATATCCGGCTGCACCCCGCGGGTAAAAGGGAACAGGCCCGGGCGTTCTTCATTGACCGCCGGGAGATCTTCCCCGGTATACAGTTGTTTCACTTCGATACCTGAATCAGTCTGTTTTATTTGGGGATCCATATAGGTAGATTATGGGTTAGGAAAACCGGTTATTGCATCAGCTTTTTAGCTTCATGGTTCAGGGTCTGCGATACCATTTCATGGATCGCCCCGTTTTGCTGGGACATCATCACCTCCAGTATCTTTTTATTCAGTTCAGCGGCGGAAGCGGCCGGGGCCAGGCTGGCCGCCACCTGGTTCACCAGCATGATGTTTTGTTCTTTCAGGTTTCTCACGGCATCCCAGCTCAGCTGGCTGACATAAAGCTGCTGGGTGCTGTTATAATCAAATTCCTGCTTGATATTTTCCGTGAGGATCACTTTCATTTCCGCCGCGGAGATCCCGGGCTGGTTCAGCCGGCTGATCAGTCCCGGCAGGGAGATCCGCTCGGTCAGCAATACCAGTCTTTCATAAGCCTGGAGCCGGAGCGGGATGCTTTCAAAAGAAGTTTTCGCGACCGGTTCCGCCGCATGCTTTACGGGCCGGGAGACGGCAAAAAAGGAAAGAAGGAGCGCTACTACTGAAATGACAAGGCTAACGGTGGTCAGGTCCATGGAGATGATTTTGATGTTCCTGCAAAAATAGGCTGATTCAGGCATCTTTACCCGGGGCGGCGGACTCCTTGCCGGCTGATTATACTCAGGATATTTCCTTTCTTCGGAAATACCGGGGCTTTCCCGGAAAAAAGGAATGATTATTTTTGTGGTATGGAATCTACTGTATCAGTACCGGTATCATTAACCGAAGGAGCAAAGACGGAAATCAGGCGTTTAATGCAGGCCGCCGGATTTGATCAAACCCAAAAACTCCGTATTGGCGTAAAGGGCGGGGGCTGTTCCGGCATGACCTATGTATTGGGTTTTGACCAGCCGGGAACAAATGACAATCATTTTGAAATCGATTCCATTCCCTGTGTTATGGATAAAGCCCACGAGATCTATCTCTACGGGATGCTGGTGGATTGGCAGGATGGACTGAATAACCGGGGCTTCACCTTTAAAAATCCCAATGCCAGTACGACCTGCGGTTGCGGGACTTCTTTTTCAGTTTAGTTAGTAGTTTGTAGTTAGTAGTCTGTAGCCTGCCTGCTTCGCTGAGAGACGAACAGGCCGATGCTATTTCGAACAATGATAGTAGGTTAAGAATTACGCAAACCGAAGAGAGTGACAGTGCGCTGTCCCCCGTCTGGCGGGGGCCGGGTGCGCTATTTGAAAGAAATTTCAAATGGGGGTGGAAAAAGGAAAATCTTTCATATGTCCACCCCGATTTGTACGGTTCCTTATGTTTGACCCACTTCCCCCGCCGCGCGGGGGACAATGCAGATTTCCTCATTTCTACTGGCGTAATAATACCGGTTCTGAATATACCTTATTTACTTCCCTTAACTTAATGCCATTTCCTGACCTCTGTCAGTGTTAGAGACTTCTTGTGGGCTACAGCAAGAATTTTCGTTGACTGCTATAAACGGTGATCGATTATTTAATTCGTGTCCATTCGTGGCCCCCTAAACCTGCCTGCGGTAGGCAGGTCCCCCGACCCGCTGCGCCTGGCTTAGCGAGGCGAGGGGGACTTTAGCCTCCGCCGGTTGCAGAGACTTTTTATCGGCTACGGCAAAAATTTTCGTTGACTGCTACAAACGGAGATATAATTTAATCCGTGTTCATCTGTGTAATCCGTGGCCCCCTAAACCTGCCTGCGGTAGGCAGGTCCCCCGACCCGCTGCGCCTGGCTTAGCGAGGCGAGGGGGACTTTAGCCTCCGCCGGTTGCAGCGTCTTTTTATCGGCTACAGCAAGAATTTTCGTTGACTGCTACAAACGGAGATCTAATTTAATCCGTGTTTATCTGTGTAATCCGTAGCCACAAAAAAAAGCTGCCTCTTTGGGAGACAGCTTTCATGGTTAGAATAAATTGAATCAGGCTTTATCCGCTACCGGTTTCGGCTTTTCAGCCCTGGCCTTCCCCAGCGCTTTCTTACCTCCGAGGTCCACCAGGATCGGTGCGGCCACAAAGATGGAAGAATAAGTACCGGTGATTACACCAATAAGCATCGCGAAGGCAAAGCCCTTGGTTACCTCACCACCAACGATGAACAGGATCAGGATGGTCAGGAATACGGTCAGTGAGGTCATGATCGTACGGCTCAGCGTTTCGTTAATGGCCCGGTTGATGACTTCGGCCTTCGGCGCATTCGGCATCAGGCGGCTGTCTTCCCGGATCCGGTCAAACACGATCACCGTATCGTTCATGGAGAAACCGATCACCGTCAGTACGGCCGCGATAAAGTGCTGGTCGATCTCGAGCGGGAAGGGGACAATATTCTTCGCAAAGGAGAATACGATCAGCGTTACCAGTACGTCGTGCAGCAGGGCCACGATCGTTACGAGTGAATAGCGCCAGTCGCGGAAACGGATGAAGATATACAGGAAGATCACTAACAGTGCGAAGAGGGTGGCTTTCACCGCACCGGCTTTCAGGTCGTCTGAAATGGTCGGCAGCACTTTCTTGCTCTGCTGGATGTATTTTTCAGTATTGAACTGCTCATAATTCAGACCGGCCGGGAGAAACCCTTTCAGCCCGGAATAGAGTTTGGTGGAAACGATGGAATCCGTCACGGTTCTTGAATCCTTGATCAGGTAGGATGTGGTGATGTCCAGTTTGGAGTTATCGCCGATTGTTTTGATGATGGTGTTCTCCCCGTCAAAAGTCTTGTCAAGGGACTGGCGCACCTGCTCTACATCCACTTTCTTGTCAAACTGGATCACAAAACTGCGTCCCCCGTCAAACTCCACCCCGTAGCGGAACCCGTTGAAGAAGGAAGCGATACCGAGGGCCAGCACCACGATGGAGATCATGTAGGCGTACTTCCGGTATTCGATGAACTTGTATTTCGCGTGTTTGAATACCCGGCGGGAAATACCGGTGAAGTATTCAAGGTGCTTTTTCTTATTGGTGAAAATATCACTCACCCAACGGCTCACCAGGATACCGCAGAACAGGGATAAAAGGATACCGATGATCTGAGTGGTGGCGAAACCCTTTACCGGTCCCAGGCCGAAATAGAACAGGATAAAGGCGGTTAACAACGTAGTTACGTGCGCATCCAGCACAGGCGGCAGGGAACGCTTATACCCTTCGTTGATCGCCGGGATATAACCCTTGCCCTTCGTCAGTTCCTCCTTGATACGTTCGTAGATAATTACGTTGGTGTCCACAGCCATACCGATAGTCAGTACGAGGCCGGCGATACCGGGTGCCGTTAACGTAGCACCCAACCCGGCGAGAATTCCCACTGTAAAGAGCAGGTTCAGGATCAGGGCCGTATTGGCCACCCATCCGCTGGTATTATAGTACACCAGCATCAGGAGGAAGATCACCACGAAAGATATAATGAATGCCATGGAACCGCCCTGGATGGCTTTGGCGCCAAGGGTGGGCCCTACCTGCTCATCATGCACGATCTTGGCAGGAGCGGGGAGCTTACCGATTTTCAGAATATTTGCGAGGTCAGCGGCTTCCTGCTGGGTATAACTTCCGGTGATGGAAGAGATACCGTTCGGAATCGGGTTGATTACATTGGGAGCGGATTGCACCACATTATCCAGTACGATGGCAATCGGCCTTCCAACGTTCTCTTCCGTCATTTTTTTCCAGATACTGGCTCCGCCCGGCTTCATGGTCATTTCAATCTGCACTTTGCCATACTGGTCAAAGTCCTGGCGCGCATCCGAGATCGCATCGCCTTCCAGTTTGGCCGTAATACGGTTGTAGGTTTTCAGGGCATACAGGGGCACAAATAAAGCCGGGTGACCTTTTTTGTCCTTGTCAGGAATACCATAAGCGAAAACCACATCTGAAGGGAAATTCGGTTTGAACTCGTCGAGGTAAGTACGCACCAGCGCTGTATCCCGGATGGCCACAGAAGCAATGGCGGAGGGATAACTCACATTCCCTTTCTCATCACGGAAAGGCTGGGAGAACTGGATGTATTTGTCAATGGTAACCTTATTGGCAATGTTGTTTTTCGTCGTGTCTTTCTTCCCCTTCCCGGTATCCACGACCTGGCTGATATCCCTTGTCTGTGTGGTATCCAATTTTTTCCCGGTCGTATCCACAGCCGGGGTCGCTGTATCTTTTTTCGCCGTGGTATCTGTCACGCCACCGTATTTGGCATTGAAGGCATTGATGGTCCGCTGCCAGCCATTGCCATAGTTATTATCCTGCAGGGTGTACACTTCCCAGAACTGCAGGTTGGCGGTGCTTTGTAATAATTTTCTGACCCTTTCTTTATCCTTGATACCGGGTAATTCCACATTGATCAGCCCGCGGTTGGGAATGGGGTTGATGGAAGGCTGGGCCACCCCAAACTGGTCGATCCGGCTTCTCAGCCGGTCAAAAGTCAGGTTGAAAGCGGTCTTTGCCTGGTCCCGGATATAACTTTCTGTTTTGTTGTCGCTGGATCTTACATCGATCGCGTTGTTGCTGCCGCCGGCAAACAAAGAAGCCAGCGGGGTATTGGGGTCCAGCTTCCGGTATTCCTGGATGAAGAGCGTAATAAAGTCCGCATCGCTGTTTTCTTTCCGGTTGTCCGCGTTTCTCAGGGCAGCGAGGAAATTCGGGTTGCTTGATTTGTTGGACAATGATTTCAGCAGCTCGGTCATTTCCACTTCCAGGGTTACGTTCATACCGCCCTGCAGGTCGAGACCCAGGTTCAGTTCCTCTTCCTTGGCTTTTTTGTAACTCATGGCCCCGTTGATGCCATAGGTCACCGTGGTATTCTCGGTTGACTTAATCAGGCTGTCTGCATACTTGTCCCGGATCTTATCCAGTTCTTCCTGGTAAATACTCTGGGAATCTTTATTTCCCGGGTATTTCTGGAGGGCTGTCGGAAAATTCTTCGCTACATATTCCTTTGCCTTTGCTTTCTGTTTCTTTTCGTGGTTATGTACAAACCAGGTAAAAGATAACTGGTAGAGCGAATACACAATAAGCAGCACTGTGAAAAAGCGAACCAAACCTTTCAGTTGCATACGTAGATCGATTTACATTTTATCCCCTCACAATCGTTGATGCAGTTGGGATAAAGGGTTTACATAATTAAAACATAACCCGTCCTGCACGGGCAGGTTACGGGCCGGCAAAGATAGTTTTTTCGGTTCAATTCCGGCCAACTAAAAAAGGGTTCTTGTTGACTGATTTTTAAAAACTTAACAGGCGGCGATCCGTACCTTTGGGGGGCTATGATCCTGCGCCGGACGAAAGGCTTACCTGCTCTTTTTGGGCTGGTTTTTTTAGGGGGCATTCTCTGGCCCGGTCCTCCTTGTGCAGGAGCGCCATTTTCCGGGCTGAAAAATTCCCGGCAGCTTCAGGGCCCCTCTCAAAAAAATAAATCTGACACATTAATTTACAATATCTTACGTCAATATCCGGAGCTGTTTGACTCGCTGCTTTCAGCCCGGGACGAACTGGGCATCCAGGTCATTTATACCCAAATCGACCGGTCGAAAAAAGGGAAACCGGTCTTCCGGGAACACCGGTTTAACCTGGATAGCAGCCGGTATTATTATCCCGCCTCCACGGTTAAATTACCCGTCGCCATCCTGGCCTTACAGCGGCTGAACGAACTGAAAATTGCAGGACTTGACAAAAACACAACCATGATCACCGGTTCGGCGGGGGGAAGGCAGACCGAAGTCTGCAATGACCCGTCCAGTCCCGATGGGCGGCCCTCCATTGCCCATTATATCAAAAAAATATTGCTGGTCAGCGATAATGATGCCTTTAACCGCCTGTACGAATTTCTCGGGCAGGAATACATTAACCATACCCTGCAGCGGATGGGCTACCGGAATGTGCAGATCCTCCACCGGCTTGATATCAGCCTGCCGGAAGAAGAAAACCGCTTTACCAATCCCGTTACATTCATGGATACCGGCGGCCGGGTCATTTATGAAAAAGCCGCGGAGAAAAGTCAACTGGACTATGCGTCCCGAAATACCAAACTGGGCAGGGGATACCTGAAAGACGGGCAACTGGTAAAGGAACCCTTTGATTTTTCAAAGAAGAACCGCCTCACACTAGATGAGTTGAACAGCATCCTGAAGAGCGTTCTCTTCCCGGAATCAGTACCCGCATCCATGCGCTTTAACCTTACGCCCGGGGACTATGCCTTCCTGCGCCGGTATATGTCGATGATGCCGCCGGAATCCGTTTCGCCGGTATATGATACCACGAACTATTGGGATACGTATGTGAAGTTCCTTTATTACGGGGCTGAAAAAGGAACGATGCAACCGGGTCTCCGCATTTTCAATAAACCGGGCGATGCCTATGGTTTTATGATTGATGCAGCCTATATCATGGATACGGTAAACCAGGTGGAGTTTATGCTGAGCGCGGTGATTTATTGCAACAGTGACGGAATCTTCAACGATGATCAGTATGATTATAAAAAGACGGGCTTGCCGTTTATGAAAAACCTGGGAAGGGTGATAGATGCGTATGA
The DNA here is from genome assembly GCA_016219985.1 of Sphingobacteriales bacterium. Lineage (GTDB taxonomy): Bacteria > Bacteroidota > Bacteroidia > Chitinophagales > Chitinophagaceae > JJ008. The sequence goes on along the minus strand of JACRJO010000017.1, from coordinate 58,619 downwards.
ACGAACAAGAGTTAGGAAGCGCCCGCCTGATTTTGCTCAATTCCTCTTTACCTACCATGATTGAGTACTGAAATTCGCTAACTTCACGGCCCGAAAAACAAGTATGAAGTACGAAGTGAGAAGTCTGAGGTACGAACCCTCAACCCTGAACTCTAAACTCTAAACTCTAAACCCTGAACCCTGAACCCCGAACTCTAAACACCCAACATGCAACTATCTTCCTTCCTCCAGCGCTTCAATGAACCCGAAACTTTAAAGATGGCCAAACTGGGCCGCGAACTGAGAGCAAAAGGCATTGATGTGATTGACCTGAGTCTTGGTGAACCCGACTTCGACACCCCCGAACATATCAAGGAGGCCGCCATACAGGCGATCCGGGACAACTGGAGTCATTATACCCCGGTACCTGGTTATCCCGATCTGCGGGAGGCGGTTTGCACCAAACTGAAAAGAGATAATCATCTTGAATATAAAGCTGAGAATGTGGTGGCATCCACGGGCGCCAAGCAAAGTCTCGCCAATGCCATCCTGGCCCTGGTGGATGACAATGATGAAGTGCTCATCCCTACGCCATACTGGGTTACCTACAGTGAACTGGTGAAGATAGCCCGCGGGAAAGTGGTGGAGATCAGGAGCACGCCGCAGCAGGGATTCAAGATCAGTGCGGCCCAGCTGGAAGCGGCCATCACGCCTAAAACCAAAGTATTCCTGTTTTCTTCTCCCTGTAATCCCAGCGGGGCGGTGTACAGCCGGGAAGAACTGGTTGCCCTCGCAGAAGTATTTAAGAAACATCCGCAGATATTTATCATCTCCGATGAGATCTATGAGTATATCAATTTTGTAGGAAAGCACGAGAGCATTGCGCAGTTCCCCGAACTGAAGGACCGGGTGATCATTGTAAACGGGCTGAGTAAAGGGTTTGCCATGACCGGCTGGAGGCTGGGTTATATTGCCGCGCATGCCGATGTGGCCAAAGCCTGTGAGAAAGTGCAGGGCCAGTTTACCAGCGGTACCAATTCCATTACCCAGAAAGCCGCGGTTGTGGCGCTGACCACCGACCTGAAACCTTCGCTGGACATGGTGGAAGAGTTTACCCGCCGCCGTAAGCGAGTGCTGGAGATCGTAAAAGATATTCCGGGTGTGGTTTGTCCCGAGCCGGAAGGCGCTTTCTATATTTTCCCGGATATCAGTTATTATTATGGCAAGTCAGATGGAGAGACCAGCATCTCCAATGCGGCCGATCTTTCCATGTATCTGCTGAACAATGCCCATGTTTCATCTGTCATGGGAGACGCCTTCGGTGAACCCAAATGCGTTCGTTTTTCTTTTGCCAACAGCATGGAAAAGATTGAAGAAGGCTGGAAGCGGATCAAAGGAGCGCTGGCGAAACTGAAATAAATAGTATTGAAATAGCGATACCGCCCTGCTTAATGCGGGGCTTTTTTTTGCCCGGAAGGTACCGGGAGACTGGCTTAGTCAAAACCCTGCCGGTTAAATGGTAATGCTCAATTCATGCCTGTTTGGAAAGAATAATTTAATGAGTAAATTTAAGTGATGACAGTGTGCATAAACAACATTTCAGTATGAAAAGAAAATTATCAATACTCTTTGCAGCAATAGCCTGGTTTGCGGTCCTGGCGCAATTTTATCTGATGATGGAAAACAGGCGTGCTTCAGTTTGTGAAACGATAATCCGCTTTTTTAGCTTTTTTACAATTTTGACAAATTTGCTTGTTGCGATTTATTTTACGTTCATCCTGTTTAAAATAAAAGGCAGGATTCCCGCCATATTAAACAAACCCGGGGCTTTAACAGCTATTACAGTTTACATTACTACGGTTGGCCTTGTTTACCAGGTTATTTTACGACATACCTGGCAGCCGGCAGGGCTTCAGCTGATTGTAGACGAATTGCTTCACACGGTAATGCCGGTCCTGGTGATTATTTACTGGTATTTGTATGAAAACAAATCATCGGCGACGTACAGGCAAATACCAATGTGGTTACTGTATCCGCTGATTTACGTGACATACATTTTAGTACGCGGAAGCTTTTCTGGCTTTTATCCTTACCCTTTTGTTGACGCAGGGAATCTTGGTTTGTCAAAAGTCATAATCAATATTGTTGTACTGATGGCTTTATTTGTTGTGCTTTCAGCAATATATATCAGGGTTGGGAGAGCAATCAAAAACAAGTGACAAGAGGCCTGCTGCCAGGAGGGCTTTGACAATAGGTCGGGGCAACGAATATATGCTCATGTTTGTTCCGGGTCTCGCTCATTTCCGCCCGGAGTCTCACAACCGGGTGCTGCTAAGAGTCGTAAGCCAGCGTGGACTCCGGGTTGTCCTGAGCTCGGTGTCCTCTTGATTCGGTTCCGGGTCTCCTCGTTTACACCCGGATGTCTCACAACCGGGCGCTGCTAAGCGTCGTAAACCAGCGTGGACTCCGGGTTGCCCTGAGTCCGATGTCCTCTTGATTCGGTTCCGGGTCTCCTCATTTCCACCCGGATGTCTCACAACCGGGTGCTGCTAAGGGTTATAAGTAAGTGTGGACTCCGGGTTGTCCGGAGTACGATGCCCGCTCAGTCAAAACTGTATCAGGTTAAATGTTAATGTTCAATTCATGCCCTGGTTGATATAAACATGTAATTGCGTAAATTTATGTGTTGGCAGCCATTTTAATGAAGACCCTACTAACAATTACATTTACTTTTCTGGCAATTTTCTGTTTCGGACAGATACGGGAAAATAATGATGCATTGTATGGCCTGACGATTGCCTACAAACCAGCAGTCATATCTGTCTTGGCTGACACAGGTGTGATTAGTACTTCAGTAAATAATGGCAACATTTCAAAGATGACCTATACAAGTATGATGCCAGGACAATATAAAATTCAAATAAGCGGACATGGACAGTTAAGAACTATTAGAGATAGCATTGTGGTTAAGAATGGGCAAAACCTTGTTTTAAATTTTACATTTGGTGGGCCCTGCTTGTATGACCATCCTGCGGACTACATTCCAACTTGCCCTAAAAAGCATACTGACAGCATCATCTCAATTGTTTATGGTTTAGTAGTAACAAGGGGAGACTCATTGATAAAGGACAGAAAAAATTTGAAAATTAAATATGCAGGTTGTGTAACGACAGGTTGCGACCCGCAGTTTTATTGCAAAGAGCACGACATAGAATTCTGACAAAACGGCTGCCTACATTGCGTTGGCAATAGGCGGGTAGCGAATATATTCTCGGATTTTTGTTCGCTAAGTAGCTTCAGTTTCGGCAGACGGATAATGCAGGGCAACAGAATAAACAATGAGCTTTTGTATCTTTAATCAGCGGCGGCACCGGGCGGACGTAACACAAAATACCGCCACATCGCCAATGCTTTATCGTTTACAGCAATTTCGCCAGCTTCATCAATCACTCGGCATCCCGACCAATGTGCTGATCCAGGCTTACTGATACCGGCATACCCGGCAACAGGGCCAGGTTTCGGTTCAGTCCCTGTCAAAACGAAAAAAATTTATGCAAATGATCACAGAAATCAGGATTTACAAACTAAAGAACGGAAGAGCCGGTGAATTCGGGAAGCTGTTTACGGAACAATCCCTGCCCATGCTCCGGAGGTGGAAAGTAAATGTGGTGGATTATGGGTTTTCCTTAATTGACCCGGATAGTTTTTACCTGGTCCGGGGCTATGACAATACGGATCAGCGGAAGCAAAGCCAGGATGCTTTTTATGGGAGCGAGGAATGGATCAAGGGACCGGAGCAGGCGATCATGGATTGTATTGAGTCCTATAATACCGCAGTTGTTGATAACAACGTATTGCGCATACAGAAAAACGAACAGGCCTGCCTGTGAACCTGACCTATTCCCTTAAGCACTGGCTTTCTGCCCTGGTCCCGGGACCGGTACACTCCTGGTTTTTGAAATAGTTACCGGCCGAACGGATCGGATTATGTCTGAATTAGTCACAGGATAAATTGTTATCTTTAATAATAATATTTACCCCTCATCAGGGGCCTGATTGGTGAAGTTTCGGTAGCGCAAATCCCTGCACACGAGTGCGTCATTCAACTTTATTGTATGGAAAAATTGTTATCTCTGCTTATAGCGCTGGCGCTGATCGGAAGTGCCTGCAAAAAAACAAAGACTGAGTCTTCATCCGGCGGGCTTCCGGTCTCCCCAGAAACGAAACCGCAATATAATAATACCAGCTTTGGTGTTTACAAGGGTGTGGTTGTAGGTTCAACCGGAACCATTGTAATAAGAATTAACAACGGGGATACGATTGTAAAAGCTTATTTAAGTATAGGAAACAATAAGGATACTTTATCGGCCAATCAACCGGTAATAGCGGGCCAGCCCATCCTAGATCTTGATTTCACTGGTAGAATTTCATCTATGACCTTGTCGGCAAATGCTGACGGAAGTAATGCCCAGGTAACTAGTTTGACTATTACCGGTCACCCTAACGCCGGGGCCCTGGTTGTTCATGAAAATTCTACTCAGCAGGTTCTTTGCTATGAAGGAACATTTAGCGGCGACTTGAATGGGACAATCTGTTTTGTAAAAGTGGGCACCCTTATCCGGAGCGAACCGGTGAATTTTCTGGCGAAAGTACCGGCCGACACATTCTTCTTAAAAGGGAATTGTGTACCGGAAACTGATACCTTGCGGACACATACCCATTATATGTATGACCTGGGCAACCCGGTCAGAACCTTTTCTGGTTATCCCACATTTAGCAATACAAATGTGACGGGTCCGTGGGTTTCCTACTTTCCACCGACAAATACTACCTTCAGGGGTACGATAAACTGTACAAGAACCTATTAAAGAAGAAGGCACCCGCAACGACCGGTTTTCACTTTAGCCCGGCTGCCGCATTGCCGGCCGGCGTTCGGGTGAAGCCACCTGAACCGGAAAGATGGGGCAGATTTAACTCAATTGATTTATTTCGATAAAATACAATATCATGGGTAAAATAATAAAATTCGGGGAAGAAGTGGACGGTTATGCTATCCCGGTATTAAATGAACGGGAAATAAGGGCTGCGGCCGGGATACTGTTTTTGGCAACCTTTATCTCCTTAATGCTGATCCTTTTCAAAGGCAATTTTTTGCCGATCAAGTATGTAATCACTTTTTTCTTCCTGGATTTTATCATACGGGTCTTTATTAACCCTAAATTTTCGCCCACCCTGATCCTGGGACGCCTGGTCGTACGCAACCAGAACCCGGAGTATGTCGGCGCGATGCAAAAAAAGTTTGCCTGGATCATCGGCCTGGTCTTATCCGGGACCATGTTCGTTTTTTTTATAATTGTAAATGCCTACAGCCCCATAACAGGGATTATTTGCCTTATTTGCCTGCTGTTCCTCTTCTTTGAATCGGCTTTTGGAATCTGCCTGGGCTGCCTCGTGTACAAATTGTTTTACAGGGAAAAAGCCCAGTACTGCCCCGGTGAAGTCTGCGACCGGAAATCAAAGCAGGCGATTCAAAAAACATCCGGGGCCCAGTTGCTGATCGTTCTCCTTTTTATCGGGAGTATCTTTCTGGCGGTGTACCTGTTGAATGATACATTAAAGGAACAACCCTACGATCTGTTCGGGATTTTTGGCCCGCCGCCATCCAAATAGCGGATAAAAACCGGTGACAGGGCTGTGTGGAGAATGATATATTATTATCTTCGGCGCAGGCGCTGTTATTATGAATGAATTCGAACAATGCAAAGACTGGCTGAGCCAGGTTTCCTTCCTTACAAAGGAAGACTGTGACCTGTTTGAACCTTTCCTGCGAACCCGGCACTTTAAGGAAAAAGAATTCTTCCAGTCGGAAGGAAAGATCTGCCCCGAGATCGGGTTTATTACCAGCGGAGGTTTCCGGACCTACTACCTGTCCGACGGGAAAGAGATCAATACCCAGTTCGTTTTTGAAAACCAGTTTGTCGTGGATTACGACAGCTTTATCCGGCAAAGCCCCGGTCATTATTCCATCCAGGCCCTGGAAGATTCCACCGTTATCACTTTCAGTTTAGCCGCCCTGCAAAACGCCTATGACCGTTCCAAAAACTGGGAACGCTTCGGCCGGATCATGGCCGAGCAATCGTATAAACTGACCACAAAGCGGGTGGAAAGTTTTATGTTCCTCAACGGGGAACAGCGCTACCTGGAGCTGCTCAGCAACCAGCCGGAATTATTTGACCGGGTCCCGCTTTATCATATCGCTTCTTACCTCGGGCTGGAAAGAGAAAGCCTGAGCCGCCTCCGGAAAAAAATAGCCCGCCAGTAAGGATTGTAACATTTGTCAATTTTCTGCTCCACCCGCTACCGCATTTTTGCACCCGTTAATCCGGGCATACAGTCCGGCGATACTACAAAATTCATAAAGAGGGCAGGGGGCTGCGGTCAATCAGCATGATTCCCTGCCGATAAAACAAGCGGATGAAAAAGATTCTGATCATTAACGGGCACCCGAATAAGGAAAGTTATAATTATGCCCTGCAGCAGGCGTTTAAAAAGGGAGTACTCGCTGCCGGCCGGCATAGTGTAGCGGAAATCAATGTGGCGGAACTGAAATTTTACCCCAACCTGGACAAGGGCTACAGTACAGGCGTGGAAATGGAACCGGACCTGATTGCTGCACAACGAAAAATAAAAGAGGCGGACCATATCGTCTGGATCTACCCGCTCTGGTGGGGGATGATGCCGGCCCTGCTGAAAGGCTTTATTGACCGGGTATTTGTCCCGGGATTTGCGTTTAAATACCATTCCAACAGCAGCCGCTGGGACAAGTTATTAAAGGGGAAAACCACGGAGATCATCTGCAGCATTGATTACCCTGTATTTATTTTCAAACTCTTTTTCAGCGAGGGCGGGGTAAAAGTGATGCGTAAAATGGTACTCAGTTTTTGCGGGTTAAAGACTGTCCGGACCACTTATGTCGGTCCCGTGAAACCCTCCACCCCGGAACAACGGAAAAAATGGTTAGCGAAAGTAGAAAAGCAAGGCCGGCAATTCTAAGCCGGATCATTTACCGAAGCCAATCAGAAGAGGAATCAGCGGGAAAGAGGCTTCCCGGGTTAATTTATAAAATACCTGTGCAGGAGTGCTCTTCCATCGATTAGACTCTCCTGCCTTTAGGATTCTTTTTTACTCCCGCCTTCGCCGGGGCTACGGCGGGCAGGTTTTACTTTTGAATTTTTACTTTCGACTTCTTAATTCTACTCATCTCCATCATCCGCTCATGCAGTCTTATCACCTGCGGGATCACTAATTCCTGTTCATCATTGCGTATTACCGCATCACAGAGTTTCATTTTCATTTCTTCATTGATCTGCCGGCTGATGCGCTTTTCAATTTCCTCCACGGTCAGTCCATCCCGTTTAATGACCCGTTGGATACGGAGGGATCTTGGTGCATAGACCCCGATCACAAAATCGAGGTTATCGGCAGCCCCGCTTTCAAAGAGGAGGGCGGCTTCGCGGATCGCATAGGGAGCCTGTTGTTCAGCCATCCAGTTTTTAGAATCCCGGATCGTTGCCGGGTGGACCAGGGAATTCAGCAGGTCCAGTTTCTCCTTATTATTGAATACGATCGCTGCGAGGTATTTCCGGTCCAGCGTTCCATCCTTATAGGCAGCAGCCCCGAAATATTGGATGATGGATTCTTTCAGCGCCGGGTCGCTGTTCATGATCTGCTTGGCCACTTCATCGGCATAGTACACGGGAATTCCCAATGTCTCAAAGACCTTTGCCACCGTGGATTTACCACTGCCGATCCCGCCTGTAAGCCCGATGCGAAGCATGAGAGGGTTTTAGGGAGGAAAGATATAAAGAAAATGTTGAGAGTTGAGAGTTCGGAGTTCGGGGTTCAGAGTTTAGAGTTCGGGGTTTAGGGTTTGGGGTTGAGAGTTTAGAGTTCGGAGTTCATAGTTCGGGGTTTGCACAGCCTCTGAAAAGATGGGATAACGTACATTTCACCCACCTGACAACTGACAACCTGCCTGCCGCAGGCAGGCTGCCAACTGCCAATAAAAAAACCGGAAACTAAGTTCCGGTTTTCAATGCTTCTTTTAAAAAAACTTATTTCTTAACCTCAGCCGGCTTGTTCAGCGCGCTGGTCCAGTCCATACTGATCGCTGATTTTTCGATCTTGATATAGCTGCCGGGACTCACTTCGATACTCAGGGTGCCGTCATCATTTACTTTGTTGATGGTGCCATGGATACCGGCAATGGTCACGATCTTATCGCCTTTCTGCAGGTTCTCGGTAAAGTTTTTCTGGTTCTTGGCTCTCTTGGCCTGCGGGCGGATAAAGAACAACCAGAATACGAGGATCATTAATCCCAGGAAGATAAACTGAAATCCGCCGCCCATACCGGACTGGCCGCCTTTTCCCCCGTCGCCTCCGGGAGGTACACATCCTGCGAAAATAAAGGCCACAACGGCGATACCGAGATAAGAATTGATTTTGTTAAACATGCTTGTATTTTTATTATTTTTCACTCACTTCCCCTGTAAAGGTCAGGATATGGGTGCTGGTATTTTTGGTGTTGGCAATAACGGTAACCTGCTTGGTGATGCTGCCGCTGCCGCTGCCATTGAATTTGGCTTTGATCACGCCTTCCTCGCCGGGCGCAAAGGGTTTTTCAGGTTTTTCCGGGATGGTACAACCACAGGAAGCGGAGACATTTTCAATGACCAGGTTTTTGTCACCGCTGTTCTTAAAGCGCCAGGTGATCTCGATCTCTTTTCCCTTGGTCAGTTTCCCGAGCGCCTGGGTGGTGGAATCCAGCCATTGGATCGTGGTAAAACTGCTGCTGTCCGCAACGGCTTTTTCAATCTGGTTCTTGGCCAGGGTCTCCACGGGAGCTTCCTTTTTGTCAACATTTTTACAGGCAGCAACTGAGAGGGCTGCGAGTACAATCAGGGCTGTTTTTTTCATATTATTCTTGTTTTTTACTTTCGGTAAGAAGGTTTGCAAAGGTAGAGAAAAGGACGGAGCGGGATCAGGGTTTTTTATATTCCACTTTTTGCATTTTCCCCTGTTGCACCAGTTCCTTGTGGATATTGTCCAGGATCCCGTTCACGAACTGCCCGCTTTGCTGGGTGCTGTAGTCCTTGGCCAGGTCAATATATTCATTGATCGTAACCTTGGGGGGGATCGTTTCAAAATAAAGGAATTCCGCCACTCCCATCTTCATCATGATCATGTCTAGCTGGGCAATCCGCTCGGGGTCCCAGTTCTTGAGCTTGGGAATGATCAGGGTTTGCAGGTGTTCACTCTTGTCCAGCACGGTCTGCAGCAGGTTTTTGGCAAAGGACTCCTTGTCCGGGCTCAGCATTTGCCTGAAATCAAGCGAGCCGGGTTTCTGGATATAACCGGATAGCAATTGCACAACCATTTCCCCGTCATCATCCCAGTCGGAGAAATTTTCCTCGATATGGGACACAAATAGTTCATTGGCTAACAGCAGGTCATTCAGGATGAATTCAATGATCTTTTTCTCTTCCTGCCTGTCCCGGGCTCCTTTGGAAATATAGGACTTGTATTCCGGGGTTTCGGTCAGGTTATTGTATATTTTCCGGATCAGTTCCCGGTCACTGATGAGTTCAGGTTTTTCCCTGGAAAACTGTTCCTTTAAAGATGCGTCTTCCAGCATTTTCCAGAGGATCTCATTGCCGGCCAGTTTAATATTTACATTCAGGTCTTCCGCGGAAGGGAGGTGTTTGGATGCCCGCTGGTGGGCGGCGGTTTCTGCATAGCGGATGACCTCGGTAAGGAACCAGGTCAGGTAAACAAGCAGGGAACGGGTCTGGTCAAAATGTTGCTTGAGGATTTTTTGCGCTTCGCCGGGCTTTATTTCCTGTTCCGATACCGAAACGGTATAGAGCGTCTGCATCACTTTAACCCGGATATTTCTTCTGCTGATCATGCTTAAGAGCTGTTTGAGGGGACAAAGATAGGAGAATTACTTAAAAACCGGGGGAGGCTTTCCGCTGCCGGGAGCAGGGATCGTGAAAAATATCCCGGTTGAAAACAAATATTTATATTTTTGATTTTTATAATCAATAAATAAACTATGAAGAATTACCTGCCCTGGTTGCTACTTGCATTATGCTCGGTTGCCGGAACCGGCTGTATGAATATGAATCAGCAACCGGTCCCGCGAACCACAAAAATAGATCTGCAGGCGGAAAATAAACGGGGTGGCGACAAACAGGACGGCATCCTGGAAGCCCAGCGGATGGAGTTTGAAATGACAAAAGATATTTCGCTTGGCTATGTTCCTAAAAACAGGCTGATCGAAGCCATCGAACAATTAAAGACAGCCCGGCAAAATGGAAATGATGCCGGCCGGATCAGTGCCCTGTCCTGGACTGAACGAGGTTCCAGTTCGGATGCGGTAGGGCCCAGCAATGGAAACGGGAGACTGGGATCCAGTGTCACCAGCGGCCGGATGCGGGCTATCTGGGTGGATCTGTCGGATGCAACCAACCATACAGTCTGGATCGGTGGGGTGGACGGAGGAATCTGGAAAACCACTGATATCAGTTCGGCTACTCCCAACTGGGCCCCGGCCAATGATTTTCTCGGGAACCTGGTGGTAACAGATATAACCCAGGATCCAACCAATCATAATACGATGTATTTCGCAACAGGCGAACGGACCATCAATGCAGATGCAGTGGCCGGCGGTGGTATCTGGAAAAGCACAGACCATGGGGTGAACTGGTCCCTCTTGCCGGGCACGGGTACATTCTGGAACTGTTCCCGGATTGCCTGTGATGCTTCGGGAAATGTATATGTGGCGGCCGTAGCCAGTTTGCAGGGAGTCCCGGGAAGTACGGGCGGCATTTACCGTTCTACGGATGGAGGAGCCAGCTGGTCAGCCAATATCAGCCCCTCGGGTTTATCGGCCAGGGTTACGGAAATGGTCATCAGCAGCACAGGACGGATGCATGTAACCTGTGGTTATTATAATACGGCGGCCGGAAGCGCCGGTTACCGCTATACTGATAATCCTGCAACTGTAACATCGGGTACCTGGACTTCCCCGGCTGTTTCTTTCTCCCCGGTGCAATACAATTGTGATCTTGCCGTGAACGGCACTACTTTATATGCTCTCCCCGCCAATGCGACTTTTCAAACCGCGCAGGTATGGAAATCCACAGACGGCGGCGCCAACTGGGCCATTACCGGAACCACACCACCTGTATCGGGTGCAACCCCCCTGAGCAGCGGGCAGGGCTGGTATAATCTTGCGATCGGGGTGGACCCGACTGATGCAAATAAAGTCATGGTGGGCGGCCTGAACAGCTATATCTCTGTGGATGGCGGAGCTACCTGGTCCGTGAATTCAGTTTGGGTTACCGGGGTGCCCGGTTCTGCTAATTATATCCATGCCGACCATCATATCATTGTATGGAACAATAACCAGGTATTGGATGGGGGTGATGGCGGTTTGTTTTATTCCGCGGATGATGGGGTTACTTTTGCCGACCGCAATGTGGGGCTGCGCCTGAAGCAGTTCTATTCCTGTGCTATACATCCCGGCTCCACCAATTATTTCCTCGCCGGGGCGCAGGATAACGGGGTGCACCAGTTTAATGGCGCGGGAATAACCAGCAGTGTGGAAGTTACCGGGGGGGACGGGGCCTTTGTGCATATTGATGAAAACCAGCCGCAATACCAGTTTGGGGCTTATACCTTTAACCAGTACCGCCGGAGTATGGATGGCGGCAGTTCCTGGGGGGATGTCAATTATTCGGGTGCTGCGGGACAGTTTATCAATCCCACCGACTACGATGATATAAACAATAATTTTTACGGGGCCTGGACCGCGGGAAATTATATCCGCTGGATCAGCGCTAATACCGGCACGACGGCTTTTGCCAACACCGTTACCGCCTTTGCCGGGGGAACTGTAACCCATACCAGTGTTTCAAAACATACCCCTAACCGGGTTTTCTTCGGAACCAATAATGGTAAAATTGTCCGGGTGGATAATGCCCATAGCGGATCTGTAACCGAAACAGATCTTACCGGGAGCGGGATGAATGCTTCCACGGTCAGTTGCCTGGCACAGGGAACAACGGATAATAACCTGATCGCTACCTTTTCCAATTATGGAGCAGCCCATGTTTGGGTGAGTACGACCGGGGGTGGCGCAGCCGGCTGGACGAATATTACCGGGACGGGTTTACCCGATATACCGGTCCGGTGGGCTATGTTTTACCCGGAAGATAATACGAAGGCCATACTGGCCACTGAGATGGGTGTTTATGAAACCAGCCTGATCAATGGGGCCTCCACAGTTTGGGTACAGAATGCCAGCTTCCCGGTGGTCCGCACCAATATGCTGCAGTACCGGTATACAGACAATACCGTGCTGGCGGCCACCCATGGCCGGGGGCTATGGTCGGCTTCCCTTACTCCCACGGCCCCGTATATCCGCTTTTCGTCTTCTTATACATTCAGCGATATAAAAACAGAGGCAACGGGTACCACGACCGGTTGCCGGAATTATACAGACTATACCCTGAATATGCATATCGATAAAGCCCCGGTGGGTACGGCGACCGTAACCCTCAGCATTGCCGGCGGCGCCACGGCCACCCAGGGAGTAGATTATGATTTTACAACCAACGGGAATTTCGCGGCTCCTTCCAATGTGATTACATTCAACAACGGGGCCACGGCCGACCAAACCATCACGGTCCGGGTTTACAACGATGCGGAAACGGAAAGCGCCACCCCTGAATTTTTTACGTTTAATTATGCGGTAAGCGGGGCCACGGATGCCCTGGCTGCGCCGGGCAGCGGCAGTTATACTTATTATATCGGGGAAAATGATGCAGCGCCTTCGGCCATACCGGTTGAAACGGTATTGAACAGGAACCAGACTGAACACCTGGCTTCGAATGGCACTTATTATTTTTACGCAAGCGCCTCGGGAAATATCATCAACAGTATCAATGGCGCTACCGGGACACTGGATTGTGTCAGTTCCACTGTTTTTGAAGCAGGCAGCAGCTGGCAGGCTTTTGCCGGGGGGCAACGATCCCAGAAGGTGATAGAAGTTACACCCGCCAGTAACAGCGGATCAACGTACAGCATCGGCTTATACTTTACCGCGGCAGAACTGGGAGGCAAACCACCTGCCAGCCTGAAAATCGCCAAAACCTCGGCGGCGACCATGGCCGGGGCGAATGCGTCCAATACCGTTACCGTAACCACTTCCTTTGCCGCCTATGGCAGTGATTATGTGTTTACCGCCACCTTCACCGGCTTTTCAAAGTTCTTCCTCGTGGATAATAATGTCGTGCTGCCGGTTAATTTGCTTTCCTTCAGCGGTTACCTGAACAATCAGTCATACAGCGCCCTGCAATGGCAGACCAGCAACCAGTTTAACCTGGATAAATTTGAAGTACAACGAAGCTATGACGGGGTACTGTTTACCACCGCTGGTTTTGTTCCGGCACAGCAGAGTTCTTCCCTGGTTCAGTCGTACACCTTTACGGACCCGCTGACTGCCAAAGCCGTTAATTTCTACCGCTTGAAAATGCTGGATGCAGATGGCAGTTCGAAATACAGCGCTGTTATAAAAATCAATAACAATCAACCCACCCGGTTTGCAGAATTACTGCAAAACCCGGTGCGGGAAAATATACAGGTAATGATCCGGAATGACCATCGTGATCCGCTTACCGCGGTGCTGTACAACAGCAACGGGCAGCGGCTGAAATACTGGAACCTGGGTAAACAGCAAGGGAGCCTGCTGCTGCCGGTTTCCTCCTTACAACTAACCGGCGGTACCTACCTGTTGAAACTAATAGCCGGGGATCAGTCCGAAACCCTGCGGATCATCAAGCAGTAAGTCATAAAGAAAGGCCCTTCCAAACAGGGCCTTTCTTCATCAAATAAACAGTGATACATGAAGAAGCCCGCTAAAAATATCGTTCCGTTCCTGTTCCTGCTGCTCTCATTCAACTGGGCCTGTTCGCAGGCAAAACCGGTCATCCGGAAATCCTATGGCTATTATTCGGAACGGTTGCCCGGGAATATTCCGGCCGATTCCAATGGCAATCCCCTGCCCGGGTTCGGTCCGGATACCACGTACACAATATATATGGAGACCGCCACTGCTGACCTGGGCTGGGATACAGCCTGGGTTGGAGAAAAGACCTTCAGTATCCTGGCCCAACGATTGCCAGGCCGGGTTATTGAAGCGGGCATGGAGAAAAACCGGAGCCAACCGGCCATCATCAGGGCAGGGAAGGGGACGGTCTTGTGGAGACTTGATCTGATCCCCCAGGAACCAGCGCCGGAAAAGCCGGGCATCCCGGGGAGACAAATCATTATTAAAGTCCGGAAGGATAAAAAGCAATTTGAGATACATATTGACAGCCTGGTTGAGTTACAGGTCCCGCCTTCTGTATAAGGGCGGCCAGGCCCCCGTGTGAAAATTTGTCCGGCCCCCTGCTAAAAATGTAATTATTTCAGCCCCCGGTAGTTGCCCGTCTGAAAAAATGGCTTTTTTCCGCCTGCGGCATAGTATTTCGTGTACCTTTGCGCCCCCAACCTCCGGGCCTGGACAAAGGAGGGTTACATCATTCAAAAAAACACAAAATCAATACAACTATGGCTAAGAAAGTCAATGTTACCCCGCTTCACGACAGGGTAATTGTAAAAGCTGCCGCTGCGGAAGAGAAAACAGCCGGTGGAATCATCATCCCCGATACCGCAAAAGAAAAACCCCAGCGCGGAACCGTGATCGCGGCAGGTCCCGGTAAAAAAGACGAGCCGGTTACGGTAAAAACAGGAGATACTGTATTATATGGTAAATATGCAGGTACAGAGATCCAGATCGAAGGAGAAGACTACCTGATCATGCGGGAGTCGGATATCCTGGCGATTGTGTAGAGAGAGTTGTTAGTCGTTAGTCAATAGTTCTTAACTAACAGCTAACACCCAACACCCAACAACCATTAATTAAAACCTACAAACAAAATAAACATGGCAAAGCAAATCTTCTTCGATATTGAAGCAAGAAATAAAATGAAGAAAGGGGTTGATACCCTGGCCAATGCGGTGAAAGTGACCCTGGGTCCCAAAGGCCGTAATGTGGTGATCGAGAAAAAATTTGGCGCACCCGGTGTAACGAAAGACGGGGTGACGGTAGCCAAAGAAATTGAACTGGAAGATCCCATTGAGAATATGGGCGCCCAGATGGTAAAAGAAGTGGCTTCCAAAACCGCAGATATTGCCGGTGATGGTACCACTACCGCAACAGTACTGGCCCAGTCCATTATCAGCGAAGGGCTGAAAATGGTGGCAGCCGGTGCCAATCCCATGGACCTGAAAAGGGGGATTGACAAAGCCGTAAGCCTGGTGGTGGAAAGCCTGAAATCCCAGAGCCAGACCGTGGGAAGCGACAGCAAGAAGATCCAGCAGGTGGCTACCATCTCTGCCAACAATGATGAAACCATCGGTAAACTGATTGCCGAAGCCTTTACCAAAGTGGGCAAGGAAGGGGTGATCACGGTGGAAGAAGCCAAAGGAACCGATACTACAGTAGATGTGGTGGAAGGGATGCAGTTTGACCGCGGTTATATCTCTCCGTATTTCGTGACCAACAGCGAAAAAATGGAAGTGGAACTGCAGAACCCGTACATCCTGATCTATGACAAAAAGATCAGCAACATGAAAGATATTCTCCATATCCTGGAGAAAGTAGCCCAGGGCGGTCGTCCGCTCCTGATCATTGCAGAAGACCTGGAAGGGGAAGCGCTGGCTACCCTGGTGGTAAACAAGCTTCGTGGTACCCTGAAAGTGGCTGCCGTGAAAGCGCCCGGCTTCGGTGACCGCCGTAAGGAAATGCTGCAGGATATCGCGATCCTTACAAAAGGGATCGTGATCAGCGAAGAGCAGGGTTACAAACTGGAGAATGCCGACCTGACCTATCTCGGGCAGGCAACCTCTGTAACCATTGACAAAGACAATACTACCGTAGTGGGTGGCAAGGGCAAGAAAGAAGATATTGTGGCCCGGGTAAACCAGATCAAAGCACAGATCGAAGTGACTACTTCCGATTACGATAAAGAAAAATTACAGGAACGCCTGGCCAAACTGAGCGGCGGGGTAGCGGTACTGTATGTAGGTGCCGCCACTGAAATGGAAATGAAAGAGAAGAAGGACCGGGTGGATGATGCCCTTCATGCAACAAGGGCCGCCGTGGAAGAGGGGATCGTGCCTGGTGGCGGGGTGGCTTATATCCGCGCCATCGAAAGCCTGGAAACAAAAGTACGCGGCCAGATCGCCGATGAGCAAACCGGTATGGCTATCGTACGCCGTGCATTAGAAGAGCCGATCCGCATCCTGACCGCGAACGCGGGGATCGACGGTTCCATCGTGGTACAAAAGATCAAGGAAGGAAAAGGTGATTATGGGTTTAACGCCCGGACCGAGACCTATGAGAATATGTTCAAAGCCGGTGTGATCGATCCGACCAAGGTAAGCCGTGTGGCATTAGAGAATGCCGCTTCCATCGCGGGTATGCTGCTGACCACCGAATGCGTGGTGGCTGACAAACCCAAGAAAGAAGAGCCGCATGCACATGGCGCGCCTGATATGGGTGGTATGGGTTACTAAAATTAAATACCTGTTCTGCATAAGCCCCTGTCTTCCGGCAGGGGCTTTCTTTTGCCCGGCAAAAAAGACCCTGATATCTGTTAAGTCGCCCTTCTTTTTCATCCTGCATTTTCACCCCGGCAAATGAATAAGAAAAAACAGCAATGTGTTTGCGGGCCTTTTAGTGTTATTGGTAATTATCCTGTCTTTTATGCTGTTGTATCCGTTTTTTTTTGTTTTCAGCCGACAAAAATCAAGTTGCAGGAAAATTAAAAAACCCTAATTTTAACAGCCTTTTAGTCAATAATCAAACTAATTTTTATGAGTAAATTGTACAAATTTTTACTGGCTATCTTGATAGTCAGCAGTTCCTCATTTAAAGTAACAGGGCAGACGCCATACTGGTCCCTGAACAATGAGGGCAGCCGCATAACGACTGATAAAGCAGTAGCGCGGCAAACTTTTCCTAAAGAGTTCAAACTGTTTGATTTAAATATTGATCCTTTACGACAGCAATTATTTTCAATTGTTGGCGCAAATGCCGGCCGGCATTCCGCCATCATCACCCTTCCGAATGCAAATGGCGGGTTTGAGCAATTTGAAGTGGTTGAGGCCTCCAATTTTGAGCCTGCTTTACAAGCCCGTTTCCCTGAAATCCGGGCTTATTCCGGTAAGGGTATCCAGGATGGTTCCGCCATGCTGAAACTGAGTATCTCTCCCCAGGGAATCCAGACCATGGTATTCCGGACAAATGGTCCCAATGAATATATAGAGCCCTATTCTGCTAACCATAATACCTACGCGGTATTTAAATCACACCGGAATAAAGGCGAATTGCCCTGGGTTTGTTCTACCCCGGACCAGCAATTAGCCAGTTCCCTGAACAATAGTGTAACAGGGGCCGGACTGGTAGAAAGCAGCACCGGGGAATTAAAGACCATGCGCCTGGCTCAGTCCTGTAACGGGGAATATTCCAACTGGTTTGGTGCCACCAGCGCTGCCCAGGTAGCCCTGGTATTAGCCGCTTATAATGCCACACTTACCCGTTGTAACGGATGTTATGAGAAAGACCTGGCTTTACACCTGAACCTGATTGCCAATACAACCCTGGTTATATATTATGATCCCGCAACCGATCCCTATACCACAATGGGTAGCTGGAACGGTCAGTTGCAGGCCACTCTTACCGCGGTGATCGGCGAAGCCAACTATGATATCGGGCACATGTTTGGTGCAAGTGGCGGCGGTGGTAATGCCGGTTGTATCGGTTGCGTTTGCGTGGATGGAATAAAAGGAAGCGGTATTACTTCTCCGGCGGATGGTATTCCCCAGGGAGATAATTTTGATATTGACTATGTGGCGCACGAGGTGGGGCACCAGTTAGGTGGTAACCATACCTTCTCCATGTCAAATGAGGGTACTGGTGTAAACAAAGAAGTGGGTTCCGGTATCACCATCATGGGATATGCCGGTATCACCGCGCAGGACGTGGCTCCTCACTCCATTGATATCTTCCACGAAGCTTCGATCCAGCAAATCCAGGTGAACATGGCCGGCAAAACCTGCCCGATCACCACCAATATTACGGCCAATAACGCCACACCGGTGGTGGCCCCGGTCAGCAACTATACCATTCCTATTACCACTCCTTTCGCTTTAACAGGTGCTGCCACCGACGCGAATGCGGGTGATGTACTGACTTATTGCTGGGAACAGAATGATAATTCCACTACCACAGGCTCAAACAGTGTGGCAAGTCCTACCAAGGTAACAGGCCCGAACTGGTTATCATTCAGCCCGGTTACCACGGGTACCCGTTTATTCCCCCGTCTCCCCACCTGGGATACCCGCTGCTTCCGTTACAGGTCCCTTACCCGGTGGTGATGCCGGCGCAAATATCGAAGCGTTAAGCTCCGTTGCAAGAACATTAAACTTCCGCTTAACCGTAAGGGACAACAGCCCTTACAGTTCTGTACCTCCCGTTAAAGTGGGTCAGACCGCTTTCACGGATATGGTTGTGACAGTGGATGCGACCACGGGTCCCTTCCTGATCACTTCGCAGAATACGGCTACCAACTGGGTAGGCGGTTCAACACAAGCCATTACCTGGTCAGTGAATGGCACGACCGGTGCGCCGATCAACTGTGCGAATGTGAAGATCTCCTTCTCTTCAGATGGTGGTGTTACGTTCCCTGTTGTACTGGCTGCCAGTACTCCCAATGATGGTACAGAAAATATCGCGGTTCCGGTTGACCCGACAGGGAACGGCCGTGTAAAAGTAGAAGCCATCGGTAATATCTTTTTTGATATCAACAATGCGGTGATCACCATCACGCCTCCGCCGAACGGATTTACATTCAACAGCCCTGCTCCGGTCACTGCTGCATGTCCTGCCCCGGATGTAATGACTTCCGGCAACCTTACCGCTACCTGGGTAGGTACGTTTGTAGGGGATGTGAGCCTTTCCGGTTCAGTTAACCCCGCGGGTCCGACCGTAAGCTTTGGCAGCACTACGCTGACACAGGCTTCTCCGTCCACCACGGTATCCTTAACAGGTATGTCCACCCTTTCCCCGGGCAACTATACCGTTACTGTTACAGGTACCGGTACCGGTGCACCGACCCAGACAAGGGATATCATTTTCACCATCAACCCCGGCTCAGGTCCTGCTATTACAACACAACCGTTGAATCAGTCTGCCTGCGCAGGTACGGATGCCGTCTTTACCGTAGTGGC
Organism: Sphingobacteriales bacterium; assembly: GCA_016219985.1. Lineage (GTDB taxonomy): Bacteria > Bacteroidota > Bacteroidia > Chitinophagales > Chitinophagaceae > JJ008. Next base: position 39,239 of record JACRJO010000017.1, on the reverse strand, counting down.
GACCGGAACTTATCAATGGCAACTGAGCACCAATAGCGGGGGCTCCTGGGCAAATATTGCCGGAGCTACGGCAGCCTCTTATACTGTAGCAGGTACTACAACAGGCCAAAACAACTACCAGTACCGTGTAATCGTAACTGGTCAGTGCGGAAGTACCACTTCGGCTGCTGCCACCCTGACGGTGAATGTGGCCCCGGCCATTACCGGTCAGCCGCAGAGTCTCAACCTTTGTTCAGGCAGTGCAGCCAGCTTTAGTGTAACCGCTACCGGTACAGCCCTCACTTACCAGTGGGAACTGAGCACCGATGGAGGTACCACATACAACCCGATCGCAGGGGCTACGGCAGCCACTTATAATATCGCCGCTGTTGCAGTAACAGATAATAACAACAAGTATCGTTGCGTGGTTTCCGGAACCTGTGCTCCGGCGGTCACATCATCAGCAGCCACCTTGCTGGTTTCTGCTTCAATTACGATTACCACAGATCCGGCCGACCAGACTGTTTGTGAAGCGACCAATGTATCCTTCACAGTGGCAGCCGGTGGTTCTGGTTTGTCTTATCAATGGCAGATCAGTACAGATGGCGGTACTACTTTTACCGACCTGGCCAATACAGGTAACTATTCCGGTGCTACAACCACCACGATGACGATCACCGGTGTATTGCCTTCCCAGAACAACTACCGTTTCAGGGCGATTGCTTCTAACGCCGCCTGTAACCCGGGTACTTCAACAGCCGCCAAACTGACGGTGAATACCTTCCCGGTTATTACGGTGCAACCGGTAAGCGCCACGATCTGTGCGGGCGCCGCCCAGACCTTTGGCGTAACAGCTACAACCGGTGTGGGTACGCTGACTTATCAATGGCAGTTAAGCATTAATGGCGGAAGCAGCTGGTCAAATATCACGGGTGCTACCAGTGCAACATTCGCTCAGCCTTCCATTCCTGCCGGGCAAAATGGCTACCGCTTCAGGGTAGTGGTAACAGCAGGTTGCGGATCGGTAACATCCAATGGTGCTGTTCTGACCGTGAATACTTACCCGATCATTGACTTCAGCCTGCAGGCTGTAACCTGTGTATCTGATCCTGCTTTCAGCATCAGCGCCAGCCCGGCTGGTGGTGCCTTCAGCGGATCCGGTGTTTCAGGAACTACCTTTACACCTTCTGTTGCAGGAATAGGCGCGAAAACAGTAACCTATTCAGTTTCCAACGCGGCCTGCCAGACTGTGGCCAACAGGGTTATCCTGGTCAATGAATGTGCGGAGCGTCATGTAACACTTGACAGGTATGGTTCCGTAACAATTTACCCGAACCCGAGCAATGGCCTGTTCCGTTTGCGCCTGAATTCTGACCTGTACAGCAAATTAAATATCAGGATCTATAACGGATCCGGTACACTTGTAAAAACACAGGTGGCTAACGGGCTGACTTACGGATCCCTGGTTTCAGTGGATATCAGTCACCTCGCTGCTGGTACCTATCACCTGTTCCTGTCCAATGATGAGAACGGAAGCTTTGTCAGCAAGGGTGCTACCGTTGTAGTCTATAAGTAAGCATACTGAATAAGTAGTGAAAATACAGGGCTGTCTCGAAATAAGAGACAGCCCCTTTTTTTTGCCCGCAAAGGGCGCTAAGACTTTTAGACATCTTGTACATGGCGAAAACTTCCCGCTTTTTTGCTGCATGAGAAATTGAGGGCCTTTCAATGTAAAAGAAGGTCTTATAAAGCTTTGCGGGAACCAATTTTCCCGGCCCGCTTTCATGCCGGAAACAAGCCTATAAATCGTACCTTTGCGGCCGCCTTGCAGGAGTTGAACCGGCAGGGGGCAAAAAGTGTATTAACTATGATCAGTGTTAAAGACCTGAAACTCGCTTACGGAAAAAGGGTATTGTTTGAAGAAGTGAATCTCAATTTCACTAAGGGCAACTGTTATGGTGTGATCGGCGCCAACGGGGCCGGTAAAAGTACCTTTCTGAAGATCCTGAGCGGGGAAATCGAGCCGAATAAGGGTGCCGTGGATATTACCCCCGGCGAACGGATGGCCGTACTGAAACAAAACCAGTTCCAGTTTGATGAAGAAACCGTGCTGAACACCGTGCTGATGGGCCATACCAAACTCTGGTCAATCGGTAAGGAGCGGGAAACGATTTATGCCAAAGCCGATTTTACGGAAGAGGATGGTATGCGGGCCGGGGAACTGGAACATGAATATGGTGAACTGGGTGGCTATACCGCCGAAAGTGATGCTGCCACTTTACTCAGTGAACTGGGGGTTAAAGAATCCTATCAGCCATCCCTGATGAAAGATATTCCCTCCAACCTGAAAGTAAGGGTGCTGCTGGCCCAGGCCCTTTTCGGAAACCCGGATATCCTCTTATTGGATGAGCCGACCAACGGTCTTGATATCGAAACCATCAGCTGGCTGGAAAACTTCCTCGCCGATTATGAAAATATTGTACTGGTGGTGAGCCATGACCGTCACTTCCTCGATGCCGTATGCACCCATGTGGCCGATGTGGACCGCCAGAAGATCAAGATATTTACCGGTAACTATACGTTCTGGTATGAGTCATCCCAGCTGATGGCCCGCCAGGTCAATGATAAAAACAAGAAGGTAGAGGAGAAACGACAGGCCCTGATCGATTTTATTGCCCGTTTTAGCGCCAATGCGAGTAAGAGCAAACAGGCCACTTCCAGGAAAAAAGCCCTGGAGAAACTGACCATTGAAGAGATTGAACCCAGCTACCGCAAATACCCCGGTATTATTTTCCAGCAACTGCGGGAAGTGGGCAACCAGATCCTCAACATTGAGAAACTGACCAAATCCGTGGATGGAAGGATACTGTTTAAAGACGTCACTTTTACAGTGAATAAGGGGGATAAGATCGCCCTGCTGAGCCGCGACCCGCTGGCGATCACCAGTTTCTTCAATATTATTACCGCGGAAACCCTGGCTGATAGTGGTTCCTACGAATGGGGCAGTACCGTGACCCACGCGTACCTGCCACAGGAGAACAGTATCTTTTTTACCGGGCAGGATAACCTGATGGACTGGCTCCGCCAGTTTGTTCCCGATCACGTAAAGGATGTGGACGAACCTTTTCTCCGCGGTTTCCTGGGAAAAATGCTTTTCAGCGGCGAAGATGTACTGAAGAAAACCAATGTACTCAGCGGGGGAGAGAAGGTCCGCTGCATGATCAGCCGGATGATGCTCCAGAACCCCAACGTGATCCTGCTGGACCAGCCCACCAACCACCTGGACCTGGAAAGTATCCAGAGCTTTAACGAACAGTGTGCCGATTATAAAGGGATTGTGCTGCTCACCAGCCATGACCACACCTTCATGCAAACCGTTGCCAACCGCATCATCGAACTAACGCCGAAAGGAATCATCGACCGTCTTACCAGCTTTGATGAATACCTCGAGGATAATAGGGTGAAGGCGCTGCGGGAGGAAATGTATGGGTAGTTTGGAGTCGTTAGACTGTAGTCGGTAGTCGATAGTCGTTAGTCGATAGTTGGCGTGATGGGGGAGTTGTAAGCCGCGAGCTTTGAGCTACGAGCTGTGGTCAGGGGCTGTCAACTACCAACTGTCATCTGCCAACTAACCTCATACGTAGATTTCCTAACACCCGGCGCTTGCTAAAACGCAAACTTCTTTCTACCTTAGCAGCAGACCAACTGTAAAAAATATTCCGGAATCCATTCCTACCGTACCTGTTAGTCCTTCCGGGAAAAATTAGTATCCGGCCGGAAGGTATGTACAGACAAGCAGTACTGTACATTCGGGTTGAAACCAGGGGAAAATGAATTTATTGGAACGGGCTGTCTCCTTCAAATGAGACAGCCCGTTTTGTATGCTGTATCAGCGACATTTGCCAATAACCCGGCACCGGGAAGCACCTGCAATAATTATCCCGGGTTTTCGGGTGTAAACAGGGGGTTAATTAGAACAAGTTCTTATCTTCCTTTTTCAAGTATGACTGCTTCACCCTCCCTTGCGAAAAAGATCGGGTTCTGGTCCGCTACTTCCATTATTACCGGGAGTATTATCGGCTCAGGGGTCTTTATGAAACCTTCGAGTATGGCGGCCCAGTTGGGATCCCCGGTCTGGCTCACACTGGTCTGGATACTGGCCGGTCTGTTCTCCCTGTTTGGCGCACTGGTATATGCTGAACTCGGTGCGATGATGCCTGAAACAGGCGGCATCTATATTTTTTTCCGGAAGACCTTTGGTGATTTTATCGCCTTCCTGTACGGATGGGCCGCTTTCGCAGTAATTAATACGGCTGCCGTAGCAGCCATTGCCTTTGTATGCGCCTTCTATGCCGATTATTTTCTGCAACTGCCGCATTTCAGCGAAGCGGTGGTCAGCGCCCATGCCTGGCATATACCCTTTATCGGTGACCTGTACCCGCTGAAAGATTTCGGGGTGAAGGGGCTGGCCATTGTCCTGGTGACCGGGCTTACCTGGATCAATTACCTCAGTGTAAAGGCGGGAAGCTATTTCCAGGTTATATCCACCTTTATAAAAATAGCCGTGATTGCTGTGCTGGTAACCGGCATTTTTATTTCGGGACATGGTTCAACCAGTCATTTCTTTGAAGCACAGCAGCCGAAGCAGGGCGGCGCTTTGCTGAGCGGGATCATTGCCGCTATGACCGGCGCTTTTTTTGCCTATGATGGCTGGATCAATATTGCATCCATGGCCGGCGAAGTAAAGCAACCGCAAAAGAACATCCCGCGAAGTCTCTGGCTGGGTGTATTGGTTTGCATGATCGTCTATGTACTCGTCAACCAGGCCTACCTCTATGTATTGCCGGTGGAACAGGTGGCGGCTTCCCCGCTGGTGGCCGCTGATGCGATGGGAGTGGCCCTGGGACAAACCAGTGAGGCCATCGTGGCCGCGATGATTGTGATCTGCACCTTTGGCGCCATTAATGGGAATGTGATGGCCACAGCCCGGATCACGTATGCCATGGGAAAAGATAGGGTATTCAGCACCTGGACCGGGAAAGAGCATCCCCGTCACCAAACCCCGGGCAATGCCCTGTGGCTGCACGGGGCCTGGACCTGTATGTTTATCCTGACGGGTTCCTTTGATATGCTGGCGGATATGTTTGTATTCATCACCTGGATCGCTTATGGCCTCGGTGCGGTGGGCATCTTCATGCTGCGGAAAAAAATGCCGCATGCCGACCGGCCTTACCGGATCTGGGGACATCCCTTCATCACCTTATTATTCATCGGCTTTTCCGCTTTTTACCTTATTACAACAGTGTACAGTGATGTGAGTAATTACCTGGCGGGCCGGCAACCGGTCATTAACTCCCTGCTGGGAATGATCATCACGGCGCTGGGCGTTCCGCTGTTTTTTTATTTCCGGAAAAAGAACCGGGAAGTTGCAAACGAGCTACCGGACAAGCATTGATATTCCCCTGAGCAGTATTTTCCGGAGGGTGCCGGGTTGGGTATAACTGAGTACCCATACATAGATCCCGGGCTCCTGTAACTGACCTTTTACCCGGCCATCCCATTTTCCTCCTTGTCCCCTGGTTTGAAAAAGGAGCTGACCAGCCCGGTTATAAATACTGAACTGAAGTTGCTCCATCCTTTCCGAATTCAACGGGAAAAGAAAATCATTTAACCCGTCCCCGTTGGGGCTGAAAGCCGTCGGTACCGCGATGATACAACTGCTTAATACGCGAACGGACCTTCGGGCTGTGTCACTGCAGTTAAGGCGGTTATTGGTAACTGTTAGTTTTATGGAATAAACGGTTTCCCGGGATACCGGTCCGTATTGCACGGAGCGGGGTTGCGGCAGGCTGCTGGTAAGCCCGTTCCCAAAATCCCAGTCCCAGCGATCGATGCTGCCTGTGCTTTTATTCAGGATATGCAGGGTGTCGCCGGGACAAAGAACAGCATCCGTTTCAAAAGCCGCGGCGATCCCGGCGGATTGGACAATCGTTTTTTCCACGCGGTCGGTGCAGGAACCGTTGGATACATCCAGCCGGATCGTATGCTGGCCGGCCCCGGTAAATAGCTGTACAGGGTTTTGCAGTACACTGGAACCCGTGTTGCCAAAGGCCCAGTTCCAGCTGTTCACCCCATTGTTGCCGTTATGAAAGAATGAATACCGGCTGTCCTGGCAGGATTCCTCTATGCTATAGGTAAAATCGGCTGATACCCCCGGGAAGCTCGTGAAAAAAACGGCGCTGGCGGTTGAGAGCGGAACATTGCATTCATCAACGAGGGGACTGCCGGCTCCAGGATTCAATTGTACCTGGTAGGTGCCGGGGATCAGTAAGACAGCATTAAACCGGACCCGGATCTTCTGTGTAACAGGATTATTGATGCAAGTGGTCCCGGTTGCCCGGGTAATGCTGGCTCCCTGCGGGCCTGAAATAAGGAACTGGCTGCCGTCAGGGCTGATGCTGGAACAGCGTACTGGTTTACTGAATAACAGTTCAGCGGAATCAGGTGAACAGGGATTTACCGCTGCCTGTTGCAATACTGTTTGTTGCTGATCCGAAACGGTTAATGGAATTGACTGGCCATCCGGTATGGCCTTGCTGCAAATATCCAAAAGCGAATTTCCATCGGAACCAGTGTTTACCTGCAGTGAATAAAGGCCATTGGGCAGTGGCTGGGCGAGCAGGATGTAAATGGAATCGCTGCCAAAAACAGAACTGCAGTCGGCCGGGGTCGCGGAAAGAATCGTCAGCCCGTTGCCCAGGCTGAAATCAGATCCATCAGGGGCGATACTGCTGCACCTGACTTTTTTATTCAGGCGGAGCATGATTTTCGATCCGTCACAACTGATGCCGGCATAATCCATCCGGGGTTCAATATCGTCGGTGATGCTGGCTGTACCCCCGGTAAATGTCAGCTGGTAATTGCCGGGAGAAGCATTCTGGTTGCAGACCATCAGCAGGTACGTATGTCCCTGGAGGATCTGCGGCATCCTGCTGAATACAGCCTGCCCGGAACCGGCACAAACAATGGTATCTATGCCATCCGGCGAAGTACCGGTTTCACCCGGCTCTGCCGACCAGTTACAGGCGACAAACAGTGAGGGCTCTGTGAAAATATCATAGGGGTTCCGGCTGCTAATATCAAACAACTGCCAGTCATAATTTGCCGCCGCCATATCGGGAGTAATGATAAAGCCCAGGGTGCCGGCGCTATAACAGGCCATGCGGAAGTAATTAGGATTGCTGTTCTGGTACGGGAAACTGGCCGGGCAGGGAACCGGTACCGGGGTGGCCCCGCAATAAGATGGGGTATTAATGGTAAAGGGTTCGCTGCCGCAAACAGGAATGGCAGATACAGGGGTCTGACCGGGGATGGTGCAGGTTTGCTGTGCCTGTAAGACCGGACCCGAAAGCAGGGATAACAAAACGATCAGGCGATGCTTTACCATGAGGATGCTGAACAGGTAATTTACAACTAATATTAAGTTAATTATCTTTTGACATATTCACAATTAGCGGTGGACCGTGAACTGTGAGTTCCGGGCTGCGAGTCCGCCTTCGCTACTGCTACGGCGGGGGCCCGTTCACCGGCTAACTCCTGGTTCACAGCCCGGGCAAACCTTTAAATGATATTTTAAGCTTAACATAACCCCAATCGTATGGGCAGGTGTATTAGCTGCCTGTGGTTTTTCGCTACATTCGTAAAAACATCAATCGTATGAAAACAGCCATTGTCACCGGTGCCGCCGGGAACCTGGGGAAGGCCGTCGTCCGGAAATTCCTGGCAGAAGGATTTTCGGTTTGCGGCACGGGACTGTTGCCTGCCGCATGGACCGGTTATGAAGGAAACCAGGTGGACCTGTCGGATGAAACCGCATCAGGGGACTGGGTGTCATCCGTGATTAAGAAACAGGGCACAGTTGAAACTGCCATACTTACTGTTGGCGGGTTTGCGATGGGGGATATCGAAGGGACGGGGACAAAGGATATAGCGGATCAGATCAGGCTGAACCTGGAAACAGCCTACAATGTGGCCCGGCCTCTTTTTCTCCAGATGCTGAAGCAGGGCAGGGGGACTATTTTTTTCATCGGATCCCAGGCTGGTCTTGATGAAAAAAAAAGCAAGGGGGTTGTGGCTTACGGACTCGCCAAGTCGCTATTGTTCCGCCTCGCCGGCCTGATCAATGAGGAAGCGGCCGGCAGGGAGGTAAGGGCCTTTGTGCTGGTACCTTTTATTATTGACACACCGCAAAACCGGGCCTCCATGCCGGGAGCGGATTTCAGTACCTGGCAGACCCCGGCTTTCCTGGCAGAAACTATTTTCAGTTATGCCATGGCTCCCGGAGGGAAGGAGCCGGTCATCGTGATATAACCGAAATGCAATACTGTATACATTCCCACGGAGTTTAAATATGCGGGGCTGTCTTCTTTATTTTTCTCAATTGGAGCCGAAAAGAGCTTTTACGTTCCGGTATTTACCGGAATAAATCTTTTTCAAAAAAAAATCCGGCAAAATAAACCTTTAGTGCAGGGCCGGGTCTTATGATGGCCTTTTTCCGGTGAACAGCTCTCTGCGGAAACATGACACAGAACGGATGCTGTACCGGAAAGATGGCAGGACTTTTGTAATTGAATTAACAACAAAAAAAAGGATATGAAAACAATCATTTTGTCAGTGCTGCTGCTTTTAATGACCGGGCTGTCGGTAAAGGCGCAGGTACTCCGTGCCGGGATCAATTTTGCGAATATCAGTATCACCAATGACGGTGATGTTGATAAAAATTCCCTGCTGACCAGCTTCCAGCTGGGGATAGCAGGGGATGTGAAAATAGCGCCCATGTTTTTCTTTCAGCCGGGCCTGCTGCTGACCGGGAAAGGATCAAAAACTCAATCCGGCGCCGTAACGGATCCTACTTATTACAGGGCCACCAGCAATCCCCTGTATATTGAAGTACCGGCCAATTTTGTATTCAAAACACCCACAGGGCCTCTTCGTTTCTTTGCGGGCGGCGGTCCCTACCTCGCGATGGGGGTGGCCGGAAAGAATAAGACAGAGGGTAAATTCCTGGGGACCTCATTCAAAAGCGAGGAAAATATTCAGTGGTCCAATGATGATCCCTCCACACTCAATTATGAGGAAGGATCCGGATACGGAATTCTGAAACGCTTTGACTACGGGCTGAATGCCACAGCGGGGATTGAAATGCCGAACCTGGTTATCTCCGCACATTACGGGCATGGACTGGCCAAATTGCAAAGTGGCAGTAACAGCAGCGCGGATGATAAGAACAAGCACCGTGTTTTCGGTGTCAGCCTTGGATTTAAATTATAAATAAGAAAGAAACTCCGCCCCGGTGGCCGGCTGCCGGGGCGGGTTTATGTTGTTTCAGTATCTTGCGGTCCGTTTAAATAAGATATATGAGATATTCAAAATGGATCGGTCTTGCTGCGGCCCTGTTACTTATTATCGCTGCTTTCCTTCCCTGGGTAACGATTGAGTCAAAGCAGATCGTGGTAAGCGGTGTGGATGCCACCGGGACCAATTACGGGAAACCGGCCTATATCCATTTTGTATTGCTGGCTTTTTTTATCGTATTCACCATCGTACCCCGTCTCTGGGCCAAACGGGGAAACCTGTTTGTAGTCGCCCTGAACAGCGCCTGGGCCCTGCGCAATTTCCTGGTGATCGGAACCTGTAAAGCCGGGGAGTGCCCCACCCGGGAGACCGGATTTTACCTGATGCTGCTGGCTTCTGCCCTGATGTTATATTCGGCTTTATTCCCGGATATCAAAATTAAACCGGGTACTGCCGCTTAAATTCCCTTCAAAATTTTGTTTTTTTCCCAAGGCTGATTCTCCATTCTGTTTTTCTTTTGGGATCAGATTTGCTGAATGCCTGCTGGCCGGCAATCGCCAATTTCCCGGGAAAAACCACAACCGTTCCCGCCACTACTTATCCTTAAATGAAAGTTTATGCGGAAGAAGATTCTTTTATCTTTTTCGGTACTGTTCTCCTTGTGCGCAGCCGGTCAGTACCCGTTAACCGGGGTTTACAACCAGGATTTTAATTCCCTGGTCAGTAACGGAACCTCCGGCGTTTTTCCCGATGGCTGGAATACGGCAGAGTCCGGAGCGGCCGCTGACGGATTGTATGCAGCTGGTAATGGTTCCGGCAGTGCGGGTGATACCTACAGTTTTGGTACGACCGGCCTCCCGGAAAGAGCATTGGGTACATTGCAGTCGGGCACACTGAATCCTGTTTTTGGTTTTTACTTTACCAATAATACCGGCAGCACCATAACCAGCATCACGGTTTCCTTCACGGGTGAACAATGGAGGCTGGGAAATGCCGGGCGACAGGATCGCCTGGATTTTCAGTTCAGCCTGAATGCCGCCACGCTTTCGGCCGGCGATTGGGCTGATCTCGATATCCTTGATTTTACAGCGCCTGTTAACTCCGGCGCCACGGGACCACTCGATGGGAACGCGGCGCCCAACCGTACGCTGATAACAGGTACCATCACCGGGATCCTGATCCCTGACGGCAGTACGGGCTATTTCCGCTGGACCGACCCGGATGCCAGCGGGGCGGATGACGGGCTGGCCATTGATGATATAACCATCAGCCCGGGTTTTGTCCTTCCTTCGGATAGGCATTACCGTTCTGCCGGCAGCGGCAGCTGGAGTGAGCTTTCTGCCTGGGAGGTTTCTGCCGACCAGGCAAACTGGTCAGCCGCAACGGAACTGCCCACCCGGTATGCCGGCAGTATCCGGATCCGGGCCGGTCATACGATTACCTATAATTATTTTGGTACGGCTGATCAATTAACGATCGAATCAGGAGGCCTGCTGCATCATACCGGCAGCCGGTTTATGATCAATGACGGAACGGGAGATGACCTGGTTATTCAAAACGGGGGCGTCCTGGTGCTGTCAGCAGCGAATAATCCGCCGGTTTTTTCGGGGGCATCTGCTTCGGTACTGGTTAAGACAGGAGCGATACTCCGGATCGCGGCAGGAGGATTGTCCACCATCCCCGGGGCCGCGGTGCATTCGGCAAGCTATATTTATGAAGATGCGGCAGTACTTGAAAATTCTTACAACGGGATGGGCTCCAATGGCGTTACCTATTTTCCCAACGTAAATGAAACCACGATCCCTGTATTGCGGCTCACCCAGAATATTTCATTGAGTGCCGGGGCGGCGGCCGCTACCCGGGTAAACGGGGTGTTCGAGGCCAATGGTAATATCAGTTTTACATCTGCGGGACAGAAAATTTTCAGAAACGGGATCCGCGGAACCGGAACTATTTCAACCACCGCCAGCTGCGGCCTGCTGGTTATTGATGGCACAACGGCAGTCCTGGGCGGTACCGGCGCCCTGAACCTCTCCGCCTCCGGCGGTCTGCAGGTGGGCGCTGCAACAGGAACTACGGTCAGCCTGTTAAATGACAAAACTATTTCGGGGAATCTCAGTCTCCTGCCTGCAAATACCTATATCGAAACGGGCAATTATACCCTGCTCGTCACGGGAACCCTCAGCGGGGGATCCTCCGGCAGTTATATCCGTACCGGCGGCACCGGCAGCCTGCAACTCAGGAGCCCGGGTGCGGCCGGGGTTTTATTCCCGGTTGGTCATAGCCGTTATAACCCGGTGCTGATTGAGAACGGGAGCGGGCATGACTGGTCGGTCCGGGTGAATGACGGGATTGTGGCAGACCTGCCGCAAAACACGAATGGGGCTGTGTTGCTGACCTGGTATATCCAGCCTTCTGTAAACCCGCCTGCTGCGGGAGCGGATATCACGTTCCGGTTTGACCAGGCCTTGCAAACAGGGGGACTGTTTACAACCGCTCCCTATGATGCAGAACCCGTGCAGGCCTGGCACAGGTCGAACGGGTACTGGCTGTCGGCCGGCGTGCCACAGCCATTGGTAAATGCAGGAGGCAGCCTGCGTACCGTCCGGATAACCGGTCTCAGTCAATTTTCTCCCTATGGGCTGGCAAGAACCAGCCTGCCCCTGCCGGTAAAACTGCTTTCATTTTCTGCAGGACCAATTGGAGAGGGAGCCGCGTTGCTGAACTGGGTGCTTGCCACGGCCTGCCCGGCTTCCACCCGCTTTGAAGTGGAACGTTCCCGGGATGGCATTCAGTTTAGTTCCATCTATACGGTACCAGCCAATGACAGGAGCCTGGCATATCAGTGGAAAGATGAACAACCATTGGAGGGACTGAATTATTACCGGCTGAAAACAGTTGGTGCAAATGGAGAATACGCGTATAGCCAGATCGTCATTTTCCGGAATACTAACAGTGGGTTTATTGTTTCTTCCATTTTTCCTAACCCGGTGACCGGGGAAGGACGGCTCCGGGTACTGTCAGAAAAAGACAGGCTGACCCGATGGATGATACTGGACAATTCCGGCCGTTTATGGCAAAGCCGGTTTGTGTTTATTAAGAAAGGCGCCCAGTCTGTACAGTTGAATCTATCCGCCTTGCCGGCGGGTGTGTACCAGTTGCAGATCCGGGACCAGCAACCATTGAAGCGGGTTCCATTCATCCGGCTATGAAACAGAATTATTTTTCGGCCGGGACAAAATATTTCAATCAGGTCTTTCACCTATTGTTCAGTGCCTTTTCATAGTACGGGGCAGGCATAGGTAAGGCAGCCGGTTTGTTGTCCTTCAGCTTAATAATAGTTGAAAGGCGAACTTATGATACCTTATTGGGGTTAAAAGTATAGTTAGCTAAGATTTTTTTAACCCAGCGCTTCCAGGCTTTTCCCGATGATCTCCACCGCCTCGTTGATTTCCTGTTCTGTGATCAGCAGCGGGGGGGCAAAACGAATCTTATCCCCATGCGTGGGCTTGGCCAGCAAACCGTTTTCCTTTAGCAGCAGGCAAAGCTCCCAGGCTGCTTCGGGATCGGGATGATGGATCACGATCGCGTTTAATAAACCTTTTCCGCGGATAAGTGAGATATGTTTCGAATGCAGACCGGCCAGTCCCTTCCTTAACTGTTCGCCACGGAGGGCTGCATTTTCCGTCATTTTTTCGTCCTTTAATACCTGCAGGGCGCTGACCGCCACTTTACAGGCCAGGGGGTTGCCACCATAAGTGGATCCGTGTTCCCCGGGTTGAATGGTCAGCATGATCTCATCATCAGCCAGCACGGCGCTTACCGGCATCATACCGGCGCTCAGGGCTTTGCCAAGAATCAGGATATCGGGTCTTACCTGTTCATGATCGCAGGCCAGCATCCGGCCGGTACGGGCCAGTCCCGTCTGGATTTCATCCGCAATAAACAACACACCTGCCTCCAGGCAGAGCGCTTTTGCTTTGGCGAGATAACCCTCCGCCGGTACCCGGACACCCGCTTCTCCCTGTATGGGTTCAACTAAGAAGCCGGCCACATTTTTATCTGCCAGGGCGGCCGCCAGGGCTTCCAGGTCATCGTAGGGAATGGTTTTGAACCCGGGAGTGTAAGGCCCGAAATCTTTACGGGCCGAAGGATCGCTGCTGAAGGAAATGATAGTGGTGGTCCGGCCATGAAAATTGCCTTCGCATGCAATGATCACCGCCTTCCCTTCTTCAATCCCTTTTACTTTATAGGCCCATTTACGGCAAAGCTTGATCGCTGTTTCCACTCCTTCAGCCCCGGTATTCATGGGTAATACTTTATCATACCCGAAGTAGTCAGTGATATATTTTGTGTATTCCCCTAACTGGTCACTGTAAAAAGCCCGGCTCGTAAGCGTCAGTTGCCGGGCCTGTTCCAGGAAAGCTTCCAGGATCACCGGGTGACAATGGCCCTGGTTTACGGCAGAATAGCCGCTCAGGAAATCAAAGTACCGTTTACCTTCCACATCCCATACATATACACCTTTTCCCTTGCTCAGCACTACGGGCAGGGGGTGGTAATTATGGGCACTGTACTTTTCTTCCAGTTCGAGATAGTGAAGGGATTTTTCCGGCATAGCTATAACGGGGTTCATAGTTGAAAATTAAAGATGAAGAAATGGAACAGGGAAACAACCGGCAGAGCCGGCTACAACAATCTTATCCTCGGTGATTGAGGAGATCCAGGTTTGAGCGTAGGACGCTTCTTTGCATGTTACAGTGAAACAGCATGGCTGCAAGGTACGAAAAAAACGGGGAATCAGTCGCCGTCATAGAGTACCCCGGTCGTGGGGGTTTCCTTCAGCTCTATATGGCTCAGCCCGGGTAGCTGGGGTTTCAGCCGGTCCCAGAACCAGATCGTGATGTTTTCCGCCGTTGGATTCTCCAGCCCGGGTATTTCATTGAGGAGGCGGTGATCCACCTGGTCGATCAGGGGCAATACCAGGTCTTTTAAGATTTTGAAATCCATGATCCACCCGGTAGCCGGTTCGGGCCTGCCCTTAATATACACCCGCAGGTGATAGGTATGCCCGTGCATCTGCCTGCATTTATGCCCTTCGGGTACCAGGGGCAGAAAATGAGCCGCATCAAAACCAAACTCCTTGTAGATCTCCATAAACCGTATTTAAGCCGCAAAAATAACGGCCTTTTTGTTTATCATCATGAGCCAGGTCAGGCCGGGACATTTTTTATGTAATAATGAGCGGGAAAATCAGGACGGATTTCCTTTCCGGAGGGGTATAATCCAAATACGGTGCTGCCGCTCCCGCTCATGGATGCATAATGGCACCCGGAGCGGTACAACTGGTCTTTTATAGCGCCGATAGCCGGATGTTCCGGGAAAATCACTTTTTCAAAATCGTTTACCAGTTCATCCTTCCAGGTATGAACCGGCTGCAGGATGATCTCCTTAAGAGATTTTGTGGGCAGGTTGGGGTGGAGGGCCGCAAAAGCCGGCCCGGTAGGAATATGGATACCGGGGTTTACCAGTATGACCTGGTAGCCCTTCAACCCAGGTTCCAGCTTCTCCAGTTTTTCACCCCGGCCGCCTGCAAAGCAAGCGGTATTGAGAATAAAGAAAGGGCAATCACTGCCCAGTTGAGCGGCGTACTCTATCAGGGTATCGGTATCAATGCCCAGTTTAAATAAATCATTCAGCAACCGCAGTGTGAAGGCTGCATCCGCACTGCCCCCGCCGAGGCCGGCCCCTGTCGGAATTATTTTGTGCAGGTGGAGCCGAACCGGGGGAAGATCCGGGAAATCTTTTTTCAGTAAGTGGCAGGCTTTTACACAAAGATTATTTTCCGGGTCACCGCCGATTTCCAACCCGGATTGGGTAAACAGGATTTCCTTTCCGGTTTCATCGGAGTGGTTGGGAATGATCTCGAGAATATCTTTGAGCCCGATCGGGTAAAAGACCGTTTCCAGGTCATGATAACCATCGGCTCTTTTGCGGAGAATATGCAGGCCAAGATTGATCTTACAATTGGGGTAAACGATCATGGGGCAGTGAACCGGTATATTCGGAACTGGCTTTTAGAACGGTTTATTTGCCTTTGCGGCGGCTGTTAATTTCATCCCGGATAGCGATGGCACGGATATAATCCTCACTGTCAAGGACTTCATTTAAAAGGTGATTTAACTCCTCTATTGTCATGGTTTTCAGGTCTTCATTTCCGGTTGGCCGGTCTTCTTCCACCACGACTTCCTGTTTGGCCTTTTTCTTTTTTCCGGTTGTTGCTGTATCCTCCATCAGGATACCGGCGCTTTCGAGGATATTCTCGTATGTATAGATCGGGCAGCCAAAACGAACGGCAAGGGCGATGGCGTCTGAAGTGCGGGAATCAATTTCCACGGTATCATTTTGACCGGAGCAAACCAATTTGGAATAGAAGATTCCTTCCTGCAGGTCGCAGATGATGATCTCATGAAGGTCGATGGCGAAGGCATTCATGAAATTCTTCATCAGGTCATGGGTCAGGGGACGGCTGGGGGCCATTTTTTCCAGTGCTACGGCGATGGCCTGCGCTTCAAAGCCGCCGATCACGATCGGGAGACGCCTGAGGCCGTTCACTTCGCCCAGTACAACAGCATAAGAATGGGTCTGGGTAATGCTGTGCGAAAGGGCCACTATTTCCAGTTCTATCTTCTTCATAAGATAACGCGAAACTACGGCTTTTCGGCAAAAAAATATAGGTTCCGGGAGCTGATTTAGTTCTCTTTACGCAGGGCCCCGCCGCCAGATTTTACCTTCGTTTCGGCCGGTTTTTTTTCGGGTATGGGGATTTTTTTGGCGGGAACAAGTTTTTTGACCGGTGCCGGTTTTGGGATAAGGGTATCGCTTATGGCTACCACGGAATCGGGGTAGGAGGCCGCAGTATCCACCGGGTAATAAGGGTATCCCGCTTTTGTAAAACCGGGAGGAATCAAAAAATCTTCCGGCTTAACAGCGCCCGGCAATATTTCGGTGGCGATAAGTATGAATGTATGATCCCCGGGATCCGCAGTTACAGTGTCACTGTCCATATAGCGCCGCGAATAATTGTTCTCCCGGATGACAGCTTTCAGCATGATATGCCCCTTCCTGATCATCAGCAATTCGTCATTGCCCTCGTATTTTTCGGGAATTTGAAAGAACAGGCTATCGGCAAACCAAAGCGAGACATCTGCTCCTCCAAAAGGCATCCAGGCATTTATTCGCACCGGGCTGCATGCATAACCGGCAATAGTCAGGGGCAGCAGGGTTTCGGGGGGCCTGTTTTCCCTGAGTCTTTTAACCCCGAAGGTTTTCCTCTTTTTATCAAGGGTATAGGATTTGGCTGAATCGATCAGGACCAGGATATCGTCCTT
The DNA here is from genome assembly GCA_016219985.1 of Sphingobacteriales bacterium. Classification (GTDB taxonomy): domain Bacteria; phylum Bacteroidota; class Bacteroidia; order Chitinophagales; family Chitinophagaceae; genus JJ008. The sequence goes on along the minus strand of JACRJO010000017.1, from coordinate 22,515 downwards.
CTCACTGTTCATGGTGTTCACTATCCTTATTTTTCCCCGGGAAAAAAGGATGGTTATTTCAAGGGAGTCAGGGTTGCTGTTTTCCCGTGAAAGATCTTTTTCCGGGGAGGCTTTATACCGGATCATTCCCTCAAAATCCTGCTGGGCATTTATAAAAAAAGTACTGAGCAGGAAACAGGCGGTAAGGGTGATTGATTTCATAAAACAGGTTGAATGAAAAACCGGGTTGGTTCTTTGTGAATGCCACCCGGTTCAAAAGCAGATAATTCTTGCAACGTATCAGGCGATGCCTTTCAGTTTCTTAATAGCGGCTGTCATTTTGGGCACTATGTCAAAGGCATCTCCCACGATTCCGTAGTCTGCCGCTTTGAAGAAAGGTGCTTCCGGGTCCTTATTGATCACGACGATCACTTTGCTGCGGTTAACTCCCGCCAGGTGCTGGATAGCGCCGGAGATGCCAATGGCGATATAGAGGTTCGGGGCAATGGCAAAACCGGTTTGTCCCACGTGTTCATTATGCGGGCGCCAGTGTGCATCCGCCACCGGCCGGCTGCAGGCGGTGGCGGCATGGAGCGATTTGGCTAATTCTTCCACGATACCCCAGTTCTCGGGGCCTTTCATGCCACGGCCGGCGCTTACCACGATCTCAGCTTCAGTGAGCAATATTTCACCACTGGCCTTGCTGACGCCGGTTACTTTCACTTTACCGGCTTCCACAGCAGCGGTAAACGGTACCACTTCAGCGGTTCCATCTCCGGCGAGCGCCTGGCAGGCATTTGTATTCAGGGTTATGATTCTGATCGCTGTATTTACCGAAACATTCGCAAAGGCCTTGCCGGAGAAAACGTTTTTCTTTACCATGAATCCATTGCTGGTATCGGGCAGCGCCACCGCACCGGAAACCAATCCCGCTTTCATTCGTACAGACAACCGGGGAGCAATGGCTTTTCCGCTGAGGTTATTGGAGAAGACAACGAGGCTGGCGCCGGTTGCCCCGGCCACCTGGGCAATTACATTGGCGAATACCTGCGCATCCTGGTGGTTGAGGGATTCATTATTGACATGGTGAATTTTTTTCACCCCGTATTTACCCAATGCTGCGAGGTCATCCTGTACGGTTCCCAGTACAACTGCTTCAGCCGTGGTACCCAGTAATCCGGCTGCTTTGGCGCCATAGGTGAGGGCTTCAAGGGAAGCTTTCTTTACATGACCTTCGGCAGTATCGATGAATATTAAAACTGACATTTGAATAGTTTGTAGTTTGAAGTTTGTAGTTTGTTGTTACCGCTATTGGATCTTCTTAATTGGAATTTATTTGAGTCTTGGTTCTTGGTACTTCTTTGGGTCTTGGTTCTTGGTATCTTGGTTCAGGTATCTTGGTTCTTGGGTCAGCGTCAGAAAGCCTTCGCTTCTTCATGCAGCAACCGGACCAGTTCTTCCACATGCTCGGCATCCACCAGTTTTACACCAGCCTTTGCAGCAGGTAAACCAAAATCAGAAACGCTGGTAAGGACCTCCGCAGCCACGGGTTCCTGTACTTTCAGGGGCCTGGTCCGGGCGGCCATAATGCCTCTCATATTGGGAATCCGCGCTTCGGCCATTCCTTTTGTGGCGCTGAGCACAAGGGGCAGTTCCACTTCGTTTACTTCCTCGCCTCCTTCAATCTCGCGGGTTATCGTGGCTTTTGTACCGGCTAATTCAAATTTAGTAGCCAGGGAAATATAGGGGAGGTCCAGCAATTCGGCTACCATACCACCGATCGAAGAGCCATTATAGTCGATGGTTTCCTTACCGGTCAGTACCAGGTCATAGCCACCCTGCCGGGCTACTTCGGCAATCTGGGAGGCGATATAGTAACTGTCATGACTGTCTGTATTGACCCGGATGGCTTCATCGCCGCCCAGGGCCAGGGCTTTGCGGATAATGGGTTCCGCATCGGCGGGAGCTACTGTTACCAGGTGAATAACGGCCGTGGGGTCGGCCTCTTTCAGTTCAATGGCTTTGACAAGCGCATACCATTCGTCATAGGGATTGATGATCCACTGCACACCGTTGACATCGAATTTCGTGTTATTATCGGTGAAAGCTATTTTTGCAGTGGTATCCGGTGTTTTACTGATACAAACCAGGATTTTCATTAGCGTAAGTTTAATCGTTATTAATTAGTTGTTTATGCAACTAAAACAAAGATAAGTGAAGGGAGTCTAATTCCGGGCATTTCCCGGGAAAAATTTTTAGCATATGGACCGTATCGAAAAATTACAGGAATTTCTCAAAACCAGCCCCTCGGACAGTTTTTTACTCCATGCCCTGGCCCTCGAATACATCAAACTGGGGGAGGATGAAAAAGCCCGTGAATTATTTGAAGAAATAGTACACCGGGAACCGGGTTATGTGGGCAGTTATTATCATCTCGCCAAGCTGCTGGAACGGAATAACCGGGTACCAGAAGCCATTAAGGTCTATGAGAAAGGGATGGAGGAAGCCAAAAAAGCAGGGGATAACCACGCGTTCGGGGAACTCAGGGGGGCTTATGAGGAATTAACTTTTTAGTCAAAAAGGGTAAAACCTGAAACCAAGCAGGGCCCCGGTAAATAAAAGAATGGCAATTCCTTTTTTATTGAAAGAATAAAACCAAAGGCCGGCCAGGAAAAACACAGCCGCCAGCAGGCTGGCCCGGAAGATATAGGAATCATTGATGATCTGAAAGCGGATACTGGCCGGGATCAGGGGCGATGAAAGTTGTCGCTTTGCCTGGAAAAAAGAAAGATATCCCGCGGTTACAACTAGCAGGTCGAGGGTAATGAGTACCCGGCAAATCCACGCCAGCTGCTTTTCTCTTTTGTTTATTTCCGGCATAATCAAAAATACATTTTGTTACTTTGTTCCGCATGACCCTCAAAGAAAAATTTATAAAAGCGGTTAGGGAGCAGTATCTTTTTGCTGGTAATGACCAGTTGATCCTTGCTGTCAGCGGGGGGCTGGATTCCGTGGTACTTTGTGAATTGTGTCACCAGTCCGGTTTTTCCTTCAGCATTGCCCATTGCAATTTTCAGCTGAGGGGAGAAGAGAGTGAACGGGATGAGCAGTTTGTAAAAAGACTGGGTCAGCAGTACGGGGCGGAGACCAGGGTTAAAAAATTTAATACGGAGCACTATGCGGCTGAACATAAACTTTCCATCCAGGAAGCCGCCCGGATCTTACGGTATGAATGGTTCGATGAATTGGTAAAAACCCTCAACCCTGAACCCTCAACTCTCAACCCTGAACCCTCAACCCTGAACTCTCAACCCCTCAACTTTAAACTCCTAACCGCCCACCACGCCGATGACAATAACGAAACCCTCCTGATGAATTTTTTTCGGGGAACGGGTTTACACGGATTGACCGGGATCCCGGCATCATATGGTTATATCAAAAGGCCCCTGCTTGGTTTTTTTAAGGAAGAATTGCTGCGTTTTGCAAAAGAGAACAAGCTGGCATTTGTGGAAGATTCTTCTAATCAGTCTTCGAAATACACCCGTAATTTTTTCCGGAATGAAATTATCCCTGCTATCAGCCGGGCATACCCGCAGGTGAAGGAAAACCTGCAGGACAATATCAGCCGTTTTAAGGAGGTGGAAAAACTGTATTTGTATTCCGTAGGGGAGCTGAAGAAAAAATGGTGCCGGCAAAAGGGGGAAGAACTGCATATCCCGGTTAAGCAGTTGATGCAGTTTGACAGCCGGGCGCTCATTTATGAAATCATCCGGGAATACGGATTTGGGGAAAAGCAGGTGGACGAGCTGATCAAACTGGCAGCCAGTGAATCGGGTAAGTTCATTGAATCACCGGGACCCCGGTACCGGGTCATCAAACACCGGCATTGGTTTATCATCAGCCCCGTGCAGCCGGCGGCCCAAGCCACCATTGCCATCCGGGAGGAGGACAGGACCATTGAATACGGGGGGAGAATGCTGCAACTGCAGCCAATGGTCTTCAACGGGCAACAACCTCCTGCCGCTGCAGCGGAGGCCTGGCTGGATGCCCGTGAACTTTGTTTCCCGCTTATCCTGCGGAAATGGAAGACCGGGGATTATTTTTATCCATTGGGGATGAAGAAGAAAAAAAAGCTTTCCCGCTTTTTTATTGACCAGAAACTTTCAAAGTCTGCCAAAGAAAATATATGGGTGCTGGAAAGCAACAAACGAATTGCCTGGGTCACCGGTTACCGGATCGATGAACGGTTTAAACTGACCGCCCGGACCCGTTCCGCCTGGAAGCTGACGATCAGCGGCCCGGCTTAACCGAATTGCACCAGGTCGGTAAGACTCATGTTCCGGATCTCATCAAAAAACATGCGAAGTACCGGGTAATCTCCTATTATTTTACACAAGAGAACCGTGAAGCCGATACCGAATACGGCTCCAAAAATATGGGCGGAGTGGTTGATATGATCGCCTCCCTTTCGGTCCAGCATGCTGGAAACTACGAGGTAAATGACCCCGAAGAGGAAGCCGGCAATATAGACGGGAATAAAGAATAATCCCATCCCCATCAGCGGGTGAAACAGGATGCTGGCAAACACCACGGCCGATACGGCCCCGGAAGCGCCGAGACTCCGGTAATGATAATTGTCTTTATTTTTCGAATAGGTGGGCAGCAGGCAGACCCCCAATGCCAGGAGGTACATACCGAGGTAGATCAGGTTGCCATATTTCCCGAATAGTTCTATGAACTTATATTCCACCCCTAAATAAACCGGGCCTGCGGGTGTATCGATCCGTCCTTCCCCGAATATGTACAGGGTAAACATATTAAAGATCAGGTGGCCCCAGTCTGCATGGATCAGCCCGCAGCTGAAGAAGCGGTACCATTGCCCTCTTTGCACGGCAGGCGGGTAGAAGATCAGGTCGTTCATGACCCGCTGGTTGCTGAAGGCGGTAAAGGAAATGATACTCGTGATGATAATAATGATCAGCGTGGTGGAGATTAACATATCAGTTGGTGCTACGGGTGAAAAAAATATTATTTATGATGATATTTTTCGTTTTTTAAAATGGTACAGGCCCGGTACACCTGTTCGGCCAGTATCAGTCTTACCAGCTGGTGCGGGAATACCAGTTCGGATAAACTCCATTTGTACCTGGCCATTTTCAGAACCGCTTCATCCAGTCCGTAAGCTCCCCCGATCAGGAAGACCAGGTTCTTCACGCTTTCATTGGCCCGGGCCTGGATGAAATTTGCCAGTCCTTCGGAACTCAGTTGTTTACCTCTTTCCTCCAGTGCCACCAGGTAATCGTCCTTGTCCAGCCATTCGAGAATGATCCCGCCTTCTTTCTTCTTCAGGTCCATTTCACTCAGCATACCGGCATTTTTGGGGACCGGGATAATGCTCCATTCCACCTTGTAATACCTTGAGATGCGTTTGGTGAATTCTTCCACACCTTCTTTTACATATGTTTCATTGGCCCTGCCGACAGACCAGAAGGAGATTTTCATGCTGCAATTTAGGATAATGTGCTAATTAGATAATGAGCCAATTGGCCAATGTGCCAATTTTACGACCGCCTCCTGCAACGATTTAATAAGTGGCATGTATCTTTAGTGAGGCATCCGATTAGATATGTGACTGAATTTGCGGGGTACTGTTTTGAGCATTTCGATAGTTAATTAAAAAATGTGCCAATGTGCCGATTAGCCAATTATACGTCCGCCTCCTGCAACGATTTAATAAGTGGCATGTTTCTTTAGTGAGGCGGCCGGGGAGATGCGTGACTTAATTTGCGGGGTACTATTTTGAGCATTTTGATAATTAATTAAAAAATGTGCCAATGTGCCGATTAGCCAATTTTACGACCACCTCTTGCAACGATTTAATAAGTGGCATGTATCTTTAGTGAGGCATCCGATTAGATATGTGACTGAATTTGCGGGGTACTGTTTTGAGCATTTCGTTAGTTAATTAAAAAATGTGCCAATGTGCCAATGTGCCGATTAGCCAATTATACGTCCGCCTCCTGGTACTGGTTTATTAATTGGCTTGTTTCTATAGTGAAGCATCCCGATGAAATACAATGCCTGAATCTGCAAAATTTGCTTCTTAGAAAGTCCATTGGCTAATTGTCAAATTGCCTAATTGGCCAATTATAATAATCCCGATGAAAAATAATGCCCGTATTAAAAAATACCTGCTCCTTAGAAAGCCCATCGGCTAATTGGCAAATCTGCTAATCAAAATGCTCCCAACGAAATGAAATGCTGAACCCACAAAATCTGTTTCTTAGAAGGTTCATTGGCAAATTAATAAGCTCCCGATGAAAAGAACGATTACAAAGGAAAAATCATTTCAAAGAATTCCGGACTCTAAAACCCCTTCTTCGTCTCTTCCCCGATCTGCACTTCGGTTACCTTGCCATATTTCTCCGCGAGCTTCCTGATATCGGTGGATTTTCCCACCAGTACGAATTGCAGTTTATCCTTTGGAAAATAACGGGCAATAATTTCTTTTGCTTTTTCCAGGTTCAGCCCGTCCACGTTCTTCTCAAAATTATTGATGAAAGATTCGTCAAAATTGTACCAGAACATCTGGGTCAGTAAACCGGATAACTGGCCGGCTGTTTCAAAACGGGGCGGGTATTGTCCTTTTACATAATTCTTGGCTGAAGTCAGTGCTTTTTCATCAATACCGCTGCTGTGCAGTTTATTCAGGACTTCCAGGGCCTTGTCAATTGCGGCTTCGGTGGTTTTCCCGGCCGTGAACGTACTGATCACAAAACTGCCGCCGTTCTTCAGGGCGCTGAACCGGCTGCTGGCGCCATAAGTCAGCCCGCTGTTAACCCGCAGTTCGTCGTTGAGCATGGAGGTAAAACGGCCGCCGAATAAAGTGTTCACCACTTCAATGGCTACAAAATCGGGGTTGTTGCGGGCAATGCCGGGGGCGCCGATATAAAAAGTAGTCTCTTTGGCATCGTCCTTATTTACCAGCAGGACCCGGTTTTCAGCAGGTTTACCGATGGGGGCGGAAGCCTGGTTCGTTACGGCTTTGGGGCCTTTCTTCCATCCGGAAAACAGGGCTGTGAGACGAGCCTTCATTTCTTTGGCGGAAAAATCACCGGCTACACTGATTGCTGAACCATCAGGATGGTAATTCGCCTGGTAGAAATTTTTCAGGTCAGCGGTCGTCAGGGGAGAAACCGTGGCGATCTTTCCCTGTACGATATTGCCATAAACATGATCGCCATAGAGGAATTTATCAAAATAGGAACCGATCACGGAACGGGGACTTTCTTTTTGCTGCTCCAGGCTGACCAGCAGTCGTTTCTTTTCTTTGGCAAATTCACTGGTATCGAAGACGGGCTCCAGCAGGACCTCCTGGATAATGGCCAGTATCTTCTCCCGGTCTTTGGCCGCGAATTTGGCGGAGAGCCCGGCGGACTCCTTGGATGCATAAGTATTCAGGGTGGCGCCGAGGAAATCCAGTTCCTCATCCAGTTTTGCCTTGGTGAAATTCCTGGTTCCGTGCTTCAGGCCTGCGGCTGTCAGGGAAGCCAGCCCGGCTTTCTGCCCGTCATAAATAGCGCCGGCCGGCAGAATCGCCGATACACTGATCACCGGTACCTCGTGCTGTTCCAGCAGGTAAATGGTCAGCCCGTTGGGCAATTTGAATTTCTCATAAGGAGGCAGTTTATATCCCTGGGCGGAAAGGGGGCCTCCCAGTACCAGCAACAGGCCGGCTATAAAGAATCGGGTAAGTTGTTTCATAAATTATTCCTCCGTATTGAGTTTTGAAATACCAACCGTGCGGTTCGGTTTGGTGAAATATTTTTTGGCGACTTTCTGTACATCGGCCACTGTTACTTTATTGTACTGGGCCGGGGCATCAAACATTTTCCGGTAATCCCCGAAGAAGACTTCATAGGTCCCGATGTTATTGGATTTGCCGTTGATGGTCTCCACCTGTTCGTAGAATTCCATCAGTTTCTGGTTTTTGATCTTTTGCAATTCCGCTTCACTGATGCCTTCATTTTTGATTTTATCCAGTTCCCGGTAAATCGCTTTTTCGAGATCGGTCTCATTCACATTTTTAGCGGTTACCGCATAGAAAGTGAAGAGGGTGGGGTCAAAACTTTCGCCGAACCCGGAAAAGACCTGGGTGGCCAGTTGCTGCTGGTCCACCAGCGAGCTGTAAAGGCGGGAGGATTTGCCACTGGTTAATATGGAATTCAGAATATTGAGAGCATAATAATCCTCGTGCCTGGATTCAGGGATATGGTATGCGATCATCAGGTAGGGCGTGGCCACATCCCGCTGTACCATCACCCTCCGCTCACCGGTTTGCGGCGGCTCCGTGATATTCACTTTGGGCGGGGCAGGTTGTGAGGGAATGGGCTCCAGGTATTTTTCGGCCAGCCGTTTCACTTCTTCCAGTCTGATTCCGCCTGAAACCACCACCACACAGTTATTCGGAGCATAATACGTTTTAAAATAACGTTCCAGGTCTTCCTGTTTCCAGTTCTTCATGTCATCTTCATACCCGATTACCGGCCAGTGATAAGGATGTTCGAGAAAGGCCGCGCCCTGGAGGGTCTGGTTGAGCTGGTCCCATGGGGAATTTTCCAGGCCGGTGCTTCGCTCACTCAGCACCACGCCTCTCTCACTTTCTACCATCTTGGGATCAATGCTCAGGCTGGCGATGCGGTCTCCTTCCAGGTCAAAGATCACTTCCGCAGCGCTGGCCGGGAACCAGTCGGTGTATACGGTTACATTTTCCGTGGTATAGGCATTGTTGGCGCCGCCGTTAAATTCCATGGCCTGGTCAAAAAGTTTGGGGCCGTATTTCCGGGCGCCATTGAACATCATGTGTTCGAAGAAATGGGAGAGACCCGTGATACCCTGGTGTTCATTGCGGCTGCCCACACGGTAAAACAGGTACATATTGGCATTGGGAATGGAGAAATCTTCCACCACCAGGAATTTCATCCCGTTTTTCAGGGTGAAGGTTTTTACATCATCTGCTTTCATCTGTGCCCGGGAAAAAACTCCCAGCAACAGGAGGACAGGGAGAAATAATTTTTTCATGCGCTTAAATTAAGGATTAAAGCTAAGAATCGATCCGCAAAAAGGAGACAGAATTATATCAACGGTTTGATTTACCGTGGAGAGCGCAGCGAGGCAAGCAGTAAATTCAACCGAAAAGTCTTAGCGGTCTTTGCGGACAAAAAAAGCAAGGAAAGTTAACCGCAGGTGTTTCTCTTTAACTCTTTCCCTCTTTTACTCTTAGCTTATAAATAGCGGCCTTTGCGGGCAAAAAAGCGGGGTATGTTATTATTTGATCTCGTAATCTTTTTTAAATGACATTAGCGTGGAGCGGTACAGTGCATTGGCCGGGTCCAGGAGGGTCGCCTTGGAATAATATTCATAAGCTTCTGCGAGGTAATGCGCATCTTCCAGCATAAACCCGGTCCGGTAGGCCTGTTCGGCCGGGGCTTCGAAGGGCGCCCCCTGGTTTTTGATGGTTTCCAGCAGGCTGTTAAATGTTTCTTTGGAAACATAGTTCAGCACTTTCCGTTCTTCATTTTCCTCCCCCTTGATGGCGGCGATCCATTCATAGCTTTCCCCAGCAGTCATTTTTGCCGCAAAACCGGAAATAGGTATTTTCAGTTTGCTTACCGTAGCCATATAGACCACCGTATTCCGGTTGCCGGCAGGGTATAAATAAAAGACAAATTCATTTGCTTCCGTATAGGATTTCCAGGAAAGGGGGAAAGCGCCCCCGGAATAATTCACCGTATCAAGCCGGGGATCGATCCAGATATTGTTGATGCCGCGGCTGACAGCTCCCACCGTGTTCATATAAGCTTTGCGGTTACTGCCGGGAGAACCGGATGATTTGGTCATCTGGCTCCATATATATTTAATATAGTTCGATGTAAAGGAACTGTGATTTACTTTGCAGGAATCCGCAAATTTATGTAACGGGTAGGTGCCGGGTTTACTGATGGTAAACATGGCCGCTTCGTTACAAACCAGTGTAACCAACCCTCCCGCCGCGATTTTAACCATTGCGGAGTTGTTCATGATCTTACCCACCCTGGCCTTGCTTTCCACCGCCTGCTCAAGGATGGTTACATTGCCTTTGAAGCTGTACAGCATAAAATTATTCTGGGCATTTGCGAGGAGGCCCAGGCAGGAGGAAAGGACCAATAAGCGGATCTTTTTCATGGTGTTTGTTTTTGGGTGTATGGTGTATATAATGGTTTAATGCCCGGTTCCATGATGACCAAATACGGTACGGTATTTAAACCGCCTGTGCATCCAGGTGGCCCAGGCTTCATAGAAATAAATCACGTCCACGGCCATCACAATTACGATCAGGGTCATTTTCATATCCAGTTTGACCCGGTATTTCTCATAAAGCCAGATATCGAGGTACACAAAGAAAATGGCGGATAACAGCTGGGCGATTTTGGCCACCAGGTGAAACCAGATATGGTGATCAATATAATACTTGATAAAAATGGCCATGTGGATCCAGCCGATCAGGATGGCCAGCAACCAGTTGAACCAGCCCGGCATTTTCCGGATAAAATGGTTATCCAGCGCCATCGACAGCATATTGGCATGTACCGCCACACCATTCATGTCGGGAATGCTTTTGCCGTAATACTTTTTGTTCATCGGGGTGAACTTTTTATCCAGGATATCCGATTCGTCTGCGCCGATATACCCGAATAAAATAATCCTGTCACGGATCAGGCTGTCATTTTCCAGCCCGGCCAGTATGCTTTCTCCTTCAAGCTGGTAATAGCGGTCCTGGCGACGGGAGTAATTGATGGTTTCCGTTTCCTTATTCCGCTTCACCAGTCTTTTAAAGGCCGTACTGTCATATTTTTCGAGAATGGAGGAGGCAAAGCTTTTATACGGCTTCGCATGGGAATCCTTTTCATTTTCAAAGAAAGGCGCCCAGAGGCGGACCGTGGCGATATCCTCTGCCAGCATATTGGCATAGCCTTCTCCCGTGCCCGGGGTCCTGAAAAAATTTTCTTTGTACGGGTCTTTTTCATCCTTCCACTCGAGCCGGCTGGCCAGTACAAGGTTGGCGCAACGGGATACCGTAGCGGCCAGGACAGAATCCTTGTACGGATCCTTCGGGCCTTCGAGCAGAACATCCAGCCCCATTACCCTGGGTTTCATTTCTGCCGTCTTGTCAATTAAGGCAGCCAATTGCTCCCGGTCGGCCATCCCGATGTTAACAATCGTGATTCTCCGGTCAAAACGGTCCTCGTACACATGCAGCTTGGCATGCGCCATATCATGAAAGTCGAAATCCTTTAAGGCAAGTTTCAGCGGGTTCAGAAAATAAAAATTGACCGGGATGGAACCCAGGACGATGATAAATACAAAAACCCAGACGGTGGAAAACAGGGTATCCCTTTTATACAGGTACTTGGTGACATGCCTGCCAACCCGCCGGGCATGATGGCCAATATGCTGGTGCAGCGGCTTCTTCATGAATGTAGCTGATCGTGGTTTTGGTTCTTGTGTCAATGGTACAATAATGGCCCCTGGGTCAATGACCCCGTCATTCCCGGTAATTCATAAGCTGTAATTTTTCTGGATACCCCGGCCGGGTATTTATGGCAAGTAAGCGATCCTTCTCCCGTAAATCCGTAAATTGGATATCCGAATTTATGCGAAATTTCTTACACATCCTGATTCTCTTGCTGATTATTCTGCTCCGGGCGGATATTGTCCTGGCCCAATCGCCGCCTGCTCCCCGGGATAGCACGGTTTCCGGCCCGCAGACCTTTGCCATGATCATGGGAATTTCGAAATACAAATATGTCCGGCCCCTCAGTTACGCGGATAAGGATGCGGAACTGTTCCGGGACTACCTGCGATCCCCGGCCGGCGGCCGGCTGAAGGAGGATAATATTTTTATGGTGCTGAATGAACAGGCGGTCAGTGCGGTGTTCTGGGGAAAAGGATTCCAGTGGCTCAAGGCCAAGAAACTGCAGAAGGGGGATAAATTGTTCATTTACCTGGCCGGTCACGGGGATGCTATCGATGAGGACCAGTTTTTTTACCTCACCTATGACTGCAACCCCGCCGGGGATAAAAACAATTACCTCGTTGGAGGAACCATCCAGTTGTTCAACCTGAAAAAGAAAATTGCAGCGGAGACGGCCAGGGGAGTGGAAGTGTATTTTATTATGGATGCCTGCCGTTCCAATGAATTGCCCGGGGGCTCCGAGGGACAGAATTTCTTGAATGCAGCCATTTCGGAAAAAAGAGCGGGAGAGATCATCATGCTGGCCACGGGGGCAGGACAGGAATCGCTGGAAGATGCATCGATCGGGGCCGGGCATGGTCTTTTCACCTATTACCTGGTAGATGGATTGAACGGGCTGGCGGATACCGAAGGAACAACAGATAACAAGGTTACCCTGGCCGAGATCCAGCAATACGTTGACAAGAATGTACCCGCCATTGCCCGGCAGCGCTTTAAACGGAAGCAGGATCCCTTTTTCTGTTGTACGGAAAACAGTGAGAAAGTAGTGAGCGTAGTGGATATAGATTATTTAAAGAAATGGATGGAGACCCGGAAGAAAGGACCGGGGAATGCTTTTCACGGGAGCCTGTTACAGGATCAGCGGTACGGCAGGACCACGGACAGCCTGTTAACAGAGACCTACCGGCTTTTTTATGAGGCGCTTCGCCAGCAGAAACTCACCGGGCGGGAATCCGCCGAATACTATTATTTATTGCTGGAATCCCGCTACCCCGGGAACAGGTACACGGCCGATGCGCGGTTAAACCTGGCCGTTGGATTTATCCATTTCGCCCAGGCTCAAATCAATCTCTACCTGGATTGTAAGGATGCCGCTTCCGCACAAAAACTGAGGGTACAGCCCGGGGACGGGGAGAACGGGGATGAACCGGCGGCCGGCGCAGGGCGCATGGAAAAAGCAGCGCAGCAGGAATTTTATGAAGCCGGGAATATGCTTGAAAAAGCCATCGCCATCATCAGGCCGGAGGATCCCGATTTTGCAGAAACACTCATGGGACAGATGTATTTTTTTAAAGCGAGGGGTTATTTCGGGAAAGCCGGCACAAAGATGGATATCAGCAAGGCCTTTGCGTATGCCTATGCCGCCTATGCCCGGGACGACAAGGCCGCCTATATTCTCAATACGATTTCGTCGCTGCACCTGGACAATTACCGGTATGACAGTGCAATTTATTATGCTAAAAAAGCGATGACAGAAGCCCCGGGCTGGCGGTACCCGTATATCACGCTCGCATTTTCATACCGCACCCTGAACAAACCGGATTCCGCGGTTAAATATTACCGCTCCTCGATTGGGGTGGACCCGGGTAATGCGGATGCTTATGCAGACCTGGGGCATTATTATTTTTCCCTGTCGGAAAATGATTCCGCCCTGGCTTATTACCAAAAGGCCCTGGAACTGGAACCGGGCCATGTATATGCCATGAATAATATTGGCTGGATCAATTATGGCAATAAGCAGTACGAAACCGCTATTGGCTATTTCAGGAATTGTATTACGGCAGACCCGAAATTTATCAATGCCTACAACGGGCTGGGGAAAAGTTATTTTGCCCTGGGGCAATACGATGCTGCGCGGGTCTCCTATGAGAAGGCCTTTGCGAATTACCAGGATCAATCATTTGTCAATGTCTATATTGGTAATTTCTACCGTGATCTGAAGGCTTATGACTCCGCCAAAACCTATTACCGGCGGGCCGCGGCTATTGATCCCGGCTATGAAGATGCCTATAACTACCTGGGACTTTCCAGTTTCGCATTGCAACAGTTTGATTCGGCCCGGTATTATTACCGGCAGGCCCTCATCGCCAATCCTTATTCGGCCTTTGCCTTGCTGAATACCGGGCTTATGTTCAGGGAGCTGAAACAACCGGATTCCACCTATTATTATTTCCGGCAGGCCGTTGGGCTGGAACCTCAGAATCCTTCCCTGCTGAATAACCTGGGCGTTATTTACGGGGAAGAAAAAAATTATGATTCGGCCCGGAATTATTTCCGGCGGGCCCTGCAGGTGCGACCGGATTACAAACCGGCCTTCAATAACCTGATGCGCATATTCCGGGAAATGGGGATGCCTGATTCCGTCACCGGCTTTTTCCGGGGCGCCTCCTTATACGAAGCGGGCAGTACGGCCTGGCTGCATGACCTGGGCCGGCTCTTCTATGAGCAAAAAAGGTATGATTCGGCGGGCTGGTATATCAGGAAAGCCATAGTGCAGGATCCGGTCAATCCACAATTACTGAACAGCCTGTCACTGGTATTCCAGGGACAGAAACGGTTTGATTCAGCCCTTGTATATATGCGCAGGGTGCTGGATGCCAACCCGGGGAACCCGTCCAGTGTGCAACAGATGGCGGACCTGTTCCGGCAACAAAAGAAACCGGATTCAGCGGTTTATTATTTCCGGAAACAGCTTGCCATGCGGAATGGTCCCGGGAATGCACAGGGCTTCCTGCTGATGGGCAATTTCCTGGCGGATTTGAACAGGAACGACTCAGCCCTGTTCTACTACAGGAAAGCGATTGCTGCTGACCGGTCTTTTCTCAGCGCCTATATTAATGCGGGCAGCATTTGCCTGAAGATGGAAGAAAATGATACGGCGCTTGTTTACCTGAAACAGGCGGCTGAGCTGGCGCCGGGTAACAGGACGGCTGTCTATAACCTGGGGCTGGTCTATCATGTACTGAACAACTATGACTCCGCCATTCTTTATATAACAAAGGCCATCCGGCTGGAACCCACCCGGGGGGATGCCTATTACCAGTTGGCCTGTACCTATGCCCTGCATAACAAACCGGAACAGGCCATCTTGTATCTCCGGCAGGCCTATGAGAGGGGGTACAAGAGCAGGGAAAGCCTGCTGACGGACCCCGATCTTTACGGGCTGAAGGACTACAAAGAATTCCAGGCCCTGCTGGACCAGTACCTGCCCGGGTGGAAGGAACGGTAATAAAACGGGAGTTTTTACCTTAAAAAATTTGTCCTATATTTGCCGCCCGTTGGCCCCGTAGCTCAACTGAATAGAGCATTTGACTACGGATCAAAAGGTTTCTGGTTTGAATCCAGACGGGGTCACAAAAGTCCGCAGATGCGGGCTTTTTTTTATGCCAGGTTTTGTATACATATTATATTCAAACGGTACCGGTAAGACCTATACGGGCTCTACCGATCATGTCGGGAAACGGCTATTGGAACATAATGCCGGGAAAACCAGGTCAACTATTGGAGGAATACCCTGGAAAGTATGGCACGTGTTTGAATATGCTTCATTGGAAGAGGCCCGAAAGATGGAAAAATACTATAAAACGGGTGCCGGCAGGAAAAAGCTGCGCCAGGTACTGGAGAATATTCCACGCCCGTAAAGGTTTCTGGTTTGCCCGCTTCGCCGGAGCGAAGCGAGGCGAGAATCCAGACGGGGTCACAAAAGTCCGCAAATGCGGGCTTTTTTTATGCCAGGTTTTGTATACATATTATATTCAAACGGTACCGGTAAGACCTATACGGGCTCTACCGATTATGTCGGGAAACGGCTATTGGAACAGAGTGCGGGAAAAACCAGGTCAACCATTTTCTATATTTAGCGGAATATCACCGGCCACAGTTTCGTGTAAACAGACCCCCGTAGCCGTTCCTGCACTTATTGATTGACGCATAGCAGGGTTTGAAAATTCAATATTTCTTAATATTTTTGCAAATTCAATCGAGTTAAAAATAACTTTTAGCGGGGATCATAATTTTGTCTCCCTTAAGCGAAATTGAGATAGAACTTTGTATAGAGACCAGCAACTATTCAAACGGGGCGGACACTGAAAAGCCATACGAGTAAGTAATTAAAAACCTAATCATGAAAAAAATCTTATTGACATGCGCAGTTGCGATGAGCCTCTCTCTGGTTTCTTCCGCTCAAACTTTCCGTTTTGGTATCGGCCCTGCTATTTCCCTTCCTATTGGTGACCTGGCTGATTTTAATGGTATTGGTATTGGGGCTGAAGTAACCGGTATCGTGGAGCTTTCCGAAAGTTTCGAAGCCTTTGGCCAGGCTGGTTACCAGAGTTTTTTGGGTAAAAAAATTGATTACTTTGGGGGTACGCTAAAAACTGAGTCCCTTAATCATGTGCCTGTAATCGTAGGCGCCAGGTATAAAACCGGTGGTTTTCTCGTTGGCGGAGGTATCGGTTTTGCTTCCTGGGGCAAAAACGCCAGCGGTTTTGCGTTCAGCCCGCAGATTGGTTACAGCACTGAAAAGATCGATGTGATCGGCCAGTTTCATTCTACGCTTAAAGACGGTTCCAGCCTCTCTTATGTTGGAATAAAGGCCTATTATAAGTTCTGATCTTAGTAATAAATTATAGAAGAAAGAGCCGGTAGTTGATGCTGCCGGCTCTTTCTTTTTCTTTAAAGATTCCATGATTACGGGGTAAACAGCCTATTCCCGGACATAAAAAAGCCGCATCGGCGGGATGCGGCTTAGTATTATATAAATATGTTCAGTTAGTTCTTCAGTTTGGAAAGCAGGCGGAGAATTTCCAGGTATAACCAAACCACGGTAACCAGTAAACCAAAAGCACTGTACCATTCCATGTACCTGGGAGCTTTCATTTCCACCCCTTTTTCAATGGTGTCGAAATTCAGGAGCAGGTTAAAAGCAGCCAGGCCTGTTACCAGTACGGAAAACCCGATACTGAGCGGGGTGTTGGAATTGGTCAGGGAGTAACCTACTGCTGAACCCGAAAAAGCATAGGTAAGCCATTGTACCAGGTAAAATAAGGCGATGGCTGAAGTGGCCACGACCACCACCATTCTTAATTTTTGGGTGACTTTTATAATCCGGTACCGGTAAACCAGGAACATGATCAGGGTGACCAGCAGGGTCAGGGCAACTGCCTGAACAGGAAGTCCCGGGTAGAGATAATCATAAATAGCGGAAACAGAGCCCACAAAAAGACCCTCGAGGATGGCATAGGCAGGGGCCAGCCAGGTAGCCCATTTCATTTTGAACGCCATCACCAGGGCCAGGGCCAGGCCACCAAAAACACCAATCAGCATAAGGGGTTTGGGGTCACTGCCCTTGTAAAACTGGCTCCAGGCAAACAGGGTGGAACCGATCATCAGCAGGACCATCACGCCGAATTTATTCAGCGTTCCTTTCAGTGTCATTTCTTCACCTGTACTGATTCCTTCCAGGATGGTGCCCTGGTAGGTTTTTTCCTGCAGGGCGGGGTTACTCGATTTGAAAATTGACATAGCGCGTTTTTTGTTGTCCATAAAAATAAGGGAAATCAGCAAAAAATCATAGTTAATATTGCCATCTCACAAAGGCCTCCATGGCAGCATAATGGGTGAGGCCCAGGTCAGCATAGAGATTGGCTGTAGCGGCATTCCGTTCCTCCGCCCGTTGCCAGAACTCACGGGAATCACTACCCTGGAAGGGGACCATATCTTTTTGTGACTGGTGAATGAAAATACCAAAGCGTTTTTTCAGGACCTGGTCGGGACTCATGGGGATGGCCATTTCTATTTCCTCGATATTCCATTCCTGCCAGGCGCCCTTGTACAGCCAGAGCCAGCAATCACCGATCCAGTCGTCCCCGGCGGCCTTGATCCGCTTCAGGGCTTCCACCACCACGTTGAAACAAACAATATGGGTACCATGGGGATCGGCAAAATCACCGGCACAATAGACCTGCTGCGGTTTTATTTTGCGTAACAGTTCCATGGTGATCTTCACATCTTTTTCCCCCATCGGCTTTTTCTCGATCGTCCCTGTTTCATAAAAAGGAAGGTTCTGGAAATGGATATTTTCATCTTTGATGCCCACATAGCGGCAGGTGGCTTTTGCTTCACCGCGGCGGATCAGGCCCTTGATGGCCCGGATGGTGGGGGTATCCACCTGGTTCGATTTTTTCCGGCGCAGGAATTTACGGGCATCTTCGAGGATCTTGCCTGATTTTTGGGTGTCAATACCCGCGATTTCTTCAAAACCCACGGCGAAATCCAGGAAGCGGGTTACAAATTCATCCGTCACAGCGATATTGCCGCTGGTCTGGTAACCCACATGTACCTCATGTCCCTGTTCATGCAGGCGTTGAAAGGTGCCGCCCATACTGATGATATCGTCATCGGGGTGCGGGGAGAAGATGATCACCCGTTTGGGATAGGGGTTGGAACGCTCCGGGTGAGTAGGCAGGTGGGCATTGGGTTTTCCGCCGGGCCAGCCGGTGATGGAATCCCGCAGCATATAATAGACCTGCAGGTTGATCTCGTAGGCATCTCCTTTTTCGACCAGCAGGTCGCTCAGGCCATATTCATTGTAATCACTGTTTGTTAAACTCAGTACCGGTTTTTTCAGTTTCAGGGCCATGTTCACCACGGCTTTCCGGATCATACGGGGTGTCCATTCACAATCCCCGGTAAGCCAGGGCGATTTATTGCGGGTCAGTTCCGCCGCAGCGGCATCATCCACCACGAAGGAAACATCGTCATGATTTTGCAGCAGGGATGCCGGCACCTGTTCGCTGTCATCATCCTCCACGGCTTTCTTGATCACCGGGGCCTTCGCACTGCCCCAGGCCATCAGGATGATTTTTTTTGACTTCAGGATGGTACTGATCCCCATGGTAATGGCGAGCCGGGGCACTTCGGAAATATTGGCAAACTCATAGGAGTTGGCAATCCGGGTGGAATTATCCAGTGTGATCAGCCGGGTCCTGGAATAAATACCGGAACCGGGCTCGTTGAAACCGATATGACCATTGTTCCCGATACCGAGTATCTGCAGGTCAATCCCGCCGGCATCCTGGATCATTTTTTCATAGTGCCGGCAATGCTCCTTGATATCTTCTTTTTTTATTTCCCCGTTCGGGATATGAATATTTTTCGGGTTGATGTCCACCAGGTCAAAAAGGTGGGTCTTCATAAACCGGTTATAGCTCTGCAGGGCATTGTTATCGATGGGGTAGTACTCATCGAGGTTGAAACTGACCACATTTTTAAAACTCAGTTTTTCCTCCCGGTGAAGGCGGACCAGTTCTGTGTACAGGGTCTTGGGAGTGGAACCCGTGGCCAGGCCCAGCACGCATTTTTCTTTCTTTTTTTGTTTTTCCCGGATGAAATCAGCGATTTGCCGGGCTACAAAGACGGATCCGTCTTTCTGATCAGGGAAAATATGGACAGGAATCTTTTCAAAACTGTCAGCAAAATTGTAAGGAGCAGCTTTTTTTGCCATTGAGATGGGTTGAGCCGTAAAGGTATTGATTTTTCTGAAGGGTTCTGCGGGGTACTGCGGTTTTTTGCGTGATATCAATCCGCTAACGCATCTGGCCGCTTAGAGCGGCCTGATGCGTTAGCGGCTCTCCCAAATATGCCCGACCCACTCTTCATTTATCGTATGCTCATAAAGTGCATAAATATCATGTTCATTTAACCCGAGTTTGTTTTTAGTTAATTCAGCGTCACAGAGTTTCAATTCCGTCAAATTATGGTATTCCGCCCACGATGAATGGAGCCATTCCGTATGATCTTTTACCAGGGCCGCTTTAAGCGGGTTATTATGAATGTAGAAAAAACAGTTTCGTAAATAGTTATTCATTGAAAATGCCGGGTCCGGTAACAACTCCTCTGTAAGTATTTTTGACCTCGTTTTTTTCTGGAACAATGTGCCCGTGGTTTTATTCTGAATATTGATAGCCTGCGTATATGAACTCAGTGTTTTCCCGATTGCTTTTGATAGGTTTTGGAGGGCACTTTCTGTCCCGTTAAGCAGTACCGGCTGGCATCCCTCTTCAGTAGGCGACAGCATGAAATGGAAGTGGTTTGGCATCAGGCAATAGCAATAAATCTCGCAGCATTTCAACCATTCATTTTTTATTTTCCGGAGAAAGTAGTGATAGTTTTCTTCTTTAAAGAAAATGCGCACTTTATTGTTTCCCCTGTTGTACACATGGTAAACATGGCCTGGTTTGAATTTCATCTGATCAAGGTTTAATGACGGGCTGCTCCCCATTCCCAATGGCCCGGGCAACCCGGCTGGAAGATAACCAGAATCTTCATTAAAAAAAGAGCTGTCCACCCTTCGGGGTAAAATGATCTGGCCGCTTTGAGCGGCCTGATCGCCCTACCGCCATAATGCATACCTTTTCAACTGGACCGCCAGCTTTTTTTCAAACAATTCCCATTTTTTATTTTTCTGCCCACTCCACAATACCTCACTCAGCGCCGCCATACGGGGGAAGATCATATACTCCACCTTTTTCGGATTGTCCATATACTCGGTCCATACATTGGCCTGCGCTCCCAGTATGTATTTTCCTTCTTCCGCACTCAGTTCTTTGGGCACCGGGTCCCAGGCATAGACCTTTTCAATGGGATTATACCCGCCAATGGTAATACTGTCCTCATTTTTGTTTTGCGAATGATCAAAATACACCGGGTTGCCGGGTGTCATGATCACTCCATGTTTCTGTTTGGCGGCTTCAATACCGCCGGTCTCGCCCCGCCAGCTCATCACCACCGCATTGGGTGCCAGCCCGCCTTCCAGGATCTCGTCCCAGCCGATCAGCGTTTTGCCCCTGCTGTTTAAATACTTCTCTACCCGCTGCACGAAATAGCTCTGCAGTTCGTGTTCATCCTTCAGGTTGTTTTCCTTCATGCGTAGCTGGCAGGCGGGACATTTTTTCCAATGGGTCTTCGGACACTCATCGCCACCGATATGAAAATATTTGGACGGGAACAGGGGGATCACTTCATCGATTACATTTTGCAGGAACTCAAAAGTGGATTCTTTCCCGGCACAATACACATCCTCAAAGACGCCCCAGGTTTCCTGCACGATTTTGACCCGGCCATTTTTTTGCTCTTCGGCAGTTTTCCGGGCGACCCTGTCCGCCGAAAAGGCCGTGGGTTCATCAGGGAAACAACTCAGCGAGGGGTAGGCCGCAATGGCGGCGCTGCTGTGCCCGGGCATTTCGATTTCGGGTATTACATCAATATAGCGGGACTTCGCGTACTGCACCACTTCTTTTATTTCTTCCTGTGTGTAATAACCACCATGGCGGGTATTGTCATTGCCGGTACCCGGGTATTTCCCAAGGATCGTTCCATTCCGCCAGGCGCCGGTTTGCGTGAGCTCCGGGTATTTTTTGATCTCAATCCGCCAGCCCTGGTCTTCGGTGAGGTGCCAGTGAAAGGTATTCAGTTTGTGCAGGGCCAGGTAATCAATGTATTTTTTGATAAAGGAAACCGGGAAAAAATGCCGCCCCGCATCGAGGTGCATCCCGCGGTATTCAAAGCGCGGGGCATCCTGTATGGAAACATAAGGAAGGTTCAGTTTGGCCAGGCGCATCTTTAAACGGGCATCGGGTACCGGGAGTAACTGGATCAGGGTCTGGATCCCGTAAAATACGCCTTCTTCATTATCCCCGGCTATATATACGCCTTTTCCATCTACCGTCATGGTATAAGCGCCGGGCAGTTCATTATCTAATCGCTCATAATTCAGCCGGATGGCATTTTTGCTTGTTGTAGTTGAGACGATCTTTAATTTAAACAGGTAAAACTGCTGCAGGTATTCGTTGAGGTACCGGGCGCTGTTCTCCAGGTTGCTGCCTTCCAGTACCAGCACGGTGGACGGGGTGACCGGAAACCGGGCCGCTATACGGGGTTGTTTGACGGAAACAGGCTGAGGAATGATATGTACAGACTGGGCTGAACCGGTGATCACCGTGAAAACCAGCAGCAGGGAGAACGTAATATTTCGCATGGAAGTGAATTTGATCCTTTAAATTTACAGAATACGCAACAACTGACATTATGCAAACCAATGCGGAAATTATCAGCCGTTTCTACACCGCCTTTCAGCAACTGGACCACCAGGGAATGAATGCCTGTTACAGTGATGATATTGTGTTCAGCGATCCGGCTTTCGGCCTGTTAAGAGGCGAGGAGGCAAAAAGCATGTGGGAGATGCTTTGTAAGAATGCCCGGGACTTTTCCCTGACTTTCTCCGATATCCGGCTATTGGATGAGGAATATGCCACCTGCAACTGGACAGCTACTTATACCTTCTCCCAAACAGGCCGTAAAGTGGTCAATCATATCAAGGCATTCATGAAATTCAAAGACGGGAAGATCATTGAACACAGCGATGCCTTTCCCCTGGGCAAATGGGCCGCGCAGGCGCTGGGGTGGAAGGGACAATTATTCGGCTGGATGGGCTGGATGAAAGGGAAGATCCAGCAGAATGCGAGAAAGAACTTAATGAAATTTATAGAAAAGAAAGCAGGTTAGTAGTCCACAGTCCACAGACCACAGACGACTGCCACTGACAACCTGCCTGCCGGCAGTGTATTACTTCACAATTCCGGGAACAGATTTGCAATTTTTTTTAGTTTATCTAATGGTGTTTCATAGCTTAATGCCGAGTGCCTTCTTTCATAATTATATCGCCACATAAAACCTTCTAACTC
>JACRJO010000014.1 GCA_016219985.1 Sphingobacteriales bacterium | reverse complement strand
GAAGGTTTTATGTGGCGATATAATTATGAAAGAAGGCACTCGGCATTAAGCTATGAAACACCATTAGATAAACTAAAAAAAATTGCAAATCTGTTCCCGGAATTGTGAAGTAATACACTGCCGGCAGGCAGGTTGAGTCTTCGTCGGGGAGAGGGAAGTCGATAGTCTTTAGTCGATAGTCGATAGTCGATAGTCGGTAGTGGGCATTGCGTTTTGAAAACCGAAAATGACGTTTTTATACTGCTTCTTAGGATGCCCTGACAACCTGCCTACTCGCCTCGCGGCGAAGCGGGCCGGACAGGCAGGCTAACAATTGACATCTGTCAACTAACAACTTGGATTTTAACAGGGATATGAGTTCTGCAGCTTTCTATGACAATTTTATACAGGAACAGGCCCGGTCGGGAATCAATGACCGGATTGCCGGTTTGTATCAGAAGCTGTGCAGACAGGGACTGCATACAGGATCATCCGTACTGGAAATTGGTTGTGGTATCGGCGCCCTGACTTACCTGCTGGCCGGAAAAATCAAAAAGGGCAATATCGAAGCCACTGACCTGAGTCCTGCTTCCGTTGCATTTGCCCAAAAACACCTGGATCAGTCCAACCTGGTTTTTTATGCCGGCGATATCCTTGAGCTGAATCCCCGTGCTGCCTCCTTTGATTATATTCTCCTGTTTGATGTGCTGGAACATATTCCCCTGGAAAAACACCCGGCATTATTTCAGCGGATCAGCGGGTGGATGGGAGAGGACAGTATGCTGCTGATCAATCTTCCCAATCCCGGTTATATTCTCTACGACCAGCAGCACAACCCGGCTGCCTTGCAGGAACTCGATCAGCCTGTCTTTACGGAGATCCTGGTGCCCCGGCTGGCTGCTGCCGGGCTGGAACTTCATTATTTTGAAACCTGGACTGTGTGGGCGGAGAATGATTACCAGTTCCTGCTGCTCCGGAAAAAAACTGCCTTTACCGAGCAACTCCTGTCAGGGAAGAGAACCCTTTTACATAAGATCAGGGTGAGGCTGGGCCGGGAATGGCGGAAGATCCGGTACCCGTATCCACCGAAGGGTTCCTATTGAAAACGGTGGAACAACTTCTCCCAGTGCCGGTAAACAATATCAGGGGCAAAAGCGGCCGATGAGATGAATGCATGCGCGGCCAGTTCCTTTCGCTTTGCCGGGTTATTCAGCAAACCCAGGATGGCCGCAGCGAGCAGGCCGGGATTTTCTTTCTCCGTCAGCAGGCCATTATAACCGGATTGTACAATATGCCGGGGGCCCGTATCGCAGTCGAAAGAGACACAGGGAAGCCCGTTGCTCAGCGCTTCCAGCAAGACCAGCGGGAAGCATTCGTTCCGGGATGTCATAACGAGGATGCCGGCCCCGCGGTATTCGGTGGACAGATCTGTTTTGTCGGCCGGCTGAAAGAGTAATTGTTCCGCTAATCCTTCTTCCCGGATAAAGGCCAGGAATTCCGCTTCCTGTTCCCCGTAGCCGATTACTTTCCATTTTGTCCCCGGCCTTTGCTTCAATACAATCTTTGCCGTTTCCATCAGCAGGTCGATCCCCTTGATCCGGTTAAAACGGGTGACCGACAGGAGATCCGTTTTAGCTTCGCTGCCGTTTTCAGTTATTCCGTACTGGGGCGCTTCCATAAAATTGGGAATAACTACGGCCTGTTTATTCAATGAACGATAGAATGATTGTTCATCCGGGTTCAGGCAGATGACGGCATCCAGTCTTTTGTAAGCGTACCGGAACAGGATATTCCAGAAGCTGTTCCGGCGCTGTGTTTTATAGTGGTGATGTTCCCAGGAAAAGAGACGGGTGAATTTGCCGGCCCCGCAGAGTACGGCAGCCACGGCGAAATGGTATTCGGAGCAGACCAGGTAATCCGGCCGGAGTGCTTTGAGGATTTTCCGGAAGGAGCGTAGATCGAGCAGGAACCTGGCTTTCCGGGTAAATGTATTACCGGCCTTCGTAATGCCAAAGTTCAGCGGGTGATGGACCAGCCTGACAGCGGGGTCAACCGGGTACCAGGCAGCGGGATTCTTATCCAGGATCAGCAGGCTGACGGACCATCCTTTCCGGGCCAGCAAATTGGTGGTGCTGATCATGGCTTTTTCATACCCGCCCGGGACAGACAGGTAGGAAGTGGCGATGACGATATTTTTTTTTAATAGTTTCAACTTAGTAGCTCCGGCGCTGGCTATAAAAATATGGTTTTTGATTGGTAAATATCAGAAGATAAGGATTAGTAAAAGCAAGTTTGTTAATCCTTGGCGAAAAGGAAAGCTCATGTATCGGGCAGCACTTATGAACTGTATTGCGAACAAAGGTATTTTAGGGTGTTAACCCAGGGGTGGCGGGAATTGCTTATTTACCATCTGAGCAGTGACTTTAAAATTTTCTTTACTAAAAAGAAATATCGTCTTTGTGGTGTTACAAATTTTTTAAGAACAGGAATTGTCAGATTGGCCGGGTTAGGGGCTTGCTTACGGTTCTTAATAATTCTGTTATATAAATTTATCCGATCTGTTATGGTATTTTTTTCCAAAAATACCTTTCTAACTGTTTCAGCAGCGTTCTGACCGAGTTTCTCTCTTACTGATGGGGACTCTTGCAAATAAAGAATAGCCTGGGCCAGTTGTACCGGGTCGTTTGGGGGAATAATCAGGGCGTCAAAGCCATGTTTAAAAAGGTATGAGGCGCCTGTTGTTGAAGTCATAATAATGGGTTTTTTCAGGAAAGCGGCTTCAAGTGCCACATAGCTAAATACTTCCCACAGTGAAGGAATTACGACGATCCCGGAACCTGAAATTTTACGTATTGTTTCGTTGTGTGATAATTCCTGTAGCCAGACAAGACTTCTGTCCCAAATACCGGGGTACTTGTTTTTCAGGAACAAGCTCATTCTGGCAGCCCCGGGTGCTGTAAAAGTGTCCCCACCTGCCCAATAAGCTTTAATATTCTTATTCTGTAAAGATATCTCTCTAACTGCCTCCGTCATAGTAATGGCTCCCTTCACCTTTTGAAGCCCGCCGGCGACTAATACGTCCTCACCCGGGGTGATTATATTATCTTGTTCCAGTTCCCGCCAGGGGGCCGTGATGAAACTGATTTCCCGGCCGGCTAAACTTTCCAGGTCACTGCGGTTTGCCGGGCTATGGGTAATAACACCATCCGCTTCACGAAAAGAAAGCTTTTCCAGCTGACTAACTAGTACTGTGTGTGAATCTGTCTTAATGTTATTTATTTGCTTCAATTGAATAAAGGCGCCGTGTCCTGTCACGACCACGGGAGGTAATTTACTCTCCATCAAAAAAATGCCAAGACCTCCGTAGTCACTTACTTCAACAATATCAATTCCATACTGCTGATGATTTTGTAGCAACCAGTTCTTCATGGCCATTCCGGCTGCTATCCAATAGGAGGCGTTCAAACTGCCCGGAGGAAAATATTTTGAATAGTGAGCGGATAGAGTACTGTAATTTTTTCGGAGTAGAATAATAGTGATACCATTTCTGATTACTATTTCGTCTTCCATCCCGGGCTTACAATCCGTATCTGCTGTCAGTACAAGTACATTATTTCCCTGGCGGGAAAGCGTTGCTGACAAATGGTCATAAAAAGTGGCTATGCCGCCTGTCTGCGGAGAGAAATTACTGGTGGCGATACATATTGTCATGGTTATATTAGCGTTGACTCAGTTTGAATAGCCATCTTTTTATTCTTGTCCTTACAAGTAATTTTCGTTTTATTTTGATAAAAGGTTGGGGAGGTTTGTAGGTGGGCATATCGGGGATAAATTCATTAAGGGAGCTGCCAGATAAGCGGAAAGATTTTTCATATTCAAGGAAATATGGGTAAATGAGGGCGTCGTTTCCGTTTAGTAACTCTGGGATATATTTGTTTGTAAAATGTATAAATACAATCGGGAACTCACCATTGATAAGTACCTTATTGTTTATTAGCATTCTTTTGCACACATGCTGATTCCAGAAGGCGATATTGCAGCCTTTGTGATCTAATATTTTGATGTCCTTAAAAAAGACCGGTAATGCGTCAAGATATTTCTGGTCGTTATGCAGGCCATTGCAATGAGATTCTTCAATCCTGTAAGCGCATACATCGGCCCACCATTTTAATGCCGGCAACCCCTTTTTTGATGCACATAAAAAACCCGCATTATAAGCTCCGTAATTAAATAGGGAAAGAAATTCCTCTTCATGAACAGCAGGGTACGGGGTTGTCCAGTGAGGTGTTAATAATAAGCCTGCGCTATTCATTTCTTTGTAAATAAAACTGTAGTCGTCGAAGAAGAATAAGTCACAGTCGCAATACATTACATTGCTGTGGCCATTTTCGAGCAGATAGCTGATGAAAACTGGTTTCATTGACCATCTTAAGGCGTCCATGTTGGTGTTGGAATACTTGTTATAGATTATATCGGTGCTTCCATATCTGTATAAGTCGCCTATTCTGTATATATGTATTCCGTTTTGATTTCGGATCAAATTTTGATCGATGGCGCCTTCGTCGCAGATTAGAATATTGAGTGTTTCAGTTGCATTAAATTTTGTTAATGACCTGTAGAGCGTTGTCGCATATTGTAAATAATTACTTGTTATTATTGTGCAAATCGTATTCATGCATTAGTTATTAATTTTGCTTACTTTATATCTTGGAACTGTTTTTTCCAGATGCTAATATTGTCTTCAGGTAGCTGAATCCGTTCTGGCCGATATTCACCTTTGATCCATTTTTGTAATAAAGTGAAGTCGGTCCTTGCCAGAATATTGAGACCTGTATCTTTCCTGATTTCCAGGGCTCTGTTATCAACTGCAAAAATAAGGGTAGGATTGCCTAATTGAAGACAGCGTATTCCTGCATGCAACCTTGAGCCAATGTAATTAAATTTTTCAGAATGAACAAAGTGGAGAAATTCGCTATACTCTGTTTTGAGTATCTTGATTTTTGATTTATTGTTTCTGTAATTTTCAAGGCTGGATAAATAGTCAAGGTCTACTGCTGTTTGGGGAAAAAAGATTAGATTGGATTGCCCTGAATCAAATATATATTTGAGAAGGTTGTTGTCAATTGTATGGTTGGGGTAATAGTTTGTTAACGTAAAAAAAATAGAATTGTAATTCGGTTGAAAAACATTGATAAAATCGCGGTCTAATTCCCACGTGGTTGGGCATGAGGTGTTCAATACATTGGGCACATATGCTTTTTTTAATTGATTGAGCGAGTACTCGTCACGAACAGAATGAAAATATTTTTTATTCAAAATTCTATAGTAATAGATAATGGTAGCCCAGTCAGGTTTTGACTGATATTTTTCCCAGCCTGTGCCTAATAAAACAAGGTTGTTAAAACCTGGAAATAAATAAAAACCCTTTTTCTTTTCCGGAGTCATTCTTGGGAAATTGCGGATGTCCGAAGTGAGGACATTTGTTCCTCCCATAATGTTTAGCAAGGAGCCATTCAGTATTTTCTTTTGTTTTTTGGCAAACCACTCATGTGATGAGATTCGTAATATCTCATGCTTCTGGAATATTTCAGATAAGATTTTCATCACAGCATCGTAAATTATCATATCTCCCAGATTGAAGGCTGGCGCCCCGTTGTTGTCTCTGATGGAGGGGTCGAGAAGGACTATGTAGTTACTTTTTTTCATTGATGCGAAAAACGAAAATGCTGTTATTGTTTGCTGTAATAGATTTGTGTATCAGCTGGAAATTATTTTTCTTGAAAATATCCACAATGTCACTCTCTGATAAATGATTGACCCACGCTAAAGCATTTCTTTTTTTCTTTTCTGGAAATTGGTTTGTTGTGCAGTACGATAAAATTACTTTGCCCGAAAAGGCGCATGCAGATGATATAAACCAATTATATGGAGCGATATATTCAAGGCAGCCGCTGATAAAAGCAATGTCAGCTCTTTTATCCGGGTATTGTTTCTTATTAAAGTCACATACAATAACTTCTGGTGATCTTTTAAGGTAGTCAACTGGAATGTAAATTGTTGATTCTGGCATGTACTCCTTTAGCCACATTTTTCCACAGCCAAGATCTAAAACAATAGAGGATGGTGTGATAAATTTTGCCATGAGGGCTATCCTTTCCTTCCATTCTTCATTGAAATATTCAATTTCAGCCCAGCTTTTTTTCTTTTTTATGAAAGATAATATGTTAGTCAGCATTTTCCCATATAAGGTCTTTTGAAATGATACCATAATCATATCCTATTCCTTCAAATTTAGTATTTGCTATTGCAATTTCAAAGCTAATTGCGTCTGTAGTCAGGTCCAAAATCTCATTAGATGAATCAAGTAGAGAAATGTCTATGGAAAAGGAGTTTGGTGTCAGGTAATGGGCTGGCAGCCAGGCTATCACGGTTTTTGATGAATTTTCGGATATTGCTTCAGATAATCTATTACTAATGAGTATTCTGCCTTTTAAGCCGGTGTTTAATCCTATTCCTATTGTAAATGGTCTTTTCCAATCTTTATTCCGAATGGTGAATTCAATACCGATATTTTCATCTTCTTTAAATATATATTGAGTTAATCTTCGCGAATTAACTAAATTAATAGATGAAATGTGGATTCGTTTTATTTGGTCAGAATTTAGTGGCCTGATATTCTGTCCTGATTGTATAGTGCATATGTATTTGTTTGTTGTTTTTTCAACAGTGTCATACATTAGAATTTTCCCTTTGTCAAGCATGACGGCTTTCTGGCATATATCATTGATGGCTTTAAGGTTATGACTTACGAACAGAATTGTTCTTCCGTCTTTCCGGCTTACTTCTTCCATCTTGCCCAGGCATTTTTTCTGGAATTCCATATCACCCACAGCGAGAACTTCGTCAATCAGTAATATTTCCGGTTCAAGATGTGCAGCCACGGAGAAGGCTAAGCGCAATTGCATCCCGCTGCTGTAATGTTTCAGCGGGGTGTCAATGAACTTCTCCACGCCGCTGAAATCAATGATGGTATCCAGTTGCCGGTTGATCTCTGCTTTCTTTAAACCAAGGATGGAGCCATTCAGGTAAATATTTTCCCTGCCAGTCAGTTCCGGGTGAAAACCGGTACCCACTTCGAGCAGGCTGCCCACTCTTCCACGGATAAAGGCTTCGCCGGTGGTAGGCGGAGTGATGCGGCTGATAATTTTCAGCAGGGTACTTTTGCCGGCGCCATTACGGCCAATAATACCCACCCGTTCCCCAGGTTCAATGGACAGGTTGATATCTTTTAATGCCCAGAACTTTTCCTTTTTGACTCCCACGGGGCTGAATAATCGCTTTACCGACAGGGCGAGCTGATCCCGCAACGCCAAATAGGGCAGCGCCTCAGTCAGCTTGTATTCTTTGCCCAGGTTCTTTATTTCAATGGCGGGTTTCATCAGGCGATATCTGCGAAATAAGCTTCTGTTTTTCTGAAATAATATATACCTGTTACAATCAGGACCAGGGTACTGAAAAGGCCAATGCCCGTTATCGTATAATCGACTGGTGCGCCTGTAAGTCCGGCCCTGAATAATTCAATAGCCGCATTGACGGGATTGAGGCTCAGCAGGTATATTAACCATGTATGCGTTATGGAATACAATGGATAAATGACCTGGGAAGAAAAAAATAAGACCTGTAATAAAAAGGGGATCGTATAACGGAAATCGCGGTATTTCACATTCAGGGCCGCCAGGAAACTGCCGGCGCCAAATCCTGCCACCAGGACAATCAATATCCCGGCTATAAAATAGGGAAGGCTGTACCAGTGCTGGGGTTGCCTGTAAATAAAACAGAAGACAAGGAATATGAAGAAACCCATCAGGAAATCAAACAAAGCCAGCAACACCGCCGATCCGGGGATGATCAGCCGGGGGAAATAAATTTTTTTAATAATATGGGCATTCTGGATCATGCTGTCCCCGGCATGGGAGATAGCTGCGCTGAACAGGTTCCACAGGATCAGGCCGGAAAGCACAAAAACCGGGTAAACAACAGAACCGGTATCGATTTTAAGCGCCCTGGAAAACAACAGGGTGAAGAGAAACATCATCCCCAGGGGCTGGATAATGGCCCATAGTATTCCGAGATAGGTTTGTTTATACTTGACCTTGATATCCCGCCAGGTGAAGAAATAAAAAAGCTCCCTGTATTGCCATAATTCCTTTAAACCGAGGGAAAAACGGCCGGGGGGCTGAATATGGGTGATGAATTTCTCCATGAGTTGTAAAGATACCCAATGGAGGGGAAAACAAAAGCGCTAAACGGGAATTGGCTATTGCTGCGAGGATCGCCTAATTGTTCTCCTTAGTCTTGTTCTTATCCGTTTTCTCCTGGAGTTTTTGCTCATTCCGGTTTCCTTTCGGATCCAGCAGCGGGTCTCCCACAGGAGCCTGGCCGTCTTCCAGTTTCAGGGTAAAGACCTTGTCGATATGCATCCATTTCCCGTTTTCCCATTTGAATCCTTCCTGGTCGCCATCCGGAACAAAGGTCCAGGGCAGGTCGGGTTCGTCGGATTCTGAGACGAGGTGATCCACCAGGATCATTCCCAGGTCCTCAATATAATTCACCAGCACCCGGGTATCTTTCTTGAATTCCAGGTTAAACCGGTACCGGGGGGGCTTGGGTACCGAGTCTTTCTCATAGGAGAAAAAGGGGCCGCCGAAAACGGGTTCATTCTTGTCATTAAAACTGAGTACCTCGATCCATTTCATGCTGCTCTGGGCGCTGTTCTGATCAAACCCAAAAAGGGTATAATAGTTCTTTCCCTTGTACTGCGTTTTTACCATATTGTAATACATAGCCCCGATCCAGTTGCTTCTGCTCCGCACGGAATCCCCGGGCTTGTTCGTAAACTCGGAAGCATCCCGGAGGGGAACCAGTCTGAGGGAACCATCCGCCGTCCGGAACTGGATGGCGCCCCGCTGGCGGGAATAATAATCATTGTAAGAAATATTCCAGCTGAAAATACGGAAACTGGTATCCGGTGACAGAAGAGCGGATACGCCCCGCACTGAATCAAACGGATAGTAAAATGAATTTTTAACCTGCAGGGCCCTGACCAGCACTTTGGTAAAGGCGCTGTCGGCCAGCATCCGCTGCTGGGGCAGGCTGTCCGTATTGAGGTGAAGTGAATATTCTTTCAGGGAATCCTCTTTGGCCCTGAGCCCCTTCAGGTCAGCCGGGCTGATCTTCTGACCGAAAATACCCGAAGCCAGGAAGACGGGCAGGATTAAGGATAGTATTCTTTTCACCGGTGTTTTTTATTTGACAGGTAAAGATAAGCTTTACCAAAGATGGGCATAACGCGAAAAGGGTTGTAAAATTATTGCCGGGATCATAAAGCTTTGGCAAAATCCTCCAGGTTGTCAAATGCGAGGTCAATTTCAGGGTGGGGTAATTCCTGGTAGGGGCGGGTGGTTTTTACAAAAACCGTGTACATCCCTGCATTCCGGCCAAAATGCATGTCGCTCAGGTTATTGCCGACCATGACAGACCGGGAAAAATCGATTTCGGGAAAATTCATCTTTGCCCGCAGCGCCATACCGGGATTGGGTTTGCGTTCGGGATGGTCATTGTGTATGGAGGTACAGTAAAAAATGGCATCAATACGCCCGCCCGCATTTTCCACTTCCTGTTTCATGTACTGGTGGATTTCATGCAGGGTTTCTTCCGTCATCAGTCCCCGTTCCACGCCCCGCTGGTTGGTGATGATAATGATACGGGGGAATTTTTGCGCCAGTTTTTTAAAGAGGGCGGGCCCCCCTTTCGTAAATACAAATTCTTCCGGGGTAAAAATATAACTGCCATCCTTGTCCACATTGATCACCCCGTCACGGTCCAGGAACAGGGTCCAGTTATTATCCACCGCAGAAAGATCAAGCGGGGGCCGGGCCAGTTCAGCCTGCGCCCGGTTAAAATCGCCCGGGATGCCGATGTCAATAAAGTATGCATCCTGGATTATTCCATAGATCCGTCGTTTGGTATAAAATTGCTCGAGGTAATTTTTTTCAAAGGAGAACGTGGCCGGGAACTCTTCGTCCAGGAATTTATCCTTATTCAGGAGATAGACCCCGCCATTGATATTGCCCTGCTCATAGAATTGTTTTTCCCGGAAACTTTTTACCAACTGCGTTTCGTCCAGTTCCACCACGCCATAGCGGTCAAAATTTTTCATGGGTTTCAGCAGCAGGGTGCACTCCGCCATATTATGATTATGGAACAGGGACGCCTCGTGCAGATCCGTTTTGAAAAGGGTGTCCCCATTTACAATCACCACATTTTTCTGGCTGGCCCTGGTGCAGGCCAGCAGGATGGCGCCACCAGTACCGAGGGGCTCTTCCTCGATCACGGTTTCGTACCGCAGGGTGGGAAAATGGTTGTGCAGGTACGCTTCAATGACCTCGTGCTTGTAACCGAGGGAGAAGATAAAACGGTCAATACCCTGCATCCGCAGGTGATTGATCACATAAAAAAGAAAAGGCTTACCGGCTACCGGCGCCATGCATTTGGGCAGGTCGGGTACGGCTTCCCTTAATCGGGTTCCCAATCCCCCGGCTAATATGATGGCTTCTTTGATCATGAGAGAGGAGGCGCTCCTTTTAATTTGACCCGCTGAAATATTTTTCCTCCACCAGCTGGCAGATGATATGGCCGATGGTAATATGACTTTCCTGGATCCGGGGCGTGTCATTGGACGGAACATTGACCAGGTGATCACTGAGGGCTTTCATCTGCCCGCCGCTGCTTCCGGTAAAACCCACGGTGATCAGTCCTTTTTCCCGGGCCACTTCAAAAGCTTTGATGATATTCTTTGAATTCCCGGAAGTGGAAAGCCCGATCAGGATATCGCCGGCATTCCCGATCCCATCGATCAGCCTGGAATAGATCACATCATAACTGTAATCATTCGCCACCGCGGTCAGGTAAGAAGTATTGCAATGCAGGGCTTCTGCGGGGAGGGCCTTGCGGTCCGTATAAAAACGGCCGGAGAATTCGGCAGCTAGGTGCTGGGCATCCGCCGCACTGCCGCCATTGCCGCAGAAATATACACGATTGCCATTTTGAAAGGCTTTTGTAACGGCATCCACCACCTGCTGTATGGTGGACAGCAGTTCCGGTTGCTGCAGGATCTGCTGCTTGGTATCAATGGATGCCCGGATGATATTTTTGATCTTTTCCATAGTGTTGTTTTGTGCCTGTTAAATGGTCCAGGTCTTGAGCCCGTGTTCGGTGAACTGGTAATTCCGGTGCCGTCCCCCAAAGTTCTTTAAACTTTCGATCACTTTGTATTTTGTATTAACGGGGCAATAAAAAATCATAAATCCCCCGCCGCCGGCCCCGGAAATTTTACCGCCGGTGGCCCCGGCTTTCCGGGCAGTCTCGTAAATTTCTTCCATCAGCGGGTTGCTGATCCCCTCGGCCATCTGTCTTTTTTGCCGGAACCCGTAATCGAGAATCTCCCCGATCTCGTGCAGGCGCCCTTTGAGCAGGGCCTCTTTCATCATCCGGGCCTGGTCCTTCAGGTGGTGCATGGCTTCAATGGACTTCTCTTTATTTTCTGTCACATTCCGGCTCTGTTTTTTGATGATCTCCGCGGATTCCCGGCTGGTGGACGTATAATAAAGCAGGAGATTATTTTCAAGCTCGAACAGGTATTGCTGTTTGACCCGGAGCGGGTTCACGATCACTTTATCTTCCCCGTAAAACTCCATAAAATTCACCCCGCCGAAAGTGGCGGCATACTGGTCCTGCCGGCCCCCGGCCAGGTTCAGGTCCTTCCGCTCAATTTCAAAGGCATAATGCGCCATATCATATTCCCCCATCGGGAGCTTCCCCATTTCGGCAAAAGCGCCGAGGATGGCCACCACCAGGGTGGAAGAAGTGCCGAGACCCGAACCGGCGGGTGCATCCACATAAGTGGACAAACGAAATCCTTGTTCTTTTAAGCCATAATCCTGCCGGACGCGGTTGTAAACACCTTTGAGCAGGTCCAGTTTACCATCAATGGGCAACTGCTCCGACCAGTCAAATTGTTGTTCTTCGTTGCGGTCAATGGCCTCCAGGATAATTTTTTTTTCGTCGAGGGGTTCGATCGTGGCATTGGCATAGAGAGACAGTGTGGCATTGAGAATAGCGCCGCCGTAGAGGTCACAGTACGGGCTTACATCGGTGCCGCCGCCTGCCAGTCCGATCCGTAAGGGTGCTTTACTTCTGAATATCATGGGCTAACTGAGAAAGGCTGCTGACCATACGGGCCCAGCTGTACTTTTTTTTCTCTTCGCGAAGATGCGGAATAAAATAATCTTCACCTAATTGGTAGAAGCGGAGTATTCCGCCGGCAATGGCTGCCGGTTCGGGTTCAATCACGAGCCCCACTTTTTGGTCGGGTACGAGGGAGGGAAGCCCTCCCACATTGGTTACCACCATCGGTTTTTCAAAATGGTAGGCGAGGGGGGTAACCCCGCTCTGCGTGGCATTTCGGTAGGGTTGTATCACGGCATCAGCGGCGCAGAGATAATATTTTACTTCACTGTCCGGGATAAAATCCGTGTGCAGGTAAAGCTGGCCGGCGATGCCGGATTTTTCGATTTGTTCCCGGTAGGGTTTTTCGTCTTCATAAAATTCACCGGCTACCAGCAGTTTAATACCGGATTCTTTTATCCGCTGATCCGCCATGGCTTCCAGCAGCAGGTCAAGGCCCTTGTAGTTGCGGATAAACCCAAAGAAGAGAATGATCCGCTCGTTACCGGGTAGCCCCAGTTGTTTGCGGGCTTCCATTTTAGGAAGAATGGCCCCGAAATTATCATAGAGCGGATGCGCAACCAGTTGAGCCGGTTTATTTTTTTCAAAAAGCCGCAGGTCACTCATCACTTTTTCACTCATGGTGATAAAGGCGTCGCAGCTTTTCAGGAAATACCTGGTGAACGGTTTATCTCCCGGCCTTTTTTCATGGGGGATCACGTTGTCCGCAATGCAGATGATCTTCGTGTGCTTGTTTTTCCTGACCCTGCGCAGGATCGTACCCAGGGCGGGACCCATCAGGGGCAACCAGAAGCGGACAATGACCAGGTCCGGTTGCTGTTTCCTCAGCCAGTTCCCGGTTCGGATCCAGTTAAACGGGTTGATGGAGTTGATCCGGGTATGGATCAGCAGGTTTTCCGGTGCAGGTTCATCGGTATATTGTGTGGTGCCGGGAAAAATAAAATCCGGGTATTGCAGGGAGAAGGAACAGATACTGCAATCATGGCCCTGGTCATTGAATTCTTTAGCCAGGCGCTGGTTAAAAGTGGCCAGGCCACCCCGCAACGGGTGGGCCGGTCCTATGATAATGACACGGGCCATTATAAACCGGTTTTGGTTTCGACGAGATAAGTATTACGGCTGGAAGAATTCCGCGAGATCAGTTCCCCGATAAAGCCGGCCAGGAACAATTGCATACCGATAATGACCGACGTAAGCGCCAGGTAAAAGCCCGGTCGGTTGGTCAGGGCGAAGCTGCTGTCCATGATCTTTGATACGATCAGGTAAACAGAAATACCCAGCCCGGCCAGGAAGAACAAAGTCCCCCAGAGACCAAAGAAGTGCATGGGCCGCTTGGAGAATTTACCGACAAATGTAATGGACATCAGGTCGAGGAACCCGTTTACAAATCTTCTCCACCCGAATTTGGATTTACCGTATTTCCGGGCCCGGTGTTCCACTACTTTTTCCCCGATCTTTTTAAAGCCCGCCCATTTGGCGAGTACCGGGATATAGCGGTGCATTTCGCCATAGATTTCCACCCCCTTTACTACTTTGTTTTTATAGGCTTTCAGCCCGCAGTTGAAATCATGCAGGCGGATACCGGACATGCTGCGGGTAACGGCATTAAAAAAACGGGAGGGAATATTTTTGGTCAGGGTATTGTCGTAGCGTTTCTTTTTCCACCCGCTCACCATATCATACCCTTCTTCCAGGATCATGCGTCTCAGTTCGGGGATCTCATCGGGACTATCCTGCAGGTCGGCATCCATGGTAATCACCACATCCCCGGTAGCTGCGCGGAAAGCTTCATTAAGCCCGGCGGATTTGCCGTAGTTGCGCTGGAATTTGATGCCTTTGACAGAAGGGTTTTTAGCCCTTAATCCTTCGATCACGTCCCAGGAGTTATCACTGCTGCCATCATCCACGAAGATCACTTCATAGCTGAAGTGGTTTTCGGTCATGACACGTTCAATCCATGCCGTCAATTCCGGCAAAGATTCGGCTTCGTCGATCAGGGGTATGACAATGGACAGGTCCATATTTTATCTTCTTCTGGTGGTGATAGCGGCGGTAACAGCGGTTACGGCCGCGCCAATGATCAAATATCCGAAAATAGAACTGTAAACGAGCATCGTGGTATAACCGTTTTTATACCGGGTCACTTCTTCTTCGATTTCTGCAGGTGTTTTTGACTTTGCTTCTTTCAGCAATTGTTCCTTGTACATCCGGGCGGTCTCCGTGGCAAATTCAGGATGCATTTTACTGAACAGGACCGTGAAAACAACCATGATCAGGGTGACGATGATAAAGCAGCGGAATCCCTGGTTAAAAGCATCCCAGAATTTCCCGGTAAAGGTTTCGGAACGCTGGTAAGCCATAATGGTCCAGACGATACCTGCGGCATAAGTGAAATAGACCATGTACTGCAGGGGGGAGTCAGCCGGGAGTCCGCCGTAAAAACTGGCCAGGGCGATGCCAATCATCAGGAGGCCGGTGATCAGCCCTTTCAGGGCCGGTGTAAGTTTCATATTCATGGCTTATTGTAAAGTGATCTTATCTCCGTTAATGGTTCCGGCCACTTTACCGGTGAGTGCAGTGCCTGTCAGTGCCGTATTCGCGGACCTCGATTTCAGGTCAGCGGCGGATACGGTCCATTTCCGGGCGGGTTGAAACAAGGTGAGTTTCGCGGCATTTCCTTCTATTACAGAGGCGGGTTCAAATGCGAAAATCTTCCGGGGATTGATACCAAGTAACTCCACACATTTATCTGTACTGATACCCGGGACAGCAGTATTGAGTACGGCATAGGCTGTTTCTAGTCCCGTCATTCCAAATTTGGCATATTCGAATTCGATCACTTTGCTGTCAATTTCGTGCGGCAGGTGGTGGGAAGCCAGGCAATCCACGGTACCATTCAGCACGGCCTCCTGCATCGCGGTCCTGTCCTCCCTGGTGCGCAGGGGAGGATTAACTTTCAGGTTGGTATTATAGCTGGTCATATCCTCGTCACAGAAAAAGAGATGATAGGGTGTGACCGAGCAGCTTACTTTGATGCCGCTGTTCCTGGCCTTTTTCACATATTCAGCGGATTTTTTTGTGCTGATCCCGGTGAGGTGAAGGCGGGATCCCGCATATTCAGCGAGACTGATATCCCTTTCCACGATCAGTTCTTCGGCCATGGAAGGTTTTCCGGGAAGTCCCAGTTGGGTGGATACGATGCCTTCATTGATCAGGCCGGGCGGGTTTACGGATTTATCATCCGGCAGCTGGATAATAGTCCCGCCGAAAGCATTTACATACTGGAGGGCTTTTACGAGCAGGCCGGCTGACTGTACGCAGTTGATTCCGTCACTGAATGCAACGGCCCCGCTCCATTTCATATCATACATTTCAGCCAGTTCTTTTCCTTCGGTGTTCCGGGTAATGGCCCCGATCGGGTGGATCGTAACCGGCAGGTCACGGCCCTTGTGAACAATATATTCCACGGCCGCTTTATTATGGATGGCGGGATTGGTATTGGGAATGATCATCACATCGGTATAGCCTCCGGCGGCGGCGGCGGCGGCTCCGGTCTCCAGGGTTTCTTTGAACTCGTAGCCGGGATCGGCGAAGTTGGCAAACACATCCACCCAACCGGGGGAAACGAAAAGCCCCTCCAGTTCAATTACTTTATCGGCAGGGTCATTAATCCCTTTGGCGATGCGGGTAATGATTCCGTTCTCTATAAAAATATCGGCTATTTGCCCGTTGTGGGGGGAGTTTGGATCGGTGATCCGGGCTTGCTTAATGAGGATTTTCATTAAGGAGCGAAGATAAAGCTTGTTTTTGGTACGGAAAAATGAGAAAAAGTCCACAGACCACAGTCCACGGCTTTAGCTCGCAGCTCACAGCTCGCGGCTCACAGCTCGCATCATGCCTCGCAACAGCGATACGGGAGGTGCGTCCGCATCATTGGCAAACCCCGACCCGCTGCGCCTGCTTAGCGAGGCGAGAGGGGTGACATTATTGTAGCCCTGAAAGGGCGGCACAATTATAGAAAAGACCATAATATAGGGACAGAGCCCCGAAGGGGTGACACCGTTCAGAACCGCCTTGCCGTTTCGGCAGCGAAAGCAGGCTCACAGCTCGCGGCTCGTAACCCGCAGCTTCTGCAGCTCTACAAAGCAAAAACCCTGACGATGGCCAGGGCTTTTGTTTGATGGGTCGGGATGACTGGATTCGAACCAGCGACCCCTACGTCCCGAACGTAGTGCGCTACCGGGCTGCG
This sequence comes from Sphingobacteriales bacterium, assembly GCA_016219985.1. GTDB lineage: Bacteria > Bacteroidota > Bacteroidia > Chitinophagales > Chitinophagaceae > JJ008. Next base: position 15,169 of record JACRJO010000014.1, on the reverse strand, counting down.
CTACATCCCGAAATACAAACCGGGTCGCAAAAATAGTTAACCCGGGTGAAAATTCCATAAAATAGTATACAGTCCATAGTCGACAGACCACAGTCCACGGCTCATAGCCCATGGCTCACAACTCGTAACTCACAGCTCATAGCTCATAGCTCGTACCTCGCCGCTCAAATCCCCTCGTTCCCCAATCAATAAGCCATCAAAACAAAAACCCCGGCTTACGCCAGGGCTTTGTTTTAGTCGGGACGACTAGATTCGAACTAGCGACCCCTTGCACCCCATGCAAGTGCGCTACCGGGCTGCGCTACGTCCCGAACTACCGGGCTGCAAATGTAGGACTAAATCCCAAATTCCTGAAATCAAACAATGTTTGTGACGGGAGATTCCGGCTAAAAATTTTCCCGCCCCCTTTCCGCCCGGGGCTTTTGGTAACCAAAAGTGATTTTTGGGGTTATATTTGGGGCTGAACAATTATAAATGAGTATGCAGCAGATCGAAATGCTAAAATCCAAGATCCACCGCGTAAAAGTGACCGATGCCAACCTGGATTATGTGGGCAGTATCACGATTGATGAGGACCTGATGGATGCCGCCGGCCTGATCGAATTTGAAAAAGTACAGGTGGTGAATAATAATAACGGGGAACGCCTCGAGACCTATGTCATAAAGGGCGAAAGGGGTACCGGTACCATTTGCCTCAACGGGGCCGCTGCCCGTAAAGTGCAAAAAGGAGATATCCTGATCATTGTGAGTTATATCCAGATCGACCTGGCATCGGCCCGGACCTTTAAACCGGTGATCATATTCCCGGACGAGCAGAACAGGCTGCCCGCTTAATTTTCCCGGTTTCACACAGTATGACTATCGGCGATCCTTAGCGCTTCTGAAATGATGCGGAGACCTTCGTCAATCTCCTCTTTTGTGACACAAAGGGGCGGGGCGATAAAGACATAATTCCAGCGTACAAATGTGTACATACCCAGTTCCCGGATCTTCCCGGCTACCTGGTTCATTACCGTCATGTCGCCGGGACCTGCGTTAAAGGGAGCCATTGGTTCTTTGGATTCCCGGTTCTTTACCAGCTCTATACAACCCAATAAGCCGGTATTCCGGAAATCACCAATGCTGGGGTGCCGTTCCCGGAGCGTCGCTACCTGTTGCACCATATAGTGACCCATCTTCGCTGCATTTTCCACCAGGCCCTCTTCTTCATAGATCTTTATATTTTCCAGTGCGGCGGCACAACAGACCGGGTGCGCCGAGTAGGTGAGACCCAGCGGTAAAACGGCCTCATCATATTTTGCCGCAATTATATCAGTTACCATCAGGCAGCCGAAAGGCAGGTAACCACTGGTCAGTCCCTTGGCCATGGTGATCATATCCGGGATGATCCCATGATGTTCGAAGCCGAACCATTTGCCGGTGCGGCCAAAACCACTCATAACTTCGTCCATGATCAGCAGGATGCCCTGCCGGTTACATATTTCCCGGACGGCTTTAAGGTAACCAACGGGATACTTTAAACAGCCGGAGGTACCCGATTCGCCTTCCAGTAAAATAGCGGCGATGCTGCCGGGCCCTTCGTAGGAAATCACTCTTTCGAGGGAGGCCACCGCTTCTTTCAGCAGATTTTCTTCCCCGTATTCCCAGCGGTACAAATAAGGCAGGTCAAAGTGAACAAAATTAGGAGCCTGCTGGGCATCCATCGCGATCCGGCGGGGATCGCCGCTGGCACTCAGGGCACCATAAGTAGCGCCATGGTAAGACTGGTAACGGGTCAGTATCTTAGGGCGGCCGGTAAACAAGCGGGCCAGTTTGATACCGTTTTCAATACTGCTGGCGCCGCATAAGGTAAAGAAGGCTTTGTTCAGGTCACCGGGACAAAGTTCCGCCAGTTTTTTACCCAGTTCACCCCGGACTTTAGTAACACAGCCCGGTGTCACATAAGCGGCTTCCTGCAATTGTTTTACGATGGCATCCGTCACCCGCTGGTGCCCGTGCCCGATATTCACATTCATCAGTCCCGAAGAAAAATCGATATACCGTTTCCCGTCGTAATCGTAGAGATAAACGCCTTTGGCATATTTCACCGCGACCGGATCAATACCTTTTTGTTTGCTCCAGGAAAAAAGGGTATGATCGAGGTTGTTTTGAAGGATATCCCGGGATTCAACGTTTGGGGCAATAGTCATTTTATTTATTTTGAATCAAGTGTTAACAATAAGTAAGATCATCCGTCAGGCCATCCAGTTCGTCCCTGATTCCGGGTTCCATTTGATGGTGGATTTTTTCAGTTTGGTCCAGAACCCAACCGAGCTTTTGCCGGTGATATCGCCTGTTCCGAATTTGCTTTCGTTCCATCCTCCAAAGGAGAAAGGCTCCCGGGGTACGGGTACGCCCACATTTACCCCGATCATTCCGGCGCTGGCCCGGTCCATAATATACCGGGCCAGGCCGCCATTGCGTGTGAATACGGATGCGGCATTGCCATAGGGGCTGGTATTTTCAATAGCAAGGGCTTCCTCAATCGTCCGGGTTCGTATGATAGCGATCACCGGTCCGAAGATCTCTTCCCGGGCAATCGCCATACCCGGCGTGACGTAATCAATGACTGTTGGGCCTACATAGAATCCTTTTTCCTTTCCTCGTACGATGGCTTTTCTTCCATCCACCAGGATCTTTGCACCCTGTTTTCCGGCTTCGGTTATATATTCTTCGATCCGGGCCTTCGAAGCGGCATTGATCACGGCCCCCAGGTTTTCTCCCGGTACGATCTTCCGGGCTTCTTCACAAATCTTACTGATGACAGGGTCTGCATTACCCACCGCGAGCAGGGCGCCGGCCGCCATACAACGCTGCCCCGCACAGCCGCTCATACTGGCCGCGATATTTTGCGCGGTCATCTCCACATCGGCATCCGGGAGTACGAACAGGTGGTTCTTGGCGCCGCCCAGGGCCAGCACCCGTTTGAATTGCCCCGTGGCCCGTTGGTACACTTGTTTGGCCACCGCGGTGGAACCCACAAAAGAAACGGCTTCAATACCCGGGTGATCGCAGATTGCCTGGACAATTTCCCGGTCCCCGTTCACGATATTGAAGACGCCGTCGGGCAAGCCGGCTTCTTTTAACAGCAGGGCAATCCGGCTCATCGTCAGGGGAACTTTTTCCGAAGGTTTTAGAATCATACAATTGCCCAGTGCAATGGCATTCGGGATGGTCCAGTTGGGCACCATGGCCGGGAAATTGAAAGGGACAATGGAGGCGACCACACCCAATGGAACATATTCCGTTTTGCATTCCACTCCCTTGCTTACTTCCAGTATTTCGCCGGTCACTAATTGCGGCAGTGAGCAGGCAAATTCAGTCAGTTCAATACATTTCTCGATTTCAGCTATTGCTTCACTGCGGGTCTTTCCATTTTCCTCACTGCATAATGCCGCCAGTTCTTCCAGGTGTTTTTCCAGCAGTGTTTTGTACCGGAAAAAAACCTGCACTCTTTCTTTGATAGGTGTTTTGCTCCATCCCGGGAATGCGGCCCGGGCTGCTTCCACAGCCAGTGCAAGATCGGCGGGGGCTGACAAGGGTACTTCGGATAAGAGGGTGCCGTCCAGCGGGGATATAACGGGCAGGGAAACGGGCACAGCGGCATTCATAAAGCGCCCGTTTATATAGTTTTGAACCGGTGAATATTTCATGGCAGGTCAGGGATGGGTAAAAATCATCCTGATTAAAAATAGTTAAAATAACGATGTTTGCAGCTAAACAGGCATAGCGGTATGACACCCGAACGAAGAGAAAAACTGACCGGCGTTCTGTCCAGGAGGCAACCCGACCTGACGGTGGTACTGGAGAATGTGTTTGACCCGCATAATATCTCCGCCGTCATGCGTACCTGCGATGCCGTAGGGGTGCAGGAGGTTTATATCCTCAATAACAGGATACCCCGGCATAAGAAATGGGGTGCCCGCAGTTCCTCCAGTGCGGCCAAATGGTTAACCGTGCACCAGTTTGACGATGCAGCGGATTGTTTTGCCGCCCTCCGGAAACGGTACACTAAAATACTGACAACCCATTTGAGCAGTGATGCCGTGGGGTTGTATGAGATCGATATGACCGAACCCATTGCACTGGTATTCGGGAATGAACACAGCGGGGTGAGTGAGGATATCCGGGCACTGGCCGACGGAAATTTTATCATTCCGCAGGTGGGCATTATCCGTTCCCTGAATATCAGCGTGGCCTGTGCGGTGACATTGTATGAAGCATTCCGGCAAAAGAGTGCAGCGGGACATTACGACCGGCAGGACCTGGATCATGCAATGAAAAAAGGATTGCTGGAGCAATGGGAACTGAAGATGGCAGAGGGGGACAATGGAACCGATGGCTGATCACCAGCCGGTGACTAATAATTTTTTTGCAGCTTGTACAGAACATTTTGTGTACTTCGCATAAATGGCAGCCGCCTTTGTCTGAATGGTGGCAGTATTTTCTCCTTTAATATAAGCGCTCAGCGCATCGTGAAGTGTATACGCTTCCGGTCCGAATAAGTTGCTGGTCCAGAGCAGGGGATTGGCGCCGGCCTGCTTTATATAAGGGCTAAAATAGCGTTTACTAAAACAGGCCAGGATCATGCAGTCTCTTTTTCTTTTATCGTTATTCGGGTAGCTGCTGGGCAGGGAGAGATCCATCAGGCCGTTATGCCCGACAAAAGCCAGCAGCTTTGCATGCCCGCCCAGGCCGATCGTCACCGAATCAACCCGGATCGTTTCTTTATTCTTACCGGAAACACCCAGCAGGAAATGGTCCAGGCAATCTTTCATAGCGCGGCCGTCATACGCGTCTGCCACGAGATAGTAGTTGCCGGAATGATGGCGGTAGACCAGTCTTTCGAGTAAGGGATAGGCGGGTTTTGTTTTGCGAATCAGTTTCCATTCCCTGCTTTTATTAAAATAAGTTCTGATCCCGAGTCCCCAGCCCCAGTAAAGATTATTGTCAGGATCCTGCCCGTTACCCATAACGGCAGGTACCGGGATAATTCCCTGGTATTTATTGTCGCAAAGGGCGGCAAATACATGAATAGTATGGGTGTTGCTGTCCGGATCGCCGGGGATGGCACCGGCGCTTAATCCTGTTTTGCCCGGGAGTACATGTTCCTTCTTTTCCGGGCTGAAGCGGCAGCCGGCCAACACCGGGAGCAGTAATGCAATAAGCAGGGCTTTCACAAGGGTGATTTGAATGGCTTAAAAAAAATATGGCTATACTTTGACTGGTCAGGCTCTTTCTTCCGCTTCCATTTCTTCCCTCGCCTTTACCAGCAGGTGCAGGAAATAAATACCGGCCCCCAGGCTGGTAAGTCCCAAAATGATGCCCAGTACACTGTTGTGGTAAAAAGCCTTGGCCAGGGCGTAGCCAACCAATACCATAAATCCGATAATGATAATCCGGCTGAGTTGCTGATGGGAAAGCATAAGCAAGGTTTTAAGTTTGAGTGGGTGGTTTGCTGTTAGGATGCCCCGCTTTTCAATTTCCATAAATAAATGGAAAAAAAATGAGGGGGATCACTCCCCGGGGCCGGAACGGGACCGAAAAAAAAGGAACGGCCGGCGGCGATCAGGCAGAGATCCCTTCTTCCCCGTTCCCGTTTTCTTTCCGCTCGTCCGCCATTTTCCGGAGGGAAGAGATACTGACATTCAGTTCGAAGCCGATCAGCAAGACCAGGGAATTAATAAAGATCAGGGCCATGATGATCAGGATGGTCCCGATGGAACCGTAAAGCTGGTTATAATTGCCAAAATGGGACACCCACCAGGAGAAGGCAAAGGTCATCAGCAGCATGAGGAAGGTGGCCACTATAGAACCGGGGTTGATCAGTTTCCATTTTTTGTGTACGGAAGGTGCGTGCCGGTAAATAAAGGAGATGCAGGCAAAGAACAGCAAGATCACCACCCCCAGGCGGAGGTTGTTGATGATGGCCAGCGCCGTTTCATTCGTGACCCCCAGCCATTTTAATACGGCTCCCCGGGCCACGAGCAGCAAAACGGAAGCAAATACAAAGAAATAAAGAAAGAGGGTGATCTTGATCGCCACCAGCCGGGTTTGCAGTCCCTTTCTTTTTTTAAACCCAATATAGTTTTTATCAAAGGACCGCATGATCCCCATCATGGCGTTGGACGAGAAGAACAGGGACAGGATAAAGCCCAGGGATAATAAACCATTCCGGGGGTTATTGATAAAGTCCTCGAGGAATTTAATGAGTACCGCATTATCTTTTTCTCCCGGTATCACATCCCGGATCAGGGTGAACATCTCTTCCTGGAAATCCTGGGTGATGGGTAAGAACGGGATCAGGGTAAAAAGAAAGATGATCGCCGGCGGAATGGCCATCACGAAATTGAAGGCAATGGCCGAAGCCCGTTCCGTCATACCGATGGTTCTTACCTGCCCGATAAAAAATACCACCACATCATAGAGTGCAATCCCGCTGAAACCGGGCAGGGAAGTAGTCTTACTCTTCCTGACCAGGAAGGCCAGCGGGGGGATCGCTTCTATTTTGTGCAGTATTTTATTCAGGAGAGACATGCTATTTTCCGCGTGTTTTTTTCAGCGAATCGGACCGCCTTTTTTGTTCAGCCTGGAAAAGCCGGGCATATTTCATATGGTCTTCGTAATTGCTGGTAAAGACCGTGCTCCCGTCAAATTTATCGCTGGCCACAAAGTAAAGGTAACCGGTGGACGGGGCATCGAGTACCGCTTCTATGGATTCAAGGGAAGGGGTGCAGATCGGGCCGGGCGGCAACCCTTCATTGAGGTAGGTATTGTAAGGAGATACCAGGCTGGTCTGTTTCTCCGTGATCCGGCTTAACTGGAAATCACGGCTCACATATTTGGCCGTGGGGCAGGCCTGGAGTTTCATCCGGATTTTTAACCGGTTCAGGTAGGTGCTGGCGATATTGTACTTATCAGCCTTCCTAGTTGTTTCTTCCTCCACGATCGAAGCCAGGATCGTGGCCTGGAGCGGGGTCAGGCTGAGCCGGGCCGCTTTTTGAGTGCGCTCTTCGTTCCAGAATTTTTTATAGGAGACCTGGAATTGTTCAATCATTTTACCGGGGGAACTGTTCCATTTTATCTCGTAGGTATAAGGCAGGATCACGGATAGCACGGTGTTCGTATCCAGGCCATATCGCTGCAGGGAATCATTGCTGTTCAGAAAGCGGATCATGGTAAGGGAGTCGCATTCGGTATCGAATTTCTTTCCCATCTTTCCGGAGAAAAGTTCCCGGGTGCGTTCCTTCACTATCACCAGTTTTACAGGTTTCTGGTCACCAGCCCGGAGCATCCGGACCAGTTTATATAGGCTCATGCCATTTTTCAGTTCATACCGGCCCGGTTTTATTGTTTTGAAATCCAGCCAGCCTGCCACCTTACTGAACCAGGGACGGCTGCTGATCACCTTACGGGACACCAGGTGATCCGTAAGTGTATCCATGTTCTCACCGGTCCTGATGTAAAAATATTTTCCGGACTCATCCGATACAGCGGGCCCGAGTACTTTATAACCGGCAAAGGAAGCCGCCAGCAACAGGATCAGCAGCCCTCCAAGGATTATTCTTTTTTTCATAGCAGGATCAATTTAAATAAAAAACCCCGATTGATGTATAATCAGACCGGGGCTCCGTTAAATATAGTATCCCTTATTTTTTTGCCGGGTCGGGAGTAGCCGCAGGCGGGGGATTTAATTGCAGGGTATTATTGTTATTTGCGGGCTTTGCCTGTACAGGTACAGAAGCGCCGGTGGCATCGTTTGTCCTGTCAGGACCGGAAGAGGGGGCGTTCTTTGAAATAAAGAATACCGAAACCATGCAAAGCAGGCCGATCAGCGCACCAAAGATCCAGGTGCCTTTTTCCAGCACATCTGTGGTTTGTTTTACGCCCATAAACTGGTTGCTGAAACCGGCAATATTGCCCGTCAGGCCACCTCCCTTCGGATTCTGCACCAGCACAATAAGTCCAAGTATCGCAGAAGCCAGGATTATCAGGATCACAAATAAAGTCGTCATATCAGTTTTTTTTCTTTAGTGCTTCGATTTTCGCTGCAAAATAAGGGCTTTTAGCGGGTTCGAGCAAACTTAATTTGCTGTATATCTCGGTGGCTTTTAACACATTTCCCTGTTTTTCCCAGACTTCTGCCATGGCTTCGGTCAGGATTTCCCGGTCGGTAATGGACTGCCCGGCCATTTGTTCCACTTTTTGCTCGGCCTGCACACTGATCGTATTCCCCAGTTCGGTAACGGGCAGGCGTTTCAGGGTCTTCAGCCAGTCGGTAAAACTCTTGAGTTGTTTACCAAATTCATCCGAAGGTTTATCTTCTTCTTTAAAACGGATGCCCTGGGATGCGAAATAATCTACGAGGTGGTAAGGTTCAAACAACAGGTCGTTGGTTGCTGTGGCGGGGGTAACCGGGGGCGCAGGTTCTGCCGGGGACAGGGGCTCCACTGTTTCCGCGGGGGCAGCCAGTTCCGGATTCACCGGTTCAGGAATACCGGGCATCGCGGGTTGTTCAGGCTGGACCATTTCCACCGCCGGCTCTTCTACGGGCGCAGGGACAGCCGTTACTTCTTTCTCCGGGCGATGGATAAGCGCCGCCCCGGTTTCATTCAGCAAATGCTCTACCCAAAGCGGGTTATGAAAATAGAGCAGGGTTTTCTGGTACTGCTCTTCAAATTTTTCCGGTAATTCAGCCTGGAATTTCTTGGCCAGCAGGAGCTGGGCAGCGCCGAAATACGGGTTGCTTTCCGCATAGGCTGTCAGTTCCGGCAGGCTGCACTGCTCAAGCGAATCTTTTTGCAGCAGGGACTTTACCAATTGATCGATACTGACATTCATTATTGCAAAATAAGTGATTTGTTTCCATTCAGGCAGCCTGGGATACTGTTACCATTTGGAAAAAAGTTTATTAAAGATATCATCGGTCAGCGTCCGGATCATTTCCTCCGCGAGTTCATTTTCCGCCTGCTGAAAACTACGGTCGCCTTTGAATTCAAAACTGCGGCTCACTTCATGTTTTTCAATTTTATCTGCTTTCCGGTCTGTCAGGATGATCTGCACGCCCACGGTCAGCCGGTTATTCGAAGCCTGCTGGCCTGAAATAGCGGAAGTGCTGAAAGAGTACTGGGTAATGGTGCCACTGATCTCCCAGTCGGCATTATCATTATTGGTTTGTGTCAGTTTCGTTTGCGAAACAATCTTCTGCCTCAGCTTATCTGACAAGCGGGGACTCAGTTGCGGGTTGATATAAGTAGCCCTGTTTTCAATCAGGTTCACTTTTATGGTTTTGATACTGTCCGGGATGGATGCATCGGTAAACCGGTAAATACCACAACTGCTGTTTCCCAGCAGGGCGAAGAGGCTGATCAGGGCAATGGCGGCCAGGGGCGCTATTTTTTTTAGGCGGGTCATTATTCTTCGATATCGTATTCTTTTAATTTCCGGTACAGGGTCCGTTCACTGATACCCAGGTCAAGGGCGGCGTCTTTCCGCTTGCTCTTGTGTTTTTTCAGGGCTTTGATGATCAGTTCTTTTTCCTTGTCCATAATGTTGAGGCTTTCTTCCACTTCCACATGATCATGTATATCATTGTTCATCAGCACCGGCTGAACAGCGGGCGACAGGGGCTGAACCGATGCAGGCAGATGCATCGGCTGGATCAGTTCCTGCCCGGGGGAACGCATTTCTTTTAGTTCATTGAGGAAATGCGGGTTCTGCGCTACCAATTCCGGGTTTTGTAACATATCGAGGAACATTCGCTTCAGTTCTGTCACATCTTTCTTCATGTCAAAGAAGAGCTTGTACAGGATTTCCCGTTCATTCGCAAATTCCGGTCCATTTCCGTGAGAAGCCGCCAGTACCGGTAACCGGTTGCTGGAATAGGGTTGCAGGAATTTATTCAGTTCTTTCGCCGTGATCTGTTTGTTCTGCGACAGCACCGATATCTGTTCTGCAATATTCTTCAATTCCCGCACATTCCCGGGCCAGGGATAATTTATTAACAGTTGTTTTGCTTCCTCATCCAGTTGTACCGGGGAGGTTTTGTATTTATTGGCAAAATCTGCGGCGAATTTCCGGAAGAGGATATGGATATCTTCCGGCCGGTCGTGCAGGGCCGGCACCCGGATGGGAACGGTGCTGAGCCGGTAATAGAGATCCTCCCTGAATCTGCCGGACTGCACATGTTGCAGGAGATCTTTATTGGTCGCCGCGATCACCCGTACATCGGTCTTCTGAACTTTTGATGAACCCACACGGATAAATTCCCCCGTTTCCAGCACCCGCAGCAAACGGGCCTGTGTACCGAGGGGCAATTCCCCGATCTCATCCAGGAAAATAGTACCGCCGTTCACGGTCTCAAAATATCCTTTGCGGGCATCCACGGCGCCGGTAAAGGAACCTTTTTCGTGCCCGAATAATTCGGAGTCGATCGTGCCTTCCGGGATTGCGCCGCAGTTAACTGCGATAAAAGGATTGTGCTTCCGGGCAGAGAGGGAATGAATGATCTGCGAGAATACTTCTTTTCCCACCCCGCTTTCCCCGTTTATCAGAACTGTCAGGTCTGTAGCCGCCACCTGGATGGCTACCTGCAGGGCGTAATTAAGGGCAGGGGAGTTGCCGATGATACCGAACCGGTTTTTAATACTTTGAATATCCATATATCTGTCCCGCGGGATAATAAAAGGTTATTGAATGATTTTCCCCAGCAGGGTGGCCTGGGTGCAGTCATGTACCTGCACATTTACATAGTCACCTTTCTTCAGGTTGTATTGTTCTTTCGGAAATACGATCACTTTGTTCTGCGAGTTCCGGCCCATCCAGTCCCCTTCACTGCGTTTGCTGTCGCCTTCGATCAGTACGGTAAAGGATTTGCCGGTATCTCTTTGGTTGCTTTCTAAGGAAAGGCGGTTTTGCAGGTCAACTATTTCCTGCAATCTTCTCTTCTTGGTTTCATCCGGCACATCGTCCTGGTAACGGCGCTGCGCCAGGGTACCGGGGCGTTCACTGTAGAAGAACATATAACTCATATCATAGCGGCTGTAGTCCATCACGGCCAGGGTATCCCGGTGATCTTCTTCTTCTTCGGTGCAGAATCCCGCGATAATATCGGAGGACAGGCCGCAGCCGGGTATGATTTCCCGTATCCTGTCCACTTTGGCCATATACCATTCGCGGGTATAGGTCCGGTTCATCAGCTGCAAAATGCGGGTGGAACCACTCTGCACGGGGAGGTGAATGTACTTGCAGATATTTTCATGCCGGGCCATCACCTGCAGCACTTCATCCGTAATATCCTTGGGATGAGAGGTGGAAAAACGGACGCGGAGCAGGGGAGAGATTCCGGCCACTTCTTCCATCAGCCGGGCAAAAGTGATAACAGAACCGCTTTCTTCCTCCACGAAATAATAGCTGTCCACATTCTGACCGAGCAGGGTTACTTCCCGGTATCCCTTTTCAAATAAATCACGGCATTCCCGGATGATACTCGCCGCATCCCGGCTTCTTTCCCTTCCCCGGGTAAAGGGCACCACGCAGAAGGAGCACATATTATTGCAGCCCCGCATAATGCTCACAAAAGCGCTGACCCCGTTGCTGTCTAAACGTACGGGGGAGATATCCGCATAGGTTTCATCACGGCTCAGCAATACATTCACGGCTTTCTGCCCGCCTTCTGCTTCGGAAACCAGCTCGGGCAGGGCCCGGTATGCATCCGGTCCCACCACCATATCCACCAGCTTTTCTTCTTCGAGGAATTTTGATTTCAACCGCTCCGCCATGCAACCCAGCACACCAACCAGCATTCCTTTTTTCTTTTCTTTGAGTTTGCGGAATTCTGTAAGCCGCTTGCGCACGGTTTGCTCGGCTTTCTCCCGGATCGAGCAGGTATTGATAAAGACCAGGTCCGCTTCTTCCAGGTTACGGGTGGCGCCAAATCCTTCTTTGTTTAATATAGACGCCACCACTTCGCTGTCGGCAAAGTTCATCTGGCATCCATAACTTTCTATATAGAATCTTTTTTTATAAAGATTCGGGTCATTTTCGAAAGGTGCATATGCTTCCCCCTGCCTGTTCTCTTCCTGGATTTTACCGGTCATTACATCAAGCATTCAAACCAATTTTTGAACAGCAAATATACCCAAATCTGGTAAGATAATGACAGGTTGTCATAACTCTGTGGCCGGCTGAAAAACAGGGTATTATCACGGATATTGCTGAAATTCACCCCCTTATGAGCCACTGGTATGCAGTATCTTTGCCGTCTAATCAGGCATGTTGAACAGATTCCTCATAACGATCTTGTTTTTCTGTACAGCGCTGGTGATTTCCGCGCAGGACAAGACCATTCCTGGTATCCTGACGGGGAATGTAATGGACAGCCGGAATAAGGCATTAGAAGGAGCCACGGTTCGGTTATTATCGTTTACCGACACGTTGGCGAAAAGAACCGTGCTGACCGGTAAGGACGGGCAGTTTAGTTTTACGGGGATTCCGTTTGGCTATTATAAATTGTCGTTCAGTTATGTGGGCCTGCAGCCCCTGGTAATCGACAGCATCCATTTCCGCATGGAGCGGTTTGATTTTAACCTTCCCGATATCATCCTGAAGCCCAAGTCGGATGAGCTGCTGGAAGAAGTGCTGATCTATGCCGAGAAACCGCTGATCCAGTCGAAGGATGGCAATATCACGTTCAACGCAGGAGAGTCGGCCCTGGCCGCGGGAAGCAATGCGAGTGAATTGCTTACGCAGGTTCCCCTGGTGACCAGGGATCCCGATGGCAAAGTGTCGGTACGGGGGAAGGAGCCCCGGATATTGATTGATGATAAACCCGTTGAACTGAACATGCAGCAGTTGCAGGACCTGCTGGAATCCCTGCCGGGCAGTTCTATCGAAAAGATTGAAGTGATGACCAACCCGCCACCCCAGTATGCCAATGAACAGGGAGGCGTGATCAATATTGTTACCAGGAAGGGGAGAGTAGGTAAAAGCGGGCGGCTTTCGGTATCCGGAGGTACAAGGGGAGAAGCCTCCGTCAACGGAAGTTTCAATTACCGTAAACAAGGATTCGCTTTCAGTATCAATGCCGGTGCGGGGTATAACCGCTACCTGGGGAACGGGTATTCGGTCCGGAATAATTTGTATGCCGACTCCTCCAATTTTTTTAATACCACAAGCGGGTACACCAATAAGAACCTGCGGCCTAATTTCAGGTTTAACCTGGATTATGATTTCAGCAAGCATCATCTCCTCAACCTGGTGCTGCATTATAACCAGAACAATTTTGACAACTACAATACCACGGAGTACCGGAATATCAACCGCTTTGATGAGTTATGGAAACTTAGTGAACGGGAAATACAAAGTACCGGTACAGCGTACAATCCCAATACCAGCCTGACCTATACCTGGAAGGGGAAACCCGGCGAAACCCTCCGGTTCATCAGCAGTTACCAGTTTTCCCGCAATGAAAATAACCGCGATTTCTACCAGCAATTTTTTTATCCCGACTTCAGCCCTACCGGGGTGGATTCGATGCAGCGCCAGGACAACCTGACCAGGGTGAACGGCCATACCTTCCGGGTGAATTATGATAAAATGCTGGGGAATGCAAAGACCTTTATTTCGGTGGGCAGCCTGTATAACCGTTCCAACAACGAGGTGCTGACCGAGGCCAGTTACAAAAAGAAACCGGAAGGCACAATGGAGCGGCTGGACCTGCTGAGCAATCATTTCCGGTTTCACCAGACCGTGAGTAACCTGCGGGCTTCGGTAAAACAGGTGTTGGGAGAAAATTTCAGTTTCACTGCAGGCGCTACCGCGGAACGGACGGGTATCTGGTTTGAATTGCTGAAAGAAAACCGGGAAGTGAAGAACGATTACCTGACCTGGCTGCCCTTTGCCAATATCAATAAGACCTGGAAGGAAAAACTGAGTCTCACCCTTGCGTACCGGCGGAGTATCCGGCGGCCGGGCATCGGGGAACTGAATCCCACGATCGATTTTTCGGATCCTTATAATATCCGGTTCGGGAATGCCGGGCTGGAAGCCTCCACGGCCCACAATTTTGATTTCATTATTGGCCGCACCAGGACAAAATATTTCCTGAACCTTGGTATCGGGTTTAACCAGGTTCAGGATATCTTCAGCCAGGTAAGAACCCTGCTCGGGGATGGAAAGACCCAGGTGACCTGGGAGAATATCAGCGACCGGCGGGAATACGAGGTCAGCAGTTGGAACGGCATTACGCTATCCCAAAAACTGCGGGTGAACTTCAGCACCAGTTATACTTATACCCGGTACAGTGCTTTTGATAAAACGGTGCGGAATTTCAGGGACGGGGGCTCTTTCACATCGAACCTGAATTTCAATTTCAATCCCACAGACCGCTGGAGTTTCAACGGGGGCTTCAACCTGAACCGCTTTGCCTCCCCCCAGGGCTATGCCCGGTGGAACACCAGCATGAACCTGGGTATTCAGCGGAAATTTCTTGATAAACGGTTAATCATTACCGTGAATACGATTGACCCCTTTGTCAACCAGCAACGGAAGATATTTACCTACGGAACCCATTTTAACCTGGAAAGTTTCAGCCTGACCCGGACGCGGAATTACCGGCTGACCCTGGCCTATAATTTTAATAACCAGCTGAGAAAAAAGCCGGTGCTCCTGCCGGGGAAAATATCCAAATAATACCTTTCAGACATTAGTTTTGCAGTGATTATTCCCGGTATTATACCGACAGACATTAGCACCGGCCGATCCATGTAATTTTAATGTCTCGTCGGTATAAAAATAACCCCGTAAAAAAACCGGGGTTACTAGAGCGGAAGACCGGACTCGAATGCAGACGCGGCTATGCCGGTCTGCACCCCGGCCGGCGCAGCCGCGTCGGGGCCGCTCAGGCATATTTATGAATGAAGGCAGCGAGTTTTATCCTGTTGAGATTCTTTATTTTTTTCTCCAGGATCATGGCCTCCGATCTCGAGTTTTTCAGGATCAGGCATTTGAGGGTCCAAGGCCTGTAAGGGGCGGTCGCTTTTTCAGTACCGGCATTGTGACGCAGAAGCCTGTTTTCGAAATGCTGCGTTTGGCCAATATAATACCGGTCAAAATCTATACTGTAAAGGAT